>NZ_JYJB01000009.1 GCF_000956475.1 Microbacterium hydrocarbonoxydans
CGCCACCCCCGCGGTTCCGCCCGCAGCACCCGCCCATGGCGTGCCCCCGGTGCCGATCATGCCTCCGGGCCCCGTGCCCCCGCCTGCTCTCGGACAGCCGCCCGCACCCGCTGCTCACACGTATCAGCCGCCCGCATTCCCGGCGCCGCCCGTTCCCGGTTCACCCGCTCCGGCTCCGGCGCCCGGTGCGTACGAGGCACCCGGCGCGTACGTGCCGCCTGCTGCGCCGCAGGCCACCCCTTCCCCGGCTTTCACGCAGACCGACTCCGCGGCTGCGGCGTTCACGCCTCCGACTCCTCCGGCTGCTGCCGGCGACCCGTCTCTGATCGCGTACGTCCCCGGCGTGACGCAGCCGGGCCCGGTCGTGCGCCAGGATCCCGAGGACGAGGATCTCGACCCAGAGCTGTACGAGACCGTCATCCAGGGGCGCACGCCCGCGCAGCCCGAGCCGACCCCTGCGCCCGCGCTATGGACGGAGGCGGGCGCCCCTGCCGCACCGCAGCCAGTGCTGCCGGCATCCGCTCCCGCAGCTCCCGCCGTGCCGGCTCCGGCTCCGGCGGCGGTGCCATCCGCCGCACCCGTGGCGCCGACGGCCCCCACGCCTGCGATCTCCGAGCCGCCTGCGTCGGCATCCGCACCCGTCGATCCTCACGAGGCCGAGATCGAGGCGACGCGCATCAGCATCCCCGGCCACGGCCTCGTGTTCACCTGGGATGACGGTGTCCGCATGACCGTGAGCCGCCGCACGATCTTCGGACGCAACCCCGCTCCTGAACCGGGCGCGGCGCTCGTGACCGTGCGCGACGAGACGCTGTCGCTGTCGAAGACGCACTTCGAGGCCGCCGCCGAGGTCTCCGGGGGATGGGTGCTGGATCGCCATTCGACCAACGGCATGACGATCGTGCGCGACGGCCAGCGCATCGCCTGCCCTCCGGGTCAGCGCGTTCCCGTGAGACTGGGCGACGCGATCGAGATCGGCGACCGCATCGTCGTCATCGGCGGCTACGCATGACGCCCGCGATGGTCGTCGCGACCGGGTCGGCGACGCACACGGGTCTCCGCCGCGCGCTGAACGAGGACTCCTATCTCGCCGATGCTCCCGTATTCGTGGTCGCCGACGGCATGGGCGGGCACGAGGCGGGCGAGCGCGCGAGCGCCACGGTGATCGAGGAGTTCTCGAAGTATCTCGGCCGTTCGTCGCTCGAGCTCGCCGAGGTCCGCGGCGCGCTGGAGCGCGCCCGCAACGGAGTCGAGCATCTGTCGACCACAGGCAACGGGCGTGCCGGCACCACGCTCAGCGGCGTCGTCGTGGCATCCGTCGACGGCATCGGGTACTGGCTGGCGATCAACATCGGCGACTCCCGCACCTACCGTCTCGCCGACGGCGAGCTCGAGCAGATCACCGTCGACCACTCTGTCGTGCAGGAGCTCATCGAGGCGGGCGAGCTGACCGCCGAGACCGCGGCGACCGACCGCCGGCGCAACATCATCACCAGGGCCATCGGTGCGAGCAGCACGGGGGATGCCGACTACTGGATGTTCCCGGCCGAGCTGGGTGATCGCATGATGATCTGCTCGGACGGGCTCACCTCGGAGCTCGGAGACGAGCGCATCCGCGAGATCCTGAGCGCGGTGAAGGACCCGCAGGAGGCCGCCGATGCGCTCGTGGCCGCGGCGCTGCTCGCGGGCGGGCGCGATAACATCACGGTCGTGATCGCGGATGCGGTGCATGTGGCCTCGAGACAGGGCGCCCCGCGCGCGACCGACGACATGGACGTGGACACTCGTCCGCGTGAAGCAGCAGGAGGGGTTCGCTGATGCAGACGATCTACCGACCGGGGCAGTGGTACCTGATCGTGATTCCGGGCGCGCTGGTCGCCCTGCCGCCGGACGTGCCCAGCGACATCATCTCGCGGCTCTGGGACCGTCTTCCCGCCGAGAAGACGCTCGCGAGCGTGGTCGACGTCCTGACGACCGCGGCAGGCGGCTCGTTCGTGGCGCTGCCGCCGTTCGTCGCGGCCGTCGCCGAGGGCGCGGACGTGCGCATCGCGCTGCGCGGCGGTGCCGTCGCTCGCGTCAGCTGCGGGACGGGTGCCGCATACGAGCTCTCCGGCGCCGAGGTGACCACGTGGAGCGAGCGCTTCGTCGCGGGCGCCACGCGCATCGAGATCACGGTGGAGGAGACAGATGCCGCCTCCGCGCTGCCCGTGAAGAGTGGCATCGTCTGCGCCGCGGCGGTGAGCGCTGAGCTCGAGACGAGCGACGCCGAGCCGATCGTCGCGGTGCTCGGCCCAGCCCCGCGTATCGACGAGATCGAGGCGGGTGCTTCGGCCGCGTCTCTGGGCGGTGGCCCGGCGCCCGCGCTCGCGCTGTTCGGGGTGCCGTCGGCGCCGCACGTCGACGATGTGCCCGATGCCCCTCCCGCCGTCGACGCCTCGCCGGTCGTCGACGCCTCGCCGGTCGTCGAGCAGGCGGAGGTAGATGGAGCACCCGTCTCGGATCAGGACGAGGAGCCCGCGGTCGTCGAGCAGCCGGAGGAAGACGAGACGCCGGCATCCGACCTCGAAGACGAGCCTCCGGTCGTCGAGCAGCCGGAGGAAGACGAGACGCCGGCATCCGACCTCGAAGACGAGCCCCCGGTAGCCGAGCAGCCGGAGGAGGACGAGACGCCGGTCTCGGACCAGAACGAGGAGCCCCCGGTCGTTGAGCGAGCGGAGCGAGACGAAACGCCCGAACCCGTCCTCGAGGCGATCACCGCCGAGGAGGCGGAGGAGGACCCTTCGCTCGACGACAACGGCCTCGACGAGCACACCTGGGAGCCGCCGGAGCAGACGTTCGCTCCGGCAGACGACTCCGCCGCGAGCGACATCGACGAGTTCGAGCAGCTGTTCGGCGAGACCCTGCACTCAGGCACCGGCCAGCCCATCGGTCAGCCCGCTGCTGCGCCCGCGATCCCGCCGCTGCCGGGCGCAGACCTCGGCGATCACGACGGCGCGACCATCTCGGCATCCGAGCTGGCAGCGCTGCGTCAGCAGCGCGCGAGCTCCGACGAGACCGCCACACAGGTGCTCCCGGTGCTCCCCGCAGTGCCCGGTGCCTCCGGCCGAATCCGGATCTCCACGGGGCAGGTCGTCGAGCTCGATCGCACTGTGATCATCGGCCGCCGACCGCGCGCGACCCGCGCGAGCGGCGACAGCATGCCGCACCTCGTCGCGGTCGACAGCCCGCAGCAGGACATCTCCCGCAGCCATCTCGAAGTGCGTCCGGAGGCCGGTTCCGTGGTCGTGATCGACCTCCACACCACCAACGGCTCCACTCTGCTGCGGCCCGGAGCCGACCCCGTTCGTCTGCACCCCGGAGAGCAGACGCTCGTCCTGTCCGGTGATGTCGTCGATCTGGGAGACGGAGTGACGGTCGCCTTCGAGGGCGTTTCGTGAGCCGACGTCCGTCGCCGCCGCCGCAGCTGCCCGGATTCACCTACCTCGAGCCGCTCGGGACGGGTGGCTTCGCCGACGTCTTCCTCTACGAGCAGCAGATGCCGCGCCGCCGTGTGGCGGTGAAGGTGCTCCTCGCCGATCGCCCCTCGGCGCAGGCCGCGAAGGAGTTCGCCGACGAGGCGAACGTGATGGCGATGCTGTCGGCACATCCGGCGATCGTGACGATCTACCAGTCCGGCGTCGCCGGTGACGGGCGCCCGTACCTCGTCATGGAGTACTGCCCGCGGCCCAACCTCCAGGTCCGAGCCCGCAAGGAGACCTTCCTCGTCGCGGAGGCGCTGCGCGTCGGCATCCAGGTCGCCGGTGCGGTGGAGACCGCTCATCGAGCGGGGGTCCTGCACCGCGACATCAAGCCCGCGAACATCCTCGTGACCGAGTACAACCGCCCCGCGCTCACCGACTTCGGCATCGCATCGACCACCGATGCCACGGGAGAGTCCGCGGGGATGTCGATCCCGTGGTCGCCCCCCGAATCGTTCGCCGAACCGCCGCAGAGCGGCCCGCGCACCGATGTGTGGGCGCTCGGCGCGACCCTCTACACGCTTCTTGCGGGGCGCTCTCCGTTCGAGCGGCCGGGCGAGCGCAACTCCAGCGCCGACCTCATCGAGCGCATCGAGAGGGCGGCGCTTCCGCCGCTGGGCCGCCCCGATTCGCCCGAGAGCCTGCAGCGCGTGCTCGAGCGCGCGATGGCGAAGAACCCGGATGACAGGTTCCCCAGCGCGGTCGCGTTCGCGCGCGCCCTGCAGAAGGTGCAGATCGAGCTGTCGCACTCGGTGACGCCCATCGACATCGTCGACGAGCATCCGGCGCCCGACGAGCTCGAAGACGACGGGGACGGCCTCACCAGGGTCCGCGACGTCCGCTCGATCAATCCTGACAGTCCCACGGCGACGCGTCCCTCCGCGACCACGCTGCGCAAGCAGCCGGGCGGCGAGGCCGTCGAGGTCCCGCGATTCGACCGCCCGCCCGCAGCCGACTCCCTCGCAGCGACCCAGCACCGTGCTCCGGCCGTTCCGCAGCCCGACGACGACGCGACAGCGCTGCGTGCGCCTGCCGTGGTCGTGCCCGAGATGCTGACGCCGCAGGCTCCCCCATGGACTCCTGCAGCCGAGCCCGTCGCGCACGAAGCCCCGCGGCAGACCAGGAGCGGCATGCCCTGGTGGGGATGGCTCATCGCCGTTCTCGGTCTCGTGCTGCTCATCGGCGGCGTCGTGTTCGCAAGCAGCCTGACCGGCGCTCTCGTGCCCGCGCCCACGCCGACCACGGAGGAGCCGGAGCCGGTGGACCCTCTTGCAGGCGTTGTACCTGGTCCGGAAGATGTCACCGGCGTCACCCAGGGCGGGATCGTCTCGTTCACGTGGACGAACCCCGACCCCGAAGAGGGCGACACGTACATCTGGTACGAAGTCACGCTCGACGGACCCGGCGAACCGCATATCGTGGAACAGGCGAACGCCACCCTGGAGGGGGAGCGGACGGGACGCACCTGCATCGAGGTGCTGATCAAGAGAGCTGACGGGCGTTCGACGCCCGAGGGGGTCAGGGGGTGCGTGGGCTGATGGACATCACAGTCGAATTCGCGGGAGAGTACTACTCACCGCAGCCGGACGAGCCGTTCTACGTCGGACGACAGGGAGACCTGGAGCTGGACGAGGACAACCTGTTCCTGCACCGCCACTTCCTCGAGATCTCGCACACCGACGGCCTGTGGTGGCTGTCGAACGTCGGAGCGAGGCTGACGGCCACCGTGACCGACTCCTCCGGGGGCGTCAACGCCTGGCTCGCACCGGGAGCGCGCCTGCCGATCGTGTTCGAGCAGACCACGGTGGTCTTCACCGCGGGCCCCGTGACCTACGAGTTCACGATCCACTCCAAGGCGCCCACGCTGCGCATCGACTCGAGCGGGGGTGCGGACAGCGGGCAGTCGACGATCGGCCACGTGCCGCTCACCGTGCGGCAGAAGCTTCTGATCCTCGCGCTCGCCGAACCCGCCCTCAAGCGCGAGGGCACCGGCGCCAGCGAGATCCCCAGTTCTGCACAGGCCGCGCAGCGGCTGGGATGGACGAGCACGCGGTTCAACCGCAAGCTCGACAACGTGTGCGAGAAGTTCGACCGCATCGGCGTGCAGGGTATGCGCGGCGGCCAGGGGAGGCTCGCGATGAACCGCAAGGCCAGACTGGTCGAATACGCCGTCTCCAGCCGGCTGGTGACCAAGGACGACCTGGCGCTGCTGGACGCGCCAGTGGCCGACGCCGAGGACGACGAGGACTCGTAGCAGCCGGCGCCATCGCACGGGAGGCCGGGAAGCCGGCCGTGCGCGCGATAGTGTGAAACGCGCGTGTTCAATCAGAAGCAGGGGGATCGATGTCGCCTCAGACGACAGCTGCCGCATCGTCGCAGCTCATGCGCCTGTCGGTGCAGTGGGAATCCGAGCGCATCGATGTCGGCGTCCCCGGCGGCGTCCCGATCGCCGAGGTGCTTCCGTCGCTGACACGCCGTCTGCGGATGCTCGACAGCCATTCGGCGTCTTCGGGCTTCCGGCTGGTCCAGGCCGATGGACAGGTGCTGGACGGCGACCGGACCCTCGCGGCCCAGGGTGTGCAGGACGGCGACTTCCTCGTGCTGGAGCAGGGGGCGTCGGCCGCCCGCACGAAGCGCTATGACGACCTCGTCGAGGCCGTCGCCGACGCGGTCGAGCACAACGCGCCCGCCTGGTCGGTGCAGAACTCCGTCACGACCGCCACGGTGGTCGCATCCGTGCTGCTGCTGCTCGGACTCGTTCCCGCAGTGTGGGCATGGGCCGACACCGGCACGATCGTGACTGCCGCCGGCGCTGGAGCCGCCGCGCTGGTGCTCCTGATCTGCGCGCTCGTGATGGCGCGCACCGGTGCGCCGAAACAGGCGACGATGTCGCTGGCGCTCGTGTCGTCGGTGTACGCCGGGGCGTCCGCGTACACGCTGCTTCCGCGGGGCGACGCGTGGGGCCTGCCGCTGGTCCTCGGCGGCGTCGCGATGCTCGTGTCCGGAGTCGTCGCGCTCCTCGCGCTGAGGGATCTCCGGGAGTACGGGCTCATCCCCGTCGCGGTCGGCGGCGTTCTTCTCGCCATCGGCGCCGTCATCACCTGGCTCGATGCGCCGGTCGCGGGAACCCTCGCGGCCGCGATGGCGCTCGCGGGCATCGCCGGACTCGGCGCTCCCTGGGTCGCCCTGGCGTCCGTGCCGCTGCGCGTGGTGTCGGCGCGCGACGAGTCGGAGGTCTACGACGCTCCCACGCACATCTCGCCGGCCGAGGTCGCCAAGCTCTACAGCCGTGCTCACCGCTACCAGGTCTCGCTGCGGATCTCGCTCTGCGTGATCGTGCTGGTCGCGACGGCGCCGGTCGTGGCATCCGGCTTCTGGGGGCTGCTGCTGTGCGCGGTGACGTATATCGGGATGTTCCTAGGAACGCGGCAGGTCTATTCGCGCTTCGACATCGTGGCGGTCGCCTCCGGCGTCCTCTCCGGCGTCGCGCTGAGCGTCGTCACGGCGATCATCGCGCACCCCGCCTGGATGGGCGGTCTGGTGGCCGGACTCGCCGTGGTCGCGGTCTGCATCATCGTCGTGGTGCTGCTGAATCCGAAGACGCGGCTCGCGCTCACCCGGTTCGCCGACTTCGCCGAGTGGGCGACGATCGCGCTGCTGCTGCCCTTGGCCATCATCGCCGGGGGCTGGTTCTGAGACATGGCATCCAAATCCGAGCTGCTGCAGGCGCAGGCCTTCAACCGTCGGCGTCTGCAGCGGGCATTCGTCAGCGGCGCCCCCGGCGGCCGTGAGCTTCCACCGGGCAAGCCGTTGCGCGGGGTCGTGGTGAGCGTCGCGCTCGGCATCCTGACGATCATCGTGTCGCTCCTGATCGGCACGTTCACGGGCAGCCTGCCCAAGGACTGGCGCGAGGGCGCGATCATCGTCGTGCAGGGCGAGGGGTCGCGCTATGTGGCCCTCGACGGCACGCTCTATCCCGTCAAGAATCTCGCCAGTGCACGGCTGCTCACAGGCGGGGTGAAGATCACCTCGGTGCCTGCGAGCAAACTCGACGGCATCACGCGCGACCCGTCGCCGGTCGGCATCGACGGGGCCCCCGACTACCTTCCGGCACCTGACCGACAGTACGACGACGCCTGGCTCAGCTGCGTCGCCGCCGATCGTCCGCTGGAGATCTCGACGCGGCTCCTCGGCGATCGTGTCGGCCCGCTCGACCAGGGCGCGCTCGTGAAGGACGATCGCGACCGTTACTGGTTCGTCGAGGGCTCCCGCCGGTACGCAGTGCCCGAAGACAACGTGGCGGTCGTCGCGAGCGTGTTCCTCGGCATCGATGACGTGTCGTCCGTGCCGACGGTGCCGGCGCTCTGGCTCAACCTCGTCTCGCCCGGATCGCCGCTCGCGGTCGACCTGGGCAGCGAGCTGGGCGAGGATGCCGGGGCAGCCGGCCTCGTCGTCGGTCAGGCCGTGCAGACGCAGGCCGACGGGAAGGTCGTCGCGGAGTACATCGCGGATGCCGACGGGCGCCTCGTTCCCGCCACGGCCTTCGCGCGGCAGCTCCTCACCGCATACGTCGGAGTGGACCCGGTCATCATGACCGTCGCCGAGGCGACAGACCTCGCCGACGTGAACTCGGACGCGATTCCCGAGGACTGGCCCGAAGATGCGCCGTCGCCGTCGGGAGACGGCTCCACAGCATGCCTGCAGATGACGCCTGGCTCGGACGGCCCCGTGGTGTCGGTGGCCACGAGCCCGGAGGACCTGGAGCCTGGGACGCGGGTGATGCCCGGAGCGGGTTCTGCGATCACGTCGAAGTCCAAGGGCGAGGGAGCCACCTACGGCTTCGTCTCGGAGGCCGGGGTGTACTTCCCGGTCGAGACGGCGGCGGATCTGGCGCTGCTCGGCTACTCGACCAAGGAGTCCGTGACCGTGCCCTCCGCGTGGACGCAGCTGCTCGAGCAGGGGCCGGCGCTCAGCCGGGCCATCGCGCAGAGGACGGCGTCGGGGCAGGACGGCTGATGCGCACGCGCAGTCTGCGCAATGCGGCGGCGATGGTCGGACTCGTCGCGATGCTGGGAGCCGCGGGGACGGGCATCTCCGGTATGGCGATCGCTGATGAGACCCCGACCGGACCAGCCGTCGACGCGGGGCAGCAGTGCACGCCCGGTTCGCAGGTCCTGGTCTCGGGCGCGAGCTACCTCGTCGAGCGGCTCGGACTCGAGGAAGCCTGGACGCTCAGCCGGGGTCGTGGCGTGACCGTCGCGGTCGTCGATTCCGGCGTCGAAGCAGCCAACGTCCATTTCGCGGATGCGCTCGTGCCGGGGGTCAGCACGTTCGGCGACGGCACGGCTCCGGCGGCCGATGACCTCTTCGGCCACGGAACGGCGGTGGCCGGCCTGATCGCTGCTCGCCCGGCAGAAGGCTCTGGCGTCGTGGGCATCGCACCCGAGGCGAAGATCATGCCGGTGCGCGCCTTCGAATCGGCGCCTGAGGACGGGCAGTCGTCGCGCGACCTGGTGGCGCCGAGCGCGGCATCCGTCACGTCCGGCATCCGCTGGGCGGCCGATCATGGCGCGCAGATCATCAACGTCTCGCTGTCCGACGACCAGTCGGCAGACCTCTACGCCGACGCGGTGGCGTATGCGCACGCACGCGGCTCGCTCGTGATCGCGAGCGCAGGAAACCGCAACACAGCGAACGCCGACAGTCCGGATCCGGCGCACTTCTATCCGGGTGAGCTGCCGGGCGCCCTCGCCGTCTCCGCCGTGCTGAAGGACGGCACATGGAATGCGGACTCCTCATACGCCGGCGCGCACGTCGACATCGCGGCGCCCGGTCAGTCGATGCCCTCGGCTTACATCTCGGGCGGCGACTGCGTGTTCAACGGCGACTCGGCATCGTCGAGCTACGCGACCGCGGTGGTGTCCGGGGCGGCGGCCCTCGTCGCGGCACGCTATCCGACGGAGTCGCCCGACCAGTGGGCGTTCCGCCTGACGCAATCGGCCATGCGGGTGTCTCCGGCGGAGCGCAGCGACACCGTCGGCTGGGGCGAGGTGCGCCCCGCCGAGGCGCTCTCGCTGGTCGACGATGGCGCGCTCCCCGGCCCGCAGTCCCCGGCCTTCCCCTCGGCGACGCCGACGCCGGAGCCGACCCGCACGATCTCGGTCGACGCGGACGCGGACCCGCTGGACCCTGCTCGGGCGATCGTCGGGTGGGGCTTCGGCACGGCCGCCACGATCTCGGTCATCACGCTGCTGCTCGCCCGCGGGCGAGCACGGCGCAGCTCCGCGGGCCCGAGCACCCGGTAGGGGAGCCTATGGGGACTTCTCCCCCTATGGGCATCACGCACCGCTTCGTAGGATTGCCTCAACGGTCTACGGAAGAGGAGCCCATGGTCAGCATGGATATGGCGGATGCCAACCGCCTGATGGCGGAGCTGCGGCAGACGGCAGGCGAGCTGCAGCGCGAGCTGCGGGCCCTCGCCACGGCGTCGGAGCAGCTGACTCCGATCACGGTGAAGGACGATCGCGGGGCGGTCACGCTCTCGCTCGACGCGAAGGGATCGGTGCAGTCGCTGCTCCTCGACGAGGACTGGCGCGACACGATCGGCGAGGGATCGCTCGGTCTCGCGATCAGCTCCTGCTACCAGGACGCGATCAGCCAGCGCTCGGCGCAGTGGATGAAGGCGTACTCCGAGAACGCCGACCAGAAGGGCGAGGCGACTCCGCTCCCCGCCCCTCAGCCTGTTCAGCTCGGCGACCCGAGCTCTTCCTGGGGCATCGAGGGCCGCGAGAAGCTGCGCGAGCTGTATGCGGCAGCGGATGCCGAGCAGCAGGACTTCCTCGCGCACCGCGCGCAGCGGGCGCGCCAGCAGCGCGACGGCGTGAACTCGACCAAGACGGTGACGGTCACGCGCGAGGGCGACACCATCACCGCGGTGAAGGTCGACGAGCGGTGGGTGCGGAACACGAACGACGAGGTGATCGAAAGGGAGATCGTCCGCGCGATGAACAACGTGATGGCGATGTCCGCCCGCGAGCGGGAGAACAAGTACGAGGGTTTCCCCGCGATCGAGGAACTGGCCAAGATCGCGCACAACCCCCACGAACTGATGCGCCGCATGGGCGCCATCCGCTGAGGCAGGGAGAACAGCAATGGGAATCGGAGATGCATTCGGCGATTTCGTCGACGCGGTGAACCCTGTCGACGAGATCGTCGACTTCGGAAAGAACGTCGCAGAGGGAGACGTCCTCGGAGCGTTCGGCAACGTACTCGACGCGGCCACTCCGCTCGACGAGGCGGTGAGCGCGGCGACCCACCTGCTCCCGTCAGGCGGAGGAGGGGTGAGCAACCCCGGGCTGCAGAGTCCGACGGCGACGCCGATGCCGAACACGCAGGGCCACTCCGTCCTGCCGGAGCCGACACCGCAGCCGCCGGCCTCGTCGTTCACCTCCGGAAGCGAAACCGGCTTCGAGGTAGACACCAACACGCTGTACCAGGACGCGGGCAAGTTCGAAGCGGCCTCGGAAACGTACAGTTCCATCCAGTCCGCCGCCGAGGCGCTGACGATCGACTCGGCAGCGTTCTCGTTCATCGGAGGACAGGCGTCGGCTGCGTACAACAACTTCCAGGCGACCATGGTCGCGATCCTCGACACCGCGCCGGAGGCGCTCACAGGGTTCGCCGATTCGCTTCGCAAGACCGCCGAGGACTACGACAAGCGGGAAGATGAAGAAGCCTGCAACTATCCGGGTAACACCGGCGACGCCGGCGGTGACACCGGCGGCACGGGGGGTGGCACGGGCGGTGGCACGGGTGGCGGTACCGGCGGCGGTTCTGGCGGCGGCGTCGGCGGCGGCACGGGTGGTGGCGGCCCCGCGCAGATCGATGACCCCCGCGTCGACGGCTCGCTCGAGGGCGAGACGGGCGACGACGAGGCACAGGCCGAAGCCGATGCCAAGGCTGATCAGCTCGATGCTCGCGCCGATGCGCTCGACAGGCAGGCCGATCAGGCCGACCAGCACGCAGACAAGGCGCAGGAGCAGGTCGACGAGCTCGACAAGCAGATCGATGCTCTCGAGGAGCAGGCTGCAGAGCTCGACAGCAGCGCTACCGAGACCGAGTACCGGGCGACCGAGCTCGATCTGAAGGCAGAGCAGCAGGAAGCGGCCGGCGACCAGGCGGGCGCGCTGCAGACCCGTACCGAGTCGGCAGCGCTGCGGGCGGACGCCGCAGCGCAGCGCGCGGAGGCCGCCGACATCCGTGAGCAGATCGAGAAGCTCGAGGACAGTCGCGACGATGCTGTCGAAGAGGTGACGGATGCTCGCGAGGATGCCGCTGAGCTGCGCGACAAGGCCGCCGAGCTCCGCGACCAGGCCGCCCAACTGCACCACGAGGCCACAGGTCTCGACCACGGCCCGCAGACCGACGTCTCAGGTGAGGTGAGTGTCGAAGGCGACGTCGAAGGCGGCACCGACGTGAACGCGGGGACGGAGGGCACCGACGGGACTGATGGAACCGACGGAACCGATGGAACCGACGGAACCGATGGAACCGACGGAACCGATGGAACCGACGGGACCGATGGCACGGACGGGACTGACGGCACCGACGGGACTGATGGAACCGACGGGACCGATGGGACTGACGGCACCGACGGCACCTCGAACGACGACGATGCGCCGGCATCCGAGACCGGCACGGGCGATGCCGATGACGATGATGCGCAGCCGACACCGACCACGGATGGCGAGGCGGATCAGCGCTTCACCATCGGCACCCTCCCCGACGACATCATCGACACTGCGATGCCTGCCCCGCCGCTTCCGGCATGGCAGACCCGGCTGAGCAGCTGATCCCGAATCACGACTGAAGGAAAGACGTCATCATGGTTAGTACTCGCAGAGGTCCGCACGGCGGCGGTTCGGGTTCGCACGGCAGCAGCGGTTCGCATGGCACAGGCAGTTCCCACGGCCGGAGCGGTTCTGGTTCGCACGGCGGCGGCGACAACGCGGGCGATGTCGCACGCTCCACGTCGAAGTTCGATGAGATCCTCGACCGGACGAACTCGGTCATCGACATCATCAACGGCGTCCTCGAGCTCGCCAGCCACATCCCGCTCATCGGCGAGCTGATCGACAGGATCAACGACCTCATCGGCAGGATGTTCGAGAAGGTCAACGAGGCGATCCAGCAGACCACGCAGATCTTCGCCTTCGTCGGCAATCCGGCCCTTCTGCGTCAGACCGGCACCACCTGGGTCCAGACGGTCGGCACACCGGCAACCGTGGCGACGTCGACCGTCGTCCTGACCGCGCTGCCCAGCACGGGTCACTGGACGGGTGCGGCGCACGACGCCTACGCGGCGCGCGTGGAGCTGCAGAACCCGGCATCCGAGAGCATCTACGCGAAGTGCGAGATGATCGACCAGGAGCTGAACACCTTCGCCGACGCGATCGTCGACTTCTGGGTGAACTTCTCGATCTCCGTCCTCATGACCGCGATCGGGGTCGGCCTCGGCATCGCCGAGATCGTGTCGGTCTGGGGCGCGCCGGGCGGCGTCGTCACGATCATCGCCGAGATCGTCTCGATGATCGCCGATGTCGTTAGTCTCGTGGACATCATCAACACCGCGAACCAGGCCGCTGCGGACTTCATGACCAACGTGACCAGCGAGCTCGCTGCGGCCAGCGCGTTCCCGGGCGGGGCATGGCCGCGCCACACGGCAGCATGACGACGGCGGACCTCGAAGCGGTTGCCGACGTGACGGGCGGTGCGCTCGTGCTCCAGTGGGGCGATCGGCGCGAGCGCATCGCGGCCGGGACGACGTTCGTGATCGGACGCGGTGCCGACCTCTCCATCGGGGACAACCAGTACGTGCACCGGCGCTTCCTGGAGATCGCGCAGCAGGAGGGCGTCTGGCGGCTGTCGAACGTCGGCTCGAGGCTGACCGCATCCGTCGCCTCGGCCGACGGGATGGCCCAATCGTGGCTGGCGCCTGGCGCATCGATGCCTCTGGTGTTCGACTCGACCGTGGTGATGTTCACCGCCGGTGAGACGACCTACGAGCTCACGCTCGTGGCGGAGAACCCGTTCTACCAGGTGTCCGCACCGTGGACGGAGGCGGACGATGGCGTCGCGGGCCTGCTCTCGCCGATGCAGAAGATCGTGCTGACGGCCCTCGCAGAGCCCATGCTGCGGCTGAATACGCCGGGTTCCGTGCGCTTGCCCGCGATGGACGAGGTGGCTCACCGTCTGGGCTGGTCGCAGGAGAAGCTCGAGCGCCGAGTCGGCAGCCTCGTCGACAAGTTCGCGAGGCACGGCGTCCGGGGCCTGGAGCGCACCTCGGCAGGAGAGCTGCCGGATTCCGCACGCTCGCGCCTCGTCGAGCACGCGGTCGGGGCCCGAATCGTCACGGTCGACGACCTCGATCTGCTCGAGGCCTTCGCACGGGACGCCTTCGTCGGCGCGGCTTCCTGATCTCGCACGAGTCGACGTCGGCACAGTGACGGGACGTCGTCCAGGGGTCGCCACCGTTGGATCTGATGCGGCGAGGAGGGTGCGCACATGAGTATGCCGGCTGGATGGTACGACGATGGTTCGGGGCGTCAGCGGTGGTGGGATGGCGGGCGCTGGACGGATGACTTCGCTCCCGCTCTCGGGGCTGTGGGGCAGTATTCTCGGTCCCTGAGCTTGTCGAAGCGTCAAGGGGCTCCGGTGCGGGGTTTCGTGGGTCTGGGGCTCGCGGTTCTAGGCACGGTGCTGGCGTGCATTCCGGCGGTGTTCGGGATCGGCGTGGTCGTGCTGGTGGCGGCTTTCGTGGTGTCGCTGATCGGGTTGTTCCGCAAGGGTGCGGCGAAGTGGCCGTCGATCGTGGGGATGATCCTGTCTGTCGTCGGGGCGTGGTGGGCGCGGTCGTGGTGGTCGTGTCGCTGCTGGCGAGTGTTCAGGGTCCGGTGGTCCCTCCGACCGACGTGCCCACGTCGGCCTCGCCAGAGGAGCCGTCCGAGTCGCCGAGCGCGGGCACCAGCGAAGGGCGTCCCTCTCCCGAAGAGATCGCTGAAGGCTTCAAGGCCCTCGCGCAGGCGGAGGGGCTCACCACCTACGACGACATGCCCGACTTCTACCCCTGTTTCGGGCAGCACCTGTACGACTCCGATGTGTCGGACGAGAGCCTTCGACTCGTCGTCGCGGGACAGGATCCCCTCGCGTCTGAGCGCGAATCCGCCGGCCAGGCGATCATCGACGCCACACTTGCCTGCGACCCGCATCCCTAGCGCCGGGGGCTCAATCGCGGGCGAGGGCGAACACCGATGAACGTGATCTGGTGAAGACAGGCACCATGGATGCGATGCGGTTCTGCAGCCCCAGCGAGTGCCGACTGGCGTTCGCGGAGCGTGGACAGGGGCTGCCGGTGAACCGGTGGCGCGCAGTTCGCGAACGTAGGATGGTGCGAGTTATTGCGAGGAGGAGGGTGCGCGGATGAGTATGCCGGCTGGGTGGTATGACGATGGTTCGGGGCGTCAGCGGTGGTGGGATGGTGCGCGGTGGACCGATGATTTCGCTCCCGCCGGTCAGCCGTCGCCCTCTGGGCCATCTGGCCCGGCTTCGTCCGTTGGTCTGGTTTCGTCCGCTGGGTCCCTGAGCTTGTCGAAGGGTCCTGGGGCTCCGGTGCTGGGTTTCGTGGGTCTGGGGCTCGCGGTTCTGGGCACGGTGCTCGCGTGCATTCCGGCGGCGTTCGGGATCGGGGTCGTGGTGCTGCTGGCGGCTTTCGTGGTGTCGTTGATCGGGTTGTTCCGCAAGGGAGCGGCGAAGTGGCCCTCGATCGTCGGCATGATCCTGTCGGTCGTGGGCGGGATCATCGGCAGCATCGTCCTCGTCGTGTCGCTGCTGGCGAGTGCGCCGGGTCCGGTGGATCCGATCATTCCGACCGATACACCGTCATCGAGTTCCTCGGAGCAGCCCTCGACGGACCCGACCGCGGGGCGCCCGTCGCCGGAAGAGCTGAGCGAGACGATCCTCGCCGACCTCCAGCGTTCCGGCATGCACCAGTACGATGACGATCCCGAATGGGTCGCCTGCTGGGGGGAGTACGCCTACGACTCCGATCTGTCGGATGCCGCGCTGCGCGAGTATGTCGAAACCATGGACGTCGTCGGGGAAGAAAGGGAGCTGATGAAGACCGTCAGCTCGGACGCGACGGTGTTCTGCAGCTCACAGTGAGCTGACGAAAACCGTCGCCGGGATTCTGAGCGCTGTCCATGGGGACAGCTACCCATGGAAAATCATCGAACCTGCAGATTAGTATTCTCGTGCGGAACGTCGGAGGGGTACGTGATGGTGATCAAAATGCAGCGGTTCCTCGAGATGGATCTCGAGACCGCGGAGACCCAGGTCGACCTGGTGGTGGAGGCATACGACTCGGTCGTGTCGTCGCGAAAGACGTTGGGAGAACTCGCGGACGGTCAGACCGCGTCGTTGTGGACTGCAGACGGCAAGTCCGTAGCCCTCGCAACGGCCCTGACCACCAGATACACGGCGGCTCTCAAGTGGCTGGACGCCATCGAGGCCAATCTGAAGGCGGCAGCCGAGAACATCAGCCTTGCCATAAAGGAGACGACTCAGCTGAACGAGTCGCAGAAGGACGGATACTACGCACAGCTCGAGACGATTCTCGGGACCGGTTCGGTCGAGGCCTGAGGGGGGACCATGGGAAAGAACCTTGAGCGGCTCGGAAGGCTGCAGGCCAACCGCACGAGCATCGCGGTGATCGGTGTCCAGACTGGGCAAGTGGTGATGCAGACCGCTGCCCAGGCGGCCACCACCGAAGCGACCACAAGCATCCAGAAGGCCGCACGCACGGAAGGGTTCGGCGGCGAGTACGGGGTGACCGTCGCGGAAGCGCTTACCATCATCCGTGCCGATCTCGACAAGTTCGCCGACTATCAGGCCGCTGTGAGCACGGCCTTCGCGCAGGCGACCCAAGCACTCCAGGACACGGCGAACGGCGTGACCGGGCTCCCGGATGCGGGCCTCACGCCGGCGCAGCAGGAGACGATCGCCATCCATTCGGCGACGAACAGCCCTGTGCACGTTCAGCCCGGGGTGACGATGACTCCCGCCGAGGCCCAGCAGTACTACCTGGAGCAGGCAGCTGCAGCACAGGAGGAGCAGGCCGCCAAGCTGGCTGCAGCTCTCGACGCTCGGCTGCAGGAGATCATCGACGGGATGCCGACCTCGGACTACGACCCTCCGAAACCGCCGGAGGATCCGTCGGGTGACGACGAGACCGGAGGCGACGGGTCGGGAGACTACCCGGGAGTGACCGGTGGCACCGGGCCCGGAGGCTCGAACGACACCGGTGGTGGTGGCGGCGGTGGTGGCGGTTACGTCATCGGGCATCCCTCTGAGCCCCACCTCTTCGTCGATCCGCCTTACGATCCGGATGGTCACGACGATCCCGTGTACGACCCTCCCGTCCACGACCCGCGATTCCCCCACCCCGACGACGACGGTACCGACGATCCGAACGTGGATGGAAACGTCGACGGTGAAGTTCCCGGTGTTCGCCCCGGGGGGAACGTCCCCAGCCCCGGCGGCAGCGGTGGAGGCGGCGCAGGAACGGTCGGCGGTGCTCTGGGCGGCCTCGCCGGAGGTGTCGGGCTCGCCGCCGGTGGCGCTGCTCTGGCTCGGCGCCTCAACGGTGGCGCGGGTCTGCTCGCGGGTGTAGGCGGAGTCGGAGGAGTCGGCGCCGGCGGTGTCGGTGGAGCCGGTGGAGCCGGCGGAGCCGGAGCATCAGGGGTCGTCGCCGCTCAGCCCGGCGGCGCGACCGGCGGACGAGGCGGCATGGTCGGCGGTGCAGCAGCCGGTGGTGGCGCTGGCGGCGGGCGCGGCAAGCGCAACCGTCGCCGCGGACAGGACCTGATGGCCTTCGAGGTCGAACCCGACGATGATGAGGCAGTGCCCGACATCGGTGAAGCCGGCGCCGCCGGCCGTTCGACCTCAGAGGGCCGCGAAGAGATCACCTGGTAATCCGGTCGTCGATCGAGAAGCCGCTCGTCCGCATTGCGGGCGAGCGGCTTTCGTCTGCCGTGGGGTCGGGGTTCAGACGGTGACGACGCGGATGACGCAGTCGCCGAGCTGCAGGACCATGCCGGGGAGCAGTCCGAACCGCTGATGCGGGGTCATCGGACCGGATCGCCCGTCGGCGGTTCGCAGTGACGAGCCGTTGCCCGAGCCGAGGTCCTCGAACCACGTCTGCCCGTCGACGATGCCGAATCGGCCGTGCGTACGCGACACCGAGCGGTCGCCGTCGGGCACGGCGACCAGCGAGGCGTTCGGATGCTCTCCTTCAGGAAGCCGGGGAGCGCGTCCGATGTAGCCCAGGCCCAGGATCGGCGCCGTCGTGCCGTCCTGGAACTGCAGAGCGAGGACGGCGGGGGCGGGTGCGATAGCTTCGGCAGGCGGGCCCGCCTGCGCCGCCGCTGCCGCTTGTGCGTTCTCCTCGGCGAGGGCGGGCCCGGGCTGCGCAGCTCTGCGAAGGGGCGCATCGCCCGAGGACGCGGACGCGGGCTCCTTGTTCCCGCGAGCGGACACACGCTGGAACGCGAGTTCCGCGTCTCCTCCGAGCACCAGGACATCACCGGGGACCAGGAAGCACGGGACGTGCGGCGCGAGCTCGGTCACGCTGCCGCCGAGGTGCCGGACAGACGCGCCGTTGGCGGAGCCGAGATCCTGCACCCAGAGCTGGTCGTCCTCGACGCCGAACGCCGCGTGGGTCCGCGAGAGCGAACGCGTGCCGTCGGGCACGCGGATCAGGATCGCGTCCGGAACCGACTCGGGAGCGCGTGGTGCTCGGCCGATGAACCCGAGGCCCGTCGCCTGGATCACGGTTCCGTCAGCGAGCTGGAACACAGGAATTCCTCCTGCGTCTGCAGGAATCGAGGGAGCAGGAGCGGGCGCCTGAGTCTGCGCGACCGGGGCCTGCGCAGGCGGAATCGCGGTCGGCGCCTGCGTGATGACTCCCGGCGCCGGCGGGGGCGTGAGAGGCGTCTGCGTGATGACTCCGGGCTGGGCGGCGATGACGCTCGTCGACGAGTCGGCACCCGTCACCCGCGCCTCGAGGTCGAGTTCGCGACGCGCTCCGCCGGTCGCCGACTGCCGGGCCTTGCGCACGTCGATCATCCTGGCGCCGGCGAGACCGTCGAGAAGACCGGAGGCGGCGAGGCCCACGGGCAGCAGGACGGGGACGATGTGAGAGATCCCGAGCACGAGGCTGCGGAAGAAGAGGCCTCGGGCGCCGACGCTGATGTCGGCGTCCCTCTGCACCGTGCGGATGCCGCAGATCAGGTTCCCAGGGGTCGCTCCGGTGTGACCCTCCCACACCCAGCCGATCGCCCACAGCTCGATCACAGTGACGGCGAGCAGGACGAGGGAACCGGTCGTGAGCCAGACCAGGAGGCCGATGAGCGAGACGATCAGGATGTCGATCAGGTAGGCGCCGGCTCGCTGTCCGGCGGTCGCGCGTGCGGCGGGGGAGGCCGCCGCGCGCGGAGGCGTCGAGCGGGCCTGCGACCTCAGTGGAGCAGCCGGTGGAGAGATGGTCACGAGAAGACCTCCAGAATCTGTCCGGCGATCCCGGAGCCGTACAGCAGCGCCGCCGGCGCCAGCGCGAGGAGTATTCCTTCGACGATGTCGCCGGTGCGTGACCAGCCGAGTGAACGCCAATCACGCGAGAGCGGCACGGTGAGGCATCCGACAACGGCACCGGCGAGCATGAGGATGAGGGCGACGAGCAGGGGGCTGAGCTGCAGCGACATGATCAGGGCGGCGGCAGCGATCGCCGTGATGAGGGCGCCCGTCACGAGTGCGGCCGCACGCGCGAGCCCATTGCGGAGCATCCTCGAGGTGAGCAGGAAGTAGCAGCCTGCGCCCAGGGTTCCGCCGAGCACGCACCAGGTCTCGATGGAGTGCCCGGTCGCGGAGGTCACGGTGTACAGGGCCGAGAGCAGCGCGAGTGCGCATGCCGAGATGATCCCCGCCTCCGAGCGCCTGCGAGCGAGCAGGAACTGCCGCTCGGCCTCCTCGGCATGCACGGGAGAGGGCTCGACCGGGGCCTCGAAACGAAGGCCCTGCGCATCGCGGATCACGAAGGGGATGTCGATGAGATCGTGCGCGTCGACATCGAGGGCGGCGGCACGGATGTAATGGAACACCGGCACGGCGCAGGCGAGCTGCACCGCGGTGATGGCAGCGGCCGGCACCCCGGCCAGGAACGCCGCGGTGTCGACGACCGCGACGACGGCCCACAACACGGCGATCACCGCCGTGGTCGACGCCGGGACGGAGCCGGTCACCCTCGCCTGAGCGTGCCGGACGCATGCGATGGTGGCGCCTGCGACGGCGCCAGCCGCCATCATCCCTCCGGCGTCGCGGAAGGTCGCGAGCGCCACCGCACCCGCCGCGCAGCCGAGGAAGGGAGCGACGAACGCGACATAGGTGGTCGCATCCGTCACGGGCTGGGCGAGCAGAGCGAGCGCGGCCGTCAGGAGCAGCACCGAAGATGCCGACACGATCAGCGGAGCGGGTTCGATCACGGCGCAGCCGACGAGCACGGAGGTGATCACAAGGAGCAGTGCGAGCAGCAGCGGATGCTGCCGGGGCGAGGAGGGAGCGGCGCTCTTCGACGTCGGGTCTGTGCGCAGGCCGGCCTGGGTGCGGTCGAAGAGCCAGATCACCCCGCCGTCGCCCGGGCTGACAGACACCTCGCTGTCGGGGTCGATGGCCGCGCCGGAGGTGGTGATGCCGACGTAGCGCCGCAGATCGACTCCGCCTACCGCGAGCAGCTCCGACACGGTCGAATCGGCGGCGACGACCAGATCGTGCCGACCGTGCGCGTCCGCGACGGTGAGGCGAATCGTCTTCGCTGACATCCCCGCCCCTCGAAGTTCCGCAGCTCCGATGCCGGTTCGTCGCGGCATCCTGACACAATAGTAGGCGACTCGAGGAGGGCCAGTCGTGAGCATCACCAGCAATCGCCGTGCACCGAAACCGCCGGCAGGCGGGCAGCTGACCCTGCAGCAGGCGCCAGAGCTCCCGAAGCCCGAGGGTGCGTCGAACACCCTCATGATGGCGCTTCCGATGGTCGGCAGCCTGGGATCCGTCGCGGTGCTCTCGCTGACCCAGGGAGGCGACTCGACGCGCACCTACATCATGGGCGGGCTGTTCCTGTTCATGGCGCTGTCGATGGTCGGCGGCCAGATGTGGCGGCAGAAGTCGCAGCACTCGGCGAATGTCGAGAACACCCGCCGCGAGTATCTCGCGTATCTCGCCGAGACCCGCGAGGCTGTGCGCGAGGTCGCCGCACGGCAGCGCAGGTACGAGGAATGGATCCTGCCCGCGCCCGAGTCGCTGCCCTTCATCGTCGAGGACGGCTCCCGCGTCTGGGAGCGCCCGGTCGGAGACCCGCAGTTCCTCGTCACGCGCGTGGGCACTGCCACGCAGCCGCTCGCGATGACCCTCGACGAGGCGCCCATCCCGCCGCTGGCGCAGCTGGACCCCGTGAGCGCCTCGGCGGCGCACCGGTTCGTGCTCACGCACGATCAGGTGCCCGACCTCCCCTTCGGTCTCAACATCGGCACGTGCGCCCGCCTCGAGCTCGTGGGTGATGTGACCCGTGCCCGTGGCCTGGCCAGGTCCATGATCGCGCACCTGGTGACATTCGCGGCCCCCGAGGATCTGCATATCGCCGTGGTCGCGTCGGGCGTGGAGCTGCCGTACTGGGAATGGATCAAGTGGCTTCCGCACGCGCAGTCCGAGAGCAGGACGGATGCCGTCGGCGGCGCCCGTCGCATCGGCTCGTCGTGGGCCGAGGTCGAGCCGCTCATCGCGGACATCCGGTCGCGGGGGCCCGTGAGCGGTCGCGGCGGGGGAGCCGTGCCGCACGTCGTCGTCATCACCGACGGAGTGGATCTGCCTCCCGGGAGCATGCTCGCCGAAGACGGCGGGGTCGACGGCGTCACCGTCATCGACATCGCGCGCGAGTGGGACCAGCTCGCCGATCCGCTCACGATCCGGCTCATCCTCGAGGGCGAGGAGGGATCGAAGCTCACCGTCGCCCGTCGCGGAGCCGGCGCCGTCTCGGCATCCGCCGACTTCCTCGGCATCGCATCGGCCGAGGCCGTCGCCCGCCGCCTCACGGGCCTGGGTGAGAGCGCGCAGGATGAGGACGCCGCGGGAGGCGCGCGCACGATCAGCGCGGAGCTGACCGACCTGCTCGGCCTGCCCGACGTGCGCGACTTCGACCCCGAGCTGGCGTGGAAGCCGCGCTCGGCCAGAGACCGGCTCCGGGTGCCGATCGGACTCACCACGACCGGTCAGCCCATGATCCTCGACATCAAGGAATCGGCGCAGCAGGGTATGGGCCCGCACGGCATGCTCATCGGCGCCACCGGCTCGGGAAAATCCGAGGTGCTGCGCACGCTCGTGCTCTCGCTGGCGATGACCCATTCCTCCGAGGCGCTGAACTTCGTGCTGATCGACTTCAAGGGTGGTGCGACCTTCGCCGGCATGGCCGACATGCCGCATGTGTCCGCGGTCATCACGAACCTCGGCGACGATCTCACGCTCGTCGACCGCATGCAGGACGCGATCCAGGGCGAGATGACGCGGCGGCAGGAGCTGCTGCGCGATGCCGGCAACTTCGCCAATGTGACGGACTACGAGACCGCGCGCAAGGGAGGGCGCACCGACCTCAAGCCGCTGCCCGCGCTGCTGATCGTCGCCGACGAGTTCTCCGAGCTGCTTTCGGCCAAGCCGGACTTCACCGAGCTGTTCGTCGCGATCGGCCGCCTCGGGCGCTCGCTGCAGGTGCACCTGCTGCTGTCCACGCAGCGTCTCGAAGAGGGCAAGCTCCGCGGGCTCGACTCGCACCTGTCGTACCGGATCGGCCTGAAGACCTTCTCCGGCGCCGACTCCCGCGCGGTCATCGGCGTCCCCGACGCGTTCACGCTCCCCGGCGGCGGTGGCCACGGCATCCTGAAATCCGATGCCGAGACGCTCACGCAGTTCCGTGCGGCCTACGTCTCGGCCCCGCCCAAGACGCGACGTCGCAAGCCCGGTGCGGCCCCGGAGTCCGCAGAGACCGGGCAGCCGATCCGCGCCATCGAGGCGCGCGCGTTCACGGCAGCCCCCGTGCTCGCGCAGGAGAATGCGGAAGAGCAGGCGCCCGAGCAGGGCTTCGCCGGCGCCGAGCCGCAGGAGAAGCGCGTCACCTTCGACATCGCCGTGTCGCTCATGAAGGGCCGGAGCATGCCCGCGCACCAGGTGTGGCTGCCCCCGCTCGATGTGCCCTCCACCTTCGACGAGCTGCTCGGCGACCTGGTGGAGGACCCGCAGCTCGGGCTCATCTCCCCGCGCTGGCGCCAGGCCGGCCCGCTCACCATTCCGCTCGGCATCGTCGACCGCCCGCTCGAGCAGCGCCGCGACAGCCTCGTGATGAGCCTGACCGGTGCCGGCGGCCACCTGGCTATCGTCGGCGGTGCGCGCAGCGGCAAGAGCACGCTCGCGCGCAGCGTTCTGACGGGCATCGCGCTGACTCACACGCCGCAGGAGGTGCAGTTCTACGTCATGGACTTCGGCGGCGGCACGTTCGTGCCGTTCTCGAAGATGGCGCACGTCGCGGGCGTCGCTGGCCGCAACCAGCCCGACGTGCTCCGGCGCATGTTCCAGGAGGTCGTGGGCATCGTCAATGCCCGCGAGCGCTATTTCACGGCGAACGCGATCGATTCGATCGAGACCTACCGTCGGCTGCGTGCTCAGGGCCGGGCTGACGACGGCTACGGCGACGTGTTCCTCGTGATCGACGGCTGGCCGACGATCCGCGCCGAATTCGACGACATGGAGTTCGAGATCCAGGCGCTCGCGGGCCGGGCGCTCACGTTCGGCGTGCACCTGATCGCGACCACGACGCGCTGGATGGACTTCCGAACCGCCATCCGTGACACCTTCGGATCCAAACTCGAGCTGCGCCTGGGTGACACCAGCGACTCGGAGATCGACCGCAAGGTGGCGGCGAACGTGCCGATCGGTCGCCCGGGGCGCGGTCTCGCGCCGTCGAAGCACCACATGCTGACCGCGCTGCCCCGCGTAGACGGCTCGGGCGACCCCGAGACGCTCAGCGAGGGCGTAGAGCACCTGATCGAGCGCGTGAACGCCGCATGGAAGGGCCCGCGCGGACCCAAGCTGCGTCTGCTGCCCGAGATGCTCGAGCTGTCGCAGCTGCAGCAGCTGGCTGCCGGCACCCCCTTGCAGAACCAGGTTCTGCTCGGAGTCGACGAAGCAGAGCTCGCTCCCAGCGCGTTCGACGTGCGCCGCAACCCGCACCTCTACCTGTTCGGCGACAGCCAGTCCGGCAAGTCGAGCTTCCTGCGCACGTTCGCCCGTGAGGTGATGCGCACGACCACGCCGAAGACCGCCCAGCTCTTCGTGGTGGACTACCGGCGCGCGCTGCTGTCCGAGATCCCCGACGAGTATCTTGCCGGCTACTACACCACGGCGCAGCAGGTGTCGGAGGAGCTGTCGGGGCTGGCGGAGTACCTGCGCAGTCGTCTGCCGGGGCCGGACATCACGCCGCAGCAGCTGCGCGATCGTTCCTGGTGGTCGGGCGCCGAGGTCTACGTCCTCGTCGACGACTACGACCTCGTCAACACCCAGTCCGGAAATCCCATCGCCGTGCTGCAGCCGCTTCTCGCCCAGGCCGCGGACGTCGGTCTGCACCTGGTGCTCGCCCGCCGTTCCGGCGGGGCGTCGCGTGCGACCTTCGAGCCCGTCATGCAGACCCTGCGGGATCTGGCGACACCCGGCATCCTGCTGTCTGGCAGCCCCGACGAAGGCCCGCTGATCGGCAACGTCAAGGCGACGCCGGCCATCCCCGGGCGCGCGAAGGTGATCACGCGCGAGCGCGGAGTGCAGACCATGCAGCTCGCGTACGCACCGTCGTCGCATCTCTGAGCAGGTGGGGACAAGGTGGGCAGAGCTACCCATGGGCATCGTGACACACGACCCGTAAGGTGTTATTTGTCGCCGGGCATCGGCGTCACGGCCCCTCCCGGGGCTGAACCACTCGGGGCGAAAACGCCCTTATGACCAGGAGGTGACCGTGGCCGGAGAAGTTTCCGCAGCGGATGGTGCCCTGCAGCGGGGTGCCAGTATCGTCAACAGCTCGAAGACGGACATCATCGGTGAACTGAACGCGATTCAGAACCAGCTGTCCGGCATCGGCTCGTCGTGGGCAGGCTCGGGGGCCGCCGCCTTCCAGCAGACGTTCCAGGCGTGGCAGGAGAAGTCGCGCAAGATCACGAACGCGCTCGACGGGTTCGAGCAGAACCTGCGCGACTCGCAGTCGACCTACACGGCGACCGACGACGACTCGGCGCAGGCGCAGAACAAGTTCATGGGCCGTCTCGGCTGAGACCGGAGGGATAGACATCATGGGTGGTAACGGCTACAAGATGCAGTTCGGCGCCGTCGACACGGCGGGTACCGACCTCGTCGCCGGCGCAGGCAAGATCGAGAACAAGCTCAACGAGATGGAGAACGCGCTCAAGCCTCTCCAGGCCGACTGGACCGGTGAGGCCTCCGAGGCCTACATCCAGGCCAAGGCGCAGTGGAACTCGGCGATCAGCGAGATGAAGGTGCTCCTCAGCGACATCGGACGCCAGGTCTCGCAGGACTCGGCCGACGCGCAGTCGACGGAGACCCGCAACCGCAACCGCTGGTGACCTTGAGTCGCTGACGCGGTCAGTCTCTGAACCGGCTGTCATCCCGAACGGGATGGCAGCCGGTTCTCGCTTTCTCCAGGGGATGCAGCGGCCAGGGGATGCAGCGGCTAGCGGATGCGGCGGCCAGCGGGCGGGGCTCAGCGGGCGGCGTCGGCCAGATGCCGGGCGTTGTGGCTGAGCACCTTCACCATGATGCCGTGCCGGCGCAGCTCCGCCACAGCGCGGCGGCCCTCTTCGGCGTCGCGTCCGAGAGCGTTGATGTTCGCGACGACGAGCACGTCGCCCGTACGCAGCGTGGCGATCAGCCGGGCGATGCGATCGCTCCAGCTCTCCAGGATGTCGGGCGCCGGATGCCGGAACCCTTCGATCGGCACTCCGAAGCGCGCGAGGTCTTCACGCTGCTGGACGACCGACGGCATCCCCTCGCGCGCCACAACGAGCCCGACCAGACGCGAGCCGTCGGGGCGCGCAGACCAGAAATCGCGGTTCTGCTGCAGCTCGGTGAAGCACTTCGGGCACTCGGCCGCGGCATGCGGCAGGTGCAGGGGGCTCGTCAGGGCGTCATCGACGGATGCCGTGGACTTCGCCGTCTCGTTCGTCTCGCTCATCGCGCACCTCCGGCATCCATTCTGCCCTGCTCGGGCCGCGTCGGGATACGCCGTCGTCGCCGCGGACCGGTGCCGTCTTCAGAGCAGACCGAGAGCTCGAACGGCCTCGCGCTCTTCGACGAGCTCGGCCACGGAGGCGTCGATGCGAGCGCGGGCCCAATCGTCGATGTCGAGCCCTTCGACGATGCGCCATCGACCCTCGACGGACCGCACGGGGAACGAGGAGATGAGTCCCTCGGGAACGCCGTACTCTCCGTGCGAGACCACCCCCGCCGACGTCCAGTCGTCGGTGCCGAGCACCCAGTCGCGCACATGATCGATCGTCGCGCTCGCCGCGGAGGCGACAGACGAGGAGCCGCGCACCTGGATGATCTCCGCGCCGCGCTTCGCGACCCGCGGGATGAACGTCTGCTCGAGCCAGGCGGGCACGTCGCCGACGATCTTCGCGAGCGCTTCGGATGCCGGCAGGCCCGCCACGGTCGCGTGCGAGATGTCGGGAAACTGCGTGGCGGAGTGATTGCCCCAGATCGGCACCCGCCGCACCGTGCCGACGGGCATCCCTAGCGTCTGCGCGAGTTGCGCGCGGGCCCGGTTCTCGTCGAGCCTGGTGAGCGCGCTGAAGCGCTCGGCCGGCACTCCCTCGGCGGATGCCGCGGCGATCAGCGCGTTCGTGTTCGCGGGGTTGCCCACGACTGTCACGCGCACCCCCGCAGCCGCATTCTCGGCGATCGCCCGACCTTGCGGGCCGAAGATCCCGCCGTTGGCCGCGAGCAGATCACCGCGCTCCATGCCCGGTCCGCGCGGGCGGGCGCCCACCAGCAGAGCGAGATCGCAGCCGTCGAATCCCACGGCCGCGTCATCCGTCGCCTCCACGTCCTCCAGCAGCCCGAACGCGCCGTCCTGCAGCTCGAGCGCGGCGCCCTCGGCGGCCCCGAGCCCCTGCGGGATCTCGAGCAGTCGCAGCCGCACTTTCTCGTCGGGCCCGAGAAGATCTCCTGCCGCGATGCGGAAGAGAAGCGCGTAACCGATCTGTCCGCCGGCGCCGGTGATCGTGATCGTCGTCGTCATGTCAAGAGCCTACGTCTGCGGCGGCCCCGGAGTACCCTCGATCCATGACGTTCAATCCGGATGCCGACATCTCGACCAACACCACGCGTCGTCGCGGACGCGGCGCGGTCGTCGCCGGTGCCGGCGGCATCGGCCTGCTCGGTATCATCGCGCTGATCGCCGGCCCGCTGCTGGGGATCGACCTGACCGGCCTGATCCCGTCGGGCGACGGGGGAGGCGGAGGGGGCGCGGGGTCACCGCAGGAGTCCACCCTCAGCGAATGCAAGACCGGCGAGGATGCGAACGAGAACGTCGACTGCCGCATGGCCGGCGCCGAAGTGGTGCTGAACGCCTACTGGGAGGATCACGTCGACGGCTACGTCAAGCCCGGCCTGGTCGTGGTCGACGGCTCCGCATCCACAGGATGCGGCACAGCATCCAACGCCGTGGGCCCGTTCTACTGCCCGCCCGATCAGACCGTCTACATCGACCCGACCTTCTTCGACCTCATGAGGCAGCAGTTCGGAGCCTCAGCCGGCAACCTCGCGCAGCTCTACATCGTCGGACACGAGTGGGGCCACCACATCCAGTACATCACCGGCACGATGGACAAGTATCCCAACAACGGCACCGGACCGGACAGCAATGGCGTGCGCACCGAGCTGCAGGCCGACTGCTACGCGGGAGCGTGGATCGGCGAGATGACGAAGGAGAAGGATGCGGACGGCGTGCCCTATCTGAAGGCTCCGACCGAGACGGAGCTCGCCGATGCGGTCAACGCCGCGTACACCGTCGGCGACGACCACATCCAGGAGCAGTCCGGCGGGTTCGTGAGTCCCGAGAGCTTCACGCACGGCACCAGCGAGCAGCGTCAGTTCTGGTTCGCGAACGGCTACAAGAACGGCCTCGATGTGTGCGCCGCGACGTTCACCCTGCCTGGGGATCAGCTCGGACCCCAGTAGCGTTGACGGCGTAGGTCTGTGATCTGGAGGGTCGACGACGATGAATCTGGATGCGCTGTATCCGCCGATCGAGCCGTATGAGACGGGTGAGCTGCTCGTCGGCGACGGTCACCGCATGTACTGGGAGGCCAGCGGCAACCCCGAGGGCAAGCCCGTGGTATTCCTGCACGGCGGACCGGGCAGTGGCACGTCGCCATGGCAACGGCAGTTCTTCGACCCCGAGGTGTACCGGATCGTGCTGCTCGACCAGCGCGGGTGCGGGCGCAGCACCCCGCACGCGGGCGACCCCGACGCCGACCTGCGCTACGTCACCACGGCGCACCTGATCGCCGACATCGAGCTGCTGCGCAAGAACCTCGGTATCACGGCGTGGCAGGTGTTCGGCGGTTCGTGGGGGAGCGCACTCGCGCTCGCCTATGCGCAGGCGCATCCGGATGCGGTCACCGAGCTCGTGATCCGCGGCATCTTCACTCTGCGTCGTGAAGAGCTCGAGTGGTTCTACGAGGGCGGAGCCGCAGCGCTGTACCCCGATCTGTGGGAGGCGTTCGTCGCCCCGATCCCGGTGCTCGAGCGCACGCGGATGATCGAGGCGTATCACCGGCGGCTGTTCGATCCTGATCCGGCGGTGCACGAGCCGGCCGCGATCGCCTGGTCGAGGTGGGAGGCGTCGACGGTCACGCTGGTGCCGGATGCCGAGCAGATCGAGGCCATGTCGGACCCGCGAAAGGCCACGGCGTTCGCGCGCATCGAGAACCACTTCTTCGTCCACCGGGGCTGGTGGGAGGAAGGGCAGCTGATCGCGGGGGTCGACGGCATCCGTCACATCCCCACTGTCATCGTGCAGGGGCGGCACGACGTGTGCACGCCGATGATGACCGCGTGGGATCTGCACCAGGCCTGGCCGGAGGCCGAGTTCGTCGTGGTCGACGATGCCGGGCACTCCGCGGCCGAGCCCGGCATCCAGCGGGCCCTTCGCGCCGCGACCGATCGATTCGCCGGGCGCTGACGCTCAGGCCCTGACGGTCAGGCGCGCAGCGCCTTCAGCAGCGTCTTGACGAGCAGGCCGGCGCCGCCCTTCGCTCGGAATCTCGTGAGCCCCTCGCTGACCTCGGCACCGGTGCGTGCGGATACGAACCACGGCGGCTTCGGGAGGATCGTGCCCTTCGACAGGCTCAGTGACCCAGGGGAGCGAATCGCCCCGGAGAGCCAGCGGGGGAACGGCCGGAACGGCCCGCGGATGATGGAGCGCTCCACGCCGTCGAGCAGCAGCGCGTTGTGAACCACGCCGATTCCGCTGCCGACGTCGGCGATCGTGCCGCCCGGGAACGCGCCCCAGGTGAGAGTCGGCGTGATGAATCCGAAGGCGGTCCAGCCGTTGATCGCGATCGAGCCGTAGCGAAGCTCGGCGATGGCCCGCTCGAAGCCGGTGCCGAGCGTCTTCTCGGTCGCAGGATCGATCAGCAGATTCGCGCCCAGCGTGCCCTGCAGTCGGTCGTTCGAGTAGGCCACGGCTGCGTCGAGGAAGGCCTGCCCCGATCCGGGCAGCGCGACGACGCCCAGCACGGGAGCGAAGTACTCGGTGCTCCGCAGCGCGGCGGAATCGTCGTCGTCGCTGATCTCGACCAGCAGCCGGTCGCCGAGGACGAGGGCGTCGGGGTAGGCGTCTGCCGCGAGGCCCATCCGCGACGGCGATCCTGGGTACCAGATGGGCCTCTCGGGCGCGTTCGCATAGGCCCGGCGGAGTTCGGCGCGGAACTGGTCGGCCTGCGCCCAGTCGCTCGACATGATCACGACCTGTCCGGCGATGCAGTTGTGTCCGCTGTTCTGCAGGCGCATGGTCGCGATGTGCTCGGCCTGATAGGTCAGGTCGGCGGGCGTCCATTCTCCCGGGACGACGATGATCGGAGACACCCCGCCGAGCTCGGCCGTGATGGGCTTCTCGAGCAGCGGACGGTTCTCGCGCCGGCGACGCGCGGCCGATGCGGACTGGGCTCCTGAGCCCGTCGAAGGACCCCACACGATCGCATCGAACGTGGCCGCCGAGCCTGTGATGTGCACGTGGGAGAGATCAGGGTGCGCGGTCAGGTAGGCGCCGACCTCGGGGCCGCCGCGGACGATGCGCAGCAGGCCCGGTTCGATGAGCGCGGCGAAGGCGCGCTTGTACACCGGCACCAGGGCGTCCTGAGTGGGGTTGACCTTGAGCAGCACCGTGCGGTTGTGCGCCAGGAGTTCATACAGGACGTCGAGCACGGGGATCGAGGTGACGTTGCCCGCCCCGAGCACGAGGCCGACTCCGCCCGATTCCGTGGGCGTGCGCTGTGCGAGTCCGGCGGCGGCGCGCGCCCGGTTGGGTGTCATGCCCGGCTCGAGCCACACCTCGCCGGTGAACCCGGACAGCAGGAACCGGTCGATGCCCGTCAGCGGGAAGGCGTGCACCCTGACCCGCCCGCCCGGAGCGCGGTCGATCGTGATGCCGTCGAGAGGGTTGGTGCCGTTCGCGAGTCGTGACAGGGTCTCGATATAGGCGTCGAGTGCCCCGAGCGTGCTGTACGGGCCGCTCAGCCACTCCTCGCCTCGGAGCGGATGCCGAGCATCGAGACCCTTCGATGCCGCCGCAGTGTTCGCCCAGTCTTCGGCCGTCGCTGCGACGCTCGTGCGGACGGCCCGCAGCAGCGTGACTCGCTGCGCGATCGTGAGTGCCGACCAGATCGACGTCCCGGTCTGCAGGTCACGGATCACCGCGTCGAGGTCGGCGCGGCGGCCGTCGCTCAGATCCGGGAGGGCGGGGGAGCCGGCATCCGTCTTCCGGGCCGGTGCCACAGCATCCGTCTTCCTGGCCTTGCCAGCGGGCGTTGTCGCAGAAGTCATCGGCGCCTCCTTAGAGCGGGATCCCAGCTTATGCCGCCCGGTTGTCGCATGCGCGACGGAGTTCCCGCATGCGAACCGGGACGCGCGGAGGCATGCTCAGGCGTCGATGTCGCTCCGCCGCAGGCGATACCGGGCGAGCGTCGCGAGACTTGCCATCATGAGCAGTGCGGGGAGGATGCTGAAGCTCAGCACGATGCCGGTGATGGCGGCGTCGGGCTGCTGCGTCGCGGCTCCGGCGACCGTCGAGACGTACCCGGTCGCGGCGAGCGTGAGCGAGACGAAGGTCGCACCGAGGGCGAAGCCGACGGTCTCGCCGGCGGTCCACACGCCCGTGAACGTTCCGGCCTGGCCCGGGGTGTGAGCACGCTCGTCGTGCGCGATCACATCGGGCAGCATCGCCATGGGCAGCGACTGCAGGCCGGCATAGGCGATGCCCGCGACGGCAACGGAGGCGTAGATCCAGGCGCCCGGCATCCACACGGCCGCCGTGATGCTCGCCGCGGCGATCGCGAACACGACGCTGGCGACGCGGAACGCGCGCTCCTTGCCCGAGCGGCGGGCGATCGCCGTCCATCCCGGAGTCGCCAGCAGCGCCGGGCCCACGAGCGCGAGGAAGACCAGCGTCACCGCGTCTTCCGAGCGCAGCACCCACGTCGCCACGTACTGAGCGCCGGCGAGCATGGTTCCCGTCGCGAGCGCCTGGAGCAGGAACGTCGCCAGCAGAGCGCGGAAGGGCTGACTGCGACGCAGGGCGCGGAATCCCGACGCGTACTGCTCGCGGATTCCCGCGGGATGCTCCGCGGCAGCGGCCGGGGCGATGCGGGTCGCCGCAGCATCCGCCGTCTTCGACGCCACGTACATGCCGAGGCCGATCGCAAGACCGGCGGCGACGCCCATGACGAGGTAGCCGATGACCTGATCGCCGCCCGCTCCGCGCAACTCGGGTCCGCCGGCGCCGAAGAGCAGGATGGCCGCGGTCAGCACGACCACTCGCCAGCCGAGCAGGCGGGTGCGCTCGTCGTAGCTGTCGGTGAGCTCGGCGGGCAGGGCCACGTAGGGCACCTGGAACAGGCTGAACGCGGTCGCCGTCGCGAGGAAGGCGAGCAGCACGCAGAGCGCTCCGGCAGCCGGCCCCCACGTCGGGGGCACGGCGAACGTGAGCGCGAAGAACAGCGGAAGCGTTGCCGCTCCGGCGATCATGAAGCCACGGCGCGACCCCGTGCGGGCGAGCTGGCGATCGGATGCTGCGCCGATGAGCGGATCGATCACCACATCCCAGATCTTGGCCGCGGTGACGATGAGGCCGGCCGCGAGCGCGGAGACGCCGAGATTGTCGGTGAGGAAGTACGTCAGGACGAGCCCGGGCAGTGTCGCATATCCGCCCGTGCCCAGCGACCCGATCGCATAGAGCGCGATCGTGCGGGGCCGCAGGCGGGCGGCGGATGCTCGTCCGGGGCGAGCGTCGGTGCTCATCGCGCCAGTGTAGCGGCGCGGTGCGTGCTCAGATCAGCGAGAGCTCGCGGAGCTTCGCCTCGACGTCGGCGTTCGAGGGCTCGACGTGGTGCGAGGAGTCGGGGTACACGACCACGGGGATGTTCGTGCGGCCCGAGATCTCCTTCGCGACATCGGCCGCAGCGGGATCGGCGACCAGGTCGACATAGGCGTATTCGATGCCGAGTTCATCGAGCTGCTTCTTCGTGCGGATGCAGTCGCGGCACCAGTCGGCGCCGAACATCGTGATCTCGGATGCTGCGGGAGTGCTCATGCATCAAGCCTACGGCCGCCTCGCTGAGGGAGGGCCGTGCTCGTTCCCGACTCCGTACCGCCTGCTGCATCGTCGCACGGATGCCGGAACCCCAGATTCCGGCCCCCAGCCGTGCGGTGCTGTCAGGCGGTACGGGCGGGGGTCAGTGACCGGCCGCCGCGACCGGCGTCGCGCCGGCGGTGATCGCATCGAGAGCGCGCCGCAGCGAGGAACTCGAGGTATGAGCGGTGTAGGGGAAGTACACGACTTCCACCCCGACCTCGGCGAACTCGCGCTCGAGCCGCAGGCCCTTCTCCGTGCCGCGCCAATCGTCACCCTTGAAGAAGTGGGTGAACTGCACGTCGCGCCACGAGTCCATCTTGGATGGCGTGGTCTCGACGTAGACGTCGTCGACGAACGAGATGTGTCGAACGATCTCGGCACGCTCCGCCGTCGGGATGACGGGCTCGATGCCCTTCACCTGGCGCAGCATCTCGTCGCTGACGACGCCCGCGATCAGAATGTCGCAGTGCTGCTTGGCGTGACGAAGAAGGTTCAGGTGCCCGACGTGAAACAGGTCGAAAGCACCAACGGCATAGCCGATGCGCGTCCCCATGATCTCCCCAGATCAGTATTCCCCAGAAGCGGATCCCCATCCGCTCGGCGACTCCCACAGCCGCCTCGGGTCAGCATATCAGACGGGGGCTGTCGATGACAGAGCGGGAGAATGGTTTGAAAATATCGTTTCCAAACCCCCACGGATGGGTTCTCAACTCATAGCAAGCCGTGAAACGATAGTCGTGCAGCCGTAGAGGGGGAGCAGTGGTGACAGAGGTCACGGTCATCGTGCCGACGTACAACGAGCGCGACAACGTCGCGGAACTCGTCGCACGCACGGCGGCCGCGCTCGACGGACGTGACGCCGAGATCCTCTTCGTCGACGACAGCACTGATGACACGGCGCTCGAGATCGAACGCGTCGCCGCCGACGCGCCGCTCCCCGTGCGCGTGATCCACCGTGACGACAACATCGGCGGGCTCGGCGGCGCGGTGGTCGCGGGCCTCAGGGCCGCGGCATCCGACCTCTGCATCGTCATGGACGGCGACCTCCAGCATCCGCCCGAGCTCGTGCCCGCGCTGCTCGAACGCCATGAGGAAGGCGGAGCCGACGTCGTCGCGGCCTCGCGCTACGTCGGCGGCGGCGACACCAGCGGACTCGGAACCGCCGTCCGCTTCGGCGTCTCGCGTGTGGCGACCTGGCTCACGAGAGCGATGTTCCCGATCCGCCTGGCGCGCAGCACCGACCCGATGACCGGATTCTTCCTCGTCGACAGGGCGAAGCTCGACCTGGGCGCGCTCAGGCCCCAGGGATTCAAGATCCTGCTGGAGATCCTCGCCCGCACCGACCTGCGCATCGCGGAGGTCCCGATGGAGTTCGGCGAACGCCGGCACGGCACGTCGAAGGCGAGCCTCCGGCAGGGCGCCACGTTCGTCGCCCATCTCGCGAGGCTCCGATTCGGAAAGATGTCGCTGTTCGCGCTGATCGGCGTGATCGGCGCTGTCGCCAACCTCGGCATCATGTGGCTGCTGACCGCTGCGGGCGTGCCCTACGTGTGGGCGGCGATCATCGGCGCCGAGGTCACGATCCTCGGGAACTTCGTGCTGCAGGAGCGCTTCGTCTTCGCCGACATGCGCACGGACGCTCGAAGCCTCGGCATCCGCTTCTTCACCTCGTTCGCCTTCAACAACGTCGAGGCCGCGCTGCGCATACCTGTGATGGCTCTGATGGTCGAGAGCTGGCACATCTCCAGCGTGCTCGCCACCGGGCTCTCACTGATCGTCGCGTTCTTCGCCCGGTTCCTGTTCCACTCGCTCGTGGTCTATGCGCCCAGCCGGCGAGCGCAGACCGGGGCTGCCGGCGCCGAGCCTAAGCCCGATACCGCGGCGATCCGCGTGATCAGGGCGATCGACGCGGAGGCGATGCGGCCGGGGGAGCTGTAGGGAACCGGTTCCGGACCGATCAAATCACGTTGACTACTGATCCGGTGGCCATGGTGCTGCCGCCCAGGGCCGCCACGCCGTTCACATCTGTGACCACGTCGACGATCCCCTTGATCCCGGCGTAGGCCACTTCCACGCCGTACTGCTGGTAAAGTCCCCTGCCGCCTTCGTTCTTGTCAAGTGCGATGCCCTGGAGTGTGACGTAACCCGCGATGTAGAAGCCAGAGCCGGTCCATCCGACGCCCGCTCCCCCGCCACCGCCGCGGTTGTAGCCGTTGGAGTCGGCGAAACAAGCGCTTAGCGTATTGTTGCCGCCGCCGAGATAAAAGCCATCACCATAGTTGTCTTGAGCCTCGCAAGCGGAGAACTGATTGCGTTGTGCGCCGGTGACATAGAACCCGCTGCCCTGGTGATCGGTCGTAGCCATCGAGCCTGAGTACCAGGATTTACACGACACGAACCGATTGTTGGCGCCGGAGATGAGCACTCCGTGCGATGCGGAGGACCCCACGTCGATGCCGATGAAGAAGCTATCTACGGACAGCACCTTCATTCCATTGGCAGTGGAGGTCACAGTGGTCCCGGCGTCGATGATCCGCACGTTCTGCACGTAATACGCGCGGTTGCGGGCTCCCGCCCCGGTAGATGTCAAGAACATGCCGTGCCAGCCCGTGGCGTAGATGTAAAGATCCAGCAGACGGTGGGCTGCATCCCACTCCTGTCCTGCACCTTGCTGATAGAAGACCCCGCATGTCCGCGCGCCGGCGGCGGCATTGCCATGAATCGTGAGACTGCTTACCGTTGTGTATTGCGTATTCGTGCTGTACAGCTCGAACACGCCTGAGTTCTCGCCACCGCTGAAACTCGAAGACGCGCGAACTGTCGTCGCCCATTGGCCCATCCCGGAGAGAGTTACTTGACTCCGCATCTTGATGGCGGCACCAACTGTGAATTCTTTGCCCCACAGGAGCACCGAACCGCCCTGCCCTCCTAAGGAGACCGAATCGTTTGAAGCGGTGGCGATCGCGGCATTGATCTCCACTTCATCCGCGGTGCCGTCGCAGACGAAATCCGCGGTGGACTTGATCGACGCGGGCGCATCATTCGACGCAACAACGACCGTGGCCGGCGGTGAGCCGACACCCATCAGCTGGACCCCGCACGTCGGTCGTCGAACTTCGACATCGTTGCTCTCCCGTCAGTACAAGTCTTTCTCCGACTTGTTGACTGGATGCTCGCAGATAGCCTAGGAACTATCAAGAGCACCGGACGAACGATCGTTAGTGCGACGCGTGAGCTCTAGTATGGGGCAGATCCGGCAGGGAGCTGGACCACGGGGGAGCCATGAAGCGCACGATCTTCGAAGCCAAGACGCGCCTGCTCATGCGCCGTGACCGTCGGGCGTTCGCCGCGATGCTCCGCAATGAACGCGTCGATGAGCCGACGTTCGTGGAAAACATGTCGAAGTCGTCAGCGCGGATCGCGCTTCATTCGTTTGACTCGTCGCCGTTCTACCGGGACCTTTACACGGCAGCGGGATTCTCGCGGATCGACATCGCGGAGCCGGACAACTTCACCAGTCTGCCGATCGTGACGAAGACCATGCTCCGCGACGGTGGCGACCGCCTGCTGTCATCAACTGTGCCGTCGCGCAGGGCCTTGGTGTCGCAGACCGGTGGTAGCACGGGCGCACCGCTCCGCGTGCGAAACGACGCGGATGCTCCCACGGCAGCCATGTGGTGGCGTATCTATCGCTGGTGGGGTGTGCACCCCGGTGACGATATGGCGTTCATCTACCGGCGCCTGCGGCGGGGCAAGGAGGCGCTGGCGTATGCCGCGCAGTGGTGGCCGAGCAGGCACATCCACCTCGACGCCCGCGCGATCACAGACGCGTCGATTGAGGAGTTCGTGCGGAAGTGGGAGCGCGTGCATCCTCGTCTCCTTGTCGCATACGTGGAGGGTGCGACGGCCGTCGCCACGCACCTTGCGAAGTTGGGCAGGACTCTGCCGACGACGGCGGTGTCCGTCACTGCTGCCATGCTGCAGCCAGGACAGCGCGCGCTTCTGGAGTCGGTCTTCCAGGCGCCGGTGTTCGACACCTATCGTTCGGCGGAGATTCCGTGGATCGCCGCCGAGTGCGAAGCGCACGAGGGGCTCCACGTGGCGGCCGATCAGCGCCGCGTCGACATCGTCGATGATCAGGGACGCCAAGTTCGCGAAGGCGCAGAGGGGTCGGTGGTCGTCACGGACTTCAGCAACGAGGTCTTCCCGCTCGTGCGCTACGAGATGGGCGACCGTTCGCGGAGGATTGAGGGACGCTGCGGCTGCGGCCGGGCGTTCCCGCGCATCGCACCCGTTCAGGGGAGACTGGCCGATGTCATCCGGACCCCGTCGGGCCGGCGCATCACCGGCGGGCTCAGCGGCCTCTTCCTGGGCGATCCTGGCGCGATCCGTCAGATGCAGATCGTGCAAGCGGCGGACTATGGGATCGTCATCCATTACGTGCCCTCCGCACCGGGCAGCGGAACAGTCGCTGCCGAATCGGCTGTGCGCTCACTGCGTGAGCTGCTCGCCGAGGATCTTCCCGTCACAGCGGTCGAGGTCGCGAGCATCGAGAGTCAGGGCGGCAAGGCGCGCTTAGTCATCTCGAACGCTCCGGAGATGTGAGCGATTCGCGACCCACGGTGTTTCAATAGGCCCGAGGACTAGACTGACCGGGTTCTGTACTCGACGACCGCGTCGGGGGCCGCTTGGGGGAGTGCACAATTGGCAACGCATTGGACATTGGAAGACCTCTACCGAGGGGTCATGCAGTCGTGGCTGGTCCTGGTAGGGACGATCGTCGCCTTCGCGGTGATCGGATTCGGGGTCTTCCTCGTTTATCCGCAGAAGTACACGGCTGAGGCGCAGCACACGGTAGAGCCAATCAGCGTGCTCTCGACGGGGTCGAGCTTCAACACAGTGAACATGGAGACCGAGAAGGTGGTCGCCACGTCGACGGCAGTGCTGGAGCGTGCAGTGGCGGAGCTCGATGACACGTCGATCGAGGCGCTGCGCGCCAACACTGTGATCGAGGTGCCGCGCAACTCGCAGGTGCTCATCTTCCAGGTCACGGCGAACACGCCGAAGCTGGCGGCGGAGCGGGCGAACGCGCTGGCCAACGCATACGGCGCACAGCGCACCGACAACGCCAAGGCGGTCGTCGAGCAGACGACCACGGAGCTAGGAAAATCGATCGCGCAGCTTCAGGCCGTCGTCGAGTCGCAGCCGATCGGGAGCAACGAGCGAGCGGCGACGCAGCTGCAGCTGCAGGGCCTGCTCGACCAGCAGGCTCGGATCACGGCGACACCGTTCTACTCGGGCATGCTCGTGACTCCGGCCGACCCGCCGCAGAAGTCGAACCGTCCATCGGCGCTCGTGTTCATCGCCGCGGGTTTGTTCCTGGGGATTCTCGTCGGCGCCATCGCAGCGCTGATCGTGTCGCGCGTGCGGAACGGGCCGGGATCATCCTACAAGCGCAGCGTGGCCGACGAGCGAGCCGAGGGGAACGACTCCGAGGATCCGGAGGCAGCTGAGTCGGAGGCGGTTGAGTCGGAGACAGTCGGGACGGACGACGAGGTGGAGCTTGATCTCGATGACTCGCTCCTCGAGCCTGACGACTCCCATATCGAAGTGTCCGCGCCGATCGTGGCCCCCAAACGCGGGCATACGACGAAATCCCGCAGCTGAAGTCAGCGAGCAAGAGGGTGCCGAGGAACGCGTTCCGCGGCACCCTCGCTCCTGCCGTCAGCCGGTGTAGCTCCAGACCCTTACGTAGTCGACCTGGAAGTCGAGGTTCTGCGTGGCTGATCTGTCGTTCGGGTCCGGCAGGCCCCAGTAGGTCGACGATGGCCCGACATGCAGGTTCAGTCGCATGTGGAGCGGAGAACCGAAATAGTCCGGGTTCCACAGGTTGGGATGAGTCGCGGGTGTCGCGCGAAGAAGCTCGACACCGTCGACGATCACTGCCGCGTAGGAGGGCGTGAACTCGAACGCGTAGGTGTGAAAGTCCTTCCACACGGGAGTCGCGGCGCCGTAGTCCGCGTGGTGCCAGATGTATCGCTGGTTCGCCGAGGGCGTCGAGGTGTGGGTGTGCACGGTCGTCGTCGCAGTATCAATGCGCTGGTCTCGCACGGCGGACTCGTCGTAGCCCCAGGCCTCCATGATGTCGATCTCGCCGGACTGGTTGTTCCGCAGCCAGAACGCGGCGAGCGATCCGAACGTGTTCGGTCCGCTGGGGGTCTTGGCCCGGATCTCCCAGCGGCCGTACGGCTGCGCCATGCTCACGTCGCCGGGCTTGATCTTGCGCTGATCGAGGTAACCGGTATCGTGCCAGAGCTCTGTGGGGCCGCTTTGTCCAGACGGTCGTATCGCCGGAGTGCTCCGCCAGTCCGCGCGGATGTGCAGCACCCCCGAACCATCGACGGAGACCTGATCGCGGTCCACGACTGCCGCGTCGAAGAGCAGGCCGAGATCATCCTGGCCGCGAACATTCCACTTCGTCGGATCGACGGCGGGCCTGCCCGACGAATCACGGTAGGTGAACTCGTCTCGCCAGCTCGGTGCGCCCCAGCCCGGGATGCTGCCGTCGGTCGGCTGCTCGGGGACAGGTTGCGGGGAGGTCACCGGCGGGGTCGTCGGTTCCGGTGTCGGGGCTGGCGGGGTGGGAGCTGGAGTCGCGGCGGGCTGGTCCTCCCGCACCAGATGCGCGTCGAAGCTCAAGTTGCGCGTCTGACGCCAGTTCGACAGCACCTGCACCGCCATCGTGTTGGCACCGGCTCTGAGGACACCGGCGGGAATGGTGAACGACGCCGGCGACTTGCGGGCGGTCGTCGACGACGGCGCACTGGTCGCGTAGCTCGTCGGGGTGATGCGGCCGGTGGGCGCGTTCTCACGGCCGATCTCGACACCGTTGATCCAGACGACGATGCCGTCATCCGCCCAGGTGTTGACCCAGGACCATTCCGGAAGGTCCGTGGTCAGTGTGAACGTTTTGGTGAAGTAGGTCGCGAGAGGCTGTCGCCCTGGGATCGCCGGGATCAGAGTGTTGACCTGGCCGGTGTCGGCTCCCACGCCGAAGGGGGCTGTACCGAGCTTCCAGCCCGCTGGCATGGTCTGCCATCCGGATGCGGGGGCCGCGGATCCGCGGTAGTACGACCAGCCCGAGGCGCCACGCGGGATCACCGAGGAGATCGTGTTGGAGGCCGACGAGGCCGACGCTGCCGGGCGGTCGATGACGAAGGATGCCCCCAGGAGCGCGAACGCGGCCAAGGAGGCGAACAGGAATCGAAGGAATGAGGTTCGGGTGTATGTCTTCAGCTTCATTTCGAGGGGGAGCTACGGTGCTGCGTGAACCTGCGTTCGCGCAGCACCGTCCGGTTTGCGGATGCGGGTCGAGCATTCCCCCTCGAAGCATCCTGTGGACGGGTGTGATCCGCCTACTATACGGGGTCGCTTCCCCAGAACTCCCTGACAATGGCCGTAGTGCTCTCGATCGACGACCGCGAGGAGGCCCCGAATACGATGGACTCGACGTTCGCGTGGTCGTGGATCCACTGCAGCGCTGGACGTGGTGCGATCGCCCCGGAGGCGAAGACCGACATGGCGACCGGGCGGAACGGGCGCTCGCGCAGGGCTGTCTTGTACGCGTCGATACCGCCGGACATGCGGAACCCGATCTCGTTGATGTTCGCGCACACGATCGGGTTCTTCACCCCCACGCGGTCAAGAGTGTCGAGCAGCATCGGCAGGTTCATCGTGATGAAGCCCGGCTCAGCGTTGTAGCGCTCGCGCACGTGCCGGTCGAAGATCGCGAAGGCCTCGTCGAACCCGAGTCCGAGCATGAGATCGACGACCACGTTCTGCAGGAAGATCACTGGGGTGTTCAGCCCCTGGAACATCTTCATCTCGGCGTCGACGAGCAGGGTGATGATGCCCTCGATGTCCTTCTTCACAAACGACTTGCCACCCCGTAGCGCCGCGTTCAGCAGGCCCTCCTCGGGGAGGAACTGCTTAAGCGCGCCGAGCATGCCGTTGTCGGTCACGGCGTTCGCGTACTTGTGGGCATACGGCATGCACGGGTAGAAGCGATAGTCGGCATACCGCTCGGGGTTCGCGCGCATGTGATCGCAGACCTCCGCGATGCGCTCGTGCGTCGTGCACATAAGCGTGCGGATGCCGTTGTCGAGGGCGATGTCGACCACGTCGAGGATCGCCTTCGTGTCCTGAAAACGGATCGCCTGCGCGCGCGCCTTCTCCTCGGACATGTGGTTGATGCCGAAGAACTGGTTGTCGCCGAGCAGCAACCGGTCCATGGTCGTGGTGGTCATCTCGCTCATGCTTTCCTCCCGCGTCCGAAGAGTCCGCGTCTCGTCGTGGGAGCCACGGCGACCGCGGCGGGCACCGGTGCGGAGGCCGCGCCGGTAGCGGAGTCCTGCAGAATCCACTCGATGACGCGGTCGGTCTCGGCCGCGCCGGCGAAGCCGTTCTGGCGCGCCTCCTTCTCGCCGGCGGCGACGGCGTCGACGAACGATTCCAGCTGTGCACTGTACTCCTCGCCGCGCAGATAGAACGACACCTGCTCGGTGAGGTCCGTGGTGTACGAGATGTTCCATCCTGCGCGGTACCCGGCAGGGAGAGCTGCGCCTTCGCGCAAGTAGACTCGGAGCTCCTGACGATCGGCGACGATACGCCCCTGCGAGCCGCTGATCGTGATGGACGTCGACATCTTGCGGTATGACTCGTCGGACCAGTTGACGGACAGCTGCACGCTGAGTCCGTCGGCGTAGTCGAGCGTCGAGTACACCTCGTCATCGGTGTCGGCGGAGAAGATGCTGTTCAGCACCGAACCGCGTACGCGCTGGGGGGTGCCCAGATACCAATTGACGAGGTCGAGAGGATGGGCGGCATAGTCGTACAGGCACCCGCCGCCGGTCGTGCGCTTGCTGCGCCAGGTCGAGCCCTTCGGCTTGAGCACGACGGGGCCGTAGGCCTCAGCCAAGACGTGCGTCACCTGCCCCAGAGCTCCGGCATCCAGGAGGCGCTTGACCTCCTGGAACGTAGCGATGAAGCGGTTGTGGTACCCGACCTGCGCGATGAGGCCGCGCTCAGCAGCCAGGGCAGCCAGCTCGATGGACTCGGCGGCCGTGAGCGTGAGCGGCTTCTCGCAGAAGACGTGCACACCGCGGTCCAGTGCGCTGCGCACCAGCGCAGCGTGCGACCCGGTGGGCGTGGCGATGACGATCGCCTCCGGCGTCGCCTCCTCCAGCATCTTGTCGAGCGACGAGAACGTCGCGGCACCCGTGTACTTGTTCAGCACGTCGAGCAGATACTCGGTGGCGTCGACGACGCCCACCAGCTCCACGTTCCTCAGTGCGCGGACGATCGCAAGATGGGAGAGTCCCATCTTGCCGACACCCACGACACCGACACGAACACGTCGTGTACCAGTGTTTTGCGGCACGACGAAATCCCTTCCCCAGTTGATTCCCCTATAGCGCTCCTCCCCTAAGGAGCTCCATTCGCTATAATAACCCGAAAGATCGCGCAGATGTCAGTGCGAGTCGCCAGTTCGGGATGGGGCCCGGACGGGCAAGGGGATCTCGAGTCTGTTTGCGACAGAACTCGGACGCGTCACATAAGGGGAGTGCGCATGGTGGAAGTCTCTGTCGTCCTGCCGACACACAACAGGCCCGAGCTGATGAAGCTTGGAGTCGAGAGCGTGCTCGCGCAGGGTACGACCGTCACCGGGGAGGTCGTCATCGTCTTCGATGCCTGCCCCGTCGAGGTGCCGGACGTGCCGGTGCCGGATGGATGGATCGTGCGCGGCATCTCTAACACTCGCAGCCGCGGTCTCGCAGGCGCCCGTAACTCGGGGATTCTGGCTGCGGAGGGCCGGCTGGTCGCGTTCCTGGATGACGACGATGAATGGCTGCCGGGGAAGCTCGACGCCCAGCTGCGGCGGTTCGCGGAGAAGCCGGATGCCATGGTCGTCGGTACAGCGATGGTCGTCGACGATGGTGACAACCGCATCGTGCGACGGGTGCCGTCCGACGAGCTCTCCCACGAAGACTTCCTCCGCAACCGGAACCCTGGTCTGCACTCGTCGAGCCTCATGTTCCGCAGAGAGGTGCTGCTAGGCGATCTCGGGTTGATCGATGAGGAACTGCCACGCAGCTACGGTGAGGACTACGACATCCTTCTTCGCGGGTCCGCGCTCGGTCTCGTGACGGTCGTGAACGAGCCACTGGTCCGCGTGCTCTGGAACGGCCAGTCCTACTACTTCGGACAGTGGGCCGCCTATGCCGAAGCGCTGCAGTACCTATTGGCCAAGCACCCGGACTTCGCGACGATCCCCGCCGCGCTAGGACGCATCGAGGCGCAGGTCGCCTTCGCGCTGGCATCGGCCGGTAAGCGCAAGGAATCCCGTTCATGGGCCTGGCGGGCGCTCCGGCACAACCCGGGACAGGTGAAGGCGGCGCTCGCGCTTGCCATCTCATGGAAGCTCGTCACGCCGCAAGCGATCACGAAGATCGTCCAGAAGTTCGGTCGGGGGATCTGAGCCCATGAAGATCCTCATCGCCTGCTCGTCGGGAGGACACCTCACTCAAGCGCTCGCCCTGCGCGAGTGGTGGGGCGAGCACGAGCGCTGCTGGGCGACCTTCCCCGTAGAAGACGCGCGTTCGCGACTCTCAGAGGAGAAGGTCTACGAGATCCACTACCCGACCGTACGCAACGTGCCCAACCTGCTGCGGAATTTCGGCCTTGCGAGACGGGTGCTTGCGGCGGAGCGTCCGGACGTGGTCTTCTCGACGGGTGCCGCGATCGCTCTGCCGTTCTTCACACAGGCGCGCTTCTTCGGTGCCCGCACCGTATACCTCGAACCCGTCGATCGCATCACGTCGCCGGGACTGAGCGGGCGCCTCGTGTACCCCTTCGCCGACGAGTTCCTCGTGCAGTGGGAGCAGATGCGGGAGTTCTACCCCGGATCGCGCAACGTGGGAGTCGTCCTGTGACCGGCTCGCTGATCGTGGTGTCCGCCGGAACCTACCATCTGCCATTCGACCGCCTCTCCTCATGGGTCGAGGAGTGGCTCGTCCGCAACCCCGGGGCCAGGGTCGTCATGCAGCATGGGCCGTCCGCGCCCGTCGCCGGTGCAGAGAACGTCGAGATCCTGCCTTACTCGGAACTGCTGGAGCTGTGCCGGAAGGCCGATGCGGTGGTGTTGCAGGGCGGTGCAGGCGGAGTCATGGACATGCGAGCGCTCGGTATCGTGCCCATCGTTGTGCCCCGGGTCCCGGGCGACGGAGAAGTGGTCGACGACCATCAGCTCGTGTTCAGCGCCGAGATGGCTGATCTCGGCATCATCCGCCGCGCGCTCAGGTCGGACGAGCTGTCCGACCTGATCGATCGCTCGTTGTCCGGTGAGATGGCGCCGCCCGGCACGATCGCCACTCCAGGAGCCGATGCCGTGCGTGCGCTGCTCGAGCGCCCCATCCGCCGGGCGCGGTGGTACGCGTTCCTGCCTCGGGGTGTGCGCAGTCTCACCGCGATCGTCGCCGCCAAGCTGCGTCGTTGAGTCACTCCGCCACCGGAACCTCAGGCCCAGCGGCCGATGAACGGAATTCGACGCCAGAGCGTCTCGACGTGCAGCGGACGTCTGAGCAGCCACAGCACGGCCGCGTAGACCACGCACAACGCGGCACCGGCGAGCAACAGCACGATGAGGCTGGACCCCGCCCACCAGGTGACGAGGAACCCGCCCCCGCCGAACACGAGCACCGGCGGGAGCATCGGAGCGATGAGCCTCGTGGGCTGCAGGTCGACGTGCATCCGATGATGCACCTGCACGGCGGCGATGAGGTTGTCAGTGACGACCACGATCATCCAGGTCACAGCTGCTCCCCAGACGCCGAGCAACGGCACGAGCGCCAGGTTGCCGCCGATGCTCAGGCCCAACGCGATCGCCTTGTTGTACATCTGCCATGTGCTCTTGCCACCCTGCAACAGGATGCTCTGCAGCATGCCGCACGCGGTCTGGAACATCATCGCGAGCGAGAGCAGGACCATGGGTCCCCAACCGGAGCGGAACTCCGCGCCGAAGATTCCGAGCACGGCCGGGCCCATCGAGACGAGCAACATGTAGAACGGCCAGTTCATGAGGATCATCGCGCGCACGACCGAGGTGTGCAACCGCGTCGACTCGCGGTAGTCCTCACGAGCCAGCAGCGCCGAGATCGTGGGCGAGACCGCCACGCGCATGGCCTTGTCGACAACGCCGCCCGCCCGGACGGCGCGCGTGATGACGGCGTACACGCCGGCGGAAGACGGAGACGCCAACGCAGCGATGATGAGCACATCTGACCATTCGAGGGCGGTCTCGAGGCCGGAGCTCACTGTGCGCGGAGCGTTGAAGCGCCAGAAGCCACTGAACGTAGGTCGAGTCTCCCGCGTGCTCTCACCACGCCGCCGGAAGTCGCGCACGAAGGGCATGGCGATCGTCGCGACCGTCACGATCAGCCAGAACGGCAGCGGAAGCAGCCACGCTTCGAACGCGCCCCACGCCGCGACGCCGGCGAATGACACCGCGAGGAGCACCGTCAGCAGTCGGCTCGCGGGCAGCAGGATGCTCTGCAACAGCGTGAATGCTGCGACGCCGCGCAACATCCGTGCGCCGATCTGAAGAACGCCGATGAGCGCTCCCATCACGACATACGGCACCATGGCACGGAGCAAGTCGGCCATCGCCGCGGCATCCTCGGGGGTTGCCAGCCACGCTCCCAACGCATCTGCGAGCAGCCAGACGCCCAGCGACACCAGACCGGATATGACTGCGACCGGGCCGACCGCGAACATGACGATCCGCCACTCGGCGCCGGCGCGGTGGAACGCGCGCTGCTCAGCGATGTACCGGACGATGCCGCTGTTGGTGCCGAGGCGCAGCACCTGCGTGAGGATCGTGAAGACGCCCATCGCCTGGAAGAACAGCCCTGTGCCGTCGGCTCCGAGGGCGTTGCCGACGATTGCGGTGAGTAGCAGCGCCGCGAGCGCGGCGAATGCCGATCCGAAGAGGCTGATCAGACCACTCCGTGCGAGACCCTCACTCTTCATTCTTGGCTCGTGCGAACGGCATGGGCTGCGGCGTCCAGTAGGACGAGTTGCCCAGGTACTTCTCCCGCAGCAGCATGGCGAGGGCGATTCCGACGAACACCAGCTGACGGTCGAGACCGTAGAAGATCGAGAGGAATACCGTCACGACGGCACTGGCGTGGATCCACACGGCAGAGAGATTCGGTGCGTCGAACGTGCGCACCGCCCCCATCACGATCATGCCGAGGAACAGAAAGAGTCCTACGAGGCCGAAGCAGAACATGGCGTTCCAGATCGCACCCTGGGTTCCGACGTAGATCTCGCTCCAGGTGCTGGGGCGCGGCGCCCCGTAGCCGAGGATGGGCGACTGCAGAGTCCGCTCCCAGGTCTCGGCGTAGAGGTTTCCCCGGCCCTCCGTCGTATCGACGGTCTCCTGGCGCGCGACGATGCCGTCGAGGAAGCCGGAGAGGAACAGGATGACAGCCCCCGCGATGCCGAGGGTCGTCACCCAGAAGAAGGCCAGGAGGCGGCCGCGGATCAAGAGGCAGAAGAGCACGTAGACGACGGCGCCGGCGAGGCCGAGGAACAGGCCGCGGTTCGTGGTGGCGATGGCCGGCGGGATGGCTGCGACGAGTGTGATGACGAGTACCCACATGGCACGCGCGGTCCGGTGCCCGATCGCGTTGCCGATGGCGATCGGGGTGAGCACGGCCATCGCAGCGCCCCAGCCGTTCGTGTAGGAGAAGGGCGCCGAAGGGCGGACGAAGGGTTCCGCTGCTCCCCATGGCGTCTGGATCTCGGCGAGTGTCGGGAACACGAGCTCCGACACGTAGTCGTTGCTCGAGATCGCGTCGGGGAGAAGCCGCCCGATCGTCATCGTCAGCTGCACCTCTGGAAAGAGCATGCCCAGATAACCGCCTACGATCACGAACATCCAGATGAAGGTCAGTCCGTTGAGGATGCGCTTGGGTGTCAGCGAGGAGCGGGCGTTGACGATGTATACCATGATGATCGCCAGCGCGAGGAACTGGCTGAACCGCACACCGAGGCCGACGCCGCGGCCGAGCTGATCGATCATCAACGCCGAGGGGATCATCCACAGCACGAAGCCGATCCACGGCAGGATGCCCGGAACGATGAGGATGCGGCGGCGCATGATCAGCAGCGCGAGCATAGGGATCGCCATGATCACCGACGCGAAGGGGAGCATCCCGACGAGCCAGAACAGGGGATAGCCCCACAGCACCGTCAGCACCGGCCAGGCAGGAAGGACCCTCGTCTCGACTTCGAGGCTTGCATCCTGACCGGTCGCTGCGATCAGCGAACGGCTGGGCGATGCGATGAGGGAGGGCATGAGTGACTCTCAGTCAGAGGGATGCGAGCTGGACGTACTTGCGCCGGAGTGACCCGGCGAAGAACAGCAAGTGCCAGACGAACATACCGGCGTAGAGAATCGCGAAGGCGGTCGGAAGACCGATGATCGCGAGGATGAAGTACGCCGTGGAGGGATCCTGCGGCTGCTTGAGTATAGATTCCAGGATGCCGGATCGTGAGTCGTCGGTGCTTCTTGGCGCCTTGGGGAGCAGCTTCTCAGCGAGCAACTGCGAGAGGAACCAGGCGGATGCGACGACTGCGGAGAGCGCGGCGACAAGCACCAGCCACGATGCGGCACCGGTCAATAGCAGGTGGACCGCGACAGCGATGTGGACGAGCGGCGCGCGGATTCCGTCGACGACGTGGTCGAGCCACTCGCCGGCCGGGCCGCTTCGCCCTTGGATCCGAGCGAGCTGTCCATCAGCCGAGTCGAACACGTATCCGATGAGCAGCAGGATCGCCGCGACAGGACCTGACCACCACTGCGGGATCGCGGCGAGGACGACGATGCCAACCGCACCGGAGGCGGCGCTGATCGCCGTGACTCCGTTGGGAGTGCCACCCAGCGCCGCTGCGAGAACTGCGACGCGACCGCCGAGTGGGCGATTGACCCAGCGGAGGTAGGCGGGAACACCCGCACCTGCCTTCTGTGCAGATGCGAGCGCCCGCCGCGCGTCAGCGTAGGAAACCCTGCTCATTCGCGAAGCATACTCAATGCGAGGTCGAAACTGAGGTCAGGGGTACTGCGGTAGTTGGCGTGAACCGACGCGGAGATCACGTTCGTGCCTTCCACCAGCAGTGCGGCAGGAACCGTGAACGTCACCTGATTCGCGACCGCGGTGGAATAGCGCGGCGCTGCTGTGGCGTAGCTGTTCTGCGTGATCGTTCCAGTTCCGAGGTTCGCCCGACCGAGCTCGACGCCGTTCAGGTAGACCACGACGCCATCATCAGCGATGACGGAGACGGTGCCATCGTGCACGCCAGCGGCATCGACGACCGTGAACGCGTGACGGAACTGCGCACTGATCGGCTTCGTCGCGAGGTTGGTCGGGTCGATATTCGTCGCCGCTGTAGTCACCCCGCGTGCCAGTACCCCTTGGCCGGTGGACCACGCCGATGCGTCGAACGACATCGTGTTCCAGTCGGTGGGCAGCGCATCGGCGGAGTAGCGCCATGACCAGGCGGAACCGGCCGCGATGGTGACCGGCAGTTCATTGTCGGACGGGGGCGCCGCAGTGGTCACCTGAACTTCTGCCGGGGCAGAGAGGAGTCCACCGATTCCGACGGCCGTCACCGCGTAGTTGTACGCCGTCGAGGCCGTGAGTCCACTCTCAGTGAAGGTGAGCGTCGCGGCATCTGTCGTGCCGACCTGCTGACCGTCCCTGCTGATCGCGTACGACTGCGGTTCGGTTCCGCTGGCCGGGGCCGACCAGGTGAGCGTCGCCGAGTCCACGGTGCTCGTGGCGGCGAGACCGCCTACGGCGTCCGGAGCCGCGGGTGCTGCGCCGCGCTCGGCAGTGAAACTCAGGTCGAAGCTCAGGTCCGCGGTCGAACGGTAGTTGGCATGAACGGAGGCGGCCAGCACGTTGGTGCCGTCAACGAGGGCGCCCTGAGGTACGTCGAACAGCACGCGGTTCGCGGATGCCGTGGCGTGAGAGATCACGGCGTTCGCGTACGTGTTCTGCGTGATCGCGCCTGCGGGCATGCGCACTCGTCCGAGCTCGGTGCCATTCAGATAGAGCACGACGCCGTCGTTCGCAATCACGGAGATCTTCCCGTTGACGACGCTGAGCGCGTCCTGAACCTGGAACTGCGTGCGGAACTGCGCGCTGATCGGCTTCGTCACGAGGTTCGTCGGATCGATGTTCGTCGTCGCCGAGGCAACGCCACGAGCGAAGAATCCGTTGCCGGTCGCCCACGCGGAGGCATCGAATGCCGTGGACGCCCAGTCGGACGGAAGCGCGTCGGAGGAGTAGCGCCACTTCCACGCCGACCCGTTCTCGACGAACGTGAGGGCAGTCTCAGGGGCAGGTTCGGCCACGAACGCAGCTGTGCTCGCCGAGCGGTTGCCCGCGTTGTCACGGGCTCGAACGTAGTAGTTCGTCGGATCCTCCGTGATCGGGACGGTGTACGCCGCAGACGTCGTCGACGCGATCACACGATTGTCGCGGAGGATCTCGTAAGTCACGCCGTTGGTATCCGTCGACCCGGTCCAGGTGAGGTTCGCCGTGGTCCCGCCGTTGCTGGTGGTCGCGGTGATCTCTCCTGGTTTCGTCGGAGCCGTCGTGTCACGGGGTGCGAAGCGTACGAAGCCGCCGGACCACTGGTTCGTCTCGCCAGCGCGCACGGAGCGAGTGAAATCGCCGCCGACCCAGAGCACTCCGGTGCTGTCGAAGAACGTGCCCCATGCTCCATATCCGGCGCGAGCCTGAAGGGTAGGGGACCATTCGTAGACGTACTTGCCGGTCTGCGCGTTCCAGGCGCCAACGAGGTTCATCTTGTCGCCCTGAGTCCAGCCGGTGCCGATATCGCTCCACGAGTAGGCATCCTGGTAGACCCAGTACCCGCAGTGGCATCCACCGACGACGAGTGACGAATCGGCGTTGTGCTCCACAGTCTGGAAATCGCCGCCCGCCTTCGTGATCGAGCCGTTGACGCGCTCGAACGTGTTGCGGTCATAAGCGAACAGCGAGTGCTCCGAGCCGCCGAGCCAGACCTTGCCGCCGGCCTCTGTGACACCGAGCTGCCAGATGTTGCCCGTGTAGTTGCCGGACGCGTCGATCGAAGCCTTGCTGAACTTCGGCACCCAGAGCGGATCCACCAGCGGAGCGCCTGCCGTGGTCTGGATGGCTGCGGCGCTCGGAGTCGATGTGCTCTGCTTCATCTTGAAGTATCCCGAGAAGTACGCGCGGTCACCGAGGTCGGACGCGTCGACTGCGACGGACGTGCCGTTCAGGAACGCGTTCCAGTTTGTGTCGGGGCGGCCGGTCGTGAGGTTGATGCGTCCGCCGTTCCAGGCGCTGGCGCTCGAGGTGGAGCCGACAGCGGTGAGGTGCGTCATCGAGCCTGCGACATACAGGTAGTTGCCCTGGACGTCGAGGTCGCGGATGTAAGGGACCCCGCCGGTGGTGCGGTGCTCGGCGAACACCTGCCAACCGGTGAGCTGACCGGTGTCGGGATCAAGGATGGCGATACCTGCCTGGGAGGTGCCATTGACCATGGAGAACTGACCCGCGACAGCGAGTCGTCCGTCGGGAAGTCCGGTGATCGCCTTGACCTGGCCGTTCAGCTGCGGCCGGAAAGAGGAGACCCATTCACCGCTGGCGACATCGAAGGCGGCGATGTACGGCTGCTCGACCTGGTCGGCGCCCGCCTCGGTACGCTGCACGTACTTGAAGTTTCCTCCGACGTAGACCTTGCCGTCGACCTCACCGAATTCGGCGACTTCGGTGTTGAGCTCCCCGCTGCTTCCGTTGGCGAATCCGGAGACGCCCCATTTGGTCGTCAGCGCATTGCTGTCGGGAATGTTGGAATGCGTGGTCTGAGGTGTGCCGCTCGCCGGCACGGTACCGAAGTCGAGGGACGAGAGTTTCAGCTGCGGGCGCAGGAACATCTGCGTGAACGGGCGTGCGTATCCCTGACCCGACGGGCTCCACAGGTATGACGTCGCGGACGTGCTTCCCCCGGTGCTCGAGCCGAACGCGAATCCGTTCAGGAAGTTGTGGGTCGACTGCTCGCTGAAAACCACTCGGCGTTGCTGGTTGTTGCTACCGAAGTTGTTGGTCTGCCCGCCGGTGCCCGACACCCCGTCGAACGAGAAGGTCTTCACCCGATGCTCCGCACCGAACGTCCAGACCCACCGGTCACGCTGGGTGAAGCTGAAACGGGCTTCCTGCCACGTGGTGCCGCTGGTGTTGGTCGCCCGGCGGAGACGCACGCCGTCAGCGAGGGCATCCACGCGACCGCCGTTCAGCAGTCCGTCGACCGTCGCCGCAGGCAGCTGGGCGGGCTGGAAGGCGTCCGTCCCGGTCGGTGTGTTGCGGAGTTGAGCCGCCGTGCGAAGACCGTTGTAGCCTTCCTTCCAGCCTTCGCGGCCGCGACCGATGAGCACCCAGCCTCCGCCGGAGGTGGTCTGGTCGCAGTAGAACTGTTCGGGCGCGACCAGCGAGGGCGTGACGAGCCAGTAGATGCCGTCGGTGGATGACGGATAGTTCTGCTTGACCTCCCAGCAGGAGGCCGCGGCGGTCTCCTGGGTGAGGCCGTCTGGCAGCGGTGCTGCCGCGGACGCCGCTGCGACCGGGGTCATCAGCGACCCCATCAATGCTGCAGCGGCGATGGCTGCGCCCGCTGCGAGGCGTGCGGAGAACGACCGCCGTGTGGTGGATGTGATGGTCATGATCTTCCTGTCGGGTATGAGAAGCCACGCATTCAGGCTGCGGGGCAGTCCTGAATGTCGGGGATGTCGTGAGACGAGATCTTCCAGGTGTCGTTCTCGAAGACGGCCCCATAGATGTGGGCCACGGGTCGGCCCGGGTTGTACAGCGAGTTCTTCATCGAGTTGCCCGAGGCATCGAGAACGTCGACCTTCGAGACGTCAACGCACACTTTCAGCGTGATGGTTGCGGGTGTGGCGGCGAGGTCGACGGCAGTCGGGGTCACGCTCGTCACGACCGCGCTGCCCACCTGCTTGTATCCGAGATCGAACTGCTCCCGTGCGTGGGACTGCAATTCGCCCAGTACCCAGCCGGTGGCGATCGATTCGATTCCGACGGCCGAACCGTCCCCGCGTTGGCTGATCTCGTCGAGCGCGGCTATGACAGCGTCCGCGGAAGCGGTCGCCCGCTGCACCTCGGATTCCTCGTTCGTGCTCATCGGGCCCGGCGCTGGGGTCGGCACAGACGTGAGTGGTGACACCGAAGTGTCGCTGTCGTCACCGCTGTCTGCGGGCTGCTCAGTGGAGGACGCAGTCGGAGCGGATGGCGTCGAGTTGGTGAGAACGATGGCGACCGTGGCAACGGCGATTGCGAGGGCGGTCACCGCGGCGATGCTGATCCAGCGTCTGACTGGCCGTGTTTCGGCGTTTGAAGTGTTCATCAGTATGCCCCGCTCGGCTGCACCATGACCTTGGCGGTGCGCCACATGATCTGCAGGTCGTTGACGACAGACCAGTTCTCGACGTACCGGAGGTCGAGGCGGACGCTCTCGTCCCACGAGAGATCGCTGCGGCCGGAGACCTGCCAGAGACCCGTGATGCCGGGCTTGATGTACAGGCGACGGAACACGGTTCCGTCGTAGGCGGTGACCTCGCTGGGCAGCGGCGGGCGAGGCCCGACCACGCTCATGTCTCCGGTCAGCACGTTCCAGAACTGCGGCAGCTCGTCGAGCGACAGCTTGCGCAGCACGCGACCCACACGGGTCACACGCGGGTCGTCCTTCATCTTGAACAGCAGGCCGGCACCTTCGTTCTGCTCCTTGAGAGCGGTGAGCTGCTGCTCGGCATCCGTCTTCATGGAGCGGAACTTGACCATCTTGAACGTGCGCCCGTCGCGCCCCACCCGCTCCTGGAAGAAGAACAGCGGACCCGGGGAATCGAGCTTCACGAGCAGTGCGATCACCGGCGTCGCCAGGGCGATCGGGATCAGCGCGAGGGTCGCCACGACGACGTCGAGCGCACGCTTGAGAACGTGCCGACCGCCTTCGTACGTCGGGATCTGCACCTGGATCAGGGGCAGGCCCTCGACGGGGGCGAAGGAGATGCGGGGACCTGCGACGTCGGTCAGGCGACTGGAGAGTACGAGCTCGGCCGCCGTGCCCTCCAGCTGCCAGCTCAGCTTCTTGATGAACTCCGGGTCGCCGTCGGGCCGGCTCGCCACGATGATCGTGTCGGCGCCGAGCTCCGCCGCGACGGATGCGACGGTGTTGACGTTGCCCAGCACGGGGAAACGCGCGCCGTCGATGTCGACGTCGCGAGCATTGCCGTCGAGGAGAGTGGCCCCGACCACCTGGTACCCGGAAGGGCCGATCGGATGCAGCGTGCTCACCACGTACTCGACGTCGTCTTTGTTGCCCACGACCAGGGTGCGTGAGGTGAACCGGCCGTTCACCCGCTGCGCGCCCAGCCAGTTGCGCCACGCCCACCGCGTGATCAGCAGTGCGAGCAGCCCGACAGGCAGCCCGACGAGCAGCACGAGCTGCAGGTGCTGCCAGGCCAGCAGCACCCCGATCATCGCGGTCATCCCGAATGCGAGACCGCTGGCGTGCACGACGCTGCGGTACTCAGCGGCGCTGGCGCGGAAGAGAGCTGCATCCCGAGTGTGCAGCGCACTGAGCGTCAGGTACCAGAGTCCACCCAGCAGGATGCCGTCGCGCAGGGCCTCTTCCCCTGCGGCGCCGACGACCAGCTGGATCGCCGCTGTGATACCGACCGCGAAGAGGATGCCGACGGCATCCGTGATCCGCAGTCGCATCCGGTAGCGGCGCTCCCATTGGCGGCGCCGCTCGAGGGTGGCGGACACACGCGGCGCGATGGCCGGGCGCGGTGCCACCCTGGTGACCCGTGGTGCAGAGGCCGGCAGAAAGACCGAGCCCGTGCGAGCGATGCTGACAGCATCCTCGACGGAGGTCATGCCGACGCCTCACAGGCCGTCAATGTACGCAGAAATCCCCAGTGCGACATAGTGTTCCCCAGTTGTTCCCCAGACCGAGAGCCCCACGCTCACGGCGTTCTGTCTGCACTCCGACCCCTCGGATCCTGCTGAGTTCTCGTGACCCCACGTCACAACTCGCCATCGCCGTCCCACACGGCGCGGTTTGCAGCAGGAACTGCAGACGAATCAACACTAGCCCAAATGGGAGGTGAACGGAAGGTATTTCCGCCGTCTGGATGAATGGAGTATTCCGGAACACCGACTTCGTCGCGGCCGACGCGCCGCTATTCTGACCCGGTGACCGCTGAACGCACGACTCGACTCCGTCTCGTCCGCATGCTCCCGCGCGACCCCTCGCAACCGCATCGTGCCGCCAGTTCCCTCGAGCTGTTCTTCGATCTCGTGTTCGTCGTCGCGGTGAGCGCGGCATCCGCGCAGCTGCACCATGCGCTGAGCCATGGCGACTTCGTGCACGGCATCACCTCCTACGCGATGCTGTTCTTCGCGATCTGGTGGGCCTGGATGAACTTCACCTGGTTCGCGACCTCGTTCGACACGGACGACTGGCTGTACCGCCTGACGACCATCATCCAGATGGGCGGCGTACTGGTCCTCGCGGCGGGCGTCCCGCAGGCGTTCGAGGGGAACTTCACACTCCCCGTCATCGGGTACATCGTGATGCGCGTGGCCATGATCACGCAGTGGCTGCGAGCCAGTCGAGCCGCCGAAGGGCCGCTGCGCACCGCGGCCGTCCGCTATGCGGTCGGGATCGCGACGGTCCAGGTGCTCTGGATCGCGTTCCTGCTCATCCCGAGCGGGCCGCTGCAGCTCATCGCCTTCGTCGTCTTCGCTCTCATCGAGATCGGCGTTCCCGTCTTCGCGGAGTACCGCCACCAGACGCCCTGGCATCCGCACCACATCACGGAGCGCTACGGCCTGTTCACCCTCATCGTGCTGGGTGAGAGCCTGCTGGCCTCTGCGAACGCCATCATCAAGGCGATCGACGAGCTCGACGACGCCGAATCGCTCGCTCCGCTGATCGCCATCTCAGCCCTGACCCTCATCGTGACGGCGTCCCTGTGGTGGATCTACTTCTGGCCCCCGCACCACCGCGCTATCACGAGCTTCCGCAGGTCGCTGCGCTACGGATACAGCCATTACTTCGTCTTCGCCGCGGCCGCAGCGTTCTCCGCCGGCATCGAAGTGCAGCTCGACATGCTCACTCACGAGAGCCACATCTCGCCGACCGCCGCGTCGCTCACGGTCTCGATCCCGATCGCGCTGTTCCTGCTCGGCATCTGGTGGATCGCCATCCGCGACAACGCCGATCGCATCGTGAACGCAGTGATGCCGATCGGCGTCGCGCTGGTGCTCCTCGACGCGTTCCTTCCGACGTCGATCGCGATCACCGCCCTCGTCATGGTGGCGATCGTCGTCGTCCTGGTCTGGCGTCAGCCCACCGGAGACGAGGGCGCGGATTAGCCTTGCGCCGTCAGGCCGAGGCGAGGATCAGGCCCTCGCATTCCCGGCGCAGGCGTTCGACCGCGTCGACGTCTCCTCGGACGAAGCGGATCAGCGCGTGCTGGAACATGCCGTCGACCAGCGCGTAGGCGAGGGGCGGGGTCAAGGTGCTCGGCCGCCCCGCAAGCTCCGCGTGACGCGTGAGAATCGACCACACCATCTTCTCGAGCAGCTCGTCGATGCGCACGATCGTCTCCCCGAAGCCGGTCCCGAACAGGGCCTGATTGCGCAAGTCGTACCAGAGCCTGTGCATCGACGACTCGTCACGCAGCGTCCTCGACATCTCCTCCGCCACGCGGGAGGCGAGCTCATCGCAGCTCAGCGACGTGGCGACGGCTTCGTCGTAGCGGCGTGCGCACTCGGACTTGAACAGCCAGACGGATTCGGCGATGAGGTCGTCTTTGTCGGAGAAGTAGTAGTGCAGGGAACCATGCGACAGCTCGGAGTGCTTGGCGATCTCGCGCAGGCCTGTGTTGGCGAAACCGCGCTGGGCGATGGTCGAGCTGGCGGAGAGCGCGAGCATCTGCCGGCGCTGCGCGAACTTGTCGACGCTGCCTCGCGCGGCACGCTGGTCGGCTGTCGTCATCGCGTGCCTCCCATCGACATGCTCACCCTGCCGCGATCTTAGCGCTGATGATCCTCTTTTTGGACAGTCGTCAGGAAGAATCTTGACAAGTGTCCAGAATACTGGTGCAATTAAAGGGTAGATCGAGAGCCCGGATCCCCAGTCCGGGAATGCCGATCTACGCGCTTCGTTCGCGGTCCCCAGTCGTGAACCCAGCAGCACGGCCACCGCGATTCGATCCCGTGGTCGCGACATCACAGAGAAGAGCGGATGCTTCGGCACCCGCTCTTCTCTGCTTTCGGCTTCATGGAAAGCGCTTAGGCGAGTCAAAGGCTCCTGATGGTCGGCTCGGTGAGCCTGGTATGCAACACCAGCCGTTCTCACGCGAGGAGCCAGAACATGAGCCGCATCCCAGAGCCGACCCAGACCCCCGAGGGGCCCGCCTACGAAGGCCGCCTGCTCGACCACCCGCATGAGGAGGTGGTCGATCAGGGCGCGCCCTTCGACATCCGCACCCTGCTCAGCCGTCGCGGGGTGCTCGGTCTCGCCGGCCTCGGGGTTGGTGCCGTGGTCCTTGCAGCCTGCGCTCCGATCTCCTCGAACGGCTCGGCGGCTACGACGAGCGACAGCAGTGACACGAGTGATTCGAGCACCACCACCACGACCTCCGGCGAGATTCCCGATGAGACCGCCGGGCCTTATCCGGGGGACGGATCCAACGGCCCTGACGTGCTCGAGGAATCCGGGATCGTCCGAAAGGACATCACCACCTCGATCGATGGGGCGGCCGCCGCCGAGGGGGTGCTCCTGGCCTTCGAGTTCCAGGTGCTCGACGCGGCGAACGGCGATGCGCCTTTCGAGGGTGTCGCCGTCTACGCCTGGCACTGCACCGCCCAGGGCGAGTACTCCATGTACTCCTCGGGGCTCGAGGACGTCACCTACCTGCGGGGAGTGCAGGTGGCGGATGCCGAGGGCAGGGTCTCGTTCACCTCGATCTACCCCGGCTGCTATTCGGGCCGCTGGCCCCACATCCACTTCGAGATCTACCCCGACGTCGACTCGATCACGGACTCGAGCAATGCGATCGCGACCTCGCAGATGGCGATGCCCGAGGACTCGAGCAACGAGGTATACGCACTGTCAGGCTACGACGGCTCGGCGCAGAACCTCTCGCAGATCACTCTGGCGAGCGACAACGTCTTCGGCGACGACTCCGCCGCGTCGCAGCTCGCGACGATTTCGGGAGACCCGACCGGCGGATACGCGGCCACTCTCGTCGTCCGCGTCGACACGACGACCACTCCGACCGCGGGATCCGCGCCCTCCGGGGGCGCCGGCGGCGGCCAGGGCGGACCTGACGCCGGCGGCCAGCCCCCGGCCAACTGACAGCACGGAAGGACAGACCAATGCTTCAGAACCTCACAGGGTGGCACGCCCTGATCATCCTCGCCATCATCGTTCTCATCTTCGGCGCCGCGAAGCTCCCGGCGCTCGCGAGGAGCGTCGGGCAATCGGTCCGCATCCTCCGTGCGGAGGCCGCGGAGCACGTCGAGACGGTCCCCGCATCGGCCTCACCGCGATCGGAGCAGACGGATGCCCCGGCTCCCGTCCGGCCCGAGACACCGGATGCCCCACGTCCGGTGCTGAACGTCGCGGAGTAGACCCATGACCGCTCTGGCCCCGCCCGGGACGACCAGGATGCCGCTGTCGTCGCACCTCCGGGAGGCGCGGACCCGCGCCTCCCGCGCGGCGGTCGCCCTCGTGGCCGGCGTCGCGATCGGGTACCTGCTCGCGGAGGGCGTCCTCGAGGTGCTGCGCGCTCCGATCGCGGCGCTCGCCGAATCGCGGGATGCCAGCCTGAACTACGACAGCATCACCGGCGCATTCGACCTGAAGCTCAAGATCGCGCTGTTCACCGGGGTCGCGCTGTCGAGTCCTGTGTGGCTGTACGAGCTCTTCGCGTTCCTCGCCCCGGGGCTGAGCACGCGAGAGAAGAAGTACACGTTCGGGTTCCTGGGCGCCGCACTTCCGCTGTTCGCCGCAGGGTGCGCGACCGGCTTCCTGCTGTTCCCGCACATGGTCGAACTGCTCGCGGGCTTCGCCTCCACGGAGGACAGCACCCTCCTGCAGGCCTCCTATTACGTGGACTTCGTGCTGAAGATCGTGATCGCCACCGGTATCGCGTTCGTGCTGCCCGTGTTCGTCGTGATGCTCAATCTCCTCGGCGTCCTCCCCGCGCGATCCATCGCCCGCAGCTGGCGCGGCGTGGTCGTCCTGATCGTGCTGTTCAGCGCCATGGTGACGCCCGCGGCAGATGTGCTGTCGATGTTCCTCATCGCCGTCCCGATGGCGCTGCTCTTCGGCGCGGCACTGCTGATCTCCTGGTTGCACGACCGGCGGATCGCCGGACGGGAGAGCTGAGATGTTCGGGCTCACGATCGAGAAGCTCTTCGTGGTGGCGGTGCTCGCGGCGATCGTCATCGGGCCGCAGCGTCTGCCCGACTGCGCGGCCTGGCTGGGCGCCCTGGTGCGGCGGATGACGCTGCTGGCTGTCGACGCGCGGCAGCGCGTGACGGAGGAGACGGACGCCGTGGACTGGCATGCACTCGACCCGCGGCAGTATGACCCTCGCCGCATCATCCGCGAGGCGTGGGCGGACGCCGAGCTGGTGGCGGGCGCCGAGACGGGGGCGGACGCCGAGTTGGGGGCGGACGCCGAGATTGCGGTGGGCGACGAGATTGCGGTGGAGGGCAGAACCGGCGAGGTCGTCGCCGGCGCCATGCCTGCCGGGCGCTGGGTGGTCGCCGGCTCGTCGGCCCATCCGCGACGAGTGTGGGTGCCCGCCGAGGAGTGACTCCTGGCCGAGAGGTCCAGTCTGCTAGAGTAGATGAGCTACGTGTGTGCCTTGCCCTCTCGGCCGCCCACGTCGCCACTGATCAGGGCCATTCCGGACCGCGTGCATCGACGCGCGCGGCATCCGCTCTTGATCTCACATCTTGCGAGGCGCGCCGACGTGCGCCCGCCACACAGCAATGAGCACCACCATGAGCATGACCACCATCCCCCCGTCCGATCCCCTGTCCTGGAAGCAGGCCGACGTCGACGTGCACGTCGCGACCCGCGACGGCGAGTTCGCCGGCTTCGTCGAATTCGACGGATCCATCCACCTCGTCCGCGACCAGCACGGCACGCACCTCGGATCCTTCCCGGCCCTCGATGACGCGCGTCTCGCCCTCGAGGCCGCGCACGAACCCGCAGCCCGCACCTCGGGCTTTCCGCTCTCGCTTCCGCGAGCCCTGCGTCGGCGTCCGAGGCGCGTCCGCGCCTGACGATCCGAGCGCACCTGGCAGACCCCTGGCAGTGCGGTTCGTATGCCGTGCGGCGCATGCACCCAGGGCTACCCTGAGTTAAGCGAACGGCATCCGCCCTTGGCTTCCACAGCTCAAGGGCTCCCGATCGACAGGAGAACATCATCTCCATCACTCAGGTCGATAAGACCGTCGCAACTCTCGGGCCGGTGCGCCAGACCTATTCCGGCAATGCCGAGTTCCCGCCGATGGCCCAGGCCTACAAGCAGGTCTCGCAGGTCGTCAAGGAGACGGGACTGCTGCAGCGCGCCCGTTGGTTCTACCTGGTCGTCGGCGCGGGCATCGTCCTCGCGCTGGGTGGAGCCGTCACCGGCTTCATCCTCCTCGGCGACAGCTGGTTCCAGCTGCTGATCGCCGGCGCACTCGGCATCATCTTCACGCAGATCGCCTTCCTCTCGCACGAGGCCGCGCATCGGCAGATCCTCAGCACGGGCCCCGCGAACTTCCGGCTCGCCCGCATCCTCGCGGGCAGCATCGGCATGAGCTACTCCTGGTGGGACTCCAAGCACACCAAGCACCACGGCAACCCGAACCAGGTCGGCAAAGACCCGGACATCCAGGTCGACACGATCTCGTTCCTCGAGACGGATGCCGCGCAGTCGCGGGGTCTGATCCGGCTGATCACGCGCAAGCAGGGGTGGCTGTTCTTCCCCCTCCTCACGCTGGAGGGGCTGAACCTGCACTACATCGGCCTGAAGCACCTTCTCACGAAGAAGAACGTCAAGGGGCGCTGGACCGAGCTCGGCATCATCGCCCTGCGCTTCGCGATCATCTTGATCCCGGTCTTCATGATGCTGCCGCTGGGTATGGCGTTCGCGTTCATGGGCGTGCAGCTGGCCGTGTTCGGCGTCTACATGGGCGCCTCCTTCGCACCGAACCACAAGGGCATGCCGATCATCGATCCGAACGCGCGCCTGGACTTCTTCTCGAAGCAGGTCCGCACCTCGCGCAACATCCGCGGCGGCTGGTGGGCGACGACGCTCATGGGCGGGCTCAACTACCAGGTCGAGCACCACCTGTTCCCGAGCATGCCGCGCCCGCACCTCGCCAAGGCCCGCGAGATCGTGCGCGACTACTGCGCCGCGAACGACGTGCCGTACACCGAGACGAGCCTCGGCCGTTCGTACGCGATCGTGATCGCCTACCTCAACCGCGTGGGCCTGGCTGCGGGTGCCGATCCCTTCGACTGCCCCGCTGTGGCGCAGTTCGGTCGCGCCTAGCAGCCCCGCGAGAAAGGGCGCGAGCGGTTCACACCGCTCGTGCCCTTCTCTGTGCGCCTGGTGGGGGAGGGTGCGCGCCGGGCGGTCGGCGGTGATTTCGAAGTTCTGCGGCCGGACTGCGTCGGGTGGCCGCAGAAGTTGGGATTGGCCGCTGGGGCGTCACGCATTGACTGCGCGAAAGGGCCGCGAGCGGATCGCTCGCGGCCCTTTCGGCAGAGGCTGGGTCAGCGGGAGCTGGGCTCCTCGACCTCGACCACATCGATCGTGATCTTGCCGTCGATCGTGGCGTCGTCGTCGTCCAGAAGCTCGTCTTCGAGAACCTCGTCGCCGAGGAACACATCGGCCGGGTCTGCCTCGATGATCTCGGCCTCGAAGGTCTCGACCTCGTCGTCCACGTCGGCCAGACCGTCGAGGTCTGCCGCTTCGACGGTCGAGGGGGCGGCTGCCGCGGCATCCGTCCTGGGAGCTGTGGCCGGAGTCTCATCGCTGAAGACGCCCTCCGGGCGGATGAGCTCTCGCACCTCGGCCATGAAGCTCGCGAGCTGCTGCTGCTGCCAGCGCAGCTTGCGGGCGTGGTCCTCCGCGTCGCGGAGAACGGTCGAGGTGTGGCCGGTGACCGACTCGACGATCTTCTGCGACTTCACGCGGGCGCGCTCGAGCGTGTCACGGGCACGCACCTGCGCGTCGGCCTCGATGGCCGCAGCCTGCGTGCGCATCAGGCGCTCGTAGTCGTCGGCCTTCGCCGAGATCCGCTGCGCGTGGTCGAGCGACGCGGCGACCTGCTCGTTGGCGTCGGTCGTGATGCGCTCGGCGTGCGCGACGGCCTGGTTGTGCAGCACGAGGAACTCCTGCTGCGCGTCGTCCTGACGGCGGGTGAGGGTCTCCTCGAACTCCAGGACGCGAGCGTTCATCTCGCGGACCTCACGCTCGGCGTCGGCGCGCAGCTGCTCGGTCTCGCGCGTGACGAGCGCGCGCAGCGCGGCGGCGCCCTTCTCCGCCTCGGTGCGGATGGCCGTGGCCTCCTGCGAGGCCTGGTGCACCTTCTCGGCGGCGTGCGCGGCCTCACGCTCGATACGAGCCTCGTGCGCGGTGAACTCGGTGTCGATCTTCAGGCGGATCTGGTCGGCGTCGTGCTGCGCGTGCGCGATGATGCGCGTGGCGTCGGCCTCGGCCTCGGCGCGCTGAGCGGCGACCTCCTCGCGTGCGGCGGCCATCAGACGGTCCGCCTGCACCGCGGCGTTCTGGATGAGGACGTTGGCCTGCTCTTCGGCGACGCGCAGGATGGCCTCGAACTGCTCGCGCGACGGGGCGTCCTTGCCCTCGGGGCGCGGGGCATCGACGAGCTCGTTGGTCAGCGTGGAGACGCGATCCTCGGCATCCGACGCCTGCGCCTTGGCCGCCGTGAGCTCGGCCTCGAGCTGCTCGCGGGCTGAGCGCTCTTCGGCCCGCACCGCCTCGAGCGCGTCCTCGTGGCGGGCTTCGGCGTCGGCGAGGTCGGCCTTCAGCTGCTGCAGCTGGTTGCGCAGGGTGTTCAGAGCGGAGTCGACCTCAGCCTTGTCGTAGCCGCGGAACGATGCGGTGAAGCCGCCGGGCTGCTCGCGCGGAGTCTCCTCGATCAGCTTGTCGAAGAAGTCGTTGTCGGCGGGGGATTCGCTCATGGGTCGGCCTTTCTGGCAGGGCCGTGGCGCAGACCGTTCGTGGGGCCGCGCAGGCCGAAGGAGGAGGGGCTGACGCACCGCGAAGACGTGCGGTGGCGCTGGGATCCAGCCTAGCCGCGCTCGCTGTGAGTTGTGCAGGGGGTTCTTGCGGAATGAGAGCCGTCAGCGGAGGGCATCGTCGACCTCCCAGAACGAGGGATCGCCGTCGCGACGCGTGAAGCCATGGCGCGGGCCGTCGATCACCGCGATCTCCCGCGCGCCGGCGCCGGAGGCCACGCGCGAGCGCAGATCCTTCCAGAACTCGACGTTCTGCGGCATCCCCAGCCGCTCGGTCGACCGCACCACCTGCATCCGCGTCCCCCAGCCATCGTCGACGAGGCGAACGACGGCGTCGTCAGACTCCACGAAGCGGATGCCGTACTCGCCCTCCTCGAGGATCGAGAACCTGCGCGGCTGCTCCCGCACCACACCGTCGACGATCTCCCTCGTCTCGAGCTCGGGGGCCTGGACGACGAGGGTCGCCCCGAGTTCGTCGAGCATGCGGTTCACCCGGTCTTCGGCCGTCCTGCGGGCGTAGCGACCGCCTGACCTCGAGACGCCCCTGCGGAGTCCTCGGCCGAGGAACATCGCGCCGATGATCACGGCGACGATGATCGCGACGTAGATGACGGGATTGTCCACGGCACCAATCTACGCAGGTCCCCGGTCCGGCGATTCGCACGAGGCATACTCCCGCGAGAGCACGGCCGGAGTCTCCCGAGAGCGGATGCCGGGGGAGACCTCGCGGGATAGCATCGGGGGATGCCGGACGAGGGGCGCACACCATGGGGCGAGGGGCCGCCATGGGCGACGCGCCGGGCGCGGCTGATCGCTCCGGTGGTGATCGCTTTCGTCGTGCAGGTCCCGGCATCCGTCTGGGGTGCCGTCCGCCCGCATCACGGGGTCCCCTGGCCGGCCGTGCTGCACATCGCGCTCGCCATCGCCGGGCCTCTCGTCCTGCTCGGCGCCCGCCGTTTCCCCGGCCCCGTCGTCGCGCTCGTGAGCGCCTTCGCGGCTGTCGATCTGCTCATCCTTCCCGTCTCCGGTCCTCCCTACATCGCGCTCGCGTTCGCGATCGTCGGCGCCGTGGCGCGCGGAGCTGCGGTGTGGGCGGCGTCATCGGTCGCCACAGCCTGGGCGGTCGTGCTGCTGGTCACCTCGTTCGAGGGGCGCGAATGGCGGCCGCCGGCCGTGGTCGTGGCGACCATCGGGCTTGCGGCGTGCTTCGGCGTCGGCGCGTTCGTGCGCACCCGGAGGGCCCGTTTCGCCGCGATGCGCGCGGAGTCGGCGCGACAGCGGCAGAGCGTCGAGGAGCGCGAACGCGTGCGGATCGCGCGCGAGCTGCATGATGTCCTCGGGCATGCACTGTCGCAGATCAACGTGCAGGCCGGAGTGGGCCTGCACCTGTTCGATCGCGATCCCGAGCAGGCGCGGGCGGCGCTCGCGAACGTGAAGGAGTCGTCGAAGCGCGCACTCGATGAGGTCCGCGGGGTGCTCGGGGTTCTGCGCGACGGCGAGACTCCGCTCACGCCAGAGGCGGGCCTCAGTGAGCTGCCCGGTCTGGTCGCCGGCGCCGCCGGACCAGGATTCGAGACCATGCTCGACGACCGGCTCGCAGGCGCCCTGCCGGACCGATCGACGCAGCTCGCCGCGTACCGCATCGTCCAGGAGGCGCTGACCAACGTCATCCGCCATTCCCGCGCTCGCCGCGTCGACGTCGTGCTGGAACGCGGGCTGGAGCGGATGCTGACGGTCAGGGTCACAGACGACGGGCGCGGCCTCGGCGCGCCCGTGTCGACCGCCGGCGGTCACCGGGGGATCCTCGGGATGCAGGAGAGGGCGGCGCTGCTCGGAGGCTCCGTGACCGTCGCAGACGCGCCGGGTGGCGGTGTCGAGGTCGTCGCCGTGCTGCCGTGGAGATCAGCTGATGCAGGTGCGGAGGAGGACCGATGATCAGAGTCGCGCTCGCGGACGACCAGCTGCTCGTGCGAGCCGGGTTCAGAGCCCTGCTGGACTCGGAGCCCGACATCGAGGTCGTCGCCCAAGCATCCGGCGGGCGGGAGCTGCTCGAGCAGATCAGGCGAACGTCCGTCGACGTCGTGCTCATGGACATCCGGATGCCGGAGGGCGACGGCCTGTGGGCGACCGAGCAGATCGCCGCCGACCCCGCGCTCGCACACGTGCACGTCGTGATCGTGACGACGTTCGAGCTCGACGAGTACGTGGTGCGCGCCGTGCGTGCGGGCGCCGCGGGCTTCCTCGTGAAGGACACCGAGCCGGCCGACCTCGTTCGGGCCGTGCGCTCGGTCGCCGCCGGTGACGCGCTGCTGTCGCCGGGTGTCACGAAGACCCTGCTGGCGCGGATGGCCGCCGGGCTCCGCGAAGCGCCCTCGGGCCCGTCGCTCGAGGTGATCACCGAGCGCGAGCGCGAGGTGCTTCGGCTGGTCGGAATGGGGCTGACGAACGACGAGATCGCGGAGCGGCTGTTCCTCAGCCCCCTGACCGCGAAGACGCACGTGTCGCGCATCATGAGCAAGCTGCAGGCGCGTGATCGCGTGCATCTCGTCGTCGTGGCATACGAGACGGGTCTCGTCGCGCCCGGCTGGCAGTGACGGCGTACTCCCGCGGGAGCAGTCGAAGAGACGCCCCTGGCCGGATTCGCCGCGAGGCTCGGACGAGGAGGCTGATGTGCACCGGTCGAGACACGACCGGACGAATCGAGGGATGCACATCATGCTCAGCACAGTCGCGGCGATGACCGCACAGCACGTCGGCTACTGGGGCGGCGGAGCCCCGTTCTGGCCCTTCTTCATCATCTTCCCGCTGATGTTCCTGCTCGTCGTGGGCCTGATCATCAGCCTCGTCGTCAGGCGTCGCCGGTTCGGCGCCTATGGGCCGCCGTGGGCGCAGGCCCACACTCCGGGTGCGCGCAGCGCCGAGCAGACCCTCGCAGAGCGCTTCGCGAAGGGCGACATCGACGAGACCGAGTACCGCGCCCGCCTCGAGGTGCTCAGGGCCAATCGCCCGGAGATGTGACGCGCCGCGTCGTTGCCCGGGCCGGCCACGGTCCGGGCATCGTCGCGTTCAGCCCAGCAGGGTCATCACCAGAAGCAGCACGGGCAGGCATCCGATCGTCGTGAGGAAGACCGTGTCGCGCGAGATCGCCTCGCCGATGTCGTAGCGCTGCGAGTAGTTGAACACGTTCTGCGCGGTCGGAAGCGCGGCGAGTACGACGACGATCAGCGTCTGCGCCGCAGAGAGCCCGAACAGCAGGGCGGCAGCCCAGGCGATGACGGGCATCGCGATCAGTTTCAGGATGCTGGCCAGGATCACGTCGCGGCGGTGGCCCTGCGTGCCCAGCACGCGCTGGCCGTGCAGGGAGATGCCGTAGCTGATCAGGAGCACGGGGACGGCGGCGTTCGCGATCAGCTGGACGGGGTCCATCACGATGTCGGGCACCGTGATGCCGAACACCGACACGAGGGTGCCCAGCAGCGAGCCGATGATGATCGGGTTGGTGGCCGTGCGCAGGAGGGTGCGGCGGATCGAGATCTTCTCGCTCGTCACGGCGTCGAGGATCGTGAGGGAGATCGGCGTGAAGATCAGCAGCTGCATGAGGATCACGGGCGCAGGGTACGCGGCGCTGCCGAGCAGATAGATCGACAGCGGGATGCCGATGTTGTTCGAGTTCACCTGGCCGGCCGAGAGCGCCCCGATCACGGTCTCGCCGATCGACCGCTTCCACACGAGCCTCGCGACGAGTGCATATGCGGCGATCACGGCGACCGCGGCGACGGCCGAGACAGGCAGCAGCGCCGAGAACAGCATCTTCGCGTCGGCGTGCGCGAGGACGCTGAAGAGCAGGAACGGCGACAGCACGAAGAAGATGAGCCGCCCCAGCACGTGGCGGGCGTGCGGCCCCAGGAGGTCGATGCGCCCGATGATGTACCCGAGGGCGATCGCGACGGCCACCACGGCGAATCCGGTGAGCGTCTCAAGCATGATTCGAGCGTAACCGGGGGAGGGCGGCGGGTCAGACCGGAGCGACCCCGTGCGCGCGGGCGAACGCCTCGAGAACCGTCTCCGGGATGATGTGGAGCTCGGCATCAGGGACATCGTTCGTCGCGATGTGGTCGGCCTGCAGGCCTTCGATCTCCTCCGCGAAGATGCGTGCGCTGCGTCCGTTCGCCCGCTCGTTCTCGGGGAGGGCTCGGTAGGCGGCGGCGGTCAGCGCGGCGAGTCCGGCGGAGTCGACGGTCCATGTCTTCGTGAGGATCCGCACGACGATCTCGGCGACCTCCTCCGGGGAGTAGTCGGCGAAGTGCACGGTGTGCGGCACGCGCGAGCGGAGCCCGGGATTCGCAGTGAAGAAGACATCCATCTCGGCGGCGTATCCGGCGAGGATCGCGACGAACTTGTCACGGTCGTTCTCGAGACGTGGAAGCAGCGTCGCGATCACGGCCTGGCCGTAGTCGGAGGAGCCTGCGCGACCGCGGAAGAGATCGTATGCCTCGTCGATGAACATGACTCCGCCCATCGCCTCGTCGATCGCGAGAGACGTGCGCTCCTCGCTCTGCCCGACGGCAGACCCCACGAGAGCGGCGCGGTTCACCTCCTTGACGGTCGGCTTGCTCAGCACGCCGAGCTCGTGGAAGAGCTGGGCGACGATGCGCGCGACCGTGGTCTTGCCCGTGCCAGGGCTGCCCGTGAAGGTGACGTGATACGTGGGTCGCGAGATGGTCGCATCGGCCTGGATGCGCCGCTGATCGGCGTTGACGCGGTTGACGAGCTTCGCGACCCAGGCCTTGACCTCGGCGAGACCCACCATGCCGTCGAGCTCCGCGAGCAGATCTCTCACCGCGGTCGACGAGCCCTCGGCATCCGCGTCGATCCCCGCGACCGCGTAGAGATCGTCGTCGGCGATCAGACGGTAGTCCTCGACGGTCCGGGTGCGGAGCTCGTGCACGCGGTCCACCTGGCGGCCGATGAGCTCCTGGTTGAAGTTGCGCACCCAGCGAGCGTTGCTGCGATCGGCGCTCTGCGTGTACCCGCGCGTGAGGATCCGCCGGTACAGCTCCTCGTCCTCGAGTTCGTAGTCGGTGTCTCGGAGCGCCTTCACGCCGATCGTGGCCAGCTCCTCGCCGGTGTAGTCCTCGAAATCGAAGCGGTTGGGCGCCCGCGATTCCAGCCCCGCGTTCATGTCGAGCAGTCGCTGCATCTTGTCGGTGTACCCCGCGAAGATGATCATGAGGTCGTCTCGATGGTTCTCCATGTAGGCGATGATCGTGTCGATCACCTCCTGGCCGTAGTCCTCTTCGAAATCCTGGGCCAGCGAGTAGGCCTCGTCGATGAAGAGGATGCCGCCGCGTGCGCTGTCGAGCACCTTCTCGGTCATCGGGGCCGAATCGCCGATGTACCTTCCGACGAGATCGGCGCGGCCCGCCTCCACGAACACGTCCGACGAGACGACGCCCTCTGCATACAGGGCCTTACCCAGCAGGCGCGCCACTGTGGTCTTGCCTGTGCCCGGATTGCCGAGGAACAGGCTGTGCAGCGTCAGCGGCATGGACTTGAGGCCGATCACGGCCCGTTCGCGGTTGATGACCGCGTTCTTCACGAACTGTGCGGCCTGCGCCTTCACCGTGCGGAGGCCGACCAGATGGTTGAGTGCGGTCAGCGAGTCCTCGCGCACCCCGGTGACATCTGACCCGTCGGCGACTGCGCCGGCGATGCGTGCCGAATCAGGAAGAGAGGAGGTGACCATTGCGCCCCTCGCGCCGTCGTGGCCGCCCGGAGAGCCCTGCGACAGCCGGGCGTATCCGCCGCGCGTGATCTTGGGCGCCGCGCCGGAGGCGAAGGACGAGATAGCGAGCGAGGACTGGTCCTGGATGTTGAGCTCATCGCCTGGTGGGCAGTCGAGCACGTCGATGTCGATGGATGCCTGCCCCTTCGCCGTCACGGAGCACTGATTGCGCGCGTTCGGGCGCACGCTCAGCCTGCCGGCGCTGGTCACCCGCGCCTGATCGCGTGTCGCGAGCCGGAACAACGAGCACGACTCGAGTGAGACGACGCTCGAGCCGCCGAAGTCCGCCCACCCCAGCTCGCACATGAGAGCCGAGAGGCGGCCCTCGCCCACGACCGTGACCGTGGCCCTCGAGTCGGCAGGGCCGGCGCGCAGTTCGCAGGCGGTCGCCGTGACTGCACCCTCGGAGTACAGGGCGGGAAGCTCGGCAGCCGGGTGGGTGCGTATCGTGACGCCGTGCATCGAGAGGTCGGCCGCTGCACTGACATGCACGGCATTGGTCGCGGCCGGATGCTCGATGGTGAGGTTCGTGAGGGTGACGTGGGCTGCGGGCGGGATGGTCAGCCGGCCACGCAGCACGATGCGGTCGCGCCGGCCCTCGCCGTCGAGGTTCACCTCGCATTCGAACTCGCCGCAGGCAAGGTCGTCGAACGCGTACTCGCCCTCCTCGAGCACGAGCGTGTCGCCCGGTCTGAGTCTCGGCTGCACGTCGGTCGCGAAGCTGCGGCCCTGTGCTGCGGGCCAGAGCACTCGCTGAGGACCGGATCCCGCGCGCGGGCGGGGCGCCTTGCGAGGCACGGCGGTCGCCCGCACGACTTCGGCGAGCGGGCTCTCGCACTGCACCAGTGCGTCGGACTCGGCGACGACTTTGAGGGGCGCCCCGGTCACGGACTCGATCTCCGAGATTCGCAGAGTCGCCGCGTTCGCCTGCGCCTCGAACGCCTGATCGCCGCTGAGACGGATGCTCTCGAGGTCGAGGGTCGCTCCGCTGAGCGAGCGGATCGTGCGCTTTCCCGGTACCGGCGCGAGCTCGAGGGGCGAGTACCCGCGCACCTGTCCGCCGTCTGCGGCGAGTACGAGATGTGCGGCGCACCTGATGAGGTCGGCGGTGCCTCCGCGCACCTCGAGTCCGCCGAGGCGGGACGACGTGGCGTGCAGGCGTGCACCCGCAGCGATCCTGACGGTGATGAGGTCTTCGTCATCTGCGACGACGACCCGGTCGAGCACCAGTGTGCCGCGGTCGACGGCCACCGTGAGCGTGCTGGCCGTCGCGTCACCGGCGATGCGGCAGTCCGTGATGCTGAGGTACGCATCGGCGCCGAGTGTCATGGCGATCGCGTTCGTCCGAGGTGGCGCGCTCAACGTCAGGGCGGCGACGGCGCACGCGCCGTACGGCGCGATCGTGCCGATCACCGTCGTCGCTGCGGGGCCACCCTCGCCCGTGAGCGTCACGCCGTTGAGCGTGACCGAGCCGATCGAGTGGGCGCCGGGGGCGAGCGAGAGGATGTCGCCGGGTCGCGCCTGCGCCAGGGCAGCGGCGATCGGCATCCGGTCAGGCGCGGTTCCGACGTAGAAGGTGGTCACGGGCGGGCGGTTCCTCGGCACGAGACGGTTTCACGGACCGTGTACTGCGCGACTGCACCCATGGACCCAGTATCGCGCAGAGGGTGCAGGGGCCGGCATAGCGCTCCGCCGACCCGCTCCGCGGGCCGACGGAAGTACGCCGATCACGACGCGAACTCCCGCGGAGTTCCGAGGCGAGTGTTCTCATCCCCGTTCGATCGCTCGACGACCGTAGTCGGAGCATCCGGAGTCGGCGGCGGAAACCCGCCCTCTCCAGGGCAAAGCAAAACCCCCGCCATGTAGAAGCTAGGCGAGGGTTTCTAAGGTGATTGTAATGATCACCCTGTGGCTCCGACGGGCGTCGATCCCGTGACCTCACGATTTTCAGTCGTGCGCTCTACCAACTGAGCTACAGAGCCGTGCGACCGGCGAACCTGTCGCATCTAGACGAAAGGCCCTCTCCGAAAAAAGGACCCATCGCTCAGAGCGACCCTGACGGGACTTGAACCCGCGACCTCCGCCGTGACAGGGCGGCACGCTAACCAACTGCGCTACAGGGCCATACTTGTTTTCAATTGTATCGGATGGAGTGACCCCAACGGGATTCGAACCCGTGCTACCGCCGTGAAAGGGCGGCGTCCTAGGCCGCTAAACGATGGGGCCGAGTCAGTCCCGGGGGACTTCCTTGCCGACGCTCAAGCATAAGGGATGTTTCGACCAAATCGCGAATCGAGGGCGAGTCTGCTTACGCCCGGGCGTGTTTCGGAGGACGATGGATGCTGTTCACCGTGCCCGCGGATGCACCGCAGACCCTGTTGCGGATGTGAAAGTTGTTGTTACTGTGGCATGAGTGAAACTGGGCGGAAGGGTCCGTGTGAACGACAAGCCATCCATCGCAGAGAGTGCGGAGGCGGCATCCGAAGACTGCGGATGCGCACCGACTCCTGCTGAGAGCCGCGCCTTCTGGAAGAACGGATCACTGAGCCGCCGTCACGCTCTCGGACTCGGCGCGCTCAGCGCTGTCGCGCTCAGCGCCTTCGGAGTCACCAGCGGCGTCTCCGCCGCCTATGCCGCCTCGTACCCGAGCTGGGACGACGTGCAGAACGCGATGGCCAACGAATCGGCCAAGGCCGCCGAGGTCACCCGCATCCAAGGGCTCATCAACAGCTTGACCCAGAAGGTCGCCGAGACGCAGGCCGCTGCAGAAGCCGCGGGGCAGGCGTTCTTCGAGGCGCAGCAGGCGTTCTTCGACGCCGCGGCCAAGGCCGACGAGCTGCAGTCGAAGGCAGATGTGCAGGCCGCCACGGCCGACGAAGCAGAGCGCAAGGCGGCGCAGGTCGCCACCCAGCTCTATCGCGACGGCGGGGATGACACCTCTCTCGAACTGTTCTTCTCCGGATCGTCCGAGAATGCCGACGAGCTGCTCTCGCGCCTCGGCACGATGGACAAGGTCTACGCCTACACCGAGAAGGTCTACGACTCTGCGACCCAAGCCCGTGACGCCGCGCAGTCGCTGAGCGATCAGGCCGTCGTCGCCAAGACCGAGCGCGACCGCCTGCAGCAGATCGCAGAGCAGAAGATGATCGAGGCTCAGGCGGCAGCGGACGCTGCACAGGCCGCCCTCGACGAGCAGACCGTCAACCTCGCCACGATGCAGGCGCAGCTCGCCGCCCTCAAGGACGCCACGGCCACCACGGTCGCCGGCTACCAGGAGGGTGTGCGCGTCGCCGAGGAGCAGCGCAAGGCGGCCGAGGCCGCGGCAGCTGCGGCAGCTGCTGCGAACGGCGGCGGTGGTGGCGGCGGTGGATCCGCAGGTCGCGACGGCTGGGTCCGTCCGCAGGGCGGGTACCGCAGCTCGGGCTACGGGCCCCGCGTTCGGCCGTGCAGCACCTGCTCGGCGTTCCACTACGGGGTCGACCTCGCGAACGGCTGCGGCGCCGCGATCTACGCGGCCCATTCGGGAACCGTCGATTTCGCGGGCCCCAACGGCGGCTACGGCAACTACATCCGCATCCAGCACGGTGGCGGCGTCGGCACCGGCTACGGCCACATCCGCCCCGGCGGCTTCGCGGTGAGCCGCGGCCAGCAGGTCAGCGCCGGTCAGGTCATCGCGTACGCAGGCACCACCGGAGCTTCGACCGGCTGCCACCTGCACTTCGAGGTCTACATCAACGGCAAGACCACGAACCCGATCGACTTCATGGCCGCGCGAGGCATCTCGGTCTGAGCATCCGCTCTTCCTCGCTCGCAGAGAACGACAAGAATCCCCCGGCCGCGAGGCGACCGGGGGATTCTTGCTTCGACAGGCTCAGCAACCCAGAGGCAGGCTCAGCAACCCAGAGGTCAGTGACCCTGCTCCTGGAAGCGGACGATCGCCTCGTCGAGGATGCGCTGCGCCTCGGCGGCGTCGCCCCACGCGTCGACCTTGACCCACTTGTTGGGCTCGAGGTCCTTGTAGTGCTCGAAGAAGTGCTCGATCTCCTTCTTGGTGTACTCGGCGACGTCGCCGATGTCCTGGATGTGCGCCCAGCGCGGGTCCTTCGACAGCACCGCGACGAGCTTGTCGTCTCCGCCGGCCTCGTCGCTCATCTTCAGCACGGCGACGGGGCGGACCTCGACGACGACCCCGGGGTAGATCGCCTGGTCGAGGAGCACGAGCACGTCGAGCGGGTCGCCGTCCTCGCCGAGCGTGTTGTCGAAGTAGCCGTAGTCGGCCGGGTACCCGAAGGTCGTGTAGAGGACGCGGTCGAGGTGCACTCGTCCGGTCTCGTGGTCGACCTCGTACTTCACGCGGCTGCCGCGCGGGATCTCGATGACGGCGTCGTGTGCGCCCATGCGTGTGCTCCTCAGAAAAGACGGTTGGATGCCGTCGACCAGCCTACCGGCGCAGCCTCAGGTCCGGCATCCGGCTGGTCAGACGTCTGCGGCATCGCCGCGTGGCGGCTCGACGCCTTCACCGTGCGTGCCGGGCCAGATGCGCAGGACCAGCCGCGCCAAGGGACCGGTGAGCACCAGCAGGAGCAGCGCGAGGTACCCCCGCGGGCCGAGGGGGATGCTGAGCGCCAGCGCGATGACGAACAGGGTGATGGTGGCGATGTCGGCCGCCGCGCCGTGCTGGACACGCGAGGGCGATGCCGTGGTGAGCTCCGGATGCCGCAGTACGTAGACGCGTCCGACGAGTGTCACGGCCTGGGTGAGGACGAGCGTTCCGATGTAGAGCGTCTGCTGCAGCGCATCGGTATCCATCTGCCCGAGCATCGCGGTCGGCACCGGCAGCCACACGATCGTCGCCATCCACAGGACGTTGCACAGCAGCAGGGGACGTGTGACGCGGATGACCTCGTCGTACTGACGGTGGTGCCCCATCCAGAAGTTCGCGATGAGGAAGAAGCTCAGCAGGAAGCTCATCAGCTGTCCCGAGTGCTCGTCGAGGAACTCGATGGTGCTCAGACCCTCGGCACCCGCCTCTGCGACCGACTCGGTCAGCGGCAGGATGAGAAGCGTCATCGCGATCGCGACGACCGCGTCGACGAACGCCTTGAAACGCTCGGTCTTGTAGGACTGGGTGCTGGTGCGATCTGCCACGGCGCAAGAATAGGGCGTATCGAACGGAGGGCTCATCCGACGCGCGGACAGCCGATCAGGGGTGCGGAGGGCGATCGACTCCGCGCAGCACCATCCAGTACGGCAGTCGCTCCGCGAACTCGGCGATCCCCGCCAGTTACACGATGGACGGCGGCTGGTCGGCGCGCTGACCGGGCCTGCGACTAACGTCGTAGTGTGCCCTCGCTGAAACCCGCCATCGCCGAGATCCGCCTCGCCGTGCGCACCGCGCTCGCCGATCTGCCGGAGGGCTCGACCATCGTCGTGGCGCTCTCCGGAGGAGCGGATTCGCTGGCGCTCGCCGCGGCCACCGCCTTCGAGGCTCCGAAGCGGAGGATGCGCGTCGCGTCGGTGACGGTCGACCACGGATTGCAGCAAGGGTCGGATGCCGTCGCCACCCGCACAGCCCAAACGGCGGCGCGCCTGGGCATCGACCCCCTGATCGTGAAGGTGAAGGTCGGCAACGAGGGCGGCCCGGAGAACGCCGCGCGCGAAGTGCGGTACGGCGTGCTGCGCGACGCCGCGCTCGATGCCGGGGCCGCCGCGGTGCTGCTCGGCCACACACTCGACGACCAGGCCGAGACCGTACTGCTCGGCCTCGCTCGCGGCTCGGGGGCGACGAGTCTGCAGGGCATGGCACCGGCTCGCGAGGACGGCGACGGCATCCGCTGGCTGCGCCCCCTGCTCGCAGTGCGGCGAGAGACGACGCGGGCGTTCTGCGCGGCATCCGATCTGGAGTTCTGGGACGACCCGCACAACCTCGACGACCGCTTTACGCGGGTCCGGGTGCGGGAGCGCGTGCTGCCGGTGCTCGAAGCCGAGCTCGGGCCGGGCATCGCCGAGGCCCTGGCGCGTACGGCCGAGCAGCTGCGAGAGGACGCCGAGGCTTTCGACGAGATGATCCACGAGACCATCGAGGACATCGTCGAGCATGCCGAGGCCGGCATCTCGGTCAGCGTCGCCGCGCTCGCCGCGAATCCCGCTGCGCTGCGCAACCGCATCATCCGGCTCGTCGTCGACAGCGAGTTCGGCGCGAGCCTGACGCGAGTGCAGACGCTCGAGGTCGCACGGCTCGCCACGGACTGGTCTGGTCAGGGGCCCATCGACCTGCCCGGATGCTCGGCCGCGCGCGTCGGCGGCCGCGTCGTGTTCACGGCCTCCACCGACCCCGCTCGCTGAGCGGGACGCAGCCGTCGCGCGAGGATCGGACGCCGTCAGGGCGCGACCGCCACGATCACCGCGCTCGCGATGAACAGGATCTGCAGCAGCGTGCGCGGAACGAGCGGCGTCCGGGGAGCGGCCGGATGCCGCTCCCCGGACGCGGCCCGGACGTTAGCGGGGAACATCGCGACGAGCAGTGCGGCGAGGCAGACGGCCGCCGCGGTCCGGATGCCTGGCATCGTCGCCGCGGGGATCAGCAGGCCCACCGCGCCCGCGATCTCGAGGATGCCGGTGGCCGTGATGATCAGATCGGGACGCGGCAGCCGGGGCGGCACGATCGCGATGAGCCCGTCGCGCCGCGGCTGCAGGAAATGCGCGCTCGAGGTCAGCAGGAACATCGCGGCCAGTCCGACGGCGAGCGAATCGGGCCAGGTCTGCACGTACCCGACTCCGAGCGCGCCCAGAAGCCGACAGGCGAGCGTCACGGTCACCAGAGCGAGAAAGGGTGCCATGGAGTGCTCCTATCTAGTCATTGACAAGTTAATCGCTCACTCCAAACTTGTCAATGACTAGATAATCGGTAGGGTGAAGGGATGAGCGATCGCTATCACCACGGCAGCCTCCGCGCCCAGGCCCTGCGCGCAGCCGCCGAGATCGTCGCGGACGAGGGGCCCGAAGCGCTGTCGCTTCGTGATCTGGCGCGACGGGCAGGGGTGTCGCACGCCGCCCCTGCTCACCACTTCGGAGACCGGAGGGGTCTGTTCACGGCTCTCGCCGCAGAGGGATTCACGCTGCTCGGCGACGCGCTGCAGCCTTCGGTCGACGCCGCAGATTTCGCCCGGACGGCCGTCGCCTACGTCGACTTCGCGACCGCGCATCCCGGGCACTTCGCCGTCATGTTCCGTCCGTCCCTGCTCGACGCCGACGACGTCGCGCTGCAGGAGGCGCAGACGCATGCCTCGGGTCTGCTGCAGGCGGGCTTCGACTCGGTGCCCGACGATCGCATCCGCATCGAACGGGACGACGCCCGCCGCGCCTCGTGGGCGCTCGTGCACGGGCTGGCCGCGCTGACGCTCTCCGGAGCGCTGCCGGGCGCCGACCTCGAGCGCCTCACCCTCGCGGCCGCGCGTCAGCTGCTCGGCGACCCCTGACCCGCCCGCCGAGTCCTGAGCGCGTCGGCGGCCGGCGTCATCCTTCCTCCGACTCGTCAGGCCCCGTGCGCAACGGCGAGGCCCCTGTTCAGCTGCGTGACTGAACAGGGGCCTCGCCGATCAGCCGGGGCGCTACTTCTTGCCGCCGAGCAGGCCGCCGATGATGTCTCCGAGACCGCCGCCTGAGCCGCTGCCCGAGCCGCCGCCCAGGAGCCCGCCGAGAATGTCTCCGATCCCGCCGCCTGCGGAGCTGCCCGAGCCGCCGCTTCCCCCGCCCAGGAGCCCGCCGATGATGTCGCCGATCCCGCCACCTCCGGATCCGGCATCCGACGACTTGCCCTTGGTCGCGTTCGCGATCAGGCCCATGATGATGGGCGCGAGGATCGGAAGGAGCTTTCCGAAGTCGATGCCCGCGGTCTTGTCGGACTTCGTGAGCTTCTCGGTGACGTCCTGCTTCTCGGAGCCGAGGATGTGCGAGACGATCTTGCCGCCGTCCTCCTCGTCGACCTCGTCGACAGACGTCACGTTCGCCGAGCCCTCGTGGCGCTTGAGCGCGTTCTCGATGGCCGAGGAGCCCTCGTCGGTCGAAGCGTTCTTCGCGAGGCCGCCGAGCAGCACGGCACCGCCCTGCGCCACGGCTTCCTTCGCGACTTCGTGAGAAACCCCCAGCTTCTTGGCGATGTCGTCGATCGGAACCTGCGAGAGGATGTCGTCAAGGGCCATGGTGGATCCTTCCGGTTGTCAGGCGTCTGCGCCTCTTTCCGCTCACAGTACCCGGGCGCGACCGGCGGCGACACCTCGCCATCGGACGAGTCGACGGACGGAGAACACGCATGGTCGGAGACAGCGGCGCCGAGGCTCTGCTCGCACTGCACCAAGGGCCCGGATTCGTGATCCCGAATGTCTGGGACGCAGGTTCCGCACGCCTGCTGGCGCAGCTGGGCTTTCCCGCCATCGCGACGACGAGCGCGGGCATCGCCTGGTCGAAAGGACTCCCCGACGGAGGCCCGCTCAGCGCCGACCTCATGTTCGAGGCCGTCGCCGAGATCGTCGCGGCGGTCGGCGTTCCGGTCTCGGCCGATCTCGAGGCCGGCTACGGAGACACCGCCGAGGCGGTGGGAAAGACGGTGGCGCGGGCGGCGGCCCTGGGCATAGCGGGCGGCAACATCGAGGATGCTGTCGGCGGCACGCTGATCCCGATCGACGACGCCGCCGGGCGGCTAGAGGCCGCACGCGCAGCGGCGCCTGCGGGCACGTTCGTGCTCAACGCGCGCACCGACGCGTACTTCTCGACCTTCGACGGCGACCCCTTCGGCGAGACGATCGCCAGGGCCGAGCGGTTCGTCGCCGCGGGCGCCGACTGCGTCTTCGTGCCGGGCGTGAAGGATGCCGAGACGATCCGGCGGCTCGCCGCCGAGATCCCCGTGCCGCTGAACATGGTCGCCGGTCTCACGGTCCCGGTGATCGCAGCACCCGCGCTGTTCGAACTCGGCGTCACCCGCGTCAGCGTCGGGGGCAGCATCGCCAGAGCCGCCTACGACGCCGTCGAGCGGGCGGGACGCGAGCTGCTCGAGTCCGGCACGCTGGGCTTTCTCGACGGAGCGGTCTCGTACGCGGACATGCAGCGCCGCCTGGGCGGTTGAGAAGACCGGATGCCGGGTGCCGCGGCATCCGATTCCATCACCTAAAATCGATCCATGCGCGCCGCGGACATCCAGGACGACCTTGCCCAGATCCTCGTCACAGAGGAAGAGATCATCGCGAAGCTCGACGAGCTCGCAGTGCAGGTCGCCGCGGACTACGAGGGCAAGGATCTGCTCCTGGTCGGCGTCCTGAAGGGCGCCGTGATGGTGATGGCCGACTTCGCGCGCGCGCTGCCGTTCCATGCGCCGATGGACTGGATGGCGGTGTCGAGCTACGGCGCGAGCACGAAGTCGAGCGGCGTGGTGCAGATCCGCAAGGACCTAGACAGCGACCTGAACGGCAAGCACGTGCTGATCGTCGAGGACATCATCGACTCCGGCCTGACCCTCAGCTGGCTGCTGGAGAACTTCGGCTCCCGCGGCGCCGAGTCGATCGAGGTGCTCGCGCTGCTGCGCAAGCCCGAGGCCGCGAAGGTGAAGATCGACTGCAAGTACGTGGGCTTCGACATCCCCACCGAATTCGTCGTGGGCTACGGCCTCGACTACGCCGAGCGCTACCGCAACCTGCGCGACGTGGCAGTGCTCGCACCGCACGTGTACGCCTGACGCTTCGACAGGCTCAGCGACCCAGCGGGACGGTCTCAGCGACCCAGCGGGACGGGCTCAGCGAACCAGAGGGGGGAGCCGGGTACGCCGTGGGTGAACGCACAGCCGACGGCAAGGACGCGCGCGATACTCTGATTCGATCATGGATGTGAAGAAGCTCAGCCGTAATCCGCTGATCTACGTTGCGCTGATCGGACTGCTGTTCGTCGGCGGGTTCCTGCTGATCTCGAACCTCGCCGGCCCCAAGCAGATCACCACGCAGGAGGGCCTGAAGCTGCTCTCCGGCGACACGGTCACAGAGGTGGTCAACACCGATGGCGACCAGCGCGTCGACATGACCCTGTCGAAGGAGTTCGAGGGGTCGAAGACCGTGCAGTTCTACTACGTCGAGGCCCGCGCGGCCGACGTGGTCGCTGCGATCGACGAGGCCGCGCCCAAGAAGGGCTTCGACGACGCGGTGCCGCGCGCGAGCTGGTTCGACGGCTTCCTCTCCCTCCTGATCCCGATGCTCCTGCTCGGCCTGCTGTTCTGGTGGCTGCTCTCCTCGATGCAGGGCGGCGGCGGCAAGGTCATGCAGTTCGGCAAGTCCAAGGCCAAGCTCGTCAACAAGGAGACCCCGACGGTCACCTTCGCCGACGTGGCAGGTGCCGACGAGGCCATCGAAGAGCTCCATGAGATCAAGGAGTTCCTGCAGAACCCCGCCAAGTTCCAGGCGATCGGCGCCCGCATCCCGAAGGGCGTGCTGCTGTACGGCCCCCCAGGAACCGGAAAGACGCTGCTCGCCCGCGCCGTCGCCGGTGAGGCAGGGGCCCCCTTCTACTCGATCTCCGGTTCGGACTTCGTCGAGATGTTCGTCGGCGTCGGCGCCTCGCGTGTGCGCGACCTGTTCAATGTCGCCAAGGAGAACGCCCCGGCCATCATCTTCATCGACGAGATCGACGCGGTCGGCCGTCACCGCGGCGCCGGTCTCGGCGGGGGCAACGACGAGCGCGAGCAGACCCTGAACCAGATGCTCGTCGAGATGGACGGCTTCGACCCGAACGCGAACGTCATCGTGATCGCGGCGACCAACCGTCCCGACATCCTCGATCCCGCCCTGCTGCGTCCCGGCCGCTTCGACCGTCAGATCGGCGTCGACGCGCCCGACCTGAAGGGTCGCCAGCGCATCCTCGAGGTGCACGCCAAGGGCAAGCCGCTGTCGAAGAGCGTCGACCTCGAGGTCGTCGCCCGCAAGACCCCCGGCTTCACGGGAGCCGACCTCGCCAACGTCCTCAACGAGGCGGCCCTCCTCACCGCCCGCTCGAACGCGCAGCTGATCGACAACCGCGCGCTCGACGAGGCCATCGACCGCGTGATCGCCGGCCCGCAGCGCCGCACCCGCGTCATGAAGGACAAGGAGAAGCTCATCACCGCGTACCACGAGGGCGGCCACGCTCTCGCTGCGGCGGCGATGAACTACACCGACCCGGTGACGAAGATCACCATCCTGCCGCGCGGCAAGGCTCTCGGCTACACGATGGTGCTGCCGCTGGACGACAAGTACTCTGTCACCCGCAATGAGCTGCAGGACCAGCTGACCTACGCCATGGGCGGCCGCGTCGCGGAGGAGATCGTCTTCCACGACCCCACCACGGGCGCTTCGAACGACATCGAGAAGGCGACCTCCATCGCCCGCAAGATGGTGATCGAGTACGGCATGACCACCGAGCTCGGGCCGGTCAAGCTCGGCTCCGAGAGCGGCGAGCCCTTCGCCGGACGCGACATGGGTCGCGGGCGCGAGTACTCCGAGACGATTGCAGAGCGGGTCGATGCCGAGGTGCGCGCACTCATCGAGCAGGCGCACAACGAGGCCTACCAGGTGATCAGCGACAACCGCGACATCCTCGACAAGCTCGCGCTGGCTCTGCTCGAGGAGGAGACCCTCGACCACAACCGGATCGCCGAGATCTTCACAGAAGTGCGCAAGCTGCCGGAGCGCCCGCTGTGGCTCTCGAGCACCGAGCGCCCGGTGTCGGAGCGGCCTCCGATCGAGGTGCCGAAGAAGGATGTGTCGCTCGCGGCGTCGGTGGAGGCGCCCGCGTCGGCCCCTCGCACGCAGTCGGGATCGGCAGGTGCCGGTCACGCACGACCTGCGACGGCGTGACCGTGGCCGTCGACCGGGAACGCGTCGAACGCCTCACCCATGAGCTGCTCGAGGCCATCGGCGAGGATCCCGATCGCCCCGGCCTCAAGCAGACTCCTGCGCGCATGGCCGAGCTGTACTCCGAGTTCTTCTCCGGAGTAGGGGCGGATGCGGCGGCTCCTCTCGCGCGCACGATCAGCGTGACTCGGGGGCCTGCACCGGACACGCTGCCCTCGGGTGCCGTGCTGCTGCGCGACATCCTCTTCCGCTCCGTGTGCGAGCATCATCTGCTGCCCTTCGCAGGGCATGCGCACATCGCGTACCTCCCGGGGGAGCAGGTCGTCGGGCTCGGCGCCCTGGTGAAGGTCGTCGAGATCCTCGCCGCCCGCCCGCAGGTGCAGGAGCGGCTGGGAGAGCAGATCGCCGACACGATCGCCGAGCACCTCGACACCCGCGGCGTGCTGGTCGTGCTCGACGCGAGCCACGGCTGTGTCACGATGCGCGGCGGCCGCCAGCCTGAAGCGTCGACGCTCACGATCGCGGCTCGCGGGGAGTATGCGGATGCCGCGGCGCGCGCCGAGCTCATCGCCCTCATCGGCGCTTCTGCAGGCTCGGCGACCCGGTTCTCGGACTCTGGCGGGGCGCTCTCATGACCGGCATCTGGGGCATCGTCAATGTCACTCCCGACTCGTTCAGCGACGGCGGACGCTACCTCGACGTCGACAGCGCCGTCGCGCGCGGGCTGAAGCTGCGCGGAGACGGAGCGAGCGTGCTCGACGTCGGTGGGGAGTCGACACGGCCGGGGGCGGAACGTGTCAGCCCCGAGACCGAGCAGCAGCGCGTGCTGCCCGTGATCGAGCAGCTGGCCGCCGCCGGCGTTCCCGTGAGCATCGACACACTCAACGCCTCGACCGCTGCGGCAGCCGTGCGGGCAGGGGCGCGTATCGTCAACGATGTGTCGGGCGGACTCGCCGACCCCGAGATGCGCGCCGCGGTCGCCGAATCGGGCGCCGACTATACGATCGGACACTGGCGCGGGTTCTCGGCCGACATGTACGCGCGCGCCGACTACCGTCGCGTCGCCCGTGAGGTCGCGGGCGAGCTGCAGGAGCGCATGGGGGAGGCTGCGGCAGCCGGCATCGCTCCCTCGAGGCTGATCGTCGACCCCGGGATCGGGTTCGCGAAGGCCGGGGCGCAGAACTGGGACGTGCTGCGCGGGCTCGATGAGATCGTCGCGCTCGGACCGCGGGTGCTCATCGGGACCTCTCGGAAGAGGTTTCTGGCGGAGGCCCTTCGCTCCCCACGCCCCACTCCAGTCAGCGCTGGCGCGCTGACTGGAGCCTCCGGGCGCGTGGCCCCGGCTCAGGGATTCGACGAGGAGATCGAGGTCTCCGAGGCGCGTCGCGACCTCGCCACGGCGGTCACGAGCGCGCTCGCCGCGCGCGCCGGAGTCTGGGCGGTGCGCGTGCACGACGTCGCCTCGACCCGCGACGCGCTCACGATCGCGCACGCCTGGGAAGGATGAACATGGACTTCATGGACCAGATCGCACTGACGGGACTCACGGTGTTCGGACGCCACGGCGTCTACGCGCACGAGCGCGAGAACGGGCAGGAGTTCACGATCGATGTGCGCCTGGGCATGCAGCTGCGGCAGGCTGCGGCATCCGACGATGTCGCAGACACCGTGCACTACGGCGAACTCGCGGAGAAGATCGCGGCCGTCGTCGGCGAGGAGCCGGTGAACCTCATCGAGACGCTCGCGGAGCGCATCGCGGATGTGGCGCTCGACGACCAGCGCGTTCATTTCGCGAGCGTGACGGTGCACAAGCCGCACGCGCCGATTCCGGTGAGCTTCGCCGATGTCTCGGTCACCGTGAACCGAGTCCGTACGGAGGATGTGGCATGAGCCGCAACCTCGCGAACCCGCCGCACATCCCGGGGCCCCGTGAGGGACGACCCGAAACCGTCGCGGTCGTGGCCTTCGGCGCCAACCTCGGCGACCGCGAGGACACGATCCGCAACGCGGCCGAGCGCATCGGCCGGCTCCCGCTCGTCAGTGACGTCCGGCTCTCCCCGCTGCACGAGACGGTCGCGCTCACCCTCGACGGACCCGATCCGGATGTGCCCGGCTATGTGAACGCGGTGGCGCTCGTCACGACACGCCTGGCCCCCAGCATCCTGCTCGGCATGCTGCACGCGATCGAAGACGAGAACGGTCGCGAGCGTCACCAGCGTTGGGGTGACCGCACGCTCGACCTCGACCTCATCGCCTACGGCGACGAGACCTCCACCGACCCGCACGTGCTGCTGCCGCACCCGCGGGCATTCGAGCGCCTGTTCGTCCTCGAACCGTGGCTCGAACTGGATCCGGATGCCGTGCTCCCCGGGCACGGCCTGGTCGCAGGACTCGTCGACGAGCTTCGCCGCCTGGGGCGCGGATGAAGCGCACCTCGGCCGGCATCCTCGTGCTCCTCGCCCTGATCGGTGCGGCGGCAGGGTTCGTCCTCGACCAGGTGCTCACGACGATGGGGCGCGCGACGTTCGCCCCCTCGTTGCTGCTGCCCGTGCTGCTCGTGATCATCGGCGGCGCGGCGCTCGCGCTCGCGTGGCCGGTGCGCAGAAGCGTTCGCACCGGCATCCGGATCGATCCCTTCCGCGCGATGCGCGCCGTGACCCTCGCGCGGGCGTCGAGCCTGCTCGGAGCCATCATGGGCGGCTTCGGCGCAGGCCTGCTGGCCTTCCTCCTGTCGCGGCCGATCGATCCGCAGGTAGGGTCGACTGTGGCGATGGTCGCCCTGATCGTGAGCTCGCTCGTGCTCGTGATCGCGGCGCTCGTCGCCGAACAGTTCTGCACCCTTCCGAAGGACCCTGATGACTCAGAACCCCGAGAGCCCGATGCCGAGCCCGGCCCCGCTGAGTTCGGCGGCAGTCACTGACGCCGGCGCTCTCGATCAGGGGACGTACACGCAGCTGCGCACCGCTCGCAGCGACGCGCGCCTCGAGCTCGACGGCGTGTGGCACCAGATCTCGCCCCGTTACGTGGTCTCCCAGTTCGTGCAGAACCTGATCTTCATCGCGGTGGTCGCGATCGCCGCGCTCGTGGTGTACTTCGCATTCGAGCAGACGTGGGTGCTGATCCCCGCAGGCGTCATCATCGTGCTCACACTTGCCACGCTCATCATCCTGCCCCGGCAGGCGAGGGCGATCGGCTACATGCTGCGCGACGACGACATCGTGTTCCGCAAGGGCATCCTCTGGCAGCGCATGATCGCCGTGCCCTACGGTCGCATGCAGCTCGTCGACATCACGCAGGGGCCGCTCGATCGCGCGTTCGGGGTGTCGCAGCTGAAGATGGTGACGGCGGCCGCCACGACCGGCGTGCAGATCCCGGGGCTCACTCAGGAGGCCGCGGAGGCGCTGCGCGACACCCTGATCCAGGTGGCCGAGACGCGCCGGACCGGGCTGTGAGCACGCAGCCCCCGACGCCGCAGGACGTCGCAGCGCCTGCGTCGGTGCCCGGGCCGCCTCCGACGCTCGCCGACGGCGAATGGCATCGGATGCATCCGCTCACCCCGCTGTTCAAGGGCGGGCTGGCGCTGATCGTGATCGGCGGGTTCCTGATCGCCAACCTGCGCGAGCGTCTGATCGCCTGGGTCGTCGACCTGTTCGAGCCCGATGCCCACTACGACCAGTACGGCGGCGATCCGGTGGACTGGGTGCTGTCGAACAACCTCGCGCTCGTGGTGCTGCTCTCGGTGCTCGGCGTCGTGATCGTGCTGATCGCGATCTTCTGGGTGATCTGGCGGTTCCAGCAGTTCCGCATCACCGGCGACCACGTCGAGGTGCGCAAGGGCATCGTGTTCCGCTCGCACCGCAGGGCGCCGCTCGACCGCGTGCAGGGCGTGAACCTGACTCGCCCGTTCCCCGCTCGCATCATCGGGCTCGCCAAGCTCGAGGTGGTGGGTGCGGGCAACGACGCGAACGTCGAGCTCGAGTATCTGGCCACCACCAGGGCCGAGGCGGTGCGAGCCGACATCCTCCGCCTCGCCTCCGGCGCCCGTGCCGCGCGCCACGGAGCGGCTCCCGCATCCGCATTCCCGTCCGTCTCGCCGCGTGCCCAGCTGCGCGGCGAGGTGAACCACGGGGTCACCGGGATGATCAACGGGGTCGACCTCGCCGATGTGGCGCCGCAGAGCGTCGTCAGGATCCCCACGGGGCGGCTGATCGGGGCCGAGCTCATCGGCACCCTGGTGTGGGTGATCTTCTTCGGATTGATCTTCCTCATCGCAATGGGCGGAGTGCTCATAGGCGCGATCCTCGATGGCGACGCTCCCCGCGGAGCCCTCGGTATCGGCCTCGGATTCGGCATCGGCGTTCCGATGATCGTCGCGATCGTCGGAATCACCTGGGCACGCATCTCCAAGTCCCTTCGGTATTCGATCGCGCCCACCCCCGACGGTGTGCGCATCACCTACGGTCTGCTCACGACGGTCACCGAGACTCTGCCGCCCGGCCGCATCTTCGCGGTCGAGGTGTCGCAGTCGCTGCTGTGGCGCCCGTTCGGATGGTGGACGATCAAGATCAACCGCATGGGCGGCAAGAGCGCGGCGCAGCAGCAGTCGGGCAACGCGCAGCAGTTCAACATCGTGCTGCCCGTCGGCAAGCGCGCCGACGTCGAGCGCGTGCTCGCGCTGATCCTTCCCGACGCTCCCGCCTCCGACATCCCGCTCGTGTGGGAGCACGGCATCCTCGGTCCTGTGGCGGGCGATCCGTATCGCACCATGCCGGGGCGCGCCTGGTGGCGTCGGCCCGTCTCGTGGAAGCGTCACGGCTACGCACTCACGGAGTTCGGCGTGCTCCTGCGCCGAGGCACGGTCTGGCGCAAGCTCGCGATCTTCCCGCTTGCGCGCCTTCAGGGAGTGTCGCTCTCTCAGGGGCCGATCGACCGCGCGCAGCGCGTGTCGGGCGCCCAGGTGCACTCGGTGCAGGGTCCGATCACGGGAACGCTGTCGGGGCTCGAACGCGCGGATGCGCTCGAGCTCATCAACGGGGTGAGCCGAGCCGCTGTGCTCGCGGCGGCCCGCGATCGGACGCACCGCTGGGGCGAGCATGCAGCGGTTGCCGGCGGACCGGCGTACGCCGCACCGGGATATCCGTCGGGTGCGCCGCTGCCGCCCGCGGCGCCGCTGCCGAACGGTTCACAAGGGCCCGGCGGAACGCCGGTCTACATGCCTCCCGGCTTCGCGCCGGCTGCCGCGCCGAGCTGGTCGCCTGCACCGGGATCCTCGGATGCACCGGCGTACCGACAGACTCCGCCTCCGCCTCCTGTGGCTCCACCGCCCGCGGTGGTTCCTCCGGCTCCGATCGTGCCGCAGGTCGATCCCGTGCCGCCGGCCGCACCGCCTGCGGCCTCTCCTCCGGCTCCGGCAGCGTCGCCGGTCAACCCCGTGCCGCCGGCGGACCCCGCGTCGACCGATGAGTGATCTGCAGCGGCGTGACGGTCGCCTCGGCGTCGGCATCATCGGAGCCGGCCGGGTCGGTCCCGTGATCGGCGCCGCGCTCGCCGGAGCGGGGCACGCCGTCGTCGGGATCACCTCAGGGTCTGATGACGAACGGGCCTCGGCGGTGCTGCCCGACGTGCCGGTGCTCGATGCGCTCGATGTGGTTCGCCGCAGCGAGCTGGTGGTGATCGCGGTTCCGCACGAGCAGCTCCCGGGACTGGTCGCCGGCATAGCCGAGATCGGGGGCTGGCAGCTCGGCCAGCTCGTGCTGCACACCGACCCCGCCTATGGCATCGAAGTGCTGCGCCCGGCTGCGGAGCGCGGTGCGATCCCGCTCGCCGTGCATCCGGCGATCACCTTCACGGGAACGACGATCGACCTGCGTCAGCTGCAGGCCGGATACGCCGCCGTGACCGCTCCGCCCGCGGTGCTGCCGATCGCGCAGGCGCTGGCGGTCGAGGTCGGGTGCGAGCCGGTGGTCGTGGCCGAGGCCGACCGAGCAGCCTACGCCGACGCGATCGAGGCGGTCACCGCGTTCTCGCGCTCGATCATCGGCCAGTCGACCGCGCAGCTGCGCGAGATCGGCGTGGAGAACCCGGGCGGATACCTCTCGGCCCTCGTGCAGTCGACCGTCGAGCGAGCGCTTCGCGAAGCATCCACGCCGCCGCCCCTGATCTGATCCCGCCGGCCGCGCCCGTTCGCGCTGCGGAACGTCGTGCAGCGCCGCTGAGAGGCGCTCGCGCTGCTGACGTTTCTCCCGCGTGAGCGTGGAAGAGCAGCGCGAGGGTGAGGGCCGGGGGCTCAGGCTCGCGTCGGTAAACTGGATGCGACTTCCAAGGAGCCCCGCACATGACTGACGCGTCCGCCGCGCCCACTTCGACAAGCTCAGCGACCCAGGACGGGGGCGCAGCGACCCAGACGGGGGTCGAGGCCACCGAAGAGGAGATCCACGAGCAGAAGGCCGTTCGGCTCGCAAAGCGCGAGCGTCTGATCGCGAAGCGCGCGGATGCCGGTGGGGGAGCGTTCCCCGTCAGCGTTCCCGTCACGCACACGATCCCTGCGCTGCGCACCGAGTACGGCGAGCTCGAGGCCGGCGCCGAGACAGGCGTCGTCGTCGGGGTGGCCGGCCGCGTCGTCTTCAGCCGCAACACCGGCAAGCTCTGCTTCGCGACGCTGCAGGCCGGTGACGGCTCGCGCATCCAGGCGATGATCTCTCTCGCCAACGTCGGCGAGGAGTCGCTCGCCGACTGGAAGGAGTACGTCGACCTGGGCGACCACGTCTTCGTGCACGGTGAGGTCATCTCCAGCCGCCGTGGTGAGCTGTCGATCATGGCCGACGACTGGAAGATCGCCTCGAAGGCGATCCTGCCGCTTCCGAACGCCTACGCCGAGCTGAGCGAGGAGGGCCGCGTCCGCAGCCGCTACCTCGACCTGATCGTGCGCGAGCAGGCTCGAACCACGGTGCGCGCCCGAGCTGCGGTGAACGCGAGCCTCCGAGCGACGTTCACGAGTCATGACTACCTCGAGGTCGAGACGCCGATGCTGCAGGTGCAGCACGGCGGTGCGTCCGCCCGCCCCTTCATCACTCACTCGAACGCCTTCGACACGGAGCTGTACCTGCGCATCGCGCCGGAGCTGTACCTGAAGCGCGCCGTGGTCGGCGGCATCGAGCGGGTGTACGAGATCAACCGCAACTTCCGCAACGAGGGGGCCGACTCCACGCACAGCCCCGAGTTCGCGATGCTCGAGGCCTACCAGGCCTACGGCGACTACAACCAGATGGCGGCTCTCACCCAGGAGCTCGTGCAGAACGCGGCCGTCGCCGTGGCAGGCTCCACGACCGTGACCTGGGCCGACGGCACCGAGTACGACCTCGGCGGCGAGTGGGATCGCATCTCGATGTACGAGTCGCTCTCGGCGGCGTCAGGCCGTGAGGTCACCCCGCAGGACTCGGTCGAGGACCTCATGGCCTTCGCCGAGGCGAGCGGCGTCGATCTGCCACCGCAGGCGACGCACGGCAAGCTCGTCGAAGAGCTGTGGGAGCACTTCGTGAAGGGCGACCTCGTGCGTCCGACCTTCGTGATGGACTTCCCCGTCGACACCTCCCCGCTCGTCCGCGAGCACCGCTCGACCCCGGGCGTCGTGGAGAAGTGGGACCTCTACATCCGCGGCTTCGAGCTGGCGACCGGATACTCGGAGCTGGTCGACCCCGTGATCCAGCGTGAGCGCTTCGAGGAGCAGGCGAAGCTCGCCGCCCGCGGAGACGTCGAGGCCATGCCCATCGACCAGGAGTTCCTGCGTGCGCTCGAGCACGCCATGCCGCCGTCCGGCGGAATGGGCATGGGCATCGACCGCCTGCTCATGGCGATCACCGGCCTCGGCATCCGCGAGACGATCCTCTTTCCGCTCGTCAAGTAGCTCGGCCGGCGCCGCGGGGGCCGCGTCGGAACGCCCACTCGGGCAGCATCCCGGCGCCCACCACCGTGCCCAGCAGCTCGGCCAGGCCGTACGCGGGGTCGATCTCGCGCACCAGCCTCAGATAGTGCTCCGCGTGGGTCGCGCGGCCCAGGGCCCACGACAGCCAGGCGGCGATCGTGAGGGGAGCGGGCCGTGAGTCGCGCGGCGCGCGAGCGGCGGCCAGCCGGACGACGGTGAGCGCGGTCTGGAGCCGATCGACGTCCGGAGACGGCCCGCGCCCGAGGAAGATGCTCCCCAGATCGTCGGGGGCGCGCGTGCCCGCCTCGGCGAACTCGTACTGCGCCTCGAGCGTGCGGACGCCGTCAGCGAGTGACGTCGCCCACTGCACGAGAGCGACGTCGCGCAGGAGCGGACGATCGAGACACCAGAGCAGGGCGGCGGTGGCGAACGGCGGCTGGTGGTCGGGTGACTCCAGCAGCGTCTCGAAGAACTCCGGGATGTCTTCCAGCATCACGAGTGCCGCGATGGCGAGAGGGTTCTCCGAGCCGTCGAGATGCGCGTGCTCCTCGCGGTCGAGCAGAGCGCGGATGTCGCTCAGCGCTCGTCCGACATGCTCCTTCTCGACGAGATCTGCCGTCGGTAGCTCGGCTCCGGCATGCTGATCGACCGCGAGCGGGTCCGCGGCAGGCAGCGGGGCGAGCTCGGGGTCGTCCTCGAGGTAGCTCGACCAGCCGCTCGGCGTCACGCACAGGGCGTCGACGATTCGCAGCCCGGCCTCTTCCGCACATCCGAGCAGCTCGTCGATCTGGATGATCAGCGGCAGCACGAGCCCATCGGGCGTGGGGCACGGATCGTCGTCGCAGTAGACGACGACGGCGACGGCATCCGCTCCCTCCACTTTCGCGATGAGACCGATGGCCGCATCCGCGTAGACGTCGGGGGAGACGTCGTCGTGCGGCAGATCCAGGCGCATGGCGCCGTGGGCGCGAGTACCGTGGAACGGAAGCAGAACCAGGCTCTGCGTCGGGGTGAATCCCGCCAGAGCGGGTACCAGGCCGAGGAACTCGGCGGAGTCGGATGCTCGGAGAAGTGTGGTCATTCCGAGAGTGTGCGAGCAATGCGGCGGCTGCGGGGGCTCTCCACAGGCGAAACCGCTCGAAAGCTGAAGATCGCCCAATGTGCAGTATGAGTCGCTCGCGTACCATGGAGGCATGGAGAACTTCTGGCTCACGGCTGCCTGGTCGATTCTGCCGACCCTCGCCGTGTGCACGGTCTTCTACTTCGTGATCCGCAGCATCCTGCGCTTCGACCGCACCGAGCGACGCGTGCACGCCAGGATCGAAGCCGAGGAGCGCGCCGCGCGCGGTCTGCCTCCGCGCGTCTGAGCGACGTCGCCGGCATCGGTTACTGTTAGCGAGAGCGTCGGGATCCGCGCTCGCCGCGGCCATCGTCGCGGCAACGACTCGCTGAGAGGCTCCGGATGAGTGCCGACGCGTGGGGACTGTGGCTCGCCGCGCTCCTCGTCGTGCTCGACCTCTCGATCCGCGTCACCGCGATCATCATCATCCCGCGCAATCGCCGCCCGACCGCCGCGATGGCCTGGCTGCTCGCGGTGTTCTTCATCCCCTACATCGGTGTTCTGCTCTTCCTGCTGATCGGCAATCCGCGGCTTCCTCGCGCCCGCCGCCGCAAGCAGGATCAGATCAACCAGTACATCCACGACACCAGCGAGCAGCTGCACTTCGGCACGCTTCGCCCCGACGCGCCCAACTGGTTCCCCCCTCTCGTCGAGATGAACCAGCGCCTGGGGGCGCTGCCGATCTCCGGCGACAACGGGGCGCACCTCATCGCCGGCTATCAGGATTCTCTGGACGCCATGGCAGAGGAGATCCGCAAGGCGACCGAGTACGTCCACGTCGAGTTCTACATCCTGCAGGCCGACGCCTCGACCGACAACTTCTTCCGCGCCCTCGAAGAGGTCTCCGCGCGCGGCGTGACCGTGCGAGTGCTTCTCGACCACTGGGCGAACCGCTGGAAGCCCCGCTATCGCGCCACGATCAGACGCCTGAACGACATGGGCGCCGACTGGCATCTCATGCTGCCCGTCCAGCCCTTGAAGGGGCGGATGCAGCGCCCTGACCTGCGCAATCACCGCAAGCTCCTCGTGGTCGACGGCAAGGTCGCGTTCCTCGGCTCGCAGAACGTCACCGACTCGACGTACAACCTGCCCAAGAACATCAAGCGCGGCCTGCACTGGGTCGACCTGATGGTGCGCATCGACGGGCCCGTCGTACTCAGCGTCAACGCGATCTTCGTGGCCGACTGGTACAGCGAGACCGACGACATCCTCGAAGAGATCGACATCACCTCTGCGCAGCCGGGCACGGGCGATCTCGACTGCCAGGTCGTGCCCTCGGGGCCGGGTTTCGAGGTCGAGAACAACCTGCGGCTCTTCCTCGGCCTTCTGTACGCGGCCAAAGAGAAGATCATGATCGTCAGCCCCTACTTCGTGCCCGATGAGGCGCTGCTGCTCGCGGTCACGGCGGCCGTCGACCGCGGCGTGGACGTGCAGCTCTTCGTCTCGGAAGAGGGCGATCAGGCGATGGTCTATCACGCGCAGCGCAGCTACTACGAGGCGCTTCTCAGGGCCGGCGTGCGCATCTGGATGTATCGCAAGCCGTACATCCTGCACACCAAGAGCCTCACGATCGACGATGAGGTCGCGGTGATCGGGTCGAGCAACATGGACATGCGGTCCTTCGGCCTGAACCTCGAGGTGTCGATGCTCGTGCGCGGCGAGGAGTTCGTCGCCGAGATGCGCGAGGTCGAGGCCGAATACCGCGCGCTCAGCCGCGAGCTGACGCTCGAGGAGTGGATGCAGCAGCCGCTCCGCTCGACGGTACTCGACAACCTCGCCCGGCTCACCTCGGCACTGCAGTAGCGACCGCCCGGAGTGCTGGATACCGTGGAGGGCATGAACTCCCCCACGCGCCTGCTTCCCGTCCTGTCCGCGCTCGCCGGCGTCCTGCTGATCGCCGGATGCGCGTCGTCGGGCCCGGGCGCGCAGATTCCGAGCGGTTCGGCCTCGCCGTCATCGGAGGCCTCGCAGGGGGCCGGCGACGCGGACTTCGACGCCACCATCCTGGACGGCGGGCGGATGTTCGCCGTGATCAGCCACGGATCGTCGAGCCTGGCCTGCGTCCCGCAGGTCGGAGAGGTCTCCGCACAGGGACAGGTCGTGTCGGTCGTGCTCGAGGACACCGCGCCCGCCGACACGGTCTGCACGGCCGACTACGCTCCTCGAGCGAGCATCGGAGCGCTCACCGAGGGCGTCGATCCGACGAAGGAGATCACTCTCGACGTCACCTACGGCGATGTCGTCGACGATGTCGACCTCGACGGCGACGCCGCGTTCGCCGGCGCCCCCGGAACGCCGACCGACTACCTCCCGAGCGCGGGCTGGATCGATGACGGCTCGCTCGTGCTGCTCACCTGGGGATCGTCGAGCTGCCCGCCCGTCGTCGAATCCGTCGACGGTGCGGGAGCTGCCGGAACCGTGACTTTCGTCACGGACGACAGCAAGGTGTGCACCATGGACATGGCGCCTCGAGGGACCCTCATCGCCTTCCCCGAAGACCAGGTCGACGATGATGCCTTCATGCTGACGCTGGTCGGCGGCGGTCTCGACGCCACGGTTCCGGTGCGCGGCTGACCGTCACAGCCGATCGATGGGGTGCCCGGCCGGAAGCGCGAGCAGCAGGGCTCCCGCCTCCACGCGGCAGACCATCCGCACGGCCTCGCCGAACTCGTCTCCGTCGATCTGCACGGGCGTGGGCTTCGTGGCGGCGGCCTCGGCCGCCTCGCCGCGGAAGTAGTGCACGGCCGCGTTCCTGCGGTGACGCTCCAGGGCTCTGCGCCCCACCCTGCTCCGGCGCAGCACCGAGTTGTCCCACCAGATCTTGCGCCAGACGTTCAGCCAGCCGAGGACGCCGGTCGGCTGGATGACGGCGATATCGAGCGTGCCATCGGCGATCGACGCCTCGGGCACGAGCTCGATACCCGCGGGAAGCGTGCCGCAGTTGGCGAACAGGATGCTGTGGACCTTGGCCGAGTGCAGCCGTTCCTCGTCGACCTGGTACACCGCGCGGAACGCCTGCGCCTTCGCGAGAGAGCGGGCCGCTCCGTCGACGTAGGCGATCCAGCCGACCGTCTTCTTGAGGTCGGACCGCGTGTTCGCGATCATGTCGGCATCCAGTCCGATGCCTGCCAGCACCACGAACGCGTGCGTCGTCTTCTCGCCGCCGAGCCGGGTGATCTCGGCCCACCCGATGTCGATCGCGTGCCGGTCGCCGCCCAGGGCGGCGCGGATCATGACCTCGGTCTCGCCGAGGGGGAGTCCGAGATTGCGGGCGAGCAGATTGCCTGTGCCGCTCGGGATGATCGCGAGGGGCACGCCGGAGCCGGCGATCGCCTCCGACACCGCGCGGACGGTGCCATCGCCTCCCGCGACGAGGACCACGGCGACGCCGCGTTCCAGCGCCTCGCGGGTGAGCCCCTGGCCGGCGTCGGCCACCGTCGTGGGGTAGAAGGCCGGATGCTCCCACCCCGCCTCCTTCGACAGGGCGAGCACCTGGGCGCGCAGTCGCTTCTCATCGACCTTGAGCGGGTTGTAGACGAGCGCTGCCTGCGGCCTGGCCCCGGGATGCGTCGTCATGGCGCTACTCTAATCCGGCATCCGCACCCTCTCCGTGCGAGCGAGGCCCGCTTGCGTGGTTCTGCGTCCGCGGGGCAGAATCAAGACACACGTAGAATCGGAGGATGATCGACCTCGCTCTGCTCCGCGACAATCCCGAGATCGTCCGCCGCTCACAGGCCGCCCGCGGAAACGACGTGGCGACCGTCGACGCTGCCCTCGAGGCCGACCGATCGCGCCGCACCGCGCTCGCCGCATTCGAAGAGCTGCGGGCGGAGCAGAACGCCTTCGGCAAGCAGGTCGCGAAGGCTCCCAAGGAGGAGAAGGCCGCCCTCGTCGCGCAGGCCAAAGACCTCGCCGACCGCGTCAAGCAGGCGCAGCAGGTCGCGAACGAGGCCTCGGATGCCGCATCCGCCGCCCTCGCCCTGATCGAGAACGTCGTGATCGACGGCGTTCCGGCCGGAGGCGAAGCCGACTTCGTCGAGCTGCGCCGCGTCGGCGACGTGCCGGCATTCGGATTCGAGCCCCGCGACCACCTCGAGATCGGCGAGATCCTCGGGGCGATCGACATGGAGCGCGGCGCGAAGGTCTCGGGTGCCCGCTTCTACTTCCTGAAGGGGATCGGCGCCCGCCTCGAGATCGCGCTGATGAACCTCGCGCTCGACAAGGCGCTGCAGAACGGCTTCACCCCGATGATCGTCCCCACGCTCGTGCGGCCCGAGATCATGCAGGGCACCGGATTCCTCGGCGAGCACGCCGACGAGGTCTACCACCTCGACAAGGAGGACCTGTACCTCGTCGGCACGAGCGAGGTCCCGCTCGCCGGATATCACAAGGACGAGATCCTCGACCTGTCGCAGGGCGCCCTCCGCTACGCCGGCTGGTCGACCTGCTACCGCAGCGAGGCCGGGTCGCACGGCAAGGACACCCGCGGGATCATCCGCGTGCATCAGTTCAACAAGCTCGAGATGTTCGTCTACACCACGCCTGAGGACGCCGAGGCGGAGCACCTCCGCCTGGTCGCGCTGCAGGAGGAGATGCTCACGGCTCTCGGCCTCGCCTACCGCGTGATCGACGTCGCGGCCGGGGACCTCGGATCGAGCGCTGCGCGCAAATACGACATCGAGGCGTGGGTGCCGACGCAGGGCGCGTTCCGCGAGCTCACCTCGACCTCGAACTGCACCACCTACCAGGCCCGTCGCCTGGACACGCGCTACCGTCCGGAGGACCCGGCGGGCGGGAGCGCTCCGTCCAAGACGCAGCCGGTCGCGACCCTCAACGGCACGCTGGCGACCACGCGGTGGATCGTGGCGATCCTCGAGACGCACCAGCAGGAGGACGGATCCGTGCGTGTGCCCGAGGTGCTGAGGCCCTACCTGGGCGGCCTGGACGTGCTGGAGCCGCTGGCGTGACCGACCCTTCCCCTCGACTCGCCGGCGTTCGCTCAGTACAGGCGACAGGCTCAGGGACCCCGTGGCTGGTGGCCCTCGACGTCGACGGAACGATCCTGCTCCAGGACGAGACGATGAGCCCCGGCGTGCCGGAGGCCGTCGCCCGCCTGCGGGACGGCGGCCACCATGTCACGATCGCCACCGGGCGCAGCTGGATGGCCACCCAGCGCTGGGTCGAGGAGCTCGGGATCGCACCCGAGTTCGTGGTGTGCTCGAACGGCGCGGTCACGATGCGGATGATCCAGGGGGAGTGGGTGCGCTGGAACGTCGAGACCTTCGACCCCTCGCCCGTGCTCGAGCTGCTCCGCGATCGCCTGCCCGATGCCCGGTACATGGTGGAGCTCGGGTCGGGGCAGCGGCTGTACACGCAGCAGCTCGACGACTGGACGCTCGACGGCGGCCGGCAGGTGTCGTTCGAGGAACTCGCGGATGAGCCGGTGTCGCGCATCGTCGTGGTCTCGCCGGGGCACGACGAGGACGACTTCCATCGGCTGGTCGCGGATGCCGGGCTCAACGAGGTCTCGTACGCGATCGGCTGGACGGCGTGGCTCGATATCGCCCCGAACGGCGTGGACAAGGGCACGGCCCTGGAGCGCGTGCGCACCGAGCTCGGGCTGGATGGCGACCGGATCCTCGTGGCGGGCGATGGACGCAACGACATCGGGATGTTCGGCTGGTCGCGCTCGCTGGGCGGACGCGCGGTCGCGATGGGGCAGGCCCCTGCCGAGGTGAAGGATGCCGCGGGCGAGGTGACGGACGACGTGCTCGACGGAGGACTCGCGCGCGCCCTCAACTCGCTTCCAGCACCCGCCCAGGTCAGCGCGGGAGAATAGAACTCGGCTAGACTCACGGCTTGTCGGCAGATTCGTCTGTCGGGAGGGTTGTCCGAGCGGCCGATGGAGCTGGTCTTGAAAACCAGTGGGCAGAAATGTCTCAAGGGTTCGAATCCCTTACCCTCCGCCCCAGAGGCACGATGTCTCCGCATCGATCGCTGAACCGAAAGGCCCCGAGTGAGTAAGAACACCCGACGCCGCCGTACCATCGCGCGCCACGGACAGTTGCGCACGCCCGGTCCGGTCAGCCAGCTGCTGGCATTCATCGCGATCGGTCTCTCGGTGGTCCTCGTCAGCGGTCTCGCGGTGGTCGGCTACATCGCCTACGACCTCACCAGCACGGTCAGCGCGAACGCGGTCGAGCTCGACGGGCAGAAAGAGCTCCCGCCGGACATCAGCGAGTACGAGGGCGGCTTCAACATGGTCCTCGCCGGCGTCGACACCTGCGAAGACGCGTACAAGCAGTACTTCGGCGCGCGCTGCACTGGCAAGGACTCGGAGGGCACCCTCAACGACGTCAACCTGCTCGTGCACGTCTCGGATGCGCCCCGCCGCATCACCGTCGTCAGCTTCCCGCGCGACCTCATGCTCCCCATCCCCGAATGCACCGACGCCGATGGCGAGACGCACTCGGCGATGAGCAAGCAGCCGCTGAACACGGCCTACACCGATGGCGGACTGAACTGCGTCGTCCAGACGCTCACCAAGCTCACCGGGCAGGAGATCCAGTTCGCGGCATCCGTCACCTTCGGCGGAGTGATCGAGATCACGAACGCCATCGGCGGCGTCGACGTGTGCCTGGCGAATCCGATCAAGGACAAGTACACCGGCCTCGACCTGGCCGCCGGCAACCACACGCTGCAGGGCCTCGAAGCGCTGCAGTTCCTGCGCACCCGCCACGGGGTCGGCGACGGCAGCGACCTCGGGCGCATCGGAAACCAGCAGCAGTACATGTCGAACCTCGCCAAGAAGCTCATCAGCAGCGACACGCTCGGCAACGTGCCGGTCATGCTCAAGCTCGCCACGACGGCGATCGACAACCTCGAGACGAGCACGTCTCTCGCCGACCCGATGAAGATCGTGCAGATCGGTCTCGCCGTGAAGTCGGTGCCGTTCGAGGACATCGTGTTCCTGCAGTATCCGACCGCGACCGACCCGGACAACCCCAACAAGGTCGTGCCGAGCAAGGCGGCGGCGCAGGAGATGTGGGACGCGATCAACGCGAACGCGCAGCTGCAGATCACTTACGAGAACACGAAGAACGACGGCGTCGTGGTCACGGACCCGGGAACGGCGACCCCCACGGAGCCGACCGATCCCACGGCGACTCCCGACCCGTCGGCGACGCCGGACAACGTGGTGGCGCTGCCCGACAGCATCAAGGGCACTTCGGCCGCGCAGACGACCTGCTCGAACGGCAACGTCCGCTGATCGAGGGCGGATGCCGCGGGGTCAGCTGATCCCGCTCGCTTCGCGAGGAGTGTGGGCGTTGAGCGAGGAACGCCAGCGACGAGACGACACGCCTGTCTGCTGCGGTCGACTGCAGGAGACAGGCGTTTCGTCTCGCTTCGCTCGCTCAACGGCCGGGGGTGGGCGTTTCGTCTCGCTTCGCTCGGTTGACGGCCGGGGTGGGCGTTTCGTCTCGCTTCGCTCGGTTGAAGATCCGGGGGTCAGTGGCCGGGGTGCGGAACCCTCAGGACTCCATTGCGGCGGTGCGGCAGATGCGCGAGCGACGCGTCGCGCAGCGGCTCGGGCAGCATCGCCTCAGGGGCGTCCTGGAAGGCGATCGGCCGCAGGAATCTGCGGATCGCGGTTGCTCCTACAGAGGTGTGCAGAGAGGTCGTCGCAGGCCACGGGCCGCCATGCTGCTGAGACCAGGTCACGGCGACGCCGGTCGGCCAGCCGGCGAACAGCACGCGCCCGGCGCGATCCTGCAGCAGCTCGAGCGTGCCGGCCACGTCGTCTCCGGCCTCCGCGTGGAGGGTGGCGGTGAGGCTCCCCGGCACGACCGCGAGCGCTGCGTGCAGTTCATCCTCCGAGTCGTATCGCACGAGCAGGGTCACGGGCCCGAAGCACTCCTCGAGCAGCACCTCCGGGCGCTCGGCGACGGCGCGGGCATCGGTCAGCAGGGCCACAGGACGAACGCCGTCGACCTCGACGCCGGTCGCGACGACGGACACCGATGAGTCCTGCTCCAGGTGCGCGAGCCCGTCGGGGAACGCGGCCGTGATGCGGTCGGTGAGCAGCGGCCCGCCGGCCGCGGTGGGCACGGCGGCCGCGACGGCATCCTCGAATCCGGCATCCGCCGGCACGAAGACGACGCCCGGCTTGGTGCAGAACTGCCCGACCCCCAGCGTGAACGAGCCGACCAGCCCCTGCGCCAGCGCCTCGCCGCGCGCCTCGACGGCGGCTCGGGTCATGACCACGGGGTTGATGCTGCCGAGCTCGCCGTAGAACGGGATCGGCTCGGGTCGCGCCGCAGCGAGGTCGAACAGCGCGCGCCCGCCGGAGACCGAGCCGGTGAAGCCCGCGGCCTTGATGAGCGGATGCTGCACGAGCGCGTTGCCGGCCTCGCGGCCTTCCACGAGACCGAGGGATCCGTCGGGAGCGCCCGCGGCAGACAGAGCCGCGGCGACGATCTCAGCTGTGCGGGCGGACAGCCGCGGATGCCCCGAGTGCGCCTTCACGACCACGGGGTTCCCCGACGCCAGGGCGGATGCGGTGTCGCCGCCGGCGACGGAGAACGCGAAGGGGAAGTTCGAGGCCGAGAACACGGCGACCGGCCCGACGCCGGTGAGCATGCGGCGCAGTTCGGGCCGGGGTGGCGTGGCCGCGGCATCCGCGTCGTCGATCGTCAACTCGAGATACGATCCCTCTTCGACGACGGTCGCGAACAGGCGGAGCTGCCCCGTCGTGCGGGCGACCTCACCGGTCAGACGGGCCGCGCCGAGCCGGGTCTCCTCATCGGCGATGGCCACGAGTTCGTCGGCGTTCGTGTCGAGGGCGTCGGCGGCGGCGCGGAGCCACGCGGAGCGGTCCGCCGCCGTGGCGTGGCGCCAGACGGGCGCTGCTTTGGCGGCGGCCCGGACGATCGCGTCGACGTCGGCGGGAGAGGTGGTCATGAGTCGTCCCTTTCGAAGGCGGTGAAGCGGATGCCGAGTCCCGCGTGCGCGTTCTCGGTGAGGCGTCCGTCGGCGATGGTGACCGGCGACGGGTCGGCGAGCGCGCCGAGGGTGGCGAAGCCCGCATCCTCGACGTCTTCGGTCCATGGGTCGCCGGGCAGGGTCAGCGCGAGCTGACCGGAGAGCTCGGGCAGCAGGTGCGGATGCACGGCCGCACCGAGGTCGGCGGCTGCGGCCGCGATGCGCAGGAACGGCGTGATGCCGCCGACGCGGATGATGTTGGGCTGCACGATCTGCGCGGCCCCCGCGTGGAGGAAGTCCTCGAAGCGGTGCCGGGTGTGCAGATTCTCTCCCACGGCGATGGGCACCTCGATGCGGCGGGCGAGCTCGGCGTGACCGGCGAGGTCGTCTGCCCGCAGCGGCTCCTCGATCCAGGCGAGGTCGTGCACCGCGAGGGCGTTCACGGCATCCGTCGCGCGATCGAGCGTCCACCGCTGGTTCGCGTCGATCATGAGCGCGCGATCCGGGCCGAGCACGTCGCGCACCGCGGCCAGCCGATCGAGGTCCTCCGCGACGTCGGGCTTGCCGACCTTGATCTTCACGGCATCGAAGCCCGCGTCGACCCACCGCCGCACCTGCGCGACGAGCTCGTCCTGGGAATAGTGCAGGTTCACGCCGGAGCCGTAGGCGCGGGCGCTCTCGCGCCGGCGCCCGATGATCTGCGAGACGGAGGCGCTCGCTGCGCGGGCTTCGGCATCCCACAGTGCGAGGTCGAGCCCGGCCAGCGCGATGGTCGTGATTCCGCCGCCGCCCGCCTCGTGAAGATGAGCCCAGATATCGTCCCAGGCTTCGCCGGGAGTCGCCGAGCGGCCGATCGCGGCGGGAGCGATGTCGTCGTCGAGAAGAGCCTGCACCGCCGACGCGCCGATCTGCGGCGTCCACGAGAAGCCGAACCCCTGAGCGCCGTCGCTGCGGGTCACCCGCGTGGCGATCACGGTGACGGAGTCGACCGCGCCCGGGTACTGGGTCGCTGAGCCTGTCGAAGGGCCCGACGCTTCGACAGGCTCAGCGACCCATTTCCCGGGGGCGGCATGCGACGGCCCCCATGGCCGGGTCAGCCGCACGCGCTGCGTGCGCGTCTCGAGGCGCTCGATCGTCGTCACAGCAGTGCGCGCCCCGCTGCGAGGATCTCTGCGAGACGCGCCTCCTGGGCCGGCGTCGGGTCGACCAGCGGTGCCCGCACCGAACCGACCGCCAGTCCCGAGAGTCGCAGCCCGGCCTTGATCAGCGAGACGCCGAAGCCGGGGGTCTCATCGCGCAGAGCCACGAGCGGGCGGTAGAACCCGTCGAGCAGCGCGAGCCGTGCGTCTTCGTCGCCCGCGGCGTACGCCCGGTAGTACCCGTCCGCGATGTCGGGCGCCATCGCGAACGCCGCCGAGGAGTACAGCGGCACGCCGATGCCCCGATAAGCACCCTGCGTGAGCTCGGCGGTGAGCAGGCCGTTGAAGAACGCGAAGTCGTCGCGCCCTGTTTCGGCGACCGTCCGCACGATGAGCTGGGTCGTGCCGATATCGCCCGTGCCGTCTTTGAATCCGACGACCTTCGGGTTCTCGGCCAGGCGGCGCATGGTCTCGATCGAGTACTGCGCGGTGCCTCGGTGGTACACGATCACGGGGAGGCCGGATGCCGCGGCGATCTGCTCCACGTAGGCGATGAGCCCCGCCTGGGTGCCGCCGACGAGGTAGGGCGGCAGCACGAGCAGGCCGTCGGCCCCGGCATCCGCCGCCCCGCGCGCCACGTCGAGAGCGTGACCGAGGGGGCCGCCGGCCCCGGCGATCACAGGTACGCGCCCGGCCACTGCAGCGACGGCGTCGCGGGTGACGGCGATCGCCTCCGCCGCGGAGAGGGCGTGGAACTCGCCCGTGCCGCAGGCGGGGAACACGCCACCCGCGCCGGCATCGACGCCGGTGGCGACGTGCGCGGCGAAGAGCTCGGGGTCGACCGTGCCGTCGGGCCGGAACGGGGTGACCGGGAAGAAGAGGATTCCGTTGAAGTCCACGGCGATGCCTTTCAGAGTGCGACGGCGGCGAGTTCGGTGCGCCAGCTGCGGGTGGGGCGCCAGCCGAGCAGTCGCGCGGCCTTGGCGGAGGAGAACGCGGGGGAGGTGCCGGTGAGGGCCGATGCGGCGTCGGCGGCGCCGGGGTGGAATCTCGGCAGCAGCTCGCTGAGCGGCTCACGCGCCAGGGCGTCGTCGGCCCCGACCATGAAGACCTCGCCGTTCGGGATGTCATCGAGCGCGCCGAGCAGCGTGTCGGCGAAGGCCGCGACGTCGCGCGCATCGACGTAGTTGAACAGGGCGGGGGCGGACAACGCGGGGTCGTCGAGGCGCTGCTGCACGGTGTGCCCCTGCTGGGTGGGAGCACCGGCCCACTCCTCGGGCGCGATCACGTAACAGGGGCGGAACGCGGCGAATCGCACGTCGTCTCCGGTCTGGCGCTGCAGCATGGCGGCGGTCTGCTCGATCAGCAGCTTCGACAGCGCATAGGCGTTCCAGGGCAGGGTCGGCGAGGTCTCGTCGAGAGGGAGGCGCTCGGGGCGCCAGTCCCGCGGCGCGCCGTAGCCGAAGACGGTCGGGCTGGAGGCCGCGACCACTCGACGGATGCCGGCGCCGACCGCGCCACCCAGCACCGACTGCGCGAGGGCGGCGTTGGTGCGGATGATGACGTCTTCGGGAGCGCTGAACGGCACCGCGATCGCGGCCAGGTGGATGAGCGCATCGGCGGAGGTCTCGGCCAGAGCGGATGCCGTGGCATCCGCATCCGTGAGATCGAGCGAGAGCTGACGGACGCCGTCGCGGTCGAGCTCGGCGACGGGCGCCCGATCGACCGAGATCAGCTCGTGCCCGGCATCCGCGAGCCCCGTGACCAGCGAACGCCCGAGCCGACCTGATCCGCCCGTGACGACGACCCTCATCGCGCGTCCCCCGGCGTCTCCTGCAGCAGCGCGATGCCCAGGTCGGAGATGCTCACCGGCTGACCCGTCTCGAGCGAGCGGTTGCCGGCGATGCCGACCGCGATCGAGCGGAGTCCGTCACTCCAGTCGGCCGGTCGGGCCAGAGGGTCGTCGCCCGGGCCGCGGAAGACGTCGGAGAGCAGCAGGGCGTCGCCGCCGCCGTGCCCGCCGGCGCCGGACTCGATCGGCACCTCGTACGCGGCCTCCCAGTGCTTCTGCACGAGAAGGCGCTCGCCCTCGGGGCGCAGGCTCGTGGTCGCGTCCGAGCCTGCGAGGCTCGGGTCGATGCTCGGATGCAGCCCCTCGCCCGCGAGCACGGCACCGCGCTCGACCACCTCGAGCTCGGCCCGCCCGAGAGTGCCGTTGACGGCGACCCGGTAGCCCTCCCACGGGGAGTGCGCGTTGAGCGAGTACGACAGGGTGGCGCCGGAGGCGTAGTCGACGACGAGAGCGAGGTTGTCCTCGATCGTGATGCCCTCGCTGAACACGTCGAGGTCTCGAACGTAGCCGTCGTGCTGCTCGGCGTCGAGGTACAGGGCCTTCAGTCGGGTGTCGGTGCGCAGATCGAGCTCGAACAGGTCGCCGTCGTCGTGGGTCCCGCGGGCCGGGCGCTCGCCGAGTCCTCGGGCTCGGGCGTTCTCGGCACCGTAGAAGCGCAGCCCGCCCGAGGCGTACACGCGACTCGGCTGCGAGCGGATCCACCAGTTCACGAGATCGAAGTGGTGACTCGCCTTGTGCACGAGCAGGCCGCCGGAGTTCTTCTTCTCGCGGTGCCAGCGGCGGAAGTAGTCCGCGCCGTGGTTCGTGTCGAGCACCCACGAGAAGTCGACCGAGGTGACCTGGCCGATCGTGCCGTCCTGGATCACCTGTCGCAGTGCGCTGTTGCGAGGGGAGTATCGGTAGTTGAAGGTCAGCACGACGCTGCGGCCGGTGCGGGCCACGGCCTCTTCGATCCGGGCTGCGCTGGGGGCGTCTATCGTGAGGGGCTTCTCGACCACCACGTCGGCCCCGGCGTCGAGAGAGCGCACGATGAGCTCGGCGTGCAGGTCGTCGCGCGAGCAGATGATGACCCGGTCGACCTCCTCCTCGCGGATCACGGCCTCGAGCTCTTCGGGTGCGGCCAGGCGCGGAGCGGGGGATCCGGCATCCGACACCTGCCTCGCATAGTGCTCTGCGCGCACCGGGTTCGGCTCGACGATCGCAACGAGCTCGGCGCGATCGCGGTGATCGCCGAGGATCGCGCCCACGTACATCTGCGCGCGGTGGCCGGCGCCGGCGAGGGCGTAACGGGTCTTCGACATCGGAGCTCCAGTCTCAGGAAACGTTTTCTCAGAGTAGCAGTGAGCGTCCATCTCCGAAAGCGGGTCTTCCGGGACGACATTCCACATCGAGCGCGTGACGCGCCGGGTGCGTGGACAGGAACCGGTTTCTCGACTACGTTGTGGAGGATGACACTCGTCGACGACGCGAGCTCGTATCGCAACCCGATCATCGATGCCGATGTGCCGGATCCTGACGCCATCCGCGTCGGAGACCGGTTCTACCTCGTGGCATCGAGCTTCCACCGCGCCCCCGGGCTGCCGATCTTCGTCTCCGACGACCTGATCACCTGGGAGCGCATCGGCTACGCGCTCGAGGGCAGCACGCCCACCGCCTGGTTCGCGCAGCCTCGGCACGGCGGCGGCGTGTGGGCACCGTCGATCCGCCATCACGACGGTCTCTTCCACGTCGTCTACCCCGACCCCGACCAGGGAGTGTTCGTGGTCACCGCAGCCGATCCCGCCGGCCCGTGGTCCGAGCCTCACCTGCTGCTCCCCGGGCTCGGCATCATCGATCCGTGCCCGCTATGGGACGAAGACGGCCGCACCTATCTCGTGCACGGCTGGGCGCGCTCGCGCGCCGGCCGCAAGAACCTCGTCACGGTGATCCCGGTCGACGCCGGGCTGCGGCATCCGCTCGGCCCCGCCGTCGACGTCATCGACGGTGACCGCATCGAGGGCTGCACCACCCTCGAGGGTCCGAAGTTCTACAAACGCGACGGGGAGTACTGGATCTTCGCCCCCGCCGGAGGCGTCGCCACAGGGTGGCAGAGCGTGTTCCGCGCCCCGACGCCGTTCGGGCCCTACGAGCACCGGATCACGCTCGCTCAGGGCGAGACCGAGGTGAACGGGCCGCACCAGGGCGCCTGGGTCGACGACGGCCGCGGCGGCGACTGGTTCCTGCACTTCCAGGACCGCGGGGTCTACGGCCGGGTGCTGCATCTGCAGCCGATGGCGTGGGCCGCCGACGGGTGGCCCGTGATGGGCGCGGCGGTGGGCGGAGGCGACGCGCAGCCCGTGCTGCGGCATCCCTCGCCCTTCGGCACGACTCAGGGGTCTCGGACACTCGCCCGCCCTGACGACTTCGCCGGCGGGCGACCGGGCGGTCACTGGCAGTGGGAGGCGAACGCCGATCCGCATGCCGTGGTCGGAACCGGCCCGGGGATGGGGCTGCGCGCGAGCCTCGACGGCGGCAACGTGCGCACTCTTGCGCGCGTGCTCTCGCAGAACCTCCCCGGTCAGCCCTGCAGTGCCCAGATCGAGGTCGCTCTGGAGTCGTCGTCGCCGGGGGATCGTGCCGGCATCGCGGTGCTCGGGCGCGACTACGCCTGGGCCGGCGTCCGACGGACGGACGCGGGGATGGAGGCCGTCGTCGCGATGCGCTTCCGCGATGATCAGAGCGAACGAGTGGTCGCGACGATTCCGCTCACGGAACCCCGCATCCGCGTCGGCGTCCGCCTGGACGCCGACGCTCGAGTGCGCTTCACGCTCGGCACGACCTCAGTCGACCCGCAGTTCACCGCGGTCGAGGGGCATTGGGTCGGCGCCGCGCTCTCGCTGTTCTCCGCGAGCCCCTACGGGGCGCCGGACGCGATCGGACGCTTCGCAGACTTCACCATCGATGTGCGGGAGAGATGACCATGGCTGCGAAACGCGCACGAACGACACCCACCCGTGAGACGACGATCAACGACATCGCGCGGGTCGCCGGCGTCTCGAAGGCGACCGTCTCGCGCGTCGCCAACGGAGTCAGCACGGTCAACGAGGAGATCGCGCAACGGGTCCGCAAGGTCATCGACGAGCTCGGGTACACGCCGAGCCAGACGGCCCGATCGCTGTCGCTCGGCTCGAGCCGCACGGTCGGCGTGCTGCTCCCCGATCTTGGAAACCCGATGTTCCACCAGGTGCTGCACGGGTTCAACAGGGCGGCGGCCAAGGACGGCTATCACGTGATCGTGACGGACGCGTTCGAAGACGCCGACGCGGAGGCCGATCTCGCGAGAGACCTCCGCGATCGCACCGACGCCGTCGCGCTGTTCGCTCCCCGCATGCCGCGCGAGAGCCTGCTCCAGCTGCTGCCCCGCGTCGCTCCGGTCGCGGTGCTCAACCGCACGACCGGCAAGAACGCCGGGTCCGTGCTCATCGACTATCACGAGGGCATCATCCTGCTGGCACGGCATCTGCTCGATCTCGGGCATCGGCGTATCGCGTTCCTGTCGGGCCCCGCATACGCGAGAGCCAACTGGGAGCGAGAGCGCGGACTCGAGGAGCTGCGTGCCGAGGAACCCGGCGTCGAGATCATCGACGTGCCGTGCGGCCATTCGTTCGAAGACGGCTACGAGGTCTGGCCTGCGCTGCACGCGACGGGCGCGACGGCCGTGATCGCGTACAACGACGTGGTCGCGCTGGGGCTCCTCGGACGTCTCTCCGAGGAAGGCGTCTCGGTGCCGGGAGAGCTCTCGGTCGCCGGATTCGACGACATCCCGTTCTCGCGTTTCTCTTCGCCGTCGCTCACCACCATGACCTCACGGCTGTCCGAGATCGGCGCCCGCATGTGGGAGGTGCTGCGCGCCGAGATGACCGACGAGCCGATCCGCGAGCCGATCATGTTCTCCCCGGAGCTCGCCGCACGCGCGAGCACGAGGAAGACCTCGTGACCATCGATCTGCTCTCGACGGATGCTGTCAGCATCCGCTATCACGACGGCGGCGAACTCGACCTGCCGCGCTCGCCGCGTCCCTACCTGACGGCCTCCGTCGGCGGGATCGAACTGACCGCCGTCGAGCCGGCGGATCACCTGCATCACCTCGGAGTGAGCGTGGCGATCCCCGACGTGAACGGCGTGACCTTCTGGGGTGGTCGCACCTTCGTGCGGGGGGCAGGCTCGACGATGCTGCCGAACCACGGCCAGCAGGTCGTGCGCAGCCGAGAGCTCGGCGACGGGCACCTCGTCGAGCGCCTGGCCTGGACCGGACCGGACGGCGAGCTGCTGCTCGACGAGCAGCGCTCGATCGCCGTGCGCGAGCGTGGTGACGGGATCGAGCTGCTCTGGAGCACGGATCTCCTCGCGGCGAACGGCCCTGTGAGCTTCGGCAGCCCGCAGACGAACGGGCGCGACGACGCCTTCTACGGCGGGATCTTCTGGCGGGCGCCCTTTCCCACCGCGCGCGTGCGCTGCGCGGACGGCGAGGGAGTGGATGCCGCCCACGGATCCTCGTCGCCGTGGCTCGCCGTCGACGGCTCCGGCGCCTCGCTGGTCGCCACCACTCGCAACTCCGACATGCCGTGGTTCGTCCGTGCCGAGGGCTATGTCGGCTTCGGTCCCGCGGTGGCCGTGACCGGCAGGCGGGAGATGGCCGCAGGCGAGAGTCTGCGCCTCGATCTCGCCGTCGCGATCCTGGATCGGCCGTCGAGCGATCCGGCCGCGATCGCTCGGCGTCTCGGCGCGCACGCCGTGCCCGCGCGGGCGGCAGACGACGTGCGGGCATGAGTGCAGCATTGCAGCGGCTGATCGATCGGGCGCACGCCGCCGATATCGCGATCCACGCGCTCGCGGTGAGCGTCGACGGAGACGTCGTCGTCCGAACCGGGGTGGCGCCGTTCGGCACCGACGTGCCGCACCGGATGTACTCGGTGTCGAAATCCATCACCGCGATCGCGATCCTGCTGCTGGCCGACGAAGGGCGCCTGAGCCTCGACGATCCGATCGCACTGCACTTTCCCGAGTTCGGGCCGGTGCATCCCTGGCTCGCGGCTACGCGCATCGACGACATGCTCGCGATGGCCGGACCGCACAGCCGCACCACGTACGTCGCCGATCGGGGCGGCTGGCTGGAGTCGTACTTCCGGATGCCGCCGACCCATCGGCCTGGCACGCTGTTCACCTACGACACCAGCGCGAGCTACGTGCTCAGCGCCCTGGTCGAACGGCTGTCCGGTGCGACGATGCTCGAGTATCTGCGTCCGCGGCTGCTCGAGCCGCTCGAGGTCGGCCGCGGCATGAGATTCCTCACCGGCCCCGAGGGCATCAGCCACGGCGGGTCGGGGCTGATCGCCGCGCCCGACGAGATGCTGCGCATCGCGGAGGCCGTGAACGGCGCATCCGATGTGCTGGCGCCGTCGATCCGCGATCGGCTGATCGAGCGCCGCAGCGATCCGGGAACGCAGACGTGGGGTGCCTCGCTGCGCCACGGCTACGGTCGGCAGATCTGGCTGCCCGCGGATGACAGCTGGCTGATGTTCGGCCTGGGCGGCCAGCTCGTCTACGGTGAGCCGTCGACGGGGATCGCCGCAGTCGTGACGGCCGACACCACCACCCTCGCCAGCGGCGATCAGCGGTTGATCGACCTGCTGCTGCCCGAGCTCGGAACGCAGCCGCACGGCCCGCTGCACCTGAGCGCGCCCTCGCCGCCGCACGATCCGGCAGCCGCCCGGCCGCTGCGTGGGGAGTATGCGCTGATCGGCGGCGAGAACGCGCCCCGGCGTCTCTCCGTCGCGCTCGACGGCGCGGGCGGCGCGATCGAGGTCCAGGGTTGCACCCTGCGTGTCGACACCGAGTGCGGGAGGGCCGCCGTGCTGCCGCTCGGCGACGCGGTCGTGACCGCGGGATGGTCCGCCGACGGCGTGCTCGACGTGCGGATCAGCGCCGCAGCCGACGACATCGCGTCGGTGCGCATGCGGCTGGTCGTGACGGATGACGACATCCTGACGGTGATGTCTCAGGGCTTCGGACCCGAGATCGGCGCCGAATGGACCTGGCAGGGGAGCTTTGAGCCGAGCCGGGCACCGGTCGCCTGAGCGGGCGCCCGGCCCGCGCGGCTGAGCCCCGCGCCCGGCCGGGATCCGATCAGCCCTTGATCGAGCCGACCAGCGCGCCCTTCACGAAGTACCGCTGTACGAACGGGTAGACGATGAGCATCGGCAGCGTGGCGACGAAGATCACGGCCATGCGCACGGACTGCGCGGGCGGCACCACCTCGACCGCCGAGTCGTCGGCGTTCATCCCGCTCGCCACGATCACGATCTGACGCAGCAGCACCTGGATCGGCCACTGCTCCGAGCTGTTGATGTACAGGATCGCGCTCTGGTAGGTGTTCCAGTAGTACACGGCGTAGAACAGCCCGATCGTCGCGATCGAGGCCAGCGACAGCGGCAGCACGATCCGCCAGAAGACGCCGAGCTCGCTGCATCCGTCGATCCGCGCCGCCTCCTCGAGGCTCTCAGGGATGCCCTGGAAGAAGCTGCGCATGATCACGAAGTTGAACGCGTTGATCGCGACCGGGATGATGAGCGACCACAGCGAGTCGATCAGGCCGAGGTTCTTCACGACGATGAAGGTCGGGATCATGCCGCCGGAGAACAGCATCGTGAACAGGACCAGGAAGTTGATCACCCGGCGACCCTTCAGGTGCTTCTTCGACAGCGCGTACGCCATGAAGGCCGTGAGGATCAGGCTGATCAGCGTGCCGCCGATCGTGACGATCGCCGATACGCCGAGGGCGCGGAAGATCGTCGGAGTCGACAGGATGTACCGGTACGCGTCGAGGCTGAACGTCTCGGGCCACAGGATGAACGGCCGAGTCGCCAGCTCTCCCGGTGTCGCCAGCGAACTCGCCAGCACGTTCACGAACGGCAGAAGGCATGCCAGCGCGAAGGCGATCAGGATCACGGCGTTGACCACCATGAAGACCCGGCGGCCGGGCGTGATCGAGCGACGCTTGCGGGCGACCTCGCGGATGCGGATCGGGATGGTCGCGTCGTCGACGCGGGGCGGCAGGGTGGCGGTCATGACGAACTCCGAGGGGTGGGGGTGCGTACCGCGAACAGCGCGGCGGAGAGGAGGAAGAAGAAGGCGACCGGGTACAGCACGAATTGCGTTCCGAACAGGCAGGCCAGGCCCGCCGCGAGGAACCACCAGCCGGTCGCCCGGCGGCGCGGGCGGAGCCGCGCGAAGAAGAAGCCGATCGCCGTGCACAGCGCGACCACGATGAAGGAGAACCCGAACCAGGCCGCGAGGGTGTTGAGCACGACGTGCGCCCGGGCGCCGTCGAGCTCGAGCCCGGCGCTGCGCAGAGCCGGGAGGATCGTCGCCTGCAGCGCGGCGTCGTCGCTGCGCGCGATCACGAGGGCGAACCCGCCCTGCAGCACGGCAGACCCCGCCAGGCCGATTCCGGCGATGACGAGCTCCGCGCGTCGCCGGAAGGCGACGACGGCATCCGTCTTCGTGGTCGCCGCCGCGGTCATCGCGTCACCTGCACGGTCTCGTCGGCCACCAGTTCCGGCCCGATCGCCCTGTCGAGGCGTAGCCCCGAGATGCGCAGGCCGGTGGCGAACTGCGCCTGGATCCCCGCTGCGGCCATCGCGGGGACGCCGTCGGCCATGGCCGGGACGGCGGGCTCGGCATCCGGGGCGAACGCGATGCTGACGTCGTCGAGCGTGACGTCGTCGAGAGGGGCCTCAGGCAGGCCGGAGAGGAACGCCGCGCAGGACTGCACGTTCGTCGCGGTGATGTGGGACAGGTGGATGCCGCGGAACCGCGGCGTGCCCTCATCGACCGGCTGGGGCGTGCGATCGGACACGATCGGCAGCTTGCCGTCGGGTCCGCAGAAGTAGAAGGGGTTGATGACGAGCGGGCACATCACGCGGTCCATCACGATGTTCGAGACCCGCACGTCGGCCACCGTGCCGCCGCGGCCTCGACGCGACTTGATGCGGATGCCGCGATCGGTGCCCTGGAACACGCAGTTCGAGATCACGACGCCGCGGACGCCGCCCGACATCTCGCTGCCGATCACGACGCCGCCGTGGCCGTGGATCATGGTGCAGTTCGTGATCGCGATGTTCTCGCACGGCACCCGGTCGAGGGAGTGCTCGCTGCCGGCCTTGATGGCGATGCAGTCGTCGCCCACGTCGATGTGGCAGTCGCTGATGCGCACGTTGCGGCTCGATTCGGGGTCGATGCCATCGGTGTTGGGGGAGTCCGGCGGGTTGAAGATGCGGATGCCGGTGATCCGCACGTCGTCGCAGAGCAGCGGGTGCACCGTCCAGGCCGGGGAGTCGCGCAGGGTGACGTCCGCGATGTCGATCCGGGAGCATCCGTGCAGTCCGATCAGCGTCGGGCGGGGATAGACCAGATCGCCCGCGCGGAACGCCGCCCACCACCACGCGCCGCCGCCGTCGATCTCGCCCCGACCGGTGATCGAGACGCCCACGGCATCCCGCGCGTAGATGCACGGAGAGTGGATGGTGGTGGTCGCGCCCTCCCAGCGAGCGGCCACCGGTGGGTACAGGGCCGGGTCGGGGACGAATCGCAGCACGGCCCCTGCCTCGAGGTGCAGCTCCACATGGGAACGCAGGCGCAGAGCGCCGGTCTCGTGCAGGCCAGGGGCGACGCTCACGCGACCGCCGCCCGCATCGGCTGCACTGTCGATCGCCGACTGCAGCGCGCGTGTCGTGCGCACGACGCTGCTGACGGCGCTCTGCACCTGCGTTCCGCTCATATCACTTGCTCTCGGCGTAGGAGGCGGTGAACTCCTCGATCATCTTGTCGAGTCCCTGGCTGCCGAGTGCGTCGATCGCATCCTCGTAGCCGTCCATGTCGAGCTGGCCGACCATGTACTTGTTGTAGGCATCGTTGGCGGCCTGCTGGATCGTCGACCAGCTCTGGTCGAACGTCACGGAGGAGAGCGGCTGCGTCGGGTCGACGACGGCGAACTCGGCGTTCTCGGCGATCTTCTCGTTGCCCTCGTCTACGTACGGCGAGGAGCTCTTGAACGTCGTGACGATGTCCGACGGGCGAGACGAGTTGTACGGCTGCACCTCCTGCTCCCACGTGGCCTGGTCGGTGATCGTGACGACGCCGTCGTCGTCCACCGTGTAGTGCTCGCCCTCGATGCCGTTCGTCATCAGCGCGTACGCCTCCTCGTCGAGCAGCTTGTCGATGAACGCGAGGATCGACTTCAGCTCGGCCTCGTCCTTCACCTGCGTGGTCGACATCGCCAGCCAGCCGCCGAATCCGCCGCCCGTGTCGGAGAGGATGCGGCGCGGTACGTCGTCGAAAGTGATGTCGTTGATGAGCGCCCACGCCATCGGGGTGTTCGGGTCGGCGCTCAGAGCGAGGTTCATGTAGTTCTTCGCCTCGAACAGGCCGGTCACGACGATGCCGCCCTTGCCCTGGGCGATCGCATCCTGCTGGTTCTGCTTCTGCATGGTCACGAACTCGCTGTTCACCGCTCCCTGCTCGTACAGGCCGCGGTACCACTCCATGGCGTCCTTGAACTCGTCGGTCTGGAAGGCGGGGACGACCTCGTCGTCATCCGTGATCTCCCAGTTGTTGCCTGCGCCGAAGTAGCCGGCCAGCGTCTTGAATCCGAGCTTGAAGCTCTCCAGCCGGTCGATGAACCCGGTGGTGTCGTCCTGTCCGTTGCCGTCCGGGTCCTGAGTGGCGAACGCCACCGCCACATCGCCGAGCTCCTCGATCGTGTGCGGTGCCTCGAGACCGAGGTTGTCGAGCCAGTCCTGGCGCACCAGCACGCCGTAGCGGGCCATCGGCTTCTGGAAGGGCACGCCGTACAGATGGCCGTCGACGCGGGCCGAGGCGATCGTCTGCTCGTCGATCTTCGACAGATTGGGGTAGTCCTTCAGATACTTCTCGACGTCCCAGAACTGCCCGGACTTGAGTGCCTGGCGCACCGAGGTGTTCGACGTGTTGGTGATGGAGGTGATGTCGGCGAGCGAGTCCGAGGCCAGCGCCGCGTTGATCTTCTCGTCCTTCGACGCGTCGGGCACCCACTGGATGTCGAGCTTCGTGCCGGTGTACTCCTCGAGCGCCGTCTGGATCGGGCCGTCGGCCTCCGGAGTGGTGGGCGTGTGCAGCATCGTCATCCAGGTGACGCTCTCTGCAGGCTTGGTCTCGGCGTTGCCGCCGCCGTCGGAGTCGCCCGACGAGCCGCACGCCGTGAGCGCGAGCGCCGCGGCGACGACGGAAGCGACGGTGATTCCGAGTCTGGACTGATTCCTCATTCTGATGTTCCTCTCGCAAGGTGCAGATGAGCCGGCGAGGTTTCGCGCGGCGTCGGGGGTGAAGTCTGAGCGTCGTCCAGCTGACCGAACACGATGCGCGTGACGAAGCCGACCGCGGCGGCGGGGATGCCGACGCCGAACAGCACGAGCACGGGCAGCGCGCAGGAGGCGAGCAGCCAGACGACGGCCGCGACCGCGGCGGCGGCGACGATCGTCCAGTGCAGCGATCCGACGCCGATCAGCAGGGCGGCGACGATCTGGCGGGGGATGCTGCGGATGTCGGTGGCCGCCATCACCGCGAACACGTAGGCCGCGATGATGCCGATCACGACGAGCGCGACGACGTTGGCGAACTGCAGCAGCCAGCTGGATCCGGTGAAGATGTTGGTCACGATGATCGCGGTCGCGGCGAGCAGGATCCAGCCCATCGCAGCCGTGTGCCAGTAGCGCGTGCGCAGATGGCCGATGAAGGCGGCGGTGACCGGCGGCGTCTCGCCACGGCGGAACCATCCGTCGATGTAGGCGGCTACCGCATACGAGGCCGGTCCGATGCCGAACACGACCAGCCCGAGCGCGGTCGCCGCGATCCAGAGCAGGTTGAGGTAGGCGACGCGGTAGACGGCCCGCAGGAACAGGTTCAGGCGCATGAACGCCTCGTACGAGAACATCAGTACACGCCCTCCTCGCCGAGCTTCTTCGCGAGCCTGTTGGCTGCGATGACGAGGATGAGCCCCACGAGCCCCTTGAACAGGCCCACCGCGGTGGCGTAGCTGAGCTGTCCGTTCTGGATTCCGGCGGTGTAGACGTAGGTGTCGAAGATCTCGCCGAGATCGCGGTTCAGCGAGTTCAGCATCAGGAACATGTGCTCGAACCCGAGTTCGAGGAAGTCGCCGATCGCGAGGATGAACATCACGATGATGGTCGGTCGGATCGCGGGGAGCGTGATGTGCCAGGTCTGCAGCCAGCGTCCGGCGCCGTCGAGCTCGGCAGCCTCGTAGAGCTCCATGTCGACCCCGGTCATCGCGGCGAGATAGATGATCGTTCCCCAGCCGGCCGTCTTCCAGATCTCCTGCATCGTGTAGAGCGGCCGCAGCCAGTTCGGGTCGGTGAGGAACGGGACGGCATCCATTCCCCACGACTTCAGAAGCGCGTTGATGCTGCCGCCGTCGGTGGTCAGCAGCACGTAGAAGAGCGAGACGACGATGACCCAGGACATGAAGTGCGGAAGGTAGATGATCGTCTGGATGCTGCGCTGGAACAGCTTCGAGCGCAGTTCGTTCAGCAGGAGCGCGAGGATGATCGGCACCGGGAACGAGAAGACGAGCAGCAGCAGCGACACCGACACCGTGTTGACCAGCAGCATCACGAACGTGGACTCGCTGAAGAACCGGATGAAGTGATCGAAGCCGACCCAGGGGCTGCCGCCGATGCCGCGGAACGGCGAGTAGTCCTGGAAGGCGATGATCAGCCCGCCCATCGGCACGTACTTGAAGATGATGAAGTACGCGATGCCAGGGATGGCCATCAGATACAGCGCGCGATGCCGCCATATGCTCTGCCACCACGGGCGGGTCCGAGGGGTGACGGAAGTGTGTGCTGCCGTCGCGTCAACGCTCACCATCGGTGCGCCCTTCTGTTCTCGCCGTCGAGTCCGGTGAGGGGGAATTCACCAGAAAGCGTTTCCCCGAGTAACCGGTTTCCCGAGAGTAGCATGCACGACGGATGCCGACAACCGGCAGTTTCTCCGCTGGGGGTCTCGACTCCCCGGCGCGCCGTCAGCGCCCGGAATCAGACCTGCGGAGCCGGGTTCCTGACCGGGCCTGTGCTGGCGCGGATGACGACCTCGGGCGTGAAGATCGCAGAGGCGGTGGGCTCGCCGCCGGTGAGAAGGGCGTGCATCGCGGCCCACGCGTCTCGTCCGATCTCGAAGGAGGGGACGGCCGCGGTCGTGAGCGGGGGCGTGGTGTACGCGGCGAACGGGATGTCGTCGAAACCGGCGATCGACAGATCTTCGGGCACGCGGATGCCGCGAGTCGAGACCGCCGACAGCAGCCCCATCGCCACGAGGTCGTTGAACGCCAGCGCAGCCGTCGCCCCGCTCGAGATCACCGCGTCGGCTGATGCGGCTCCGCTGTCGAAATCGACGCCGGCAGGTATCTCGACGAACTCGACGTCGCCGCTGGTCGAGGCGTCGGCGATGGCGCGCTTGCGCGCTTCGCCCGAGGCGCTGGCGACGACTCCGGAGAGGAATGCGATTCGTCGGTGGCCGAGGCTGCGCAGGTGCGCGATCAGCTCGGTGGTGGCGGCCCCGTAGTCAGCCGCCACGGTCGGCACGTCGGCCTGCGGAGGGCGATTGATCACGACGGCCGGGGCGACAGAGGGGAGGAGTGCGGACAGCCCGCTCTGCGGCAGGCGCGGAGCACAGAGGATCACGCCGTCCGTGCGGCGGCGCGTCGTCGTGACGAGCGCCGCCTCTTCGTCGACCTGCTCTGCGGTGTCGGAGATCAGCACGTGGTAGCCGTCGGCGGACGCCGCCCGGCTGAGCCCGCGGAGGATCGCCTGGAACGTGGGGTTGGCGAGATCGGGGATGACGACGGACACCGTCTGGGTTCGCCCGAGCACGAGGCTGCGCGCGACGGGGTTGGCGGCGTACCCGAGCTCGGCGGCTGCGGCTTTGACGCGGTCTGCCAGTGCGGGATCGACCGTCGGGTTGTCGTTCATCGCGCGCGACACGGTCGACAGGGAGACGCCGGCGAGTCGGGCGACGTCGATGATGCCGGGGCGCGTGGAGCGTGCCATGTGATTCCCATCTTCCGCATTCGGCGGAATCCGGTCATACTACGAGAAAACGTTTTATGACCGGAGGTGCCGTGGTCGGTTCGTACCTGGATCGTATCGAGAAGCAGCAGAGGATCGCCCGAGTGCGCGAGTCGGCCGGCGGACCGCTGCTGCTCACCTCTCACGAATCCATCGCCTGGTACCTCGAGGGGGTGCGCACGCACGTCTCGCTCGCCGGTCCCCCGGTGCTGGCGGTGCGGGCTGACGTCGACGGGGACACGCTGTACGTGGCCGACAACGAGGCTGACCGGCTGATCGCCGAAGAGCTGCTGCCGGAAGATGCCGAGCGCGTGGTCCGCGTGCCCTGGTGGATTCCACCGGCTGCGGCCGCCGAGCCCGCGATCGCCGAGACCGAGGTCGGTGCGGCCCTGCGGGCGGCCAGGGCGGGGATGCTGCCTGCCGAGGTCGGCCGATACCGGCTGATCGCTGGTGAGACCGCCGAGGCGCTCACGGAGGCGCTCACCGTCGTTCATCCTGCACAGACCGAGCGGGAGACGGCATCCGCCGTGTCGGCGGCGCTCGCCGCGCGGGGCATCGATCCCCTGGTCGTGCTGGTCGCAGGCAGCGAGCGGAGCGGCTTTCGGCATCCGCTGCCGACGTCCGGACGACTCGGCGACCGTGCCATGGTGGTCGTGTGCGGGCGCCGTCATGGATTGATCGCGAATGCCACGCGGTGGATCGGGGAGTCTGTCGACGACGAGCCGATCCTCGCTGTCGAGCACGCGTTCTTCGAGGCCTCGATGCCGGGGCGTCGACTCGATGACGCGTTCGCCGCGGGCTGTGCCGCGTACGGGCGCGCGGGCTTCGATGCAGATGAATGGCAGCGGCACCACCAGGGCGGACCGACCGGCTATGCCGGGCGCGACCCGCGCGCCACCGCATCCACCGCCGATCTGCTCGTCGAGAATCAGGCGTTCGCCTGGAATCCGACCGCGCCGGGCGTCAAGATCGAGGACACGGTGCTGCGCACCGCTGAGGGCTGGGAGGTGCTCACGATCGACGACCGCTGGCCGTCGGTCGAGTACGAAGGGATGCTGCGGCCGGCGACGCGTCCGTACGCCTGAGCGTCAGCGGCTCACCGACGCCGTGCGCCTGCCGGCGATCGCGGCGCGCGCGAACGGCGCGTCGAGCTCGCTGAAGAGCGCCCCGCTGCGCGCCGTGCGCTCGATCCAGTCGTCGATGCCCTCGATCGTGGTCAACGGGGAGGGGCCGTCGGTGCGCACCGTCAGCTCGGACGCCGGGATCGCGAAGGGGGAAGGGGCGGTGCGCACCGCTTCGAGGACGGTCATGAAGGCGCCGGTCTCGACGAGCGGAGAAGAAAGCGGTACGCCGTGCTCCCGGTGATCGAGCAGCTCTTCGAACAGGTCGGTGCGGCCCGTGCGCTCCCTCCGGCCGTCGGCGTACGTCAGCTCGTCTTCGGTGTAGGCGAAGACGACGTCGCCCGATGCCGTGCGAACCTCGATCAGAGGAACCTTCTGCTCCGGGCTCGCGAGCGTCAGCGCGGCCGTGATGCGGCGGCCGTCATGCAGCGTGATCCGCACGGAAGAGGTGTCGTCGGCCTCGATGTCGTTGGCGCGGTACAGCTCGAGGTCGATGCGCTGCACGTCTTCTCTGCGCCGTGCGCCGGCGATGCGCAGGGAGGTCGCGATGGCGTGAGCGAGAGGATTGGTCACGACGCCGTCGACGATGGGCACGCCGTCGAGGGCGCGACGGCCGGCCCACGCCGAACGCGACCAGTACGCGGCATCCCTCGTCCAGCTCGCCCACGTCGCGATCGACGTCGGAGCGCCGAGAGCGGCGATCTTCTCGAGCGCATGCGAGCCGAAGCTCTGGAAGCCGATCTGGACTGCGCGTCCCGTGCGCTCCTGCGCGGCGAGGAGCTGGCTGAACTGGTCCATGGTCGCGACCGGCGGCTTCTCGAGGTACACGTCGCTGCCGGCCTCGAGTGCCCGCATCGCCAGCGGGAAATGCGTGCCGGTCGGAGTCGCGATCACTGTGATGTCGGGGCGGATGCCGCTGTCGAGTGCCGCATCGAGGCTGGGGAACGCCGGGACGTCGGAGGCGAAGCCCTCGGCAGGACCGCCGGCCGGGTCTGCGACGGCGATCAGGCGAGCGCGGTCGGAGAGCCTCTCGAGGTTGCGGAGGTGCACCGCGCCGAAGCCGCGGGTTCCGACCAGGAGCACGTCGTGGGTCATGGTGTCCTCTTCCGGGATCGTGTCTCCCCAGGGTAAGGGAAAGCGTTTACCGATGCAAGGGAGCGATGCTGAGGTCAGCCGAGCAGGCCCTCAGCGAGATCGGGGACGCGGGAGCGCCGAGGGCGGAGGCGCCTCAGACCCGGGTGAGGCGCACGGCCATGAACTGCCGCCCGGGGAGCTCGACGCGCACGGAGCCGGCCGGATGGGTGCCCGGCATCCGCTCCACCGTCATGTTCCACGTGTCGATCACGTCGATCGTCCACTCGCCCTCGTCGAGCATGAGGTTGCGGAAGCGCGGCCGGTTGAAGCCGAAGTAGCCGACCTTCACGCGACCGGCGATGCCGCCCCAGGGGACGTCCCAGTCGCTCGGCAGAGGATCCCATGCCCCCTCGGGCGCCTCGGCGAGCAGCTCCTCGAGGAAGCGGATGCGGTCGGGAGAGGTGCCGTGCAGCACTCCGCCCTTCGACCACCACAGAACCTCGTCGTCGAGCCCGAGTGCGGAAGGCAGGTAGGTCTCGCCGTGGCCGCAGTAGCCGCCGCGAACAGCGGCCTCCCAGAATCGCCGCACCATCTCCTCGCCGGTGATGTTTCCCCAGCCCTGATCGATGTCGCCCTCGTAGGCGCACTCGTCGATCACGACGGGCTTGCCCCAGCGCTCGCGCCATTCGTCGGTGTTCTCGGCCGTGCGATACACGTCGACGCGCTGCACGCTCACGTGGGTGATCCACGCCGCGGAGTAGTCGTAGAACGGGCGGCAGTTGTGGATCGAGTTCAGATGCCCGAACGGGTCCTCTTCGCCGACGATCGCGGCAAGGCGCTCCCAGTCGGCCGTGTCCTTGGCCCACAGCAGGTCGTACTCGTTGGCCATCGACCACCACACGTTGGCGAATCCGGCCAGGCGTCGCACGACGTAGCGCAGGTAGCGGTCGTCGACCGCGGGACCCATGTCGGCGAAGCCCCACCGGTCGTAGGCATGGAACAGGATGAGGTCGGCCTGGATGCCGAGGTCGGCGAGCTGCGCGATGCGATGCTCCAGACGGCGGAAGTGCGCCGGATCGAAGCGCTCCAGATCGAAGCCGTCATCGAGCGAGCCGACGAAGGGGAAGTCGTCCGGCTCGTTCGCGTTGTACAGATACGACTTCGGGAACACGCACATGCGCATCTTCGTGAACGGCGACTCGGCGAGAGTCGCCAGGGTCTGATGCTGCAGATCCTCCGGCTGGTGCGTCCAGGCGTAGGCCGTGGTGCCGAGCGGCCGGTGCCTGGTGCCGTCTGCATGCCGGAAATGGAATCCGTCGACGCGCACCGGACCGTGCGAACCCTTCACGGGCGGCCCGACCACGACCGATCCGGTCAGTCCGTCGAGCGAGCGAGCGGTCGACCGGGTGACGAAGCTCCACTCGCCCTCGGCATCCGCCAGCGCCCTGATGACGTAGGCGCCGTCGCCGTCGTAGAACCCGCCGACCCGCACCTCTTCGCCCGCACGCGTGAACACGGCGTCGAGTTCGACATCGACGAACGGGTTGCCGTGCGAGGGGCCGTCGATGCGGATCTCGAGCGGAGCCCACAGCGCGACCTCAGCCGGAGCGACCACGGTCGCCGAGCCGCGGACGACGTCGTCTGCCTCGTACGCGGGGTCGGGTTCGATCGCCGGCGCGTACGGCGGCCGCTGCGCGTCTCCGCCGATCTCGGCCAGCTCGGCCCGGAGCCGGTCCCGCGCCTCCTGGGCTTCCAGCGACGGCACGAGCGCGATGAGCGACCCGAGTCTGCCGTCGCGGAACTGCGACGCCATCGGCGACGCGGCGAAGCCGGGCATCAGCCGTTCGAGCACGGCTCGAGCCGCGGGGTGGTCGAGAGCTTCTCCGAACGTGGAGCGGCGGTCGAACATCAGGATCTCCTCTGTGATGCAGGTCGGTCAGGTCAGGCGGTGGCGGTGCGCACGGCCGCGTCGACGCGTGCGAGCACGTCGGGCGGCGTGAACATGAGAGCGGTCGACAGCGGTCGGCCCGCGCCCCACATCGTGCTCGCGCGCACCGCCTCCGCGCGGTCGGGATCGATCTCGGCGAGCGTGTCGAGCAGGGCGCGGTAGGCGCGCGGGTCGTCGATCACGTCGGCGAGCGACGCCTTCAGTCCAGGCAGCGGCGGGCGGACGGATGCCGCGATCTCGCGGTACCGCCACTCGTGCGTGCCCGATCCGGCCTCGCTCGGCGCGCCCGGAATCGACACTTCGGCGGTGGTGTTCGCGGGAACGACGGCCGTGACCACGACCTCGTCTCCCTCACGCGCCCAGGACACGGCCGCCGTGCCGTAGGGCGTCTCATGCCGAGCGGACGCGCGGTCGAGAGCCGCAAGCGGACGAGGGGCGATGCGCAGCCTCCGGTAGCCGGGCTCTGCCGGGGCGAGTCCGGCTGCCGTGCGGTGCAGCCAGTCGGCCACCGCGCCGAGCGCGTAGTGGTTGAACGAGGTCATCTCACCCGGGTTGACCGATCCGTCCGGCAGCAGCGAATCCCATCTCTCCCAGACCGTGGTGGCGCCCTGCCTCACCGGGTACAGCCACGAGGGGCACTCGGTCTGCAGCAGCAGTCGCTCGGCGGCCGCGAGGTGACCGGTGTGCGCGAGCGCGTCGGTCACGAGCGGCGTGCCGACGAATCCGGTGGCGATGCGATACCCGCCCTCGCGCACGAGCGCCGCGAGCCGATCGCCGAGTGCGTCGCGCTGGGCGGCATCCGTCACCAGGTCGAACTCGAGCGCGAGCGCGTAGGCGGTCACGGCGTCGCTCATCATGCGTCCGGCCGGGGTCACGTACTCGGCGACGAAGGCCGATCGGCTGCGCTCGGCGAGCTCCGCGTATGTCGCGGCATCCGCCTCGTGGCCGAGCAGCAGCGCGGCATCTGCGACCTGTCGCAGGGAGCGGGCCAGGTACGCCGTGGCGACGATGTCGGAGTCGACCTTCGCCTTGCCGGGCTGGTCCGGCGGAGCCGCCGGGTCGAGCCAGTCTCCGAGCTGCATCCGTCCGGCCCACAGGCCGCTGTTCCCCGCATCCCGGAGGACGGTGTCGACCCAGTCGCGCATGCTCGGGTACTGGGCCTCGAGCACCGCGCGATCGCCGAAGCGCTCGAACAGCACCGTGGGCACGACCGTCGCGGCATCGCCCCAGGCGGCAGGCGTCGCACCCTCCGACGCGCCGAACGCGGGGAGCGCCGCGGGCACGACCAGGGGCACGGCTCCATCGTTTCGACTCTGCTCGAGTGCGAGGTCGCGCAGCCACGAGGTGAGGAAGCCGTCGCAGTCGTAGAGGAAGCTCGCGGTCGGCGCGAACACCTGGATGTCGCCCGTCCATCCCAGGCGCTCGTCGCGCTGCGGGCAGTCGGTCGGGATCGACAGGAAGTTGCCGCGCATGCCCCACACGACGTTCTCGTGCAGGCGGTTCAGCAGGGGGTCGGATGCCTCGAACCAGCCCGTGCGGGTCATGTCGGTGTGCAGCACTACGGCCTCGACGTCGGCAGGGGAGACGTCGAGGCCGGCGATCTCGGCGTAGCGGAAGCCGTAGAAGGAGAAGCGCGACTCGAGCACGTCGTCTTCGCCCGACAGATCGAAGGTCGCGGTCGCTGCGGCGTTGCGCAGCGGCCGCAGCGCGAGCTCGCCGTCTTCGAGAACCTCTGCATGACGGACGACGACGCGCGTGCCTGCGGGTCCGCGAGCACGGATGCGCAGGCGACCGACCAGGTTCTGACCGAAATCGAGGATGCGCCCGCCCGACGGCGTCGCGATCACCTCGGCGACCGGCATCGACTGGGTGCGCCGCACCGGCGGGGCGATGCGGGCTTCGGGAACGGGGACGTTCTCGAAGCCGGGCAGGGCGGCTACCCCCACACGGGCGGGCTGCCACGCCGTCGCGGTGCGGCGCAGATCCTGATGCTCACCGGGGTAGATGCCGCTGTCCACCACAGGTCCGTCGCCCGCGGCCTCCCAGCCCTCGCCGGTCGGGGCGAGCGTCTCGACGGAGCCGTCGGAGTAAGTCACCCGCAGCTGCGCGAGGAACGAGGGCTGCGTTCCGTAGAGACGGTTCGTGAACGTGAAGAAGCCGTACTTCTCCGTGTACCACGCACCGGCGATCGTGGCGCTCAGCTTGTTCTCTCCCTGGCGGAGCAGAGCGGTGACGTCGACGGTCTCATGCACGAGCCGATCCCGATAGGCGGTCCAGCCGGGCGCGAGCACCTCGTCGGAGACGGGCCGGCCGTTCACCGCCGGCTCGGCGACGCCGAGGGCCGTCCAGAACAGCAGCGCACGCTCGACCGCCCGGTCGAGCGTGAAGGTCGTGCGAAGCTCGGCCGGCTGCGCCTCGCGCTCGGCATGCGCGAGGCCCACAGGCTCGGCGACCCACTCGCCCTCGGCGAGGAACCCGGCCGACACGGTCAGCGGGGCGCTCCAGCCGGTGCCGGCACCCGACGAAGCGGTGGCGCGCACGCGCACCTGCCTGGTCTCGCCCGCAGAGAGCGGATCGAACGGCCAGGGGACCAGCGCGCTCTCACGCCCCTCGACGGTCACGGTGCGCTCGCCATCGCTGAGCTCGGCGGACGACTGCAGCCAGCCGGCCTCCGCTGTCTCGACGATCCAGCTCAGGCGAGGCGCAGGCGTGGCGACGAATGCGCTGTCGACCCGCAGTTCTGCCTTCAGGCGCGCAATACGCGCAGCATCCGTCATTCGTCGTCTCCTTCTGCGTTCCAGCTGAGCAGGGCGACATCGCCCGACACGGCGTACACGCCGATGACGCGTCCCGTGAACGATTCGGCGGTCTCCGACGAGAGGAATCGTCCGTCGATCCGCGCGAGCTCGATGCGCTCGCCGCCGACCGTGGCGGCGAGGTGGAACTCGTCGCTCGTGCGAGGGAAGCCTCCGTCAGCCGTGGGCGGGCGCGAGTCGATGTGCAGGTCGACGACGCCGCCCGAGAAGGGCGTCGTCCATTCCTGCACCAGATCTGCGATGACCGCGCGCGCGGTGATCACGCCGCCGCCCGCCTCGACCTCGACATGGAATCGCTCGTCGTAGCGCACCGCGAGGCCGCCCGTGCCGTCGCCGGCGTCGATGCGAGCCGTGACCGCGCTGTTCAGATGCTCCTGGCGGCGGCCCACGAAGACCGGGCGAGGGTCGTTCAGAGTGCGCCCGTCGCCGTGCAGGACGAGAGCGTCGGGCCTCGTGGTGAGGTCGGCGAGGGACGCCGGGAGGGCGCGCACCGCGATCCACTCGCCGTCGAGCTCGCGGGTCTCGCCGAAGTCGATGGCGGTTCGGGTGCCGGGACGGGGACTCAGCGGGACCGGGGCGATCGCCGGCCAGCCGTCATCCTGCCAGCGCACGGCCGTCACGAAGGTCTCCCGTCCGAGTGCCGAGAACGCGCGCGTCATGCTCCGCGGACGCACACCGAGCAGCACGCACAGCCAGTCGCCGTCCGGACCGATCACGAGATCGCCGTGGCCGGTGTTCTGGACGGGGCGGATCGTCGAGCGTGCAGACACCAGCGGGTTCTGCGGCGCGGTCTCGAAGGGCCCTTCGGGGGAGTCGCCGCGCGCGATCGACACTCCGTGCCCACGCTCCGTGCCGCCCTCCGCGATCATCAGATACCAACGGCCGTCGACGACGTAGAGGTGCGGGGCCTCGGGGAACTGCCCGCCCGTGCCCGACCACACCGAGCGCGGCTCTTCCAGGGCAACGTGGTTCTCGAGATCCACGCGCACCTGCTGGATCCCGAGGTGCCGACCCGCGTCCTCGCCGCCGAGGACGAGACCTGAGAAGGTGATGTAGACCGTGCCGTCCTCGCCCCAGGCGATATCGGGGTCGATGCCGTCGAGCGAGCCCGAGCGATCCTGCGTGAGGATCAGGTCGCCGTCGCTCCACGGACCCGCCGCGTCGGCCGCGGTGAAGTGCAGCATGCCGCGGCCCATCGCATCGGTGACGACCAGGTGGAACACGCCGTCGCGGTGCCGGATGGTCGGCGCCCAGGCGCCACCGGCCGTGGGGACCCCCTCGACGGCGAGCTGGCCGGGCCGCGTGGCGACGTGCCCGATGAGTTCCCAGCGCTTGAAGTCGGTCGAGCGATGGATCGGGATGCCGGGCAGATACTCGAACGTCGATGTCGCCAGGAACCACTCCTCGCCCACCCGCACGACCGAGGGGTCGGGGTGGAAGCCGTTGAGCAGCGGGTTGTACAGAGCGGGCATGGCGGTGCTTTCGGGGTCGATCGATCAGGAGAGGATGCGGCCGAGGTCTCGCGCGAGCGCGACGGCGCGCGGATCGGCGCCGCCCGGCCACGGACCGCGCACGATCGTCCACGCGAACGACAGCCCGGTGTCGGGGTCGACGCAGGCGAGGGCGCCCATCGCGCCGTCGTGGCCGAAGGCACGCGGGCCGCCGAAGGCGAGCTGCTGGGAGGGCTTCTGGAACACGATCGCGTGCGCGCGGTCGTGCTGGTGCAGAACCTCGTCGTAACCGCGGATCTGCTGCTGCCCGATCTGCGACACCGTGTCGGCGGAGAGGAACGCGGGGTTCGCGTCGATGCCGGTCACGGCCGCGGCGAAGAGCCGGGCCAGTCCACGGGCGGTGCCTGTGCCCGATCCTGCCGGGTGGCCGTACCGCCAGCTGCGCGGCGACAGGGCCAGGTCGACGTCGCCGGCCATCGAGGCGAACACCACAGGGCCGAGCGCCGAGAACGCGGGCTCGGTCGTGTCGGAGACGGGACGGATCATCGGCAGCAGATCGACCAGTCGCCCCTCTTCGGAGGCGGGCAAGCCGAGGAAGAAGTCGACGTCGTGCGGAGCGCGGATCTCCTGCTCGTAGAACTCGTGCAGCGTGCGGCCGGTCACCCGGTACACGAGCTCGTCGCCGAGGTTGCCGATCGTGATCGCGTGGTAGCCGAATGCACTGCCCGGATGCCAGAACGGCCAGCTCGCGGCGAGTCGCTCGGCCGCGGCGTGATGGTCGAGCAGCTCCTCCCAGCTCAGCGGCGGGGTCGCCTGCGGAAGACCCGCCTGGTGCGAGAGCAGCTGGCGCACGGTGACCGCGCCCTTGCCCTTCGCGGCGAACTCGGGCCAGTAGTGCGAGACCCGCTCGTCGAGGTCGAGATCCCCGCGCTCGACGAGGAGGCCGACCGACAGCCCGATCGTGTTCTTCGTGACGGAGTACGGCACCGTGACGGAGTGCTCACCGAGGTGCGGGCCGCCCCAGGCGTCGAGCACGGGTGCGCCGTCGTGGAACGCGGCCACCTGGAACGACAGGTCGGGATCGGAGGCGAGGAAGCCTTCGAGACGTGCGACCACCTCGGCGAGCCGATCGTCGGCGCGTCCCTGCAGAACCCCGGTCAGTGTGGAGAGAGTCATGCCTGCACCCACTCGACGCTCAGCGGCAGATCGGCGACAGAGGAGCCCACGCGCAGGGTGTAGGCGCCCGGCTCGACGACCCATTCACCCGCCCAGTGCGCCAGGCGTCGCGCCGGGACCGGCACGACGGCGGTGACGGTGCGTCCGGGCTCTGCGTGCACGACCGCGAATCCGACGAGCCAGCGAGCAGGGCGATCGACCGTCGAGTCGGCCCGCTCGGCGTACACCTGCACGACCTGCTTTCCTTCACGCTCGCCGGTGTTCGCCAGCGTCACCTCGACCGTGTCGTCGTGGCGCTGCGCGGTGCCCCACGACCACGTCGTGTAGCCGAGTCCATGTCCGAACGGGAACGCGGGCTGGACGTCGTCCTTGAGCCAGGCGCGGTAACCGATGTGCAGTCCCTCGGCGTAGACGAGGCGGCCGTCCACGGGGGTGACGTCGGCCACGGGGACGTCGGCCAGCGCCGCGGGCCAGGTGGTGGGAAGGCGTCCGCCGGGCTCCGCGGCGCCGGTGAGCACCTCGGCGATCGCGTGTCCGAACTCCTGTCCGCCGAAGTAGCCCTGCACGATCGCGGCGACCTCGCCCGCCCAGGGGAGGACGACCGGCGACCCGGCGTTCACGACCACGACGGTCGGGGTGCCTGTGGCGGCCACGGCGCGGACCAGGTCGTCCTGGCGGCCGGGAAGGTCGAGGTCGACGCGGTCGTAACCCTCCGACTCCACCTTGGAGTTCGTGCCGACGACGACCACGGCGACCTCGGCCGCGCTCGCTGCAGCGGCCGCACGGGCGATCAGCTCGTCAGGATCGGTGCGCTCGGGGGCGATGCCGAGAGTGACGCTGAGGGCTCCGTCGAGCGCGCCCCGCGACTCGCGTGTGAACTCGGCTCGAAGGTCGACGGCCCGCCCGGCCTCGACCGTGACGGCGGACGTGATCGAAGGCGGATTCAGGAACGCGGCGCCGAGGTCGGTTCCCTCGATCACGGGGACGTCGTCGAGCACGAGCTCGCCGTCGACGAAGATGCGACCGGGGTTGGCGCCCGCGAAGCCGAGCTGGATCTCGCCGCTCTCGGCCGGCGTGTACCTGGTCTCCAGCACGATCGTGCGGCTCGCGCCGATCGGCGCATCGCCACCGAACCACACCAGCGCCGTGGCGCGCCGATCCTCGGCGAACAGCTCGGTGCCGTCGGCTCCGTGGAACGACACCCGCACGCCCGGTCCGCCGGTGACGGGGTTCTCGATCGACGCGAGCGGGATCTCGGCCACACCCTCCTGCACGACGGCGCCGATCTCGTAGCTCACTTCGGCTGCAGGGAGGGCTGCGCGGATCGCGTCGAGCGGCGAGACGACCTTCTCGGGAAGAACCGTCGCAGATCCGCCGCCCTGCGTGCGGGCGTCCTTCGCGTTGTGTCCGATGATGGCGACCTTCGTGAGCCCGGCCAGGTCGAGCGGCAGCACACCGCTGTTCTGCAGCAGCACCGTGCCCTCGACGGCTGCCTCCTTCGCGAACGCGGGACCGTCGAGCGGGGCCGGCGCGACGGCATCCGCGCCCTCCAGGGCGCCCACGCGCTCGGCGAGAAGCAGGATGCGCAGGACCTTGCGGTCGATGTCGGCCTCGTCCACGCGACCGTCGTGGACGGCGTCGACGAGATCGGCCCACGCAGGGGCAGGCCCCGGCATGGCGAGATCCTGCGCGGCGGCGACGGCATCGAGGGATCGGACGGCTGTCCAGTCGCTGACGACCACGCCGTCGAAGCCCCACTCGCTGTTCAGCGGGTTCTCGAGCAGGTCGTTCTCGGTCATGGTCACCCCGTCGACGGAGTTGTACGCGCTCATGACCGACCACGCGCCGGCCTCGACAGCGCGCTCGAACGGAGCGAGATAGACCTCGCGCAGCGTGCGCTCGTCGACCTCGACGTCGACCGTGAACCGGTCGGTCTCGGAGTCGTTCGCGACGTAGTGCTTCGGAGTGGCGGCCACGCCGTTCTCCTGCATGCCGCGTACGTAGGCGGCGCCCAGCTCGGCCGTGAGCTCGGGGTCCTCGCTCAGGCATTCGAAATGGCGCCCGCCCAGGGGGGAGCGGTGCAGATTGATGGTCGGGCCGAGCACGACGTCGACGCCTTTGCGGCGGGCTTCGGATGCTGCAGCCGCGCCGTAGCGGTAGGCGAGATCGACGTCCCACGACGCTGCCAGCGCGGAGCCGGAGGGCAGGTTGAGCGAGGGCTCGCGCTCGTCCCACCGCGGTCCGCGGACACCCGCGGGGCCGTCCGACAGAGTGAGCGCGCGCAATCCGATCTCGGGCAGCGGCACGGTGGTCCAGAAGTCGGCACCCTGCACGAGCGCCGCCTTCTGCTCGAGGCTGAGCTTCTCGAGCAGCGGGCGGAGGTGATCGGTCGAGGCGGTCATGCGGCGGCTCCTTCTGAGGCCTTCTGTGCGTCGATGAGCGCACGGCGGTCGGCGCGGCGCTTCTGCTGCGCGTCGGGGTCGGGTACAGGGGCTGCGAGGAACAGCCGCTGCGTGTACGGATGCTGCGGGCGTGCGGTGACCTGGTCGCCGTCGCCCGTCTCCACGAGCTCGCCGCGGTACATCACGGCCACACGGTGGCTGATGTGGCGCACGACCGCGAGGTCGTGAGAGATGAAGAGGTAGGCGACCCCTGTGCGCTCCTGGATCTCGATGAAGAGGTCGAGAACGCGCGCCTGCGTCGACAGGTCGAGCGCCGACACAGGCTCGTCGCACACGATGAGCTTGGGATCCAGCGCCAGCGCGCGGGCGATCGCCACGCGCTGGCGCTGCCCGCCCGAGAACTCCCGGGGCAGCCGGCGGGCAGCATCCGCCGGCAGGCCCACCCTGTCGAGCAGGTCGGCGACCCGCGCGTTCGCCTCCTTGGCGGCGACGCCGCGCGCGGTGAGCGGCTCGGCGAGGATCTGCGCGATCGTCATCGACGGGTTCAGCGACGAGTACGGGTCCTGGAAGACGACCTGGATCTCGCTCGCGAGACCGCGGCGCTCCCGGCGATTCAGGTGCCCGATCTCGCGGCCGGCGTACTTCACGGAGCCGCCCGTCACGGGCGCGAGCCCCAGCACTGCTCGGCCGAGCGTCGTCTTGCCCGAGCCGGACTCGCCGACGAGGCCCACGGTCTCGCCGGGACGGATGTCGAGCGAGACTCCCTTGAGCGCGTGGAACGGCTGAGCCCGGAATCCCTTGCCGGGGTAGGTGACATGGAGGTCTGCGACCTCGAGCAGGTTGGTCATGACCGGCCTCCTTCGGCGGTTCCTGCGGTGCTTTCTGCGGTGCCTGCGGTGATGAGCGGGCCGCGAGCCGGGCCCTCGTCGAGGATCGCGTCGAGAAGCGACTGGGTGTAGGGGTGCGAGGGGCTGCGCAGGATCGTTCGGACCGGCCCCTGCTCGATGAACAGGCCCTGCTGCATCACGGTCACACGATCGCAGAGATCGGCGACGACGCCGAAGTTGTGCGTGACCAGCAGCATGGCCATCTGGCGCTCGCGCTGCAGGTCGCGCAGCAGGTCGAGGACCTCGGCCTGCACCGTCACGTCGAGCGCGGTGGTGGGCTCGTCGGCGATGATGAGATCGGGGTCGGTCGACACAGCTCCGGCGATCAGCACACGCTGAGCCATGCCGCCCGACACCTCGAAGGGATAGGCGTCGAACGTGCGCTTCGGATTCGGGATGCCGACGCGGTCGAGCAGGGCGAGGGCCTTCTCGGTCGCCTCCTTCTTCGACAGGCCCAGGTGCGCACGCAGCGGTTCGACCAGCTGGTATCCGATCGTGAACGAGGGATCGAGGTTGCTCATCGGCTCCTGCGGGATGTAGCCGATGCGCTTGCCGCGGATGCCGGCATAGGCGCGTTCCGAAGCATCCGCCAGCTGCGTGCCCTCGAAGTCGATCGAGCCTGCGGTGACGCGCCCGCCGCGGGGAAGCAGCCCGAGAACCGCGAAGGCGGTCTGGGTCTTGCCCGACCCGGACTCTCCGATCAGGCCGTGCACCTCGCCCTTGCGGATCTGCAGCGAGACGCCGTGGACGACCTCGATGTCCTCGCCCTGCGTCTGCTGGTACCCGACCCGCAGGTCGGAGATCGTGAGGATGGGGGCCGCTTCGAGTGCGTTCGTGCGCTCGCCATCGGGGTGCACGATCGTGTCGCCGACCACCGGCAGCTCGGTCGAGTCCTCGAGGGCGTCGAGGTCTCCGCCGGAGAGGCTGAGCGATGTGGTGACCGCCGCGATCGAGCCGGTCGCCGTGGTCACGGCGCGCCGACGCCGCCTGCGCACCACGGTCGTCCGCTCGAGCACGTCGCGCATGCCGTTGGCGAGCAGCGTGAGAGCGATCGCGGTGAGGGCGATCGCGAGCGACGGCCACACCATGAGCAGAGGCTGCTTGTAGATGTTCGCGAAGCCGTCGTTCAGCATGCCGCCCCAGGTCGGGACGCTCATGTCGCCGAGGCCGAGGAACTCGAGCCCGGACTGGATCGCGATCGCGATGCCGGTGATGATCGCCGACTGGATGATGATCGGCGCGCGGACCACCGAGAGGATGTGGCGGCCGATGATGCGCAGGTCGGAGAGGCCCGAGACGCGCGCGGCGTCGACGTACAGCTCGCCGCGCACTCCCGTGACCGCCGCGTAGACGAGGCGGTAGTAGGCGGGCGCGAGGAGGATGCCGAAGATGAGCATCGCGAGCCAGACGCTCGGGCCGAGCACGGTGCGGGCGGCGAGCAGGACGACCATGCCGGGCAGGGCCATCACGAGCGAGGTGACCCAGGATGCGACGGAGTCGAACCATCCGCGGTAGTAGCCGGCGATGAGACCCGAGATCACGCCGATCACGAGTGCGGTGACCACTGCCACGACGGCGGCGGCCAGGGTGATCTGGGTGGCGGCGAGCAGCCGGGAGAGCACGTCGCGGCCCGCGCTGTCGGCGCCGAGCGGGTGCGCGGCGCTGGGTGCGGCGAGCACCAGCTTGAGTGAGGCGACGTTGGGGTCGAACGGAGCGATCCAGCGTCCGATCACAGCGACCACGACGACCAGCAGCAGGAAGATCAGCGAGGCGAGCGAGACCGGACGGCGCACGAGGCGGCGCATGAGCGAGGTCTTCGCCGTCGGAGTCGGCACGGCGGGAGGTACTTCGATGGCGGTCATGAGAGTCGCACCTTCGGGTTGAGAGCGGCCTGCGCGAGGTCGATGACGAGGTTCACGATGAGCACGATCAGGGCGAACGCGATCACGACGCCCATCACCACGGGGATGTCACCCTGGGTGGTCGCGGTGACCGTGAGCTGGCCCATGCCGGGCAGGGCGAACACCTGCTCGACGATGACGGCGCCGCCGAGGAGCCCGATGAACTGCACCGCGAGCACGGCCAGCGCAGGACCGCCGGCGTTGCGCAGCACGTGCTTGTAGACGACGCTGCCGGACGACAGGCCGCGGGCGCGGAGCGTGCGCACGTAGTCGCGGGACATCGCATCGACCACAGAGCCGCGCACCTGCTGGGCGACCGAGGCGATCGCCCCGATCGACAGCGCGATGATCGGCAGAGTGACCGACGTGAGCCAGCCGCCGAACGAATCGGTGATCGGGATGTATCCGGTGGCCTTGAACCAGTGCAGGTTGATCGCGAAGATCAGCACGAGGTAGAGCGCGATCAGGAATCCGGGGACAGCGAAGCCGATCACCGAGATGAACTGCACGAGCGCATCGACCCAGCCGCCGCGGCGGGCGGCGAGGACGCCGAGCACGATGGCCAGGACGGCGGAGATGAGGGTGGCGCCGATCACGAGGGAGAGGCTGACGCTGAGGCGGCCGGACAGGCTCACCGAGACCAGCTGGCCGTTGAACCACGAGCGACCGAGGTCGCCGGTGAGGGCTGAGGTGAGCCAGTCCCAGTACTGCACGGCGAGGGGGCGGTCGAGTCCGAGCTCGGCGGACTTCTGGGCGACGAGCTCCTCGGTGGCGTTCTGGCCGAGGATGCGGCGCGCGATGTTCGCGCTGTCGAGGAAGAGGAGCCCGAACGTCACGATTGAGATGACGGCGAGCAGGACGACGCCGGAGAGTACCCGGCGCACGATGAACATGAGCATGCTGCGCTCCTGTGTCTCAGAGGGTTTCGGGATCCGGCCCGCCCGCGATGCGGGCGGGCCGGAAGGACCGGGTCAGGACTTCGGCGTGAAGTCGTAGATCGCGGGGTAGGCGTTGGTCGGGAGCATCTCGACCGTGGTGTTCGCGTCGGTGGCGAAGCTGCCCTGCACGCGGTAGAAGGGAGCGAACCACGCCTGCTCGACGATGTACTTGTTGAGCTCCTTGGCCACGGACTCCTGCGTCTTCTCGTCGCCGAACTGGATCTGCGAGATGTACTCGTCGACCTTCGGGTCGTCGTAGCCGAACGGGTTGAAGATCGCGGTCGGGGCGATCATGAACTGGATCAGCTGCCAGTCGGGGTTCTGCTCGAGGGCCATGAACGAGGCGGGGTACTTCGGCGCCAGGAGGTCGGCGATGAAGTTGTTGCCGGGGTCGGTGTACTCGACCTTGATGCCCACATCGTTCAGCTGCTGCTCGATCAGCGTGTAGGTGCTGGCACCCAGCAGGGTGGACGACGGCATCGACAGCGTGAGCCCGTCGGCGTAGCCGGCCTCGGCCAGGAGCTCCTTCGCCTTCTTCGGGTCGTAGGTGTAGTAGTCGTCGAGCTCGGGGTCGTACGCGGCGGACGACTTCGGGAACACCTGGGTGGTCACGGTGCCGTTGCCCGCCTGCAGCGCCTGCAGCAGTCCGTCGCGGTCGAACGCGTAGTTGAGTGCCTGGCGGACGCGCACGTCGGCGAGTGCCGGGTTCATGGTGCCTGCGCGGTCGAGCAGCAGCAGACCCTGGAAGTCGAGCTCGTTGGCGTTCACGGTCCAGCCGGCGCCCTCGACCTCGGCGAGGTTGTCGTTGCTGGCGAGCTTGACGCCGTTGGCCTCGCCCGCCTTGATCGCGTTGAGGGATGCCGTGGCATCGGCGAGCACGTTGATCACGAGCTTGTCGTAGTGCTGGGCGTCCGGGTTCCAGTAGTCCGGGTTCTTCGTGTACGTGTAGCTCGTGCCGGTGACGGTCGCCGCCGTGTCGAGCATGTAGGGACCCGAGCCGATCGGGTTCGTGGCGAGGTCGTCGTTGTCGAGCGACTCTCCGCTGGCGACGAGGCCAGGGTCGCGGGTGAGGTAGTTCAGCAGGGCCGGATTCGGGGCGTTCAGCGTGATGACGACGGTCGTGTCGTCGGGTGCCTCGAAGCTCGCGACGTCTGCGAAGTAGTTCGCGTCCGGAGAGGTGCCCGACTTGAAGCGCGTCAGGTTGTCGACGACGACCTGGGCCGTGAGCTTCGAGTCGTCGGAGAACGTGACGTCGTCGCGGAGCGTGAGGGTGAGCACCGTGTTGTCGTCGTTGTACGACCAGTCGGTGGCGAGCCACGGCTCGATCGTGCCCTCGGGGGTGGCGAGGAGCAGCGTGTCGAACACGGCCTGGTAGTAAGGCGCGCGGTTGCCCCATTCAGAGCCCGCGGGGTCGAAGGTGGTGGGCGGCGTGATCGCACCGAGAGTGAGTGTGCCGCCACTTCCTGCACCATTGCCGCCGTCTTCCGTTGCGCCTGCGCAACCGGTGAGAGCGAGAGCGGCGATGGCGAGGGTGGCTGCTGTGGCCTTCCAGCGGAACATCTTTGGTCCCTTCATCGGGTGGGCGATACCCCTGCGGATCGCCTCTGTCGAGCGAAGCTAGCAGCAAAAACGAGCGGCCGCTAGGTTTTTGGAAGAAAAACCTAGCGCTTACTCGGAATTCGTTATAGAACGGTCATGAGGGGGCCAGAGAAGACCCGCGACGACGCGGAGAACTGGGATACGGTGACAGCGATGACGAACGCCAGCACGAGCACCAACACGGCGCCGCGACGAGCGCGCGGCGAGTACGCCAAGACGCGCAAGAGGCGCGAAGCGATCCTCGACGCCGCCCTCGAGGTGTTCGCCGAGGGCGGCTACCGGGCGGGCTCGCTGCGCGAGGTCGCCCAGCGAGTCGGCATCAGCGAGGCCGGCCTGCTCCACCACTTCCCGAACAAGGTCGCGCTCCTCGAGGCCGTGCTCGACCGTCGTGACGACCGCTCGCGCGCCATGGTGCCGTTCGATCCGGACAACGGCGCCGCCATGATGCGCGGACTGGTACGGCTCGCCGCCTACAACGCATCCGTGCCGGGCGTCGTCGAGCTCTTCTGCACGCTCTCCGCCGAGGCCACCTCGGTCGATCACCCCGCGCACGCCTATTTCGTCCGGCGCTACATCTACACCCGCACCAATGTCGAGGCGGGCTTCGCGAACCTCGAGTCCCAGGGGTTGATGAGGCCGGGAGTCACCCCGTATCGCGCTGCGGTCGCGCTCATCGCCATCATGGACGGACTGCAGGTGCAATGGCTGCTCGATCGAACCGTGGTCGACATGGCCGAAGAGGTACGGGCGCTGATCTCCTCGTTCGTCGACATCGACTGGGACGCGGAGGATCGGGTGGATCCGCCCACGGAGACCTCGGAACCGGATGCCGGGGAACCCACCGGTTCCGCTGACACCGATCCTGTCGCCCCCGCCGCTGATGAGACCGAGGACGCCGAATGACCCGCCTGCCCTTCGCCGACGGCTGGACCGTGGGACCCAAGCTCGGCGCCTTCGAGGCGAAGAACGCCGCCGACACTGCGGTCGCGGTGCACATCCCGCACGACGCGCTGCGAGATCTGCCGCGCTCGATCGACGGCGGTCAGGGAGTGCACAGCGGATACATCCCCGGCGGTGTCTTCGTCTATGAGAAGAGTTTCGAGGTGCCGGCGGACTGGCGTGACAAGACCGTGCGCATCGAGTTCGAGGGCGTCTACCGCGACGCCACGGTCTACATCAACGGCGACTTCGCCGGCCATGAGGCGAACGGCTATGCGGCCTTCGTGATCGACGCCGACCCGTTCCTGCGCTTCGGAGAGACCAACACGATCACCGTCGAGGCCCGCGTGCACAGGGACAGCCGGTGGTACACCGGTGGCGGCATCTACCGGCCGGTGCACCTGCTCGTCGACGACCCGGTGCACCTTGCCGACCGGGGAACGATCGTCGTGGCGAACGACATCGACGTCGAGCGCGCGATCGTCGAGATCGCGACGACGATCGACAACAGAAGCAGGCATACGGCTGTGCGCCGCCTCACCTGGACGATTCTCGACGAGGACGACGCGGTCGCAGCATCCGGCGATTCTCCCGTCACGGTTCTCCCGGGCGAGAGTGCGACGGCTCGCGCGCGGCTGCCCGTCCTCTCGCCTCGACTGTGGGGTCCGGACGACCCGCACCGCTATCGCGTTCGGGCGGTGCTGACGGATGCCGACGGCACGACGACCGACGTCGAGACCACGATGTTCGGCATCCGCCGACTCCAGCTCGACACCGTGCACGGGCTGCGCATCAACGGCGAGACGGTCGATCTGCGTGGTGCATGCATCCACCACGACAACGGCCCGCTGGGAGCGGTGTCGACCGCAGACGCCGAGGACCGCCGCGTCCGCCTGCTCAAGGCCGCCGGGTTCAACGCGATCCGCAGCGCGCACAACCCTGCGAGCCGCGCGCTGCTGGACGCGTGCGACGCGCACGGCATACTCGTGATGGACGAGCTGACCGACGTGTGGACCCGGTCGAAGACCGTGTTCGACAGCTCGATCGGCTTCGATGAGCGCTGGCCCCGAGACGTCGCCGCACTCGTCGCGAAGGACCGCAACCATCCGAGCGTCGTGCTCTACTCGATCGGCAACGAGATCCTCGAGCTGGCCACCCCGCACGGCGCCACGTGGAGCCGTCGCCTCGCCGAGGAGTTCCGCCGTCTCGACCCGACCCGGTTCGTGACGAACGGCATCAACGGCATCATCGCGAATCTCGACCGCATGGCCGAGGCGATGGCCGAGGCGCAGGCGGCCGACCCGAACACGATGATGGCCGACATGGGCGAGCAGATGGCGCTGATGAACGCCTCGCAGCTCATCACGGATTCGACCGAGGAGTCGGCGGCCGTGCTCGACGTGGTCGGCTTCAACTACGCCGATTCCCGCTACGACCTCGACGCCGAGCTGTTCCCGAATCGCGTGATCGTCGGCTCGGAGACGTTCCCGGACCGCATCGCCTCGTTGTGGGCCGACGTGCGGAGGCTGCCGCACGTCATCGGCGACTTCACCTGGACCGGCTGGGACTACATCGGCGAGGCGGGCATCGGGCGCGTCGACTACACGGATGCCGAGGGCTACGAGCCGACCGGGACCGCCGGGCCCTTCCCGTATCTGCTCGCCGACTGCGGCGACATCGACATCACAGGGCACCGTCTGCCCGCCTCGCACTACCGCGAGATCGCCTACGGGCTGCGCACCGAGCCGTTCATCGCGGTTCATCGCCCGCAGCATCACAGACGCCCTGTCGCGAAGACGCCGTGGTCGTGGGACGACGTCGTGTCAAGCTGGTCGTGGGGCGTGACCGACGGTTCGCCGGTCACCGTCGACGTGTACGCGGATGCCGAAGAGGTCGAGCTGATGCTCGACGGCGTCGTGCTCGACCGGGTCGCGGTCGGCGTTCCGCGGCCGCTGATCGCGCGATTCGAGATCGAGTACCGTCGGGGCGAGCTCACCGCCGTCGCCTTCGCGGGCGGGGCCGAGGTGGCCAGGACGTCGCTGCGCACCGCGGGCGCGCCCGCGCTGTCGGCGCGTGCCGAGTCGCCGTCGATCGCGGCGGACGGCCTCGGCTGCGTGGAGATCGAGATCGCGGACGCCGACGGCATCCTGCTGTGCGATGCGGATCGGCTCGTGGCGGTGACCGTGACCGGCGGCTCGATCGCCGGCCTCGGATCCGCGCGTGCCCGCACCGAGGAATCGTTCGCCGGACCTTCCGTGACGACCTACGACGGTCGCGCGCTCGCGATCGTGCGCCCGGATGCGGGAGCGACCGGCGTCACGGTGACGGTCACGGCCGAGGGATTCGCGCCCGCGTCCGTCGTCTTCTCCGTGGAGTAGCGGGCCGCGGGTCGCAGGCCAGGGTGCGCGTCACGGTCGCCTTTTCGGCGAGGCGCGGCAGTTGGGCGCACCTCGGAGTCCGGGGCGCAGATCCCGGGCATCCGGTGCGGTTCGCGCTGCTCTTCCAGGCCTCGCGCGGCTCTTCCTCGCTCGCGCTGCTGAAGCCTCGGCAGCGCGAGCGGGAATGAGCAGCGTGATCACGGGCGGCTGCCCGGATCAGCCGCGGGGCTCGTAGCGTACCGGCTCGTGGGTCGCGGCGACGAGCGCCCGCAGCTCCTCGAGGGTCGCGGGCGCGGCGCCCAGGGCTCGCGCCTGCACGAGCACGTTGCCGAGGGCTGTGGCCTCGACGGGACCGGCGAGCACGGGCAGACCGGTGCGGTCGGCCGTGGCCTGGCAGAGCAGACGGTTCAGCGATCCGCCGCCGACCAGGTGGACGCTGTCGATCTCGCGACCGGACAGGGCGGACGCCGCCTGGACAGCATCCGCGAAGGCCGCCGCGATCGACTCGACGATGCTGCGGGCGAACGCGGCGCGCGACGCGGGTGCATCCTCGCCGAGCAGCGCCGCGATGCGGGCCGGCATGTCGCCGGGGGCGCTGAGCGAAGGGTCGTTCGCGTCGAACAGCGGAATCTCACCGCGCACAGCGGATGCCTCCGCGAGCAGCTCGGGCAGGTCGATCGAGGCGCCGTCCTCGGCCTCCCAGGCGCGCACGGATTCGCTGAGCAGCCAGAGTCCGGTGACGTTGTGCAGGAAGCGGAACCGCCCGTCGACGCCGAGCTCGTGCGTGAAATTCGCCTCGCGCGCGGCATCCGTTACTCGCGGCTGTGCCAACTCGAGGCCGACGAGCCCCCAGGTGCCGCACGAGATGTACGCCGAGTTCGAGTTCGTGAGAGGAACCGCGACGACTGCCGAGGCGGTGTCGTGCGACCCGACCGCGATCACGGGCAGATCTTTGCCTATGCGCTCGGCCAGGGCAGGACGCAGGGTGCCGACCACGGTGCCGGGGTCGACGAGAGGCGGGAGGATGCCTGCGGGGATGCCGAGACGCTCCGCGAGGTCGAGGTCCCACTCCGAGGAGGCGACCTCCAGCAGGCCGGTCGTCGAGGCGTTCGTGCGCTCGGCGACCGGGGTGCCGGTGAGCAGGAACGCGATGAGATCCGGGATCAGCAGCGTCGTGTCGGCATCTGCGATCCGTCCGTCGACGCGGTACTGATACAGCGTGTTGAACGGCAGGAACTGCAGGCCATTGCGCTGATACAGCTCGGTGAAGGGCACGATCGCGTGCACCTCGGCGACTCCGCGCTCACTGCGAGCGTCGCGGTAGTGGAACGGCTCGGCGAGCAGCTCGCCGCCGCGCAGGAGACCGTAGTCAACCGCCCACGAGTCGATGCCGATGCTCTCGATCTCAGGCTCACGGCGCACGGCCTCGGCGAGGCCCGCGACGACGTGCTCGTACAGGGCGCCGAAGTCCCAGTGCAGGCCGTCCTCGCGCTCGACCGGCCCGTTCGGGAAGCGCGAGACGAGCTCGAGCTCGAGACGACCCTCGCCGATCCGGCCGATCATGACCCGTCCGCTCGTGGCACCGAGGTCGACCGCGGCGACCGCGCGGATGCTCATCGGGTCTCTCCGGCCGTCGAGTGCACGGCATCCGTGCGAGTGCACGGGGTCTCGACACGGACATCTCGTGCACTCGCCGAGTGCACGTGAACTCGACGCCCGCGGGCGCGCGTGCTCATCGGAGGAAGGCGGCGGCGACGCCGGAGTCGACGGGGATGTGCAGCCCGGTGGTACGGCTCAGCTCGGGGCCGGTGAGCACGTAGACGGCATCCGCGACGTTCTCCGGCACGACCTCGCGCTTGAGGATCGTGCGGTTCGCGTAGAACTGACCGAGGTCCTCTTCGGCCACGCCGTAGGTCGCGGCGCGGTTCGCGCCCCAGCCCGAGGCGAAGATGCCCGAGCCGCGCACGACGCCGTCGGGGTTGATGCCGTTCACACGCACGCCGTACTCGCCGAGCTCGACCGCGAGCAGTCGCACCTGGTGCGCCTGGTCGGCCTTGGTCGCCGAGTACGCGATGTTGTTCGGACCGGCGAACACCGAGTTCTTCGACGAGATGTAGATGATGTCGCCGCCGAGCTTCTGCTCGATCAGCACCTTCGCGGCGGCCTTCGACACGAGGAACGAGCCCTTCGCCATGACGTCGTGCTGCAGGTCCCAGTCCTTCTCGGTGGTCTCCAGCAGCGGCTTCGACAGCGAGAGGCCGGCGTTGTTGACGACGAGGTCGACGCCCCCGAACGCCAGCAGGGCCTCGTCGAGTGCGGCCTGCACGGCATCCGCGTCCGCGACGTTCGCAGCCACGCCGATCGCGACATCCGTGTTCCCCAGCTCAGCGGCCGCGGCCTGCGCCTTCTCGAGGTCGAGGTCGGCCACCACGACGCAGGCGCCCTCGGCGGCGAGACGCACGGCGATCGCCTTGCCGATGCCGCTGGCGGCTCCGGTGACGAAGGCGATGCGGCCCTGATGGGTCTTCGGCTTCGGCATCCGCTGCAGCTTGGCCTCCTCCAGCGCCCAGTACTCGATGCGGAACTTCTCGGCATCCGAGATAGGGGAGTACGTCGACAGGGCCTCGGCGCCGCGCATCACGTTGATCGCGTTGACGTAGAACTCGCCGGCCACGCGGGCGGTCTGCTTGTTCGCACCGTAGGAGAACATGCCGACGCCGGGAACGAGCACGATGAGCGGATCGGCGCCGCGGATCGCGGGGCTCTCGGCCGTCGCGTGCGCGTCGTAGTACGCCTGGTAATCGGCGCGGTACTCGGCGTGCAGCTCGTGCAGGCGCGCGATCTGCTCGTCGACGGATGCTGTGACCGGCAGGTCGAGGATGAGCGGCTTCACCTTGGTGCGCAGGAAGTGGTCGGGGCAGCTCGTGCCGAGGGCCGCGAGCTCGGGCGCGCGCTCCGAGGCGAGGAAGTCGAGGACGACGTCCGCGTCGGTGAAATGGCCCACCTGCGGCTTGTCCTGCGAGGCGATGCCGCGGATCGTGGGGGCGAGGGCGGCTGCGCGCTCACGGCGCTCGATCTCGGGGAGCGCCTCGTAACCGGCGCGGACGCCGCCGAAGGGCTGGGCCTTGCCGTGCTCGGCGATGTATGCGGCCGCGGTGTCGATGATCCACAGTGAGTTGGCCTCGGCCTCCTCCGACGTGTCGCCCCACGCGGTGATGCCGTGGCCGCCCAGGATCGTGCCGATCGCCTGCGGGTTCTTCGCTTTGATGGCGGCGATGTCGAGGCCCAGCTGGAAGCCGGGACGGCGCCACGGCACCCAGACGACCTTGTCTCCGAAGATCTTCGCGGTGAGCTCTTCGCCGTCGGCGGCGGTGGCGATCGCGATGCCCGAGTCGGGGTGCAGGTGGTCGACGTGCGCGGCGTCGACGAGGCCGTGCATCGCGGTGTCGATCGACGGAGCAGCTCCCCCCTTGCCGTGCAGGCAGTAGTCGAAGGCCGCGACCATCTCGTCCTCGCGCTCGAGACCCGGGTAGACGTCGACCAGCGCGCGCATCCTTTCGAGCCGCAGCACTGCGAGGCCCTGCTCCTTCAGCGTGCCCAGGTCGCCGCCGGAGCCCTTGACCCACAGCAGCTCGACGGGGTGACCGGTGACCGGATCGGTCTCGGTGCCCTTGGCCGAGGTGTTGCCGCCGGCGTAGTTCGTGTTCTTCGGGTCGGCGCCCAGGCGGTTCGAGCGCTCGATGAGGGCGGCGGCGGTGGGGTTGGTCATGATGGTTCCTCGAGTCAGGGGATGAGAGTCTTGAGTCGGGCCGCGATGCGCTCGATCGTGCGTGTCGCGGCCTCTTCTTCGGGTCGGTTGAGGTGGCCATGGCGGGTGCCGGGTTCGAAGGCCACGTCGATCTCGCGACCCGCGGCGGCCAGAGAGGCCGCGAAGTGCTCGCCGGAGACGCGCAGCTCGTCGACGTCGCCGTTGACCATCAGGGTCGGCGGGAACGTCGCAAGATCGGATGCCGTCGCAAGCCCGGGGACCGCCGCGATCGGAGCATCGTCGACGGGGCCGCCGAGGTAGTTCTCGTACATCCAGAGGACGGAGTCGCGCCGGAAGAGGTCGGCCTCGGGGTCGGCGTCGAGCTTGGCTCGCAGATCGCCGCCGGGCTCGGGCTGGATGGCCAGGAGTGTCGGGTACGCGAGCACGACCAGGGCGGGCAGCTCGTCGGGTCGCAGCCTCAGCACGCACCCGGCGGCGAGATTGCCGCCGGCGCTGGTTCCGCCGATCGCAAGGCCATCGAGACGGATGCCGAGCTCATCGGCGTGCGACCTGGCCCAGCGCCAGGCTGTGAGCATGTCGTCGGAGCCCGCCGGGTAGTGTGCGCCGTCGCGCGCCGGCATGTCTTCGCGGAAGCCCGCGGGCACAGGCGCGAGCCGGTAATCGACGGAGATCACCGTCGTGCCCCGGGCGGCGAGCTCGCGGGCCACCCAGTCGGATTCGGGCATGTCGATGTCGCCGAACGCGAACGCGCCGCCGTGCGCCCACACGAGCCCTGTGCCGTCGGAGTGGTCGGCCGGGTAGACGCGCGCGAGCCCGTCGGCTGCGGTGAAAGGCGTAGTGGTCATGGTGTCCTCTGCAGATCGGGGATTCGTCCGGGCGGCGGCTCTGCTGCGGCGCCCAGACGAAGCGGTCGGTGCTATCCGATCACGCACCCCAGCCTGCCTGCACGCCGCCGACCCGGTCGGCCGCGATCCGGGCGAGATATCCGGAGTCGGCGAACGCGCGCATCGGATCGGCGGGCAGACCCCGGCTCTCGCGCCACTCGGCGAGGGCAGGGCGCACATCGGTGTAGAACGCGTCCATGAAGATGCGGTTCGCCTCGAGCACGTCGCCCGAGCGCTGCGCCGCCGCGAGGGCATCGCGGTCGACGAGCAGCGCACGCGTCGTCATCTCCTGCACGTTCAGCACGCTGCGGATCTGGCCGGGGACCTTGTCCTCCACGTTGTGGCACTGGTCGAGCATGAACGCGACGTCGGGGTTGTTCAGCCCGCCGCCGCGGATCACCTCGAAGAGGATTCGGAACAGCTGGAACGGGTCGGCCGCACCGACGATCAGGTCGTCATCGGCGTAGAAGCGCGAATTGAAGTCGAACGAGCCGAGCTTGCCGAGGCGCAGCAGCTGCATCACGATGAACTCGATGTTGGTGCCAGGGGCGTGGTGACCGGTGTCGAGGCACACCATCGCCTTGTCGCCGAGAGCCGCGACCTGCGCATAGGAGGTGCCCCAGTCGGGAACGTCGGTGTGATAGAACGCGGGCTCGAAGAACTTGTACTCGAGCACCAGCCGCTGCCCGTCGCCGAGCCGTGCGTAGATCTCCTGCAGCGACTCCTGGAGCCGGTCCTGGCGTCCGCGCATGTCGGCCTGACCGGGGTAGTTCGATCCCTCGGCGAGCCAGATCTTCAGGTCGCGCGACCCCGTCGCGTGCATCACGTCGATGCACGCGAGGTGGTGGTCGATGGCCTTGCGGCGCACGGCCGCGTCCTCGTGCGTGAGGGCGCCGAACTTGTAGTCGTCGTCCTGGAAGGTGTTCGAGTTGATCGTGCCGAGCGTCACGCCGAGATCCTCTGCGTGCGTGCGCAGGTCGTCGAAGGAGTCGACCAGGTCCCACGGGATGTGCAGCGCGACGGAGGGAGCGAGAGCGGTGTACTTGTGCACCTGCGCGGCGTCCGCGATCTTCTCGAAGGGGTCGCGCGGCGTTCCCGGCGTTCCGAACACCTTGAAGCGGGTGCCGGAGTTGCCGAAGGCCCAGCTGGGCAACTCGATCGCCTGCTGCGCGAGGGCGGACTGGATCTCGGGGGTGAGGACGGACATCGTCACTCGCTTTCTGTGGTGGTGTGAGATGCGGAGAGCTGCTCCGCGAGATTGAAGACTTCGGTGAGCGGGGTCGCGGCCTGGTCGGGCCGCCCCTCGAGGCCGATGAAGAAGCGGCTCATCTCGGACTCCCAGCGCGCGGCCGTCTCCGATGCCGCGAGGTAGGCCCGTGCGGCCTCGTCGTCGTCGGTCTCGTAGTAGCCGATGAGCATGCCCCCGTCGCCGAGGAACAGCGAGTAGTTGCGGCGTCCGGCGGCCGCGATCTCGGCGAGCATCTCTGGCCAGACGGGGGAGTGGCGCTCGAGGTACTCGTCGAGCAGCTCAGGGCGGATCTGCAGTCGGAAGCAGACGCGCGTGGTGGTGGTCGTCATCGTCGACTGCCCTCCAGGTTCGGTATGAATCGTTTCAAGAATACGGATGGAGCAATGCGAATGCAACATCGGAGTCCGAAGTTGTATCGTTTCAGGAATCGGGCCGTCTGCGGCCTCGACGCGAAGGAGCGGACATGGAGCATCAGGAGCGGGCGCTGGCCGCGTACGTGGCGCAGGTGCAGAAGGATCCCGACACGCTCGGCCTGGTTCTGGTGGGCTCCGTCGCTCGCGGATCCGAGCGGGAGGACTCCGATGTCGACGTGTACCTCGTCGTGACCCGAGAGGCCTTCGCCCTGGCAGCCGCGGAGGATCGCTGGGCATGGGTGGACCGCCGCGGCCTCGACTATCCGGGTTCGTACATCGACGTCAAGCTCGCCGACCTCGACTATCTGCGCACGGCGGTCGCGCGCGGCGACGACCCCACCCGCGCGTCGTTCGCCGGTGCGCGGGTGGTCTTCAGCCGCACCGCCGAGATCGACGAGCTTGTCGCCGCGATCAGCATCGTCGACGACGCTGCGTGGGCGAACCGCATCCGCTCGCACGTCGCCCAGGCGCATCTGCACGGCGGTTACTTCCTGCGGCAGGCAGAGGAGCACGGCGACCCGTTCCTCCTGCAGCACGCCTCGGTGCACCTGACGCTTGCCGCGGCTCGCGCCGCGCTGGCAGCCGCGCACAGGCTCATGCCGGGTCCCAAGTACATCCACGCGCTGGTGCGAGGGGTGCCGAGCCCTGAGGGATTCGTGGCGGCGTGGGACCGCGTCGTCGAGCATCCGAGCGCGGAATCCGCCGCCGCGCTGATCGCCCGGCTCGACGAGTGGCTCGGCCAGGGACAGTCGGCCGACGAGTCGCTCTCGGTCTTCATCCGCGACAACGAGCTCGCATGGCTGCGCGGCACCGTGCCGGCCGAGTACTTCTGACACGGCTCAGCCCTTCACTGCTCCGCTGGTCATTCCCGCCACGATCTGCCTGTTGAAGAAGATGTACATCACCAACGGCGGAATCGTGATCAGCAGGATGTTCATGAACAGCAGGTTCCACTGGCTCAGGCTCTGACTCTGGAAGTTGTAGAGCGTCAGCTGCACGGTCGCGTTCGCGTCGCCCGGCAGGAAGTAGAGAGGACCGGTGAAGTCGTTGAACACGGCGACCGACTGCACCACGATCACGGTGACCGCCACGGGCTTGAGCAGAGGCATCACGACGGTGAAGAAGAGGCGAATGGGACCGGCGCCGTCGATGACCGCGGCCTCGTCGAGCTCGCGCGGGATGGTGGAGATGAAGGCGCGGAACAGCAGGATGCAGAAGCTGAGTCCGAATGTGGCCTCGATGAGGATCATGCCGGGCATGGTCTTGAACAGGCCGATCCCCTGCAGCACCCAGATGGTCGGCACCACGGCCGGTGGCACGATGAGGCCCGCGAGCACGAAGATGTTGATCACGTGGTTCCAGCGCGATGAGCGGCGCTGCAGCACGTAGCCGACCATCGCCGAGAAGACGACCATGATGGCGACGCTCGCGACGGTGAGGATCGTGGAATTGATGAAGGCCGTCACCAGCATCCAGTCGCGCGTCTCGAGCACCGTGACGATGTTCTCCCACAGGAACCAGCCCTGCGCCGGGAGCGAGAACTCGAACAGCGAGGCCTCCTTCGAGCTCTTCGCCGCGGTGAGGAAGATGAAGGCGAAGGGGACGATGAAGACCACGATCGAGGCGAGGATCGCGACGACACCGACGACGTACCGTGAGAGGAAGCGCCGGGCGGTCATCGGCCGCCGGTCCTCCCGCCGGATCTTCGCCCTGGAGGAGCCGGCGGTGGTGATGGTGCGGGTGAGCGTCATGACTCGACCTGCCTCTTGTTCAGGATGTACTGGATGGGGACGATGATCGCGGTGACGACGAGGAACAGGACGACGTTGCCCGCGGTCGACAGACCGTAGAAGCCGGCCTGGTACTGCTTGTAGATCACCGAGGCGATCACGTCGCTCGTGAAGCCCGGCCCGCCCTTCGTCATGGCCCAGATCAGCTCGAAGGATCGCAGGCCGCCGATCAGCGAGAGCAGGATGACGGTCGCGGTCGCGGGTTGCACGAGCGGCAGGGTGATGTTGCGGAAGCGCTGCCACGCGCCGGCGCCGTCTACCTTCGCCGCCTCGAAGTACTCCTGCGGGATCGCGACGAGGCCGGCGATGAAGATGAGGGTGGCGATGCCGACGCCCTTCCAGACGTCGACGAGTGCCACCGACATGAGCGCCCAGGCGGGGTCGGTGAGCCAGCCCGGTCCGGTGATGCCCGCCAGCTCGAGGGTCTGGTTGATGAGCCCGTCGAAGGGGTCCATCAGCACCTTGAAGGTGATGCCGATTCCGACGGTCGACACGAGCACGGGGAAGAAGATCGTCGAGCGCAGATACCCGCGTCCGAGAATCGAGCCGGTGAGCAGCAGCGCCAGTGCGAGACCGATGACGACTTTGAGTGCCGACGTGACGAATCCGTAGAGGAAGGTGTTCACGAAGCCCTGGATGAGCATGGGCTCGGTGAAGAACTGGACGTAGTTGTCGAAGCCGATGAACTCGATGTCGAACAACGACCATCGAGTCAGGCTGAAGTAGAACGACGCGAAGGTCGGAACGGCGAACAGGACGATGTAGAGCACCGCGGACGGGATGTAGAACCACGTCGGGTAGGAGCTCTTGATGCCCTTGCGGCCGGGCGCACGAGTGCGTGCGGGAGCCGTGGCGGTGGCGGTCATGAAGTCTCTCCGTCGAGTGTGAGGGGAGGTGCGGGCCGGCGTGATGCCGGCCCGCACGGTGGTCAGGCGGTGATCACCAGCCGTCGAGGCCCAGCTGCTGAGCCTGCTTCTTCACGTCCTCGTCGTACAGCGCAGCTCCGTCCTTCGCAGAGCGGATGCCGCTGCCGACCTCGACCGTGATGTTCTCGAGGTTCGGGCCCTTGATGGGGGAGAGGAACTCGAGAGCCGGATTGGTGTTGCCCTCGTCGAAGTACGGCTGCATGTCGGTCAGGAGCCCCGGCACGTCATCGGGAAGAGCGCAGGCACTGGTGGCGAACGGCCCGCTGGGGACCATCACGGTCGTCTGGATCTCGCAGCCGCCGGGGGAGTTGATGAACGCGACGAACGTCTTGGCGGCCTCGAGCTTGTCCCCCTCGGTCGTCCGGGGGATGTAGACGGCGTTCGGCAGCCAGACCGTGAGCTTGGTGTCCTCGGCCTTCTTCGCGGGCAGAGCGAACACTCCGATGTTGTCGAGCTCGTCGGGGTAGTTCTGCTGGAACGTGGACACGATGCCGGTGAGGATCGGGTAGTGGGCGCCTTCTCCCGTCGCGACCATGCGGGCTCCGTCGTCGTAGACCGCGGAGGCGTAGTCCTCGTTCCACCAGCCGGCGTCGAAGCCCTCCTGCTGGTTCTCGAACCCCTGCAGTGCCGGTTCGTCGACGTACTTCCGCTCGCCTGCCGTGTAGTCGGAAGCCCAATCCGCGTCCTGCGCCAGCACGTTGCCGAAGTCGCCGAGAACGAAGAGCTGGCTCGTCCAGGTGTCACCGTAGGTCTGGATGACAGGGGTGATGCCCGCTGCCTTGATCTTCTCGTTGTTGGCCGCGAACTCGTCCCAGGTGGTCGGGATCTGGAGTCCCAGGTCGGCGTAGATCTTCTTGTTGTAGACGACCGCGCCCGCCTGTGTGGCGCCGAACGGGGCGCCGTAGATGCCCTTATCGGTGGAGACGACATCCTTCATGGTGTCGATCAGGTCGTCCACCCACGGCTGATCGTCGAGCGCGACGAGGTTCTGGTCGGGGTTGAGCGCCTGGAAGAGCGACCCCGAGTTGTAGTAGAACACGTCGGACATCTCGCCCGTCGACAGCTTGGTCTTGATGAGGTTGTCTCCCTCGGTGCCGGCCGGCTGCGTCTCGAGTTTCACGCTGATGTCGGGGTTCTCCTTCTCGAACGCGGCGATGAGGGCCTCGGCGACTTCGACGTTCGTGCCCGTGTTGCCGGTCAGGAAGGTGATCTCGACCTTGCCGTCCGCGTTCCCGCCGCTGCTGCCGCACGCGGCGAGGGGGACTGCGAGGGCCGCGACGCCGACTCCGGCGAGGAGGACCCTGCGAATGCGAGTGCTGTTCATCCTTTACCTCCATGTAAAAGCTGATACTCCCGGTCTCAGCTCCGAGCCCGAGTGTTGAAGCGATTCATTGAAACCATTCAACGATGGGTAATCTACGACCCTCGGAGGCGGGAGTCAACGTTTTGTGCAGATCTTCTCCGATTCTTGACAAGCGACGTTGAATCCATTCAATATGGGCACGACGCGATGACACTCCTCGCGTGATGCGACGACGCACAATCCGGAAGGACCCTGTCATGGCAGCCACCCCCGAATCCCCGCAGCTCGACGAGGCCACGCGCGTCGTGTCGCTCCGCTCCCAGCACGGTGCGGGCCTGCTCGGGGTGCCGCATCGCGGGCTGCGGCTCACCTGGCGCTCCGAGAGCGCTCGCACGGGCACCGCGCAGCTCGCCTATCAGCTTGCGAGCGGCCCTGCAGACGCTGAGCTGGAGCCGGGCGACGTCGTGGAATCCGCCGATTCGGTGGCCGTGCCGGTGGGAGATCTCGAACCGGGGGAGCGCCGAGCCTTCGCGGTGCGCATCGCGACGGACTCCGGATGGACGGCATGGAGCGAGCCACTCGTCGTCGAGGCCGGTCTCGAGGCGACCGGCCTGCAGGCGAGGGTGATCGGCATTCCCACCGAGATCGAGGGGCCCGCCGCGCTCCTGCGCACGGTCTTCTCGCTCGATGCCGTGCCGAACCGCGCGCGGCTGAGACTCAGCGCCCTCGGGCTCGTCGACGCCTGGATCAACGGCCGGCCCGCGAGCACCTCCGTCCTGACACCGGGATGGACCTCGTATCAGGCGCGTGTGCTGCTCGACACGGTCGACGTCACGGCGCTCCTGCACGAAGGTGAGAACACGATCGTGCTGCAGGTGGGCGACGGCTGGTATCGCGGCCGGATGGGCTTCGCGCAGCGCCGCGCCATCTATGGAGACCGCTCGGGGGCGATCGCTCAGATCGACTCGGAAGACGGAATCATCGTCGCGACCGACACCACGTGGCGCGGCGGATTCGGCGCCGTGCGCTCGGCGAGCATCTACGACGGCACGCATACGGATCTGCGCGCGACGGCCGTCGGCGTGCACGAGGCGGAGTTCGACGACTCGTCATGGATCGCCGCCCAGATCATCGATGCGGATCAGGGCGTCTTCGAACCGCGCTCTGCTCCTCCGGTCCGCGTCGTCGCCGAGCTCGATATGGCCCGCACAGACGTCGACGGAGCCGTTCGCTTCGACGCCGGCCAGAACGTCTCTGGGTGGGTGCGTCTCGTGGTGCGGGGTTCGGCCGGTGCCGCCGTCACGGTGACCCACGCCGAGATACTCGAGCCCTCCGGAGCCCTGCACACGGCGGCCCTGCGCACGGCCAAGGCGACCGACACCTACGTGCTGGATCGTGACGGCGAGCATGTGCTCGAGCCGCGGTTCACCTTCCACGGATTCCAGCATGCCGAGGTGTCGGGCGCCGTCGAGGTGATATCCGCCACCGCCGTCGCCATCTCGAGCGACCTGCCGGCGCGGTCGAGCTTCCGCTCGGCGTCCGACGCCCTCGACAGGTTCCACTCGAACGTGTTCTGGTCGCAGCGTGACAACTTCGTCTCGGTGCCGACCGATTGCCCGCAGCGCGACGAGCGCCTGGGCTGGACCGGAGACGCGCAGGCCTTCGCCGCCACAGCCAGCACGCTGATGGACGCCGAGTCGTTCTGGCGCAGCTGGCTCCGCGATCTCGAAGCCGACCAGACCGACGAGGGCGGCGTCGCCTCGGTCGTCCCCGACATCATCCGGTTCGAGGACATGCGCATGGGCGACGGACCCGTGAACAACATGGGACGAGCAGGCTGGGCGGATGCCGCCACGATCGTGCCTCTCGCCGTCTACGAGTCGACCGGCAGCGATGAGGTCCTGCATCAGCAGCTGGAGAGCATGCGGCGCTGGGTCGAGCACCTCAGGCGCAGGGCCGGCGACGAGATCGTGCTGCCGACCGAGCCGTTCCAGTACGGCGACTGGCTCGACCCCGACGCCCCTGGTGCGCGTCCGTGGCAGGCCAAGGTGTCCAGCGACTACGTGGCGAACGCCTTCTACGCGCATTCCGCACGACTGCTCGCCAGGGCCGAGAGCGTCGTAGGCGACCCCGGCCGCGCCGCGGAGTACGAAGCCCTCGCCGACCGCGTCGCCGCGGCCACGTGGGCGAGATGGGGCGCGGAGGCGGTCACGACCCAGACCGGGGCCGCGCTCGCCCTCGAGTTCCGCATCGCGCCGGAGGCGGAGCGCGTCCGCGTCGCCGACGCTCTCGCCGCGAACGTGCGCGCCGAGAACGGCCGCATCTCGACGGGGTTCCTCGGCACGCCTCTCGTGCTCTTCGCGCTCTCGAACAACGGACATCTCGACGAGGCCTACCTGATGCTGCTGCGACGCGAGGCGCCGAGCTGGCTCTACCAGGTCGACCGCGGGGCGACCACGGTGTGGGAGCGCTGGGATGCGATCCTCCCCGACGGCAGGATCCACTCGGGAGCCATGGATGCCGGCTCGCACGACGAGGGCGGAAGCATGCTCTCGTTCAATCACTACGCCTACGGCGCCGTCATCGACTGGGTGTACCGGACGGTGGCTGGAATCGCCCCGGCCGAGCCCGGCTACCGCGTGGTGCGCATCGCTCCGCGGCCGGCCCGCGGAATGGAGCACGCCGCGGCATCCGTCGACACCCCGTACGGCGCGCTCGCGATCGACTGGCGGCTCGAAGACGGCGTGCTGAACGCCTCCGTGGAGGTGCCGTTCGGTGCCACCGGCGCACTGGATCTGCCCATCACGACGGACTCCGTCGTGATGGTCGACGGGCAGCCGGCATCCGCCGTCCTCCCGTCCGGGAAGCACGAGATCACGGTGACGGCGCCCGCCGTCGCCGGCAACTGAGAGAGGCCGACGATGAGTCTGGTGATCGAACGCGTCACGATCGACGCGCCGTACGGAAGCGACATGGTGGCGGTGCCGGAGCCGGTCATCGGATGGGTCACCGGCACGGACGCTCCGGGCTGGACGCAGGTCAGGGCCGAGCTCGAGCTCGGCGGCGCCGGCGACGTGCAGGAGCACGTCATCGAGGGCCGCGATTCGGTGCGTGTGCGCTGGCCGTTCCGGCCACTGGGGCCTCGCGACGAGGTGACGCTGAGGGTGCGCGTCACCGGATCCGACGCAGAGACGTCCGAGTGGAGCGAACCCCGCAGGATCGTCGCCGGATTCCTCGCCGAGGGGGAGTGGCAGGCGTCGTCGATCGCCGTCGCGGCACCCGAAGGCCATGCCCAGCCCGCAATGCTGCGACGGGATTTCGAGGTGGATGGAGAAGTGCGACGTGCGACGCTCTACGCGACGGCCGTCGGCGTGTACCAGGCCGCCGTCAACGGCGCCGATGTCGACGATCAGGTTCTCAAGCCGGGATGGACGCCATATCAGGCACGGACGGTGCACGAGACGACGGATGTCACGCGCCTTCTGCAGCAGGGCGAGAACGAACTCCTCGTCCGCATGGCGGGCGCTTGGGCCACCGAGCGCTTCGGCTTCCGTGAGAACGCTGCGCCCGTGTACGGGGAGCAGCCGCGCTTCGCCGCGCAGCTGCTCATCGAGTACGCGGACGGACGCTCCGAGGCGATCGTCACGGACGGCTCGTGGCGGAGCGCGCAGGGACAGATCACGGCGAGCGGGCTGTACGCGGGCGAGGATCACGACGCCCGCCGAGCGCCTGCCGACTGGACCCCCGTGTCCGTCGTCGACGACATCCCGGTGCCCGAGGCGCGCATCTCGCCGTTCGTGCGCCGCATCGAGGAGATCGGCGTCGTCGAGGTCATCAGGACGCCCTCGGGAAAGACCGTGCTCGACTTCGGGCAGAATCTGGTCGGTCGACTGCGGATCCGCGTGTCCGGCCCTGCCGGAACCGTGGTGACGCTGCGTCATGCCGAGGTGCTCGAGCATGGCGAACTCGGCACTCGTCCGCTGCGTGCGGCCGCGGCGACGGACCGCTACACGCTCGCAGGCGAGGGCGTGGAGGAGTGGGAGCCGGAGTTCACGTTCCACGGCTTCCGCTACGCCGAGGTCGACGGCTGGCCTGGCGAACTCGATGCCGCCGACGTCACGGCCGTCGTGATCCACAGCGACATGGAGCGGACCGGATGGTTCGACACCTCGCACGAGCTCGTCCGGCAGCTGCACCAGAACGTGGTGTGGGGGCTGCGCGGAAACTTCCTCTCGGTGCCCACGGACTGCCCGCAGCGTGACGAGCGGCTGGGGTGGACGGGCGACATCCAGGTGTTCGCACCGACGGCGAGCTTCCTGTACGACGTGCGCGGCTTCCTCGAATCCTGGCTGCGCGATCTCGAGATCGACCAGGTCGACGGTGTCGTGCCGTTCGTCGTGCCGAATGTCCTGGGCCCGGCTCGCGCGGCTGCCGCGTGGGGAGACGCCGCAACCGTCGTGCCTTCCGTGCTGCACGAGCGGTTCGCCGACCTCGACACCCTGGCGAGGCAGTTCGACAGCATGAGGGCGTGGACCGATGTCATCGTCGGCTATTCCGTCGACCGGATGCTGTGGGAGGGCATGTTCCAGTTCGGGGACTGGCTCGACCCCGATGCGCCGCCTCAGCATCCCGCGAAGGCGAAGACCTCGGCGGACATCGTCGCGTCGGCCTACCTGTTCCGCTCCGCAGAACTCACCGCCCGCGCCGCGGCGCTGATCGGCCGCGAGGCGGAGGCTGCCGAGTACTCCGCGATCGCAGAGCGGGTCAGGCGGGCGTTCCTCGACGAGTACGTGACGAGGTCGGGGCGGATGGTGTCTGATGCGCAGACCGCGTATTCGCTTGCGATCGCGTTCGACATCGTCGAGCCGGAGCGCCGTCAGGCGCTCGGAGACCGTCTCGCCGAGCTGACGCGGCTCAGCGGCTATCGCATCGGCACGGGGTTCGTCGGCACGCCGATCATCCAGGACGCGCTGACTCGCACCGGTCATCTCGACACGGCGACGCGTCTGCTCACGCAGACGGAGAACCCGTCATGGCTCTACCCGGTCACGATGGGGGCGACCACGATCTGGGAGCGCTGGGACTCGATGCTGCCGGATGGCAGCATCAACCCGGGGCAGATGACCTCGTTCAACCACTACGCGCTCGGAGCGATCGCGGACTGGCTGCATCGCTCGGTGGCGGGACTCGCGCCTGCGGCGCCGGGATACGCGCGCCTTGCGATCGCCCCGCATCCGCTCGAGGGCTTCGATTTCGCCGAGGCGGCGCACCTCACGCCGTACGGCGAGGCGCGCGTGCGCTGGGAGCGATCAGGCGCAGAGATCGTCGTCGACGCCGTCGTGCCGCCGAACACGGAGGCGGACGTCGAGCTCCCGGATGGTCAGCGCTTGGCGGTCGGCTCGGGATCGCACCGGTGGTCGGTGGTGGCGCCTGCCTCCTCGGGGGAGCCCGGTCGTGTCGGGTTCGAGTCGAGCCTTGCGGCGATCATCGACGATCGCGACGCGTACCAGGCGATCGTGGAGGTTCTCGAAGAGCTGCGACCGGCGGCCGCCGAGGACTTCCGCACGAGCACGGAGTGGGGCGAGCGCGTCTCGCTCGGCGAGCTGTTCGCCCGGCTTCTCGGACCTGAGCCGCGCGCCGCCGTGGAAAGACGGCTGCGCGAACTCAACGCCGAGCGCTCGACACAGTAGGATGGTGATGAATTCATAGACGAATGGATATTCATCACCTATGTCATCTCTCGTGCTCGGCGCCTCTCGACTCGGATCCGGCGATCTCGATGCCGCAGTCGCGACTGCCGACGCCATGCTGCTCAGCGGCCATCTCATCGATACGTCGAGGAACTACGCCGACGGAGCGTCGGAGCGCGCCCTCGGCATGGCGCTCGCGGCGCTCCCTTCTCCCCAGCGAGCGGATGCCGCGTCCCGCGTGATCACCAAGGTCGACGCCGACCCGGATACGGGCGCCCTGGATGCCGCGCGCGTGTTCCGCTCCGTCGAGGAGAGCCTGGCGGCGCTCGGCGTGGAGAGAGTTCCGCTGCTTCATCTGCACGACCCGTACACCGTGACGGCGGACGAGGCGCTCTCCCGTGGCGGGGCGGTCGACGCGCTGCTGCGACTGCGCGACGAGGGTGTCGCCGCGGCCATCGGCATCGCCGCGGGTCCGCTGCCGCTCGTCGGACGCTACGTCGACAGTGGCGCGTTCGACGCGGTGCTCAGTCACAATCGCTTCACCCTGATCGACAGTGGCGCTGCCGATCTTTTCGACGACGCCAGGAGCCGGGGGATGACGGTGTTCAACGCGGCGCCGTTCGGCGGCGATCTGCTCGCTCGCGGCCCCCGACCCGGGGCGCGGTACGCATATCGCCCGATCGACGAGGCGCTCGCCGCCTGGACCAGCGCACTGTTCCGCGTCTGCGAGGCCCACGATGTGCCCGCGGCATCCGTCGCCCTTCGGTTCTCGACGAGATCGCCTCTCGTCGACCACACGGTCGTGGGTGTCTCCGGCGCTGCGCGCCTGGTGGAGCTGCAGGCCCTGGACCGGGAGCACATTCCTGAGGCGCTCTGGGCGGAGCTCGACGAGCTCGGCCCCGCACCCTCGCCCTTCGACGGCAGACGCGACGCGTGAGCGATCACTACTGGGAGAGCACGCGACCAGGCGCCGGTCGCCGGGAGCCCCGCGCAGATTCGCTGAGCGATGCGCGGGTGATCAGCCTGAACGGCACCTGGCGGTTCCGACTCAGCCCGACGGCATCGGGCACCGGATGCGACTTCCTGAGCGACGACTTCGACGACAGCGCGTGGGATCCGATGCCCGTGCCCTCCCACTGGGTTCTGGAGGAGTTCACGCCGCTCGCCGGCGGTGCGAGGCGGCGGATGCTCGGCACCGCCGAAGGCCCGCTGTACACGAACACGGCCTACCCCATCCCCCTCGACCCACCGAGAATCACGGAAGCCAACCCGACCGGGGACTACCGCCTCGTCTTCCACGTGCCCGAGGACTTCGGTCGCGCCGTGCTGCGCTTCCAGGGCGTCGACTCCTGCGCCAAGGTGTGGCTCAACGGCGAAGAGCTGGGCTGGTCCACGGGCAGCCGTCTTCCCTTCGAGTTCGATGCGCCGGTGCGCCACGGTCGCAACGTGCTCACCGTGCGGGTGCATCGGTGGTCGGCCGGGACCTACCTGGAAGACCAGGACATGTGGTGGCTGCCGGGGATCTTCCGCGACGTGGAGCTCATCGAGCGTCCGGCTGGCGCGATCGACGATCACTTCGTGCACGCCGACTTCGATCACGAGACGGGGCTGGGCACGCTGCGGGTGGACGCATCCATGGATGCGTCGGTCGAGATCCCCGAGCTGGGCATCTGGATGCGCACGGGGGAGACCGCCGAGGTTCCCGTCGAGCCGTGGAGCGCCGAATCGCCGAAGCTCTACCGCGGCAGCCTGCGCTCCGAGGGTGAAGTTGTCGATCTCGCGATCGGCTTCCGCCGCGTGGAGATCATCGACGGCACCTTCACGGTGAACGGCCGTGCCGTGACGTTTCGCGGGGTCAACCGGCATGAGCACGACCCTCTTCGCGGTCGAGCGCTCGACGTCGAGACCATGCGTCGAGACATCGTTCTCATGAAGCGCGCGAACATCGACGCGGTGCGCACCAGCCACTACCCGCCGCATCCGGAGTTCCTGCGTCTGTGCGACGAGCTGGGCCTGTGGGTGGTGCTCGAGAACGACCTGGAGACCCACGGTTTCATCTACGACGGGTGGGAGCACAACCCTCCGGCGTCGCCCGAGTGGCGAGAGGCGCTGCTCGATCGCCTGCGGCGCACGGTCGAGCGTGACAAGAATCGTCCGAGCATCGTGATCTGGTCGCTCGCGAACGAGAGCATGACCGGCGACGCCTTCGGCGAGATGCGCCGCTGGCTCGATGAGTTCGACCCGTCGAGGCCGGTGCTGTACGAGCGCGACCCCACCTATCAGGACTCCGACTTCTACTCGGTGATGTACCCGTCGCTCGAGATGCTCGAGATGATCGGCCGGCGCGAGGAGCCGGCGAGCGGCCGCATCGGCATGCACGGCATGATGTTCGACGATGCGGGGGACGATGGTGTCGAACCCGATCCCGTCGACGCGAGGCGGCGAGGTCTGCCGTTCCTGCTCGTCGAGTACGCGCACGCGATGGGGAACGGGCCGGGTTCGCTCTCGGACTACTGGCGGGTCATGCGGGAGTACGACCGGATCTGCGGCGGTTTCGTGTGGGAGTGGATCGACCACGGCTTCGCCGCGGAGACCCCAGACGGCACACCGTACGTCATGCACGGCCAGGACGTCGACTACGAGCCGAACGGCGGACGCTACTCGCTGCACGGCCTCGTCTTCTCCGACCGCACACCCACGCCCGGCCTCGCTGAGCTCGCAAAGGCCTACGCGCCGCTGCGGATCGAAGTGGGGGAGGATGCCGTCGTCATCCGCAACGACAGGCACACGGCGTCCACCGCCGACCTGCGCTTCACCTGGACGTGCGACGACGGCTCGGACGAGCCGGCTTCCGGAGAGCTGGACGTGCCGGCCATCGCGGCCGGAGAATCAGCCACGATCGGTCTCGACACCCGCGCCGGCCTCGTCACGGTTTCTGCGGCGCTCGCGGCGGATGCCGCATGGGCCCCGGCCGGTCACGTGCTCGCATGGGGACAGCGCGCTCCCCGGCATCCGCCCGTCGCACCTCTTCCGACGCCGATCGGAGGCGTCCTCGTCGCCGCTTCGGAGGTCCGCCTCGGCGACGCCGTCTTCGACGGGAGGAGTGGACGACTGCGGATGCTCGGCGATGTCGCCCTCGACGGGCCCTGGCTCGATCTGCACCGCGCCCCGACCGAGAACGATCGGGGCCAGGGTGACAGCAACAACATCGCGAAGGTGTGGCAGCAGACCGGCCTGGACCGCATGGAGCACAGGACAGACGCCGTGCGCACCGGCGAGGGCTGGTTCGAGGCAACCGGTCGCACGGCGCCGAGTGCGCATCCGCACGGCGTGACCTGGACCATGCTGTGGCAGCAGCAGGGCGAGGGTCTCGAGCTCACGGTGACCGCGGACTTCGTCGGCCCGTGGGCGAACACTCCCTACATGCATCGGGACATCTGGGTTCCGCGACTGGGCCTTCTCCTCGGCCTCCCCGGAGAGTACTCGCAGGTCGAATGGGTGGGACGGGGCCCGGGGGAGTCGTACGCGGACTCCTTCGAGGCATCGCCGTTGGGGCGCTACCGGAGCGCGATCGACGATCTGCAGGTGCCGTATCCGGTGCCGCAGGAGAACGGCAACCACGTCGACACGCGCATGTTGCGGCTCTCGGGCGACAGGATGCCGGTGCTGCAGGTCGAAGGGCGCGATGTGTTCGACTTCACCGCGCGGCGCTGGACGTCGAAGGATCTCCAGGCGGCTTCGCGCCCGCACGAGCTCGTGGACTCCGGTCGGGTCTGGCTGAACGTCGATCATCGTCAGCTCGGACTCGGATCGGCGTCCGTGGGGCCGGCGACGCCCGAGCGATACCGCATCCCGCGGGAGAAGACCGTATGGCGGGTGCGGATCTCGCTCGAGGAGTGACGGTGGCGGGGCTGCCGCCTCAGGCTCCGAGCAGCCGGATGTCCTCGAAGAGCGAATCGGCGCCGACTTGTCCGCCCTTGAGCAGCATCTGGAGTCCGTCGATGCCCGGGGTCTGCGACGAGGCGCGCAGCAGCACGACGTTGCCGACCGGATTCGCAGCGAGTTCGAGGGAGGTCACGCCCAGCAGGCGCGTCACGCGTCCCGAGGTGTCGCCTCCCGCGACGATCACCCGAGGGGTCGACTCGATCGAGCCCCTGATCAGTTCCGCCGCCGCGGCAGCGAGGCGGGCGAGCGTGTCAGGGCCGGAGGGAGCGTCTTCCGAGGTCAGAGCAACGCTGCGGCCGGCGGAGAGGGCCGCACGCACGTCCGTGCGCTGGGCATCGGCGCGATCGAACGACAGGGGCTGAACGAGCCATCCGGCCCTGGCTGCGTGCGCGACCTGACGTGCGGTCTGCGCCGAGCGACTGCCCGAGACGGCCAGCACCGGCCCCTCAGAGGGAGCGGATGCCGGGACTGTCGGGCCGTCGCCGGGAGAGGCCACGCCGATGCCCCAGCTGAGGCCGCCAGAGCCGATGGCGAACAGAGGCGAGCGCTGCGCGAGAACGGCGCGACCGACGGCTTCGACATCCGCGTCGTCGAGGGCGTCAAGGACGACCGCAGCCTCACGGGCTGTACTCAGCAGCTCCGGAAGGCGGGCGTACTGCGCTCGGGTGATGCGGCCGATCGGCAGCTCGGTCTGTGCGGCGAAGTGGAGCGCGAGGTCGGCCTCCCGCATCGGCGTCGACGGATGCGACGACATCGTCGGCTGACGGTCGAGGCGGTGCACAGTGCCGCCCTCGGCGGCGAAATGCGTGCCGAAGACCGTGTATCGCCCGAAGTCCGGCTGCGCGAACAGCATCGGCACCGTCCGATCCGAGACGACGGCTCGCCCGATCTCGATCACCCGGCCGATGCTTCCGATGCGCGGCGACGAGTCGGCCGTGGAGCAGGCCTTGTACTGCACGACGTGCGGACGCAGGGCGTGCAGGGCCTCCAGGGCCGGGCGCACTTCGGCGTCCATGGCGTCGGTCGCCAGCGACCGTGCGATGCCGGCGATCCCGACGATGTCGTGAGTGGCCGCGGCAGCCCGCAGGTCGGCATCCGGCGGCACCCCGACGAAGAGGCGCCCTGAGCGGCCGTGGCGTGCGAACTGCAGCAGCACGTCGACGCTGCCGGTGAAGTCGTCTCCGTAGTATCCGACCCTCAGATCAGACACGCGCGGGCCCGAATCGCTCGACTGCCCGGCGCAGTTCGGACGAGGCGACGAGTGCGTCGTCCAGACTCTCCCCGCGCTCGGCCGAGTGCCAGGCCGCGCGCATGCTGGCGACTCCGGCGGCCGCGCCGTCCGGGTGCCCGTGGATCCCGCCGCCCGCGAGAACGAGGAGATCACTGGTGCCCACGGCCTCGTAGGTGGCATGCGCCAGGCCGCCCCACTGGCCGCTGGAGAGCACCGGAACGGTCGGAACGATGCCGAGCAGCGGCTCGCGCACGGCGGCGATCGAGTCGAGCACCTCAGCGTCGCTCTCGTAGAACTTGTTGCTGATGCCGTTCGTGTGCAGGTGGTCGGCACCCGAGAGCCGTGCGATCTTCTGCCATGCCCGGAACCCTATCCCGACCTGCTCGGATCGCATGAGGGCGCCGAGCATGGTGCGATGCCCGTGGATCGGCACTTCTGCATGACGATGCAGGAACTCGAGGCCGGCGAAGCCGATGAGGTTCACGCAGGCCATCACGCACGTGCCGCCGGCGGCGACGACCAGGTCGTGGTTCGCCTCGAGCCGTCCGATGTCGTCGGTGATGTTGAAGGCGTACATCGGCATCTTGCCGGTGCGATCGGCGTGCCTCTGCAGGACCGGCATCACAGCCCGCACCCGTGATTCGAGCGGCGAATGCGGCCCGTTGCCCTGCAGCTCGTCGTCTTTGATGAAATCGACCCCGGCCTGGGCGAGTTCCCCGACGAGCTCGCCCAGCTCCTCGGGCGTGAGACCGATGCTGGGCTTCACGATCGTTCCGATCATGGCCCCCTCGGGCCGCGACATCAGGCGCCGGGTTCCCTCGACGCCGAACCGGGGTCCGGAATACCGCGTGGTGAAGGCTGCCGGGAGGTCGAGGTCGATGAGTTTGATCGCCGCGAGCTCCTTGATCTCGAAGAGGTTGCCGGCCACGGCCGCCATCAGGTTGGGCAGCGAGGGCCCGAAGTTGTCGAGCGGGAATCGCAGCCGCAGCACGGCACGGCGGCGCAGCGCGGGGTCGCCGACGGCACCCGGAAGCGCGGATGCGCCGGTCAGAGGGACCTCTGTCAGGCTCTCGACCTGGGCGGCGAAGCGTGCGCGGACCTCGTCGGATTCGCGCTCGACCCTCACGAACGTGCCGGTGGACTGCTCGCCGGCGAGGACCTCGGCGGCCTGCGCGAGAGGCAGCGACGTCTCGATCAGGTACGTCGCGATGACATGCGCGGATTCGGGCGCCATCACCACACCACCGGCAGCCACACCGACATCTCGGACGGGCCGCGGTTGCCCCAGGCGAAGTACGGGATGAGGGGGACGGACGCCGTTCGCAGCACCGCGTCCTCATCGAGCTCGGCGTAGAGGGAGTTCTCCTCGCCGCCGGGGATGACCGTGAGCTGCATCGTGAGCAGGGTGACGGGGGTGCCGGCGATCTCTCCGGGGGTCGTCTCGAATGCGACGCCGCGACGGAGCGCGGCCTGCTCGAGCACGACGCCCTCGGGGAGATCCGTGCTCTCGAGCGCGTAGACGACCGGTCCGCGCTGCACGGCGACCTGATTCGTGATCTCCTCGGCGAGCCGATGTGCGCGGAGCACACGCACCGGCATGGGGAGAGTGAGTTCGATCGTGTCTCCCACCGACCACTCGCGCTCGATTCGCGTGTAGCTCCCGGGTGTCGAGACCGGATGCGGGTCGCCCGCGACCGCGAGCGTCGCTCCGCGGACCCAGCCCGGGATCCGCAGGTGCACAGGGAGGCCCCCGTCGCGAGCGTGCGTCACCGTGAAGACGATCCGCTCGCTCCACGGGTAGTCGCTGGTCTCGCGGAGGCCGAGAGCGCCGTCTGACAGCTGGATCTCGCTGCCGCCGTACTGGTGCACGAAGACGCCGTCGTCCGAGACCGAGGCGGCACGCTCGTGGAAGCGCGCCAGGGTCCTGGCGATGTTCGGCGGGCAGCAGAAGCAGCTGAGGTAGCGCTCGCGCAGTCGCTCGTCCGACGGGGGAGGACTGGGCACGGGGTGGATCGCGGTGTCGCCGGGGCGGCGCAGCGGGAACGGGAGGTCGCGCACCTGCCGGAGCGGGTTCGTGTAGAAGTACTCCTCGCCGTCGAGACTCACGCTGGCCAACAGGCTGTTGAACGAGATCTGCTCGATCACGTCGGCGTATCGAGCATCGCCGGTGAGAGCCAGCATCCGCTCGCTCCACAGGATCATGCCGATGTTCGCGCAGGACTCATTGTGCGCCGTCGTGTGGGGCAGCTGGAATGCGCGACCGTACGCCTGGTGCACGCGGCTGATGTCCTCCTGCCACGGCGAGGCATCAGGAGAGGCGCCGTCGTAGAGAGCGCCGCAGCCCCCGGTGACGTACAGCTTGGTGTCGATGACGTCGTTCCACAGCGTCTCGAGCACGTCTCTCAGCCCGGCATCGCCGTTCTCTGCGGCGAGATCGGCGAGTCCCGCGTAGAGATAGTTGGCGCGCACGGCGTGACCCGCCGCGACCTTCTGCTCGCGCACCGGGAGACGGTCCTGGTTGTCGTCGCCGCCCTCGAACTCGTCACGGACGCGCACGAAGGCCTCGGCGAGGTCGAGATAGCGGGATTCTCCCGTCGCGCGGTACAGCTCGATCACGGCCATGTAGTGCGAGGGGCAGATGGCGCTGCGTGCGAGTTCGAGCGGCTTGTTCGTGGCGAGATCCTCGAGGAAGGCCGCCGCGCGGCGCGCGACGTCGAGCAGAGTCTCGCTGCCGGTCACCTCGTGATGCCGCACCGCCATGGTGATGAGGTGACCGAGGTTGTACGTCTCGAAGTGGAAGCGATCGGCGAGCTCGACCGAACGCTCCGCGTGCCGACTCTGGATCAGCATCGGCGTGTGCAGGTATCCGTCAGCGCGCTGGACCGAGACGATCAGCTCGGCGAGTTCCTCGACCAGGGCGGCCAATGCGGCGTCGGGCGCCACCTCGAGCTGCGCGATCGCGGCCTCGAGCCACTTGTAGAAGTCGCCGTCCATGAACGGCGGGCCGTCATGGGCGCCATCTTCGAGGCCCGCCGCGATCCGGAAGTTGCGAAGGCCCGGGCTCACGTCCGCGTCGCTGAGCGATCGCCAGATCGACGGCACCGTCGCCCCGAACGTGCGGTCCTGCACGGCGCCCCAGAATCCACGTGCCCAGCGAGCCTCGTCGGCATGGAGGTGACGGAGCGGGGTGTGCGGGGAGGTGGTCGTCATTGAGCGTTCCCTGAGTCGGAGCGGATGGTCGTACGAGTAGGCAGTATGACACGTTTCGAAGCCAAAGTGAATATTCTTTCAGTACTGACTGTTGACACGCATCGATATTATCCGTAACGTTTCACACGCACCCGAACCCCGCACCACCGTCGTCAAGGAGGACGAATCCATGAATCCCCGTCGCACCCCGAAGGCGCTTCTCGCGTCGGGGATCGCCCTGCTCACCATCGCCTCGCTCGCCGCCTGCTCCTCCGGCGCCGCCGAGACCGGCGGCAGTGATTCCGCCAGTGGTCCGTCGGGGACGGATCCCGACACCTTCACGGTCCTCAGCGCGAACGAGAACACCACTCTCGCCACCGAGCTCGACGCGCTCGCCGCCGGCGCGTGCAAGGCGGAGGACAAGGCGCTCCCGCTGGAGCATGAGACCGTCGCGCAAGCCGATGTGGTGCAGAAGGTGACCCTTCTCGCCAGTCAGGACTCGCTGCCCGCGCACTTCATCGCCGGCACGGCCATGGTCCGCCCTGACGGCGACCTCGGGGCAGCCGACCTCGTCCTCGACTACAAGAGCGCGCTGACCGATCTCGGCGTCTGGGACCAGATCCTCCCTGCTGCCTCCTCGACCATCGAGAACGTCTACGGTCAGATGGTCTCGCTGCCGTATCAGTACAACCTCGAGGGCATCTTCTACAACAAGAAGATCTTCGCCGAGCTGGGGATCGAAGAGCCCAAGACCTTCGACGAACTGCTCGACGCCAGCGCGACGCTGAAGGACGCCGGGTACACTCCGTTCGCTGAGGCCGGAGCGGCCGCCTGGCCGCTCACGCGTCTGATCGGCATGTATGCGTACCGTCTCGTCGGTCCGGAGGCGATGACAGCCATCCGCGACGACAAGGCGAAGCTCACCGATGACGGCTACGTCGAGGCTGCTCAGGCTGTCGCCGACCTCGCAGACAAGGGCTACTTCGGCGAGGGCTTCGTCTCCACCGACCCTGCGGCCGCGACCAATGCGTTCCTCACCGGAGAGGCCGCGATGAAGTACGACGGCACCTGGTTGCTGAGCAACATCAACGACCCCGCGCAGAACAAGATCGGCGAGGACAACATCGGCTTCATGCCGTTCCCGGCCGTCGACGGCGGCAAGGGCTCGATCGACCAGTGGCCGGCCAACGCCGGGACCGCCTTCGCCATGAATCCGAAGACCTACGGGCCCAAGGTGGGCGCCTGGCTGAAATGCATCGCCGAGAACTACGGGTCCCAGGCCCTCGCCGATGCCGGGGTGATCTCCGGGTTCAAGGTCAACGAGGAGGTCCCCGACCTGCCCGTCACGACTGCGGCCATCCAGGAGCAGGTCGCCTCGGTCGACGAGACCGTGCTGTGGTTCGAGGCGCTCATGGACGGCAAATCGACCAGCCTCGCGCAGTCGAACGTGTCGCTGCTCGTCACCGGTCAGCTCTCTGCCGAGGACTACATGAGCCAGCTGCAGCAGAGCATCGACCAGAACCGATGACAGCACTCGTCCCCGCTCCGATCTCCCGGCATTGATCCTCGGCCCGGGGCCGCGCTCGCGCAGCCGGCCTCGGGCCGTCCTCCGTCACGAAAGCTCGCTCATGAAACGCGTCTTCGGTGATCGCAAGACGATCATCATCCTGCTCGCGCCGACGCTCGTCCTGTACATCGCCCTCAAGGTGGTGCCGGTGGCATGGTCGCTCGGACTCTCCTTCTTCGAGGGCAACACTCTCCGCGGCTTCACCTTCGTCGGCATCGACAACTTCGCGAAGTTCGTGCAGGACCCGGCCGGCATCCAGTCGCTCTGGGTGAGCATCATCTTCGCCGTCCTCGCCACAGCCGGTCAGATCGTCTTCGGCTACCTGCTCGCGCTGCTGTACGTGTTCGTGCTGCGCAAGGGATCCGCGTTCATCCGGACCGCCGTGTTCTTCCCCATGGTGCTGCCGACCGTCGCCGTGGCGCTGCTGTTCAAGAGCTTCGTCGCCGTCGGCGACAATCAGGGCCCGGTGAACGACGTCCTGAACTTCCTGGGTCTCGGCAGTGTCGAGTTCCTCGCCTCGACCGTGGGGACGATGGGCGTCGCGCTCGCGATGACCTGGTGGAGCTCGATGGGCTTCTACGCGGTGCTGCTCTACACAGGCCTTCTCGACATCCCGGATGAGGTCATCGAGTCCGCTCGCATCGACGGAGCCAACGGCATCCGCCTCGTGCGCCACATCGTCCTGCCGCTGTCGCTGCCGATCCTCATCTCCTCGATCATCTTCAGCTTCAATTCCACGCTCAAGGTGTTCGACAGCCTGCTCGCACTGAACGGCGGCGGGCCGGGGACGACCACCGCGCCGCTCACCCTCTACATGTACCGCACGGCGTTCGAGTACGCCGAGTACGGCTACGGCTCCACGATCGCTCTCGTGCTGACGCTGCTGTGCCTGGTGTTCACCCTGGCCGTGTTCCGGTCGACGAGCAAGAAGTCGGCGGAGGCCTGACATGACCGAGACGCAGACCCTGGTGGGCATCGCCCCTCTTTCCCGCAAGACCTCGCGCGTGCCGTTCGGGCGCCGAGCGGCTCGCATCGCGCGACGCATCCCGGTGTGGTTCGTGATCGCGCTGCTGCTGATCGTCGTCCTGTATCCGCAGGTGTGGATGGTGCTGGGCTCGTTCAAGACCCAGTCGGAGTTCCTCTCCAACCCGACCTGGGCGCTGCCGGAGTCGTTCGACCTCGACAACTACGTCCAGGCCTTCACGCGGGGCAACGTCGCCGTGAACTACCGCAACAGCCTCCTGGTGACGCTGCCGTCGGTCGCACTGATCGTCATGCTCGGCGTGGCAGCGGGCTATGCGCTCGAGGTGATGATCTGGAAGGGGCGCCACGCGACGCTGCTTCTCATCCTCGGCGGGATCATGGTGCCGGGGCAGATGATCCTCGTGCCGCTGTTCACGGTGTACTTCAAGCTGGGGCTGACCAACTCCCTGTGGCCGCTCATCATCACGTACACCGTGATGGGCCTGCCCCTCACGACGTTCCTGATGGCGACCTACTTCCGCTCGGTGCCTCGCGAGGTCTTCGAAGCGGCGACCATGGACGGATGCAGTCCGCTGAAGCAGTTCTTCGTGATCGGTCTGCCGCTCATGAAGAACGCGATCCTCACGATCGCGCTCGTGCAGTTCTTCAGCGTCTGGAACGATCTCCTGATCGCGCTGACCTTCACCTCGAAGCAGGATCTCGCCACGATCCAGGTCGGCCTGCTCAGCATGAACGACGAATACGGCTCCACGCAGTACGGGCCGCTGTTCGCTGCCATCAGCATCAACATCGTGGCACTGTTGATCGTGTTCGTCTTCCTCAACAAGAAGATCATGGCGGGCATGGCCGCCGGCTCCGTGAAGGGATAGTCATGACCCGTATCGCGTTCCTGCACACCGGGGCCGTCGTGATCCCGCCCGTGATGGAGCTCGCAGGCAAGCTTCTGCCCGAGGTCGGCACGGTGAACTACCTCGACGACAAGATCGTGGCTGATCTCGGCGACGCGGAGCGGGCGGCCTCCGTCGGGGAGCGCCTCGAGGACCTCGTGCGTGCGGCGAGGACCTCGGGAGCGGATGCCGTCGTGCTGACCTGCTCGTCGATCTCGGGGTACGCGGCGGCGCTGTCGGAGCGCGTCGGCATCCCGGTGATGCGGATCGATGAGGCCATGGCAGATGAAGCCGTGGCAGCTGGTCAGCGGATCGCCGTGATCGCGACGCTGCCGACCACTCTCGGCCCCACGAGCGCATTGATCGCCGAGCGCGCGGCGCTCGTCGGAGCCTCTCCCTCGATCGTCAGCGAGGTCGTCGATGGCGCGTTCGCCGCCGTGTCCGGCGGCGACCGCCCAGCTCACGATGCGCTGGTCAGGGCCGCCATCGAGCGCCTTGCGGCCGATGCCGACGTCGTGGTGCTCGCGCAGGCGTCGATGGCGAGCGCCGTCGTCGGGGCGAGCACTGCCGTGCCCGTGCTGACCAGCCTCGAGCCAGGGATCACGCGTCTGCGCGACTCTCTCGACCTCGACTGAGACCCGCCTCCGAACGCCGGAGAACCGTGCAGAGGTCAGTCGCCGAGCAGCGTCTGCGCCGTGCGAAGATCGGTGACCAGCGCGTTGACCCAGCCTCCGGCAAGGGCGCCCCGAATCGCGTCGACCTTGTGCGGACCCCCGGCGATGCCGAGGCGCCGGGGGATGCGTCGCAGATCATCGACCGGAATCGCGATCACGCGTTCGTCGAAGCTCTCCTGCACGGGGCTCCCGTCGAGACGGTAGGTACGGTGGCAGATGTCGCCGACGGCGCCGTCGGCGAGGAGCTCGGCGCGCTCACCCGCGGCGAACGCATTTCCGCTCGAGGCGAGGACGTCGCTCGGTTCGATGTTGCCGATGCCCATGATCGTCATCGTGAGCTCGCGCCAGCGGCGGCTGATCTCCTGCATCGCGGGATCGGCGAGCAGCGAGTCTCTGATCTCCGCACTCGCGACGATTCCCGGGGCCTGCACGTGGACGGCCTCTGCGCCCAGGATGCGCGCGAGGTCGCCGAGCAGGTGGTGACTGTGCCCCTGCACCTCGGGGGCTCCCGACCCGCCCAGCAGCTGCACGACCTCGGTCGCGCCGCGGGCGGCGAAGGGACGCATGCGGTCGACGACGGCCAGAAGGGTCTGGCTCCAGGAGGAGACGCCGATCCGATCGGCTCCTGAGAGGGTGGCCTCGAGATAGGCGGCAGCGCCCGCACCGAGCGCGGCCAGCGTGTCATCCCGGTCCGCGTCCGGGTCGACATCCACCACGACCGCCTCGGCAAGACCGAAGTGCTGCTCGAGGCGCTCCTCGGTCTCTGCGTATACGCCCGGGGCGACCGTCACGATGGTGCGCACGATTCCGACGGATGCCGCGCGCTTCAGGAGCCGGGAGACCTTGGCCTGCGAGATGTTCAGCGCCTCGGCGATGTCGGCCTGGCGGATTCCGCGCTCGTGGTACATGCGGGCGACCTTCGTCATCAGCCGCACTTGCCCGTCGAGCGGCCGACTGTAAGTATTCGAAGGCACCGACGCCATCCTCTCCCGCGTCTCATGAAGATTCGCTAACGAAAGAATATTCAATGCGCGGGCGCGATGCCAGTCCACGGTGTCGCCAGTCGTGTCCGGGCGCCCTCGGCCCGCCTATCGGAGCTCGGTTCGCGCCCACGCACCCGCAGCCAGGGTCGCCGTGGCGACCGTGCCGGTGTCCAGACGCACGTCGACGCTGCGCTGCCGCCGGTCGAGGTTCGCGACGAGCAGGGCGTCGACGCCGGCACGGCGTGATCCGATCGCCCAGACGAGCCCGTCCGGGCTCGGCCCGGTGAGCAGCTCACCGTCGTCGAACGCGAGGAGCGCCATGACGGCCTCGGCAGCGGGCGTCCCCGCTAGGCCGCGTGGTCCCGCGGTCTCGAACCACGACAGCGATGCGACGCCGGGCACCGCCAGAGCCGCGGCGCTCGCGATCACCCACGCGGCGAGTTCGGGAGCGGATTGCCGCTCGTCGACGCCGCCGGTGAATGCGGCGCCGAACCCCTCAGACAGATCGCTCTTGGCCGGAGCAGACTCCGGGGTGGTCGCCACGTTGTTGAAACGCGGGCGCAGCGAGACGGGTCCGATGTGCACAGGGCGTCCGTCCGCGATGCGCACCGACTGCTCCGCGACGAGCCTCTGCATCGCAACCGACTCCACCAGCTGCTCGGTGTCGAGCGTGTGGAACAGGGGAGTCGTCGTGAACAGGAGACCTTCGACGTCCCGCGGGATCCGCCGCTGCTCGCGATTCAGCTCTGTGAAGTGCGAGCGCGTGCCACCCATGATCGGGGCCGTCGGCTGCGCTGCCCGCAGCATCGACAGCGTCGCCGCGTCGCTGATGTGCAGGCGGCTGTCGACCGCCAGGATGCGCACGACGTGGAGAGCGTCCAGGGCGCGCACCGCCGACTCGAGGACCGCGGTGTCGCCGTCGGTCACCAGCCGCACGTCGAGGGGCAGCCCGTCGGCGGCCGCCCGCTCGAGCGCAGCCGCCCAGGCCCGTGTCGTGAGATCGAGCTCGATGACGCGGAACGCGCCGAGCGGAGATGGGTCGACCGGAGAGGGTGCGGTGCAGACCTCGACGCCGATTGACGGGAACGCGCCGCCGGCGCGCAACGTGATTCCCGGTTCCGGTGCGGTCGCGGCATCCGTCGCCGAGCCCTCGAGCCGGATGGTCAGCGACTGGCGGACGGACTCGCCGGCCTCGAGCCGATATGGGTACGGCAGATCGAGCGGCCGGCTGTAGGTCTTGAACGAGGCGTCGCTCCAGTTGCGCTGGTCCTCCATCTCGAACATGTCGCCCTCGAAGACCAGCGTCGCGTCGCCGTCCCGCAGCGCGCGGATGTCGCTGAACGGCTGATGCGGGCTGATGTCCGTCGGGAAGTGCGAGCTCTCATGAGTCCCGTCGGTATGCGTCACGGTGACCGCACGGCCCGCTCGGTTCGACGGGTGCAGCACGACCAGCCCCACGCGGCACGTGTCGAAAGCGATGAGATTCAGACCCTCCCAGTCGATCGTGAGCTGGTCGGGTTCGGCCTGAACGCGCAGCCTCGACGTGATCCGCGCGCCGAGCCCTTCGTGCAGCAGTGAGATCTCGAGAGATGACTCGGTGGCGGTGACGGCCTGCACCGAGGCAGGGACGGTCTGCCAGCCGCGGTCGCGAACGGCGGCTCGTACGGCGCGCACGATCGGGTGTCCCTGATGAGCGATCTCGGCGAGCTCGTCGTCGCGGATCTCGATCGTCCACCCGTGCGCGGCCCACGCCGTCGGGTCGGGCCGCCACCAGCTGTTCCTCATCGAAGCCATGGTCCCACTGTAACCGGTTGACCAATTCTTGGGGAGCTCAGAAACCCACTGTGCTCTGCCGCGGGGCGATCCGCACCGGCACGACCACGCGTTCGTGCACGTGGTCGGGCTGGGCTTCGGCTTCGAGCAGGCGGACGCCCTCCGTCCCCATCTCGAATCCCGGCAGCTCGATGGAGGTCAGCGTCATCCAGTCCGCACCGTCGTCGCGGTGGTCGCCGTCCATGCCCAGCACTGCGACGTCGTCGGGCACCCGCACGTCGGCGCGAGTGCGCAGGAACCGCAGCACGCCCAGGGCGACCTTGTCGTTGATCGCGAGGATCGCGACGCGCTCTTCGTCCAGCTGCGAGAGCAGAGCGGATGCCGCCGCTGCGCCGTCCTCGGGGGAGAGGCCGGTGGAATCCACTTCCGTCACCCGCACCCCGCGGACCGCGGCCTGGGCGCGCACGCCGCGTCGGCGCTCGACGACGGGCTGGACGATGTCGGGGATCGAGAGGAAGAACGCGCGGCGGATGCCCAGGTCGGCGACGTGATCGACGGCCGCTCTGCCCACCTGCTCGTTGTCCATCAGCACGGTGCACCAGTCGGCGTCGGGCACGTCGTAGTTGATCACGACGACAGGACGCACGTAGTTGCGCACACGTGCGATGCCGCGGGTGGGATCCCGCATCGACGCGACCATCACACCGCCGGTCCTGGCCTCGGCGAAGTGCTCGAGGAACTCGTCCTGCAGATCGTGCTGCTCGGTTCCGGTGGCGAGCTCGTGGGCGTTGAAGAGGCTGTTCGCCATCATCAGGTAGCGTCCGTTGGCGCCGGCGGTGAGCTGCGCGCCGCGCGCGATCTCGACGAAAAGGACGTTCACGAGATCGGGCATGATCAGTCCGAGGGTGTCGGACCGGTTGCGGATCAGGGTGCGGCCCGCAGAACTGCGGATGTAGCCGAGCCTGTCGATCGCCTCGTGCACGCGCTGCAAGGTCTCGGGAGCCAGTCGTTGCGGGGCGTTGAGAGCGTTCGAGACCGTGCCGACCGAGACGCCGGCCTCGCGGGCCACGGCGTTGATGGTCGGGTTCGTCGAGGGAGGGGTCGCCCGCGAGTCAGGCATGCGCACCCCTTCCTCTCCGCGCTTTCCTCGCCATCGTAGGGGAGCGAGCGGCACCGCGACGCCGGCCGTGTTCGTGTCGAAGGTCGGAGCGTCCGTCCGGAGAGCGCCCGCCGGCTCAGAGCGAACCGGCGGGCGCGGAGGAGGGACGGAGGCGTCGGGACGTCGGCGCGCAGGCATGATGCCTGCTAGAGCGAGGTCATGCCCCCATCGACCTGGAAGGTCGCACCGGTCGCGAAGGATCCATCGTCGCTCGCGAGATAGACCATGATGCCCGCGACGTCATCGGGCGTGCCTGCGCGACCGATCGGGATGCGGCTCACGATCGCCGCCCGAGACTCCGGGTCCTCGCTGATCGCCGCGACGAGCGGCGTCTCGGTGTAGGCAGGCTGCACGGTGTTCACGCGTATGCCGCGATCGGCATATGCGGCGGCGACGGTCCGGCCCAGGCCGTGCACGCCGGCCTTCGATGAGCTGTACGCCGTGAAGTCCTTGCCCTCGCCGTTGACCGCCGTAGGGCTTCCGGTCAGGATGATCGAGCCTCCGCCGTTCTTCAGCATCGTTCGCACCGCGTACTTCACCGTCAGGAAGGTGCCGGTCAGATTGATGTCGATCGTGCGCTTCCAGACCTCGAGATCGAGGTCGGCGATCTGCGCATCCTGGCCGAACAGCTGCACCCCGGCGTTGGCGACGACGACGTCGGGTGCCCAGCCGGTCTCCTCGGCCTCCGCGAAGGCCGCGGCGACCGCGCTCTCGTCGGAGATGTCCATCGTCACGGCGCGGGCATTCGCGCCGATCGCGGCGGCGGCCCGAGCCGCGCCCTCGCCGTTGCGATCGGCGAGGATGACACGGGCGCCTTCCGCGGCGAAGCGCTGCGCCACCGCCATCCCGATCCCCAGGGCCCCGCCCGTGACGAGGGCGGTCTTTCCGTGTAGTCGTGTCATATCTCAGCGCTCGATGTGGTCGAGGTGCAGCATGCGGGCGAGGTTCTTGTCGAGCTCGTCGTCCTGGAAGATCTTCTTCCAGTCGTCCTTGATGATGCTCTCCCGACCGTAGTCCATCGCGATCAGGCAGGCGTCGGAGAACGGGTTGTCTCCGCGGAGGCCGTTCGCGAGGGCGACCTGGGTGTGTCCGTAGAGGATGCTGCGCGCGGCCGCCTCGGGGACGCCCATCGTGTGCACGGCCTCCTGGAGCGCCTCGTTGAGCAGGTCGCCGATCATGCAGGCGACGGTCTCCACGAGTGTCGGCTCGAGCTGCGCGAGCTGCTTGATCGTGACCCAGTGCACGTCGATCACCGGCGCGTAGATCGCGCGCACCGTCGCCTCGACGATGGCCTTCTTCGCCTCGTCATCGGACTCGATCGCGGCGATCGCATCCTGAGGGGCGGCGATGCCTCCGAACGTGTCGGCCCACTGCTCCGGGGTCTCGCGCTGCAGGAAGATCGAGGGGTGGCACGGGTGCGCCACCGCCTGGATCACATCATCGCGAGTGGTGAGCAGACCGGCATATGCGGCGGCGGGGTCGAGAGTCAGCACGATCGCACCCGAGCGGAGCTGCGGCACGAGCTCGGCGGTGACCGGCCCCAGCGCCAGGTCGGGAACGGCGAGCACCACGATGTCGGCGTCGGCCACTGCGGTCGCGGAATCCGTGAGCTCGCGGCCTGCGTCGACCGTGCGCTGCTGGCCCGCCGGCGAGTTCTCGACGTACCAGACGATGTGCGCGGTCTTGACAAGGTTGTCGGACACGCGCATGCCCATCTTGCCGCCGGCGCCGATCACCGCGATCTTGTACGTCGCGGAGAGTGTTGAAGTGTCGCTCATGGTGTGCTCCTCAGATGTTCGAGAGTGATGCGGGTCCATTCCCGCTCGGTTCGGATGGTGGTCTCGGCGTCGCCCTGCCAGGGCAGCCAGTGCTCGACGATCTCGTTGATGCCGCGCTCACGCGGTCTGACCGCGGCGAGCAGATGCGGATAGTCGTGCAGGCCGGAGCCCATGGGGGCGCCGGAGTAGGTGAATCCCACCCAGCCCTCCTGCCGGGCGAAGGCGAAGTCCTTGACGTGCACGTTCTTGACGAAGGGGGCCGTGATCTCGACGCACGCGCGCGGCAGCTCGAGCCGAGCCACGACGTTCGCCGGGTCGAGGCAGATGCCCAGGCGCTCGCTGCCGACGCGATCGACGAGGCCGGCGAGCTCGGCTGTCCCGACCTGCTCGTACGTCTCCAGCGCGAGGTCGATCCCGGCGGATTCGAAGGAGCGGATGCTGTCACGCAGCCAGGTCGCGGCCTGCTCCAGCGAGGGTCGCGACTCGGGGCCGTAGACCATGCTGCGCACCAGATGGGCGTCGAAGACCTCCGCGAGGTCGAGGAATCGCCGCAGATGCTCCGGCTCGACGCCCTTCGTGCCGAGCTCGATCGTGAGTCCGAGCGCACTCGCGGCGGAGGCCGCGTTGCGCAGCTCCGCAGGGCTCATCCATTCGAGCGGGGCGTAGTCGCAGATCTGGAAGAGGTCGACGCCCTGCGCCCTGGTGTCCTCGAAGGCCCCGATGAGAGTCAGCGGCTCCGCCGCCCGGTCGGAATGCTGCCAGAAGTACGCGTACGTGCCGAGGCCGATCATCGGTCCGCTCCCTCGGGCGCGTCGACGGTCTCAGCAACGCCGCCATGCCACCCGGGGTCGGCGGCGCCACTCGGTTCCTGAGCCGGTCGACGGACCGTGCCACGCCCGAGGGCGAGGTCGGCGGCCTCGTCCAGCACCGTCATGAGAGCTGCCGGGTCGTGGGCGAAACGGCCGAGGAACACTCCGTCGACGGCATCCCCGAGCGCCGTCAGCAGACCGGGGCCGGCAGCCCCGCCGTAGATCACGACGGAACCGGTGCGCGCGGCATCCGATTGCAGGGCATCCCTGAGAGCCGAGGCCACCTCGCGGATGTGCTCATGCCCGGCCGGCTCGGGGGCGCCGATCGCCCACACGGGTTCGTAGGCGACGATGACGGCTCCGGCATCCGCTCCCTCGAGCGCGGAGCGCAGCTGCGCGACCGCGATGATCGCGGCATCGGCGGGCTCGAACCGCTCGGTCTCGCCGATGCAGAGCAGCGGGGTCAGCCCCGCTCGCAGTGCGGCGCGCGTCTTCGCGGCCGTGACCTCCTCGGTCTCGCCGTACAGGCGACGACGCTCGGCGTGCCCGATCTCCGCGATCGTCGCGCCCACCTCGGCGAGCTCTGCGGCGGAGACCTCGCCCGTGAACGGGCCCGACTCCTCGGCCGACACGTCCTGCCCGCCGATACGCACGGGCGTTCCCGCGAATGCGGCGACAGCGGGAAGCACCTGCAGATAGGTCGGGGTGATGAAGAGCTCGACGACGCCGTCGCGGATGGCGGCGTGATCGCGCACCAGAGCGGCGACCTCGTCGAACCAGGCACGCGCCCGCTCATGCCCGAAGTACATCTTCAGGCTCACTCCGACCGTGACCTTCGACATCAGCAGGATCCGGTGCTCTCGTACTCGTCGATCACTGCGACCTTCTCGGCGCTCGCGCTCGACGTGTCGAAGCGATAGGTGAGCCATTCGCGCACGAGGCGGCGGGCGAGTTCGATACCCACGACCCGCTGTCCCATCGTGAGGATCTGCGCGTTGTTCGAGAGCACGCCGCGCTCGACCGAGAACGAATCGTGAGCCGTGACGGCGCGGATGCCGGGCACCTTGTTCGCGGCGATCGCGACGCCGAGGCCGGTGCCGCAGATGAGCAGGGCGCGGTCCGCCTCGCCGCGGGCGACGAGCTCGGCGGCCGCGATCGCGACGCGCGGGTAGGCGGTGTGGCCGTCGGCATCCACCCCCACGTCGACGACGGAGGCGACGCCGTCGCTGTTCTCGAGGTCCTTCTTCAGGATCTCCTTGTAGTCGAAGCCGGCGTCGTCGCAGCCGATCACGAGGCGGAGCTGGTCGGTCATGGTGATCTCCTTCAGTTGGATTTCTCGGCGAGCAGCTCGCCGAGTGCGGTGGTGATGAGCCCCAAGGACACCGCGCCGGGATCGGGGGTGCCGATGGCGTGCTCGCCGTGCGTGCGAGCGCGGCCCATGCGGGGCAGCAGGTCGGCGCTGGCGCGGGCCGCGTCGGTCGCGGCTCGGGCTGCAGCGGTCCACGCGTCGAGGAGCGGCTCGTGGTCTTCGAGGGATGCGGTGAGGGTCGCCGTGAAGGGCACGAGGGCGTCGACCATCGTCTTGTCGCCCACCTGGGCCTTGCCGTAGGTCTGCACGCCGCGCACGGCATCGGCGACACCAGCAGCCAGATCCGCGGCCTCGGGTCGTCCGGTGTCGCCCAGGCGCGAGGCGACTGCGTTCAGGATGACGCCCCAGAGGGCTCCCGACGTGCCTCCCGCCTTGTCCGCCCACGCGTCGGCCGCGCGGGAAAGCGCGGTCTGCGCGCCGGCACCCGCGTCCACCGCGGCGATGCCGGCGGCGAGAGCGGCATGGGAGCCGCGCTGCATGCCGATGCCGTGGTCGCCGTCGCCCGCGATCGAGTCGATGCGCCCGAGTTCGTCGACGTTGTCATCGACGGTGCGCACGATGACCTCCAGCGCGTCGCGCACGTGCTGCGCGACGGCCTGCGACGCCGCGTCGCCGGGGGTGATCGCGACGTCGCTCGCGACGACCTCGGCGCTCTCCGCCTGCGCTGCGGCGACGACCGATCCTCGGCGGTAGGCCGGTGCGTCGACGGGCGTGTCCCACAGGCGCTCGAGTTCGTCGTCGAGCCAGAACAGGGTGAGCGAGGTGCCGGCCATGTCGAAGCTCGTGCAGTACTCGCCCACGTGCGGGTCGACGATCACGAGGCCGGCCTCGGTGAGCAGCTGTGCGATGCGACGGTAGACGACGAACATCTCCTCGTACTTCAGCGAGCCGAGACCGTTCAGGATCGGCACGATGCGGGCTCCCGCGACCTCGATCCCGTCCGGCACCTCGGCCAGCAGCTTCTCGACGAGGAGGGCGGCGAGCTCGTCGGCCGTCGGGATCGCGGTCTCGTCGACGCCGGGTTCGCCGTGGATGCCCAGGCCGATCGCCATGCGCCCAGCGGGAACCGTGAACAGCGGGGCCGGGGCGCCGGGCAGCGTGCAGCCGGTGAAGGCCACCCCGAACGAGCGGGTGCGGTCGTTCGCACGCGCCGCGACCCGGCTCACGGAGTCGAGGTCGTAGCCGGCCTCGGCCGCGGCCGCAGCGGTGCTGAACACCGTCAGGTCTCCCGCGATGCCGCGGCGCTTGTGCTTCTCGGCAGGTGCGGCGCTGAAGATGTCGTCGGTCACCGTCACCGTCTGGGCGGGGACGCCCTCGGATCGCAGTCGCTCCTGCGCGGCATCGAAGTTCAGTACGTCGCCGGCGTAGTTGCCGTAGCTGAAGAACACGCCCGCGCCGCGGTCGGCGGCCTTGGCGACCGAGTAGACCTGCTGGGCCGAGGGAGAGGCGAAGAGGTTGCCCATCGCGGCTCCATGCGCGAGACCCTGCCCGACCAGCCCCCCGAAGGCGGGGTAGTGACCGGATCCGCCGCCGACGATCACGGCCACCTGGCCGTCCGGCACCACGGTGCTGCGCACGACCCCGCCGGGAACGCGTCGCACCGAGCGGGCGTTCGCCGCGACGAAGCCCTCGATCATCTCATCGGCGAAGTCCGCCGGATCGTTCCACAGGCGGGTCATGCCGTCACCTCGACCGGGGCGGTCTTGCGCTGGCGGGAGAGGACGACCATCAGGACCGCCGACAGCAGCATGAATCCGCCCACGATGAACATCGGGACCTCGTAGCCGCCGGTCCAGTCGTGTACGGCGCCCGTGACGTAGGGGGCGCTGAAGCCCGCCAGGTTGCCGACCGTGTTGATCAGCGCCACACCCGCGGCTGCCGCGACTCCGGTGAGGAACTGGGTCGGGAGGGTCCAGAAGTTCGGAAGAGCGGCGAAGATCGCGCAGGCGGTGATCGTGGGGATCGAGACGGCGCCGGCGATCGCAGGTGCCGCGATGTGCCAGGTCTTCAGTCCCCGCTTGCCGGCGTCGCGCGACCAGAAGTACATCGCGATCGCAGCAGGCAGATAGGGGATCGCGGTGATCAGACCCTTCTGCACGACGTCGTAGGTCACGCCCGACTGCGCCTGGAAGCCCTCGATGATCGTCGGCAGGAAGAAGGCCAGCGAGTACAGGCCGTAGATGAAGCCGAAGTAGATGAACGACAGCATCCAGACGCGGCCGCTCGCGAATGCGAAGCGGACCGAGACGTGCTTCTGCTCGGCGCCTGTGGCCGCGCGCTCGGCCTCGAGGGCGCCGGTCAGCCAGGTCTGCTCCTCAGCGGTCAGCCACTTCGCATCCGCCGGCTTGTCCTTCAGGTAGAACCAGGCGATCACGCCGACGACGATCGCGGGGATCGCGACGCCCATGAACATGAAGCGCCAGCCTTCGAGACCGAAGAACGTGCCGTGCTGCTGGATCAGGGCGCCGGCGAGCGGTGCGCCGATCACGGTCGTCAGCGGCTGGGCCAGGTAGAAGAGCATGAGGATGCGGCCACGGTACTGGGCCGGCACCCAGAGGCTCAGGAACAGGATCGCGCCGGGGAAGAACCCGGCTTCGGCGACGCCGAGGAGGAAGCGGAGCCCGATGAGCTGCTCGAAGTTCTGCACCCAGGTGAACAGCAGCGCGACGATGCCCCAGCTGACCATGATGCGGGCGAGCCAGCGGCGGGCGCCGAAGCGGTGCAGGGCGAGGTTCGAGGGCACCTCGAGAAGGATGTAGCCGATGAAGAAGACGCCCGATGCGAAGCCGAACTGCGCCGCGCTCAATGCCAGGTCGTCGTTCATGCCGTTGGGGGAGGCGAAGCCGATCGCCGTGCGATCGAGGTAGTTGATGAAGAACATCAGCGCCACGAAGGGCACGAGGCGGATGGCGACCTTGCGTATCGCCGACTTCGCGATCGGATTCTCGTTCTGGGGGTGGTCCACGGTGACTCCTGGCTCATCGACGGTGATCGAGGTGATGCTGTCCAGTGTGACAAACCGGTTGACCAATTGCAAATCATTCTCAGGAACCGGTTGACCGAATCAGCGACGAAAAGCCGATGCTCTGCCGTAGGTTGTTCGCATGCCCGCGTTTCCAGACGACCGCTCCGCAGAGATCACGGCCGCGCTCGGCGTGCTGCCGACCGGAACTCCTGTGTCAGAGGTCGCCCGCCGCATGCTCGACCTCTTCACGGGCGGGTCCATCGCTGCGGGCACCAGGCTTCCCCCTGAGCGGCAGCTCGCCGCGACGCTCGGCGTGGGGCGCTCGGCGGTTCGCGAGGCGCTCGCAGCGCTGGAGATCCTCGGCATCGTCGATGTGAGACCCGGTTCGGGCACGTATCTGCGGGGAGCCGCAAGCGAGCTGCTGCCGCAGACGCTGCGCTGGGGGCTGCTGATCGGCGAGCGCAACACCGCCGAGCTGCTCGAACTCCGTGAGGGGCTCGAGATCTTCGTCGCCCGGCTGGCCGCGCCCCGTGCCGATGCCGGCATCGTCGCGCGCCTCGAGAAGGACGTCGCGCGCATGCGCGAGACGTACGACGACCTCAACGCCTTCGCGAAGGCGGACCTCGACTTCCATCACGCCCTCGCCGAGGCTGCGGGGAACGCGACCCTCACTGATCACCTGCACGTGATCCGCTCTCTGCTGCAGGTCTACGCCGACCGCGCGGTGCACGACCGGGAGCATGCCGAACTCGCCACCTCCGAGCATGAGGCGGTGCTCGCCGGGGTGCGGGCGGGCGACGGCGACGCCGCGGCGTCCGCCATGGCCGTGCACATGGCCACAGCCACAGCCCGCCTGCTCGCCGAACGCACGGACTGACCCACCCGACCGAAGGACGACATGATCAACGACGATCGACGCACGCGCCGCGTCATCATCGACTCCGATGTGAAGAACGAGGCCGACGACCAGTTCGCGGTCGTGCACGCGCTGCTCTCTCCCACGCTCGACGTGCGCGGCGTCATCCCTGCGCATTTCGGCACGCACCGCACGACGCAGTCCCTGGCCGAGTCGCGCGCCGAGCTGGATCTGCTTCTGCGGCTTCTCGCCCTCGACCACGATGTCCCCACGGCCGACGGGGCTCCGCACGCGCTCCCGGATGAGCAGACGCCGGTCGACAGCGCCGGCGCCCGCCTCATCATCGAGGAAGCCAGACGGACGGACGCCGGACCGCTCTTCATCGCGTTCCTCGGGCCTCTCACCGACATGGCATCGGCGCTGCTGCTGGCCCCCGACATCGCCGAGACCGACACGACCGTGATCTGGATCGGCGGACCGCCCTACGGCGACATCGTGTCGGTGGGGTCGTGGCCGGAGTTCAACCTCAAGAACGACATCGCCTCGGCGAACGTCGTGTTCGACTCGGGCATCCGCCTGTGGCAGGTTCCTGCGAACGTCTATCGGCAGGTCGTCGTGGGCTACGCCGAACTGGAGGCCCGCGTCGAACCGCACGGCGAGCTCGGCGCCTATCTCGCGCAGCAGGTCGTCGACTTCAACACGACGCACAACAGGGTCGCGATCGAGTCTCGATCGCTGGGAGATTCACCGGCCATCGCGCTCATGCTGGACCCGTTCTGCGCCGCCATGCGCCGCCAGCCCGGAGTGCGGTTCGCTCCCGACGGGCGCTACGAGCCTGCCGACCCGAGTCGCGAGATCCTCGTCGTCGAGAGCGTCGACGTGCGCTTCCTGCTGGAGGACATGTTCGCCAAGATCGCCCGGCACGCAGGCTGAACGGGCGGGGATCGAGTCGTGGCGACTGCCCGGGTCGCGAGAGCCCGCCCGGCGATCCGATTGACCATCAGGCCCGAGGTGACTGCGCCCGCTTCGCCGCCGTGCGCGCGCGCACGTGCATCCGCTCGCCGTGGGCTCCGAAGAGGCTGAGGATCTCGACGGGATCCGAGCCCGCGCAGCCGAACCAGTGCGGATTGGCGGTGTCGAACTCGGCGACCTCGCCGGCCCCGAGGACGATGTCGTGCTCTCCCAGGACGAGACGAAGGCGACCGTCGAGAACGTAGATCCATTCGTAGCCGCTGTGACTGCGCACGACGGGCTCGCGCTCGGTCGGGAGGATGGTGATCTTGAACGCCTGCGGCTCGCCGCTCTTGCCTGACAGCCGGGTGAAGGTCCGGCCGTCCGCGCGGGTCGTCTTCGGGGTCACCCTGGGGTCCTGCGTGCGGGGAGGGGCGACGATCTGATCGAAGGGCACGTCGAGGGCTGCGACCACGGGGAGGAGCAGTTCGAGGCTCGGTCTGCGCTGGCCTGACTCGAGGCGTGAGAGCGTGCTCTTCGAGATCCCGGTGGTGTGCGCCAGCTGTTCGAGGGTGATGTTCTTCTTGCGGCGGGCGCTGCGCAGCCGAGGGGCGATCTGGCTGAGTTCGGTCTCGATCCGCTGCGAGGTGCTCATGGATCCAGGAGAGCACGTCGTCCCGGTTTCGGCAACAGGAATTCCCACCGAGCCTCCGCTGTTGCGAGAGTGAGGGTGGCACGAGCCGCCCCGCACACGTCGGCGGTCGGTTCTGCCGCCTGATCGCGCCGCCTCGCGGCCCCACCGATGCAGACAGAGGACACAGCCATGCCCCCGCAGAACACCGAGACCGCCACCGCTCGCAGCGCCGTCGCCCCCGCGCCGCCGTCGATCCACGTCAGGGCGCTGATCACCTGGATCGCCATCTTCCCGCTCGTCACCCTCGGGATGTTCGCGATCGCGCCGTTCTCCGCTGAGTGGAACCCGGTGCTGAGGGCGTTCGTGCTGACGCTCGTCGTCGTACCGGTGGCGGTGTATCTGGTCGTGCCGCAGCTGATGCGCGGATACGGCGCCCTCGTCCGCTCGCGGAAGCGCTGACCGGCATGCGCGAAGCGGCCGGACCCGTCAGGGGATCCGGCCGCTTCATCAGACCGTCAGCGCACCGTCACCGCACCGTCACCGTCACCGCCTTCGACCGCGTCGCACCTGCCGCATTCGACAGCTCGGCGACGTAGCTGTACGTGCCGGCCGCTCGTCCGCTCACCGCGGTCGTGACGTGCTGCGCGTTCGGCGACGCCGCCGCAAGAGCCTGCTCATCGATCTGCACGCCGTTCTCGAACAGCCGGTACGTGGTGCCGTTCGTGCCCCACCACAGGTCTGTCGTCACGGTGTACGAGCCGTCCCGGTCTCCGTTGTCGTGGCTCACGACGGGAACGCCGGGGGCGGCATCCTTCACCTTCACCGTGACCGACGTCGTCGCGGTCGTTCCCTGGGCGTTGATCAGCTCACCCGTGTACACATAGGTGCCGTTGGGCTTGCCCGACACCGCGACGGTCGCGACCTGCGCCTGCGGAGAGTTCGCGTCGAGCAGCTTCGTCGAGATGAGCGCACCGTTCTCATACAGCCGGAACACCGCACCGTTCACCCCGTGCCAGAGGTTCATCGAGACGGTGAACGTCCCATCGTGCAGGCCGTTCTCCCACCCGGAGTCGGTCGAGAGCGTGCCGCGGCCCGGCTTCGCCGTCGCGCCCTCGTCGTCGAACACGAGCAGCTGCGCCTCGGCGCGGCTCACCAGGCCGTCGTGGTTCACCGCGTTCACGGTGACGGTGTGCGGACCGACGAGGTCATCGAGATCGATGACCTGCCCCACGGCCACCGGCTCGCCGTCGAACGCGATGTCGAGGTTGCGCACCCCCGATTCAGGATCGGATGCCGCCACCTGCACCGTGTACGTCGAGCGGCTCGAGATCAGCGTGCCCTCGGCCGGAACCCCTGACAGTTCGGGAGCCGTGGTGTCGGACGCGCCCGAGGGGTCGCCCGTGACGGCGATCCGAGGAGCTGCCGGCTGCGTGAACCCGTCGCCGAGGAAGAAGCTCGTCTGCGGCGGCTGGTTGTAGCCCGTGTTCTGCCACGCGACGGCGAGACGGTAGACCGGGTCGTGCATGAGCGTGCGCAGCCGGATGCTGGTCTCATCGGTGGTCGAGTAGATGCGCAGCTCGCTCGAGTCGTCGGACCGCCATGCGATCTCTTCGCGCCAGTCTCCGAAGAGATCGGCCTGCAGGTTCGGCGTGCCCTTGGTGCCGTTGTTCGACTGCGCGCCGTCGGCCTTCAGGACGAGGTCGCTCTTCTCTGTCTCCCAGTTCCACTTCGAGATCGTCGGCACGCCCTTCGACGTCTGGGCGTTCCAGTCGTGGTCGACGATCTCGCGCAGCGGGTCTCCGTCGAACCAGGCGAGGAAGTTCGCCGCAGGGATGTTCTCGCTGATGAGCTCGCCCTTCGACGACTTGAGCTGGCCGACGGGGGAGTTCCAGCTGACGTCTCCGCCGATGGCCCACCCCTCCGCGCCTTCGTACCGCGGGTCGATGTCGCCTGCAGTACCGCGGCCGGTGTCCTTCGTCGCAGGCGTCGACCACAGCACCTCACCGGTGCGCGCGTCACGGAACGTCGAGCCGAGGTTGCCGGACGAGCCCATCTCCTCGTGCACCCCGAAGAACTCCAGCCCAGGGCGAGAGGGGTCGAGGTCGCTGAGGGCCTGGGCATCGCCGTGGCCGAGGCCGGTCGAGTACAGTCCTGTGCCGTCGTCGTCGAGGACCATCGAGCCGAAGATCAGCTCGTCCTTCTGGTCGCCGTCGACGTCGGCCACCGACACGTTGTGGTTGCCGTTGCCCGCGTACTCCTCGTTGCCGGCGGTGTTCGAGTCGAACACCCAGCGCTGGATGAGCTTCTCGCCGTCGAAGTCCCACGCCGCCGCGACCGTGCGGGTGTAGTACCCCCGCTGGAAGATGGCGGACGGATGCTCGCCGTCGAGGTAGGCGGTCATCGCGCCGAAGCGGTCGACCCGGTTGCCGTACGAGTCGCCCCATGCCGACACGTCGCCGCGACCAGGCACGTAGTCGACCGTGTCGATCGCGCGTCCGGTCGCGCCGTCGAACGCCGTCAGGTACTCGGGACCGGTGAGCACATACCCCGAGCTGTTGCGGTAGTCGGCGCTCGCGTTGCCGATCACCTGCCCTGCGCCGTCGATCGTGCCGTCGCCGGTCTTCATGATGACCTCGGCGCGGCCGTTGCCGTCGTAGTCGAACACCTGGAACTGCGTGTAGTGCGCACCGGCGCGGATGTTCGCGCCGAGATCGATGCGCCACAGGCGGGTGCCGTCGAGCCGGTAGGCGTCGAGGTACACGTTGCCGGTGTAGCCCGACTGCGAGTTGTCCTTCGAGTTGGTGGGGTCCCACTTCACGAACAGCTCGTACTGGCCGTCGCCGTCCACGTCGCCGACGCTCGTGTCGTTGGCGCGGTACGAGTACGGCTGGCCGTCCTTCGTGTACGAGTCGGCCGGCCTGTCGAGCGGCACCGAGAGGTAGTCGCCGCTCTGCACCGCGAACTCCTTCGTCACGGTGACCTCGACGCCGTCGAGCACGCTGGTGACGAAGTAGGTCGAGTCGGCGTCACCCGAGTCGTCGAGGTAGTTCGTCGAGTCGGTGATCGGCTCGCTCGTGATGCGCTTTCCGTCGCGGTAGATGTGGAAGGAGATCGCGTCGGGGTCGGTGCCCAGCATCCGCCAGCTCACCAGGTTGCCGTCGCCCGTCTGCACCGCGGCTGGTGCCCGGTCGAGGTACTCGGCTTGACGCTGCAGCACGGTGGCGGCATCCGTCGTCAGCTGCTCCGATGCCGCGCCGGCGCCACCCGCATTCACCCCGACCACGGTGTAGTGGTACGGGATCGTCGTGAGCACATCGGAGTCGACGAAGCGGTTGCTCGCCGCGTACCCGACCAGCTCGCCGCGCTCACCCGCCGTCTCGGAGCGGAACACCAGCGAGTACAGCGCCGTGCTGGGCTGCGACCACGAGATCTCGACCTCGCGCTTCTCGAGCCGGTCGACCGCGAGCCCTGTGGGCGCAGACGGCGTCGCGACGGCGGGGTCGGTGAAAGACACGTCGACAGACGCAGAGGGCACCGATTCGAGCCCGGTCTGATCGACCGCCGTCACGTAGTACGTGTAGTCCAGGCCGATGCGGGCGGTGGTGTCGGTGAAGGATGCCGTCGCCGTCTCGCCGATCATCGTCGCGCTCTTGTCGAACTCCGAGGTGCGGTACACGTTCCAGGTGAGGCCGTCTTCGGCGGTCCAGCCGAGCTCGACCGCGGGCGCGGCCGGATCGGCGACGACGTTCTTCACCTCGAGGCCAGCCGGGCCCAGCAGGATCGGCGTGACCTCGAGGCCGTTGAGGCGAGTGCCGGCCGCGGCACCGTAGACGCGGATCGTGAGCTGGCCGTCGGTCACCAGGGCGGGACCGCGCACCGAGGCGTTGACCGAGCCCTTTCCGGCGTTGCCGGCGCCGAACGCCTTGCCCTCGATGTCGAAGCTCGTCTTGGTCGAGCCGATCCAGTCGCCGGAGTAGGTCTTGACCGAATAGGTGCCGTTGGGCACGTCGAGCAGGAACGTCGAGCTGTCGCCGGGGAGCACGAAGTCGCGTTCGAGGTCGGTCGCTCCGGTGTCTCCGCCCCGATCCCGCCCGGCGCTCGCCGGAAGGGCCGTCTCGAAGCCGAAGCCCGCCTCGGCCGTGTAGCCGTCGTCAGGGTTGACCTCGGTGTATCCGGCCATCACCGGGTTGCCGGTGAGTCCGAAGTCGAACTTCCACTTCGCCTGCTTGGTCGTGAAGGTGACGACGTTCGAGGCCTCCGAGGTGCCGCGGCCGTTCACGGCGAACACGCGATAGCGGTAGCCGGCGCCCTCGGCGAGTCCCTGCACGATCGCGCTGGTCTGCGTGGTCGTCGTCACGAGCGACCAGGTCTGCTCGGCGTCCGCGACCGCCTGCCGCTCGATCCGGTAGATGTCGGCCGTCGCCGACGCCTGCCACTGCAGCACGGCGCCCGCGTTCGAGATGGAACCCGCGACCAGGCCCACGGGAGCTGCCGGAACCGCAGCGGGCGGTTCGATGTCGGTGACGTGCGCGGCGAGCGGGTCGTCGATCTGCGCGTAGTCCTGGGCGATCAGGCGTGCCATCTGGATCGCGCCGTACTCCTGGAAGTGCGTGTCGTCCTGCGTGCCGGCCGGACGGTTCGGGAAGATGCCGGGGTCGACCCACAGGAACACCGACTTCGCGGCCTCCGGCCCGATCTCGTTCAGGTACGCGCGGCTGGAGGCCGAGAGGTCGACGAGTTCGACGCCCTCCTCGGCGGCCAGCTCCTTCATCTTGTCGACGTACTCGGGGAAGCTCACGTTCGCGAGTCCGGTGGTGGCGTCGAAGCTGCGCCGTGAGACCGGGGTGACGAGCACCGGGGTCGCGCCGCGCTGACGCGCGCCGTTCACGTAGGTGCGCAGGTACTCCTTGTAGTCGGCAGGAGAGGCGTAGCGATCGTCCACGCCCTGCGTGGCGTCGTTGTGGCCGAACTGCACGAAGAGATAGTCGCCGGGGCGGATGCCGCGCAGGATGTCGTCGAGGCGCCCCTGCGTGATGAAGTTCTTCGAGGAGCGGCCGCCGATCGCGTGGTTGCTGAACGCGACGTCGTCGGCGAAGAAGCGGTCGATCATCTGGCCCCAGCCCGCCTGCGGTGCGTATGCCGAGGCGTCGTAGGTCTGCACGGTGGAGTCGCCCGCGATGTAGACGGTGGGGAGGGCGCCCGCGAGCCGCGTGGGCTGGCGAGTGATCGTGATCGCGTCGAGTGCCGCTGCGGAGCCTGTGACCTGGAAGGTGAGCCGACCGTCCACCAGGGCGATCGGGAAGGCCATCTCGAGGAACTCTCCCGACGCCTTCGCTGTGGTCTGCACCTTGGCGATGCCCTCGGAGGTGATCGCGATCTCGCTCGCGGCGCTCTTGTCGCCGGCGATGACGTTCACGGTGTAGTCGCCGGCGCCGAGCTGCACCTCGAACGTGCCGCCCTGTGCTGCCACGTAGTCGCCGCGCAGCGGGTCGTCTCCGCCGCGATCGACGTCGGGCTCGGCCGCCGTGGGGGTCGTCGAGAAGCCGTAGCCCCACTCCTCGGAGAACGACGTGCGGCTCGTGACGGCGATCGCGCCCTGGGCGAGTGCGCCGGGGCCGAAGTCGAAGGTTACGGTGTCGTCTGTCGGGAGCGGAGCGGGTGCGGTGTAGGCGGTCGAGGTGGCGACGTCGGATGCCGCCGACTGCCCGGCCGCGTTGCTCGCCGTGACGCGGTACGACCAGACGGCCGAGGTGTCGACGGGATCGGTGTATCCGGGGGTCTGCACGGTGGCGATCTGCTCGAAGACGCCATCGGCGCCGGCGCGCTCGACGAGGTAGTCCTCGGCGTTGGGGGTCGCGTCCCAGGTCAGGGCGATTGCATCCTTCGTCACCTGCGCGACGGCGACGCCGGCGGGAGCTGCGGGAGCGGTGAGCTCGGGGACCACGCCGCTGCGCACCGCGGCGGCGCGCTCGGAGGCGAGGCCGTAGGAGTTCACCGCCTCGACCGTGTACGCGTACTCGGCGCCGGCGGAGACGTCCGCGTCGGAGTACGCGGTGGCCTCGACCTCGCCGACCTGCGTGTAATCGCCGATCGTGTCACCCGCGACCTCGGCCCGGAGCACGCGGTAGGCGGTGGCGCCGTCGGCGGTGTTCCAGCTGAGGTCGACGCCGTTCCACGCGATCCTGTCGATCGCCAGGTCGGCGGGTACGGCGGGGACGACGGGCGCGACCACGAGTCCGTTCACGTACGCGCCGAGCCCGCTGCCCGTGAAGCCGACCGTGAGCTGACCGTCTTCGACCGTCGTGCGGAACGTCTGCGTCGTGGTGCCTCCCCTCGTCGTCGTCAGACGTGTCTGCGCCTTGCCCTCGAGGGTGACGGTCGCGTTCGTGCTCGATGCGGTGGTGAGGGCATCGCCGATCGACACTGTGACGTCGTACTCGCCGGCCGGCACGCTGTCGAGCAGGAAGCCCCAGTCGAGACCGGCGACGAAGTCCTCGGCGACGGGGTCGGCGGGGGTGCGGTTGCCCGTGCGGTTGCGATCGAACAGGGTGACGCCGGCGGGCACGGTGATGCCCCAGCCGGCTTCGGCGGTGTAGAGCGACGCAGGCGTGACCTGCTGGTACCCCTCGGCCACGGGGCTCGTAGCGGTGCCGAAGTCGAAGCGCCAGGCGCCGTCGTCGGCGGGTGCGAGCGCGGCCGCGGCGGGTATCGGCGACAGTGTCGCGCCGATCACGATCGCGACCGCGGCGGTGGCGAGCAGGCCGTGGGGGCGGCGCGCGGTTCGAACTGAGCGTGGAAGTTCCACGGGTCCTCCTTGGACAGCACTGGCTAAGGGGCGGTTCCGGATGCGGCATCGATGCGGCATCCGCGATGTTCCCTGGTGCGGCTCGGGAACATGGTGTCGAACAGATCGGAATACGTTTTCCCACCGATCCGGGTTGATCCTTGCATGGCATCCGCAGGCTTGGCAAGGATTTTTTGACACGTTTCATCCGCGCGCGGCGACTCGACGCGGCGCAGTCGCGTCAGGGACGCATGCGAGACGTCAGAGGCCGGCGACGACGGCGTTGTCGATCTCGTCCGCATCGACGCCCGGGCGCACCGCGCGGTTCGTGAGGAGGACCCAGCACACACCGGCGGTCGGATGCACCCAGAACTCGGTGCCCGCCCAGCCGCCGTGCCCGTAGACGTCACGGTCGATCAGGCCTGGTGCGCGGGTGCGCAGGTTGACCGTGAAGCCCCAGTCCTGTCCGCGCTCCGCGGGGAAGGGATCGAGCCGGGGGATGTCGCCCGTGAGCGGACGGAGCATCATCGCGAGACCGGCCGGTGAGAGGATGCCGTCGCGGCCTCCCTCGCCGATGCGCAGGAGCTCCGAGCCGATGCGCAGCAGATCCTCCGCGCGTCCGAGCAGCCCCGCACCAGGAGCCCGCGTCGCACGGAACCGATCGATGTCGAGGCCTGCCTTCGAGGCGTCCGGCACGTCGATCGAGCCCGCAGGATCGAGCGTGAGCCCGGTCGCTCCGATCCCCGAGGCCCACGCGAACGTGGCCTGATCCCACTCGGCGCCTGTCGCGTGCCGGACGAGCGCCGCGATGCCCTCGAAGGCGATGGTCGAGTACCGCGACATCGTGCCGGCGGCGAAGTCGCGCCCTCGCTCGAGCAGCTCGCGCCGAAGGGGTGTGGGCGTGTCCAGCGGCGGCTCCGAGATCCCCGAGGTGTGCGACGCCAAGTGCCGCAGCCGTACGACGTCGTCGCGGTCCCGTCCGAACTCGGGCACGGCGTCGCGCAGCGCGGTCTCGGGAGTGAGCAGGCCTCGCTCGATCGCACGCACGGCGGTGATGCCGGTGAGCACCTTCGTGATGGAGAACAGCGGGTAGACGGCATCCGTCGTCACCTGCCCGAAGGCGTCGAGCGCGAGGATGCCGTTCGCGTCGGCGACGCCGAGCACCGCGGTGGGCAGTCGTTCCGCGGCGACGTGGTCGCGGACTCGGGCGAACGCGGCGTCGAACACCATCACTCCACCTCGTGCCCGAGATCGGGACGCGCGAGGAAGCGCGCTGTCGCATCCGTCGCGCCCTCGAGCTCGACGATCACGACCTCGTTGCGGCCGTTGCGAGTCACCGGACCGGGCACGTAGAGCGTGCGCTGCGGGCCCCGACGCCAGTATCGGCCGAGGAAGAAGCCGTTCATCCAGGCGAAGCCCTTGCCCCAGCCGGATGTGTCGAGGAACAGATCGGCAGGCTCCATGAGGTCGAACGAGGCGCGCAGGCCCACAGGTCCGGTCGCCCGGCCGTTCACGATGAGAGCGTCGGATGCCGCGGCATCCGCCACCGCCTGGCCGAGAGCCGGCACGTCGATCGTGCGCACGCGCCAGGGGCCCGGCAGCGGAACGCCGTCGAGCAGCGGAGCGCCGATCAGCCCCTTGGCCTCGCCGATCTTCTCGTCGTAGTTCACGCGTCCGGTCTCCTCGATGAGGAGCGACAGCCGCACTCCGGCCGGCACGGGCAGAGTGAGGTCGCCGATCGAGCGCTGAAGGATGCCGACCTGCACCCCGTCGCGCGAGACCCACGCGTAGTCCCGCACCTTCGCCTCGAGAAGGCCGGCGTCCGCGGCATCCGCCGTGTACTCGGCGAGCACCACGTCGGGGCCGAGCTCGTCCAACGCCGGTGGAGCATCGAACGCGCCGCGGTCGGCGATCGCGAGCGAGAGCGGATCGGCCACAGCCTCGAAGGCTGCCGAGAGCACCGGGGCATCCGTCGCCGAGGTCTCGGGCAGCCCGGGCACCGGCGCGTGCTTCGCGATCACCTCGCGGAAGGCGTGGAACTTCGCGGTCAGCTCGCCCGACTCGCTGATGGGGGAGTCGTAGTCGTAGCTCGTGACCAGCGGCAGGTAGCGGCCGGAGTCGTTGGCGCCGTTGGTGAGGCCGAAGTTGGTGCCGCCGTGCACCATGTAGATGTTGACGGATGCGCCGGCCGCGAGCAGCCGGTCGAGATCGGCCGCGCTGTCGGCGAAGGTCGTGGTGTGGTGCTTCTCGCCCCAGTGGTCGAACCAGCCGCACCAGAACTCCATGCACATCAGCGGCCCGGTCGGCTGGTGTTCGCGCAGGGTGGCCAGGCGCTCGTCGACGCGTCCGCCGAACGAGCCGGTCTTGTGCAGCTCGGGGTGCGCGCCGTTCTCGAGCATGTGCGGGATCGGCTGGTCGACCTGGGTGAGCGGCACGGTGATGCCGGCCGCCCTGGTCTGGCGCACCAGAGCCTCGAGGTAGTCCTTGTCGGCCCCGTACGCGCCGTATTCGTTCTCGATCTGCACGAGGATCACGCTGCCGCCGCGGTCGATCTGTCGCGGCGCGATGATCGCGTTGACCTTCTCGAGGAAGCCCGTGACCTCGGCGAGATAGGCGGGATCGCTGCTGCGCAGGCGCATGCCCGGGCTGGACGTGAGCCAGGTGGGAAGGCCGCCGTTGTGCCATTCCGCACAGATGTACGGGCCGGGCCGGACGATCGCGTGCATCCCCTCCTCGGCGATGATGTCGAGGAACCGCCCGAGGTCGACATCGCCGTCTTCGCGCCACTCGCCCTTGACGGGCTCGTGCGCGTTCCAGGCGACGTAGGTCTCGATCGCGTTGAGCCCCATCAGACGGGCTTTGCGGATGCGATCGCGCCACAGCTCGGGGTGCACGCGCGGGTAGTGCATGGCCCCCGAGATGATGCGATGGGGCGCGCCGTCGAGCAGGAAGTCGGTCTCGCCGATCGTGAAGCGGGAGTCTGCGGTGCGGGTCAAGATCGCGCCCTTTCTGGTGTTCTTCCGGGGGTGCAGTTCCGTACGATAGGAGCATGCCACAGAAAGCGCTTTCCGCGCCCGCCGCGCTCGTGGACGGCCAGCATCCCACCCGTTCCGTCCTTCGCCTGCTCGCGCGCCGTCCGTGGCGGCTGACCTTCGCGATCGCCGCGTTCTCGGTGAAGGAGATACCGCTGTGGTTCCTGCCCGTGGTCACCGCGGGCATCATCGACGTCGTGGCGACAGGCGGGGAGCTCTCCGCCGTGTTCTGGTGGTTCGCGCTCGCGGCCGTGCTGCTGCTGCAGAACTATCCGAACAACATCATCTACACGCGCAACTTCATGACCGTGGTCCGCGACCTCGGCGCCGATCTGCGCAACGCGCTCACCGCCCGGCTGCAGAGCCTGTCGATCGGCTATCACACCCGCACGAGCTCGTCGATCGTGCAGACCAAGGTCGTGCGCGACGTCGAGAACGTCGAGCTGATGTTGCAGCAGGTCACGCATCCGCTGCTCTCGTCGATCATGGTCATGCTCGGCGCGCTCACGATGACCGCGATCAAGGTGCCGCAGTTCCTGCCCGTGTACGCGCTCACCGTGCCGATCGCGATCGGCATCCGCTACGGCATGCGCAATCGCTCCCGCGCACGCAACGAGGTGTTCCGGCGAGAGATCGAGACGCTGTCGGCGCGGGTGGGGGAGATGGCCTCGCTGATCCCTGTCACCCGTGCGCACGGCCTCGAGGAGACCGCGATCACTCGCGTCGCTGGCGGAGCCGACGGCGTGCGGCGTGCCGGTCTCGATCTCGACGTGCTGAACGGACGGGTCGCGTCGATCTCCTGGGTGGCCATGCAGCTGCTCGGAGTCGCCTGTCTCGCCCTCGCCGCGATCTGCGCGCTCACCGGATTCCTGCCGATCACGGCGGGCGAGGTGGTGATGCTGTCGTCGTACTTCGCGCTGCTGACCGGCGGGCTCACCCAGCTGCTCATGCTCATCCCTGTCGGTGCGCGCGGCCTCGAGTCGGTCCGCTCGATCGCCGAGGTGCTGCAGGAGCCCGACGTGGAGCAGAACTCCGGCAAGCGGGTGGCCTCGCAGGTGCAGGGGGAGATCGTTCTGGATGCCGCCTCGCATCGCTACGCGGATGCCGACGATGACGCGCTGCACGCGATCGACCTGCGCATCGCGCCAGGCGAGACGGTCGCGTTCGTGGGCTCGTCCGGTTCGGGCAAGTCGACCCTGCTGAACCTCGTGCTCGGGTTCGTGCGGCCGACCAGCGGCCGGATCCTCCTCGACGGGCAGGACATGCAGGAGCTCGATCTGCGCACCGTGCGACGGTCGATCTCGGTGGTGCCGCAGGAGTCGGTGCTGTTCGAGGGCACGATCTTCGACAACGTCACCTACGGCCTGCCGGACGCCACGCCCGAGCGCGTGGAGCGGGCGCTGCGCGATGCCAACGCATGGGAATTCGTGCGGGATCAGCCCCAGGGATGGGACACGATCGTGGGCGAGCGCGGGGCACGGCTCTCGGGTGGCCAGCGCCAGCGCCTCGCGATCGCGCGAGCGCTCGTGCGCGACCCGCGGATCCTGCTGCTCGACGAGGCGACGAGTGCGCTCGACCCCGAGTCGGAGGGGCTCGTGAAGGAGGCGCTGGAGCGTCTGATGCGCGGGCGCACGACGCTGATTGTCGCGCACCGGCTGTCGACCGTGAGGCAGGCCGACCGCATCGTCGTGCTCGAACGCGGACGGGTGATCGAACAGGGTGCGCATGACGAGCTGCTCGCGGCCGGCGGGCGCTACGCCACGCTGCATCTGGCGCAGACCGGCATCCGCTGACACGCTGTTCGTCATGGACGAACCGCACTCGGCAGAGGCATCCTAGGCTGAAGGAAAACGTTGTAAACGCGATCTGAAATCGGGCTTGCGAAACGTTTCAATTTGGATTAGCTTGCAGGTAAGCGTTTTCCCCGCACCGGAAATCAACGCCCAGCACACACGGACAGTGACGTTCCGCCGCTCAGCCGGACGAGGACGTTCACAGAGAGGACAAAGATGTTCAGCAAGAAGCGTCTGGCGGCCACCGCGGCCGTCGCGACCACCGCAGCGCTGGTGCTCGCCGGCTGCGCCGGCGGCTCGGCCCCCGAGGATGCCGCACCCACGTTCGACCCGAACGAGAAGGTCACCCTGAACCTCGCGTTCTGGGGCAACGACGTCCGCGCCGACCTGTACAACCAGGCGATCGAGGCGTTCAACGAGGAGTACCCGAACATCACGGTCAACTCCACCTTCCTCACCTTCCCCGAGTTCTGGGAGAAGCGTCAGACCGAGGCCGCCGGTGGCGGCCTGCCCGACGTCATGCAGTTCGACTACTCGTACCTGCGCCAGTACTCCGAGAACGGGCTGCTGCTCGACCTCGACCCGTACCTCGGCAACATCATCGAGACGAAGCCGCTCGACGACAAGATCCTCAAGATCGGCGTGGTCGACGACACGACCTACGCGATCCCGACCTCGACCAACGCCTGGGGGATGTACACCAACCCCGTGCTGCTCGAGCAGGCAGGGGTCGATGAGTTCGCCGGCGGCAGCTGGGCCGACTACACCGAGTGGATGGGCGAGGTCACAGACGCGGCCGGCGGCCAGTTCTACGGCGGCGCCGACTACACCGGCCGCATCCAGAACTTCGAGCTGCAGCTGCGCAGCGAGGGCAAGAACCTCTTCAACGAAGACGGCACCGCCGGATTCGACGAGAAGCGCCTGAAGAAGTTCTGGGAAGAGGGACAGGACATCCGCGACGGCATCGGCATCCCCGAGCAGACCGTCGAGGAGCTCAAGCCGCTCGGCGGCTTCGACTCGGCCAAGACCGCGAGCGAGCTCACCTGGGACAACTTCGGCGCCGGCTATCTCGCCAACCTGGGCGCGAGCTACACCGAGCTGGGCCTCGTCGCCCCGCCCGTCACGAAGGAGGGCGCGAAGGATCTCTACCTGAAGCCGTCCATGCTGCACGCAATCTCGGCCAACACCAAGCACCCCGAGGCTGCGGCCACGCTGGTGAACTTCCTCATCAACTCGCCCGAGTCGGGCAAGATCTTCGGCACGAACCGCGGCATTCCCGCGTCGTCCACCGCGCTCGAAGCAGCCGACCTCGACCCGCTGAGCACCCAGATCAAGGACTACGAGGAGTCGATCGCCGACCGCCTGGGCGACGCTCCGCCCGTGCCGATCGTCGGCTACGGCTCTCTCGAGGAGAAGTTCCGTGTGCTGGGCACCGAGCTGAACTATGGCACCGTCACGGTCGATGAGGCCGTCGACCAGTTCTTCGCCGAGATGGACGTCGTCCTCAACCAGTGATCCCGTCGGTGGGCCGGATCGTGCATCCGGCCCACCGGCTCCAAACCCCACATCGGAAGGAGCTGTCATGAGCACGACCGAGACGAGAACCATCGTCACCGACAAGCCGTCGAGCCGCGCGCGGCAGCTGCGCAGCGGTCGCCGCCCGGAGAAGTCGTTCGCCCGTCCGGGGCAGCGCGCGAGGACCCGCAAGGAGACGGCAGCCGGATACGCGTTCCTGACCCCCTGGCTGATCGGATTCTTCGGCCTGACCGCGCTGCCGATGGTGTACTCGCTGTACCTGTCCTTCACGAAGTACAACATCTTCCAGCCGCCCAAGTGGATCGGGCTGGAGAACTACATCCGCATGTTCACGAAGGACCAGAACTTCATCCAGTCCTCCGAGATCACGCTGATCTACGTGTTCGTCGGCACGCCGATCACGCTCGCCGCAGCCCTCGGCGTGGCGATGCTGCTGAACTACCGCGACAAGGGCGCCGGGTTCTTCCGCTCCGCGTTCTACGCGCCGTCGCTGATCGGCGGCTCGGTGAGCGTCGCGATCGTGTGGCGGGCGATGTTCTCCGCCGAAGGCCCGGTCGACTCCGGTCTGCAGATCTTCGGCATCGACCTCGGAGGATGGATCGGCAACCCCGCGATGATCCTGCCGATGATGATCCTGCTGCACGTGTGGCAGTTCGGATCGACCATGGTGATCTTCCTCGCCGGACTCAAGCAGATCCCCAAGGAGCTGTACGAGGCGGCCGAGATGGACGGCGCGAACGCGTGGCGGCGCTTCCAGGCCGTCACTGTGCCGATGCTCTCTCCTGTGATGTTCTTCAACCTGCTGCTGGGCCTGATCGGCGCGTTCCAGGTGTTCGCCTCGGCATACATCATCTCGAACGGCACCGGCGGCCCCGCGGGCATGACGAACTTCATCACCGTGTACCTGTACAAGCGAGGATTCTCCGACGGCCAGATGGGCTATGCAGCCGCGATCGCGTGGGTGCTGCTGATCGTCGTCGCGATCATCGCCCTCATCCTGTTCCGCACCCAGCGCTCCTGGGTGCACTACTCGGGAGACGACCGATGACTGCTACCGAAGCCGTTGTGACGGCATCCGCCCGATCCTCGCGTCCGCGCGTGGCCCGCAAGACCTGGCAGACCGTGATCTGGCTCATCGGTCTGATCGCGCTCACCGCGATCGTGCTGTACCCGCTGCTGTGGCTGTTCCTGTCGACTTTCAAGCCGAACTCCGAGTTCGGCCAGAACCCCGGCCTGATCCCGAACGCGCCGACCTTCGACAACTATGCCAAGGTGATGGAGGGTATCGCGGGCGTGCCGATGTGGCGGTTCTTCCTGAACTCCCTCATCCTCTCGGTCGCTGCCGTGGTGGGCACCGTGCTGTCCTCCGCGCTCGCCGCCTACGCCTTCGCCCGGGTGCAGTTCAAGGGACTGGGGATTTTCTTCGCCGCCATGATCGGCACGCTGCTGCTGCCGTTCCACGTCGTGATCATCCCGCAGTACATCATCTTCAACAAGCTCGGCTGGGTCGACACGTTCATCCCGCTGATCCTGCCGAAGTTCCTTGCCACGAGCGCATTCTTCGTGTTCCTGCTCGTGCAGTTCATCCGGCAGATGCCGCGCGACATGGACGAGGCCGCTCGCATCGACGGCGCAGGACACATGCGGATCTTCTGGTCGATCATCCTGCCGCTGATCAAGCCGGCGCTGATCACCTGTGCGATCTTCGCGTTCATCTGGGAGTGGAACGACTTCCTCGGGCCGCTGCTGTATCTGACGAGTCCGGAGAACTATCCGCTGCCGATCGCGCTGCGGCTCTACAACGACGCCTCCTCCGGCGGCGCCGACTACGGGGCCACGGTCACGGCCTCGTTCGTCGCACTGATCCCGGTGCTGCTGTTCTTCATCGTGTTCCAGCGGTTCCTCGTCGACGGCGTCGCCACCCAGGGACTGAAGGGCTGACGATGTCGATCTTCAGCGGTGAGCGTCGGGCGGAGCGCGCAGCGATCCGCGACGCGCGATCCGGGGCAGGGCCGACGCGCGAGGGCGTGGAGCCGGGGCCCAACCCCGGCGCCGTCGCGAAGTTCGGCCTGTTCGGTGAGGTGCTCACGATCGGGCTCATGATGGCCCTCGTGGCGCTGCCCGTCGTCACGCTGCCGATCGCGCTGGCGGCCGGCATCCGTCATATTCGTCGCTTCGTGGCCGCCGAGGATTCCCGGGCGAGCTTCTTCTGGGCCGACGTGCGCACGGGACTCCTGCGCTCGCTCGCCCTCGGCGTGCCCGCGGCGCTGCTCGCGGCCGTGCTCGCGGTCGACATCCTGCTCGCCGGGTCGGGGGCGCTGCCCGGCGGGCAGATCGTCGGCCTCGTCGGGTGGGCGGGGCTGCTCGTGCTGGCCGTCGCGCTGCTGATCGCCGCGGGGGAGTGGGAACCAGAGCTCGGATGGCGCGCAGCTGTACGGGCCGTGCCGCAGGTCGCATTCGGCGATGCGGTCGGAACGCTCTATCTCGCAGCCACCGCGGTGTTCGTCGGAGTCGTCACGTGGATGCTGGGGCCGCTGCTCATCGCGGGACTCGGCTGCGCCGCTCTCGCGGTCGCCGCGGTACCCGAGCGCCGTATCCCCGAGCGTCGCATCCGCTAGAACTCCCCGTTCAGTGAGAGTATTGGGGCGGATTCGGAACAGAGGGTGGCAATGGCAGTCGGAGTGAAAGACGTCGCGGCTGCGGCCGGGGTCTCGGTCGGCACCGTCTCGAACGTGCTGAACCAGCCCGAACGGGTATCCGCCCGCACCGCCGAGAGAGTCCAGCGCGTCATCCAGGAGCTCGGCTTCGTGCGCAACGATGCGGCCCGTCAGCTTCGCGCGGGGCGCAGTCGCAGCATCGGTCTCGTCGTTCCCGACATCGGCAACCCCTTCTTCGCCGAGGTCGCCCGCGGCGCGGAGGACAGGGCAGCGGATGCCGGCATGACCGTGCTCCTCGGCAACAGCGATGAGCAGGATGAGCGCCAGCAGGCGCACCTCGAGCTGTTCCAGGAGCAGAGGGTGAACGGGGTGCTGCTGACCCCGGCATCCGACGATCTCGCCGCCGTGCATCGCTTCGCAGCCGGAGGGATGCCGGTCATCCTCGTCGACCGTGAAGTCGAGCAGGGCGTGCTGCCCTCCGTCTCGGTGGATGACGTCGAGGGCGGCCGTCTCGCGGTCGAGCACCTGCTCGCGTCGGGGCGGCGTCGCATCGCCTACGTCTGCGGACCCCGATCGGTGCAGCAGGTCGCCGATCGACTCGCGGGTGCGCAGGCTGCGGTCGATGCCATGGCCGATGCCGAGCTCGAGGTGATCGAGCAGCCGTCGCTGACCGTGCTGCAGGGACGAGCCGCGGGGGAGTCCCTGGTTTCGCGGCCTTCCTCTTCGAGGCCCGATGCCGTGTTCGCGGCGAACGATCTGCTCGCGGTCGGCCTGCTGCAGGCGTTCAGCTTCGGCGGCGCAGTGCGGGTGCCCGAGGACATCGCGATGGTCGGCTACGACGACATCGACTTCGCCTCGGCGACCGTCGTGCCGCTCAGCTCCGTCCGTCAGCCTGCGCGCCTGCTGGGGTGGACGGGCGTCGACCTGCTGCTCAAGGAGCTCGACGGCGTCGATCACGACCGGAGGGTTCGGTTCCAGCCCGAGCTCGTGGTGCGGGAGTCGTCGGGCCCCGTTCGTTGAGCGAGGAGCGCAGCGACGAGACGAAACGCCCCACGCTTCCGTTCGTTGAGTGAGCGGAGCGAGACGAAACGCCCACCCTCTCCGTTCGTTGAGCGAGCGGAGCGAGACGAAACGCCCCACGCAGCCACTTCGTCGGGAGCGCAGCCTCGACACTCCGGCATCCGCCCCGGTTTCCCCCGACACATGCGAAATCTCCCGACAGAACGGCGGATGCGGCGTGGGCCGCGAACCTCCTCGGCATCCGATTCGTGACCACCCCCGAGAACCGTTACACTTGCAGAGTGCATCCGAGCCGCAGGGCGAGGATGCCTGGAGACGTCGCATAGTCCGGCCTAGTGCACCACCCTGCTAAGGTGGAGTTCCCTTACGGGAACCAGGGGTTCAAATCCCCTCGTCTCCGCAGTAGAAGTCCTGATCAGGGATGTATCCCGGGGTCGTTTCGATTCGGCTGCGAAGGCGTCCGACCTGGACTGAGGGGCGTCTGAACTCACGTCACCGTGACGGTACCGGGGTGCCGGCCATCAGCATGCGTAGCCCCACTCGAAGTGCACCGCGGGCGGTCCAGAAGGAATCGCATCCGCTTGCGCGCTGATCAGCGGCGCGCGCTGGGTATCGGCGGCCCGGACCGCAGGCATGATCGAGTTCTGCGACGCGGCGTCGTCCCCGCTGCCGCCGCCGTCGGCGTGCTCCCCGGCATCCGCGGTCACCATCGCGATGAGCAGATCGGCGCTCCGTCGGCGGGGCGTCGGCTGGATGCAGCATCGGCGACTGCGGCACCGGTTCCTCAGAGAATGGAGAGCTGTGCTTCAGCCGCTGCCCGGGTTCGTCGCAAGCGTGTCGGGTCGCCGTCGAAATCGCTCAGGAAGACGGATCCGAGAGCCGACGTGAGCAGACCGTATGCCGCGGTCGTGCATGCGTCCGTCGAAGCGTCGGGCTTGGCCTCGGCGATGAGCGATGCGAGCTGCTCTCTGGTCGCGCCGTATGCCGTGGTGAGCACCTCGGCGATGGCGGGAGTGGTGCGCGACAGGTCGACGAGGCCGAGCACCACGGCGTTCTCGCGGTCGGGCGAGTTGAACTCGGGGCCGAACAGATAGTCGAGGGCGTCTTCGATGTCGCGCGTGCCGGAAGGGAGTATCGAGCCGACGGTGCCCGTGTCATCGGCGAACACGGCGATCGCGGTGTCGAGCAGCAGCCGGTCTCGGTTGCCGACGAAGTGGCGGACGTGCCCTCGTGACATGCCCACGGCGTCGGCGATCCTGTCGAGCGTCGTCCCGCGGATGCCGTGTTCGGCGATCGTGCTCATGGTCGCGTCGATGATCTGCGCTCTGCGCTCGGTGGCGATGGAGGGGCGGGCCACGGTGTTCTCCTTATCGGCGGCTGGCTGCGGGATTCAGGCAACTGTAACGGCCAGGTAAATTCTAGTCTAGTCGGACTTGACTATTAATTGGCATGTCTCTACCGTGGCTCTCATCGCGCAGGAATCCCCGTCGCGACTGTCTCGAAGGAGTGACATGCACGACGTCTTGCGCATCCCCCCAGCGCCCGAGAGCCCACTCTCGAGCGCGGTCAGGATCCGTGCCCGCGACGGGGTTCTGCTGGCAGCAGACGTCTATCTCCCGGCCGTCGGCGAGGAAACGGATGCCCTGCCCGGCGACACGATCCTGATCAGGCTGCCCTATGACAAATCCGGCGTGTACTGCTTCATCCCCCTGGTGGCCGAGTACTTCACCCGACACGGCTATCGTGTGGTCGCGCAGGACGTCCGGGGCAAGTTCCGCTCGGAAGGCGACGCGCTTCTTTTCGTGAACGAGGTCGACGACGGGTACGACACGATCGAGTGGATCACGCAGCAGTCCTGGTCGAACGGCCGGGTCGCCATGTGGGGCGACAGCTACTACGGCTACACGCAGTGGGCGGCGGCCGCCAGCGGTCATCCCGCGTTGAAGGCCATCTCACCGCGCGTCACCGGGACCCGTCTCGGCGAGCCCGTGCGCCGAGATGACACGGCGCGGACGAGGCGGGTCGAATGGGGCGTGACCTACATGTACCCGCTCACGCAGTTCTTCGAGAACGACGCGCTGCACTGGGAGCCGGACTGGTCGCGCCGCGATTTCGCCGCGCAGGCCGAGGAGTTCATCGATCAGATGGGTCGGCGCGGACTCTCGTACGACCAGTGGTATCCGCATCAGGTCCTGCTTCCCCGATTCCCGCAGGGCAGCCCCTTCGCCGGCCGCTCCGTCCCCACGCTGCACACGATCGGGTGGTGGGACAACTGCGCACCGCTCTCCTGGGCGGATGTAGAGACGATCAGACGGCATCCGAACTGGGATGCGCACCACTACCTGCGCATCGAGCCGATCGACCATGAGAGCTTCCGGCTCGACGAGGAGCCGATCGATCGGGTCATGGAGCGCTCCGAGGAGCAGATCCGGGCGCTGCTTCCGCGCACGCTCGATCCGACCCTGGAGTTCTTCGAGGTGTTCGTCCGCGGCAAGGGCTCAGCCACCGCGATTCCGCGAGTCACCTGGAGTCTCGCTGGAACGAACGAGATGCGCGAGAGCAGCACCTGGCCCCCGGAAGGGGCGCGCAGCGTCACCCGTTACGCGACGGCCGCAGGAGAGCTCTCCGACGTACGCCCCGACTCCGTCACCACGCGCCAGTGGACTCACGATCCGGATGACCTGGTGCCCTCCAGCGCGCCTGACGCGTTCGCCTTTCTTCTCGCCCTTCCGGATGAGGCGCCGGTCGGCGAGCGCGCCGACGTCCTCCGCTTCGACGGCCCCGTCCTCGAGGCCGACGTCGATCTCGCAGGCCCAGTGACCGCTCGGGTCAGGGTCAGCTCCGACGGGCCGGTCATGGACTGCTTCATCCGGCTCCTCGACGTCGCACCCGACGGCAGTGCCCTGCGGATCGCCCGCGGTCAACTGCAGCTGCACGATGCTGCCGTTGCAGAGACCCTGCAGATCGATCTCGGCCAGATCGGCTATCGGCTGCGTACGGGGCACCGGCTCCGCATCCATGTCTCCAGCAGCGACTACCCCGAGTTCCTCCCGCAACCGGGAACAGGGGCGGACCCCTGGGCATGGGGGGACACCAGGACGAACCTGCAGACTCTCGTGATCGGCGGCGAAAGCGCCTTCTCACTCACTCTCACCGTTCTCGAAGGGAATCTGCCATGATCGAGCCCTCGCTCGAGTACGTCTTCGAGATCCGCGCCGAGATCGCTCCTGATCTGCACATCGGGCGCGGCCCTGAGGAGAAGCTGTCGTTCACGCCGGTCACCGGAGGAACCGTCCACGGACCTCGGCTCTCCGGCACGGTGCTGTCCGGCGGCGGCGACTGGGCCGTGGAGCGGTTCGGAACCGCGCAGCTTGAGGCGCGGTACCTGATCAAGGCGGCGGACGGAGCGGTGATCGACATCCTCAACCGCGGCTACTTCCGCGCGACTCCAGAGGTCTGGAGCCGGATGGAGGCGGGGGAGGACGTCCCCGAGGACGATCCCGGCCTCTACTTCCGAACCGCCCCGGTGTTCCAGACGGATGCTCCTCAGCACCGCTGGCTCGCCGAGAGCCAATTCGTCGGCCTCGCTCGCGACGAAGACGGCGCCGTCTGCATCCGCGTGTTCCTCCTGACCTGATCACCCGAGACCCCCACCCTTCAACCCGAACGGAACAGCACCATGAAGAGAACCGGAATGGTGGTCGCGCTGACATGCGTCGCCGCGCTCGCCCTCACTGCCTGTGCACCCCGGGACGGCGGCACCCCAGACGTCGACGCCGACTCCACCCTGGTCGATTCGCTGCCTGCGGGCACCGAGCCCGTCGAAGAGGTGACCTGGGCGATCGTCGAAGGTGAGCCGGCGACTCTGAGTCCGGCATCGTCGGCGAATCTGATCATCCCGAATCTGTGCGACAACCTCCTGTCGCTGCAGCCGGACTTCTCGGTGCAGCCCGGCATCGCGGAGAGCGCCGAGTTCGTCGACCCGGTCACCTTCGTCATCGAACTCCGCGACGACGTGAGGTTCTGGGACGGCACGCCGGTCACGGCCGACGACGTCGTGTACAGCCTGCGCCAGAGCATGAACCCGGCGTCGCAGTGGTACAGCGCGTTCGCGCTCGTCGTGCCGGACCCCGCCGCCGGCATCGTCGCCACGGGTCCGCACGAGGTCACCGTTCACTTCATCGCCCCGGACACGACGTTCCGCGACGCGCTGGCCGGCCAAGGCGGTGCCGTCATGCAGAAGGCGTACGGCGACTCAGCCGGCGATGCGCTCGGCACCGCCGACGGCGGCCTCATGTGCACCGGACCCTACAAGCTCGACAAGGGCGGATGGAAGCCGGGCAGCGAGATCGTGACCACGGCGAACGAGGACTACTGGGGCGGTGCTCCGCTCGTCAAGAAGATGACATACACGTTCGTCAGCGACAGTTCGACGCTGACCACGGCGCTCACGCAGGGCGACATCGACGGAGCGTTCAACGTGCCGCCAGCTTCACGCGCCGCGTTCGAGGGCGAGGGGGCCGGTGCGCTCACCGTCGGGCATTCCACGGCGTCCTACAGCTTCGGACCTGCATCGGCGACCGGGGCAGGGGCGAATCCGAAGATCCGCCAGGCGCTGAGCATGGCGATCGACCGCGAGCAGTATCTGAAGACGGTCGTCAACGGGCTCGGTTACGTCCAGAAGACCGTGGTCGGTCCGTTCTCGTTCTCGGCCATGGACGAGGCAAGCGTCTATCAGGACGCCTACGACGCGCTCGCCACACCGAAGGTCGACATCGAGGGCGCGAAGAAGCTCGTCGAAGAGAGCGGTGAAGACGTCAGCACGCCGCTCGTGGTGGCAGTGCCCGCAGGCGCCAAGGAGTTCCAGCAGACGGCCGCGATAATCCAGAGCGCCGGTGCGGAGATCGGGCTGAAGATCGAGATCGACGAGAAGCAGGCCTCGGACTTCGGTGCGATGTTCTACGACCCGAGCCAGCGGGAGGGCATCGACTTCGTGGCCACCCAGGGGTACCTGGAGACCCCGGGCGTGCTCGGCTACCCGTCGTTGTTCGTCCTGCCCGCGGAAGCGGGCGGGATCTTCAACTGGAGCGGCTATGACGACGCCGCCGTGACGCAACATATGATGGCCGCGCGCAGCGCGACCGATCCGAAGACAGCAGCCGACGAGTTCGTCGCCGCGCAAGAGGTCTTCGCTCCAGACATGCTTCAGATCACCCTGGCGGGGACGTATCAGCTCACCTACCTGAACCGGGATCTGACAGGTGTGACGACCTCTGTTGCTGTGTACAGCAGCCCGTGGGCTCTGCACCTCGGCGGAAAGCGATGAGCGGATCGTGAGCGTCCTGACACGAACACTTCTGGCCCGACTCGGCGGGCTGCTGCTGACGCTGGTCCTCGCGAGCATCGCGGTCTTCTCGACCGTTCTGCTGACTGGCGATCCCATCGCAGCTCTGGCCGGCGGCGCGAAGCCCACCCCCGAGCTCATCGATCAGATCCGCGCCGAGTACCATCTCGACGACCCGGTGTGGGTCCGCTACTGGCACTGGCTCGTCGGGGTGCTGCAGGGAGACTTCGGACGCTCGTTCGTGTACAAGACCGACGTCATGACGCTGATCGGTCCACGGTTCGGCCTCACTCTGCAGCTCGTGCTGCTGACGGTCGTGATCATCCTCGTGTTCGGAGTGGGATCCGGCATCCTCGCCGCCACCAAGGGGCGCGTCGTGGACCGCGCCGTGGGACTTCTCACATCCTTGGGCATGGCGCTTCCGACGTTCGTGATCGCGATCCTCCTCATCTGGATCTTCGCGGTGTCGCTCGGCTGGTTCCCTGTCTACGGCGCCGGCGGCGGAGGCTGGGATCGGCTGTGGCATCTGATCCTTCCCGCGGTCTCGCTCGCCGTCCTCTTCCTGGCGTACGTCAGCCGCATCACCCGAAGCTCACTGATCGCGCAGCTGGACTCCGAGCATGTCGACACCGCGCGAGTACGCGGCATCCCACGCGGTCGGGTCTTCCGCGTCCACGTGTTCCGCAACGCGTCGCCGCAGATTCTGGCCATCTCGGGCACGACCATCGCCGGGCTGTTCGCCGCGTCGGCCATCGCCGAGGTGGCCTTCGGGCTCGGCGGCATAGGATCCCTGCTCGTCCAGGCAGCGGCGCGCTCTGATCTGCCCGTCGTGCAGATCGTGTCGATCCTGCTGGTGACCATCTTCGTGGTGCTCAACGCGGTCGCTGATCTCGTCAGCACTCTCATCGACCCGACCAGCGTCACCGGGGGGAGCCGGACATGAGCATCGCTCAGATCGCTCAAGGAGCCGTGCCCGCCGTCGCCAGGCGTGCGGCTAAGCACGATTGGCTGTCTCTCGCAGCCCTCACCGTGCTTGCCGTCATCGCCGTCCTGGCGCTCTTCGGCACGGTGCTCGCGCCGCACGATCCTTACGAGCTGTACACCGGTCCGGTCAACGGCGTGGCAGGCGCGGCCCATCTGTTCGGCACTGACGACCTCGGGCGAGACATCTTCTCCCGCGCCCTCGTCGGCGCGCAGGCCAGTGTCTTCGCTCCCGTCGTCGTCGTGGTCCTGTCGACCGTGTTCGGGGTGACGCTCGCGCTCACCGGCGCCTGGTTCGGCGGCTGGGTCAGCGGGGTGATCGCCCGCATCGTCGATCTGATCTTCGCGATTCCCGGCCTGGTGGTCGCCGTGCTGGCCGTCGCGCTGTTCGGCAAGGGACTCATGGCACCCGTCGTGGCGCTGTCGATCGCGTACATCCCCGTGGTCGCCCGGCTCTCACAGACGGCAGCGGCCCGCGAGCTCGGCAAGCCGTACATGGCTGCGCTGCGGGTGCAGGGCGTCTCAAGCGCGGCGATCTGCTTCCGTCACCTCGTGCCTGCTCTGGTGCCGATCGTGGCCGCGCAGATGGCGATCGGCTTCGGCTATGCGATGCTCGACCTCGCCGCGATCTCGTTCCTCGGCCTCGGGCAGCAGCCGCCCGCCCCCGACTGGGGTTCCATGATCGCCGCCGGTCAGGCGGGAATCATCGCCGGTGCGCCCGAGCAGTCGGTGTTCCCGGCGATCCTCGTCGTCGTCACCGTGCTGGCGGTCGGCATAGTCGGCGCCAAAGTCACCGCCTGGGCGGAGGAGAAGGACAGATGAGCGCTCCCGTACTCGAGATCGCGGATCTCGGCATCTTCGCCCCGGGGCCGGACGGCCCCCGGCAGCTGGTCTTCGGCAGCTCGCTCGCCGTGCAGCGCGGGGAGGCGCGCGGACTCGTGGGCGAGTCGGGGTCGGGAAAGACCCTGACGGTGCGCGCCGTCGCCGGTCTGCTCCCCGAGGGCTTCACCACGAGCGGCTCGGTCCGCGTCGACGGTCGCGATCTCGGCGACATGAGCGCGGGGGCGTTGCGCGAGCTCCGCGCGCGCCGCATCGGCATGGTCTTTCAGACGCCCCGAGCGCACTTGAACCCGCTGCGCACGATCGGCGACTTCATGACGGAGGCGATGATCCATGTGGCGGGCGACAAGCGGTCGGTCGCATATGCGCGATCGCTCGAGTTGCTGGATGAGGTCGGCATCGACGATCCCGGCCGGCGGATGCGGCAGCATCCGTCCGAGTTGTCCGGAGGCCTGCTGCAGCGGGTCATGATCGCGGCGACCCTGGCCATGGATCCGGACATCCTTCTCGCCGACGAGATCACGACGGCGCTGGACGTGACGACGCAGGAGGAGGTCATGGCGGTCATCGCCGACCTGCGTGCGCACCGCGACCTGGCGCTGCTTTTCATCACGCACGACCTCGCTCTCGCGGGGGCGGTCTGCGACCGCGTCGACGTCATGCAGCACGGGCGCATCGTCGAGACTCTGACTGCCGCCACGATGCGCCGCGATGCGAAGGACGATTACACCAGGCTGCTGATGGCGGCGTCGCTCGATGAAGCGCCTCCGATCAGGGCGGAGCAGGTCGCCGCTGAGCCGATCGTGAAGATCGAGGAGCTGCGCAAGACCTACGCCGTGCGATCGGCCGGCGGTGCGCGGGAGACCCTCGTGGCAGTCGACGGCGTGTCGATGCGGCTCGACCCGGGCGGATCGCTCGGAATCGTCGGGGAGTCGGGCTCGGGCAAGTCGACGACGGCCAGGGTGCTGCTGGGACTCGAGCGCGCCGACAGCGGCAGCGTCATGGTCGCCGGGCAGGACTGGGGCGTGCCGGCGCGCGGCGGACGTGAACGGCGTGCGCGTGCGAAGATCGCGCAGATGGTGTTCCAGGACCCCTATCAATCGCTGGACCGGCGCCAGAGCATCCGGCAGTGCCTCGCGGAGGCGATCCGCGTGCACCGCCCTGCGGCGGGCCGCGACGCGATCGCCGCTCGGATCCGCGAGCTGATGGGGCACGTCCGGCTCGACGAGGCGCTGCTGGACGCCAGGCCGCGTGCGCTCTCCGGCGGACAGCGGCAGCGTGTCGCGATCGCGCGCGCCCTGGCGGCCGAGCCGATGCTCCTGATCCTGGACGAGGCCGTCTCGGCACTCGACGTGACCACTCGGGTCGAGATCCTGACCCTGCTGGACGGAATCCGGCGCGACACCGGCGTCGCGCTGCTGATGATCACGCACGACCTCACGGTGATCCGCCGGCTGTGCGACCATGTCGTGGTCATGCGACAGGGGGTCATCGAGGAGCGGGGGACCGCTGCCGAGATCCTCGACAGTCCGCAGGCCGACTACACCAAGATCCTGCTCGACTCGATTCCGCGCGAGGGATGGGCGCCACGCCGCCGCCGACTCGGACGCACGCAGGCGATGCCCGCGGTGACCCGCAGCACGATCGTGCCGAGATGACAGGAGGAAGCCGATGCCCGAGCCCCTGATGAACCCCGCGTTCGAATACTGCTTCGAGCTGCGCTGCCGCGTCGAGGACGCGCTGCCCCTGGGCGGCGGCGTTCCCGGGGAGGGCCTGCACTTCGCGCGGGTCTCCGGGGGCACCGTCGACGGACCTCGGTTGCGCGGTGCGGTGCTCGACTCCGGCGGCGACTGGTGGAACGGACGAGGCCTGATGGTCACGCTCGACGCCCGCTACGTCATCGCGGCCGAGGTGGTCGACGGCACGGCCGGAGTCGAGGTGGTCAACCGCGGCATCTGGCGCGCCGATGAGCGCACGTTCCAGCGGCTCGTGGAGGGGGAGGAGGTTGCCGAACAGGATCTGTACTATCGGACGGCGTTCGTCTTCCGCACAGAGCATCCGGAGCTCGCCTGGCTCACAGAGTCCCAGTTCATCGGCTATGCACGCGCCGAGCCGGGCTTCGTCATCATCCGCGTGTTCCGCCTGATCTGACAGACAGAACGTCCTTCCACCCGAGTTTGGAGCCGTACATCATGACCGCATCCGCAGATCTCGTCATCGTCGGAGGCCGCGTGTTCGACGGCGCCGTCCTCACAGAGAGCACAGCGGTCGCCGTGTCCGGCGATCGCGTGGTGCGCGTCGGCTCGGATGAGCACGTGCGCGCCCTCATCGGCGCCAGCACCCGCGTCGTCAACGCTGCGGACGGGCTCATCCATCCGGGGTTCGTCGACGCGCACGTCCATGCCGCGTTCGCCGGTGTCGAGCGGATGAGCCTGGACCTGACGCCGGCGCGCAGCGCGGAGGAGACGTTTGCGCTCATCCGGGAGGCGGCGGCGCGCAGCGACTCGTACTGGCTGACCGGCGGCGGCTGGGACCATGAGATCTTCCCCGCGCCGACACGCCACCAGCTTGACGCGATCGTCCCCGACCGGCCCGTGGCGCTGAGCGATGCGGGGCACCACACCCTGTGGGTCAACTCGAAGGCGCTCGAACTCGCCGGAGTCACCCGCGACACCCCGCAGCCTCACGACGGCGAGATCCACCTCGACGAGACGGGCGAGCCGTGCGGATATCTGAACGAGACGGCGGCGGAGCTCGTCGGCCGGGTGATACCGGCCGCCACAGACGAGGAGATCCATGCGGGACTGCTCAACGCGCAGGAGCACCTGTGGTCGTTGGGCGTCTCTGGATGGCACGAGGCGATCCTGGGCGTCTACAACGGCAAGGCCGACTGCACCGGCGGCTACCTGCGTGCGATCGCCGACGGCACGCTCAAGAGCCTCACCTCAGGCGCGCTGTGGATCGAACCCGGGCTTCAGCAGGACGAGGTCCCGGCTCTGGTCGCGCGCTTCGTCGAGCTGCGCGAGCGCAACGCCGAGGCAGGGTTCGACACGTCGACTGCGAAGGCCATGATCGACGGCGTCCCGCATGGTCGGACAGCCGCCCTGCTCGAGCCATATTGCGACCACAGCGACGGCTTCGCGGGAAACCTGCACTTCGAGGAGGCGGCGATCCGCGACTTCGTGCAGCAGCTCGACGCCGAGGGCTTCGCGCTTCACCTGCACATCATGGGCGATCGCGGCATCCGCGTCGCTCTGGACGCGATCGAGTCGGCACGAGCGGTCAATGGCGCGGGCCCGCGACACCACATCGCGCACCTGTCGATGGTGCAGCCCGACGACGCCAGACGCTTCGGGCCGCTCGGCATCACCGCGAACATCCAGGGACTGTGGGCTTCGCCCGATCCGTTCCTGGCGGGGCTGATCGGCGACGATCGGATGCAGACCGGATACCCGTTCCGCACGATGGCGGATGCCGGTGCGGCCCTGGCCATGGGGTCGGACTGGCCGGTCTCTCCCGCGGATCCGTGGCTGGCGATCCACGTGACCGTGAACCGGTGGGCGCCGCTTCCTCCGGGTGTCGAGGCTCCCGCCATGCCCGACGGAGCGCAGCCGCAGACGCTCGACGCCGAGCACCAGGCGCTGTCTCTGCAACAGGCGCTCGCCGCTTACACGAGCGGATCGAGCGAGCTGGTGCTGGGTCAGCCGGGGCGGATCCGCGTCGGCGAGCGCGCGGATGTCGCGATCGCGAGCGATGACCCGTTCTCGCTGCCTGCATCCGCTCTCGTCACGATGCGCACGGTCCTCACCGTCGTCGGCGGCGAGGTCGTGTTCGAAGAGTAAGCCGCGGCTCGGATGGCACGACTCCGGCGTCATCGCTCTCGGCTGATGAGCGCGAACAGAAGCTGCGGCACGTCGGGCTCAGACCGCGACGGTGACCGCGCGGCGCCCGCGACGGAGCCGCCGGCGCTCCGCCGCGTCGGCGCACGCCCGCACGATGAACGCGGCGACGACCACGAGGGTCATGACGATCGCGGTGAACGCGAGCGCGAGCACCTCGATGATCGCGAGCACCACGGCGAGCGCGCCGATCCCGACGTGTCGGAGCGTGGTCATCGCGACCGGCCTCCGAGATCGGACCCGGTCGGCAGGTCGAGACTCCTGACGTACGGGGTCGACCGCGTCCCGATCTGGACGAGGGTGCCGGCGGCGTAGGCGAGCGCGCCGAACGAGGCGCCGCCCGAGTGCGAGCGGTCGGCGGCGGAGGAGAGGGGGCCGGTCGGAGTCTTCTGTGCGGGAGATGCGGAGGGCATGACTCCAGCGTCGTCGCTCACGACGGTCGTGTCATCGTGCCATGGGATGAGATCCGTGTCATACCAGCGCGGGATGCGATGCGGAACCGGGCCTGGGGATCTGCGGAGAAATAGATACCTCCATGTGGAGGTTTCTGCTAGCCTGGCCGCAGGGCAGTGAAGATGCCCCTCGTTCTCACTAGCAAGGAAGGTCATCGTGGCCCTGCCAGAAACCTCGGTTCAGCTGTACACACTCGCAGCGGAGTTCTCCGCCGACATGGAAGGCTCGCTCGACAAGCTCGCCGCGATCGGCCTTCGCAACGTCGAGGCGTTCGACTTCGTCCGTCGCCCTGACGAGATCCGCGCCGCGCTCGACGCGTCAGGCCTGGCCTCGCCCACCGGTCACGCGCCGCTGCTCTCCGACGAGCTGTGGACGCCGGACGGCTCCATCCCGACGCCGGCCCCCGAGGTCGTCTTCGAGGCTGCTGCGAAAGTGGGCCTGAAGACGGTCATCGACCCGTTCGTCGCGCCCGACCGCTGGTTCACGCTGGAAGGCGTGACCGACATCGCCGATCGCCTCAACGCTCTCGTCGACACGGCCGCGACCTTCGGCCTCGAGGTGGGCTACCACAACCACGCTCAAGAGTTCGTCGCCGACTTCGACGGCCAGACGGCTTACGAGCGCTTCGTCGAGCTCACGGATGAGCGCGTCGTGCTCGAACTCGACCTGTACTGGGCGCTCACCGGCGGCCAGGACGTCGCCGCCCTCGTCTCCCGCCTCGGCGACCGACTCGTCGCCGCGCACGTCAAGGACGGCATCGCCCCCGCAAGCAACCCGTTCGCTCCCGGCGCGGGTGACTTCGGCTCCGACAGCCTCGACCAGCGTCACGCCGGAACCGGGGACGTGCCCCTGGCAGACGCGCTGCGCGCGGCATCCGCCCTCAAGTACGCGGTCATCGAGTACGACAAGGCTCCGGGCGACGTCTTCGCCGACATCGCCGCGAGCTACGCATTCCTCATCGAAGGCGGGTTCGCCCGATGAGCGCGGTCGGCATCGGCATCATCGGCGTCGGCGTCATCAGCGACACCTACCTCGAGAACCTCTCGGCCTTCCCCGACGTCGAGGTGCTCATCGTCGGAGATCTGCTCCTCGACCGTGCCCAGGCGCAGGCCGAGAAGCACGGCGTGCCCGCGTTCGGCAGCGCCGACGACGTCCTCGCGCACCCCGGCGTCGACCTCGTCATCAACCTGACGATCCCGGCCGTGCACATCGAGGTCTCCCGCAAGGCGATCGCCGCAGGCAAGCACGTGTGGACCGAGAAGCCGCTCGGCCTCGACCGCGAAGGCGCAGCAGAGCTGCTCCGCGAGGCGGATGCTGCCGGCCTGCGTGTCGGCTCGGCCCCGGACACCCTGCTCGGCCCCGCGTTCCAGGCCGCTCGTCGGGCGATCGACGACGGCGTCATCGGCCGCCCCCTCTTCGCGCAGACCACGTTCCAGACGCAGGGCCCCGATCTGTGGCATCCGAGCCCCGCATTCCTCTTCGCGCAGGGCGCCGGCCCGCTGCTCGACATGGGCCCGTACTACTTCTCGGCGCTCGTGAGCCTGCTCGGACCCGTCGACCGCATCGCGGCCGTCGGCACCAAGGCCCGCGAAGAGCGCGAGATCCACACCGGACCCAACGCCGGAACCACGTTCCCCGTCGAGGTGCCGTCGACGATTCAGATCGTCACAGCGTTCGAGCAGGGAACGTCGGCGCAGAGCCTGCTGAGCTTCGACTCGGCGCTCGAGCGCCACGGGGTCGTCGAGATCCACGGCACCGAGGGCACGATCGTGATCGCCGACCCGAACCAGTTCGCCGGTCGCATCGCCTACGTCAAGCCGCTCGGCGTGATCCGCGACGGCATGTCGTTCGAACAGGAATGGATCGAGATCGAGCACGAGGACGTCAAGGTCGGCCGCGGCCTCGGCGCTCTCGACATGGTGCGCGCGATCGCCGAGGGCCGCCCGCACGTGGCATCCGGCGTACTCGGGTTCCACGTGCTCGACATCCTGCTCTCGGCGCAGGAATCGGCCGCCACGGGACAGACCGTCGTGGTCGAGAGCACAGTGGCCCCCGTGCCGCTGCTGCCGGAGGGATTCGACCCCTTCGCGGCGACTCTCTGAGCGATCTTCAGGGCCGCGGGCTCACCTTTCGGTGGGGTCGCGGCCCTGTGGCGTGTCGGGGCGGCGGGGAAGAAGTGCGCGCCCTGCGACGCGGATGCGGAGAAGAGCGGATGCCGGCTCAGATTCCGCGCAGCAGCCGATCGAGCATCTCCAGGGCGGCCTCGTGGTTGACCCCATCGTCGAGGAGCCACTGGATCTGCAGGCCGTCGGAGGCCGCGATCACGAGGGCCGCGACCAGGACGGGATCGAGATCGGCTCGAACATGGCCCGATGCCTGCAGCTGCTCGACCTGCTCGGCGATGTCGTCGCGGAGCCGCGCGAAGCGCTCGGTCGCGAAGCTGTGCGCGATCGGATGATTGTCTTCGAGTGCCATCGCCACGAGGGTCGAGTACAGCTGCACGAGTCCCGGTATCTCGCGGTTCGCCTCGGCGGAGATGCTCATCGCCATCGCCGGGCTCGCGTCGGGGGGAAGGGGGCGCTCCGGGCCGGGCTTGTGCTGCGATTCCCGGTACACCTCGACGAGCAGCTCCTCCAGAGAGCCGAAGTAGTGCGTCAGCGCGGCATGCGTGACCCCGACCTCCTGTGCGATCGCGCGCAGGCTCGTCTTCTGCGAGCCGCGCCGCGCGAACACCTCGATCGCCTTGTCCAGGATCTCCTGCCGCCGGGCGACGCCCTTCGGGTACCGTCCCTTGGGACGCACCTCGCCTTCAGGCGCGTCCTCTGGAGAGCCGGTCATGTCCTGATGATACCGATCATGACCAAAAACCTCCAGGTGGAGGTTATTTGAACGGCCGGTATCTCACGCAGGGGGAGCGGCGGAGAGGACGGAGAGGACGTTGCCCGCGGGATCCGTGAACCAGGCGATGTCGGGTCCCCGTCCGCCGCCGCGTGCGATGCCCTTGTCGTCGGTGCCGAAGTCGGGGTCCGTGTAGATCTTCGTCACGACACCGCGGTCGTTGAGATCGTCCACGGCCGCGTCGACATCGTCGACCGGGAAGTTCAGGATCGTGAAGCTCGCCGGGGTGTGGTTCGGCTTCGCGTACACGAGGATCGATCCCCCGGGGGCCAGACGGATGTCGAGGAACCCCATCGCGTTGGTCGTGACGTCGAGTCCGAGCGTTTCGGCGTAGAAGGTGCGAGCGGCGTCGATGTCGTCGACGCTGAACCCGCTGAAGGCGTGCGTGGTCTGGAAGGCGGTCATGGATTCAGCATCCGCCGATCGGAGCTGGCTGTCCAGTGGTCACAACCGGCTGGATAGGCGCAGAAAACGCTATCCTGAAGCATCCCCCGTTCTCGTCCCGAGGAGCACCATGCCCATCGCCGCTGACGACCCCCGCCTCACGCGTCCCTTCGAGGCCGCCGCCACCCGCTACACCGACGTGCCGTTCCAGCGCGCGGGCGCCAGCGGCGTGCAGCTGCCCAAGGTGTCGCTCGGGCTCTGGCAGAACTTCGGGCGCGACCGCTCATTCGACAGCCAGCGCGAGATCGTGCTGCACGCGTTCGATCGCGGCGTCGTGCACATCGACCTCGCGAACAACTACGGTCCGCCGTACGGCTCCGCCGAGTCGACGTTCGGGGCGGTGCTCGAGAGCGGTCTCGCCCGCTACCGCGACGAGCTGTTCGTGACGACGAAGGCCGGTTACGACATGTGGCCGGGACCCTTCGGAGACGGCGGATCCCGCAAGTACCTCGTGCGCTCTCTCGAGCAGAGCCTGCAGCGCATGAACACCGACTACGTCGACGTCTTCTACTCGCACCGGGTCGACCCGGACACCCCGATCGAAGAGACCGCGACCGCGCTCGCCGACATCGTGCGCAGCGGCAAGGCGCTCTACGTGGGCATCTCGAACTACCCGGCTCCGCTCGCCAAGCGGGCGTACGAGCTGCTGGCGGAGCAGGGCGTGAAGCTGCTGCTGCACCAGCCCCGCTACTCGCTGTTCGACCGCACTCCCGAGGCCGAGCTGTTCCCGCTGCTGCGCGAGCTCTCGGTGGGCAGCGCCGTTTTCTCACCGCTCGCTCAGGGCCTGCTGACCCGCAAGTACATCGACGGCGACGTCCCGGCCGACTCGCGCGCCGCGAACAGCTTCTTCCTGAACGGCTCGGCGCTCACCGACGGCTACCTGGACCGCATCCGCGGCATCGACCGGATCGCCCAGGAGGCGAACCTGTCGATCCCGCAGCTCGCGATCGCCTGGGTGCTGCGCGATCCCGTGGTCACGACGGCCATCATCGGCGCCTCGCGCACCTCGCAGATCGACGACGCGGTGGCGGCCAGCCAGGTCACGCTGTCCGACGACGTCGTCGCCGCGCTCGACGAGTTCGCGGCTCCCGTCGGCGGTTCGGTGAGCTGAGCCCCGAGGCTCAGCGCACGCCGCGGATCGGCAGCACCGTGAGTGCGCCGGCCAGGGCGAAGACGATTCCGGCGAGGAAGACCGAGGTGTAGCTGCCGGTGAGAGCGATCAGCGCCCACACGATCAGGGGAGTGAGCGCCTGCGGCAGCGTGGTCGCGATCGTGAGGATGCCGAGATCCTTCGCCGCGGCATCCGCTGTCGGCAGCACCTCGTTCATCAGGGCGGAGTCGACGCTGAGGTAGACGCCGTAGCCGAGTCCGAAGAACCCGGCGAAGGCGAACATGCCGGCGACGCTCGGGGCGACCAGCGGGATCACGAGCGAGGCGGCCATGATCGCCGACGAGATCAGCACGAAGACCTTGCGGCGGTTCAGCCGGTCGCTCATCTTGCCGGTCACATAGGCGGTGAGCAGTGCACCGACCAGCATGGCCGCGGTGAGCGGCATGCTCAGCGCGGTGGACTCGGCATCCGACAACCCGACGTAGTCGCGCAGGATGTACAGCAGATACGACTGCACGCTCTGGTACGCGAGGATCAGCAGGAATCGGCCGCCGAACGCCCACCAGAAGTCGGGGAACGTCCGCGGGCTCACCCAGAAGCTCGCGAAGAAGCGCTTCCAGCGGTACGGCTCGCGTGCCATGTCGAGCGAGGGCTCGTCGCGGTTGAAGATCGTGAAGAGCACGCAGACCCCGAGTACCACCGCCCCGAACACCGGGTAGCCGATTCCGACGCTGTTCGCGAAGACACCGGCGAGTCCCACGCCGAGACCCATGCCTATGAACGCGCCGACGGCGAGGGCGCCGGATGCCGCGCCGAACTGCTCGCGCGGCAGACGATCGGGAACGACCGCCGACTGCGCCGTGCCGATCGTGTTGAGGCCCACGGTCAGGAGCACGTAGACGATCAGGACGCTCCACAGCTCGGTGGTGAGCGACATCGCGATCATGAAGACGGCGGCGGTCGCGCCGCCGACGATCAGCCAGGGCGTACGACGCCCGTAGCGGCTGCGGGTGCGATCTGACAGCGCGCCCACGAGCGGATGCACGATGATCGCGCCGACGGATGCTGCTGCCGACACGATCGCGAGGTTGCCGACCTTGTTCGCGGCGTCGATCTGCTGGATCTGATCAGGCAGGAAGATCACGATGAAGCCGGAGAATCCGGTGAGCATCGCCGCGTTGATGATGAGCAGCCACGGCATCAACCGGCGCTGCGCGCGGGTCGTGGGTGCCGCGGCGCTGACGTGCGTCGGAGACGGTGCAGACATGCCCGACACTCTAGCCGGGCAGGGGAACCGGCGTTCCGGCCTGGGGAGAACGGGCATCGACCACAAGACGGATGCTGCCGCGCGGGCGCGTGCGGGACTCGCCTGGGATGGCGCGGAAGGCCCGGGTTCTCCCAGACCGCCGCTCACCGCACCCGGTTCACGAGCTCCTCCCCGGCGAGGAGCCGGCGCACGTTCTCATCGATCAGTGCGCTCGAACCCACCGGCCGGTTGCCGGCGACGTGCGGGGTGATCACGAGGTTCGGGGCGTCCCACAGCGGAGAGTCGGCGGGCAGCGGCTCGGTCTGGGTCACGTCGATCGCGGCGGCGCGGATCCGCCCCGATTCGAGTGCGGCGATCAGAGCGCCCTCGTCGACGGTGGCCCCTCGGCCCACGTTCACGAACACGGCCCCGGGCTTCACCGACGCGAAGACCGAGGAGTCGAACACCTCGGCCGTGTCGGCGGTGGCGGGCAGCAGAGAGACGAGCACGTCGGTCCGGCCGAGCAGGGCGCCCGCATCGCGCTTCGCGACGACGGGCACCCCTGCGCGCTCGCCGGCGAAGCGCGCGATGCCGTGCACCTCGGCCCCGAGCAGCTGCAGCAGGGGAGCAAGGCGCGCGGCGATCGATCCGAAGCCCCAGATCGTCACGGTCGCGCCGGCGAGCGTGTAGAGGTCGCGGGTCGCCGTCGCCGCCTGGTCGGCGATGAACTCCGCATCCCAGCGGTGCGCGTGCTGGGCGCCCTGCAGGCGGTCGAGCCGGCGCACAGCACTGAGGATGAGCGCCAGCGCGTGCTCGGCGACCGGGCCGTCGTGCAGAGATCGGCCGGAGCAGATGCGCACGTCGGGGCCGAATCCGGCGTTCAGCACGACGTCGGCGCCCGACGCGAGCGCCTGGACGAGCCTCAGCGCGGGCATGGTTCGCGCGGCATCCGCCAGCTGCTCCGCCGAGTTGTGCCACGCGACGAGCACCTCCGCATCGCGGTGCTGCTCCGGCATCGGCGTGCGGACGTCGTAGACGACGACCTCGGCGTCGGTCTCGAGTTTCAATTCGATCGTGTTCGGGATCAGGATCTTCATGTCTCTCCTCAGCTGACGAGCAGCGAGCCCCTGGCGGGCTGGTCGCCGTCGCGGCGCTCGATCGCGCGCAGCGAGCGGGCGACGAAGGCGGCGACCTTCTTCGCGCCCTCGAAGCGGAAATGCGTGTCGTCGACGAGGCCGTCGGGCCACGCGGACGTCTCACCCGGCGCGAAATGCGAGAACAGGCGAGCGGATGCCGCAACTCCCAGATCCTCGTAGAGCCACGTCGTGAACACCGTGAGGTCGATCAGCGGCACGTCGAGCTCATGTGCGAGGTCGCGCACTGCATTGGGGTAGTCGCCGTGGGTGGGCGTGAGCGAATCGCCGTCGAACCACCGTCGCGCGACCGAGGTGCATAGCACCGCCGTCGCCCCGCGATCCCGCGTCTCGTCGACGAACCGCCGCAGCCGATCCCTGTAGCCCCCGCGCGACGCCAGCAGCTCTGGATGCTTCTGGTCGTTGTGGCCGAACTGGATCACGACAGTGTCGCCGGCCTCGACCTCGCTGATCAGCAGGTCCCACGAACCCGACTCGATGAAGCTCTCGGTGGTCGCGCCGCCGAAGGCGAGGTTGCGGACCGGGGCGTCGACGAAGGCGGAAAGCGCATGACCCCATCCCGACATCGGCTCCTCCGCCGCTTTCATCGGGGCGACCGTCGAGTCCCCGGCCAGGTGGTACGTCATGTGCTCTCCTTCGCTGTCGTGTCCTGCCCGCGTCATCGCGCCATCACGAGCTGGGGGCTGCGGTCGACTCTCGCCACACGATGTGCTGCAGCCCTGTGGCAGGCGCGGGCACGGGCTCTCGTCGTACCGCGGCGATCAGGCGACGCGCGGCGTTCGCGCCGAGCGTCTGCCGATCCTGAACGACCGTGGTGAGCGACGGGACGAGGTACGCGCTCTGTCCGGCGTCATCCCATCCGGTGACGCTCATATCCGAGGGGATGTGCCAGCCCCTCTGGATGGCCGCTCGCATCGCGCCCGTGGCGACGAGGTCGTTGGCGGCGATCAGCGCGAAAGGCGGGGCAGTGTCGGGAAGGGCCTGGGCGATGCGATAGCCCGTCTCGGCGCTCCAATCGCCTTCGATGACGCCGAGGGATTCGACGCCGAGCCTTTCGACCGCCGCCAGATACTCGTCGCGACGCGAGATCGCGGAGGGGAAGTCGAGTGCGCCGGTGATGTGCACGAAGCGTCGATGCCCGAGCTGCACCAGCCGCTCCATCATCTCGGCGATCGGCCGAGCATCCGTGAACTCTCCCGTCACGTGCATGTCATCGTCGAACTCGCTCAGGGAGAGCACCACGGTGGCGCCGGGCTCGGCATCGGCCGAGGCGGGAGACACGGGTATCGGACTGAACGAGAGGATGCCCTCGTACTGACTGGAGCTCACGAGCTGGGCGAGGCGGGCCGCCCGTTCATCGGGTCCACCTGGGAGGTACACGACCTCGATCACGTAGCCCGCTTCGCTCGCCGCCTCTGTGGCGCCGAGCAGGAGTTCCCGCGGGTTCAACGACGACACCGTCATCACGACCGCGAGGCGCCCGGTCCGACTGGTCCGCATGGAACGGGCTGCGAGGTTCGGCTGATAGTTCAGTTCCGCCGCCGCTCGGAGGACGCGATCTCGCGTCGGCGCAGAGATCGTGTCCTTGCCGGTGAAGACGTAGGAGACCGTCGCCTGCGACACCCCGGCGAGTCTCGCGACGTCGCGGCTGGTGGTCCGCTTCTGCACCCCTGTTCACTGCCCCTTCGTGAATGTGTTCGCAGCGACCTGTTGACATCGGCGAACTCCTTCATGTTACCTTATACGTCTAAGTGGTACGTATAAGTGATACGTACCACTCCGAAAGGCGACATCGAGGAGGATGCGCAGACATGAGCATCGGCGAACTGCGACGCATCTCGCATACCGGCGGCAGGCGGCGCACCGCAGCTGAACGGCGGGCGGCGGGCGCAGACAACAAGGCGGCGATCGTCTTCCTGGCGCCATTCATCCTCGGGGCGGTCGTGCTGACGCTCGGCCCCGTCCTGATGTCGCTGTACCTGTCGTTCACCGACTACAACCTGCTTCAGGACCCGCAGTGGGTCGGCATCGACAACTACGCGCGGATGCTGGGCGACTCCCGCCTCCATCAGTCGCTGCTCGTCACCTTCATCTACGTGCTGATCGGGGTGCCGCTGCAGCTGGGCGTCGCGCTCGGCCTCGCGATCCTGCTCGACAAGGGAATGCGCGGACTCCCGTTCTACAGATCGGCGTTCTACCTGCCCAGCCTGCTCGGGGCCTCCGTCGCGATCGCCATGCTCTGGCGGCTCATCTTCGGCGCCGAGGGGCTCCTCAACACGCTGCTCGGCGGAATCGGCATCGAGTCGCACCAGAGCTGGATCGGCAGCCCCGAGACCTCGCTCAGCACGATCGTCCTGCTGCACGTGTGGATGTTCGGCTCTCCGATGGTCATCTTCCTCGCGGGGCTCCGGCAGATTCCCGTCGAGCTGTACGAGGCGGCCGCGACCGACGGGGCACCCGCCTGGTGGCGGTTCCGCGCGATCACCCTGCCGCTGCTGACGCCGATCATCTTCTTCAACCTCGTGCTCGCGGTGATCAACTCCTTCTCCGCGTTCACGCAGGCGTTCATCGTGTCGGGCGGAAGCGGCGGCCCTGCCGACTCGCTGCTCTTCTACACGCTCTACCTGTATCAGGAGGGGTTCGGGTCCTTCCGCATGGGCTACGCCTCGGCCCTCGCGTGGCTGCTCCTCATCATCATCGGCGTGCTGACCGCCGTGAACTTCTGGCTTTCAAAGTATTGGGTGCACTATGACGACTGAAGACCTCTCCACACGGACCCTTGTCACGCGAACCGGCAGACGCCGCAGAGCCGAGACCCCCTACCGCCCCGCGGGCGCTCGATGGGGTCGCGCTCTCCGGCACGCGCTGATGATCATCGTGGTGGTCATCTCCCTATATCCCGTGCTCTGGATGATCGTGAGCTCGCTCCGGCCCGAGGGGGAGATCTTCTCCAACCCGACCCTTCTTCTCACCGACTTCGAGTGGAAGAACTACGAGTACGGGTGGACGGCTCTCGGAACGCCGTTCGGACAATATCTGCTCAACTCCGGCGTGATCGTCCTCGGATCGATCATCGGGAACCTCGTCAGCTGCTCCCTGGCGGCCTACGCCTTCGCCAGGCTGCGCTTCCGGTTCCAGAAGCCGGCGTTCGCGTACATGCTCGTCACCCTGATGCTGCCGATCCACGTGGTGATCGTGCCGCAGTACATCCTGTGGGCGCAGCTCGGATTGAACGACTCGTTCTGGCCGCTCATCGTGCCCAAGTTCCTCGCCACCGACGCGTTCTTCGTGTTCCTCATGGTGCAGTTCATCCGAGGGCTTCCCAAGTCGCTCGACGAAGCGGCTCGCATCGACGGGGCCGGGCACGGACGGATCTTCTTCCAGATCCTGCTCCCTCTCATGACACCCGCGCTCGCGACGACGACGATCTTCACCTTCATCTGGGTGTGGAACGACTTCTTCTCGCAGCTCATCTTCCTCACCAGCCCCGAGAAGTACACGGTCCCGATCGCGCTGCGCTCGTTCATCGATGCGCAGTCGTCTTCCTCGTTCGGCGCCATGTTCGCGATGAGCGTCGTCTCGATCGTCCCCTTGATCCTCATCTTCGCGTTCGGGCAGAAGTTCCTCATCAAGGGCATCGCCACCACAGGGCTCAAGTAGAGCCCGATCCTCAATAAGGAGAATCATGAAGCGCACCTTCCTCCGCGCGGGAGTCGGCATCGTCGCAGCCTCCCTCGCACTCGGACTCGCCGGATGCGGCCTCGGAACGGCCGGAGACGGAGCGTCGACCGAGCTGAGCGACGAGCCGGTGACCATCCGGATGTACTGGTGGGGCGGCGACGCCCGTCATCAGCGCACACAGGAGGTGATCGACCTCTTCGAGAAGAAGCATCCGAACATCACCGTCGAAGCCGAGTTCTCCGACTGGAACGCGTACTGGGAGAAGCTCGCGACGTCCACCGCGGGGAAGAACTCGCCCGACGTCATCCAGATGGACCAGCTGTATCTGGCGTCCTACGCCGATCGCGGGGCTCTCGCCGACCTGCGCGACCTCGACATCTCCACCAAGGGGATGGAGGAGAGCGTGCTCGGGATGGGCGAGTCCGACGGCGGACTCTACGCCGTGCCGATCTCCACCTCCGCCATGGCGACCTTCGTCAACACCGACCTCCTGGACCAGATCGGCGTGCCGCTTCCGGACAACACCGACAGCTGGACCTGGGACGAGTACGAGGCGTGGGCGCAGTCGGTGACGCAGGCGGCACCGCAGGGCGTCTACGGAGGGTCGCTGGCCCAGAACGAGTTCATGCTGCAGCTGTTCGCGAGGCAGAACGGCGATGAGCTCTTCGCCGACGGGGACATCGCCATCGACCCTGAGACGGTCGAGGCGTTCTTCCAGCTCGCGCTCGACTCCACGAAGAGCGGGGCATCCGCTCCGGCATCGACGTGGGCGGAGACCTCCGGGCTCGCGCTGGACCAGCAGCCGCTCTCCGTCGGCACGGTCGCGACCACGTTCGCGACCGCGACGCAGGTCTCGGCCTACTCGCAGGCCTCGGGCGCGAACCTCGAGCTCGTTCCCATCCCCACGGTCAAGGGAGGGGAGAAGGACGCCGACTACTTCAAGGCCGGCATGTACTGGTCGGTCTCCTCGCAATCGAAGCACCCTGCGGAGGCGGCCGCGCTCATCGACTTCTTCCTGAACGATCCCGAAGCCGTGAAGATCATCGGCACCGAGCGCGGCCTCCCCGCCATCTCGTCCACCCTCGATCTGATCGGCGATGACCTCACTCCGGAGGAGTCGAAGGCCGTGGCGTTCTCGGACTCGCGTCTGCCGTTCCTCGGAGACGCGCCCGCCATCGTTCCCAACGGTGCGTCCGACGTGGACGCCGTGATCGTGCGCTACATGCAGGACGTCCTGTTCGAGCGCCAGACTCCGGCGGATGCCGCAAAGGGATTCATCGCCGACATCACGCAGTCGATCGCCTCGGCCGGATGATGCTCTGTCGGGCGGCTCGGGATCGAGCCGCCCGACACAGTCCCCGAGCCGACCGGTCATCCACCCCAGTATCAGGAAGAAGCAATGCTCAGAATAGGAATCATCGGCACCGGCGGCATCGCCGATGCCCATATCGCGGGCTACCTCGCGTTCCCGCAGGAGTGCGAGATCGTCGCGCTCGCCGACGTGATGCCGGGCAAGGCGGCGCAGAAGGCGGCCGCGTTCTCGCTCTCGGATGCCGTGGGCTACGACGATCCGCTGCAGATGATCGCGGATGCCGGCCTCGATCTGGTCAGCATCGCGACGCCGCCGTCGACGCACGCGGCGCTCGCGATCGCGGCGCTCGACGCGGGGGTGAACGTGCTGGTCGAGAAGCCCATGGCGCCCTCGCTCGAGGAGTGCGACGCCATGCTCGCGGCGCAGGAGCGCAGCGGCAAGGTGCTCTCCGTGGTCGCGCAGAACCGCTTCCGCGACGACCTCGCAACCCTCAAGGCCGTCGTCGGCTCGGGGCTTCTGGGGTCGATCTCGCATGTGCGTGTCGACTCCGCCTGGTGGCGCGGTCTGCCGTACTACGACCTGTGGTGGCGGGGCACGTGGGAGAAGGAGGGCGGTGGCTGCACGCTGAACCACGCGATCCACCACATCGATCTGCTGCTGTGGCTGCTGGGCAGCCCGACCGAGGTCGCGGCGATGCTCACGAACGCGCAGCACGACAACGCCGAGGTGGAGGATCTCTCCGTGGCGGTGCTCCGCTACGAGCGGGGTCTCGCGCAGCTGACGAGCTCGGTCGTGCATCACGGAGAGGAGCAGGAGATCGTGATCCAGGGCCAGCACGCGAGGGTCTCCCAGCCCTGGAAAGTCGTCGCCGAGCGATCGCGCCCCGATGGATTCCCCGAGAAGGAACGCGATATCGAGCGGCAGGCGGCGATCGAGGCGATCGCCGCGGCTCGCGAGCCACTCGCCCACCGCGGCCACGAAGGACAGATCGGCGATCTTCTCGGCGCGATCCGCGACGGCCGTGCGCCGATCGCCGACGGACGGGACGGGCGCAACGCCGTCGAAGTCGTCACGGCGATCTACAAGGCGGGCATCGAGCACCAGCTGGTGACGCTGCCGATGGCGGCAGACGACCCGTACTATCGCGCGGGCCAGCTCGTCGCGAACGCGCCGCACTTCTTCGAGAAGACCGCTTCGCTGATCGAGGCGGCGTCGTGAGCACCTTTCCCGGCGGCACCTCCCTGTCGCACCTCGACGTCTACGACACCGCTGCCGGCGACGGCGTCTGCGGCGGCAGCCCGCACATGCACCTCGTCTCCACCGAGGCGTATGTCGTCATCTCCGGCCGTGGTGCCCTGCAGACCATCGATCGCGACGGATTCCACGAGACGCCGCTGGAGGCTGGGGCGGTCGTCTGGTTCACGCCGGGCACGATCCACCGTGCGGTGAACCGCGGTGATCTGAAGGTCGTCGTGCTGATGAGCAATGCGGGCCTGCCGGAAGCGGGGGACGCGGTCATGACGTTTCCCGCCGAGGTGGTGGCGGATGCCGCAGCATACGCGTCGGCCGCATCGCTCGGCGACGACGATGCCGACCGCGCCGACCGCGCCGCGCAGCGCCGCGACCTCGCCGTGACCGGCTTCGAGACCCTCCGCGACGCCGTTCTCGACGGCGACACCGCACCGCTGGAGGCGTTCTATGACGCATCCGCGGCTCTTGTGCGCGACCGCGCCGTGGACTGGGCCGAACTGGTCCGGCAGGGGCCGCTCGCGCAGGCCCAGCGCTCGATCGCGATGGCGGAAGCGGTCGCAGCGCGGCGTCCCGAACACCTCGCGGAGGCGCGCAGGTTCGAGGCGACACCATCCGCCGGCGAGCGCCGGTTCGGCATGTGCGGGCGTCTGCGCACCTACGACGTCACGTCCGCCGAGAAAGCAGACCAGAATGAAGTGACCGGCAAGGAGACAGACCAGTGACCCGCACCTACGCCTTCGATCCGCTGCCCCAGCCCGTGGTGGAGCCCGGCGAGTTCACGTTCGCGGCGGTCGGCCTCGACCACGGCCACATCTACGGCATGACCGAAGGGCTGCTCGGCGCCGGCGCGACACTCTCGCAGGTGTTCGACCCCGACCCGGCCAAGGTCGCCGCCTTCGTCGAGCGATTCCCGCAGGCACAGGTCGCCGCCAGCGAGCAGGAGGTGCTCGACGACCCGGACGTGCGGCTCGTCGCCAGCGCCTCCATCGCGAGCGACCGCGCACAGCTCGGCATCCGCGTCCTCGACGCAGGCAAGGACTTCTTCGCCGACAAGCCAGCCATCACCACCCTCGACGACCTCGAAGCCGCGCGCGCAGCGGTCGAGCGCAGCCGCGGCATCTTCGCGGTGTACTACGCCGAGCGCCTGCAGTCGGAAGCGGCGATCCTGGCCGGACAGCTGATCGACCAGGGTGCGATCGGCACCGTCGTGCAGGTCGCGTCGTTCGGTCCGCACCGCATCGGCACCGGGCGCCCCGACTGGTTCTATGACCCTGCCCAGTACGGCGGCATCCTGTGCGACATCGGCAGCCACAACTTCGAGCAGATGCTGCACTACACCGGCGCAACGGACGGCGAGATCGTCAGCTCGACGGTCGCGAACTACGCGCATGGCGAGACTCCCGGTCTGCAGGACTTCGGCGACGCGCACGTCGTGCTCGACAACGGCGCGACCGGCTACGTGCGTGTCGACTGGTTCACTCCCGACGGCCTCGACGCGTTCGGCGACGGCCGCACTCTGCTGCTCGGCACCGAGGGCTATATCGAGCTGCGCAAGTACACCGACATCACCACCGGCAACGGCGGAAATCAGGTGCTCCTCGTGGATGGCGACGGTCAGTTCCGCTTCGACGCCACCGGCAAGACGGGCTATCCGTACTTCGGGCAGCTGATCAGGGACTGCCTCGATCGCACCGAGACCGCGATGACGCAGGCGCACGCGTTCAAGGCGGCAGAGCTCAGCATCGTCGCCCAGCAGAACGCGCGGGTCCTGGCCGGGTGACCCGGGTCCCTCCGGCATCCGCTCGCCTTCTCCGGTAATGTCGCCGCCATGGCCACAGCGACGACGCAGACCAACAAGCGCGAGGCATTCGGCTCGCGGAACGTCTTCATCCTCTCGGCGATCGGCTCCGCCGTCGGCCTCGGCAACATCTGGAGATTCCCTTATGTCGCCTACGAGGGCGGCGGCGGAGCCTTCCTGATCCCGTATCTGTGCGCGCTGCTGACCGCCGGCATCCCGCTGCTGTTCTTCGACTACGCGATCGGTCACCGCTTCCGCGGCTCGGCGCCGCTCGCATTCCGGCGCATGCACCGCTCGGCCGAGACGCTGGGCTGGTGGCAGGTGCTGATCTGCGTCGTGATCTCGGTCTACTACGCGGTGATCATCGCCTGGTCGGCGATGTACACGTGGTTCTCCGCCCAGCTCACCTGGGGGCCGGGCAACGAGAACGACTTCTTCTTCGTCGACTTCCTGCAGTCGGCCGATGTGGCCGAGACCGGAGTGTCGACCCAGTTCGTGCCACAGGTCGGCGTCCCGCTGATCGTGGTGTGGCTGGCCGTCATCGTCATCATGTGCCTGGGCGTCAAGAAAGGCATCGGCCGGGCGAACATGATCCTGATGCCGCTGCTGACGGTCATGTTCGCCGTGCTGGTCGTGCAGTCGCTGTTCCTGCCCGGCGCCCTCGACGGGCTGAATGCGTTCTTCACGCCGAACTGGGAGGCCCTCGCGGACCCGGCCGTGTGGGCGTCGGCGTACGGGCACATCTTCTTCTCGCTGTCGGTCGCCTTCGGCATCATGGTGACCTATGCCTCGTACCTGAAGCGCAAGACCGATCTCACCGGCTCGGGACTCGTGGTCGCCTTCGCCAACTCGGGCTTCGAGATCCTCGCCGGAATCGGCGTCTTCGCGGCCCTCGGATTCATGGCGCAGGCGCAGGGCACCGAGGTCGCCGGCGTCGCATCCTCCGGCATCGGCCTCGCATTCATCGCCTTCCCGACGATCGTCTCGCAGGCGACCGGCGGCTCGATCATCGGCGTCCTGTTCTTCGGAGCGCTCGTGTTCGCCGGGGTCACCTCGCTGATCTCGATCCTCGAGGTGATCGTCGCAGCCCTCCAGGACAAGCTCGGCTGGAAACGCATCCGCACCACCCTGACGGTCTCCCTGCCGCTCGCCGTGATCTCCATGGCGCTGTTCTCGACGACCACCGCTTTGTCGGTCCTCGACACCGCCGACGCCTTCGTCAACGCATTCGGCATCATGGCCGTGGCGCTCGTCGCAGTGATCGTCGTCGCCTGGCTGCTGCACAGGCTGCCTGCGCTCAAGGACCATCTGAACCGGCGATCGAGCTTCCCGGTCGGCTGGATCTGGATGCTGCTCGTCGGAGCGCTCGCGCCTCTGGTGCTCGGCTATCTGTTCGTGAGCGAGCTGATCGCCAAGATCACGACGCCCTACGGCGGCTACCCGGCATGGTTCCTCGGCGTCTTCGGGTGGGGGATGGTGATCTCGCTCGTGATCCTCGCGATCCTGCTCTCGCTCCTGCCGTGGAGCGGACGCTCCCACGCCAAGGATGACGTCGACTACGACGAGTTCCTCGCGCAGGAGCACTACGACCCGGATCCGGAGACGAGCGCGATCCCGGTCTCCATCGATGAGCAGAGAGGAGCGGCGTCATGACCGGCACCGCCATCGTCATGATGATCATCGCGATGGTCACCGTCTGGGGCGGCCTGATCGCGGCGATCGTGAACCTCGCCCGGCACCCTGAGGTAGCCGAGACCGAGCCGGAGGCGCCTCCCGTAGAGCTGTGACCGGGTTGCGCCAGGGCGCGCCGGATATTAGCTCCTCCGCACCGGCGGTGGCAATCCCGTTTGCCGATCTGAGCGGACCTCTTAGCTTTGGGCATCACCACCCCGGAGTCAGGAGCCGCCATGTCCGTCACCACCAGAACCGCGCACGGCTCCGTTCGGCAGGAAACCGCACCGACCTCCAGAGTCGGCCAGGCACCCGACGAGCCGGCGTACGAACTCGTCGACCTGGATCGCTACGTCGTGATGCATGATGGTCCCGTGGGCTATGTAGAGGTCGTTCCCCCTGTCTTCGTCTGCTATGCGGGCCACCCCTATGCGAAGGCCGAGGAGGTCGGGCAGAGGCACGACTTCCAGAGCGCCGTGCAGACGGTGATCGAGCACGCCGCCTCGTCGCGACGCACTCGGCTCACCGCATGACGATCGAGGTGTGGCCAGGCTCCGCGTATCCGCTGGGAGCGACGTTCGACGGGCAGGGCACCAACTTCGCGCTGTTCAGCGAGGGTGCCGAGCGCGTCGAGCTGTGCCTGTTCGACGAGAGCGGACGAGAGCAGCGCGTCGATCTCACCGAGGTCGACGCCTTCGTCTGGCACGGCTATCTGCCGTCGCTGCAGCCGGGGCAGCTGTACGGATACCGAGTGCATGGACCCTACGACCCGCAGCAGGGCAAGCGATTCAATCCGAACAAGCTGCTCCTCGACCCCTACGCGAAGGCGGTGTCCGGCCGGGTCGAGTGGGGCCAGTCGCCGTTCGGCTACGACTTCGGCGACCCCGACTCTCGCAACGACGACGACTCCGCCGCGGCCATGGTCAAGGGCGTCGTCGTGAACCCCTTCTTCGAGTGGGCGGGCGACCGGCCGCCGAAGATCCCCTACGCGAAGAGCGTGATCTACGAGGCGCATGTGAAGGGCCTCACCGAGCGGCATCCGGACGTCCCGGATGCCCTGCGCGGTCGGTACGCCGGCATCGCGCATCCGGCGATCATCGAGCACCTCACGCACCTGGGCGTCACCGCGATCGAGCTCATGCCCGTGCATCAGTTCCTCGACGACTCCGTGCTCGAGGAGAAGGGGCTGTCGAACTATTGGGGCTACAACACGCTCGCCTTCTTCGCGCCGCACAACGCGTACTCGTCGAGCGGCGAGCGCGGTCAGCAGGTGCAGGAGTTCAAGGCCATGGTGCGCGCGCTGCACGCGGCGGGCATCGAAGTCATCCTCGACGTCGTCTACAACCACACCGCCGAAGGCAACCATCTCGGTCCGACGCTGTCGCTGCGAGGGATCGACAACGAGGCCTACTACCGCCTCGAAGAGGACCAGCGGTACTACACCGACTACACCGGCACCGGGAACAGCCTGAACGCGGGCAATCCGCATGCGCTGCAGCTCATCATGGACTCGCTGCGCTACTGGGTGACCGAGATGCACGTCGACGGGTTCCGCTTCGACCTGGCATCGACGCTCGCCCGCGAGTTCTACGACGTCGACCGGCTGTCGACCTTCTTCGAGCTCGTGCAGCAGGACCCGATCGTCTCGCAGGTGAAGCTCATCGCCGAGCCCTGGGACGTCGGACCCGGCGGCTACCAGGTCGGCAACTTCCCGCCGCAGTGGACGGAGTGGAACGGCAAGTACCGCGACACGGTCCGCGACTTCTGGCGGGGCGAGCCCCAGGCGCTGGGCGAATTCGCCTCGCGCCTGACGGGATCTGCCGATCTGTACGAGCATTCGGGAAGGCGCCCCGTGGCATCCATCAACTTCGTCACCGCGCACGACGGGTTCACGCTGCGCGACCTGGTGTCGTACAACGACAAGCACAACGACGCGAACGGCGAGGGCAACGCCGACGGCGAATCGCACAACCGCTCGGACAACATGGGGGCGGAGGGGCCGACGGACGATCCCGCGATCAACCGGCGCCGTGCGCGTCAGCAGCGCAACTTCCTCGCGACTCTCCTGCTCTCGCAGGGCGTGCCGATGATCTCGCACGGCGATGAGCTGGGGCGCACGCAGGGCGGCAACAACAACGGCTACGCGCAGGACAACGAGACGACGTGGATCGACTGGGGCGCCGCCGACACGCCCCTCATCGAGTTCACGGCGGCGCTGACGCGACTGCGCAGCGCACACCCGACCTTCCGCCGCAGCCGATTCTTCAACGGACGCCCGGTGCGGGTCGCCGACGGGGAACGCGTGCCCGACGTCGTCTGGCTGCGCCCGGATGCCGTCACGATGCAGCCGGAGGACTGGGACTCGGGATTCGGCCGCGCGATCGGCATGTTCCTGAACGGACAGGGAATCCGCGAGAGGGACGAACGCGGACAGCCCGTCGCCGATCTGAACTTCCTCGTGTACTTCAACAGCGGGGATGACCCCGTCGAGGTCACTCTTCCCGACGAGCGCCACGGCGTCAGCTGGGACGTGGTGGTGGACACGGCAGGTGAGGCTGACGAGGACGGGCAGCTCTCGGCAGGCGCCGTGCTCACGATGGAGGAGAAGTCGCTGCTCGTGCTCCGGTCGGCTGGCGCCGACGAGGGGCCCGTCGACGACTCCGTGGAGGCGTCGCTGCGGGCGCAGAGCGAGCGCGGAGAGGCGCTCGCCGCCGAGTCGGAGTCCGATGACGGAGAGGCGGATGCCGGCCAGGCCGATGCCGGAGCTGTGACCGCATGACGCTGAAGCCTCTGTCGACGTACCGACTGCAGATCACCTCGCGGTTCACCCTCGATGAAGCGGCAGCGGTCACCGACTACGTGGCGGCGCTCGGCGCCGACTGGGTCTACCTGTCTCCGCTGCTTGCCGCCGTCTCGGGGTCCGACCACGGCTACGACGTGGTCGACCATTCGCGTGTCGATCCCGAGCGCGGGGGCCCCGAGGGCCTTCGCCGATTCTCGTCCGCCGCTCGCATCGCAGGTCTCGGCATCCTGATCGACATCGTCCCCAATCACATGGGGGTGGCGGCGCCCCGGCAGAACTCGTGGTGGTGGGATGTGCTGCGCCTCGGCCAGGAATCGGGCCACGCCCGTGCGTTCGACATCGACTGGCGGCTCGGCGGCGGACGCGTCCGGCTGCCGATCCTCGGCTCAGCCGCAGACGAGGTCGTCGCCAACAGGGAGATCACGGTCGACCCGACTCCTGCCGACGACGCCCCTGACGGCACGCTGAGCTATTTCGAGCACGTGCTGCCGCTCGCCCCCGGAACCGGGGCACTCGCCGACGATCTGCCGGCCCTGCTGGCGGCCCAGCACTACGAGCTGCGGTACTGGGAGGACCAGGCGGCAGAACTCGACTACCGACGCTTCTTCGCGGTGTCGGAGCTCGCCGGCATCCGCGTCGAGCTGCCCGATGTGTTCGCGGAGTCTCATCGGGAGATCCTGCGCTGGCTGCGCGACGGTCTCGCCGATGGCCTGCGGGTAGATCACCCGGACGGCCTTGCCGACCCCGGCGCCTACCTCGAGCGACTCGCCGACGGGACCGGCTGCGCATACACGCTCGTCGAGAAGATCCTCGAACCCGGCGAGGAGTTGCCCAGCTGGTGGCGCACAGACGGGACGACCGGCTACGAGGCGCTCGCTCTCCTCGATCGCCTGTTCGTCGACGCTGAGGGAGCGCAGGCGCTCACCGGTCTCGACGCGCGGCTGCGCGCCGAGACCGGGCTGCCGGCCGCGCAGCCCTGGCTGGATCTCGTGCACGACACCAAGAGGAAGATCGCCGACGACCTGCTGCAGTCGGAGGTGCGGCGGCTGGTCCGCGTGCTTCCGCAGGGCGTGGTCGGTGCGGCAGACGCGCTCGCCGAGCTTCTCGCGTGCTTCCCCGTGTACCGCTCCTACCTGCCGGCGGGTCGCGAGCACCTCCGGCAGGCGGCGGCTGAGGCCGCGCGGCGTCGCCCGGACCTGGCGGAGGCGATCGACGAGCTCGAGCCGCTGCTCGCCGACCCCGCCCTCGAGGTCGCCGAGCGCTTCCAGCAGACCAGCGGCGCCGTGATGGCGAAGGGCGTGGAGGACACGGCCTTCTACCGGTTCACCCGGCTCGGCACCCTGACCGAGGTCGGCGGCGACCCCTCGCAGGCGGCGGTGCCGGCTTCGGAGTTCCACGCGGCGCAGCAGGCGCGGCTGTCGGCCTGGCCGCACTCCATGACGACGCTCTCGACACACGACACCAAGCGCTCGGAGGACGTGCGCGCCCGGCTCTCGGTGCTCTCCGAGCTGCCCGAGCGCTGGGCGCAGGTGCTGGGCGAGCTGCGGGCGGTGCCGGCGTCGGGGCACGGTCCCTTCGACTCGCTGTTCTGGCAGGCGGCGGCCGGCGCATGGCCGATCGCATCCGACCGGCTGCTCGCGTACGCCGTGAAGGCAGCGCGCGAAGCAGCGGAGGCGACGGGTTGGCAGCATCCTGATGCAGGGTTCGAGCAGAGGCTGGCGGAGATGGCGGATGCTGCGAACGGCGCCGCTTCCGGCATCCTCACACGGTTCGTCGACGAGATCGCGGGCTTCGGGTGGTCGAACGCGCTTTCAGCCAAGCTGCTCCAGCTCACAGGCCCCGGTGTGCCCGACGTGTATCAGGGCTCGGAGCTGTGGGACCTGTCGCTCGTCGACCCCGACAATCGCCGGCCCGTCGATTTCGCTGCCAGAGCGCGGATGCTCGACACACTGGACGCCGAGTTCGCGCGCGGGATCCTCCCCCCGATCGACGGCTCCGGGCGCGCGAAGCTGCTGGTGACCTCACGGGCTCTGCGTCTGCGGCGAGACCACCCCGAGCTGTTCCGCACCTATCGTCCCCTGGTCGTGGCGGGGCAGGCATCCGAGCACGCCCTGGCGGTCGATCGGGGCGGGGTCACCGTCGTCGCGACCCGTCTGCCCGCGGGTCTCGCTCGCATCGGCGGCTGGCAGGACGCCCTTCTGATGCGACCTGATCTGCCGGCGACCGACGTCCTCACCGGCCGGCGGTTCGGGCCGGGCCCGATCGCGCTCGCCGAGCTGCTCGAACAGTACCCGGTCGCCCTGCTGGAAGACGCTCGATGATCGAAGTATGGGCGCCGCGGGCGCACCGCGTGCGCGTGCGCCTCGATCCGGGAGGCCGCGCCGAGGATCACGAGCTCGAGCCTTCTGGAGCAGACGGCTGGTGGCGCTCAGATATCACTCTGACCGACGGCGACCGCTACGGCTTCGTGCTCGACGACGGCGAGCAGGTGCGCCCCGACCCGCGCTCGCGCAGGCAGCCCGACGGCGTTCACTCGCCCTCAGCGGCTTTCGACGCCGCGACGTTCATCTGGAGCGACGAGGCGTGGACGGGGCGGCAGCTCGCGGGCGGCGCGATCTACGAGCTGCACGTCGGCACCTTCACTCCCGAGGGGACTCTGGACGCGCTGAGCACGCGGCTCGACCACCTCGTCGATCTCGGCATCACGCATGTCGAGCTGCTGCCGGTCAACGCGTTCAACGGGCGATGGAACTGGGGATACGACGGCGTGCTCTGGTTCGCCGTGCACGAGCAGTACGGGGGACCGAGTGCGTACCAGCGCTTCGTCGATGCCGCGCACGCCCGCGGTCTGGCCGTCATCCAGGACGTCGTCTACAACCACCTCGGTCCGAGCGGCAACTACCTGCCCGAGTTCGGGCCCTACCTTCGCGAGGGGCACAGCAACTCGTGGGGCGACGAGGTGAACCTCGACGAAGCGGCGGTGCGCGAGTACATCATCGACAACGCGCTGATGTGGCTGCGCGACTTCCACGTCGACGGCCTCCGTCTCGACGCCGTGCACGCGCTGAAGGACACGCAGCCTGTGCACATCCTCGAAGAACTGGCGGAACGCGTCGATGCTCTCTCCGCCCAGCAGAACCGTCCGCTCAGCCTGATCGCCGAATCCGACCTCAACGACCCGACGCTGATCCTCCCTCGAGAAGCCGGCGGCTACGGGCTCACGGCGCAGTGGTCGGACGACTGGCATCATGCGATGCACGTCGCGCTCACGGGGGAGACCTCGGGCTACTACGCGGACTTCGCAGCTCCTGAGGCCGTGGCCAAGACGACCCAGCACGGGTTCTTCCACGACGGCACCTACTCGTCGTTCCGGGGCCGCGCGCACGGGCATCCGCTGCCCACCGCCGTTCCGACCTGGCGGTTGGTGACGTACCTGCAGAACCACGACCAGATCGGCAACCGCGCAGCGGGCGACCGGCTCGGCGCGAGCCTCTCGGCCGATCGGCTCGCCGTGGCTGCAGTGCTCGGGATCACAGCCCCTGGCACGCCGATGCTGTTCATGGGGGAGGAGTGGGGAGCGTCCACACCGTGGCAGTTCTTCACCTCGCACCCCGAACCCGAGCTCGCGAAGGCGACCGCAGAGGGGCGCATCGCCGAGTTCGAGAAGATGGGCTGGGATCGTTCGCTCGTGCCGGATCCGCAGGACCCGGCGACGTTCGAGCGCTCGCGGCTGGACTGGGCGGAGCTCGAGCAGGGCGAGCACGCCCGTCTGCTCGCCCTGCACCGCGAGCTCCTCGCCCTGCGGCGCGACCGCCCCGAACTCACCGACCCCGACGCCACGAAGATCGAGGCCGCCCTCGTGCACGACGACGGACCGCCTCGGGCGCGGGCGTTCCGGATCGATCGCGGGCGGCTGTCTGTGCTCGTGAACCTGACGGGCGATCCGGTGGGGTTCGACGTGCGGGCCGGGGACGAGGTGCTGCTGGCCACCGGGCCGATCGAGCGCGAGGCGGAGCGCCTGACCCTCCCGCCCGACAGTGCAGCGATCGCCGGGCCGCGTCAGGCGGTGGCGGAGCGGATGCCGCGCACGAGCTCCGCGTAGACGCCCGCGCTCGGCTTCGCCGTGCGCGCGAACGTCTCGGGATCCACGCTGTGCAGGCCGAGCTGAGGGCCGAAGCCGAAGATCCACTCGAAGTTGTCCATCAGCGTCCAGTGGCAGTAGCCGAGCACCGGAACGCCGGCGGCGATGGCAGCGGAGAGGCCTTCGAGAGACGGCTCGATGAAGCCCGCCCGGATCTCGTCATCCGGTGTGCTCACCCCGTGCTCGCTGACCAGCACCGGCACGCCGCTCACCTGGTGGGCATACTCGACTGCACCCCGCAGCGAGGCCGGGTCGACCGCCGTGCCCATGCCGTTCACCACGGCATCGGGTGCCGGGGGGAGCAGGCCCTCGGGGCCGTAGTGCAGGCGCTCGTAGTTCTGCACGCCCACGAAGTCGTCGCCAGCCGCCAGACGCAGCCAGTAGTCGTAGACCTCCGCACGCTTGCGATCGCGGATCTCCTCGCCGCCGGGGGCGGCGACGTCGTCGCACATCGCCAGAGACAGGCCGACGGGGAGGCCAGGGCAGCGGGCCTTGATCGCCTTCTTGGCGGCGAGGTGCGCCGCCGTCATCCCGGCCCGCATACCGGCGAAGTCCTCGCGCAGCATGACGTTGCCGGCCCGGTACTTCTCGACACCGGCATCCCGAGCTGCCGCTTCGAGCGTCTGACGTTCGAGATCCGCGATGAAGTCGGGCAGCCCCGCCCAGGTCAGCATCTCGGGGAGGTCAGGCTCGTTGAAGGTCACGGCGAGGCGGATGCGGTCGCCGAATCGGTCCAGTACCACGCCGCAGAAACGGGCGAACAGCTCGGGCGCGGACTCGTCGAGCCAGGCACCGCGCTTCGCGAACCAGTGCGGAGAGGTGAAGTGGTTGAAAGTGACGATCGGGGCGAGACCCCGCGCGATGCATCCGTCGACCACGGCTTCGTAGTGGTCGAGCGCAGCGTCTGCGAATTCACCCTCGACCGGTTCGATGCGCGCCCACTCGACCGAGAAGCGATAGGCGTTCAAACCCATGCCCGCGACGAGATCCAGATCGCTCTCCCACAGCTCCCAGCCGTTCGTCGCCTTTCCGGAGCGGGCCTGGAACACCGTCGGCGTGACGTTCTCGAGGAACCAGGTGTCGCTGGTCACGTTGTCGCCCTCGTTCTGATGCCCGGCGGTGGCGACGCCCCAGAGGAAGTCGGAGGGGAAGGAGAGAGCCATGCGGAGCGCCTTTCGAGAGTGGATTCACTACATGAAAGCATGTTTCAATTCCGCTCGCCAGAGATGACATGTTAGGCGTTCACTAACGCGAGCGCCCGCGAATCCGAATGGCCAAAGCGGCGCGCCCGGGTCACGCTGTACCCATCGCCATCCACCCGTAAGCGACCAGGACACAGCAGTCCGCACCGGCACATCGATCACAGGAGATCAGAATGCTTCGTACAACCACAGCGCGCGGCATCGCCGCTCTGGCGGTGACCGCCACCGCAGCGCTCGCGCTCACCGCCTGCACCGGCGGTGCCGAGGGCGCGAGCGGCGGCAAGGCCGACACCGACCGCCTCGTCATCGGCGTCGAGTCCGACCTCGCCGCCTTCGGCTACGACCCGATTCGTTACGGCACGGGTCAGCGCCTGCTCCTCGAAGGCCTCTACGACTCGCTGTTCGTGCTCGACAAGGACGGCAAGGTCGTCCCCGACCTCGTGACCGACTTCCAGTACAACGACGACAGCACACAGCTGACGCTCGACCTCGACACCAGCGTGAGCTTCTCCGACGGGAGCCCACTCAGCGCCGACCTCGTGAAGCAGAACCTCGACGCTCGGGGAAACCCCGACCTCTCCGGCTACAGCAACTTCGCCTCCGGCGGACAGAACGAGATCTCCGACGTCGCCGTCGTCGACGAGGACACCGTCACGCTGACCTTCGCCGCCCCGCAGCCGGGCTTCGAGTCCAATCTCGTGCTGCCCGCCGGCGCGATCGTCGGGCCGACGGGCGCTGCCGACCGGGCCTCGCTCGACTCGGTCCCCGACGGCTCGGGCCCCCTCGAGATCGACGCCGACGCCACGGTGAAGGGCAACAGCTACGTCCTCGTGAAGAAGAAGGACCACCCTGCGGCGAAGGACTACCCGTTCGACTCCTACGAGATCCGCCCCATCCTCGACCCGCAGGCACGGGTGAACGCCGTGATCTCGGGTGACGTCGATGTCGCCAACGTCGCGGCCGAGACTCAGCAGCAGGTGGAGTCGGCCGGGGTCGGTCTCGCGACCAACGGCGGCACTGTCATGAACCTCATCGCGTTCGACAAGTCCGGTGCGACCGCACCCCAGTGGGGCGACCCGCGGGTCTTCCAGGCGCTGAGCATGGCGATCGACCGCAAAGCGTACGTCGAGGCCGTCCACCCGGGCGAGGTTCCGACCGCCAACGCGCTGCCCGCGGACAACCCGGGCTATCTCGATGACCTCGAAGATGAGTACGCCTACGACCCCGAGGGCGCGAAGAAGCTGCTCGCGGAGGCAGGCTACCCCGACGGCTTCAGCTTCGACTTCACCATCGGTCAGGGCAGCCAGCGAGACCTGGAAGCCATCCAGCCGTACTGGGCGGCGATCGGCGTCACGGTGAACCTGAAGAACGCGACCTCGACGGAGGAGTCCTTCGCCGCAGTGCAGACCGAGCCGATCGGCGGGCCCATCCCGTTCACCTGGACCAACCCGGCAGGCAATGTCTTCGGTGCGCTGTTCGGCTTCGCGAACTTCCACAATGCGCAGAATCCCGATATCCAGGCCGCAGCCGGAGCACTCGGCGCGGCGAAGGACGACGACGCCCGCACCACCGCCCTGCAGGACCTCAACCGATCGATCGTCGACTCGGGCTGGCTCATCCCGCTCTTCGAGCAGCTGGCTCCCTGGGCGTACAACACGAGCAAGATCGACGAACCGACCTTCCCCGGCGCGGAGTCGTTCCCTCTCCTCGCCTCCTTCCAGCCCGCATCCTGACACTGAGCCGGTGCCGGCGGGCCTCCGCCGGCACCGGCCTCCTGGGAGTACCGATGCTGTCTTTCATCGTGAAGCGGATCGTGTTCGCGATCCTCACACTGGTCGTCGCCTCTGCGGTCGCGTTCATCCTCGTCCACCTCTCGGGCTCGACCCCCGGCGGAGTGGCCCTCGGCCAGTCGGCGACACCGGAACAGGTGCATGACTACAACGTGGCGATGGGGTGGTACGACCCCTGGATCGTCCAGTACGCGAACTGGGTCGGCCAGGTGCTGCACGGCGACCTCGGCGTCTCGCTGATCGATGGCCGGTCGATCGCAGACGACATCGGCAAGCGGCTGCCGGTGACGGCTGCGCTCGCCGTGTTCGGAACGCTGCTGAGCGCCGTGCTCGGGATCGCCATGGGGGTCGCAGCAGCGGTTCGCGGCGGTGTCGTCGACCGCGCCATCACGGTGGTCAGCGGCATCCTGCTCTCCCTTCCGGCTTTCTGGGTCGGCGTTCTGCTCGTCTTCGTCTTCTCTGTGAAGGGGAGGATGCTGCCGGCCACGGGCTTCGTCCCCTTCCAGAACGACCCCGCGTCGTGGGCCCGCTCTCTCGTACTGCCCGTGCTGACGATCGCACTCACCGCCGCTGCAGGCATCGCGCGGCAGACCAGGGCGTCGATGGCCGAATCGCTGACGCAGGAGCACATCCGTATGCTGCGGGCGGTGGGCACGCCGACCTCGCGGATCATCTACGTGCACGCTCTGCGCGGCGCGAGCCTGCCGATCCTCGCGAGCATCGCGATCCAGTTCATCGTGCTCTTCGGCGGCTCGGCGATCATCGAGGTGCTCTTCGCCCTTCCCGGCATCGGCCAGGCCATGCAGGCCGCGGTCGGCAACGCCGACCTGCCCCTGGTGCAGGCACTGGTGCTCGTCGCGACGCTCGTCGTCGTGGTGGTCAACCTCGCCCTCGAGCTGCTCACCCTCGCCCTCGACCCGAAGCTGCGTGCATCATGACCGTCTCCACGACCTCCATCGTCCGACCGCGCAGGACCGACCGCCGCGTCGGCCGGACGCTGCGCTCCTCGCCGACCGCGATCCTCTCGCTGACATGGCTGATCGGGTTGATCGCGGCATCGCTCACGGCCCCGCTGTGGCTGCCGTACGGCCCGCTGGAGCAGGATCTCAAGGCCGTGCTGCAGGGCCCCAGTGCGGCACATCTGCTCGGAACCGACGAACTCGGACGCGACCTGCTCTCCCGCATCGTCACGGCCGCCGCGCCGACGATGCTGGTGGCGCTGCTCACGCCCGTCGTGGGCATCGGCGTGTCGGTCCCGCTGACGCTCTGGGCTGCGCGCTCCCGGCGCGTGGAGGCGGTGATGAACCGGGTGTCGGAGATCGTGCTCTCGCTGCCGGGAATGGTGATCATCATGGCGGTGATCGCCGCGGTGGGGACCAACATGGTCGTCGTCATGGCGATCTTCGGCCTGCTGCTGTTCGGCGCCCTCTACCGGGTGTTCTTCGGGCAGTCCAAGTCGCTTCACCGGCAGCTCTTCGTCGAGGCGGCAGCTGTCGACGGCGTGCGCCCGATGCTTGCGAGCCTGCGGCACGTGCTGCCGAACATGTCGACCACAGTGATCGTGCAGTTCGTGCTGATCTTCGGCGTCGGCATCGGAATGCAGGCGGGCCTCGCGTTCATCGGGCTCGGTCCGCAGCCGCCCGAGCCGACCTGGGGCGGCATGATCCAGGCCGCCTCGAAGTTCATCTTCCAGCAGCCGTGGATGATGGTGCCGACCGGCGGCGTGCTGGCGCTCACGATCATCGCCGCCAACGCGCTCGCAGACGTGCTCTCGGGCGGAGCGGCCAAGCCCCCGCCCCTCATCTCGCTGCGCCGCCGTCGCACCCCGGCCGCGGAGAGTGCGGCCCCTGCCACGAAGGTGGCCGAGCGCGAGCTCTCGATCGAGAACCTCGTGATCGGCGTCGACGACGGACCCGAGCTGGTCTCGGGCGTGTCTCTACGAGTGCAGCCGGGGAGCGTGATGGGCCTGGTCGGAGAGTCCGGCTGCGGCAAGAGCGTGACCTCGTACGCACTGCTCGGCCTGCTCGCCCCCGGGCTGTCGGTGCGATCCGGGCGCATCCGGTGGGGAGGAGCCGACCTGGCGCGTGCGGACGAGAGTGAGCTCCAGCGCGTGCGCGGCCACGAGATCGCCTTCATCTCACAGGAGCCGACGAGGGCGCTCGATCCGATGTTCACGATCGAATGGCAGCTCGCCGCAGCGATCCGGCGGCTGCGCAAGACCGGCCGTGGCCAGGCGAAGGCCGTCGCTGCCGCGCTCCTCGCCGATGTCGGCATCGTCGACGTCCCGCGGGTGCTGAAGAGCTATCCGCATCAGATCTCCGGAGGCATGGCCCAGCGCGTCGCGATCGCTCTCGCGCTCGCCGGTACGCCGAGTCTGCTGATCGCGGATGAACCGACCACGGCGTTGGACGTCACGGTGCAGGCAGAGATCCTCGACCTGCTGCGCGGGCTGGTCGCCGATCGCGGCATGTCCGTGATCCTCGTGACGCACGACCTCGGCGTGGTGGCTGACCTGTGCGACGAGGTGTCGGTGATGTACGCCGGCCAGATCGTCGAGTCGGGGCCTGTGCGCGACGTGCTGCTGCAGCCCGAGCATCCGTACACGATGGCTCTGCTCGCGGCCGACCCGCACACGATCGCGGAGATGGACAGCACACCGCGTCTCGCCTCCATCCCCGGACAGGTTCCTGCGCCCGGATCGTGGACGAGCGGATGCCGGTTCGCCGAGCGATGCCGATTCGCGAGTATCGAATGCCGCAGCCCGATTCCGCTCGACCCTCGGGGGGAAGGCGAAGGCGGCGTGCGATGCGTCAGACGCGATGAGGTGCGGGGTCGGCAGGAAGAATGGCGGGCTCCCGTGGGAGCAGGAGGACGATCATGAGCGCATCCCAGACACCCATCCTCGAGGTGCAGGACCTCGTGATCCGCTACGGCAAGCGTGCAGCACCCGCCGTCGAGGACGTGTCGTTCTCCATCGCACGGGGGGAGACGCTCGGTCTCGTGGGCGAGTCCGGCTCGGGGAAGACCACGATCGGGCGGGCGATCCTCGGCCTCGTCCCCGTGGCGAGCGGACGGATCCTGTTCGACGGCCGAGACATCACGGAGGCGGGCCCGTCCGAGCGACGCGCTCTGCAGGGGGATCTGCGCGCGGTGTTCCAGGATCCGTTCTCGTCGCTGAATCCGCGTCGACCGATCGGTGATGCGCTCACCGAGCCGCTGCGAGTCGCGGGGATGCCGCGAGCGCGACGCGAGCAGAAGGCGCGTGAGGCGATGGCCGCGGTCGGATTGCCGGAGGCCGCGATGGAACGCTATCCGCGTGAGTTCTCCGGCGGACAACGGCAGCGCATCGCGATCGCCAGGGCACTCGTCACGGACCCGCGTCTCGTGGTGTGCGACGAAGCGGTCAGCGCACTGGACCTCTCCACCCAGGCGCAGGTGCTCAACCTTCTCGCCGAACTGCGCGCCGGTGCCGACCTCGGCTATCTCTTCATCGCGCACGACATGGCGGTCGTGGAGTTCCTCGCTCAGCGGATCATCGTGCTCAACCGGGGCCGGATCGTCGAAGAGGGCGCCACGAGCGAGATCATCCACGATCCGCAGGCGCACTACACGAAGGTGCTGATGGCGGCATCTCCGGTGCCCGACCCCGACGAGCAGGCGCGTCGGCGCGAGGCGTGGCGGGCGCTGAAAGCATCCGCATCCGCACCCGCGGCGTGACGCGCATCACACACTTCGAGAGAGAGAACGGCATGAACTCGACGCCCTTCGTCTGGCCCGCCGCGGGGGCGCAGCCGCCCGCCGCCGTCGTCACCGAGAGCGGGAGGACGTTCTGGAACGTGGCGTATTCGATGCCGATCGGCTACCGGCCAGTCGAGCTGGACCTTCACGTCCCGCGTACGGGCACCCCGCCGCCCGTGGCGCTGTGGGTCCACGGCGGGGCGTTCCAAGAGGGGTCGCGCCGCTCGTTCCCACCCTCGCTGGAGGGATTGGATCTCATCGGAGCGCTGCTCGATCGCGGCATCGCCGTGGCGAGCGTCGACTACCGTCTGAGCCACGAGGCGCCGTTCCCCGCCGCGCTGCACGACCTCAAGGCCGCGCTGCGCTACCTGAGGCGCTTCGCAGTTGAACTCGGGATCGACGCCGACCGTGTCGGCCTGATCGGGGAATCCGCCGGCGGGTGCCTGGTGGCGATGCTCGGGCTGACCGGATGCAGCGGTGATGCCGCGATCGAAGGCATCGAGGGATTCCGCGATGGCAGGACGGATGTCTCCGCCGTGGTCGATTGGTACGGCCTCCACGATCTGACGACCATGCCTCAGGAGAGCCTCCTCCCGTTCCTCGAGAGTCTGGGCGTGGACGTCCGCGCCTTGACCGACGAGCAGAGGATCGCGCCGATGGAGGCATATCTCGGCGCGGATCCGAGAACCGCGCCCGAGATGCTGCGCAGGGCGAGCCCCATCGAATACGTGTCGCCGAGCGCGCCCCCGTTCCTGCTCATCCACGGCCTCGACGATCACGCGGTCCCGTATGAACAATCCGAGATGCTGCACGAGAAGCTGCGGGCGAAGGGCGTGTCCAGCACGCTGGTGGGCGTGCCCGCCGCAGACCACACATTCATCGGTCATTCGGACATCGCGGGGATCGTGGGTCAGTCGGCGGACTTCCTGGCGCGAGAACTGGCTGCCCCGGCCTAGTGGAAGCTCGCGTCGACGAGCGGCGAGAGGCGCTGCGCGGTGTCTCGGAAGGCTTTGACCATCGGGTTGCGTGCGTCGTTCAGACTGCACAGGACGATGGTCGCCGGCTCGATGTCGCTGATCGGGATGAAGGCCAGTTCCTCGCGACGGTAGTGATGCGAGGCGGACTCGCCGGCGATGTTCACCCCGGCGCCGGCGGCGACGAGCTCGAGCAGGCCCTCCACGCTGTCTGCGGTCGGCCCGCGCAGAGGGCGGGAGCCGTCGGGCCGCGGATCGACGAGCCACCAGTTCACCACCTCCGGCACGCCTTTCGCGACCGCGACGAAGCGCTCTCCGCCGGTCTCCGAGATCGAGATCGACTCGCGGCCGGCGAACCGGTGCCCGGCCGGCACCACGAGTACGCGAGGCTCGCGCCACAGCGGCTCGACGCGGATCCGCGCCGGCAGCGGAAGCGGCGCCGGCGCGAAGACGACGTCGACCCGTCCGCGCTCCAGATCCTCGCCCACATCGAAGAACCCCAGCCGCCGCATCTCGATGCGCGCGGTCGGCATCGCCTGCATCGTCGCTGAGATGGCCGCGGTCGTGAGTGTGCCGGCGCCCGCCGCGACCACGCCGACGCGCAGCAGCGGAGCGTCGCGGTCCCGGGCGACGCTGCGCCCCCAGTCGAGCAGCTGATCGTGGTCGTCCATCACGCGGCGGGCCAGCGGCAGCAGATCGCGACCGTAGGCGGTGAGTTCGACCTTGCGAGGGCTGCGCTCGAACAGCTTGACGCCTAGCTGCTGCTCCATGCGACTGATCTGCTGGCTGAGGGACGGGGGTGTGATGTTCAGCCGTTCTGCGGCTCGGCTGAAGTGCAGCTCCTCAGCGAGTGCGCAGAAGTACCGGATCACGTGGATCGGGATCTCCATGCCGCGATCTTAGCCTGTGGCTAATGCCGAGTAGGGATCTCGAACTTCCTCGCACTGGGCTCGCCGACCAGACTTGACCTGCCAGGAGCGCCGGTCGCAGAAGACCGCGGAGGCTCCCGTGCTTCACAAGGAGGTAAGCATGTCCCTATTCCCGACGGACGATCCCGACAAGGTCCCCTTCGCCGGCATCCTGCCCGCGGCACCCCGGCCCTTCGTCCTCGGCAACGGAGAAGGCGAGAAGTCGCTCGTCTTCGATCAGCTGTTCACGATCCTGCTCACCGGGGACGAGACGGAGGACCAGTACGGCGCCTTCACGATGCAGGGTCGCAAGGGCGACCGTATCCCGGCGCACCTGCACAAGGCGGCACACGAGATCTTCTATGTCGTCGACGGCGAGATCTCGGTGTGGATGGACGATGCCGCGGATCACCACTCGAAGACGACCCTCGTGACGGGAGACTTCGCGTACGTCCCGGCCGGCACCGTGCACGCATTCCAGATCCACAACTCCACCAAGGTCTTCGGAGTCGGCACCGCCGGATTCGAGCGCTTCTTCCACGCGATGGGTCAGCAGACCGACCTCACCGAGCCGCAGGGCGTGTACGTCCCCTCGTTCGAGGTCATGCGCGCGGCGGGAGAGAAGTACGACACGGTCTTCATGCCCGAGTTCCAGTTCCGCGACTGATGCCCACCACGCTCGGGATCGAGTTCGCCCAGCCGGACGGTTTCCGTCCGCTGGCGCTCGACCTGCGCACGCCCGCAGCATCCGGAGCCCCCGTCGTCGTGTTCCTGCACGGCGGCGGGTGGCTGCGGGGCTCGCGGCAGGTTTTCACCCCGGGAATCTCGGACGCGGAGTCGTTCGACCGCATCGTGGCCGCGGGATTCGCGGTGGCGTCGTGCGACTATCGGCTGAGCGGCGAGGCGCGCTTCCCCGCCCAGCTCGACGACGTGGACGCCGCGATCGGCTGGCTGCACGAGCACGGCGCAGAGCACGGAGCCGATGCGTCGCGGATCGTGCTGTGGGGGGTCTCGGCCGGAGCCACGCTTGCGGCGTTGGCCGGCCTGCGACGCCGAGATGTCCGTGGCGTCGTCGACTGGTTCGGCCCCGCCGACCTGTTCGCGATGGCGCAGCACGATGTCGGCGAGCCCGCCGATCAGACGCGTGAGGCGCGCTGGCTCGGCGCTCCGGCCGGGAGCGTGCCCGACCGCGCCCGTGCGGCGAGCCCGCTGTTCCAGGTGGCGCCCGACGCGCCGCCGTTCCACATCGCCCACGGCACCGCCGACGAGCACGTCCCCTTCGCGCAGAGTGAAGCGCTGGTCGCCGCGCTCGGCGCATCGGGCGTCGACGTCGAGTTCCATCCGGTCGAGGGCGGCCGGCATTTCTGGCAGGGCGTCGTCGACACCGCGCCGCTGTTCGACCGTGCGATGGACTTCATCGCCCGCGTCACCGCGTGAAGAACGCATCCGCTCAACGAGGAGAGCTATGTCCGATCCGAAGATGATCGCCCCGCAGCATCCCGCCGACGCCGCACCCCTGCTGCGACGCGAGTTCGCTCTTGCCGCAGGACACGGCGCCGTGCGGCGCGCGACGCTGCGCCTGAGCGCCCTCGGCGTCGTGGAGGCCTGGGTGAACGGCATCCGTTCGTCCGATGAGCTCCTCGCACCAGGGTGGACGAGTTACGAGTGGCGGGTGCGCCTGATCGAGCACGACGTCACCCACGCCGTCGCGGAGCGCACGACGATCGGGCTGAGGATCGGCAACGGCTGGTACCGCGGCTTCCTCGGCTTCACCGGCCGTCGTGCGGTGTACGGCGCGGAGCGAGCCGCGCTCGCCGAGCTCGAGGTGGTCTTCGCCGACGGATTCGTCCAGCGGGTCGTGACGGACGGATCCTGGCGGGCGGGCACCGGCGAGGTGCGGGCCGACGACCTCTACAACGGCCAGACCATCGACGCCCGCTTCCGCGACCAGGCCTGGTCGCGACCCGGATTCGACGACTCGGACTGGGATGGCGTCGCGGTGGTCGAGTTCGACACGGCGATGCTCGTGGCTCGCACGTCTCCGCCGGTCCGGGTCGTCGGGGAGCGCGCGGTGGAGCGGGTATGGACCTCGCCGTCGGGAAGAACGCTGATCGACTTCGGTCAGAACCTCGTGGGTGTCATCCGCGCCCGAGTGTCGGGTCCCGACGGCACCGAGATCGTGCTGCGCCATGCCGAAGTTCTCGAGGACGGCGAGCTCGGGGTCCGCCCGCTGCGCGCGGCGCAGGCGACAGACCGCTTCATCCTGAGCGGCGGCGACGACGTCTTCGAGCCGACGCTGACGTTCCACGGCTTCCGGTACGCGGAGGTGTCCGGCTGGCCGGGTGAGCTGGACCCGGCAGCGCTGACGGCGGTCGTCGTCGCCACTGACATCCCCGTCATCGGCACGTTCGCCTGCTCCGACCCGGATCTCGTGCAACTGCACCGCAACGTCGAATGGGGCATGCGCGGAAACTTCCTCAGCGTGCCGACAGACTGCCCGCAGCGAGACGAGCGGCTGGGCTGGACTGGCGATCTCGCCGTGTTCGCACCCACTGCGGCGTTTCTCGGCGACGTGGAGTCGTTCCTCGCCGACTGGCTCGTTGACGCAGAGCTCGAACGCCGGGCGACGCCCGAGCAGACGGTGCCCGTGGTGGTGCCGAACGTGATGAAGCACCTCGACACGGGATTCCCCGAGCCGGGGGCGACAGCGATCTGGGGCGACGCCGCCGTGTGGGTGCCGTGGGCACTGTGGCGGGCGTACGGGCGCGAGCAGACCCTGCGCGACGCGTACCCGCTGATGACCGCTCATGTGCGCTCGGTCGCGGCGGTGCTGTCTCCTTCGGGCCTGTGGGATCAAGGCTTCCAGTTCGGGGACTGGCTGGATCCGGATGCTCCCGCCGACGACCCCGGAAAGGCGAAGACGCCCGCCGAGGTCGTGGCGACGGCCAGCGCATTCCGCACCGCGAGCATGATGGTCGACGCCGCACGCGTGCTCGATCGGCCTGACGACGAGGCGGAGTTCGCCGCGCTCCGCGACCGCATCGGCGCGGCGTTCCGCGAGCATTACGTCGACGACGGGCGCGTGCGCGGCGACAGCGAGACGGGGTATGCGCTCGCGATCGCGTTCGAGCTGGTCGAGGGGGAGGACAGGCGGCGAGCAGGGGAACGGCTGGCCGAGCTCGTGCGGGCATCGGGACACGCCATCCGCACCGGCTTCGCCGGCACTCCGTTCATCCTCGATGCGCTCACATCCACCGGACACCTCGATGACGCCTACGGGCTGCTGCTCCGACGCGAGATGCCGTCCTGGCTGTACCCGGTCACGATGGGCGCGACCACGATCTGGGAGCGCTGGGACTCCATGCTTCCGGACGGCTCGATCAATCCGGGAGAGATGACGAGCTTCAACCACTACGCGTTCGGCGCCGTCGCCGACTGGATGCATCGCACGATCGGGGGACTCGCCCCGCTCGAGGCGGGCTACCGGCGGTTCCTCGTCTCTCCGCAACCGGGAGGAGGGATCACCTGGGCCGAGACGACCCTCGACACTCCCCACGGCCGTGCAGCGGTGCGCTGGAGCACGACCGGCGAGACGCTGCAGGTGCAGATCACGGTCCCCGACGGAACCGAAGCCGTGCTGCGGCTTCCCGGCCGCGCCGACGAGGTCGTGGGTGCCGGCATCCATCATCTCGAAGCAGAAGGAGCAGAACGATGACAGCTGTCCACGATGTCGCCCTGGAGGGCGGCGGCCACGCCTTTCGCGTGAGGGTGTATCCGGCGGCGCAGCCGAACGGCGCGCTGCTGGTCTGGCTGCACGGGGGAGCCTTCATGTTCGGCACGCTCGAGATGCCCGAGGCCGACCAGGTCGGTCGGCGCCTCAGCGCAGACGGCGTCACGGTCATCTCCGTCGACTACACGCTCGCGCCGCTCGACGCTCTCGAGGCGCTCGCCCCGCCGTCCGAGGACGCGGGGTTCCCCTCCCCGGAGCAGCTGCGCGCCGAGGCCGAGGCGGCAGGTCCCCGCGCTCGGTTCCCGGTCGCATCGCTGCAGATCGTCGAGGCATTCGACTGGGCCGTCGCGAATGCCGCGCGGTTCGGCGCTCACCCTGGTCGTGTCGCCCTCGGCGGCGCCAGCGCGGGCGCCAACCTGTCGGCGGGGGCCGCGATGCGCCTGCGCGACCGCGGCACCATCGCTCCCGCTCTTCTCGCGCTCGTCTATCCGTCGCTGCACGACGCGATCCTGCCGCCCAACGCCGAGCTCGCCCGGCTGCTGGAAGACGTTCCGCCGGCGCGGATCTTCACGCCCGAGAGCAGAGACGCGATCAACCGCAATTATCTCCCCGACGGCATCGACCCGCAGGGGTACGCGTTCCCCGGAGGGCACGATGTCGCGGGGCTCCCACCCGTGCTCATGGTCAACGCCGAACTCGACAGCCTGCGTGCGTCGGGGGAGGCGTTCGCCGCAGAGCTCGCCCGGGCCAGCGTCGACGTGCATGTCGTCCGCCAGCGCGGTGCGATGCACGGCTATCTGAACGAGATCGGCGACCCTGCGGCCGAGCGCACGCTCGCACTGCTGACGGATGCCGTCTCGACGACGGCCGGGCCCGAGGCGTGATCGTGAGCCCTGCGCCACGCAGCCGGGTCATCATCGACAACGACTTCGGCGGCGACCCCGACGGCCTGTTCCAGCTCGCCCACCACGTGCTCTGCACCTCCGTCGAGATCGTGCAGGTGATCTCCACGCGCGTGCCCGACCACATGGTGGCTCCCGATCGCGACATCGTCGCAGAGGGCGTCGAGGCGGCGGACGAGGTGCTGGCGCTCGCCGGAAGCAGGCTGCGATGCCAGGCCGGGTCTCGGGAGGCGATCGGCGCCACGGCGGCATCCGTCTCCGCTGTCACCCGGGCGATCGTCGCCGAGGCGATGCGCGACGACGTCGATACGCCCTTGTTCTACGCGGCCGGCGCCGGGCTCACAGAGCTCGCCGCCGCGCTGCTGTTCGAGCCCCGCATCGCCGAGCGCCTGACGCTGGTCTGGATCGGCGGCAACGGCTACGACGCTCCGGCCGACGGGCTCGAATTCAACGCCAGCGCCGACCTACGAGCAGCGCAGCTGGTCTTCGCATCGGAGATCGAGATCTGGCAGGTGCCGGAGTCCGCCTACTGCCAATGCCTCGTCTCGTGGGCGGAGCTCGACCGAGACATCGCTTCGGCCGGCCCACTGGGCACGTACCTCGTCAGCCGGTGGCGCGACTTCACCGGCCACGTCGAGCAGCTCTTCGGAGCGAGCCTCGGCGAGTGCGCCGTGCTGGGCGACAGCCCGCTCGTGCTCCTGACGGCGCTGCGGGGAACGTTCCGTGCCGAGCCGTCATCGTCTCCATCTCGGCTCGAGCCGCGGAGGAGGATCGAGGCCGACGGCTCCTACGGCGAGCCGATCGTCGGGCCGCCGCGGGTGCGGGTGTTCACCGGAATCGACATGCGACTGATGTACGGCGATCTCGTCGCCAAGCTCGCGACACACGCGAGGGGCACGGCTTCTGGGTGAGTCAGGTGGCCCGGAGCAACCGCGAGATGTCCTCGGCGGTCGCTCGGAGCTGCTCGAGAAGAGGCCCGCGCAGCGACTCGACGTCGTGGCGGGAGGATGCGACGGCGATGTTGATCGCAGCGGCGGGCCGGGTCTCGCGCCCGAACACGGGCACCGACACCGAGCGCAGACCCGCGGCGACCTCCTGATCCTGCAGCGAGTACCCCTGCGCGCGGATCGCGGCCAGGCGCTCGCGAAGCTCGTCGAGCGATCGGGCCGCGTTCGGTCCTGCGTTGGCGGCGAAGTCGTGGTTCGCCAGGGTCGCGGCGAGCTCGTCATCGGGCAGAAACGCGAGAAGCAGCTTGCCCATCGACGTGTATGCCGCGGGCAGCGTCGAGCCGACCTGGATGTTCGCGGTGACGAGATCCGAGTTGCGAAGGCGGGCGAGATAGAGCACCTGGTCGCTGACGAGAACTCCCAGATTCACGGTCTCGCCGGTGGATTCGGCGAGGTGGCGCAGCGGCTGCTCGCTGAGCTGCGCGAGGCTCGATCCGCGGAGCGCGGCGGATCCGAGCAGGAGAACCGCGACGCCCGGACGGATGCTGCCATCGGGAAGACGCTCGAGATATCCGCCCTCTTCGAGAGTCGCGACGACGCGGAACGCCGTCGCCATCGGGATGCCCGTGCGATCGCAGATCTCGCGGAGCTTGAGCGAGGTCACGGTCTCGTCGAAGAGCCGCAGGACGTCGAGCCCCTTCGCGAGAGCTTCGATGCGGTAGCGACCGCCGGCCTTCACCGGCTCGCTGGATTCATCTTTCATAGAGTGGAAACATACCATTGCGCTCGTCGCGGCATCCGCGATTCAGCCGACACGGAACACTCGCAACTGCAGAGCCAGCGTGGAGTAGTAGCCCACGAGCGCTGTGAGCTCGAACACGCCTTGCTCGCCGAGGGCCGCCGACGCCGCAGCCCACTCGTCGTCGGTGAGATCGCCGTCGAGGAGGGCGATGACGGTCTGGCCGATGAGTCGCTCATCTTCGCTGAACCCCGACACGTCCTGGCGGGCGAGGGTGGCGAGTTCGCTCTCGTCGAAGCCGATAGCGCGGGCGACTGCCTCGTGCGCCTCCCGCTCGAACCCGCTCGACCAGCGCGCGGCGACGAGCAGAATCGCCAGCTCCCTGGCGCGGTCGTCGAGGCGCGTGCGATAGCGGATCGCGGCTCCCAGCTCCTGCTGAGCGGCACCGACCGCGGGGGAGCGCAGCATCGCGTCGAACGGGCCGCGCAGCGAGCCGTCTGCCGCCGTGAGCGCGAAGTGCTGCGGGCCCGCGGCGCGGGGGCCACCCGTGATCGACGCATACAGCGCCGACTGCTCGGGGCTGAGCTCGGTGGGCGGGAGCGGGTGGATGCGGGCTGCCATGAGGTTATTCAACCAGTAAAAGTGACTTTCACAACCGTCAATCGTCTGATACGTTCATTTAACGAAACAGGCTTTTGTTCAATGAATTTCACCGACAAGGAGGCGTCGATGTCGATCGAGGCCATCGCAGAGCCCGGCACCGACGCCGGCTGGCTCGGGCTCACAGGATCCCGTGTGCTCATCGCCGGGGCCGGCGGGATCGGTGGAGCATGCGCTCTCGCCTACGCCTCGGCTGGAGCATCCGTCGCCGTCGTCGATCGCGATCAGCGCACCCTCGACGCCCTCGGCGCTGACCTCGCCCGACTCGGCGGCCGGTACGAGCTGATCCGCGCCGACCTCACGGAGCATGGCGCTGGCGCGCGGGTCGTCGCCGAGGTCGTGGAGAAGCTCGGCGGCCTCGAGGTGCTGCTGCACGCCGTCGGCATCAACGACCGCCGACCGATCCTCGAGTTCACCGAGGACGAATGGGAGCACATCCTGCAGGTGAACCTCGGCTCGGTGTTCGGCCTCGCCCAGGCGGCCGGCCGGCACATGGTCGCGCAGGGGTTCGGTCGCATCCTCGCGCTCTCCAGCGTCTCCGGGCTGCTCGCGCATCACTCACATGGGCCGTACGCGGCGTCGAAGGGCGGCATCAACCAGCTGCTCCGCGTGATGGCACGCGAGTGGGCCGCGTCCGGAGTGACCGTCAACGCCCTCGCCCCCGGCTACATCGAGACGCCGCTGACCGCTGTCGAACTCGCGAAGCCCGGCAAGCGGGCCGACCTCGAGAGCCTCGTGCCCGCCGGGCGCCTCGGAACCCCCGATGAGCTCACCGGCCCCGCGCTCTTCCTGTCGTCGAAGCACGCCGCGTTCATCACCGGACACGTGATGTACATCGACGGCGGACGAACCCTCGTCTGAGAAAGGACAAGAACATGTCAGAGATCTACCCCCGCTTCGCGGGCAAGACCGTGCTCGTCACCGGCGCAGGCACGGGTTTCGGCGCCGAGATCGCCGTGCGCGCAGCGCAGGAGGGGGCGAAGGTCGCGGTCCACTACCGCTCGTCGAAGGCGGGTGCCGAGCAGACGCTCGCCCGCATCCGCGAGGCGGGCAGCGACGGGATCCTCGTGCAGGGCGACATCGGATCCTGGGCCGAGATCAAGAGGATGGCCGACGAGGTCTTCGCCGCGTTCGGCGTGCTCGACGTGCTGGTCAACAACGTCGGCGACGTATCCAGCGAGCAGATGAACTGGAACGAGCTGACGCAGGAGGCACTCGACGCGGTGATCGACATCGACGTCAAGGGCACGCTGCTCATGACGCACGAGTTCGGCGAGCGGATGCTGGCGCAGGGGCACGGCAATATCGTGCAGGTCGGCTCCACCGTGATCGTCCGCGGCTCGGCCCGCGCCCCGCAGTACGCGGCGGCGAAGTACGCGATCCTCGGCATCACCAAGTCCTACGCCAAGGCCTTCGCTCCGGCGGTGCGCATCAACACGTTCGCGCCGGGCTTCATGGAGACCGAGCGTCTGCTGAACCGCGAGGACTGGAAGAACGGCCGCCGCGAGGTGCTGCTTTCGCAAACGCCGATGGGCGTCATCCCCCCGCCCGAGTTCGTCGCCGGCGCCTGCCTGTGGCTGGCCACCGACGAGGCCGCGCACCTCACCGGCGGCTACATGCTCGCCGACGGCGGCTTCAACATGGTCGGCGCCTGAGCGACCGCCCCCGGCGTTTCGTCGCGTCGCTGCGCTCCCCGCTCAACGACCGATAGCTGTTCGTTGAGCGAGCGAAGCGAGACGAAACGCAGAGACGAAATGCATACACACGCACAAGGAGAAATCAATGAAGCTCATCACCTTCGACGGCGGCCGGGTCGGCCGCCTGGAACTCGAGGAGGGCGTCGTGATCGAACTCGACGTCCCGTCCACCCGTGAATGGTTCGAGCGTGCGGGAGACGTGCGCGAGACCGGCGAGCGCCTGACCCTCGCCGACGTGAAGCTCGAAGCGCCGATCCGCCCGAAGAAGTTCTTCCACACGGCGGGCAACTTCGCCGACCACCACAACGAGCTCACCGCGGTCGACTGGTCGCACCCGGTGCACAAGGGGATCGTGTTCTTCCAGAACGTCGACGCGATCATCGGCCCCGACGACGACATCGTCTACCCGGAGGGTCTCACCAAGGAACTCGACTACGAGCTCGAACTCGGCATCATCATCGGCAAGGCGGGCAAATTCTTCGGACCCGACGAGGCCGACGACTACATCGCGGGCTTCACGGTGTTCAACGACATCACCGCGCGCGACATCCAGCGCAAGGAGATGGAGTCGGGCGTCTTCTCGTTCTCGAAGGGCATCGACACGTTCTGCCCGATCGGCCCGTACATCGTCACGCGCGACGAGGTACCCGACATGCACGAGCTGCCGATGCAGCTGCGCGTGAACGGCGAGGTGCGTCAGCAGGGCAACACGAACCAGACGCGCATCAAGTTCCCGCACCTGGTCGCCTACCACTCGCCGCAGATCTACAGCGCCGGTGACATCATCACCACCGGCACGATCTCGGGCGTCGCCGCGGTGCAGCCGAACCCCTTCGACTTCTACCTGAAGCCGGGCGACGAGATCGAGGCCGAGATCACCGGCATCGGCACCCTTCGCAACAAGGTCATCAGCTGGGAGGACCGCTACGGCGAGCCCGCCCCGCAGCGGGTCGACTGGTGAGGATCGCCAACCTCGCCGGGCGGGCCGTGCTGGTCGCGGGCCCTTCGACGGGCTCAGGAACCCAGGTGGCGATCGACATCGCGACGGCATCCGACGGCCGCTTCGGCCCCGACCCGCAGTCGCTGTTCGACGAGTGGGACGCGTTCGCGGAGTGGGCGGCGGAGGCGGATGCCACGGCATCCGCTCCCGTCGATCCCGAGGCTCTGGGCGCCCCGGTGCCGCGCCCGCGGCAGGTGTTCGCGATCGGTTTGAACTACGCCGAGCACGCCGCCGAGGCCGGCTACCCGCCGGACTCGATGCCGGTCACGTTCACGAAGTTCCCTTCGTCGATCGTCGGTCCCGAGCACGTGGTCGAACTGCCGGAAGGGCACGTGGACTGGGAGGTCGAGCTCGTCGTCGTGATCGGCCGGGAAGGGCATCGGCTCACGCGCGAGAACGCCTGGGAGCATGTCGCAGGACTCACGATCGGGCAGGACCTGTCCGAGCGGATCACCCAGCTGCAGGGATCGGCCCCGCAATTCAGCCTCGGCAAGTCGTTCCCGGGGTTCGGGCCGACCGGGCCGTGGCTGGTCACTCCCGATGAACTCGCGGACCGAGACGATCTCGCGATCTCGTGCAGCCTGTCGGGGGAGGGGATGCAGTCATCCCGGACATCGATGATGCTGTACGACGTGCCGGAGCTGCTGGTGCGGCTGTCGGCGGTGTGCCCGCTGCTGCCCGGAGACATCATCTTCTCCGGCACGCCGTCGGGCATCGGCAACCGCCGCACCCCGCAGCGCTTCATCGGCCCAGACGACGTGCTCGTCAGTGAGATCGAGGGCATCGGCAGGCTCACCACGCGCTTCCGCTGACAGTCCGTTCCCGCTTCGCAGAGGACCTCTGATGCTCCCACCTCGTTCCACACGCACCCGCGAACTCCTGAGACTCGACGGGCTGTGGCGGTTCGCTCTCGACGCGGCCGATGCGCCGCGACCGTACGCGAGCACCCTGCAGACGCGCCGTGAGGCGCCGGTGCCCGCGAGCTACAACGACATCTTCGCCGACCAGGAGATCCATGACCACGTCGGCTGGGTCTGGTATCAGCGCACGGTGCGGGTTCCCCGAGGATGGTCGGGAGAACGGGTGTTCCTCCGTGTGGACGCCGCCACGCATGAGGGCGCGGTGTACGTCGGCGATCGGCTCGTCGCGCAGCACGTCGGCGGCTACACGCCGTTCGAGGCCGACATCACGGAACTCGCGATCGCGGGCGAGGAGATCAGGGTCACGATCGGCGTGAACAACGAGCTCACCAACCGGACGATCCCGCCGGGCACGATCTCGGTCGACGAGCGAGGGCGTCGGCGGCAGTCCTACCGCCACGATTTCTTCAACTATGCGGGTCTCCCGCGCTCGGTGTGGCTCTACTCCGTGCCCGACGTGCACGTCACGGCGCTGCGGACGCGCACGACGATCACCGGCACCACCGGGGTCGTGCACTACGACGTGGAGGCGTCGGGCGAAGCGGAGGTGCGGGTCAGGCTGGTCGACGAAGACGGAGAGACCGCAGCAGAGGCCGGCGGAGCATCGGGGGCGCTGTCGGTGCCCGACGCGGAGCTGTGGAGGCCGGGGCACGGCTACCTGTACGAGTTGCAGGTCGAGCTGCTCGCCGACGAGGCCGTTGTCGACGCCTACGGGCTGCCGGTCGGCATCCGCACGGTCGAGGTGCGCGGCGCCAGGTTCCTGATCAACGGAGAGCCGTTCGCGTTCCGAGGATTCGGCAAGCATGAGGACAGTGCGATACGCGGCAAGGGGCGCGACGACGCCCTGCTCGTGCACGACTTCGCACTGATGGAGTGGGTCGGGGCGAACTCCTTCCGCACTGCGCACTATCCCTACGCCGAGGAGACGCTCGAGTACGCCGATCGGCACGGGATCGTGGTGATCGACGAGACCGCTGCAGTCGGTCTGAATCTCGGGCTCGGGGGCGGCGTGCACGGGGTGGCCGAGCAGGCCGCGTTCTCGCCGGAGATGTTCGACGAGCATACGCAGCGAGCTCATGCGCAGGCGATCCGCGAGCTCATCGACCGCGACCGGAATCATCCCTCGGTGGTGATGTGGTGCCTCATGAACGAGCCCGACAGTGTGGAGCCGGGGTCGCGGGAGTATTTCGCGCCGCTGGTGGAGCTCGCACGAGAGCTGGATCCGACGCGTCCGCTCACGTTCGCAGGCGAGTACCGCGCTCACGCCGACACCGACAGCATCGCCGACCTGTTCGATGTCATCACGCTGAACCGCTACTACGGCTGGTACTCCGACTCCGCCGACCTGGTCGCTGCGGAGCGGCATCTCGAGCAGGAGCTGCGCGCGTGGACCGACGCATACGACAAGCCGATCATGATCGGCGAGTATGGCGCCGATTCCTATGCCGGGCTGCACTCGGTGCTGGATCAGCCCTGGAGCGAGGAGTACCAGCAGCGGCTTCTGGAGACCTTTCACCGCGTCTTCGACAGGATCGATGCGGTGGTGGGCGAGCACGTGTGGAACTTCGCCGATTTCCAGACGTCGCCTGGCTTCTTCCGTGTCGACGGCAACAAGAAGGGCGTGTTCACCCGGGACCGTCAGCCGAAGGCGGCCGCGCACGTGCTGCGCGCGCGGTGGCGCGGCTGATGACGTGGCGTCATCGATCAGGACGGAATGCGTGCGATGAATGACCGACGAGCGCCCGAGGGCGAGCTGCGCTGCCGCGACCTGGGAGTCGAGCATCAGATCCGGCCGATCGCGATTCCGACCGCGACGCCCCGGTTCTCGTGGATCGCGGGCCATGCCCAGACGGGCTTCCGGATCGTGGTGACGGATGCCGCAGGCCGCACGGCGTGGGACTCCGGTCGCGTCGACAGCGGCGAGACGTCACTGGTCGCGTACGGCGGGGAGCCGCTGGATAACGGCGCTGATTACGAGTGGCGCATGATGAGCTGGTCCGGCGACGATATGAGGGAGGCCCGTTCATCGTTCGGCACCGCGCCCGACCTCGGCGCCTGGGATGCCCCGTGGATCGAGCCCGTCCAGCAGCCGACCGAGATCGAGCGCTGGTCGCTCTTCGACTGGATTCGCGGCGCGGGCCCGGCGGCTCCAGCCGAGGAGCGCCTGCGGCCGGTGCAGCTGCTGCGGCAGAGGTTCGACCTCATCTCGGCGCCCGTCCGCGCCCGGCTGCGCATGACGGCACGGGGTGTCTACTCCGCCTGGCTCGGCGGTGAGCGAGTAGGCGATGAGGTGCTCGCGCCCGGCTTCGACAGCTACCAGCACAGGATCAGCGTGCAGACCTACGACGTCACCGACCAGCTCGCCGCGGGCGCGAACGTCCTCGCGGTCGCGCTCGCCGACGGCTGGTGGGCCGGGCGCGTCGGCCTGACCGGCTCAAGCGCGCAGTTCGGCGATCGCACGTGTGCGACCTGGCGTCTCGAGATGTCTTACGCCGACGGGCGCACCGAGGTCATCCGATCCGGCGACGACGTGCGCAGCAGCCTTGGTCCGTGGACCCATGCCGACCTCTTCATCGGGGAGCGGCTCGATGCGCGCTCGCCGAGCTTCGGCTGGCAGACGCCGGGTTTCGACGACGCGGGATGGAGCCCGGTGCAGGACAGGGGAGTGGATGCCGCAGCACTCGTCCCGTTCAGCGGCGAGCCCGTCCGGCGTGTGCTCACGCTGCCCGCCGTCGACGTCCGCGAGACGCCGGATGGCTGGATCGTCGACTTCGGCCAGGTGATCGCCGGCCGCGTGCGGCTCACGCTGCACGGCCTTCCCGCCGGCCGCGAGGTGATCGTCGAGCACACCGAGACGCTCGACGCCGACGGCGCCTGGTTCGTCAACATCGCCGGAATCAACAAGGAGCAGACCGACACCTACATCTCGGCAGGCGACGCCGAGATCGAGTGGGAGCCGGAGTTCACCTTCCACGGCTTCCGCTATGCGCGCATCCGCGGTGTCGACACTCTCTCTGCAGCCGACGCTGTGGCCGTCGTCCTCTGCAGCGACCTCGACTACACCGGTCGCTTCCGCACCTCCGACGCGCGATTGAACCGGCTGCACGAGAACGTCGTGTGGAGCCAGCGCGCGAACTTCCTCTCGATTCCCACCGACTGCCCGCAGCGCGAGCGCGCCGGCTGGACCGGCGATCTCCAGGTGTTCGCGCCGGCGGCGACGAACAACGCCGATGTCGCCGCGTTCCTCGCACGCTGGCTCGAGAACCTGCGCGCCGATCAGCTCGCCGACGGACGGATCACGATCACCTCGCCGCGCTCCCCGTTCGACGCGGACGCTGCGGCCTCCGCCCAGGGCATCGGCGCGATCGTGGCGGCCGCAGGCTGGAGCGACGCCATCGCCATCGTGCCGTGGACGCTGTACGAGCGCTACGGCGACGTCCGCGTGCTGGAGGAGAACTACGACGCGCTGCGCGCCTGGATCGGATACCAGACGCGCACCGCGGCAGACGAACTGCGCGACGAATACGCGGATGCGTCAGCGGAGCGCCGCTCCCGGCAGGCGCTGCTGTACAACACCGGCGAGCACTTCGGCGACTGGCTGACGCCGTCGACGCTGGAGGGCAGGCCGCTGCACGAGGCGATCGGCATCGCCCCGGCCCTCACCTCGGAGCTCGTCGCGCCGATGTTCCAGACGCACACGCTCACGTTGGCGGCGCGCATCGCCGAGGTGCTCGGCCGCGCGGATGCCGGAGAGCTGCGCGCACATGCCGATCGCGTGCGCGCGGCGTTCGCCGCCGAGTACATCGCCCCTGACGGGTCTCTTCCCGTCGAGCTGCAGGGCATGTACGCGCTCGCGCTCGGGCTCGATCTGGTGCCGACGTCGCTGCGGCACGCGGCGGGAGAACGGCTGGCGGAGCTGGTGCGGGCGCGGGGCAACCGGCTGGACACCGGCTTCCTGTCGACCCCCTACCTGCTCGACGCGCTGTGGGACACCGGGCACCGTGATCTCGCGCGTGCCGTGCTGCTCCAGCGGGAAGCGCCGTCGTGGCTCTACGAAGTGGACCGCGGGGCGACGACGGTGTGGGAGGCGTGGGACGCGATCGCCGCAGACGGCACGGTGCGAGCTGTGTCGTTCAACCACTACGCCTTCGGCTGCGTCGACGACTGGCTGTACTGTCGCGTCGCCGGCATCCGTCCGGCGTCGCCCGGCTGGCGCACCGCCGTGATCGAGCCCGACCTCGACGCCGGGGTGCGCAGCGTCGAGGCGGCCGTGCCCACGCCCTACGGCGAGCTCGCGGTCGCGTGGGAGCGCGAGGGCGGCACGGCATCCATCCGCGTCGAGGTGCCCCACGGCGTCTCCGCCCGGCTGGTGCTGCCGGAGGAGGTCAGGGACCTGCCACCCGGCCGCAGCACCCACGAGCTGCGGGTGGCCCGAGCGGGTTCACACATAGACCAGACGGATGCGCAGCATGCGAAATCTGCTCTTCCCTGATTCCCATCCAGCGTCGACAGTGAGTCGGGGGAGCGATCCCCGTGGCGATCGACGATGATCCGACGGCCGCAGGCCGCAGCACAGGCAAGGAAGCCTCGAACATGACCACACCATCCTCCGCACCCGTCTCCGCCGACATCGACGCCTCTCCGCAGGAGTGGCGCAACCCGCGCGGCGGGTTCCTGTTCTTCCTCGGACTGGCGGCGATCGGCACCGGGATGGGCCAGCTCGTGCCCGCGGTGCTCACGCTGACGCTCAAAGCCGACCAGCTCGACCCCGCCAACGCGACCACGATCCTGTCGGTGGTCGTCGCGATCGGCGCGGTCTGCGCGCTCGTCGCCGCGCCGCTGTTCGGTCGCCTCAGCGACCGCCTCACCTGGCGGACGGGCCGACGACGCCCGCTGCTGATCCTCGGCGCGATCCTGTTCGCGATCGGCGCCCCGTTCAGCTATGCGGCGTCGTCGACCGGTCTGCTGATCATCGCCGGCATCTTCACGAGTCTCGGTGCGGCCGCCGTCACGGTGGCGTGCACGGCGATCCTCGCCGATCAGTACGCTCCCGATCGGCGAGGCGCAGCATCCGCCCTCGTCGGACTCAGCCTGCCGCTCGGCGCGCTCGTCGGCCTCTTCCTCGCGAATCTCGTCTCCGGTTCGCTGCTCGCGCAGTTCCTGCTGCCGGCGGCAGTGGCCGTGGTGGGTGCTCTCCTGCTGGCCTGGCGTCTCGACGACCGTGTGATCACGCGCGACGAGGTGCCCGTCCTGGCCGTGCGGGACTTCTTCGGCACATTCTGGGTGAACCCGGTGAGGCACCCGTCGTTCGGCTGGGCGTGGTGGAGCCGTCTGCTGATCTTCTTCGGGATCGCCGCGGTGCAGGCGTATCAGGCGTTCTACCTGATCATCGCCCTCGGGTTCACGCGTGAGGCGGTCTCCGGGGCCGTGTTCCTGTCCACCCTCGTGCTCACCGCGCTCGCCCTCGTGTTCGCTCCGATCGCCGCCAAGCTCTCCGACCGGATCGGCCGGCGCAAGCCCTTCGTCATCGTCGCCGCGGTGGTTTTCGCCGTGGGGCTCGTGGTCGTCACGTTCGCGCGAGACTATCCGACCTTCCTCATCGCGATGGGCATCATCGGGCTCGGTCAGGGCGTGTACATGGCGGTCGACCTTGCGCTCGTGAGCCAGATCCTGCCCGATCGCCACAACATCGCGAAGGACATGGGCATCATGGGCCTTGCGAGCTCGCTGCCCTCGTCCATCGTGCCCGCCGTGGCTCCCGCGCTGCTCGCGATCGGCGCCTCGGCCGCCGTTCCGCAGAACTTCCCCGCACTGTTCCTGACCGGCGCTGTCGCGGGCCTGGTCGGGGCTGCGCTCATCCTGCCGATCAAGGGCACGAAGTAGGAAGGGTGGGCCGAGGCGCGAATCCTCGGCCCACGGGCGTCCGATCGGTTCAGCTTTCGACCGGCCACCCCGTGTACGCCTCGGCGAGGAACGTACGCCCGGCCTCCGATTCGACCACAGAGCGCAGTTCGCCGATCTGACGCAGCCGGTCGAAGTCGCTCGTGCCGGGTGCGACGTGCAGCATGCTCGTCATCCACCAGGAGAAGTGCTGCGCCTTCCAGATCCGCCGCAGAGCGGTCTCGGCGTAGGCGTCGATCAGGCGCTCGTCGTTCCTGACCAGAAGCGCTTCGAGCGCGCGAGCGAGGATGATCACATCGGCCACGGCCAGGTTCATGCCCTTCGCTCCGGTCGGCGGCACCGTGTGCGCCGCGTCGCCGACGAGTGCGGCGCGACCGTGACGCAGCTCGTGCGCCACGAAGCTGCGGAAGCGCAGCACGTCGCGCTGGAAGATGCGCCCCTCGGTGAGCGTGGTTCCCGGTACCCGCCGCTGCAGGGTCTCCCAGATCTCCGCCTCGCTCAGCGCGTTCGGATCGGCATCCGGATCGCACTGGAAGTACATGCGCTGCACCTCGGGGGAGCGCTGGCTGATCAGGGCGAACCCGTCGTCGGAGTTGCTGTAGATCAGCTCGTGCGCGCTCGGCGGCGCCTCGCACAGGATGCCGAACCATGCGAAGGGGTACTCGCGGAAATGGCCGTCGCGCGACGAGCCGGCCACCGCCTGGCGCACGACCGATCGCGAGCCGTCGGCGCCGACGACGAACTCGGCGTCGATCACGAACTCGGCGCCGTCGGCATCCGTCCCGGACACCTGCGGCGTCGCAGTGTCGACGCCCTCGACCCGCACGGCCGTCGCGCCGAAGCGCAGGTCCTGTCCCTGCGAGAGCCGCAGCGCGAGCAGGTCCTTCAGCGCCTCGTGCTGCGGGTACAGCCACACGCTGCGTCCGACGAGACCGGGGAAGTCGATGCGGTGGCCTTCGCCCTGGAAGCGCAGCTCGATGCCGTCGTGCCGCTGGCCGACCGTGTGCACGCGGGTTCCGGGGTCGATCGCCGTGAGCAGGTCGACCGTGCCCTGCTCGAGGATGCCGGCGCGGATCGTCGTCTCGATCTCGGCGCGGCTGCGCTGGTCGATCACGACGGACTCGATGCCGGCGTCGGCGAGCAGGTGCGACAGGATGAGTCCGGCGGGGCCTGCGCCGACGATGGCGACTCGGGTGCGGATGCGGGTGGTCATAGGCGTCTCCTTCGACGACGGATGCTGCGCACCAGTGTGCCGCGCGGCCGGCCGCGCGCACCGAGAAATCCCGTTGAACGGGATCAGTGCATCCGGCCGAGGTCGGCCTCGATGGCCGCAGCCGCCGAGGTGAGCGCCTCGATCGGCTCGGTCGTCGGCGCCTGGCGAGGGAGCACGACCGACAGTGCCGCGACGACCTCGCCGTGGTCTCGCACCGGGACCGCCACTCCCGTCGACACGCTCTCGATAGACCCGGGAGCCACGACATGCCCGCGCCGTCGGATCGAGGCGAGCAGGGCGCGCAGCGCGTCCGCATCCGTCACGGTCTCCGCGGACACCGGGCGCAGCGGCTGGGCGAGCACACGCTCGCGAAGGTCAGGATCGGCGAAGGCGAGCAGGACCAGGCCCGATGAAGACGCGTGCAGGGGCAGGCGCCCCGCGATGCGGGTGATGTTCGCCCCGGCCGTCGGATCCGACAAGCGCTCCAGGAACAGCGCCTCCTCGTTCTCCAGCACGGCGAGCTGCGTGTGCTCGCGGATCCGCGCCTGGACCCGCTCCATATGCGGGAGGGCCGCCTGGCGCAGTCTCAGCGCGCTCGACCCGCGGAGCGCGAGTTCCCACAGCCGCATCCCCAGACGGACGCGCCCTTCGTCGTCGCGCTCGAGAATGCCTTGGCCGATCAGCTCGCCGACGATGCGATGCGCGGTCGACGACGGCAGCTCGGCACGGCGCGCGATCTCGGTGGCGGACTGGGTGGTGCGATCCGCGGTGAACGTCTCGAGCACGCGCACGATGCGCTCGGTCATCGAGTCGCCTGATTGCGAGTTCGCCATGCCGCTAGCTTGGCACGGTGCACGAACCTGGACGCCTCTGCGCTCTGCAGTGGACTCTCGATCTCGCAAGGGACGATCCGCGGCTCTGGCGCTGCATCGCGGCGATTTCACCGCAGAGTGCAGGGCGGAACCACGCTGACGGCGTACCCTCGAGCACATGCCGTCTCGTCGCTCTCTCACTCCGTGGGAACCCCTCGACGCACCGTCGACCGCCGAGCTGCTGTCGGCAGCGACCGTGCGCTGGTGGTTGTCCGGCGGGACGGCTCTCGACCGCCGCCTCGGACGTGCGATCCGGTCTCGGGAGAACATCGACGTCAGCGTGGTCGCAGCGGACCTCCCCGCGCTGGTCGCGAGTCTTCCCGAGGGATTCAGCGCCTGGGCGCCGGGGGAGGGTGAAGACGAGGTCATCCCCTTCGCGGACGCGCCGGCGGATGCGGACCTGCAGCCCGTGCTCATCCGCGACGATGCGGACGACGTCTGGGTCCTGCAGGTGAACGCGGAGGACGGCGCGCCGCGCGCCTGGGTCTACAAGCGCGACCCGCGGCTCACTCTCCCGTGGGATCGCGCCGTGCTCGACATCGACGGCGTCCCGACCGGCGCTCCCGAGGTGCAGCTGGTCTGGAAGGCCCTGCGTCCTCGGCCCGAGGATGACGTCGACAAGGAGGCCGTCATTCCCGAGCTCACAGACGAGGCCCGCGCGTGGTACGAGCGGGCGATCCTCTCGATCCACCCGCATTCCTCGTGGTCGATCCACGTGCGCAGCCCCTTCGCTCCTGCGAAGGCGAGCTGGAACCGCAAGGGCCCTGCGTGAATCGAGAGGTCTTGTCGCCGCGCCAGACAGCGACGTGACCACGTCAGTCCGACGGGTCGACCGGGTACTCGCCCGATGACACGGCCTCCAGCACGAGCGAGCGGAACCAGCGCTGCACAGGCGACAGGCTCGCATCCCTCCGCGTGTACAGCGACACCGGGGTGCTGTCGCCGGGCCAGGGGAGATCGGCGATGCGGAGCCCCGGGAACCAGCCGCAGAACACCTCGGCGACGTGCCGGGGGAGCAGCACCACGAGGTCGGTCGCCTCGAGCACCGCAGGCACGGTGGAGTACTCCTCGACCGTGAGCGCGACCTGCCCCATCAGTCCGTGCTCGGTGAGCGCCTGCAGCGGGAACACATGGCCGGCCCTGGCGGAGACGCGCACGAACCGGCGGCCGGCGAACATGTCCGGCCCGGTCGGAGGGAGCGGATGCCGGGCGGAGGAGAGCGCGACGTACTCCACGCTGCGAACGCGGGACCGCCACAATCGCGGAGTGCTCAGATGCGAGACCGTGAGGGCGAGGTCGGTCGTGCCGCGGACGAGCCGGTCCTCGACCTGGTCGGAGTCGAGGCGCTCGACCTGCAGATGCGGCGTGGATGCCTCGCGCGCCAGCGCGCTCATGATCGGCGGAAGGAAGGTCTGCTCGCCGATCGAGGTGAGGCCGAGCGAGAGCTCGCCGCTGTACCCCGCAGGGTCGAAGTCGTCCGCCTCGCCGACGGTCGCGTCGATCGTCACGAGCGCCTCGTGCAATGGGCCGAACAGCTGCGTGGCTTTCGCCGTCGGCACCATGTCGTGCCCCTCACGGCGGAACAGGTCGTCGTCGAAGCGCTCCCGGAGCCTGCGCAGCGTGTAGCTCACGGTGGGCTGAGTGACGTGCAGGCGATCCGCCGCGGCCGTGACGCTGCGCAGCTCGTAGAGCACGACGAAAGTGCGCAGCTGGTTCAGATCGGCGAAAGACATGCATCGATCCTCTCTATGGTCGACGTATCCAATATCTATTGGACCACATCAGCGTGGGGGACCTACAGTCGGGAGCGACAGCATCCGTGACGGCCGGAACAGGCCCGACTCGAGTGGCAAGGACGACACCCGGTGATCATCGACATCCATGGGCACTACACGACCGCCCCGGCACAGCTGGGTGCGTGGCGCGACCTGCAGATCGCGTTCGCCGAGGGCGGCGGTGACGCCCCGGATCCTGCGGCGCTGCGCATCAGCGATGACGACATCCGCGAGAGCATCGAGGCCAACCAGCTGCGACTCATGAACGAGCGCGGCAGCGACCTCACCGTGTTCAGCCCTCGGGCGTCGTTCATGGCGCATCACATCGGCGACTTCGCCGTGAGCGCGACGTGGGCGCGCATCTGCAACGACCTCGTCGCCCGCGTCGGCGCGCTGTTCCCGGACCGGTTCCTGCCGGGAGCCATGCTGCCGCAGTCGCCCGGAGTCGATCCCGCGACCACCGTGGCAGAGCTGACCCGCGCGGTCGAGGAGCTCGGCGTCGTCACCGTGAACCTCAACCCCGACCCGTCCGGCGGACGCTGGAGCGCCCCCGCCCTGACCGACCGCTCGTGGTACCCGATCTACGAGAAGCTCGTCGAGTACGAGCTGCCGGCGATGATCCACGTCAGCACGACCTGCCGCCCCGACGTCTTCCACACCACGGGCGACCACTATCTGGGCGCAGACACGACCGCGTTCATGCAGCTGCTCAAGGGCGATCTGTTCCGCGACTTCCCGGACCTGAAGCTCGTGATCCCGCATGGCGGCGGCGCGGTCCCGTACCACTGGGGCCGATTCCGAGGCCTGGCGATGGCTCTCGGCAAGCCAGAGCTCGAGGAGCACCTGCTGAACAACGTGTTCTTCGACACCTGCGTCTATCACCAGCCGGGCATCGACCTGCTGACCGAGGTCATCCCGACCGAGAACATCCTCTTCGCGAGCGAGATGATCGGCGCCGTCCGCGACATCGACCCGCGGACCGGCCACTACTTCGACGACACGAAGCGCTACGTCGACGCCACCGGCAACCTCGACGCCGGGCAGCGCGCCCAGGTGTTCGAGGGCAATGCCCGCCGCGTCTACCCCCGACTCGACCGGGCGCTCGTCGCCCGCGGACTGTGAAAGAGAAGGAACAATGCGCCTGAACGATCTCGGCCTCGTCCGCACCGGCATCCAGCGTCCCGACCCCGACGACGTCGCCCGCCTGTCGCAGTTCGGCGTCGCCACGATCCACGAGGCGATGGGACGCGTCGGGCTGCTGCGCCCCTACATCCGCCCCGCGTACTCTGGAGCGAAGCTGTGCGGCCCGGCCGTCACGGTGCTCCTGCAGCCGGGCGACAACTGGATGTTCCACGTCGCCGCGGAGCAGGTGCAGGCCGGCGACGTGCTCGTCGCCGGGTGCACGACCGAGAGCGAGGACGGCTTCTTCGGCGAGCTGCTGGCCACCTCACTCACGGCGCGCGGCTGCAAGGGACTCGTGATCGATGGCGGCGTCCGAGACGTGGCCGACCTCGAGAGCATGGACTTCCCTGTCTTCTCGCGGGCGATCAATGCGAAGGGCACGGTCAAGGCGACCCTCGGCTCGGTGAACATCCCGGTCGTGGTCGCGAACGCGCTCGTGAACCCCGGTGACGTGGTCGTCGCCGATGTCGACGGCGTCGTGGTGGTCCCGCGCGAGCTCGTCGGCGCGGTGGCGGATGCCTCGCAGAAACGCGAGGACAACGAGGAGGCCAAGCGGCAGCAGTTCCGCGACGGCGTGCTGGGCCTCGATCTGTACGGCATGCGCGAGCCGCTCGCGGCTGCCGGCCTGGAATACGTGGAGGGCTGAGATGGCGCACGGAGACACCACCGGCCCGTTCGAGAAGACGCCGGGATGGCTCGACTGGTACGACGGTCCGAGCATCCCGACATTCCGGATGCCGGAGGGCGCCGTCGACGCGCACTGCCATGTGTTCGGACCAGGCGCCGAGTTCCCCTACGCTCCGGAGCGCAAGTACACCCCGTGCGACGCCTCGGCCGAGCAGCTGTTCGCCCTGCGCGACCGCCTCGGGTTCGACCGCAACGTGATCGTGCAGGCGACCTGCCACGGCGCAGACAACAGCGCCCTGGTCGACGCCCTGCACCGCAGCGAGGGGCGGGCACGCGGCGTCGCGACCGTACGCCGCGACATCACCGCCGAACAGCTCGCCGAGCTGCACGAGGCCGGCGTCCGCGGCGTCCGCTTCAACTTCGTCAAGCGCCTGGTCGACCGCGTGCCGACGGATTCGCTCGACGAGATCGTCGCGAAGATCGCCCCGCTCGGCTGGCACGTCGTGATCTACTTCGAGGCCGACGACCTCCCAGAGCTCTACGACTTCTTCTCCCGCATCCCCGTCCCGCTCGTCGTCGACCACATGGGGCGCCCCGATGTGACGAAGAACCCCGACGGTCCCGAGTTCGGCCTCTTCCTGCGTTTCCTGCGCGAGAATCCGAACGTGTGGACCAAGGTGTCGTGCCCCGAGCGGCTCAGCGTGAGCGGCCCGCGGGCGCTCGACGGCGAGCAGCATGCGTACACCGACGTGGTGCCCTTCGCCCGCCGCGTGGTCGAGGAGTTCCCCGACCGCGTGCTGTGGGGCACAGACTGGCCCCACCCCAATCTCAAGGACCACATGCCCGACGACGGGCTGCTGGTCGACTACATCCCGCAGATCGCGACCACGGCGGAGTTGCAGCGCAAGCTGCTGGTCGACAACCCGCACCGCCTGTACTGGGCGGACTCTGACGCCACCGAAGGAGCATGATCATGGCACTCGACAAGCCGTACAAGGACGTCCCCGGCACGACCATCTACGACGCCGAGCAGGCGCGCAAGGGCTATCACCTCAACCAGTTCGCGATGTCGCTCATGAAGCCCGAGAATCGCGGGCGGTTCCTCGCCGATCAGGAGGCGTATCTCGACGAGTGGCCGCTGAATGCGGTGCAGCGCCAGGCCGTGCTCGACATGGACTTGAACACCATGATCGCCGAGGGTGGCAACATCTACTTCCTCAGCAAGATCGGCGCCACGCACGGACTGAGCTTCCAGCAGATGGCCGGATCCATGACCGGTATGAGCGAGGCGGCCTACCGCGACATGATGATCGGCGGCGGGCGCCGGCCGGAGGGCAACCGCCTGAAGGACCTCGACGGCTGGACGCCGCCGTCGACCGAGAAGGCGACGACCTTCCGGCCCGATGCGCCGGCGACCTACACCTCGGCGCTGTTCACCTCGCACGTGCCGGCCATCGGGGCCGCGATGGATCTCGGCAAGACCGAGGAGCCGTACTGGAAGAAGGTATTCGACGGCTACGAGTGGACGCGGAAGTGGGCGAAGGAGAACACCCCCGACGTCGTCATCCTCGTCTACAACGACCACGCCACCGCTTTCGACGCCTCGATCATCCCCACGTTCGTGCTCGGCACGGGGGCGGAGTACCCGGTGGCGGACGAGGGCTACGGGCCCCGTCCGGTGCCGGACGTGAAGGGCTACCCGGAGTTCGCGGCGCACCTCGCGCAGTCGATCATCCAGGACGACTTCGATCTCACGCTCGTCAACGAGATGGTCGTGGACCACGGGCTGACGGTGCCGCTGTCGCTCGTCTACGGCGACGTCGAGGAGTGGCCCGTCAAGGTCATCCCGCTGGCCGTCAACGTCGTGCAGTACCCGGTGCCCTCCGGGCGTCGCTGCTACGAGCTGGGCAAGGCCCTCCGCCGCGCGATCGACAAGTGGGACGGCGAGCAGCTGAACGTGCAGATCTGGGGCACCGGCGGCATGAGCCACCAGCTGCAGGGTCCCCGGGCGGGGCTCATCAACAAGGAGTGGGACAACGCGTTCCTCGATCACCTGATCGCCGACCCGCTGGGCCTGACCGAGTGGCCGCACATGGAATACGTCGACGAGGCGGGCTCCGAGGGCATCGAGCTCGTCGACTGGCTCATCGCCCGCGGGGCGATGGACGACCAGTTCGGCGGCCAGTCGCCCGAGGTCGACCACCGGTTCTACCACGTGCCAGCCTCGAACACGGCGGTCGGCCACCTCGTCATCAGCAACCCGGTCGCGCCTCATCTCGCCGCGACCGCCTCGGTGAGCAGCCACCTCGAGGAGGTGGGCGCATGAGCGGTAGGATCCGCGTCGCGGTCGTCGGCGCCAACGGCGCCTTCGGCATGAAGCACCTCGACGGGCTGGCCAGCATCGAGGACGCGGAGGTCACGGTCGTCAGCGCCACCTCGCAGGAGAAGGCGGATGCGGTCGCCGCACAGTACGGCGTGCCGAACGCGGTCGTCGGTCTCGAGGCCGTGCTCGAGCGCGACGACGTCGACGCGGTGATCCTCGCCACTCCCACGGGCCTGCATGCCGAGCAGACCCAGGCGGTGCTGGCCGCGGGCAAGCACGTGCAGGTCGAGATCCCGCTGGCCGACTCGCTGGCGGATGCCGAGGCGACGCTCGCGGCCGCCGAGGCGACGGACCGCGTGGCCATGGTCGGCCACACCCGCCGGTTCAACCCCTCACACCAGCTGGTGCACGAGCGCATCGCGGCGGGCGAGTTCGCGGTGCAGCAGATGGACGTGCAGACGTACTTCTTCCGCCGCACGAACACGAACGCGAAGGGCGAGGCCCGCTCCTGGACCGATCACCTGCTCTGGCATCACGCCGCGCACACGGTCGACCTGTTCGCGTATCAAGCCGGGCGCATCGTGCAGGCGAACGCGATCCAGGGCCCGATCCATCCCGAGCTCGGCATCGCGATGGACATGTCGATCCAGCTGAAGAGCGAGACTGGTGCGATCTGCACGCTGTCGCTCTCGTTCAACAACGACGGGCCCTTCGGAACCTTCTTCCGCTACATCGGCGACACGGCCACCTACATCGCCCGCTACGACGATCTGTTCACGGGCAAGGACGAGCAGATCGACGTCTCGCATGTCGCGGTGAGCATGAACGGCATCGAGCTGCAGGATCGCGAGTTCGTCGCGGCGATCCGCGAGGGGCGCGAGCCGAACTCCTCGCTGCGTCAGGTGATCGACTGCTACCGCGTGCTCGGTCAGCTGGAGGAGCAGCTGGCGTGAGGCTGCCCCGCTTCGGCCTCGGCTGCATGAACCTCAGCCACGCCTACGGCATCCCGCCGTCGGAGGAGGAGGGGCTCGCCCTGCTGCGCGCCGCGCTCGACGGGGGAGTGCGGATGCTCGACACCGCCACTCTGTACGGCGGCGGCCGCAACGAGGAGCTGGTCGGTCGTGCTCTGCGCGGGAGGCGCGACGAGGTCGTGCTGGCGAGCAAGGGCGGCATGGCGATGGTCGACGGCGTGCGCACGATCGACGGGCGACCCGAGACGCTGCGGGCGCAGGTCGACGCATCGCTCGCGCGACTCGGCGTCGAGCACATCGACCTGTACTACCTGCACCGGTGGGACAAGACCGTGCCGATCGGCGACAGCGTCGGCGCGCTCGCCAAGCTGGTCGAAGACGGGAAGATCGGCGCGATCGGCCTCTCCGAGGTCTCCGTGGCGCGACTCCGCGAAGCGCAGCAGGTCGCGCCCATCGCCGCTGTGCAGAACGAGTACTCGCTGTGGAGCCGCAACCCCGAGCTCGGGATGCTCGAGGAGACCCGTGCGGCGGGCATCGCGCTCGTGGCGTTCTCTCCCGTTGCGCGGGGCTTCCTCAGCGACAGCGTGAGCGACCCTGCCGCGCTCGCGCCGAGGGACATCCGACGCACGATGCCGCGGTTCCAGCCCGAGCACTGGGCCGCGAACGCCGGGCTGCTTCCGGCGTGGCGCGCGCTCGCCGCCGAGGCCGGCTGCACGCCGGCGCAGCTCGCGCTGGCGTGGGTGCTCTCGCGAGGCGAGCACGTCGTCGCGATCCCCGGCACGACGAACCCCGCCCACCTGAAGGACGACCTCGCCGCCGTCGACCTCATGATCGCCCCCGCTGTGCTGGCGCGCGCAGGCGAGCTGATCAGCACGGCCACGGTGTCGGGTCCGCGCTACGCCCCAGGCCCCGCCGCAGACGTCGACACCGAGGACTTCGAGGACGTGGCGTGAGGGCGATCTCTTCCATGGCGACGCGGCACGTGCTCGCCGAGATGACCGCTGCGGCCGCGGATGCCGGACTCGGCGAGGTCGAGGTCGAATCGGTCGGAGGCGTCGATGCAGAGCAGCGGATCGCCGAGGGCGAGCCGTTCGATCTGGTGTTCCTCGCCGACACGGCACTGAAGCGGCTGTCCGATGCCGGGCACGTGGATGCTGCCACGGTCGTGCCGCTGGTGCTGTCGCAGGTGGCCGCGGCCGTGGCATCCGACTCGGCGAAGCCGGCCCTCCCTGCGGCGGGCGTCGCCTTCGACGATGCGGAAGGCATGCGGCAGGCGCTGCGCGCCGCCACCAGGATCGGCTACTCGACCGGTCCGAGCGGTACCGCCCTCGTGCGCCTGATCGAGGAGTGGGGGCTGAGAGAAGAACTCGGCGACCGCCTCGTACAGGCGCGTCCGGGAGTTCCCGTCGCCGCTTCGCTGGCCGCAGGTGACGTCGATCTCGGCTTCCAGCAGCTCAGCGAGCTCGTCGGCCAGCCAGGTGTGCGCATTCTCGGAGTGCTGCCGCCCGAGTGCGCGATCGAGACCGTGTTCGCTGGGGCAGTGGCGACGGCTGCAGCCGATACATCCGGGGCGAAACGGGTACTGGCGTTCCTGGCATCGGATCAGGCGGCATCGATCAAGATCCGCCACGCTTTCGAGGCGCCGGCGATCCGCTAGGCCTTCCCTCCCGAGCGGTCGTGTTCAGGCCGGGAACGCGGCCTTCTGCAGCAGAACGGCCAGAGTAGCCCGCTCAGCGGAGGTGAGCTGTGCATGCGAGCTGAGCTCGGCGTCACGAACGGCGCGTCGCGCCTGGACGAGCGTCTGCTGGCCGAGCGGCGTGGCGACCACCACATTGGCTCGCCTGTCACGCGCATCGGGCTCGCGCACGACCATGCCCGCCACCTGCAGGTCGTCGACGAGGGCGACGACCTGGCTCGGGTCGAGGCGGAGGAAGTCCGCGATCTCGCGCTGAGAGATGCGGACCTCGCCCGCCGCGAGCTCGAGCACGGAGTACGAACGCACCTTGAGTCCCACCGGGGCGAGAGCTGCGTTCCCCGCGGCGTTCGACAGCGCGCTGGCGCGCGCGAGCAGAAAGCTCATGTCGCCGGCGAGCGCCTCGGCGCCGGTGGGCTGGACGCGGGTATCCGTCATGCCTCCATCATAATCTACGATGAGGGTTTCAATAATTGAAAAACTCAAGTATTCTTGTCCTGCTCGCAGAGCATCACGAACAAAGGAGTCACATGTCGCTTGAAGGCAAAGTCGCCATCGTCACCGGATCCGGCCGGGGCCTCGGCCTCGCGTACGCCCAGGAGCTGGCGCGCCAGGGCGCGGCCGTCGTCGTGAACGATGTCGACGAGGCGACCGCATTCGATGCCGTGGCGTCCATCGAGGCGCTCGGCGGCCGAGCCGTCGCCGTCGTCGCGCCCGTCGGGCCCACCGACACCGCCAAGCGACTCGTCAGCACCGCGGTCGAGACGTTCGGGGGCCTCGACATCCTCGTGACGAACGCCGGTGTCCTGCGCGACACCGTGCTGTGGAAGATGAGCGACGACGACTTCGACACCGTGATCGACGTGCACCTGCGCGGCACGTTCACATGCGTGCGCGAGGCCGCGACGTACATGAAGGATCACGGTGTGGCCGGCCGCATCATCTGCATCGGCTCCCCGACCGGCCAGCGCGGCAACTTCGGCCAGACCAACTACGCCGCAGCCAAGGCCGGCATCGTCGGCATGGTGCGCACCTGGGCGCTCGAGCTCAAGCGGGCCGGGATCACCGCGAACGCCGTGATCCCCGTCGCCGCGACCGCCATGACGGCGACCGTTCCCTACTTCGCCGCCGCGGTCGAAGCCGACGCGGCCGGCGAGCCGATGCCCGCGTTCTTCCGCCACGATCTGGGCTTCGGCACCTCCGACGACGTGTCGGGCATCATCGCCTATCTGGCATCGGATGCCGCAGCCGACGTCACCGGTCAGGCGATCGGCATCGGGGGCGACCGCCTGCAGCTCTGGTCGCACCCCGAGGCCGTCGCCACCGCGTACCACGAGGGGGGCTGGACGACCGAGGCACTGCACGACGGTTTCGCCGAGGCGGTCGGCGACCTGCAGCCGGTCGGCGAGAAGTTCCCGCCGCTGCCGGAGGACCTGCAGCGCTCATGACCCGCTACGAGCCGGCGATCGACCTCGACGCGATCGACGCGATCGACATGCACGTGCACATCGAGGTCGACGGGCACGGCCACGCGTCGCTGCCCGACGACCTCGCCGATGCGGCATCGACGTACTTCGCGACCGACGGGCCGCGGCCCGATCTCGACTCGATCGCGACCTACTATCGCGAGCGGCGCATGGCCGCCGTCGTGTTCACGGTCGACGCCGAGACGCAGCTCGGCCACGCGCCTCTGTCGAGCGCCGAGATCGCGGAGGGGGCCGTGCGCAACAGCGACGTGCTGGTGCCGTTCGGCTCGGTCGACCCCCGTCGTGCCGACGCGGTCGACCGTGCCCGGCGGCTGATCGAGGACTCCGGCGTGCGCGGGTTCAAGTTCCACCCCACCGTGCAGGGCTTCGACCCGAGCGAGGAGCGGTACTACTCGCTGTACGCTGCGATCCAGGACGCCGGCGCGGTCGCGCTCTTCCACACCGGGCAGACCGGGATCGGCGCCGGCATGCGCGGCGGGCGCGGGTTCCGGCTCGCGCTGTCGAATCCGATGCTTCTCGACGGCGTCGCGGCCGACTTCCCCGACCTGCAGATCGTCATGGCGCACCCCTCCGTGCCGTGGCAGGAGGAAGCGCTCTCGGTGGCCACGCACAAGCACAACACCTGGATCGACCTCTCCGGCTGGAGCCCGAAGTACTTCCCCGACTCGCTCGTCCGCGCCGCCAACTCCTACCTGAAGCGACGGGTGCTGTTCGGCTCCGACTTCCCGCTGCTGACGCCTGACCGCTGGCGACGTGACGTCGAGACGACCGCCCTCAAGAGCGAGATCATGCCGGGCATCCTGAAGGACAACGCGGCGAGGCTGCTGGGGATCGGTCGCTGAGCCATGTCTGCGATCGAGAGGGATGCCGCGATCGGCATCGACCCGTACGGGTTCGCCTCGGCGCACCTCAGCGCGCCGGCGCACGCCGCGCTGGTGACCCTGCGGGACACGCTCGAGCGCAGCATCCGTCCGCTCATGTCCGACGCGTGGGAACGGGCGATCATGCCCGACGCCGTGCGGGAGGTGCTGATCCCCCTCGAGCTGATGCAGCCGGCCGGGGTGTCCGACGACGAGGCCTCGAGCAGCATGTTCTCGGGGTTCCGGAACTACGTGCTCGCGCGCACCGACGTCTCGGTGGCGACGCTGTACAACGCGCAGTCAGGGCTGTTCCGCACCACGATTCGTCAGGGCGGCTCACCTGCGCAGGTGGCGGAGCTCGACCGACGGGTGCGCTCGTTCTCGCTCACGGGCGCGTTCGCCCTGACCGAGCCCGACCACGGCTCCGATATCGCCGGCGGCATGGCCACGACCGCGCGGCTCACGGACGGGGGAGAGAGCGGCAGCCCGACCTGGATCCTCGACGGCGCGAAGCGGTGGATCGGCGCCGCGGGGTCGGCGGATGTCATCGCGGTGTTCGCCCGCTCGGTCCATGACGGGCACGTGAAGGCATTCCTGGTGCCGCGGGATGCGCCGGGACTGCACATCGAGCCGCTGCAGGGCAAGGTGTCGCTGCGGCCGATGCAGAATGCCGTGCTCACCTTCGACGGCGTGCAGGTCGCCGAATCCTCCCGTCTGCACAACGTGAACGGCTGGCGAGACGTCAGCCGCATCCTGCGCGCCATGCGCTCCGATGTCGCGTGGATCGCGACCGGCCTGCAGGCGGGCGCGCTCGACGCAGCCCTGCGCTACGTCACCGAGCGCGAGCAGTTCGGCAGACCCATCGGGGGCTTCCAGCTCGTGCAGGAGAAGCTGGCGCGCATCCTCGGCAACCTCACCGCCTCGCTCGGCATGGTCGTCCAGCTGTCGGCCCATCAGGACGCCGGGCATCTGGTCGACCACGACTCCGCCCTGGCGAAGATGCAGACAGCGCGGATGGCACGCGAGAGCGTGGCCCTCGCCCGCGAGGTCGCCGGTGGCAACGGCATCCTGCTCGAGCACGACGTGGCGCGCTTCTTCGCCGACGCCGAAGCGGTGTATTCGTACGAAGGCACCCACGAGATCACCTCCCTGATCGTCGGACGCGCTCTCACGGGCGCATCGGCGTTCGTCTGACCCTCACGAAAGGAACACCCATGACCACCACCACCGTCGCCTACGCCGACGTCGCCGGCCTCGCAGGCACCGACCTCGGATACTCGGAATGGCTCGAAGTGACGCAGGACCGCGTCGACACCTTCGCCGATGCGACCGACGACCACCAGTGGATCCATGTCGACCCCGTGAGGGCGGCCGATGGCCCGTTCGGCGCGCCGATCGCGCACGGGTTCCTGAGCCTGTCGCTCGCCGTGAAGTTCTGGTCCGAGCTGCTCGAGGTCGACGGGGTCACCACGAAGGTCAACTACGGGCTCGACAAGGTGCGCTTCATCTCGCCGGTGAAGGTCGGCTCGCGCGTGCGCATGAACGCCGTGATCGCCGAGGTGACCGAGGTGGCCGGCGGGTACCAGCTCGCTGTCGATCAGACGATCGAGATCGACGGCGGCGCCAAGCCCGCGGTCGTCGCCCGTGGGCTGTACCGCTTCTACGCGTAATCCGCCGCGCGGAGCCGGTGCTCCAGCGCACTCGCAACCGTCAGCATCCTCGACGAAGAGAGATCGACATGCTCCCTCAGGGAATCGGCACCTGGCTGGCCAAGCGCCGCCTGAAGTCGCCTGACAAGACCGCCGTGATCTTCGGCCACGACGAGATCACCTACCGCGAGTTCGCCGACGCCGCGGACCGCGTCGCCGCGGTGCTGTGGCAGCGCGGCATCCGCCAAGGCGACGCCGTCGCGTATATCGGTGAGAACAGCCCGCCGTTCCTTCAGGTGATGTTCGGGGCGGCTCAGCTCGGCGCCGTGTTCGTGCCGGTGAACACGCGGCTGGCTGCGCCCGAGATCAGGCACATCCTGGTCGACTCGGGCGCGCGCGCGGTCGTCCTCGACCCGGAGTTCCTGGACCGGGCGATGGACGGCGTCGAGGCCGGTCACATCGCCCACGTGATCGTCACCGGAGACGGGATCAGCGGGCATCCGGGGCTGGCGCGGCAGATGGCGGAGGCCGACGGCGAGCACGACGGGACAGAGGTGCCGATGGACGCCCCGGCCGCGATCGTCTACACCTCGGGCACGACCGGCCGACCGAAGGGGGCCGTGCTCACGCACCAGAACCTGACCTGGGTCGCACTCAACTGCATCATCGACTACGACGTGGTCTCGACCGACCGGTCGCTCATGATCTCGCCGCTGTTCCACGTCGCATCGCTCGGAATGGGTGCGCTTCCGGTGATCCTCAAGGGCGCCACTCTCGTGCTCGAGAACGGGTTCGAGGCCGGACGCGCGCTGCAGCTGATCCAGCGTCATCGCATCACGATGCTCTCGGGCGTCCCGACCACCTACCAGATGATGGCCGACCACCCCGAGTGGTCCTCGACCGACCTGTCGACCCTGCAGAAGCTCACGTGCGGCGGATCGGCCGTCCCGACCCGCATCCTGAACGCCTTCGAGGAGCGCGGCCTCTCCTTCTCCCAGGGCTACGGGATGACCGAGACGTCGCCGGGGGCGACCTCGCTCTCACCCGAGATGACCCGTGCCAAGCAGGGCAGCGTCGGGCTGGCGCACTTCTTCACCGAGGTGCGCATCGCCGACGAGCACGGGGTCGCCGTGCCGCAGGGGACCATCGGGGAGATCGAGATCTCGGGCCCCAACGTCTTCGCCGGTTATCACGGCCTTGCCGACGCGACCGCGGAGGCCTTCACCGCAGACGGCTGGTTCCGATCGGGCGATCTCGGCTACCTCGACGCCGACGGCTACCTCTTCATCGCCGATCGACTGAAGGACATGATCATCTCCGGCGGTGAGAACATCTATCCGGCCGAAGTCGAGAACCTCATCAGCGACCTGGAGGGCGTGTCGGGCGTCGCCGTGATCGGGGTGCCGGACGAGCGCTGGGGCGAGGTGCCCTGGGCGGTCGTCACACTGCGAGACGGTGCCGACGTCGACACGGAGCGCGTCCGCGCGCACCTCGACGGAGTGCTGGCGCGCTACAAGCTGCCCAAGAACGTGGTCGTGATCGAAGACCTGCCCCGCACGGCCTCGGGCAAGATCCGCAAGGCCGAGCTGCGAGCGAGGTTCACCTCGTGACACTCGCGCACAGCAACGTGCGGATGCTCGACTGATACGACGATCGGCCGGCCCGGAGAGGGGGCCGGCCGATCGCTGTGACGTGCGGATGCTCAGACCCGCGCCGCCTTCGTGCGCGGCGCGACCAGCGAGGCGAATTCGGCCGCCGCGGCGGCCTCGGTCTCCGTGCGCACACGGTGGTACAGGGCATACGAGTCGCCCGCAGGCCAGTTGCTCTCCATGAATGCTGCTGGCAGTCTCGGATCGGCGCGCAGCAGGGCGAGCCAGTCGGTCACCAGCATCACGCGCCGTGCCAGCACGCTGGTGACCGCCTGAGGGGTCCGCCATTCGTGGATGAAGCTCTCGTGCGCCTCGCGGATGGCGGCGATGTCCCACGCGGCGCGCACGCTCTCCGCGATCGAGAAGCCCGGCAGCTCCCTCGCATGGAACGCGGTGACCGCACCCGTCGGCAGATCGTCCCGCAAGGGCGCGAGCGAGGCGTCCAGGTCGACCTCGCCGGGGGCGAGCCACAGGCCATCGCGAATGGGAGCGAATCCGTCCCAGGTCAGCGCGGCTCGCAGGCGATGGCGCAGCTGCCGCTGCTCTTCGGGTATCGAGAACGTGACCAGAGTCCACCCCTCACCCGGCGCGTCGAACGGGTGAGGTCCGCGCACGCGGTCGGTCGCCTCGCGCAGCACGGCCGTCCCGTGGCCGGTCAGGGAGAACAGAATCTCGCGACCGCTGCGCTCTCGATCAAGGAAGTCCGACTGCACCAGCCGATCGAGCGTCGCTCGCGTGGCCGGGGCCGCGATCCCGGCGCCCTCGAGCACGGTGATGAGCGCCGACGCGCGGATCGGCTCGTCATGCGCATCGACGACGTACTCGCCGAGGAACGCGAGCAGCAGTTGCTTCGGCTGCCTGCCGGACATGCTGTTCTCCCTCTCCGCCTGCCGCGCCGCCGAAGTCAGGCGGCGGGCCGCACCGCCTCGCCGCGCTTGGCTCGCTGGATCTGCTCGTACACGTGCGTGCGCAGCTCGGTGAACCGAGGCAGCGCCCGTGTCGTGATCTGGTCGCGTTCCGGGGCGAGGTCGATCGCGAGATCCTCCTGCACCCAGGTCGGCGACTTCGACAGCACGACGACGCGTTCACCAAGATAGACGGACTCGTCGATGTCATGCGTGACGAAGAGGATCGACATGCCGCGCTCGCGGTGAAGCGCGCGCACAAGGTCTTCCAGATCAGCTCTGGTCTGAGCATCCACCGCGGCGAAGGGCTCGTCCATGATCAGCACCTCCGGCTGGTACGCCACTGCACGTGCGATCGCGACGCGCTGCTGCATTCCCCCGGAGAGCTGCCAGGGGTAGCTCGCGGTCGCATGGTCGAGCCCGACCGCGGCCAGAGCATCGTCCACGAGCCGGGTGCGCTCTGACGCCGAGAGCTTCTTGTGCTTCAGCGGGAGCTCGACGTTGCCGCGCACCGTGAGCCACGGATACAGACTCCTCCCGTACTCCTGGAAGACCAGCGCCATGCTCGGCGGCGGGCCTGTGACCGCCCTGCCGTCGAGTGCTATCGCCCCTGAGGTGGGACGCAGCAGGCCCGCGATGCACTTCAGCAGGGTCGTCTTTCCGCAACCGGACGGCCCGACGATGCACACCAGCTCGCCCGAGGTCATCGAGAAGCTGATGTCGCCGATCGCCTCGACCGTTCCCGTCGACGACTCGTACACCTTGCGCAGGTGCTCGACGTTCAGCAGCGGACGACCCTTCGAAAGCGTGTCAGGCACGCTCCACCTCCTTGATTCCGTGGTACCAGCGGAGCACCCGACGCTCGATCAGGCCGAACACGGACGCGAGCAGGACGCCGACGAGTCCGAGCAGCACGATGCCGCTCCACATCTCTGCGATCAGGTAGTTGCGCTGGAAATAGACGATCTGAAAACCGAGCCCGGACGAGGTGCTGAACATCTCCGAGATGACCATGAGGATGAGCGCCACAGACAGGCACTGCCTGACGCCGGCCATGATGCGGGGGCTCGCGGCCGGCAGTACGAGATACCGCAGACGCTCGCCGCGAGTCAGCGCGTAGGAGCGCGCCGTCTCGGTCATCACGGAGTCGGTGGCGCGGACGCCTTCGATCGTGTTGAGCAGCACCGGCCAGATCGACCCCGCGACGATCACGATCACCCGCGTGCTGTCTGCGGGCCCGAACAGTATGAGCATGACCGGCACCAGCACAGGTGGCGGGATCGCGCGAAAGAACTCCAGCGTCGGCTCGAGCAGCTCCCGCAGCCACCGCGTGAGTCCGATCAGCGTCCCGGCGATGATGCCGATCGTCACCGACAGCAGGATGCCGGCGGTGAGCCGGCCGAGGCTGGGCAGCACCTCGGTGACGAAGGCGGTTCCCAGCCAGGTCCGAGCGAACGCGTCGAGGATCTTGAGAGGCGGCGGGAAGAACGCGGCAGGGGCGATCGAGGACGAGACGCCCCAGACGACGAGAAGGACGACCGGCAGGCCGATGGTGAAGCCGAAGCCCGCGAGCGCATTCGACCAGCGCCTCGTTCGCGGCCGGGGTACGACGACGGTGCTCGTGTAGAGGCTCACAGAACCTCCTCCCCTCGCACGGACTGATGCCACGACAGCGCGTGGCGCTCGATGAATCGGAAGATCAGGTTCACGGTGAGGCCGAGCAGCCCGGCCACCACGACGTACGCGTACACCGTGGTCCAGTCGCCCGCAGTCTGCGCGAACACGATCTCGCGCCCGATGCCGGGGATACCGATCACGAGTTCAGCCGTGATGGCGAGGATCAGAGCGACTGCGGCGCCGAGCCGCAGCCCGGTCATGATGTACGGCAGTGCCGTCGGCAGCACCAGGTAACGGAAGCGCTCTGCACGGGAGAGCCCGAAGCTCTTCGCCGTGTCGCGGGCGACGGAGTCGACGTCGGCGACCCCGTAGAGCACCTGCACGAACACCTGCCAGAAGGTCGCGTAGACGATGATGAGCAGCGCGGCCTGCAGCTGCAGGCCGAACACCAGGATCGCGAGCGGGATCAGCGCCACAGAGGGGATGGGGCGCAGGAACTCCACCGTGGTGTGGGTCGCTCTGCGCAGGAAGGGCACGAGGCCGATGAGCGCACCGGCCACGACCGCCAGCAGCGTCGCGATGAGCAGCCCGAGCCCCCACGCCGTCAGGGTGCGACCGACGTTGCGCCAGAACTCGAGATCTCGGACCTCGGTCAGGATCTGGCCGAGCACGTCGCTCGCATACGGAAGGAAGCGGGGGCTGACGACGCCGAGCGCCGGAATCAGCTGCCAGGTGACCAGGAAGCCGACGAGGCCGAGTGCGCCCAGCAGAACCTTGCGCGCACTCCGCGGGGAGCGTCGAGTGCGAACGGGTGCGGTGCCCGTGACGGCGAGTGCGGATTCCACCGGGCGTCAGGGGATCTGGACGAGGCGATCGAAGTCGGGCGCCTTCTCGAGGACTCCGTACCCGACCGCGAGGTCTGCCAGCTCTTTCAGGTTGGCGACGTCGAGGTCGGCGGTGAACACCGGGAGCGTGATGCCGGCAGCGACGTCCTCTGGCACGCCCATGTTCTCGACGATCGCCGCGCGAACGGCGTCCTCGTTGCCGGACGCCCAGTCGAGGGCCTCGCTCATGGCCGCGGAGAAGTCTGTCACGAGTTCAGGATCGGAGTCGATGAGCTTCTGCGTCGTGATGGTCGTCAGGAGATCGAGCCCCGGGATCGCGGCCTGATACGGGAACACCACGATGTTGCCGCCGCCTGCTTCGATCTGCGACATGAACGGGTCCGGTACCCAGCCGGCGTCGATGTTGCCGGCCTCGAGCTGGGCCTGCACGTCGGGGAAGGCCACCTCGACGAACTGAATCGTCGACGGGTCGCCTCCGGCATCCTCGACCGCCTTCATGATGGTGACGTCGCCGGCGGCGCCCAGGCTGTTCACCGACACCCTCTTGCCGGCGAGGTCGGCGGGGTCAGTGATCCCGGAGTCCGGCAGGGAGACGACCGCGTTCACGTCGCGACCGGTCGGTTGAGCGCTCGCGTAGTCGCCGATGATCGCGACGCCGAGATCCTGCAGGTCGGCGCGGAACGGGCCGAATGGCTGACCGATCGCGAACTGGATGTCGCCGCTGAGAAGCGCGGGGATCGCCTGGGCGCCACCCTGCGCCGGCACGACCTCGACCGCGATGCCGTGCTTCTCGAAGATGCCTTCGTCGATCGCGGCCCATAGGGCGCCGGTCTCGGCGATAGGAAGCGCGGCGACGCGCACCGTGCGCATGTCATCCGAGCTGCTGCCGTCGCTCGGTGCGCTCGACGGCCCCGCAGCGGAATCGGTGCAGCCGGCGAGTGCGAGAACCGCGGCAGCGGCGAGCGCGACGGCGGAAAGTGCTTTCTTCATTGAAGGACCTCTCGTTTGCTCGTGTCGGTATGCCGGCACGCCGACGGGCGCCTGTGGCCGCCGCTGCGGGAGCTGCGCACCTCGCTGTGCTGACACAGTCATCGTGCGCCACGAGAGAGTTATTTGTCAATGTTTTTGTGACGCTCGTCACGTGTTCATTGAATATTTAAGACATGCGGGCGATGAGATCGAGCCCGCGGCGCGCCCAGGCGATCTCGGCTTCGGCGCGCTCGACCAGGCCTTCGTAGGCGAAGCGCTTGTAGGCGATCGTGCGCTCGCGGTCCTTCTCAGGGGTCACCGCGAGGCGCCTGGCGAGCATGGGATTTGTGACCGCGTCGATGCGCGCGAGCTCACCGGTCCACTGCGCGAGCTCGCTCGTCCACTGCACGATGTGCTGCTGCAGGAAGGCGTGCGCGGCATCCGGGGTCGTCGTCTCGAGGTAGGCCGCGCGCAGGTGGGCCGGATCCCGCACGCGCTGATACTCGAGCGGCGCGGCCATCCAGTCGAGGAAGGCCTGATCACCCGCGTCCGTGACGTGGTACATGCGCCGAGTGCCGCGTTCGCCGCGGGCCTGCTCCTCGCCGACGATGAGCCCGAGCTGCTCCATCTTGCGAAGCTCGGGATAGATCTGCGAATCGGGCGCGTGCCACACGTGCCCGACGGACTGATGGAACTGCTTCTGCAGGTCATACCCCGACAAGGGCCCCACTCTCAGAAGCGCCAGCAATGCGTAACGCAGACTCATGCGGCTCCTTTCCCCCTCGAGACTATCGAGCCCTTCGTGTATACCTATACGCATAGGTAAATGCTGCAGGGTATTTCCAGACACGAAGGAGTGGACTTGGCTGAGACGCGCACGACCGCGAAGATCTTCGACTACCCGCGCGACGCGTGGTACGTCGCCGCGTGGGACTACGAGGTCACCCGCAACCCGATGGCGCGCACGATCGCGGGCAGGCCGCTCGCTCTCTATCGCACCCAGGACGGCACGCCGGTGGCGCTCGCCGACGCCTGCTGGCACCGGCTCGCCCCGCTGTCGATGGGGAAGGTCATCGGCGACGACCTGCAGTGCCCGTACCACGGCATCCGCTACAACAAGACGGGACGCTGCACCTCGATGCCCGCCCAGGAGACGATCAATCCCAGCGCGACGGTTCCGTCGTTCCCCGTCGTCGATCGCTACCGGTACGTCTGGGTGTGGGTCGGCGACCCCGCGATCGCCGATCCTGCCCTGATCCCCGACATGAGCCAGATGACCGACCCGGAGTGGACCGGCGACGGCGAGCTGATCCACGCCGACTGCAACTATCAGCTCGTGCTCGACAACCTCATGGACCTCACGCACGAGGAGTTCGTGCACTCGTCGAGCATCGGCCAGGAGGAGCTCAGCGAGTCGGAGTTCGTCACGAGCCACACCGAGACGACGGTCACAGTGGAGCGGTGGATGCTCGGCATCGACGCGCCGCCCTTCTGGCTCAAGAACATGCGCGACAAGTTCCCCGACTTCGAGGGCAAGGTCGACCGCTGGCAGATCATCCACTTCGAGGCGCCGTCGACGATCCGCATCGACGTCGGCGTCGCGAGGGCGGGCACCGGAGCTCCGGAGGGGGATCGAAGCCAGGGGGTGAACGGCTACGTGATGAACACGATCACGCCGGAGAGCGACCGCAGCTGCCACTACTTCTGGTCGTTCCAGCGCAACTACCGCCTGGACAGCCAGCTCATCACCACACAGCTGCGCAATGGCGTGCATGGGGTGTTCGGCGAGGACGAGCGGATGCTGCAGGCGCAGCAGGCCGCGATCGACGCGAACCCCGACTACGAGTTCTACAGCCTCAACATCGACACCGGCGGCATGTGGGTCCGCCGCATCCTCGAGCGGATGCTGGAGAGCGAGGGGCGCCCGTCCGCAGTGCCGCTGCCGACGGGCGTCGGCGCCGAGCGCGTCCCTCAGGTCGTGTGAGATGGCGCAGTCGCACACCGTCAAATGGCAGCAGGCCACCGTGCGGGAATCGGCGCCTCTGACGGATCGGATCCACCGGATCGTGCTGTCGCCGGATACGCAGCGCAGGCTGGATCCCGGCATGCACGTCGATGTCCGGATCCGCGTCGACGGCGAGCCCGTCACTCGTTCGTATTCCGTCGTCGAGCCGGTGGGCGAGGGTGGCGACTTCGCGATCAGCGTGATGCGCACCGACGTCTCGCGCGGCGGTGCCGCGGTCGTGCACGCTCTGCGTCCGGGTGATCGGGTCGATGTGACCTATCCGCTGCAGGACTTCCCGTACCGTCACGGCGCGGCGCGTTACGTCTTCCTCGCTGGCGGAGTCGGCATCACTGCCGTGCTCGGCATGGCGCGCGCCGCGCGCGCAGCGGGTGCGGAGTACCAGGTCGTGTACTGCGGACGCAGCAGGGACGCCATGGCCTATCTCGACGACCTGACCGCCGAGCATGGGGAGCGGCTCCAAGTGTGCGTCGGTGATGAGGGCACATCGCTGGACATCCCGCAGTTCGTCGACGCCGTCGCAGTGGATGCGGAGCTGTACATGTGCGGCCCGATCCGGCTGATGGATGCCGTGCGGCGAGCATGGGATGCCTCCGGTCGCCCATACGCCAACCTCCGATTCGAGACGTTCGGCAACAGCGGATGGCATGAGGCGCAGCCGTTCCGTGTCCGCATTCCGGCCGTCGGAATCGACTGCGTCGTGCCGGCCGACAAGACGCTGCTGGAGACTCTCGAGGACGCAGGCGCCGACCCCATGTTCGACTGCCGGAAGGGCGAGTGCGGGATCTGCGAGGCGCGGGTCATCGGTCTCGCCGGAGACATCGACCATCGCGACGTGTTCTACAGCGAGCGCCAGCGGGACGCGCGGTCGAAGATCTGCCCCTGCGTGTCGCGTGTGCGCCTGGAGGGTGAGGAGATGGCGGTCATCGAGCTGCAGCTCTCCTGAGAGGCGCGAGGATGCGCAGGCCGCAGGGGTACTCACAGTTATGTGCAAATCAATACTTCTTATGTCTAAAGAAGACTGAAGGTTGATACTCTCGAAGGGCGCACCGACGCGCCTGACACAGAGAGCGAGCACGGATGCTTCTCGAACGAGACCTCATTCAGTCCACCGGCTTCCGGAACGTGCGTGACGGCGACCGGATCACCGGCTTCCAGTTCCGTGTGCGGATCCCGAACTACCGCGGACTGTACGCCTCGCTCATCGACGGGATCTCGGTCCGGGTGGGCGATCTCGTCGACGTCGGGCCCGATGTTCCGCTCTGGACGCTGGGCGGCACCACGTACACCCTGCAGCAGCTGTGGGAATCGGACGATGTGCGCTGGCCGCTGGAGGAGGCGGCCGTCGTCACCGTGCCCTTCGCCGGCGGGCTGCCCGACGGCACGCACGAGGTGTCGGTCGAGATACTGCTGCGCGCCTCCTACATCCCGATCGAGCACCAGCCGAGCCGTTCCCGCTCCACCCGCCGGGTCACGCTGAGCTCCGAACACGACGGCGGACCCTTCCAGTACGGGGTCTCGCTGTACAGCTACACGGACGACTTCAACACCGTGCTCGGGCTGGAGGCCTCGATGGCCGCGATCGCCGATCTCGGCGCGACCGGTATCGAGATCCTCGGCGAAGGCCACGTTCCCGGCTACCCGAACCCGTCGACGGCGTGGATCGACGAGTGGTTCCGCCTTCTGGAGGCGTACCGGCTCGAGCCCACGAACATGGGCTCCTGGATCGACACCCGGCTGCACTCCAGCGGGCCCGGCGCCCGTGACATGACCGCCGACGAGGGGGCTGCGGCGCTGCAGCGCGACCTGCGACTGGCGAAGCAGCTCGGATTCCGCTTCGTCCGCCCGAAGATCGGTGTCGTATCGAGCGACCTGATCCCGCACCCGATCTGGACCGAGTCGGTGGAGCGCAGCCTCGATCTGGCCGCCGAGCTGGACGTGATCATCGCCCCGGAGATCCACTCGCCGACACCGATCAAGCATCCGGTCGTCGACGACTACATCGACCTCATCCAGCGCACCGGCACGAAGCACTTCGGTCTGCTCATCGACACGGGCATCTTCCAGGACCGTCCGATTCCGCTGCGCCCGGGGGAGACCCGCGAGACCAGGCCCGCGTTCCTCGACGGCATCGGCGTCGACCCCGCCGATCTCGCAGGCATCGGCGAGTACGTCGTGTTCGTGCAGGCGAAGTTCCACGACATCGATGAGAGCCGCGAGGATCTCCAGATCCCGTGGCGGCCCGTGCTGCAGGGGCTCAAGGATGCCGGCTACACCGGCTATCTCTCCAGCGAGTATGAGGGCGCCCGCGAGCCGTGGCGCTCCCTCGAGCAGGTGCGCCGGCAGCACTCGATCATGCGCGAGATCGCCTCCGGCCTCGCCTGAGCATCCGCAACCACCCGTCCGCAACCACAGAGGAGAGATCATGCCCAACGGCCTCATCCAGCAGGACAGCCTGCGCGTGCACCCCGACGGATTCGCCGTCGCCCTCACCCTGCCCTGGTACCGGAGCCTGTGGCTCTCCTCGGTCGGCACCCTCGGCCTCTCGATCGACGGCGAGGAGATCCCGGCCGGCGACCTGCGCTTCGAGCTCGACGGCGTGCAGTACGGCCTCGACGAGCTGCCCGAGCAGAGCGAGACCCTGTGGTTCCTGCAGGAGCATCCGCTGTTCGTCGCCCGCCGCGCCGAGCCGTTCGCGCTCGGCGAGACGCACGAGGTGTCGATCGCCGGCGACCTGCGCCTGCCCTACATGCAGATCGCGCCAGGGCAGGACGGAGGGCCCGGCATGTACGTGCCGAACGTCGTGCGCCAGACGCTGACGCTTACGGTGAAGGACGCGGCGGATGCCGCGCCGGCCCTCGTCGCGGCCGCCGCGCCGCCGCCCGCAGCCACGGACGACGACCCGTTCAAGCTTGGCCTGACCCTGTACTCCGCGAGCGCGGAGTTCCGTGCCGGGTGGTACGACTTCGACGGACTGCTCGACCGGGTCGCCGATCTCGGCATCGGGCCGGGCATCGAGATCGTCGCCTCCCAGGTGCTGCCCACCTATCCGGTGGTCTCCGACGAGTTCCTGAACACCTGGCGCGCGGCCTTCGACCGGCACGGCTTCGACGCCAGTTCCTTCGGCGCCAACCTCGACATGGGGCGCCGCCGCGATCGCGACATGACGCCCGACGAGGAGTTCGAGTTCAGCGAGCTCATGTTCCAGGGCGCGAAGAAGCTCGGCTTCCCGCTCGTGCGCATCCAGAGCGCCAAGCCCGAGCTGCTGCGCCGGCTTCTGCCCGTGGCCGAGCGTCTCGAGCTGAAGCTCGCCTACGAGATCCACGCGCCGATGGGGCCGAACCACGAGGCCATCCTCAAGGTGCGCGACACCTACGCAGAGCTCGACTCGCCGCTGCTCGGCTTCGTCGCCGACTTCTCCTCGACCATGCACTCGATGTCGCCGACGCTGCTCCGCGCCGTCCAGCGCGCGGGCCTCGACGACGAGGCCCTGGACACCCTGCAGCGGATCTGGGCGACGGATGCCACGATGCGTGAGCGCCAGGAGAAGTTCATCGGCTACCTGAAGGGACGCGACTTCGACCCTGGCAGGCTCGGCTCGTTCGCGCACCTGGCGTTCAACATGCACGGCCACGTCGACCCCCGTGAGTGGGCGGACATCATGCCGCAGATCATGCACGTGCACGCCAAGTTCTACGACATCGACGAGTCGGGTCAGGAGCCGGCGATCGACTACCCGGAGCATGTGCGCGTCTTCGTCGAGGGCGGATATCGCGGCTACTGGTCGAGCGAGTGGGAAGGGCACGCCTTCGCCGAGCTCGGGGAGGTCGACCCGCTGCTGCTCGTGCGGCGCCAGCACGACCTCATCCGCGCGAGCATGCGCGTGGTGACGGCGGTCTGAGTGCGGGGTGCGCGCTCAGACGACGCGGGCCTCGGCTTCGACGACGCGGCCGGCCTCGGCGAACAGCTCGCGCATCCAGGCGTGCTCAGGGTCGCGGCCGTGTACCGGGTGCCACCACAGGGCGTTCGTGAGCGGGGTGGCGTCGAAGGGCAGGCCGACGATCCGCAGGCCGCCGACGCGCTGCACGATGGGTGCGAGCGCGGCCTGCACCAGGCCGATCCGTCGCGTGCCGGCGATGAACAGCGGCAGTGACATGAAGCTCTCGACGACCACCTCGACGTGAGGCTCGACACCGAGCTGCTGCACCTGACGCTCGGCCGAGGTGAACGCCGACCGCGACTGGTAGTGCATGGCCCACGGCAGCTCCGAGATGTTCTCCATGCTGAGAACGTCTCCGACTGCCTCGTTCTCTTCGGCGACCAGGCCCACCCAGGTGTCGTGCCAGAGATCGGCGAAGGGCAGGTCCGTGAGGAAGCCGTGCGGGATCACCATGCCGTCGGCAGCGCGCAACCGGTTTGTGGCGTCTTCGACGATGAGCGGGTTGTGCAGCGCGAACCGGAAGCGCACGCCCGGCGCGCGCTCGGCGGCGAGCTCGGAGACGACGCGGCCGATCGTCGTGAATCCGTAGTCGGACCCGTAGATGAGGAACTCGCGCACCGACTCGGAGGGCTCCCACGTGGCCTGACTCTCGAAGACGCGGCGGGCCGCGTCGAGTGCCGTGGTGGTGTGCTCGGCGAGGCGCAGCGCGAACGGCGTGAGCTCATAGGTGTTGCCGCGGCGGGCGAGGATCGGATCGCCGAAATGCGTGCGCAGCCGCGCCAGGGATGCGGACAGGGCCGGCTGGCTCAGATGCAGCCGCTCGGCGGCGCGGGTCACGCTGCGTTCCGTCAGCAGCGCATCGAGTGCCACGAGCAGGTTGAGGTCGAGCCGTGAGAGCAGGGCATGATCGGTCACGACGGTGTGATCCTTCGGGTCGGGTCAGTCCTGAGATTGTATCCATCAAGCCGATGCCCTGGCTATGCGTCATTGACCGCGACGATGCGACGGTCCACGTGAGCATCCATGCGGCGAATGCCGGAATCAGCCATACTAATGGCGAAAACCGACATAAGAAGTGGAATGATGGATGAATGACGTCCACAGACCTCCTCATCATCGGCAGCGGCCCCGTCGGCTCCGCTTTCGCGCGGCTCATCGGCGAGCAGCGCCCGGGAACCTCGATCACCATGATCGAACTCGGACCCCAGGTGTCGACCCCGGCCGGTACGAACGTGCGTAACCTGCCGCCCGAAGAGCGCGACGCCGCGCGTGAGGCGTCGCAGGGACCTTCGGGTGGCGTGCGCGGAGACTCGGCGCGCAGCCTTCAGGTCGAGGGCACCGTGATCTCGCCCGGCGGGACGTACATCGCCTCGCCGGGCCACCAGGCCGGGATGCCCGCGGCGGCGCTCTCCGCCTGCGTGGGCGGCATGGGTGTGCACTGGACCTGCGCGACGCCGCGCCCCAATGACGACGAGCGCATCGACGTGATCCCCTCGGGCGAGCTGGATGCCGCCCTTGAGGAAGCCGAGCGCCTGATGCACGTGACGACACTGCCTGAGAACCCATATGGCTCGGCGATCAAGTCACTGCTGCGCGAGCACTTCTCGGGCGTCCTGCCCGAGGACCGTATGCCCGACGGCCTGCCGATGTCGGCGATCCCGCAGCCCGACGGCTCCATCCGCTGGGGCGGCGCCGACACGATCCTCGGCGACACTCCGGTCACCCTCCGTGCCGAGACCATCGCGCGCCGCCTGATCCTCGATGGTGCTCGCGTCGTCGGCGCAGAGGTGGAGCACATTCCGACGGGCGAGAGGGAGGTCGTCGAGGCGAAGGCCGTGGTGGTCGCCGCGAATGCGCTGCAGACGCCGCAGCTGCTGTGGGCCTCCGGCATCCGCCCCGATCCGCTCGGTCGCTACTTCACCGAGCATGTCCTCGTGTACAGCGTGGTCGCGCTCAGCGATGAGGTCGTGCAGCGGGCCGGTATCGACACTCCCGTGAAGGAGCTGGTGAAGGACCCGACGGCGTCGACGTTCGGCATCCCGTACACCGCCGGCGTGCACCCGTACCGCACGCAGGTCATGCACATGGCCGATGCGCCCTTCCCGGTCGACGAATCGGCGGTCGGCGTCGGAGCCGCCCGGTACGTGGCGATGGGCAACGGGGTGCGCAAGTTTCCGCGGGTGGAGGACCGCGTGGTCTTCTCGGACGCCGAGACGGACCGCTGGGGGATGCCGCAGCTGTCGATCGAGTACGAGGTCACCGACCGTGAGCTCGCGGAGGTGGATGCCGCGATGGCCGACCTTCGGGCGGTTGCGCAGAGCATCGGCAGCTTCGTGCCCGGAGGAGAGCCTCGGCTGATGCCCGCCGGCACGTCCCTGCACTACAAGGGCACCGTGCGCATGGGCGACGACGGGGGAGCGGCATCCGTCGTCGACACCCGATCGCGCGTGTGGGGCTTCGAGAACCTGTTCCTCGGAGGCAACGGGCTGATCCCGACGGCCACCGTCACGAACCCGACGCTCACGAGCGTCGCGCTCGCGGTGCGCGCGGTGCCCGCGCTGCGGGAACAGCTCGACGGCTGAGGCTCCAAGGGGAGCGATCCTTTCGGCGCTTCGCCTGACCGGCACATGTCGGGTCGAGGCTCGTCGCATGTATCGTGGCGCGGGTAGCGCGTGCCCGCCCGGGCACTGAGAGGAGCATGCCCGTGTCGGACGGAGTCGCAGAGCCGCAGCAGGCCCGGAGCCGAGAATCGTTCACCAGGGTGCTGGATGCCACCGCCGCACTCCTGCGCGAACGCGGTGCAGCCGGTGTGACGATCACGGACATCAGCGCGCTCGCCGGAGTCTCTGTCGGCACCATCTACGGTCGAGTGGGCAGCAGGGCGAATCTGCTGAGATCTGTCCAGGTCCGCGAGCTCGACAAGCTTCAGCAGGCGATGGTGGATCGCCTCGATTCGCTGCCTGATCGTGAGCGCAGCGAATCGGCGCTCTCTGAGCTGCTCGACGCGTACACGTCCGAGATGGAGGCGAACGCCCCGATGATCCAAGCGCTCGTGGCGCTGGCGGAGGGCGACGAGCGGCTCGCAGCGACCGGGCCGGAATCGTGGCGTTCCGTGCGGGATATCGTCGTGCGCAAGTTGGCTCGTGAGCGTCAGGGCGTGGCCGACGACGAATGGATGCGGTGGATTTTCGGCGTCGTGTACGTCATGACTCTCCGGTACATCGAGCGAGACGATTCGGTCGAGGGCGTGAGATCGCGGGCGTCATTCGTGTCCTTGCTGACTCGCACGGTGGATGCCCTGCTGCGGAGCCCGCAGCCGCGTTCGTAGCTGAACACTTGAATCCGAATTATGATTCGGATATGGTCGAGGTTCGGGTCACATCGACGTGCCCGACGAAGTCGACTTCAAGGAGCCATCATGGCAGGCAAGCACACAGCACATCTCGCGCGGTGGGGCGGGGTCCTCCTCGTCGGCGCGATCAGCGCGACCGCATCCGGTTGCGCAGCATCCTCGTCGGGTCAGGGTGACCCATCGCTGGACTTCTCCCTCTCCTACCCGGTAGCCGAGAACAGCCCGTATGAAGTTCTCGCTGAGCGCTACATGGACGAGCACCGCGGGGCGAAGGTCACGCTCAACCCGATCCCCGCAGAGAACTACGACAGCGTTCTCGGCAGTCAGCTTCAGGGCGGGATGGCCTCGGACGTCATCATGGTGATCCCGGGGGCTGGTAGCCCGGTATCGATCGGAAGTCTCAGCGGCGCCGGTCTCCTGGCGCCGCTGAGCGGAGATGCCGAGGATCTCGTGCCGGACTCTGCGCACAGCCTCTTCTTCGTCGACGGGGAGATGTACGGTCAGCCGACCGACCTGAGTGTCACTGCGACGATCTTCAACCAGGCGGCTGGGGTGCAGTACCCGACGAGTGTCGACGAGATGCTCTCCAGTTGCCGCTCGCTCAGCGATCGGGGCATCGCGCTCTACGCCGTCGCCGGAGCGATTCCGATCAACTCGGGCCTCCTCGGTCTCGTCGCCGCAGCGCCTCTCGTCTACGGCGACGACCCGGAGTGGGACGCCAAGCGTGCAGCGGGCGAGGTGACCTTCGCCGAGTCCAGCGGATGGCGCGAAGCGTTCGAACTGATCATCGAGATGAAGGATGCCGGCTGCTTCCAGCCTGGCGCGGAAGGCGGTGACTTCGGCGCATTGGTGGGCAGCCTCGGACAGGGCACCGCACTCGGCGCCTTCGTTCCCGCTGGAGCGGCGACCGAGATGGCGGCGGGGATGCCGGATGCCGACATCGTCGTCGAGCCGTTCCCCACCAGGGGCGATGGAGCGGCGACGATCTACTCGAGCATGGACTACGCCCTTTCCATCCCCACGTCGGCAACTCATAAGCCTGCCGCTCAAGCGTTCTTGGATTGGTTCGCAGAGCCTGAGCAGGCGCAGGCCTATGCGGAGGCTGCGGGAACGCTGCCTGTCACTGGGATCGAGGACTTCGACTTCGCGGGGACTCCGTATGAGCCTGTCGCCGACCTGCTCACCGCCGGCGATGTGGTGGTCATGCCGGTAAACGTCTGGACCAGCGCGCGTGTCTTCGACGCTCTCGGTTCCGGCGTGCAAGGCCTCTTGACCGGACAGGTGACTGTTGACCAGCTGCTCGCTCAGCTCGACTCGGCGTGGGACGAATGATGACGCAGGAGAGCGCAGTCAGTCCTGAGGGATTCCGCAGCCTGGATCTCGCCGACATGATTGCGATGCTGGAGACCGTGGGGGAACCCGTGGACCCCCGCACCGGCATCGACACCGAGTCGCTGCGCACCCGCTTCCCGCGACTCGGCGAGGTCGCGATGACGGACCTCGAGGTCCCCGGCAGTCGCGAAGGCCTGGCCGCCCGCTCATACGTAGACCCGACGGCGTCGCCGAGTGGCTCGGCGCTCGTCTGGGTGCACGGCGGCGCCTTTCTCGGTGGGCATCTCGACATGCCGGAGGCGAACTGGGTCGCGATGGAGCTCGCGTCCGCCGGTGTACCGGTGCTGTCGATCGACTACACCAAGTGCATTCGGGGCGTGCACTATCCGGTACCCTCGGACGACGTTCTTTCGGTCTGGCGGTTCGCGTCTGCGAACTCTCTCGATCTCCTCGGTGTCGCACCCGATCGTCTGCATGTTGGTGGAGCGAGTGCTGGTGCCACCTTGACCGCGGGCGCTGTGCGGCGACTCGCCGATTCCGATGAGCCGGTGCCGGCCGGTCTGCTTCTGGTCTATCCCGCTCTGCACCCCGACAGTACCGATCCGGACGCTCTCGTCGACGCGAGCAGTGCGCCAGCCATCGCGTTCAACTACGCCGGGACGCCTGAGGCGCTGGGCGACCCCGCGGCATTTCCCGGGCTCGGCACAGGGGATGGATACCCGCCGGCATTGATCGTGGCGTGCGAGCTCGACGGGTTCCTGCCCTCGGCGACGCACTTCGCCGACACTTTGCGCTCCGCAGGCGTCGACGTCGCGCTCAGGGTGGAGATCGGCGCGGATCACGGGCATATCGATGAGCCGGCAGATGAGACGGCGATTCGGACCATCACCGCGATGAGCGAGTGGCTGCACCGGGAATCGGCAGGGAGATCAGGCACGACAGCCAGCGGCTGAACGCCTTATGTCGGGTATTCGCAAGACTTATGTGCAATTCAGGCACATCTCGAGGATACTGGCAGAACAGCAGCACGGCCCGAACAGGGCCGCAGACAACGAAGTCAAGAAAGGCTGGAAATGACACAGCACCGTCGCACCCCCGCACTGCGCATTGGCGCCATCGCCGTGGCAACAGCGAGCGCCCTGATTCTTGCCGGATGCTCCGGCTCCAGCGCTGGCGAAGGCCAGAGCGACGGCGGGTCGCAGTCGTTCTCCTTCACCTTCGCCACCTCGAACAATCTCGAGAGCCCGTACGAGACGCTCGCGAAGGAGTACATGGAGGCCAACCCCGACGTCAAGATCACGACGAACCCGACGCCGAACGACAAGTACGGCGAGACCGTCCGCACTCAGCTGCAGGCGGGCAACGCCTCGGACGTCATCCAGACGACTCCCGGCTCCGGAGATGCCCGCGGAATCATCCCGCTGGCCGAGGCCGGATTCCTCGAGCCTCTCGGCGACACTGCCGCGGGCCTTGTTCCCGAGGGCAGCGAGAGCATCTTCGAGATCGACGGGAAGGTGTACGGGCAGCCTCTCGACTTCACCATCGGGTCGATCGTCGCCAGCCTCGGGACGCTCAAGATGAACGGCATCGACGAGTTCCCGACCACGGAGGACGACCTCTACGCCGCGTGCAAGGACCTCGCCTCCCAGGGCAAGTCGCTGCTGGTCCTCGCCGGGGCCGCAGGGCCCAATACCGGCCTCACCGCCCAGGCGATCGCGGCGACCCGCGTCTACGCGGACGACCCCGACTGGAACGAGAAGCGAGCCTCGGGCGAGACCACGTTCGCCGAGAGCGACGGCTGGAAGGACACGCTGCAGACGATCGTCGATCTCACGAAGGGCGGCTGCTTCCAGCCCGGCGCGGAGGGCGGCGGCTTCGACGCCATCACCAACGGCCTCGCGCAGGGCACCTCGGTCGGTGCCTTCATCCCGTCCGGCGCGGCGATCGAGATCGCCAAGGCAGCCCCTGCGGAGGCGGACTTCAAGGTCGAGCCCTTCCCGGCGGCAGACGGCGGCAAGCCCGGCATCATCGCGAGCTCCAACTACACGCTGTCGATCAACGCGGCCTCCAAGGCGAAGGGCGCGGCGGCGGACTTCCTCGAGTGGATGGCGAGCGACGAAGCGCAGCAGCGCTATCACGAGCTGTCCGGCGAGCTGCCCATCTCGGCCTACAAGGACATGGACCTGAGCGACACGATCTATGCGCCCGTGGTGGATCTTCTCAAGGACGGCTCGTACGCCCCGCTGCCGAACAACATCTGGCCGAACCCGTCCGTGTATGAGGCTCTGCAGGTGGGTGTGCAGGGTCTGCTGACCGGGCAGAAGACGATCGACCAGGTCCTGGGGGACATGGACGCCGCCTATGGCGATTGATCACGCGGCTGCCCGGACGGCGAAACCCTCCGTCCGGGCGGCCCACCGTCGTCGCACCACCGAGTTCGAACACGAGGACCTTATGCCCACCATGCTGAACACCGAGACAGAAGCGGTGATCGTTCCCCGGCCCGGCCGTGCCCAGCGACGCGCTGCAGCTCCGCGGCGGCCAGGGCTGCTGAAGTTCGGGCACTGGTGGTGGGCGCTCCCCGGCATCGTCCTCGTGATCGCTATCCACTACGTCGCGACGACCGTGGGAGGCTTCTTCGCCTTCACCGACTGGTCGGGGATCGGCGCCTTCAACTGGATCGGCGTCGACAACTTCGTCAAGATCTTCGGCGATCCGACCCAGATCGGAGCGCTGGGCAACACGCTGTTCCTCGCGTTCGCGTCGGTGATCCTCAGCAACATCGTGGGACTCGGTCTCGCACTGGCGCTGAACCGAGGGCTGAAGACGCGATACGCCCTCCGCGTCCTGTTCTTCATGCCGGTGGTTCTGAGCCCGCTCGCCGTCTCGTACGTGTGGAAGTTCATCTTCGATTACAACGGCCCGATCAATGTGATGCTCCGCGGTGCCGGGCTCGGCGAGTTCGCGAAGGCATGGGTCGCGGATCCGACGTGGGCGATCTGGACGATCCTCATCGTCATCGTCTGGCAGAACACCGGATTCGCGATGGTCATCTACATGGCGGGGCTCGCCGCCGTGCCGGTGGAGATCGAGGAGGCCGCCGCGATCGACGGAGCGGACCTCCGCCAGCGGTTCTGGCACGTGACGTTCCCGTCGATCCGGCCGGCTGTCGCGATCGCCACGACCCTGGGCCTCGTGAACGGACTCCGCGTCTTCGACCAGATCATGGCGATGACCGGGGGAGGCCCCGCAGGGGTCACCGAGACGCTTGCGACCGAGGTGTACAAGGAGTCCTTCGCTCTCGGCAACTTCGGCTACGGCGCGGCCCTCGCCCTCGTGCTGACCGTCATCATCCTGGTCTTCGCCGTGATCCAGCAGCGCGTGACCAACCCCCGTGAGGAGTCCTGAGATGTTCCGCTACACGAAGCTCACCGCACTGCGCGAAGTCCTCGTCTGGATCCTCGCCCTCGTCTTCCTCGCACCTTTCTATTTCCTGATCACGACCGCGCTGAAGTCCGATCAGGAGACCATCACGTCTTCGAATCTCGCACCGCCGACGAGCCCGGACTTCGGCAACTTCGCCGAAGTGCTCTCCGCGCAGGGCAACTCCAACGTCGTCCTGGGGCTGATGAACAGCCTGATCATCACGGCAGGCAGCATCCTGTGCCTCGTCCTGCTCGGAGCGATCACGGGCTATGTGATCTCGCGCAGCACCCGGCGGTGGAGCCGCACGGTGTACTTCCTCTTCCTGATCGCGATCGTGCTGCCGACGCAGCTCGGCACGGTGCCTCTCTACATCGGCGCCCGATCGCTGGGGCTCACCGGATCGCTCTGGGGGATGGTGATCCTCTACACCGGGATGCTTCTTCCGCTGTCGATCTTCCTGTACGCCGGATTCTTCCGCGGACTCGGCACCGAGTACGAGGAGGCTGCGACGATCGACGGCGCGAGCCGCACGCAGATCTTCTTCCGCATCGTGCTGCCGCTGATGTCCCCGGCGACCGGCACCGTGGCGATCCTCGCCGGGCTCATCGTCTGGAACGACTTCTTCACGTCGCTGATCTTCCTCGGCGGATCGCAGAACCAGACGCTTCCGGTCGCCATGTACTACTACATCGGCTCGCTGGTGTCGTCATGGAACAAGATCTTCGCGATCGTCATCGTCTCGATGATCCCGATCCTCGCGTTCTACCTGTTCGCGCAGAAGCGCTTCATCCAGGGCTTCGCCGGCGGCCTCAAAGGCTGAGTCGCGCACGCGCTCCGGCGGCACGCCGTTCTTCGTCGACCCCTCAACCACCGACTCCCTGTCGAGAAATGAGCATCATGTACGTCCTCGCCCCAAATATCGAACTGCTCTTCACCGAGGCCGGTGACTATCACGACCGCGTGCGCGCAGCCGCGGCGGCCGGCTTCGACGCCGTGGAGATGTGGGGCCCGACCGGTGTCGATGCCCCGGCCACGCCGAAGGATCTGCCCGCGCTGAAGGCGGCGCTCGAAGAGACCGGCACGCAGCTCACGGCCCAGCTCGCAGAACCCCGCACTCAGTTCATGATCCCGCCGTGGGACCACTCCGAGTTCTTCCGCAAGCTCGATGAGGGCGTCGCCATCGCCCAGGACCTGGGTTGCCCGCGCATGGTCGTCGGCAGCGGCACGGGATTCGGAGGCTGGAAGCGTCAGGTGCAGCTCGACAAGCTCATCGAGATCTATCAGAAGGCCATCGCGCAGATCGAGGGATCCGGAATCACGCTCGTGCTCGAGCCGGTCAACGTGCGAGTCGACCACCCGGGATCGCTGCTCGACCGCACCGCCGAGGCCGCGTATGTCGCCCGCGGCGTCGACTCCGAGTTCTTCGGCGTGCTCTACGACATCTACCACTCGGCGGTCGAGGGTGAGGACATGGCGGCGGAGCTCGCCAACGCCGGCTCCCTTGTGAAGTACGTGCAGCTGGCAGACACCGATGGCCGCGGCGAGCCCGGCACGGGCGGGCTGGACTGGACCGAGCGCCTCGGCATCCTGCGCGCCTCGGGCTACGACGGGCCGATCGGACTCGAGTACTACCCGCAGACCGAGTCCTCGCAGTCGGTCGAGCTGATCCGGCGATTGGCGGCGAACGCATGAGCACGCGCTATCCTGCCGAGGTCGACGTGACCATCGTCGGCAGCGGCCCCAACGGAGCGGCTTATGCGCGCATCCTCAGCGAAGAGGCGCCGGATGCCGTGATCGCGATGTTCGAAGTCGGTCCGGCGGTGTCGGACCCCCTCGGCTCGCACGTGAAGAACATCCTCGACGTCGACGCGCGCACCCTGGCTCAGCGATCGTCGCAGGGACCCGCCGCGGCCGCCGAAACCGTGGCAGACCCGGGTGCCGTGAAGGCGGGCGCCCGCATGGCGCGGCCGGGGACATATCTGCTCGAAGGCGGCTATCAGGCGGAGGGAGAGGACGGGATGCCCGTCGTCGCCTTCTCGAGCAACGTCGGCGGTATGGGCGCGCACTGGACGGCGGCATGCCCGCGTCCGGGCGGCAGCGAGCGCATCGCCTTCCTCCCCGATCTCGACGAGCTGCTCGCCGAGGCGGACAGGCTGCTCGCAGTCACAACAGACGCGTTCGAGCAGGCGCCGTTCACTGCCCTCGTGCGCGAGCGTCTTTCCCGAGCGGTGGATCCGCATCGCGCTGATCCAGCGACGCACGTGCAGCGGATGCCGCTCGCGGTGCACCGCCGCGAAGACGGCCGGCTCGTCTGGTCGGGCGCTGATGTCGTTCTGGGGGATGTCACCCGCGCGAACGAGCGCTTCTCCCTGTTCGATGAGTCGCTCGTGACGCGGGTGCTCCTCGAGGACGGGCGCGCGGCCGGGGTCGAGGTGCGCGACCTGCGCACCGGCGAGTCGCACACGGTGCGGGCGCGGTTCGTCGTCGTGGCGGCCGACGGCCTGCGCACCGCCCAGGTTCTCTACGCCTCCGGCATCCGTCCCGCCGCCCTCGGCCGGATGCTGAACGACCAGTCGCAGGTGGTGTTCGCGGCGCGGCTCACCGACGTCTCGGCACCGCACGACGTGCAGGGCGGCTCCACGGCCGCAGCCGGCACGATCAGCGAACAGAGCGGCGTCAGCTGGGTGCCGTTCACGGATGAGGAGCCCTGGCACGGTCAGGTCATGCAGCTGGACGCGTCGCCGATCCCGCTCGCCGACGACGATCCTGTCGTTCCGGGATCGATCGTCGGGCTGGGGCTCTTCACCGCCAAGGACCTGCAGTGGGACGATCGGGTCGAGTTCAGTGACGAAGAGGTCGACGGATACGGGATGCCGGCCATGCGCATCCGTTACCGGCTGACTCCACGAGATCACGAGGTGCTCGATCGCGCACGTGCGCAGATCGTCGAGCTCGCGAAGGCGGTGGGCGAGCCTCTTGGCGACCGCCCGTTCACGATGCCTCTCGGCGCCTCGCTGCATTATCAGGGGGCGACCCGGATGGGACAGACCGATGATGGTCGCAGCGTCTGCGGGCCTGACAGCGAAGTGTGGCAGGCGCCGGGAGTGTTCGTGGCGGGCAACAACGTGATCCCCACGTCGACCGCCTGCAACCCCACCCTCACCTCGGTCGCACTGGCCATCCGCGGTGCCCGTCGCATCGCAGCGGAACTCGCGCACTCGGAGAGCTGACAACTGCTCGTGACAGGAGAGACTCATGTCTTGCTTATGTCGAAAAGAATCAATAGTGTGTACGAATAAGGGAAAAGCATCCAAAGGAGGAAGCAAGTGATCCCCGATCGCATCATCGAGCAGGGCACTCTCAAGACCGACGGCTCTCGCGTCTCGGTCGAGGTCCGCATCCCGTGGTATCGCGCGCTGCCGGCTTCCTGCATCGCGGGCGCAGGCCTCACGATCGACGGCGTCGCGGCCCCTGCCGAGTCGCTGCGCTGGCAGCTGAACGGCCGCGAGTTCACATTCGCCGAGATGGTCGACAACACCGAGCAGTGGTGGTTCCCTCTCGACTCCGCCGTCTTGTCGGGCGACCTGTCGATCGACCCCGACGTCGAGCACGAGGTGTCGGTCGATCTCACCCTCTACATTCCGTACATCATCATCAGCGACACCGAGACGCTGCACATCGAGGAGCACGACACGAAGACCATGACCGCACGGCAGGAGGTGGCGGCATGACCCTTCGACAGGCTCAGGGCCCCATCGGCTCTCCCATCCAGGGCGTCACGCTCTACAGCTTCACGCGCGCCTTCCACGGACGCGAGTACGACCTCGAAGGCCTCATCCGCAAGGTGGCCGCCGAGGGCTACGGCCCCGGGCTCGAGATCATCGGCTTCTCGAGCTTCCGCGGGTTCCCGCACATCGACGACGCGTACGCGGGCTGGTTCCGCGACCTCGTGGCCGAGACCGGGCTGGTCACCACCTCGCTCGCGGTGAACGCCGACATCGGCATCCACCGCGACCGTCTGCTCGACCAGGACGAGCTGATCGAGTACATGACGCTGCAGATCAAGGCGGCGGCGAAGCTGGGCTTCCCGATCGCCCGCGTCCAGATCTCGATCGAGCCTGACTCGATGGAGGCGCTCGCCCCGATCGCCGAGGAGCACGGGGTGACCCTGGCGCTCGAGGTGCACGCCGACCAGTACGCCTCGCACCCGCGGATTCTCGCGCTGCGCGACCGCTACGAGAAGGTCGGCTCGCCGTTCCTCGGCTTCACCGCGGACTGGGGCGCCACCGTGACCGGATTCGCCCCGTCGCTGATCGAGGCGTACCGCCGTCGCGGCGCCTCGGAGGAGCTGCTGGGCAAGGTCGTGGACCTGTGGAACGAGTTCTACCAGCAGGGGCCGCCGGCCGATCAGGCCGACCACGGCCAGCGCTTCGGCCGCTTCATCGGGCTCGCCGCCCAGAACGGCCGCCCCGACCTCGGCATCGACTTCGGCATCAACGGCACGGGTCTGTTCGGTCCCGCGCGCGTGGACGACTGGCTCGAGATCATGCCGTGGATCAAGCATGTGCACGGCAAGTTCTTCGGTATCGACGAGAACGGCGAAGAGCCTTCCGTCCCCGTGCGCGAGCTGGTGAAGCTCCTCGTCGAGAACGGCTACAACGGAGCGATCTCCAGCGAGTACGAGGGCTGGCACTGGAATCACTGGCAGTCGCCGTTCGAGATCATCGCGGGCGAGCAGGCAGTTCAGCGATCGGCCGCCGAGAACGCCGGCAGTCGCATGACCACGGATGCCGCGGACGCGAGCCGTCAGCTCGCCGCGTGGCTTCCTCGTACCGAGGGGGTGCGGGCATGACCTCGCAGGACATCGCGGGCACCGGCATCCGCCTCGGCACCACCCTCTATTCGATGACGAGCGAGTTCGCCGCCGGGGTCTTCACGCCGGAGACCCTCATCGCGGCCGTCGCCGAGAACGGCATCGGACCCGGTGTCGAGTTCAACATCGCACAGCTGCTGCGCACGTACCCCGACGTCGACGCCGATTTCGTGAAGCTGTGGTTCGACTCTCTCGACAAGTACGAGCTCGAGCCCAGCGCGATCGGCACGAACCTCGACATGGGGCGCCGCAAGGATCGCGACATGACGCCGGACGAGGAGCACGACTTCCTCGCCAGGCAGCTGAAGACCGCGCACACGCTCGGCTTCAAGAAGGTCGTCATCCGCTCGCACGGCCGCGAGCTGCTGCGCAGTCTGCTGCCGCTCGCCGAGAAGTACGACCAGAAGCTGGGCTACGAGATCCACGCGCCGTCGGGTCCGAACGACCCCGCCGTGCTGAAGATGCGCGAGATGTACGAGGAGCTGCAGTCCGACCGCCTGGGCTTCACTGCCGACTTCTCGTCGACCATGCACAGCCTCTCGCCGACGCTGCTGCGCACGCTCAGCCAGATGGGGATGGACGAGAAGCACTTCCCGGTCATGGACGAGATCTGGCACGAGCCGACCCCCATGCACGTTCGCAACCAGAAGTTCGAGGACTACCTGACCGGCGAGGGCGTGGACTTCCTGCGCTTCGGCCCGTTCACGCGCCTCGCCTTCAACATGCATGGGCTGGTGCCGCCGGAGGAGTGGCTCGACATCATGCCGCAGATCTTCCACGTGCACGCGAAGTTCTACGACATCGGCGCAGACGGCGAAGAGCCGGCGATGGACATCCCGCGCATCGTCCGTCAGTTCGTCGAGGGCGGCTACACCGGCTACCTCTCCAGCGAGTGGGAGGGGCACGCGTTCAGCGACCTCGGCGAGGCCGACCCGATCGATCTCGTGAAGAAGCAGCACGTGCTCATGCGTCGCGCGATCGAAGAGACCGTCGCTCAGCGCCAGCCGGCCTGAGCGCACAGAAGGAGCGAGAACATGTCCGACACCGTCGCCGAGACATCCGTCGCCGAACTCCTCGCCGAAGTCGAGCGTCTGCGCGAGCAGGTCGCCGACTTCCGCCGGCTCGCACAGCGCGCCGAGGATCGCGGCCAGGTCGAGAATCTCTTCAGCCGATACATGTACCTGCACAACGCGTTCCAGGACGAGCAGATCATCCCGCTGTGGGTGAAGGAGGGCACCGAGGGCATCCGCGCGCGGTACACCAACGCGGGGCAGTACACCACCTGGGAGAGCGTCACCCGGTACCACCGCGACCGTCCGGCTCCGGTCGGCAAGCTCATCCTGCACGCGACGACGACGCCCGTGATCGAGGTCGCGGGCGACGGCGAGACGGCCAAGGGCGTCTGGCTGATGTCCGGCACCGAGTCCGGTCTCACCGATCCGGAGGTCGCCGAGGCGTTCCCCGACATGTACTCGCCAGAGGAGGTGCTCGGCAAGAAGGTCTGGGCGCACTGGGTGTGGTGCAAGTACGCCATCGACTTCCTCAAGCAGGACGGCGAGTGGAAGATCTGGAAGTTCCGCTGCTACGAGCTCGCCCGTGCCCCGTTCGAGGAGAACTGGGTCAGTTTCGGTCTGAAGAATCAGGGGGCCTTCGACCTCGATCTCATGTACTTCGGAGAAGACGGCAAGCCCGTCTTCATGCCGCCGGCGGACGAGCCTGCACCCCAGAGGAACCACCCCTACAGCCCCGAGACCGTGCAGAAGCTCGAACCCGTGCCGCCGGTGCCGCACGAGCACTTCACCGACACCTTCGCCTAGGAGACATCATGGCCACCCACAACTCGCTGTTCTCCGACCAGGACGTGCGCCGCACGGACGACGGCCTCGCCGTCTCGGTGCAGCTGCCCTGGTATCGGAGCCTCTGGCTCTCGGCCGTCGACGATGTCGCGGCATCCGTCAACGGCGCGCCTGTGCCTCGCGACGATCTGAGGTTCGCGCTCGAGGGGCGCACGTATCGCATCGACGAGCTGCCCCAGCAGTCCGAGACGCTGTGGTTCGTCGCCGACCGCCCCGACGTGCTCATCACGCTCGCCGACCCGCCGGCTGCGGGCGAGAAGGTCACTGTCGAGGTCGTGCTGACCATGCGCCTGCTGTACATGCAGATCATGCCCGGACAGGATGGAGGTCCGGGGCGTTACGTGACCAACCGCGTCCCCGTCGAACGAGAGGTGGTGCTCGCATGACAGCGCTGCGGGTCGCGATGATCGGCTACGGCTTCATGGGTGCCGCGCACTCGGTGGGATGGCGCCAGGCGCCGCGCGTGTTCGATCTGCCGGCGGACGTCGAGATGACGGTCGTCGTCGGACGGAATGCGGATGCCGTCGCCGAGGCCGCCGCGCACTGGGGGTGGGCCGAGTCGGCCACGGACTGGCGCGAGGTGATCGCGCGCGACGACATCGACATCGTCGACATCGTCACGCCGGGAGATTCGCACGCCGAGATCGCGATCGCCGCCCTCGAGGCAGGCAAGCACGTGCTCTGCGAGAAGCCGCTCGCCAACACGGTGGAGGAGGCCGAGCGGATGCTGCAGGCCGCGGCTCGCGCCGCCGAGCATGGCTCGAAGGCGATGGTCGGCTTCACGTACCGTCGGGTGCCGGCCGTGACGCTGCTGCGGGACCTCATCGCAGAGGGCGTCGTCGGCACGGTGCAGCAGGTGCGCGCTGCGTACCGGCAGGACTGGCTCGTCGACCCTGAGGCTCCGCTCGCGTGGCGGCTGCAGAAGGAGCACGCCGGATCCGGCGCGCTCGGCGACATCGGCGCGCACATCATCGACATGACCCAGTTCGTCACCGGGCAGTCCGTGGATGCCGTGTCTGGCACGGTCGAGACGATCGTGAAGCGGCGGCCGCTGCTGGGAAGCGGATCCGGTCTGTCGGGCACCGCCGCCGAAGGCTATGGCGATGTCACCGTCGACGACGCGGCGATCTTCACCGGACGGTTGTCCGGCGGCGCGCTGGTGTCGTTCGAGGCGACCCGCTTCGCCACCGGCCGCAAGAACTCGCTCACGATCGAGGTCTCCGGGGATCGCGGGGCGTTGGCCTTCGACCTCGAGGACCTCAACAGCCTGCAGTTCTACGACCGCACGGCCGACGCGGAGCGGCAGGGCTTCACGAAGATCCTGGTCACAGAGGCGCAGCATCCGTACATCTCTGCATGGTGGCCCGCCGGGCACATGCTCGGCTACGAGCACGGATTCGTGCACCAGGTCGTCGACCTCGTGCAGGCGATTCATGACGGCGCCGACCCGCACCCGACCTTCGCGGAGGGACTGAGCGTGCAACGCGTGCTCGCGGCCGTCGAGGAGAGCGCCGCGAACGACTCGGCCTGGACGCGCATCGCCGCACCCTGACCACCGCTCGTTGAGCGAGGGGCCTTCGTCTCGCTTCATGGTTCCTGAGCGAAGGAGCGAAGCGACTGAGGCGAGGGGCGCTCAGGAACCATGAAGCGACGAGACGAAACGCGCAGCCCCGCGCATGACTTCGAAGGAGAACAACCATGGCACGACCGATCACGCTGTTCACCGGCCAGTGGGCCGATCTGCCGTTCGAGGAGGTGGCGCGACTCGCGGGGGAGTGGGGCTATGACGGCCTCGAAATCGCCTGCTGGGGCGATCACATCGACGTCTCCCGGTGGGATGACGAGGCCTACGTGCAGAGCCGGCTCGACATCCTCGAGCGCAATGGGCTGAAGGTGTGGACCATCTCGAACCACCTCGCCGGCCAGGCGGTGTGCGACGATCCGATCGACGAGCGGCACCGTGACATCCTGCCCGACCGGGTATGGGGAGACGGGGACGCGGAGGGCGTGCGGCAGCGCGCCGCCGAGGAGCTGAAGGACACGGCTCGCTTCGCCGCCGCGCTCGGAGTGAAGACCGTGACCGGCTTCACCGGGTCGTCGATCTGGAAGGCCGTGGCGATGTTCCCGCCGGCATCCGATGAGTGGATCGCCGCGGGCTACCAGGACTTCGCGGACCGCTGGCATCCGATCCTCGACGTGTTCGAGGAGGTGGGCGTGCGGTTCGCGCTCGAGGTGCACCCCAGCGAGATCGCCTACGACTACTGGACCGCGAAGGCGACGCTCGAGGCGATCGGCCACCGCTCGTCGTTCGGCATCAACTTCGACCCCTCCCATTTCATGTGGCAGCAGCTCGACCCGGTGGCGTTCGTGCTCGACTTCGCTCCGCACATCTTCCATGTGCACGTGAAGGAGTCGATCACCAACCTCGACGGGCGCAATGGCGTGCTCGGCTCGCATCTGCCGTGGGCGAACCCGCGGCGCGGTTGGACGTTCGTGTCCACCGCCCACGGCGAGGTGCCGTGGGAGCCGCTGTTCCGTGCCCTCAACGCGATCGGCTACGACGGCCCGACCTCGGTCGAGTGGGAGGACGCCGGAATGGACCGCCTGCAGGGCGCGCCGGAGGCCCTGGCTTTCGTGCGCACGCTCAATGCGATCACCCCGCCGGTCGCCGCCTTCGACGCGGCGTTCTCGACGAAAGCGGACTGACATGCTGAACGTTCTCATCCTGTCCGGGCACATGACCCGCGAGCACGACAACGAGCACCGCAGCTTCCGTCAGCACAACCAGTGGCTCACGACGCTGCTCGAGGACACCGGGCGGTTCCGGGTGCGGGTCGTGGAGGATCCGCGTGGGCTGGGCGCCGAGATCATCGACAAGTACGACGTCGTGATCGTCGTGTTCGAGGGCCGGGACGGGTACCACGACCAGGCGGTCGGGTTCGGGACGGAGACGGATGCCGCGCTGCTGAGCTTCGTGCGCGATGCCGGCAAGGGCATCGTCTGGTTCCACGGTTCCGCGGCGCAGGAGGACTCGTGGGGATACCCGGAGGAGTACAACGTCATGCGCGGCGCGAAGCTCAGCGCCTTCGAGACCGGGCTGCGTCCGCGACCCTGGGGTGAGGCGCAGCTCGACACGGTCGAGCCGAGGCATCCGATCACCGAGGGGATCAGCGCTCGCTGGACCGTCACGGGTGACGACATCCTGACCGGTGTGCAGATGTACCAGGGGGCGCAGGTGCTGCTGACGACCTTCGACGATCTCGAGTCCTATGAGAACGCGCCCGTGTGGCCGATGTCGCACTATCCCGTGGACCTCCCGCCGGAGGGGATTGCGGCGCTGCCGGGGATGAACACGGATCAGCCGATCGCCTGGATCAACGAGTACGGTGCGGGGCGGTCGTTCACGATCACGATCGGGCACGACATCGACACGTTCCGCCGCATCGAGTTCATCAGGATGTTCCCGCGCGGCGTGGAGTGGGCCGCGACCGGGTCCGTGTCGCTCGAGGGGCCGGATCGCCGCGGAGAGCGGCGCTTCCTGCCGTGGCCGTATTACAACCACGAGGGCTGAGTTCGCGGAGATCGGACTCCTTTCTCCCGGTCGTTGAGTGAGCGCAGCGAGACGAAACGCGTCACTCCCGGTTCCCGCCCCGCGACCGTTGAGCGAGCGCAGGTTCTCCTGGTCGTTGAGCGCGCGCAGCGAGACGGACGTGATCCCTCACACCGGTCGTTGAGCGAGCGCAGCGAGACGAAACGCGGCAAGGTTCCGATTGGATTGCGCGCACAGCGAGCCGAAGATGTCCCTCTTCCTGGTCGTTGAGCGAGCGCAGCGAGACGAAACGCCTCACCCCGTGTTGGGCGTCGATCACTTCGGTCAGGTGCGCAGCACTGTATGGCGGGCGGGTGCTGACGGCGCGGAGAGTCGTGGGGTGCGCCACTGTTGGGTGGGGTCCCACCAGGCGGGTCCGCGGATCTGCGGGACCCCTGCGTTCATGCGGACTTCCCACCCCGAATTGCCGAGGGAGCGGTGGTGCCACCAGCACAGGGGCACACCGTTGTCGGTGTGGGTGGGTCCGCCGCGGGCGTGTTCGGTGACGTGATGGATCTCGCACCAGGAGGCGGGGACGTGGCATCCGGGGATGAGGCATTCCCGATCCCTCGCGATGATCGCCCGTCGTTGATGGACGGTGAACACCCGGTCCGTGGTGGTGATGCCGACGATGCGGCCTTCATCGAACAGGACCCGCTGAATCGCACCTGTGCACGCGGTGTGCGCCGCGACAGACAGCGGCACCGGGGCCCCGGAGCCGGGGACCGTTGCCCATCCCGTCCCTGCTGCCAGGTCTTTCGCGTCGACGTGGACCACGAGGGTCGGCGCCGCACCACCCAGGGTGGGCATGTCCTCGTGTCGGGCAGCTATACCCAACACCGCGGCTAAGGCGTCGTGGCGTTTCTGGCCGGGGGTACGGGGGTCGATCACGTTCCGCGGGTCGGTGTTGAACTCGTCTCCGGCCGCGTCCGCATCTCCGCCGGTGCCCGCCTCCGTGAACGTGACCCCGGGGGCAGGTGCCCCGCCGACCTTCGGGTTGTTGAACGCGTCGAAGATCACTTGCAGCTGCGCCGCGACCTCGGGCGTGACACTCCCCGCCAATCGATGCGCGCCCCTGTGCAACCGCCCGAGATTCAGGAACCGCCCCTGCTGCGCATCCCGGTCGGTCGGCTCGGCCCCGTCCGGGTCGAGGATCATCGCGAGCGCCGCCGCGAGCTGCCGCAGATCATCCGCCGTCGCCGGAGGACCCGCGGCGTCCGTGCCCACGTCAGCACCCGCTCCGTCACCGTCAATGTCCGCGTCAGCGTCAGCGTCAGGACCAGCGGAGTCAGCGTCGGCGTCAACGCCAGTGGCTGCGGCATAAGCGCCACCGTCGGCAGGGTCGTCGCCTGCCGCGGAATCGCCCCACCCGGACGAGCCCCGCGCGTGAGAGGCGAGAACCTCATCAGCCCAGAGCCGCTCGTCGACACCGATCCGGGTGCGGGCATACTCGATCGGATTCGTCGCAGCGAGCAACCCGGCGATCTCGACGGCCCCGTCGAGTAGCGCCTCACGCAGGGCGGGCCACCGGGCCGGGAGCCGTTCCCCCGACACGATGTTCATGTCCCGGTGCACCAGGTCGGCGGCTTTCACGATCTTCGACGCCGACGGGGCGTCGGTCAGCAGCGCCCGCTGCAGCAGCTCGTTCATGCCACGGCATCCGAACCGGTGCCCGAATTCGACATCCGCGGTCGCGACCGTCTCCACGATCCCCGCGTCGACCAGCCGCGACACCTCACCGAATCCCCGCAGCACCTCCGCCCGCTCCCCCTCCGCCAGACCAGCCACGCCGTCATCGGACAGCACCGCACGCAGATCCGACGCGACCTGCGCGAGCGTTCCGGCGATGCTGTTCATACCTCCATCATGCCGAGGGCCACCGACATTCCGACCCCGAAAACAGGCCGATCAGAGAAACTTTTCCACCGTTTTCTCGATGGCCCTCCGGCGCGACACTAACCCGCACTCCGGTCGCAGTTCACGCCGTCTGAATCGCGTGCAAACGGCACCAACTGCGACCGGAACGGTCACGGCTTTTCGTCTCGCTCCGCTCGCTCAACGACCGGAACGGGGTCACCGCGTTTCGTCTCGCTCCGCTCGCTCAACGACCCGCGGACCGCGCGCTCAACGAGTGGAGGCGAGCGCGGCTCCGGCCGCGAGGGCGGAGGAGGCGAGTTCCAGGTGCCGGCGGGTCATGTCGGCGGCATCCGCATCGATCCACTCGTGGCCGCCCCACTCGCTGCACAGCGTGCCGGTGAAGCCCGTTGCCGAGAGCTCCGCACCCAGGGCGCGGATCGGGGCCGACACTCGGCCGTCCGCATCGTCGAGATCCCAGAACTTGAGGTGAAACGCACCCACCAGCGGCAGAACCGCCCGCAGATCGGCGGCATCCGATCGCCCGAACCGCACGATCATGTCCATGTACAGGGCGTGCAATTCCGGCGGCACCCCGCCTGAGCGCAGCAGCGCGACCACGGCATCCTGCGTCGCCTGGTCCTTCCAATCATCGCGCAACCGAGTCAGCAGCTCGCCGGGTATGCCGCCGGCCTCGAGCCTGTCCAGGTACGACACGGGGAGGGCCGGCATGAGCATGCTGATGTCGACGAGCAGCCGCAGATGGTCGTCGTCGAAGTCGGCGATCGTCTCAAAAGCGGCAGCATGAGCAGTGGATGCCGGATGCTGCTGCCCCTGCGCCTCCTCGAACAGCATCAGATCGAGGTCGTGCAGCACAGGCAGAATTCGTTCGAGCAACCCCTTGCCCGCCTGGCCGATGGGCAGACGAACACCCTGCGCACCCACGCGCTCGGCGGTGCGCAGCTGCGGCAGAAGGAACTCCAGGCGCTCGGCATCCGTGCGCCGCCTCGTCGGCGATGCCCAGTCGTCGAGGCTTGCGCCGACGATGCTCACCGATCCTCCGACGGCGGCGAGGCGCTCACGCAACTGCTCCGCCTCAGCATCCGCCACGGCAGGAAACGAACGCCACAGCTGCCCCGGTTCGAGTTCGATCACGGAAGCGACCCCGAGCGACACGATGTCGACCGCGATGTCGGGCGCGGCGCGCTCGGAGCGGATCACCTCCGGCGTCCAGTTGAACGCGCTGGCGGCGAGCGTCCACCCGGTCGGCAGGGGCGTCGCCGAATCGACCGGCGACGGCACGGCGGCAGCAGTCGCGGTCGCGGAGGGCGTGTGGCCCTCATCGACTGCCAGCATCCGGTGCACGTGGAAGGGAAGGGTGAGCGGTGCGTCCGGACCTGCAGGCAGGTAGGGGATCGTGAGAGAGAATTGCGCCACGACCTCGTGCGAACCCGCGTCGAGACGACCAGGGCCCAGCAGCGGGAGAGGTTCCTGCAGAAACCACCATCCGTCTTCGTGCGCGAGATCGGCGACGTCGATCACCCGGCCGCCGACCTCGCATTGGAGTTCCGGCACCGCGACCCCATCGATCGTGATCGTGAGGCCACTGACGCTCCACAGGGGCAGCGACCGGATCCACGGCAGCGACAGCAGCAGCCGGAAACCTTCTGGCGTCGAGGACAGCGCGTCGTCGCGCAGGCAAGCAAGCGTCATCGGGTGCTCTTCCATCTCGGGAACTTCAGAGCAAAGCCTACATGCTTATGTCTAAAACAGAAATAAGTTAGACATCGCCCGGGTGGGCGCTCTCGATGGTCGGCCGACCGCCCGCGAACCACCGCGGGAAGGTCACGTCGAACAGCTGCTCGCGCGCCAGTTCGGCCCCGCCGCGAAGAGGCTCGCGAACGTCGTTGGCGGAGTTGACGATGCTGAGATCGCGAGTCGCAAGGGGAAGTGAGAGCTCGTAGACCCTCTGCCGCACCTCGGCGAGGAACACCTCGCCGGCGGATGCCACGGCCCCGCCGATCACGATCACGCTGGGGTTGAAGACGTTCACGAGTGTCGCGATCGATTCGCCGGCCACCCGTGCGGAACGCTGGATGAGGGAGATCGCGAGCGCGTCGCCGTCGGTGGCGCCTACAGAGACATGCTCCGGAGTCAGCTGATCGCCCGCGGCCATGATCCGTGCGAGCGCGCCCGACGCTCCGTCGGCCACGGCCGCGGTCGCATCGCGCACCAGGGCCCATCCGCTGGCGACGGCTTCCAGGCAGCCGATCTTTCCGCAACGGCAGGGCTCTTCGGAATCGCGCACCCGCACGTGGCCGATGTCGCCGGCTGCGCCATTCGCGCCGCGATGCACGTGCCCCTGTGACAGGAGGCCCGCGCCGATGCCGGAGCCGATCTTCACGTAGATGAGGTCGAGCTGCGCGACCCCGCGGCGAGCGCGCTCGCCGAACGCCAGGAGGTTCACGTCGTTGTCGACCCAGACGGGCGCCTCGAACCGCTGCTCGAACCGCTTGCGCACGTCGAAGCCGTTCCATCCGGGCATGATGGGCGGCGCAACCGGTCGGCCGCTCTCGAAGTCCACCGGACCGGGGACGCCCACGGTCACGGCCCAGACATCCGCCTCGGGGTTTCGCCCGAGGAGCTCATCGATCATCTCCATGACCGTGTCGAGCGACTCGGCGGGACCGCGCGAGATGTCCCAGGCGCGATGCGTCTGGTCCTGCACGTCGCCGTCGAGCGCCATGATGCCGACGTGGATGTGCAGCGCGCCCAGAGCGCACACGATGATGCGTCCGCGCTCGGAGCGGAACCGCAGGGTCCGCGGGGCGCGGCCGCCTGACGACGGACCGAATTCGCCATCCTCGAGGTAGCCCATCTCGATCGCCTGGTCGACGCGCTGTGTGACCACTCCTCGGCCGAGACCTGTGACCCGCCCGATCTCCGGGCGGGTGGTTGCTTCGCCGGTGCGGACCATGTTCACGATTCGCAGCAGGCTGGTCACTTCGTCGGTCTGAGCGCCGAACCGAAGGGTGGATTCGCTGGCCATGGGTTGATCTTGACACAACTCAGTGCCGCTGATGCGCATATCAGCACCCTCTATAGTTCGATTCACCACCACTTAGGTACGCTTTCATCGTAAGTTCCTCGTGCCTGACATCGGCGTCGGGGGAGCATGGTTCGAAGGAGAGCGGATGCCGCGGGGCGTGGGCGTGATCGGTGCAGGCCCCGGCGTGGCCGCCCTGCACCTCCCGACGATCGCGCGGGTCGCGGACCACTTCAAGATCGTCCACATCGCGGATGCCGGCAGCGGTCGAGCGGAGCATCTCGCCGCGCGCACGGGGGCGGCGCACTCCGCCGGCTCCGCCGCACTGCTCGCGGATCCGCGGGTCGACGTCGTGGCGATCTGCTCCCCGCCTGAGCAGCACGCCGCCCAGGTGATGGCCGCGGTGCGTGCGGGAAAGCGCGCGATCTTCTGCGAGAAGCCGCTCGCGCTCACCCGCGACGAGGCGGATGCCGTGATCCGCACCTGCCGCGACGCCGGCGTCAGCCTGCTCATCGGCACGAACCACCTGTTCGACCCCGCGTGGGGACGCGCCACGCACCATCTGATCGCGAAGGGCGTGCGCGTGCAGACCGTCCGGGTCATGGCGGCCCTCCCGCCGAACGGCCGCTACCATGCCCTGGTCACCGAGCTCGAGCAGGTCCAGGGAGCCCATCCTCGTCCGGACATGAGCGACCCGGATGTGGCCGCCGCGATCGTGCGGCGCCTGCTGCTCGGCCTCGGCGTGCACGATCTGCCGATCGTCCGCGACCTCGCGCCCGCTCTCGAGCGTGTCGTGTACGCCCGGCCGCTCGCGCCCATCGGCTACGCGGTCGGCTTCATCGCCGACGGCGTGCTCGTGCAGCTGAACGCCGTCATGCTGCCCGGTGGCGCCGACGCGCTGTGGCGTCTCACGGTCGGCACCGATTCCGACGAGGTGGATGTGGAGTTCCGCCCCGCCTTCACGCATGACGGCAGCGCCCTCGTGCGGGTGGTCACCGACAGCGGGCGGGTCGTCGAGCATCCTCGCGAGGAGGTTGACGGCTACGTCGCCGAGTGGCGGGCTCTCGCCGCCCTTGTCGACGGCGTCGAGGTCGTCGAGTACGACGCTCTCCTGGCTGACGCGCTCTACGCGATCGACCTCGCGGATGCCGCGGCGGATGCCGTGCGAGTGGGGATGCGCGCATGATCGACGGGCGGGCCGTCGACCAGGGCGCTCGGATCGGCGTGGTGGCGGATGACGCGGACTATCGCGTCGCCGCAGCGGAGCTGCCGGCGAGCGTGCGGCTGGTCGATGAGGCCGACGGTGCGATCGTGGTGATCGCGGGCGATGCTCCCGTGCGTGCCGGATCGGCACCCGTCGCGGTGCTGCTCGCCGATCCGCCGATGACGGGGCGATCAGGGCGTGAGGCGCTGCCGCCCGGCATTCCTGTCATCGTCGATCGCGCGCGCCTGCGTCCGGATGTCGCCGTCGACGTCGGTGCGCGCTCCGACGCCGTGCTCTTCACGGCCGAATGCACCGCGGCCACGGCCCGCGTCGACGAGGCGGTGCGCGATGCCGTCGGATGGCTGCGTGTGATCTCGGGGGGCGAGATCGGTGTCGACGCGGTGCACGCGACGGGCACGGGTGCGATCGCGCTCCTTCGTGCCGCGGGCTGCACCGCGACGGTGTCCGTCACGGTGCTCGCCGACCCGTCTGCGAAGACGCGGCTGCGGGTCCTCGCCGTCGGCCCGGAGCGTGTCGAGGTCACCGTCGACGGGATCGGCGAAGCATCCGTCGCGCTGTCATCGGAAGCGGGCCGTCTGACCTTCCCGACCCGTCGCGAGTCGCGTCGCCGGGTCGCCCTGCGGCGGGCCGTCGAAGCCGCATCGTCGCGTTTCGCGAGCGATCTCGACGACCTCGAGCATGACGAGAGGGTGGCGAGGGAGATCCTGCACGCATATAAACAACCTTTATCTCCAACATAGTCACAATCGGCTTCCCTGATGCGTCGAGGGTCGCGAAAGTAGAAGTGCGGGGCAGTTCCCAGATGGACTCACCGGCCCCTTCCCGAAAGGATCGAAGATGATCAAACTGCTCTCACACCTGTCGTTCGTGTCGATCACGACGCCCGACGTCGAGGCGTCCGTCGAGTTCTACAAGACTCAGGTGGGCCTCACCGAAGTCGCCCGCGAGGACGACCGGGTGTATCTGCGCTGCTGGGGCGATTACTACTCCTACTCCGTCGTCGTCGTCGAGGGGCCCGAGCCGGGCCTGGAGACCATGGCATGGCGCACGTCCAGCGCCGAGGCCCTCGAAGAGGCCGCCAAGCGCGTCGAAGCCGCGGGCATCCAGGGCGAGTGGTTCGACGGCTACAAGATCGGCCGCGCCTACCGCTTCACCGGGCCTCAGGGTCACGAGATGACGCTGCACTGGGATGTCGAGCGTCACCAGGCCGCGGCCGCCGAGGCGTCGATCTACCCCGACCGCCCCGAGAAGCGCAGCAAGGTCGCGGGGGCCCCTCGCCAGCTCGACCACGTCACCATCGCCGCATCCGACGTCGACGCGTTCGTGAAGTGGTACGTCGACGTGCTCGGCTTCCGCTTCATGGCCCGCACCGTGCTCGACGAGGCGCCCATCTCGGTGTTCTCCGTGCTCACGACGAACGAGAAGTCGCACGATCTCGGTGTCGTGCTCGACGGCTCCAGCCGCGCCGGCCGCATCAACCACTACGCCTTCTGGGTCGACACCCGGGAGGAGCTGCTGATCGCCGCAGACACCCTCATGGAGAACGGTGTCCCGATGGAGTACGGACCCAACATCCACGGCATCGGCGAGCAGACGTTCCTCTACTATCGCGAGCCCTCGAGCCTGCGCATCGAGCTGAACACCGGCGGTTACCGCAACTACGTGCCCGACTGGGAGGCTCGCACCTGGAAGCCCTCGCTCGGCTCGAACAACTTCTACCGCAACGGCGCCATGCCGATGTCGATGACGGAGTCGTTCCCTCCGGCCGACGGCCCGAGCGCCACCGAGGAGGGCGTGCCCGACGAGATCAAGGACGCCCTGCTGAACCCGTACGCCAAGCACGGTCAGGGCTGACGAACCCGAGGGTGGGGCATCCGCGCGATGCCCCACCCTCGCACCACTTCTCTCAGACCGATCTCTGCACGAAACCGAGGACACTCCATGACGACGACGTCAGCCGGGCTCACCGCCCCCTTCGCACTCGCCCGCTACCGTGACGGCGACGCCGTGCGCCTCGGTCTCGTGGCAGGCGACCGCATCCGCCCGCTGACCGCCGAGGATCTCGGGGCGTCCGACCTCAACGCCTTCCTCGCCGCCTCCGACTGGGATCGGCTCGCGGCGCTAGTCGGCACCGGCGAGAGTCTGCCGCTCGCGGACGTCGTCCTCACCGCGCCCGTCGAGCCGCGCCAGGTGCTGCAGACCGGCGCCAACTACCGCGAGCACGTGATCGAGCTGGTCGCCGCCGGGCTCACGCAGAACAGCGACCGCACTCCTGAGGAGGCTCGCGCCTTCGCGAGCTCGATGATGGACGAGCGCAAGGCGAACGGCGAGCCCTACTTCTTCATCGGCCTGCCCGCGTGCGTGGTCGGCGACGACGTGCCGCTCGTGCTCCCCGGCTACAGCGAGGTGCACGACTGGGAGCTGGAGCTCGCCGTCGTGATCGGCCGCGAGGCGTTCCAGGTCAGTCGAGAGGATGCTCTCGAACACGTCGCCGGATACACGATCGTCAACGACATCACCACGCGAGATCTCGTCTTCCGCAAGGACATGAAGGAGATCGGCACCGACTGGTACCGTGCCAAGAACGCACCGGGGTTCCTGCCGACCGGGCCCTTCCTGGTTCCCGCGCCCTTCATCGACGGGGCCGACGCCACCGTGCGCCTCGAGCTCAACGGAGAGGTGATGCAGAACTCCTCCACCGCCGACCTGCTGTTCGACATCCCCGCCCTGATCGCCGGCGCCTCGCAGACGATGCCGCTGCTGCCCGGCGACATCCTGCTCACCGGCAGCCCGGCGGGCAACGGCCAGCACTGGAAGCGGTTCCTGCGCGACGGCGATGTCATGACCGGATCGATCAGCGGACTCGGCACGCAGATCGTGCGCTGCGTCGGGGAGGCGTCCTGATGGCCCTTCGACCGGCTCAGGAACCCAGCCCGAGCGAGAGTCCGGCCGATCTCGATCGCGCGAACCCCGAGGCCGAGATCGCCGCCCGCGCAGCGGCGTACCGCAACTGGGGCCGCTGGGGCGAAGACGACGTGCTCGGCACCCTGAACTTCATCGACGCGGCCAAGCGCGTGGAGGCGGCTGCGCTCGTGCGCGACGGCATCGCGGTCTCACTCGCCCAGGCGTTCGACACGGAGGGGCCGCAGAAGGGCTGGCGGCGTCGCACCAACCCGGTGCACACCATGACCGACACGGGCGTCGACGCCGAACGCGGCAACCAGGGCTTCCCGCACGGCATCGGAGGGGCGGATGACGTCATCTCCATGCCTCTGCAGTGCTCTACGCAATGGGACGGTCTCGGCCACATCTTCGACCACGGCAACGCCTGGAACGGACGCAGGGCCGGCGATGTGGTGACCAGCGAGGGCGATCTCGTCACAGGGATCGAGCACGCGGCATCCGTCATCGTCTCCCGCGGCGTGCTGCTCGATGTCGGCCGCCACCTCGAGCCCGAGACGGGCGAGCTCGCCGACGGCCACGCGATCACGGTCGCCGATCTCGAGTCCTGCATCGCGGCGCAGGGCGTCTCGAGCGCGATCGGGCGAGGCGACATCGTGCTCGTGCGCACCGGACAGTACGGGCGCACCCGGCGCGAGGGCTGGGGCGATTACGCGGGCGGCCCCGCCCCCGGCCTCAGCCTCACGACGGCCGGCTGGCTGCATCGCACCGAGATCGCCGCGATCGCCACCGACACCTGGGGCTTCGAAGTGCGCCCGAACGAGTTCGACGTCCCTGCCTTCCAGCCGCTTCACCAGGTCGTGATCCCCAACATCGGCCTCACGATCGGCGAGATGTGGAACCTCGAGGCGCTCGCCGCTGCGTGCGCTGAACGCGGACGCTGGGACTTCCTGCTCTCGGCGGCGCCGCTGCCCATCACCGGGGCCGTCGGCTCGCCGATCAACCCCGTCGCCATCCTCTGACCCACGCAGAACCAAGAGACAGAACAGGGAGGTTCTGACATGACCGCAGTGAACAAGGTCGCGATCGCCGGAAGCGGAGTCGCGGGCCTCGCGGCAGCGATCCAGCTGGCGAAAGCCGGCGTCGAGGTCGACGTCTTCGAATCCAAGGCCGAGCTGAGCGCGCTCGGCTCCGGCATCACGCTGCAGGGCAACGCCCTGCGCGTGTTCGATGCACTCGGCGCGTGGAACGACATCCGCGATGCCGGATTCGCATTTGAAGGCCTGAACCTCCGCGCCCCGGGGCCTGGGGCACCCGTCGTGGCTCAGCTTCCCGACGTCAAGACCGGTGGACCGGACTATCCCTCCGGGATGGGAATGCCGCGCCCCGAGCTCGCCCGCATCCTGCTCGCACACGCCGCGGCGGAGGGCGCGAACGTGCGCTTCGGCGCGCAGGTCACCGGCATCGACACGAACGCCGCCGACGCGGTCGAGGTCTTCGTCGACGGCGAGTCGGCGGGCTCCTACGACCTGCTGATCGGCGCGGACGGGCTCAACTCCACCGTGCGCGGCCTGATCGGCATCGAGACCAAGCCCGAGCCGACCGGCATGGGCATCTGGCGCACCTTCGTCTCGCGCCCGGACGACGTCATGCGCAGCGAGCTCTACTACGGCGGCCCGGTGTACATCGCCGGCTACACGCCGACGGGGGAGAACAGCATGTACGCGTTCCTCGTCGAGAAGGCGCAGGACCGCGTCGGCATCTCGCCCGAGGAGGCGACCCGCATCATGCTCGAGGAGTCGCGCGCCTATGACGGGCCGTGGAACGACATCCGCGCCGACCTCGAAGCCGGCGCGACTGCCAACTACACCTGGTTCACGAAGCACCTCGTCGACGGGGCCTGGAACCGCGGCCGCGTGGTCATCATCGGCGACGCCGCGCACTCCTGCCCTCCCACGATCGCGCAGGGTGCGGCGCAGGGGCTCGAAGACGCTCTCGTGCTCACCGAGCTGCTCACCGGAAAGGATGCCGTCGACCAGTCGCTGTGGGACGAGTTCCACGCCCGACGACTGCCCCGCGCCGCCGCCGTCGTGAACGCCTCGGTGCAGCTCGGCCAGTGGCAGATCGACGGAGACCGGGATGCCGACGCCGGCGGCCTGATCTTCGGCATCGCGCAGCAGATGGCGGTACCGGCATGACCACCGACGTCCACGCCCACCTCCTGCTGCCCGCCCTGCACGCCGAGGTCGAGCGCCGCGCACCCGAGGAGGTCGCCGCGGCGGCCGACCTCGAGCGCCGGCGCAACGGCGTCGAGAGCCTGAAGGCCTCCGGGGCCATGATCGGCGCCCGCATCCCGCAGCTCACCGATGTGCACGCCCGGCTGGCCGCGATGGACGCGCAGGGCGTCGAGAAGCAGTGGGTCAGCGTCTCGCCGAACCACTTCTACCCGTGGGCGAACGAGGGCCTGGCCGGCTGGGTCGCCGGCGAGACGAACCGCCTGATCGCCGAGCACGTCGCGCAGGCGCCCGACCGGCTGATCGGGCTCGGGGCCGTGCCGCTGCAGCATCCGGCCCACATCGTGGAGTACCTCGACGACGCCGTGCTCGGCCGCGGTCTCGCGGGCGTCGAGATCTCGTCGTTCGCGGGTGATGTCGAACTCTCCGACGAGCGGCTCGAGCCGTTCTGGGCGCGCGCGGAGGAGCTGGGCTGCATCGTGTTCCTGCACCCCTTCGGCTGCAGTCTCGACGAGCGGCTCGACCGCTTCTACCTCTCCAATACCGTCGGGCAGCCGACCGAGAACGCGGTGGCGCTCTCGCACCTCATCTTCGCGGGCGTGCTCGACCGGCATCCGGGGCTCAAGATCGTCGCCGCGCACGGCGGCGGGTATCTGCCGTTCGCGATCGGCCGCTCCGACCGCGCGTGGAAGGTGCGACCCGAGGCGCACGGATGCGCGCATGCACCGTCGACGTACCTGAAGAAGCTGTGGTTCGACACGGTCGTGCACGATCCGATCGCGCTGCGGCACCTCGTCGAGGCGGCCGGGGGATCGCGAGTGCTGCTGGGGAGCGACTTCCCCTTCGACATGGGACTCGACGACCCCGTGGCCTTCGTGCACGGCGCCGAGCTGCCGGCCGAGATCACGCAGCGCATCCTCTCGGGCAATGCCGAAGAGCTGCTGAAGACGAAGGTACGGGCATGAGGATCGCCCGCTGGGCCGACGGCAGCGGAACCGGCGAGGGGTTCGTGATCGGCGACCGGGTGGTCGCCTTCCCCGACGGGCTGGCGGTAGCCGATGTGCTGCATCGGGGGCTGACCGGCGCGCACGAGCTGTACGAGCGGGTGACGGATGCCGCGGGTGCGCCGCTCGCGTCGGTCCGCGCCGTGCCGCTGGCCGACGTGCGCCTGCTCGCGCCGCTGGTGCCGGCATCCGTGCGCGACTTCGTCGCGTTCGAGGAGCACGTGGAGGGGGTGAGCGCCGGAGTCGAAGGCAAGAGTGATGTCGCCGCCGAGTGGTACGAGGCCCCGACCTTCTACTTCACCAACCCGCACACGATCTCCGGTCCGGACGACGTGGTGCGGCCCCCGGTGACGGAGAAGCTCGACTTCGAGCTCGAGCTCGCCGTGGTCGTCGGCGGCGACGCCGAGGCGGGGGAGTCGAACCTCGATGCGGAGGCCGCCGCATCCGTGATCTTCGGGTACACGATCATGAACGACTGGTCGGCGCGCGACCTGCAGGCGCGGGAGATGAAGGTGCGCCTGGGCCCGGCGAAGGGCAAGGACTTCGGCACCACGCTCGGCCCCTGGATCGTCACGGCCGACGAGGTCGCACCGTATCTCGACGCCGACGGCTTCCTCGCGCTCCGTGCAGAGGTCTACGTCAACGGCGAGCTGATCGGGGAGGATCTGCTCTCGAACGCCGGCTGGCCGTTCCCCGAGTTCGTCGCCTACGCGTCGCGCAACTCGAGGGTCGTGCCCGGTGACGTGCTCGGCTCGGGCACGGTCGGCAACGGCGGATGCCTGGGCGAGCTGTGGGGGCGCAACCAGGCTCTGACCCCGCCGCCGCTGCGCGAGGGCGACGAGGTGCGGATGGTCATCGAGGGCATCGGCGAGCTCGTGAACCGGGTGGGGGCGGCGATCGCCGCCCCTGAGATTCCCGCCGCGCGCCCGCGTCCCCGGCTGCGTCACCGCGAATCTGCATGACCGATCTGCTGCCGGGTCTCGCCGGTCGCACGATCGTCGTGACCGGAGCCGCCCGCGGACAAGGCGCCGCAGAGGCGCTGCTGCTGGCCGGTCACGGCGCCAGGGTCGTGGCGACCGACATCGCCGATGACGCCCCCGAGCTCTCAGGGCCGGGGGTCGAGTACCGACGGCTCGACGTCACGGTCGAGGATGAATGGCGGGCGCTCGCCGCGGATCTTGCTCGGGAGGAGACGCCGCTGCGGGGCCTGGTCAACAACGCCGGCATCACTCACCGCGCGCGCCTCGGCGACACCGAGCGGGCCGACTGGGACCGAGTCATCGCGGTGAACACGACGGGGCCGATGCTCGGCATCCGCCATCTGGCTCCGCTCATGTCGGTGGGCTCGTCGATCGTGAACGTCGGCTCCTCCGCAGCCCTCACGGCGCACTACACGGCCGCGTACACCACGTCCAAGTGGGCGCTGCGCGGTCTCACGCACGTCGCGGCGAACGAATACGGGCCGCGCGGCATCAGAGTCAACATCGTGCACCCCGGCTTCATCGAGACCGAGATGACGGCGACCGCGCCCCAGGCCATGCGCGCTTCGCAGCTGGAGCTCACTCCGCTGGAGCGGTTCGGGGAGGCGGGGGAGGTGGCACAGGTCGTCGCCTTCCTGCTGTCGGATGCCGCGGCGTACGTCTCGGGTGCGGAGATCCCGATCGACGGAGCGTTCACGGCCGTCGGCGGGGCCAAGCTGCTGAGCGATCGGATCGCACGCGAACTTAAGTAGAAATAAGACTGAAGTTCGCGTAGAATCGACGTGACGTCGAGGTTCGCTGAGCCTGATCCCGCATGCGATGGCGTGTGCGGGGCACACAAGGTCGCGTCGACGGCCCGATCGTTCGGGCACTCAACGGATGACTCTCTCCCCTCTTCGGATGCGCCTTCTGGTCGCCTCTCTGCTCACGGTCGGGCTGCTCGGCGCCCTCGACCACACCATCGTCTCGACCTCTCTCGCCACGATCGCGGGCGACCTCGGCGCGCTGGGACACCTCGGCTGGATCGTGGTCGGCTACACGCTTGCGAGCACCGTGCTGCTTCCGGTGCTGGGCAAGCTCGGCGACATCGTCGGCCCGCGCGGCGTCTTCCTCACGTCTCTCGCCGGGTTCCTGCTCGCCTCCCTCGCCTGCGGATTCGCGCAGGACATGACGACGCTGATCGTGGCCAGGGTGCTGCAGGGCATGACCTCGGCGGGCCTGCAGCTCATGAGCCAGACCATCGTCGCGCACGTCACGACCCCGCGCGAGCGGCCGCGACTCATGAGCATCATCGGCATCGCGTTCCCCGTCGCGATCCTCGTCGGCCCGGTCATCGGCGGACTCATCGCCGATTACTGGGGCTGGCCGTGGCTGTTCTGGATCAACCTGCCGTTCGGCCTTGCGGCGCTCGCGCTCGCGGCATTCGCGGTGCCGCCGATCGAGCATGCACCGCGAGGGCGGTTCGACTTCGCCGGATCCGTCTGCTTCACGGCGCTGCTCGTCGCACTCGTGCTCGCGGTCACCTGGGCGGGCGACGGCGCCGCCGGCGCGGCATCCGCCGTCTGCTTCGCCGTCGCCGCCATGGCGCTCGCCGCCTTCATCCTCGTCGAGCTGCGCGCGGCCGAGCCGATCCTGTCGCTGCGGATCCTCCGCGACCGCACGATCGCGACCGGGATCGCCCTGTCGGCCATCGTCGGCATGGGCCTGTTCGCTATCGTGGCGTATCTGCCGACTTACTTCCAGATGGCGTACCGCACGACCGCGACCGTGTCGGGACTGGTGCCGATCGCGACCGTGTTCGGGATGCTCGTCAGCAACCTGCTCACCGGGTTCCTGGTCGCGCGCTCCGGCCGGTACCGGCTCTACCCGATCGTCGGCTGCGCTCTCGCCGCCGGCGGGCTGCTCGTGATGGCTCTGCTGCCGCTCGGCCTGCCCCTGTGGGTGCCGATGGTCGTGATGGGGGTCGTCGGCGTCGGCATCGGATCGTTCATGAACGTGATCGTCGCCGTGGTGCAGAGCGCGGCGCCCCGCGAGGATCTGGGCAGCGTCACGGCGGCGACGAACGTCGTCCGTCAGGTCGGCTCGACGCTGGGCACGGCGGTGGTCGGCGGCATCGTCGGCGCGGGGGTCGCCGCTCTGCTGCCTGTCGGCGTCGACGCCGGGAGCCTCACCCCGCACGCCGTCCACGGCGCGGACCCTGCACTGCAGGATGCCGTCGCTGCCGCGTATCACGAGGTGTTCGCGCCGATCTTCGTCGCCATCGCCGTGGTCTACGCGATCGGGGTCGCGGTTGCGGTGCTGTTGCCGCACGGGCGGCTCGCCGACCACGCCGACGTCCGCGAGCGCGATGATCAGCGCGATGATCTCAGCGCGACGGCCGGAAGATCCGCATCGACCGGACGGTGACGTCGCGCCAGACGTCGCCGGTGACGTACGGCTCGGCGTCGTACCACGCGCGGAACGAGGCCTCGTCGGCGAAGGCGACGTGCATCGATGATCCGATCATCCGGCCGTCGTCGTCGAGGATCGCCCCGCCGCTGAGCAGCTCGCCGTTCTCGGCGAGCCGCTGCGCCCCGGCGAGGTGCGCGTCCCGAACAGCGAGACGGCGACCGAGGGCGCCGGCATCCGTGCCGTCCCACGCGGTGATGAGGTACTCGACGGGTGCGTCCATAAGACCAGCCTATGATTCCGCGCGCGCTCAGCCTCTGAGAACCTGAGCCGCCTGCCGTGCAGCCCCGAGCGCCACGTACTCTCCGGGCTCCGGCACCTCGACGGGCAGGCCGAGGACCTCGGGCGCGATCGCCCGCACGGCCTCGGACTGCGCTCCGCCGCCGATCAGCAGGGCGCGCTCGAGCGGGATGCCGAGTTCGCGCAGCGCGTCGAGTCCGGCGCCGAGGCCGCGGAGCATGCCCTCGACCGCTGCGCGCGCGAGGTTGGGGCGGGTCGTCGAGGCCAGGGTCATCCCGGTGAGGGACGCCGTGGCATCCGGCAGGTTCGGCGTGCGCTCGCCCTCGAAGTAGGGGACGAGTGTCAGCCCGTCGGCCCCGGCAGGGGCCTGCAGCGCGAGGTCGCTGAACTCGCCGTGGTCGACGCCCAGCAGCGACGCCGTGGCGTCGAGCACCCTGGCGGCGTTCAGCGTCGCGACCAGGGGAAGGAAGTTCCCCGAGGCGTCGGCGAAGCCGGCGACGGTGCCGGAGGGATCGAAGACGGGCGACTCGCTGATGGCGCACACCGTGCCCGAGGTGCCGATCGAGACGACGACGTCGCCGACCACGGCACCCAGTCCGAAAGCGGCGGCGGCGTTGTCGCCGGCGCCTGCCGCGACGCGGCGGCCACGGGCATCCGTCACGCTCTCCTCGTGGCCGAGCACGCGCGGCAGCACCGCGTCGTGACCGAGCGCGGCGATCAGGAGGTCGCGGTCGTACTCGCCGGTTCGGGGGTTCCAGTAGCCGGTACCCGAGGCGTCGGAGCGGTCTGTGACGAGTTCGTCGAGCGCCGGGTTCTCGGGGCCGAACCCGCGCAGCCGCCAGGTCAGCCAGTCGTGCGGCAGCGCGACGGCGGCGACGCGGGCGGCGTTGTCGGGTTCGTGATCGCGCAGCCAGCGCAGCTTCGTGATCGTGAACGATGCGACCGGTACGAGGCCGGTCCGCTCGGCCAGCGCCGCCGCGCCGAACTCGGCGATCAGATCAGCGGCGGCTCCCGCCGAGCGGGTGTCGTTCCAGAGCAGGGCATCGCGGATGACGCGCCCCTCGCCGTCGAGAGCGACCATGCCGTGCTGCTGCCCGCCGATCGACCAGGCCTCGACATCGTCGAGACCGCCCGCCTCGTCGATCGCCGTGTTCAGCGCACGCCACCAGGTCTCGGGGTCGACCGCCGTGCCGTCAGGATGCGACGCCCTGCCGGAGCGCACGACGGCTCCGCTGGACGTGTCGATGACGACCACCTTGCAGGACTGCGTCGACGAGTCGACGCCCAACACGTATGCCATCACGGCATCCTCTCGAATCTGGCGGCACGCAGTCGCGGGGCGCATGTGCGCTTGTGGCTCTGCGTGCGGTGGAAGGTCTTGGTGCGCTTCTGAGCTGCGCGTGCGCTTCTGAGCTGCGGGTGCGCAGGTGATCAGGCCGCGTTCCGTGGCGGGAAACGCTCTCGGGCCCGGGGCCGGTCACGTTTCGGGCGGGATGCCGAGAGGCGACCCGCCCGAAACGTGACGGAACCGATCAGCGCGCGCCGAGGAGGTGCTCGGTGGCGAGCTGCTGCAGGCGGACGAAGCCGAAGCCCTTGCCGCCGAAGTACGAGTTCGCGTCGAAGTCCTCATAGGCCGAGCGGTCGGCGAGGAAGTCGTCGTAGGTCTCGCCCTCGGCGAGTGTCGGGGTCGACAGCTCGTCGACGCGTGCGGCGGCCAGCGCCTCCTGAACCTCGGGGTCGGCGCGGAACGCCGCGGCCCGCTCCTTCAGCAGCAGATAGGTGCGCATGTTCGCCGCCGCCGACTCCCACACGCCCTTCTCGTCCTCGGTGCGGCTCGGCTTGTAGTCGAAGTGACGCGGTCCCTCGTATGCGGGCACGCCGCCGGGGCCGCCGTTCTCGAGCAGGTCGACGAGCGCGAAGGCGTTGTGCAGGTCTCCGTGCCCGAACACCAGGTCCTGGTCGTACTTGATGCCGCGCTGGCCGTTCAGGTCGATGTGGAACAGCTTGCCGTGGAACAGCGCCTGTGCGATGCCGGCCGCGAAGTTGAGTCCGGCCATCTGCTCGTGGCCGACCTCGGGGTTGAGGCCGACGAGCTCGGGGCGCTCGAGCGAGTCGATGAAGGCCAGCGCGTGGCCGAGAGTCGGCAGCAGGATGTCGCCGCGGGGCTCGTTCGGCTTCGGCTCGATAGCGAAGCGGATGTCGTAGCCCTTGTCGGTGACGTAGTCGCCGAGCAGGTTGACCGCCTCGCGGTAGCGCTCGAGCGCCGCGCGGATGTCCTTCGCGGAGTCGTACTCGGCGCCCTCGCGGCCGCCCCACATGACGAAAGTCTTGGCTCCCAGCTCGGCGCCGAGGTCGAGCTGACGGAAGACCTTGCGCAGCGCGTAGCGGCGCACGTCGCGGTCGTTCGATGTGAAGCCGCCGTCCTTGAAGACGGGCGCGCTGAACAGGTTGGTCGTGACCATCGGCACGATGAGCCCGGTGTCGGCGAGAGCGCCCTTGAGCCGGTCGATCTGCGTCTGGCGCTCGGCGTCGGTCGATCCGAACGCGAACAGGTCGTCGTCGTGGAACGTCAGGCCGTAGGCGCCGAGCTCGGCGAGCTTCTCGACGGCGTGCACGACATCGAGGGCGGGGCGGGTCGGGCCGCCGAACGGGTCGGCGCCGTTGTAGCCGACGGTCCAGAGGCCGAACGAGAACTTGTCTTCACGGGTGGGGGTTGTCATGACTGCTCCTGTGCAGATCGAAATAAGTTGTGAACGACAACATATAGCATGACAGCGACGCTGTCCAGCCCGTACAGTGAAGGGATGCCGTCACCGTCGAGCCCGGCCCCTGGGACCCGTCCGCACAATCTCGCTCGCATCCTGCGACTCGTGCACGAAGAAGGCGCGCAATCCCGCGCCGCGCTGACCGAGACGACCGGTCTCAACCGCTCCACGATCGCCGATCTGGTCGGTGAGCTCATCCGCCTCGGCCTGGTCGATGAGCGCATCCCCGAGACCCCCGGTCGAGTCGGCCGCCCCTCGCCGGTGGTCGCCGCATCAGCCGACGTGGTCGTGATCGCCGTGAATCCCGAGGTGGACGCGGTCGAGATCGCCGCGATCGGCCTCGACCGGAGCATCCGCCTGCGCGAGCGCGTCCTGAACGAGGCTCTGCCGACTCCGGAGGGGCTCGCCCTGCTGCTCGCCGACACGGTCCGCGCATGGAGCGGGGGGCCGCTGAAGGACGCGCGCATCATCGCGGTGGGCATCGCCGTGCCCGGCCTCGTCCGCGCATCGGACGGGGTCGTGCGCAACGCCCCGCACCTCGAATGGCGCGATGTGCCGCTCGCGGACCTCGTGGCCGAAGCCACCGGCGTCGCCACGGTCGTCGACAACGACGCGAGCCTCGGTGCGATCGCCGAGCACCGCTACGGCGCCGGAGCGGGCATCGACGACGTCGTCTACCTGAACGGCGGCGCCTCCGGCATCGGCGGCGGGCTCATCATCGGCGGCGTGCCTGTTGCGGGCTCGGGCGGCTACGCGGGGGAGTTCGGGCAGAACCGGCCCCGCATCACCGCCGACGACGATCGGCGCACGGCCGACGGCGTGCTCGAGTCGGAGGTGAGTCGTCGGCTGCTGCTCGACGTGGTCGGACTCGACACGGCCGACGACGATCTCCTCGCCGGCGAACTGAGCGCCTCGCGCTCTGCAGAGGTCGCCGGCGAGGTGTCGCGACAGGGGCGGGTTCTCGCGAGCGCGCTCGCGAATGCCGTGAACGTGCTGAACCCGGCCGTCATCGTGCTGGGAGGGTTCCTCGCGACGCTCGGGGAACTGCGACGCGAAGCGATCATGGATGCCGTCGCCGAACTCGCGATGCCGGAGAGCGCCGAGGGGCTCGGCATCCGCTCCGCCGCCCTCGGGGCCGACCGCCTTCTGATCGGCGCAGCAGAGCTGGCGTTCGCGGGCCTCATCGCGAACCCTGCGGAACGCGGCTGATCGCATCCGACCGCGATGATCGGGTGCGGCCGTGGGCTCGCTCGAGACGATGGTGGGGAAAGGAGGACCTCATGATCGGAACGCTCAATGCCCTGGTCGATCTGGTCGACGGTGCCGACCCAGCGGAACTCGACGTCGCCGCCTTCGCCCGCGATCACGGCACGACCGAGTACCACCTGCGTCGCATGTTCTCGACGCTCGCCGGCATGCCGCTGTCGGATTACATCCGGAGAAGGCGGATGACGCTGGCGGGCGCCGAGCTGGCGGCGGGCGCGCCGAACGTGCTCGATGTGGCCGTGCGCCACGGATACGGCTCGATCGAGGCTTTCGGCCGCGCCTTCCGTGCTGTGCACGGGATCGGACCGACGGATGCGCGCCGTGACGGGGGACCTCTCCGCACACAACCCACGCTCCGGTTCCGCCTGAGCGTCGAAGGGAGCATCCCGATGGACGTCACCATCACCGCACTGCCCGAGCTCGTCCTGATCGGCCACGCCGCGCAGGTTCCGCTCATCCATGAGGGCGTGAACCCGCACATCCAGGAGCACATCGCCGCGCTCGCCCCGGAGGAGCATGCCCGTCTGAAAGCGCTGAGCGATGCCGAGCCACGGGGGATCCTCGCAGTCACGGATGACGTCGCGCCCGACGCGCCAGAGGGGACGACACTCACCTACCTGCACGGCGTCGCGGTGCAGCCGGGGACCCCGGTGCCAGACGACCTCGACGTGATCAGGGTGGATGCCGGATCCTGGGCCGTGTTCTCGGCCGACGGCCCGTTCCCCGAGACCCTGCAGAGCCTGTGGGCGGCGACGGCGGCCGAGTGGTTCCCGTCGAACCCGTGGCGGCTGCGGCCGGCGCCGTCGATCGTGCGCTACCTCGAGTTCACGGGCACGCACGCCTCGTGCGAGCTGTGGCTCGCGGTCGAGACCGCCTGACTCGGGCACGTCGGGCCCTGCCGCGCCAGTGGTGACAGGGTCCCGACGACGCGCCGTCGGTGGCACGTGTGACACTGAAGCATGGCGATCGACCCGAAGAAGACGCTCGACGCGTACCAGGCCGAGCGCGGCGAGTTCCGCGTGGTCGAGGTGCCGCCCATGCAGTACCTGACGGTCGACGGCGCCGGCGACCCCAACACGGGCCAGGAGTACGCAGACGCGCTCGCGGCGCTGTACCCGGTCGCGTACACGCTGAAGTTCGCGCTGCGTGAGCAGGCCGGCGTCGACGTCGTGGTCATGCCGCTCGAGGGCCTGTGGCACGCCGCCGACATGGAGTCGTTCACCACCAGGCGCGACAAGTCCGCGTGGCTCTGGACGATGATGATCATGGTTCCCGACGAGGTCACGACCGAGATGTTCGCCGAGGCGGTCGAGGTCGTCGAGACGAAGAGCGCGAAGAAGAAGCGGGCTCTGCCGGCGCTGCCTCGTGTCGGCCTGAAGACGCTTGACGAGGGGATGTGCGTGCAGACTCTGCACGTCGGCTCCTACGACGACGAGGCTCCGGTGCTCGACGACCTGCACCACCGGTTCATCCCCGAGAGCGGCCTGCGGATGACCGGCCTCCACCACGAGATCTACCTGAGCGATGCACGACGCGTCGATCCGGCGAAGCTGCGCACGATGCTCCGTCAGCCGGTGCGGTCGATCAGCTGAGCGCGGCCCGCTGCCGCTCCCACCTCTCACGGGTGAGGAAGGCGAGCCTGCCGGTCTTGTCCGGCAGCGAGACGAGCGGACCGAGTTCGAAGCCGCTCTTGACCGCACGAGCGACCGCCCGCTCGTTGCGGACATCGGGCTCGATCACGAGCCGATCGACCTCGGGGCGAGAGAACAGGAACGCGGCGATCACGTCGGTGACGTGCCACGAGAAGTGCCGCACCGGATCCCCGCGGTCGCCGAGGAAGAAGTGCAGGCCGACGTCTCCGGGCTGCACGTCGTACACCTCTCCCAGCGGATCGTTCTCGGGTTCGTAGGTCTGCAGCAGCACGATCGGCCGCCCGTCTCGGCGCACGAGGAACGCGTGATGGCTGGGAAGCCCGTCGACGAACAGATACAGGTCGCGCAGCTCCTCGCGCGAGAGCTCGGCCAGCCCCCAGAACTGCGAGCTCGGTCGCGTCACCCATTCGTGCAGCAGATCGAGGTCGCCGACCGGATCGAGCACGGAGAACTCGATCCGCCCCAGCGTGGAATCGGTCGCGTGCACGAGGGCGCCGGTCACCAGACGGGCGGTACGGGGCACTGTCATGATGCTCCTGTCGGACGGTCGGCGGTGAGCGCGCTCCACTCGGTGACGACCCTGGTCGGGCGCGCCTCGACCCAGGCCGCATGCTGATCCGCGAAGTGCGCGGAGGCCGGGTCTCCGGACGCCCCGAAGGGCACACTCCACAGGCTCCGCTCGCGGTCGTCGAGATCCCACGCCCATCGCGCCACCGAACCGCGCCAGCTGCGGTCGCTGACGCCGGGGGACGAGCCCGCGCAGCGCACCGCGTCGCCGTCGCCCGGCAGAGCCGAGTCGAACTCGGCCCCCGGCGTCATGACACCGTCGACCTCGGCGAGCACGTGCAGCGGAAGCATCCGATGCGTGGCGCCCCACGTCGTTGCCGAGGCGGCGCGCTCGAGAGCCGCCAGCACCATCTCATGCGCCTCGGATGCGAGGGACGGATGCCGCAGCGCCTGCGGCAGCGCCGAGGCGATCTGGCCCTCAGCCGCCATCCACGGATCGAAGATCGCACCGAACGGGTGCGGATCCCGCAGAGGGGACAGGGCGTGATGCCGGGTGACGGCCTGCACGAGGGCTGCTCGCCAGGCGGCGAAGATGCCGGCAGCGCGGGAGTCGGCCTCCATCCGGCCGTCCCAGGCGGCGAGCGCATCGCGCGCCTCGGATGCGGGTGCGGAGAGCTCGCCCGCGGGCAGCCACGCGAGCAGACCCGAGGCCGAGCCGCTCCGGGTGTCGCCCCAGACATCGGCGAACTCGCCGGTCGTCCACCGGTGCCGGGCCCCGAGCAGCTGCGCGATGCGGCAGGCTCGATGGGGCGACGGATACGCCCAGCCGAGGTCGATCTCCGCTCTCGCGGGCCGCTCGTTCGCGTCGACGGCGAGATCCCTCACGCGGATCGGGGTGGGCAGCATCCGATCGGCCGCCGGCGCCGCGCTCTGCAGAGTCCGCCGGCGCTCCGAGCGGGCGCGATCGGGAACGACGCCGACGGTCGCCGAGAGAACCTCACCCGACCGATCGGCCGCGAGCACGCGGTTGACCGGGTCGACCCAGCTGTCGAACGCGTCGAGCACCTGACGCGCGGTCCGAGCGCGAAGAAGCGGCAGGAGAGCCGCCGCGCCGAGATCCGCCCTCGCCCTGGCGGGGTGGCGGATGCTCCATCCTCGCAGCTCGCCGTCGCTCTCGTGCAGCTCGGTCACGATGCATCCGCGCACGGTCTCGACGGACTCGACCTCGACATCCGCCCCTCCGCGCACGCGGATCACCGAACGACGCACGTCGACCGGCTCCCAGCCGCTGCGCCCCCAGGCCTCGTAACCGTCGCCCGCGGCACGGAGCCGCTCTTCGAACACGTCGACGCTGTGCGCGATCGCGTTCGTGATGCCCCAGGCGGCTTCTCCGGTGTGCCCGAAGTGGGGCACCCCCGGGACACCGGGGAACGCGAGCCCGACCACGTCGAACTCGTCGCATGCGAGACGGATCTGCTGGTACACGCCGGGCAGCTCGAACAGCCGATGCGGGTCGCCCGCGAGCAGCGGCAGTCCGCTGGACGTCCGCGTGCCGTGCAGCGCCCACGCGTTGCTACCCGAGGTCGGCAGCGTCTCGTCGGCGTGCTCGTCTCCCGCGAACACATCGACCCAGTCGTCGCCGAGCGTGCGCGCGACGTGCTCGCGCCAGAGCACGTGCGGGAACGTCGAGAACAGCACGTGCGCCACGTGCAGCACGCCCAGCGGGTCGTGATCGCGCCATGGCTCGAGCGGGCGAGCGTCGTCGAACCGCGCATCGAGCGCGCGGAACTCGGCGGCTCCGCTGCCGACGCCGGCCATGCCATCCCGCACGCCCGCGGCATAGTCGCCGACGAACTGCCGCGTCTCGTCGTCGAGGGCATCGAAGGCGCGCCGGGCCGTGCTGTCGATCCGCGCCCTCCGGGCGAACACATCCCACGCGACGCCGGCCTCGCCGATGAGCTCGGCGAGGCGGCCCTGCGCGCGCAGCCGGTCGACCTCGATCTGCCAGCCGCGGTCGCGGGCGGTGACCTCGCCCTGGGCGCGGGCGAGATCCCGCACATCCGTCGCGCGGATGTGCGGGATGCCCAGGTCGTCTCGGAAGACCTCCGCCATCCCGTCAGACTCCCACGGGCGCCGGGCGGGGGATCCGCGCGCGCCCGATCGGGTTCTCCAGGGTGCCGGCGTACAGCAGCGACGCAGACTGGTTCGTCAGATCGACCATCCGCAGCGTGTTGCGCAGCTGCAGCCGGTTCAGGCACGAGTGCGCGAACGAGTCGGCGCGCAGATCGACGCGCGTCTCGAGATCGGGGTGGTCGAGTGCGTGCTCGTCGACCGTCTCGGCGACGAGGCGCCAGAAAACGGACTCCGAGAGCGTGCCGTCGACGTGCAGGATGCCGGCGAGATGGCGCAGGACTCCGTCGAAGACATCCGTGAAGACCGCGAGCGCCTTCTCCTCGTCGTCCACGGGCGACACCGTACGGCGCATCTCCTCGGGCACCGTGCGATCGGCGAGCAGGGCGATCTCCTCGCCGATGTCCTTCATGAACACACCTGCGGGCACGTGATCCTCGAGGATGAGGATCAGGTTCTCGCCGTGCGGCATGAACGCCAGGTCGTGGGCGAGCAGGCAGTGCACGACCGGGCGCAGGTAGGCGCGCAGCGCCGCACGCACCCACTGCTGCGCCGGCACTCCGGACGCGCGGATCAGGGCGGTGGCGACGGAGGCGCCGGCGGAGTCGCGATGCAGCAGCGAGGCGAGGGTCGCGAGACGCCGGCCCTCGGCCACCAGGGGCACGGGGCTCTCGCGCCAGAGCGCCGCGAGCATCTTCCGATGCGCTGAGGGCTCGGCCGTGCGGTGGTACGCATCGCCCGTGTAGCCGATCGACGCGCGCTCGCGGAGCACCCGGAATCCCGCATCGCTGAGCGCGGGGTCACTCGCGACGAGAGCGGCCACCCAGTCGTTGATCGCGGGCGTGACCCGCATGTAGGCGGGGGAGAGGCCACGCAGGAACCCCATGTTCTGCACCGCCAGGGCGGTCTTGACGTAGTGCCGCTCCGGGTGTGAGAGGTTGAACATCGTGCGCACCGACTGCTGCGCGCGGTACTCGCTCTCGCTCTCGCCGATCAGCACGAGGTCGCGCCGGGCGAGGTCGGGGGCGAAGGTGATGGCGACGCGGTTCTCCCACTGCCACGGGTGCACGGGCAGCAGGTGGTACTCGGCCGGATTCTCGCCGAGGTCGTCGAGGCGCGACGCGAAGCGCTCGCGCTCTGCGTCGCTCAGCTCGGCGGAGAGCAGAGCCTCCTCGTCGAGTCCGGCCCCCAGAGCCAGGTGCGACACCGACCGGCGCGCGGCGACCCAGATCAGCCGGAACGACCGAGCGGCCTCGGGCGCGAAGGCGGCGTGATCCGAGACGCCGAACCCGATGCGCCCGTTGTTGGCGACGAACCCGGGGTGGCCCTCGGTCATCGCGGCCTCGACCGTCTGGAAGTCGGCATCCGCGAGCTCGGATGCAGACGGCCCGCCCTGCGCGATCTTGAACATCGCGCCCGCGAGCGTCGACGCGATCTCCTCGAGATACACGGGGAGCAGCTCGTCGGACAGACCGAGCAGGGGCTGGAGCTCGAGGATGAGCTCCTGCGCGTCGAGCGGCAGCTCCTCGCCGTCGCGCAGGCGGCGGATGCTCGGCTCGTCCACGATCCAGTGCTCGAGCTCGGCCCGCTGCGCGTCGAAGCGGTACTCGATCTCGCCTGTCGGCACTCGGAGCAGCCACCCGCCATCCTGATGCGGCTCGGGCGCGATCAGCCGCTCGTGACTGAACTCTGCGATCGCCTTGGCGACCAGGTGGCGCTGCGCATGCTCGAGAGCAGCGGAGGTGAGGTGGGCGGCGGTGTTCATGCGGCGGTCTCCCGGCTGCGAGCGATTTCGGATGCCGCGAAGCCGGCGCGCGTGCACACCGACAACATCGCGGTCTTCAGATGACCGCCCTCGTCGACGATCACCTCGTGCAGCTCGGTGAAGCCGGCACGCACGTTCTTGCGCCGGATGCGGTCGTTGCGCACATCCGGCTCGACGACGACGCGCTCCGCCCCCAGCTCGTCGAAGCACCACGTCATGACTCCGGCGAAGACGGCGTCGGTGAATCCGTGCCGCGGCTCTCCGCCCGGAGGTGCGATCAGCACATGCATCCCGAGATCTCCCGGCAGGGCGTCGTGGATGCCGGCCAGCAGCACACGAGCGGGATCGTAGGTCTCGGCGTAGAACGCGGGGATGCCGTTCACGAGGCCGAGCCAGGCATCCTGATCCGGATGCCCTGCGATGCCGTCGAGATACCTCTCGACGGCATGCTCATCGAGATCGGCCATTCCCCAGAACGCGGCGTGCGGATCGGAGAGCCAGTGCTGCAGCAGCGGGGCATCGCGCTGCGGGTTCGCCGTCGTCAGGACGACCGAGAGCGCGGTGGCGAGCGTCATCGGACAGCCTCCGCCGTGAGAGCGTCCTGCGGGACGCCGAACTCCTGGAAGGCGATCCGCCGCTCGATCGGATAGACCTCTCGACCGGTGATCGAGGCGAGGATCGACGAGTTGCGCCAGGCGCCGAAGCCGAGGTCGGGCGCGGTCAGGCCGTGCGTGTGCTCTTCGCCGTTCTGCACGAAGACGCGCGCGCGGCCGCCGTCGACGCTGTAGTCGCGCGCGACGTCGAGCCGGCCCAGAGCGTCCCAGTCGAGCCGGTCCGAGATTCCGGCGAGGAAGGGCGGCGTCTCTGCCGCGTAGCCGGTGGCGAGGATCAGCGACTCGGTCTGCCGCTCGTGTTCCTGAGCCAGCTGGCCGTGGCGAAGCCGCAGGCGGAAGCGCTCGCCGTCCCACTCGGCGGCTGCCACCTCGGTGTCGGCGAGCAGCGTGGTGCGCACAGGGCCGTCGGCGCTGAGACGGTAGAGCGTGTCGTAGATGTCGTCGATCAGATCGGCGGAGATGCCCTTGTACAGATTCCGCTGCTCGCGACCGAGGTGCTGACGCATCCCGATCGGCAGTGCATGGAAGTGGTCGGTGTACTCGGGAGAGGTCATCTCGAGCGTGAGCTTGGTGTACTCCATCGGGAAGAACCGGGGCGACCGCGTGATCCAGTCCAGCCGGTATCCGCCCTCCCGGGCGCCCTCGAGCAGGTCGCGGTAGATCTCGGCAGCCGACTGTCCGCTGCCCACGACTGTGATGGACTCGCTCGCGCGCAGCTCCTCGCGGCGCGCCATGTACTCCGAGCTGTGCACTGCCCGCCCCGCGATCTCGCGCAGCTCGCGGGGCACGGACGGCCGTGTGCCCACCCCGACGACGATGTGGCGCGCGCGCAGCTCGAGCTCCTCGCCGGTGTCGGTGCGCATGGCCCGCACCACGTAGACGTCATCGGCCGGATCGTGGTCGACCTGCACGACCTCGTGGTTCCAGCGCAGCTGCGGCAGCCGATCCGCCGCCCAGCGGCAGTACGCGTCGTACTCGGCGCGCAGCACGTAGAAGCTCTCGCGGATGTAGAAGGGATACAGCCGCCCGGTGTGCTTCAGCCAGTTCAGGAAGGAGAACTCCGAGGTGGGATCCGCCATCGTCACGAGGTCTGCGAGGAACGGCACCTGGATCGTCGAGCCCTCGATCATCATGCCGTGGTGCCAGCGGAACTCCTCTGCGCGATCGAGGAACACCGCATCGAGGCCGGTGGGATGCGCGAGGCAGGCGAGTCCGAGATTGAACGGTCCGATGCCGACGCCGATGAGATCGTGCACGTGCCCGCTCATGCGTCGGCGCCGATCAGCTCGGCGCCGATGCCGGCGAGGGTGGTCGCGGCATCCTTCACCATGCCGAGGATCGCGAGCACGTCGTCGAGCGTGGTCTCGGGGTTCAGCAGTGTGAGCTTGAGGCACGGCCGGCCATCGATCACGGTCTTCGCGACGAGCGCGCGGCCCGATTCGAAGAGCACGCGGCGCACCCCGGCCACGAGAGCGTCCTGCTCGTGGGCGGAGGTGCCCTCCGTCCGGAGACGGAACAGCACGGTGCTGAGCTGCGACCATCCGACGAGCTCGAGCTCGTCATCCGCGTCCACCGCATCGCTCACGGCCTGCGCGAGGTCGATCACGGCGTCGAACATCTCGCCGATGCGGTCGGCGCCGATCGCGCGGAGCGAGACCCAGAGCTTCAGCGCGTCGAAGCGCCGGGTGGTCTGCAGCGACTTGTCGACCTGGTTGGGCTCCTCGTTCTCGAGCGGGTTGAGGTAGTCGGCGTGCCATGCTCCGGCCGCGAGGTCGCGCGGCTCGCGCACGAGGATCGCGCTCGAGGACACCGGCTGGAAGAAGCTCTTGTGGAAGTCGACCGTCACGGACCGTGCGCGCTCGATGCCGTCGAGCAGATGGCGGCGTCGACGCGAGACGAGGAGTCCGCAGCCGTACGCGGCGTCGACGTGCAGCCAGACGCCGCGGGCGTCGCAGACGGCGGCGACGGCGGCGACGGGATCGATCACTCCGCGATCGGTGGTGCCTGCGGTCGCGACGACGGCCATCGGCAGACGACCGGATGCCACGGCCGACGCCATCGCGTCATCGAGGGCTGCCGGCAGCATCCGCCCTTCACCATCGTCCGCGACCACGATCACCGCATCGTCGGCGAGTCCCAGCAGCAGCGCCGACTTGCCGACGCTGAAGTGGCTCGAGGCCGTCGCGAACACGGCGAGCCGGGGCAGCGCCTGCGCTCGCGGCATGCGCGCCTCGGCGAGGGCGGCCTCTCGGGCGAGGAACAGGGCGTGCAGATTCGACTGCGTGCCGCCGGAGGTGAACACGCCGTCACCCGCGTGGAAGCCGATCCATCCGGCCGCGACGTCGATCAGCCGACGCTCCATGAGCGTGCCGACCGTGGACTGGTCGTAGGTGTCGACCGAGGGGTTCACCGCGGCGAGCACGGCCTCGGCGGCGACCGCGGGGAGCGCGACGGGGCAGTTGAGGTGTGCGGCGTACGCGGGGTGGTGGAACCACACGGCGTTCTCGAGGAACAGCTCGTCGATCTCGCGGATGGCGGTAGGGGTTCCGACGCCCGACGCGGTCAGATCGACCGCGTCGACCTGCCGCTGCAGCTCGGCTCGCGAGGCACCGGACGACGGCTGCGTCGCCTCGGCGAACCGGGCGGCGACGCGGGAGGCGGTCTGGGCGACAAGCGATCGGTAGAGATCGGTCGTGGACGAGGTGACCAGCTCAGGCACCGATTCGACTCCTTCAAGTTAGGTATGCCTAGCCTACATAAATCGTCCTCGGCGCGACGTAACAGAGTGGCCGATGTCGTTTCTCGCGGCGAATCAAGCCCCTCTTCGCACCGGCTGAGGCGAGATAACCTGCCGGGGTGACCACAGCGAAGAGCACCGCCCGCGCGGCAAGGAGCTCCACACTCTTCCGCAGGACGGCGCGCACCGGATACGCCGTGCTCGGCGTCGTGCACATCATCATCGGAGCGCTGGCCGTGTCGATCGCCGTCGGAGCGGGAGGCGATGCCGATCAGGACGGTGCGATGGAGCAGATCCGCAGCACGCCGATCGGCGGCGCACTGCTGTGGTGCGTCGCGGCCGGAATGCTCGCGCTGGCCATCTGGCAGATCACGGCCGCCGTCGTCGCGGCCGCGCCCGATGAGGCGAAGCGATGGGGCCGGAGGGCGAGCCTGCTCGGCGCCGCGGTGGCCTATCTCGTGATCGCGGGCATGGCGTCGGTGTACGCCGTGGGCGGTCGAGCCGATGCGGAGGAGACGACCCAGACGCTCAGTGCTCGAGTGATGGCGGCGCCGGGAGGCGTGATCCTCATCGTGGTGCTCGGTCTCGGAGTGATCGCGATCGGCGTCGGCTTCATCGTGGGCGGACTCAGACGTGTCTTCGAGAAGACCATGGATCTGCCGGCAGGAGCGCCAGGCAAGGGCATCGCGACGCTCGGCGTGATCGGGTACATCGCCAAGGGCATAGCCGTCGCGCTGACCGGGACGCTCTTCGTCGTGGCGGCCTGGACGCAGGACCCCGACAAGGCGGCGGGCCTCGACGCCGCACTGCACAGTCTCGCGGCTCTGCCGCTGGGCAGGATCGCCCTTCTGCTGGTCGGAGTCGGGCTCGCGGTCTACGGCGTGTTCTGCTTCGCCCGCGCCCGCCTCGCGCGGATGTGAGCCTGCGGGCGCGAAGAAGGCGGACGCCGGCTCGCACGCACTCGCACCGCCCCTGCGGGCCCGCGGCGCCCCCGCAGGTGGGAAACTGGAACAGTGAGCACCATCGAGGCAGACCTGATCTCTCCGTTGACCGAGGCAGAGGTGCAGCGGATCCGCGAGGACTTCCCGATCCTCCGCACCGAGGTCAACGGGCATCCGCTCGCGTACCTCGACTCCGGGGCGACATCGCAGCGTCCGTTCGCGGTGCTGGATGCCGAGCGCGAGTTCGCGACGACCATGAACTCCGCCGTGCACCGCGGTGCGCACACGCTGGCCGCCGAGGCGACAGAGCTGTTCGAGGACGCACGGGCGTCGGTCGCCCGCTTCGTCGGCGCGGACGATGACGAGATCGTCTGGACCTCGAACGCCACCGAGGCCGTGAACCTCGTGGCGTACTCGCTGTCGAACGCCTCGCTGGGCCGTGGGGGAGCGGCGGCCGAACCCCTGCGGCTGGGCGCCGGCGATGAGATCGTCACGACCGAGATGGAGCATCACGCGAATCTCATCCCGTGGCAGGAGCTCGCCGCCCGCACGGGCGCGACTCTCAAGGTGATCCCGCTCGACGACGAGGGTGCGCTTCGTCTCGACGCGGCCGCCGAGCTCATCACCGCTCGCACGCGCCTCGTGGCGTTCACGCACGTGTCGAACGTGCTCGGCGTGATCAATCCGGTGTCCGACCTCGTCGGCCTCGCCCGCAAGGTCGGCGCGCTGGTGCTGCTCGACGCCTGCCAGTCCGCGCCCCACCTGCCGTTGGACGTGAAGGCACTCGACGTCGACTTCGCGGTTCTGTCCGGGCACAAGATGCTCGGCCCCACGGGCATCGGCGCGCTGTACGGCCGACGGTCGCTGCTCGAGATCATGCCGCCGTTCCTCACCGGCGGATCCATGATCACGACCGTCACGACCACTGCGGCGGAGTACCTGCCGCCGCCTCAGCGCTTCGAGGCGGGCACACAGCGCGTGTCCCAGGCAGTCGCGCTCGCCGCAGCCGTCGACTACCTGACCGCCGTGGGCATGCCGCGCATCGCAGCGCACGAGGCGGCGTTCGGTGCACGCCTCGTCGACGGGCTCAGCGCGATCGACGGAGTGCGCGTGCTCGGGGCCGGCATCGACCTTCCCAGGGTCGGACTCGCGAGCTTCGACGTCGAGGGCATCCATTCGCACGATGTGGGGCAGTACCTCGACGACCTCGGCATCGCGGTGCGCGTCGGCCACCACTGCGCCCAGCCGCTGCATCGTCGGCTCGGCATCACCTCGTCGACGCGGGCCAGCACCTATCTCTACACGACGGATGCCGAGGTGGATGCCGTCATCGCCGGCGTCGCCGGCGCGATCGACTTCTTCCGGAGGGGCGCATGAGCGACCTGCAGAACCTGTACCAGGAGCTGGTGCTCGACCACTCGCGCACCCCGCACGGCTACGGTCTGCGCGAGGAGATCCGCGCGCAGTCGCACCAGCTGAACCCGACGTGCGGTGACGAGGTCACGCTTCAGGTGCACCGCGCCGACGACGGCACGGTCGAGGCGATCGCGTGGGAGGGGCACGGATGCGCGATCTCACAGGCATCCGCCTCGATGCTCGCCGAGCTCGCCGAGGGTCTCACGGTCGATGACCTCGAGGCGCGCATCGCCTCGTTCCGCGAGGCCATGCGCTCACGCGGCAAGATCCAGCCCGACGAGGAGCTGCTCGGAGACGCCGCCGCCCTCGGCGGCGTCTCGAAGTACGTCGCGCGTGTGAAGTGCGCCATGCTCGCGTGGGTCGCCGCAGAAGACGCGCTCGCCAAGAGCGTCGCCTGAAGGGTGCAGCCGTGCCCGTCGAGCTGAGTCCCCTCGGTGCCGATCGCTTCGACGGATGGCGCGAGGATGTCAAGCAGAGGCTGATCGCCCGCAGCAGAGAATCGGGCATGCGCGCGGGTGACGATGCGATCGACTTCGCCGAGGCGTTCCTCCGCGACCTGCTCCCGCAGGGTCCCGCGACCTCGAGCGCCGGGCTGTTCGTCCTCGTCGAGAACTCGCAGGAGCTCGGCGCCCTCTGGCTTGCGGACAGCGGGGGCAAGCTCTTCCTCGTCGATCTGGGCCTGAGCGTCGATCTCGACGCCCGGCAGCGGGAGGAGCTCTTCTCCACGATCCGCCGTATCGCGGTGCAGCACGAGGCGAGGCTCATCAGCGTCGCCCTGTTCCCGCAGGATGCTCAGGCCCACGCGCTCATCGCCGGCAGGGGCTTCGCGGTGGCATCGATCCAGATGCTCCTCGAGCCGCTGCCCGAGCGTCGCGTCGCGCCGCACGTCGTCGTCTCGCCGATGACCGCAGAGCGCTTCCGCCGCTTCGCCGAGCACTCCGAGGCCTCCTACGCCGAGGATCTTGTGGCCGCCGGCCGGTACACGGCCGATGAAGCCGTGATCGAGTCCCGCAGGCAGATGCGCCTCGAACTGCCCGAGGGCATCGACACCCCGGGCCAGGAGCTGTTCACCGCATCCGTCGACGGAGCGGAGGTGGGCGTGCTCTGGCTCGGGTTGCGCCGAAGGGACGGTCGTCCGCACGCGTTCATCCTCGACATCGAGGTCGCTCAGGACCAGCGCCGACGGGGGTACGGTCGCGAACTCATGCATGCGGCGGAGCGCGAGGCGCGGCGCATGGGAGCCGAGTCCATCGGGCTGCACGTGTTCGGCTTCAACACCGGCGCGATCGACCTGTACGAGTCGCTCGGGTATCGCCGGGTGGAGGAGACGTTCCTGCTGAACCTCTGAGCTGACATGCGCGGTCATCCGGCGTCATCGAGGAATAGGCGCAGGTGCACGTGGTTTCCCCCTGCATGACAACCACTCTCGGAATCATCGGCGCAGGAAACATCGGCTCTCAGATCGCCCGTGTGGCGGTGGCGAACGGCTACGACGTCGTGATCGCCAACTCCCGCGGGCCCGAGTCGCTCGCGGGCCTCGTCGAGGAGCTCGGTCCGCACGCGAAGGCCGGCACGGCGGAAGAAGCAGGCTCCGCCGGCGACGTGATCGTCGTGAGCGTGCCGCTGCACGCCATCGAGCAGATCCCCGTCGAGCCGCTCGCGGGCAAGATCGTGCTCGACACGAACAACTACTACTTCGAGCGCGACGGGCACATCGAGGCTCTCGACAGGGCAGAGACCACCACGTCGCAGCTGCTTCAGAAGCACCTGCCGACGTCGAAGGTCGTGAAGGCGTTCAACCACATCGGCGCCGCTGACATCACGACCGACGGCACTCCCGCGGGGACCGAGAACCGGCGCGCCCTCGCGACCGCGGGCGACGCCCCCGAGGCGGTCGAGTTCGTCACCCGGTTCTACGACCAGGCCGGGTTCGACACCGTCGAGATCGGCCCCCTCAGCGAGTCGTGGCGCGTCGAGCGGGATCGTCCTGCCTATGTCGCGCGCCAGAACGCCGGAGAACTGGCGGCCAACCTCGCGATCGCGAACCGGCTGCCGTGACGGCACGGTAGATCCATCCCGTTGGGATACCAGATTGCCGCCGCTTCCCCCATGATGAGACAATCCGTTCATGGGGGATGCGGGGGCAGCCGGTGAGCTGGAGTCGGTGCGCGTGGCGAGCGTGCTCCGTGAAGACATCATCCTGGGCCGTCGGCCGCCGGGCTCGCGGCTCGTCGAGCGGGACATCGCCGCAGAGCTCAACGTCTCGCGGCTCCCCGTGCGCGAGGCCATCCGCACGCTGGTCGCCGAGGGAGTCGTCGTCGCTCGACCTCGCACCTGGGCCGTCGTGCGCGAGTTCACCGAGCGGGACATCCACGACTTCGGCGAGGTCCGCGCGTCGGTGGAGACCCTGATCTTCATGCTCGCCGCCGAGCGCCACGATGACGAAGGGCTCGCGCTGATGCGCGATGCGTTCGAGCGCGAGCTCGCCGCGGCCCGGGCCGGCGACGCCGAGACCGCGCGTCTGGCCGCCGGTCATTTCCATGAGATCGCGGCGCAGCTCGCCGGCAACGCGATGCTCGCCGAGCTCATCGGGGTCTTCGTCACGCGCCTGCGGTGGCTCTTCGGGCAGCACGACGATCTGCTGGCGATGGCGGAGGAGCATCGGGCCATCCTGCAGGCGATCGCGATGCGCGACGTCGAGACTCTCGCGCGCATCGTGCCGGAGCATCTCGCCAGCGGGCAGGAGGCGGCGCAGCGCCGCATCGCCGGCGACTACGCGATCTGAGCGTTTCGGGAATAGCTCGATCGGGCGTATCGTTGTGCCAGAACAGATACCCCCTAGGGGTATTCTCCGAACGTCGGAGCGAGTCGAGAGGAACAATGATGAACACCACCGCCTATGACGTCACCGGCATGACCTGCGGACACTGCGAGGGCTCCGTGCGCGGCGAGGTCGCGAAGATCCAGGGGATCACCGGCATCGAGGTCAGCGCCGCGACCGGCCGCCTGATCGTCACGTCCGACTCCGCCGTCGACGACGCCGCCGTGCTCGCCGCCGTGGACGAGGCCGGCTACAGCGCCGTTCGCGCCTGAGGCCCGCCATGGCAGACGCAGGAGCGACATACGATCTCGAGATCGGCGGCATGACGTGCGCCTCGTGCGCGTCGCGCATCGAGAAGAGGCTCAACCGGATCGAGGGGGTGACGGCATCCGTCAACTATGCGACCGAGAAGGCGCACGTCGAGGCGGCCCCCGGTGTCGAGGTCGACGACCTCATCTCCGAGGTCGTGCGCACCGGCTACACGGCTGCTCTTCCTCGCACGGACGAGCCCGCCGATGCCGATCCCTCGTACCGCCTCCTGCGTCTGCGGCTGATCGTCGCGACGGCACTCGCCGTTCCGGTGATCCTGCTCTCCATGATCGAGCCTCTGCAGTTCCCCGGGTGGCAGTGGGCCTCGCTTGTGCTCGCGACCCCGGTCGTGACGTGGGCGGCCTGGCTGTTCCACCGCGCCGCCTGGCTGAACGCGCGGCACCGCGCCGTGACGATGGACACGCTGATCTCGGTCGGCGTGACGGCTGCGTACCTCTGGTCGCTGTATGCCCTGTTCTTCGGAACCGCCGGCATGTGGGGCATGACGCACCCGTTCCGCTTCACGATCGAGCGCGGCGACGGACTCGGCAGCATCTACCTCGAGGTCGCGGCCGGTGTGACGATGTTCCTGCTGCTCGGGCGGTTCCTGGAGCACCGGTCGAAGCGTCGGGCGGGCGCCGCGCTGCGTGCGCTGGGAGAGCTCGGAGCGAAGGACGTCGCGATCCTGCGAGACGGCGTCGAGCAGCGGATGCCGCTGGCGCGACTCGCCGTGGGAGACGTGTTCGTCGTGCGCCCTGGTGAGAAGATCGCGACCGACGGCGTCGTGCTCGAGGGAGCATCGGCGGTGGACGCCTCGATGCTCACCGGCGAATCGGTTCCGGTCGAGGTCGCCGCCGGCGACGCCGTCACCGGTGCGACCGTCAACGTCGGCGGCCGGCTGCTCATCACTGCCTCGCGCGTGGGCGCAGACACGCAGCTCGCGCGCATGGCGCAGCTGGTCGAGGAGGCGCAGTCCGGCAAGGCCGAGGCGCAGCGGCTCGCCGATCGCCTGTCGGCGGTGTTCGTGCCCGTGGTCTTCGCGCTCGCCGCGGTGACTCTCGTCGCGTGGCTCATCGCCGGCGGCGGTGCTGCTGCGGCGTTCACAGCAGCCGTCGCAGTGCTGATCATCGCCTGCCCCTGTGCGCTGGGCCTCGCGACGCCGATGGCGCTTCTCGTCGGCACCGGCCGAGGTGCTCAGCTCGGGGTGCTGATCAAGGGCCCCGAGGTGCTCGAATCGACACGTCGCGTCGACACGATCGTGCTGGACAAGACCGGCACGGTGACGAGCGGGCGGATGACCCTGCTCGAGGTCGTCCCCGCCGAGGGACAGGATCCTCAGGAGGTGCTGCGCCTCGCTGCGGCGGTCGAAGAGGCCTCGGAACACCCGATCGCACAGGCGATCGTGCGCGCCGCCACCGAGCGTCTGGGCGAGATCCCGACGGTGTCGGACTTCCAGAACGTGCAGGGGCGCGGTGTGACCGGCGTTGTCGATGCGCACGCCGTGGTGGCCGGACGCCCGGCGCTCCTCGCCGACTGGGCGCTGCACCTGTCGCCGGCACTGCGCTCGGCCTTCGATCGCGCCGAGTCCGAGGCCCGCACCGCGGTGGCCGTCGCCTGGGACGGCGAGGTGCGCGGCATCCTCGTCGTGGCCGATCAGATCAAGCCGAGCAGCGCGGCGGCGATCTCCGCGCTGCGCGGCCTCGGGCTCACACCGGTGCTGCTCACGGGTGACAACGAGCAGGCGGCACGCCAGGTCGCCGCGGCCGTGGGCATCGATCAGGTCCGAGCGGGGGTTCTCCCGGAGGGCAAGGTGGCTGAGGTCACCGCTCTGCAACAGCAGGGACGTGTGGTCGCGATGGTCGGGGACGGCGTCAACGACGCGGCGGCCCTCGCGCAGTCCGACCTGGGAGTCGCGATGGGCACGGGGACGGACGCTGCGATCGAAGCATCCGATCTGACCCTGGTCCGAGGCGATCTGTGGGGCGCCGTCGACGCAATCCGCCTGGCGCGATGCACCCTCGGAACCATCAGGGGGAACCTCTTCTGGGCGCTCGCCTACAACGTCGCCGCTCTGCCGCTCGCAGCGCTCGGCCTGCTCAACCCGATGCTCGCCGGCGCCGCGATGGCCTTCTCGAGTGTCTTCGTCGTGCTGAACAGCCTGCGACTGCGGCGTTTCCGCAGCGCGGCACCCGGCATGTCGTAGTCCGCGCGGCGGTATGGTGGCCCCGGGGGCTGGAAAGTCGTTCGTTCTGGGGAGCGAGATGCGGATCGTCGCAGTGATCGTGGGAACCCTCCTGCTTCTGAGCGGGGGTGCTCTCGTCGTCGTCGCCGACCAGCAGCGCGTGGCTGCTCTCGAGGCGGCGAAGGCCGCGGTCGAGAAGACGCGTCAGGAGCTCGCAGAGCTCGATGACGCGAACTCCGACCTCGAGGAGACCCTGGCGGCGCTGCGTGCGCAGATCGCCGAACAGGAGAAGCAGCTCGCCGACATGACGGGCCTTCTGCAGTGAGGCGGATGCTGGCGGTCACAGCCGCCGTGGCCGCCGCCCTCGCCGTCGGCGTCGCCGAGCGGGCGAACTCGCTCGACGACGAGCGCGCTGCGACTCTCGCCGAGCTGCGCACGGTCGAGGTCGCGGCGGACGAGTCGGCGCAGCACGGCGACTATCTGCGCGGGGCCATCGGCGGTGCCGAGGACGACGTCGCCGATCGCGCCGCGGTGCTGGCCGTGAGACCGGCGTTCGTGGCCGAGATCGCCGCGCTCTCCGCCGCACTCGGTCGCGCGGACGGCCGTGTGGACACGACGGCCGATCGGGCATCCGCTCTCTCCGCTCAGCAGGCCGTGCTGGCCGAGCGCGCCGACCCTGTCGTCGTGACGAACGCGACGGCCACGGTCCACGCGCTCACCGCCAAGATCGACGGGGACGTCTCGACATGGCTGGCCGCGCAGCAGGCGCGGCGCGCCCCCGGAGGTCCGGCGTGGTCGTCGAGCGGCCCGGACGGCTACGCGCGTGTGCGCGCCGCACTCGATCGGGTGGGCGGCACCGGCGTCGGCCTGTACGAGTCGTCATCCTGCGCCGGAGGCACCGCCGCCGCGTGTGCCAACAGCAACGGCTACATCAAGTACCGCGCCGACATCGCGAACTGGGGCGCCGACCGGCTGAACTGGGCGATGGCCCACGAGCTCGCCCACATCTACCAGTTCCAGGTATGGGGTGCGCTGACCTCCTCGGCGGCGTATCAGTCGATGTTCGGCGGCGACCCCGAGTTCCTCGCCAACTGCATGGCGGTGGTGCGCGGGTTCCCCGGATCCGTCGGCTGCGACGGCGATCAGCAGGCGTGGGCGTCGGGCATCTGGGTGGGCGCCGTACGGTGACTCAGCCCATGGGCGTGGTGGTGTCGATCGCCTCGCGCAGAGGACCGCGCATCACGCGCCAGTAGCCGGTGGGGGAGGCGCGGGTCAGCAGATCGATGAGTCGCGCCTGGCGCCCGACCATGGTCCGTGCGCGGCGGTGCTGTGTCGCTCGCACGATCCGGACGGCGGCGTCGGCGGGGTCGGTGTGGTACATCGCCGCCTGGGCTGCGGCGGCCCTGGCGGCGACCGCAGGGTCGATCGCGGCGGCATATCTGCCGTGCAGGATGATCCCGGTGCGGACCCCCGCCGGGTACACGGCGCCGACTGTCACCGAGCTGCCCTGGAGCTCGTGCCGGAGGGCCTCGGAGAACCCGCGAACGGCGAACTTGCTCATCGAGTAAGGGATGCGCCCGGCGGGCGCCGCCAGGGCGTAGACGCTGGCGAGGTGGGTGATGTGCGCGTCCGGCGCTCGCTTCAATGCGGGCAGCAGCGCTTTCGTGATCGAGACGGTTCCCCAGAGGTTCACGTCGACGAGCCAGCGCATCTCCTCCATCGTGAGCTGCTCGATGTCACCCAGCATCGACGAGCCGGCGCAGGTGATCAGCGCATTGATGTGCGGGTGGGCGGCCGAGATGCTCGCGGATGCCGCGAATACGGCGTCGTCGTCGCGGAGGTCGACGAGGTGCGTGGTGACCACGGTGTCGTCGAGCTCAGCCGCGAGGGAGGACAGGGCTTCCGCGTCGTGGTCGATCAGCGCGAGGTGCGCCCCCTCATGCGCGAGCAGCCGTGCGATCTCGGCGCCCATGCCGTGCGCTGCCCCGGTGATGACGGTCGTGCGCCCGGCGAGCTCGAGCAGTCTCACGGCATCCTCCTCCTGGCGGCGTCTCGGGTGCGCACCGCGGCGATCCGAACCTGATGCCGATCCATTCTGACCTGCCGGAGCGTCGGAGGGAACCGGTACTCTCGTTCAGAGGAGGTAGCGGTGGGACGAACTGCGGATGCCATCGCCGAGGGCGTGGCGATCGCGACGTCTGCCGCGCGCCTCGCCGTGAAGAACCACATCCTCGTCGGCACGATCGCCGAAGACGGCGTCTTCGACACCGAGAAGTACATCGACGACACACGCGAGGCGCTGCGCGCGATGGCCGAAGAGGCCGAGCAGTCGGAGAAGGCGCTCAACGAGCTGCGCAAGCGCGCGCGCGGCCGCCACTCCGATCCCGTCGGCACGCACGACTATCGCGATCGCGATGTGCGCAACCTCAGGCGCCGTGCCAAGCAGTCGCACGGCGTCGCCGCGAAGCTGCGCGAGATGATGGAAGACCCTGAAGAGCTCGGGGTCATCGTCGAAGAGGCGCGTCAGGCCGCCTGGGCCGATGTCAGGCACAATCTCGACCGGCGGCTCAAGGTCGAGGGCATGCGGCCCGATCAGGATCCCGACTACGAGCGGATGCGCGAGGCGCGCATGCAGGCGCTGCGTCTCGTCGATCTGCAGGCGCTCTCATCGGAGCAGCGAGCGAAGGCGAAGCGGCGCAAGAAGCAGGAGAAAGAGGCAGCGAAGTCCTCGTCGAAGGGCGCCTGAGGCCTCGTTTCGCTTTCTCGCGAAGTCTGTTGTAGGCTGTTCCACGGCCCGCTGAGCAGGCCGGGCGCCACTAGCTCAATGGATAGAGCATCTGACTACGGATCAGAAGGTTAGGGGTTCGAGTCCCTTGTGGCGCACAGGTTCTTCGGAACCAGCAGAACTGTGTTGAGACAGTGAGAAATGCCCCCGTCGCGAAAGCGACGGGGGCATTTCTTCTTGTCCTGGGAAGTGGAACTGGTCGCTCCCTGTCGCGCAGGGTCTCCGTCGATGGGCGGGCGGCAACGATCGGAGGCTGCCCGCGCCTCACATGGCCGGCTCGGGGACCGTGGCCTCCTTGACGAATCGGATCGAGATCGAGTCCATGGCCGTCCTCGTCATCGCCTCTTCGGCGAAGGCGTCCCACCCGGACTGCGCCCCCGAACGCGAGTCAAGAACGGAATCGGGGACCGACGGGCCGATGAACGTGAGCGAATCAACTCCGACTTCGACGGTGACTTTCGTTCTCATCGCCTCAGGAACCAGGTCGTGGAGGGCGGCTGCGATGCTCATCATGTCCGTCTGGCAGTTGCGTGCGCGGACGATGGTGATCGAGGATCCGGTGTCGGCTTCGATGTCAGCGAGTCCTGACGTCAGCCAGTCCGGTACCGCGCCTGCCCACGGCACGGTGAGAGACGTCTCGCCCTTCGTGCCGAAGTCGAGGGTGGGAGTGGCGGCGATGCCCTCCTCGCCGTGGTTCTCCGAGATCAGTCGAGTGACGGATTCGTAGATGTCGAATGACGACACGCCGGGGCGGAGGTCGGCAGCGATCTGCCAAGAGCTGTCGGCCAGCCGCGTGGCGGATGCCTCTGCGGCGGGCGGGTTCCCCGTCGCCGCGGCGATCGTCGCGACCCCGCCGACCGCAACGGCGGCCGCCACGACTGAGGCCCAGCGAGCGACCGGGAGATCTCGCTTCATCTCGACCTCCTCGTCGGATTTGCGATCATCGCATGAGTGCAGACTTTCGGAGGAAGTGTAGCGTCCGGAGGAGGAGATCCGCTCTCAGAGGCCTGAACACCTGCCGTGAAGCCTGCGCTCGTCCGGTCACTGCAGGCTCGTGATCGCCGGATCCCGCCGGGCGACCTCGGCCGCCGTCGACACGATCGCGCGTCGCATCTCGGCGACGGCGAGAGCGGGTGTCACGTCCGAGCGATGCGCGAGGCTGATCGTGCGGGTCATCGACGGGTGGGCCAGACGCGCCGAGCGCAGCTCCGGGCGATCGAGCAGGACCATCGCGGGAACGACCGCCACGCCCACTCCGCGCTCGACGAAGCGAAGCACGGCGTCCATCTCGGCCCCTTCGAGCACCATGGTCGGTGTGAGACCGGCGGCCCGGAAGGCGGCATCCGTCGTCGCTCGCAACGAGTAGCTGTGGTCGAACGCGATCAGGGGCAGTGTCGCCAGGAGGTCGAGAGAGATGACCTCGTCACGTGTCAGCGCGGGTGCCGAGGCGGATGACACGACGACGAGCTCTTCGGCGAGAAGAGGAGTGCGGGTCAGGCTGACGCCGGAGACGGGCTGCGCGTCGGACTCGGTGATGAGGGCGATGTCGACGGCCCCCACCGCGAGCTGTTCGACCAGCAGGCGCGACCCGCTCTCTGTGAGATGCAGATCGACGCCGGGATGCCGGGCTCGGAACGCACTGAGCGCCTCGGCGACGAGGCTGATGCACAGGGTGGGCGGTGCGCCCAGGCGCACGCGTCCGCGGCGGAGCCCGGCGAGTTCGCCCATCTCCTCCCGGATCGACTCCGCCTCCGCCAGCATCCGCTGTGCCCGGGGGAGCAGCGTCTCGCCGGCGGCGGTCAGCGAGATGTTGCCGCGCGCCCGCTGGAACAGCTCTGCCCCGAGCTCGCGCTCGAGCGTGGAGATCTGCCGGCTCAGCGAGGGCTGGGCGAGATGCAGGCTCTCGGATGCTCGGGTGAAGTGCCCCAGGCGGGCGACTTCGACGAAGCTGCGCAACTGCTCGAGATTCATGTTCAGAGTGTATCGACTCAAGCGAGACTATGCATTGGAGTTATGAACCCCGCGTTCTTAGCGTGGACATCATGAACGAACGTCAGATCTCCACGACCGTCCTCGTCATCGGCACAGGCGGATCGGGCCTGCGCGCCGCGATCGAGGTCGCAGAACACGGCATCGACGTCGTCGCGGTCGGAAAACGCCCCCGAGGCGACGCGCACACCTCGCTGGCCGCAGGCGGCATCAACGCCGCTCTCGGCACCATGGACGCCGACGACAGCTGGCAGCAGCACGCCGCCGACACCATCAAGGAGAGCTACCTGCTCGCACACCCGCACACGGTCGAGATCGTCACTCAGGGTGCGGAACGTGGTATCCGCGATCTCGAGCGCTGGGGCATGGACTTCGCACGCGAAGACGACGGGCGCATCTCGCAGCGGTTCTTCGGCGCGCATACCTTCCGCCGAACCGCCTTCGCCGGCGACTACACCGGACTCGAGATCCAGCGCACGCTCGTGCGCCGCGCCGAAGAGCTGGACGTGCCGATCCTCGACGGCATCTACATCACGCGTCTGCTCGTGCGCGACAACGTCGTGTTCGGCGCCTACGGGTTCGATCAGGCCGATGGCACCCGCTTCCTCATACATGCGGATGCCGTGATCCTCGCCGCAGGCGGTCACAACCGCATCTGGCGCCGAACCTCCTCCCGTCGGGACGAGAACACCGGCGACTCGTTCCGGCTGGCCGTCGAGGCGGGGGCGCGGCTGCGAGACCCCGAGCTCGTGCAGTTCCATCCGTCCGGGATCCTCGAGCCCGAGAACGCGGCGGGCACTCTCATCTCCGAGGCCGCGCGCGGCGAGGGCGGCATCCTCACCAACGCGCTCGGCGAGCGGTTCATGGCGAAGTACGACCCGCTGCGCATGGAGCTGTCGACCCGTGACCGCGTCGCGCTCGCGGCGTACACCGAGATCGCCGAGGGCCGCGGAACCGAGAACGGCGGAGTGTGGCTCGACGTGTCGCACCTGCCGCGCGAGACGATCATGACCCGCCTGCCGCGGGTGTACCAGACGATGATGGAGCTGCAGATGCTCGACATCACGACCGATCCGATCGAGATCGCCCCGACGGCGCACTACTCGATGGGCGGAGTCTGGGTGCGCCCGGAGGACCATCAGACCGATGTCGAGGGGCTGTACGCGATCGGCGAGGCGTCGAGCGGACTTCACGGGGCCAACCGCCTGGGTGGCAACTCGCTCATCGAGCTGCTCGTCTACGGGCGCCTTGTGGGACAGGCCGCGATGGCGCACGCGGCGGGCCTCGATGCCCAGCGCCGGTCGGCGGATGCCGTGGCCGCGGCTCGTGCGGAGATCGACGAGCTGCTGGCCGCCGACGGACACGAGAACGTGCGGGCATTGCAGCGCGCGATCCGAAACGCCATGACCGCCCACGCCGGCGTCGTCCGCTCGGAGGAGGGGCTTCGCTCCGGCCTCGCCGAGCTCGACCTCATCGAAGGGCGGATGGAGGATGTCGGCATCCATCCCGATATCGCGGGCTTCCAGGACCTCGCGCACGCCTTCGATCTCAAGGCGTCGGCGCTGGCCGCCAGGGCCACGCTCGAGGCGGCCCTGGAGCGGCGCGAGACCCGCGGATGCCACAACCGCAGCGACTACCCCGATCTCGATCCCACGTTGCGGGTGAACCTGGTGTGGTCGCCGTCTGCGGGCGTCACACGCGAAGAGATCCCGCCGATCCCCGCCGAGATCGCCGAGCTCATGCGCGACGTCGACACGACGGGAAAGCTCGTCGAGTAGCCCTTCCGGTCGCAGTTCCTGCCGCACCTGCCGTCGGCGGGGCGGCACGAACTGCGACCGGAGCTCATTCCTGTGGACCGGACTCCGGCGTGTCGATCACGCCTATGCCGACTGCTCGGTGGTCGGGTTCGGCGTCGTCGGGTGCGGGAGCTTTGGGCTCCTCCTCCGGTTCCTTCTCGGTGCTCGGCTCTTCGAGCTCTTCGTTGCTCGGCAGCTGCTCCGGGTCGGCGTCCTCCGGCGACTCAGCCCGCTCCGGCGTCTCGGCCACCCCCTGAGTGAACTCGCCGGCGTCCTGCCCCGAGGCGGGGGAGGGCGTCGGCGTCCGGGCTTCGGAGTCGCGCTCGGCCGGCTCCTGTGCGGGCGTGCTGTCGGTCATGATGATCCCCTTTCGCATGGGTCGATGCGGTCAGCATGCGGCCTCGACGAGGGGGCGGCCAGGGGGTTGACGGGTGCCGGTCCGCCTTCACCCGATCTCGCGTGTCTCCATCGCCACGATCGTGTCGCCCTCGGAGGTCACGAACAGCAGCGACACCGGCATCCCGCCCTCGATCGCGACGACGGCGAAGCCCTCGCCGAGCTCGACGATCTCGAAGTCGAAGCCCTTGGCGTAGCGGTGGTACGCCGCTGCGCTCGAGGCGACCTTCTCGGCGCCGCGGAGGATGCGGACGCCGTCGGCGCCGAGGTCCTGACGGAACTCGACGTCGGGATGCAGCAGCGCGAGGAGCCCGGCGAAATCGCCGTCGCGGGCCGCAGCGAGGAAGGCGTCGACGACCCGTCGGCGCTGTTCGCGGGTTGCCGCCTGCTGCGGATCGGCGGGCGCCGCCCCGCGCACCCGGTCGCGCGCCCGGCTCGCGAGCTTGCGCGCAGCAGGGGCCGTGCGTTCGACGAGCGGGGCGACCTCGTCGAACGAGAGGCCGAACACATCGTGCAGCACGTATGCGAGGCGCTCGTCGGGGCTCAGCTGCTCGAGCACGAGCATGAGCGCGTAGCCGACCCGGTCGGCGCTCTCGGCACGCGCGACCGGGTCGTCGTGATCGGGAGCGCGCTCGGCGTCAGGGATCTGCTCGAGCGGACTCTCACGGCGACGGGTGCGAGAGCGCAGCTGGTCGAGGCAGATGCGGCTGACGACCCTGGTCAGCCAGGCGCGCAGATCGTCGGCGTCCGGCGTCGCCTTCGCGACCCGGAGCCAGGCCTCCTGCACCGCGTCGTCGGCATCGGCGTGCGAGCCGAGCATGCGGTACGCCACGGCGGTGAGGTAGCGACGGTGGCTCTCGAAGTCCTCGGCCAGGGGTGTCGACTGCATGCTCGGCAACCTACCCGTCAGAACGATCCGGCGGGCTGTCGGATCGCCGCGTTCAGACGATTCCAGACGTTGATGGCGCCGATCTCGAACAGCAGTCCGGAGACCTGCTTGCGGTCGAAGTGCGCCGACAGCTCGGTCCACAGCTCATCGGTCACGGGATCGTGGTTGTCGGCGAGGCGCGTGAGCACTTCGGTGAGCTCGAGCGCTGCGCGCTCGGCCGCGGTGAAGTACGGCGCGTCGCGCCACGCGGCGACCGCGTGCAGACGCTCGGGTGCCGCGCCGTCCTCGACGATCTGACGCGAGTGATCGACGACGCACCAGCTGCAGCCGTTGATCTGGCTCGCTCGCAGAGAGACGAGGTGCAGGATCTCCTCGGGGACGCCCGAGGCCTGAGCTGCGCGATTCACGCCGCTGATCGCATCGATGCCTCCCTCGAGCAGGAACGCCGGATGCGGCATCCGCGCCTTGTGTGTGACGAGGTCGGACGATGCGGTGGTGGTGATGGTCATCTCGGTTCTCCTTCGTGGATGGATCTATAGAGGAGACGAACGGGGCGCCGGATGTGTGACCGATCCGGTGAGAAAAGTTCGGACGTAAGCTGGAGAGGTGACTGCGTACGTCTCGGCCTTCGACTTCTTCTCCATCGGAGTAGGACCCTCGAGTTCCCACACGGTCGGGCCGATGCGAGCCGCGCTCGACTTCGCCCGGCGCCTCGCCGCGACCGGCGGCATCGACCGCATCGCGCGGGTCGGCAGCACGTTGTACGGATCGCTCGGCGCCACGGGCATCGGGCACGGGACGCCGGATGCCGTGGTCGCCGGACTCCGCGGACTGTCACCCGAGACGTGCGACCCCGCCCAGGTACGCGCGGCATGGACGGACTTCCCCGAAGGGGCGACGCTCGACCTGAACGGCACGCACGGCATCCGCTTCGCCAAGGACGACATCGTCTTCGCCCCGCGCACGCGGCTCCCGGGTCACCCGAATGCGATGACGCTCACCGCCTGGGACGCCGACGGCGCGATCGTCGCGGTCGACACGTACTACTCGATCGGCGGCGGGTTCATCCGCCGAGACGGCGAGGAGGCGACGCTCTCGACGGGCGGGCTGCCGTATTCCTACGCGGATGCCGCATCGATGCTCGCACTGTGCGATGAGCACGGGATCACGATCGCGGAGCTGGCCAAGCGCAACGAGATCTCGATGCGCAGCGAGCAGGAGCTCGCAGCCGGGCTGGATGCGATCTGGGACGCGATGTCCAGCTGCGTCGAGGCGGGGCTGTCCGCAGAGGGCGTCCTCCCGGGGATGCTCAAGGTCAAGCGGCGCGCCGGCGTGATCCGCGCCCAGCTCGAGGAGGCGGAGGCCGACGGGCACCGCGAGCTGCCGGGCGAATGGCTGGGCGCGTTCGCGCTCGCCGTCAACGAGGAGAACGCCGCGGGCGGACGGGTCGTCACCGCGCCGACGAACGGAGCAGCCGGCATCCTGCCCGCCGTCGCCATGTACTGGTGGCGCTTCCTCGCCGACTCCGGGCTCGGAGCGGGCAACGCGGTCACACCCTATGGCGAGCTCGTCGGCAGCGCGCTGCTCGGCTTCGGGGCGGAGGCCTCGCTCGTCGCGGTCGGGGCTGGGTCCCTGAGCCTGTCGAAGGGCGACGACCCGGTCACCGTCGCCGAGGCGAACCGCCGCCGCGGCATCCGCCGGTTCCTGCTCACCGCCACGGCTCTGGGGTCGCTGTTCAAGGCGAACGCCTCCATCTCCGGCGCCGAGGGCGGGTGTCAGGCCGAGGTCGGATCGGCGTGCGCCATGGCCGCAGGCGGACTCACCGCCGTCATGGGCGGAACGAACCGGCAGATCGAGAACGCCGCCGAGATCGCCATGGAGCATCACCTCGGTCTCACCTGCGACCCGATCGGCGGCCTCGTGCAGATCCCGTGCATCGAGCGCAACGCGATCGCTGCATCCACTGCGGTGACCGCGGCACGCCTCGCGCTGCGCGGCGATGGCAGCCACTACGTGTCGCTCGACGCTGTCGTGGAGACCATGCGGCAGACCGGCCTCGACATGTCGACGAAGTACAAGGAGACCAGCGAGGGCGGCCTCGCGGTCAACGTCATCGAGTGCTGACGTCCGCGGCTCGGGTTAGCGTCTGATCATGGAGTCGATCTGGAAGCCGGGGAGCCGCCGACGACGGGAGCAGCCCGTGGTGGCGGTGCGCCCGAACGACGACGCGCCGGCGCCGAGCAGCACGTGGCCGGCCAGCATTCCCGCCGTCGCGCAGGTCCTCCGGGAGGGCATCGACCTCGCGCCGGGCGTGACCTTTCTCGTGGGCGAGAACGGCAGCGGCAAATCGACCATCGTCGAGGGCATCGCGATCGCCTACGGGCTTTCACCGGAAGGCGGCTCCCGCAACGCGAGGCACAGCACTCGCCCGACCGAGTCGCCGCTGTCGGAGTGGATCCGTCTGCAGCGCGGTGTCGGCGCGAACCGCTGGGGGTTCTTTCTGCGTGCCGAGACGATGCACTCGTTCTACACGTATCTCGAGGAGAACCCGTCGATGAGCGGGCCCGAGGCCTCCTTCCACGAGATGAGCCACGGTGAGTCGTTCCTCGCGATCCTGGACAGCCGGTTCGACGAGCCCGGTTTCTACTGCCTCGACGAACCGGAGGCGGCGCTGTCGTTCAACTCGACGCTCTCCCTGATCTCCGTGCTGCAGCGGATCGTCGACGACGGCGGGCAGGTGCTGTGCGCCACGCACTCGCCGGTGCTCGCGGCGCTTCCCGGCGCGAGGATCCTGGAGGTGGGCGAATGGGGGATCCGCTCGGCGCAGTGGCACGATCTCGAACTCGTGCAGCACTGGAAGTCGTTCCTCGACGCTCCGCCGCGGTATCTGCGCCACCTGCTCGGCTGAGCAGGTCGTAGGCTGACGGTCATGATCGAGCAGGGCGCGCCGCGGCGGCGTGGGCGACCGCGCGGCGGCACGGATTCGCGCGAGCGCATCATCGCCGCGGCCGTCGACGAGTTCGGCGAGCAGGGATACGAGGCGTCGACCGTCCGCGCGATCGCGGCTCGCGCGGGGGTTGACTCCGCGCTCGTGCACCATTACTTCGGCACGAAGGCCGATCTGTTCGCAGAGGTCGTCGGGATTCCCATGCGGCCCGACATCGACGTGCCCGGCATCCTGAACGGTCCCCGCGAGCTGGTGGGGGAGCGCGTGGTCCGCTACGTGCTCGAGGCATTCGAGAAGCCGGACGTCCGCCGGCGCGGCGTGGTGCTCATCCGCACGGCGATCGGGAGCCGGCTCACCACGCCTCTGCTCGCAGGCTTCCTCTCGCGTGAGCTGATCGGACGGATCGCACGCACGCTCGACGTCGACGACGCCGAACTGCGCGCGACTCTTGTCGCCTCGCAGATCGCGGGACTGCTCGTGGCCCGGTATGTGATCAAGCTCCCGGCGCTCGCCGCGGCATCCGTCGACGAGCTCGTCACCCGGGTCGGGCCGACCGTGCAGCGGTACCTGTTCGGCTGAGCCGGCATCCTTCCGTTCGCGATCCCTGCGGCGCGCGGAAGTGGACCCGCATGTCCACGCGCCGCGACGCGCGAAGGTCGCCGACGTGCACGGCTCTTGTGCGCGCCCTTCGGCAGGCGCATAATTCATCACATGATGAATAACTCGGCGGTGGAGATCTCGCAGCTGCGGGTGCGAAGAGGCCGGACACAGGTGTTCGACGGCGTCGATCTCGCGATACCGCGAGGCGAGATCACCGGTCTGCTCGGGCCGTCCGGATGCGGAAAGACGACCCTCATGCGCGCGATCGTCGGGGTGCAGAAGATCTCCGACGGCACCGTGACCGTGCTCGGCGAAGCCGGCGGCACGAAGCGGCTGCGTCAGCGGGTCGCCTACGGCACGCAGGGAGCGGCGACGTACGGCGACCTCACGGTGCGGCAGAACCTCGCCTACTTCGCGCGTCTGCTGAAAGCGCCCCGCGGTGATGTCGACCGCGTGCTCGACGAGGTCGGGCTGCGAGCGCAGGCGGGACAGCTGGTCGAATCGCTCAGCGGAGGGCAGTCGATCAGAGTGTCGCTCGCGATGGCGCTCATCGGCACGCCGGAGCTGATCGTGCTCGACGAGCCGACCGTCGGGCTCGATCCCGTGCTGCGGGCCGAGCTGTGGGGACTGTTCCGCGGCCTCGCCGATCGCGGGGTGACGATGGTGGTATCCAGCCACGTGATGGACGAGGCGCTGCGCTGCGACCGCCTCCTCCTGATGCGCGACGGGCGGATCATCGCCGACACCACGCCGCGGGCGCTGCTCGCCGACACCGGAACCGCCGACCCGGAGGCGGCGTTCCTCGCCGTGATAGAGAGGGATCGCCAGGCGCACGGGGCCACTCGCCGCACCCGGCGGGAGGTATCGGAATGAACGGGCGACGGATGCTGGCGACCGCGGGTCGCGTGCTCGAGCAGCTTCGCCACGATCCGCGCTCGATCGCGCTGATGCTGATCGCGCCGAGTCTGCTCGTGGGGCTGTTCGCCTGGCTGTTCAGCGATCAGGACGGCGTGTTCGATCGCTTCGGCGGAGCGATCCTCGCGCTGTTCCCCTTCATCGTGATGTTCCTGATCACCTCCATCACGACGCTCCGCGAGCGTCGTTCGGGAACGCTCGAGCGACTGATGACGACGCCGGTCGGCAAGGCCGATTTCATCCTCGGCTATGCGCTCGCATTCGGTCTGATGGCGCTGCTGCAGGCCGTCGTCACCGTGTCGTTCGCGGTGGGGGTGTGCGGACTCGACGTCGACGGCCCGCTGTGGCAGCTCGGCCTCGTCGCGGTCGTCGACGCGCTGCTGGGCACCGCGCTCGGGCTGCTCGCGAGCGCGTACGCTGCGACCGAGTTCCAAGCCGTGCAGTTCATGCCGCTGCTCGTGTTCCCGCAGATCATCCTCGGCGGGCTCTTCATGCCGCGCGACCAGATGCCCGACGTGCTGCACGCCATCTCGGACTGGCTGCCGTTGAGCTATGCGATCGACGCGATCGGTGCGGTCGCGGCGGGGGATCCGGACGGCGACGTGTACGGGCCGCTCCTGGTGGTGGCGGCGTTCGCCGTCGCCGCTCTCGTGCTCGCGTCTCTCACCCTGCGACGCCGGACCAGGTAGATCGGGCCGGGAAGGCCGCGCAGGAGCGCGTGCTCAGTCGCGCGCTCGCCGGGTCGTGTGCCGGGTGGGGGTGGCGGCCCACGGGTCTTCGGGCCACGGATGCTTGGGGTAGCGACCGCGCATCTCGGCGCGCACCTGCGCGTACGGACCCGACCAGAACGAGGCCAGGTCGTCGGTGACGGCGAGCGGACGGCCCGCGGGCGAGAGCAGGTGGAAGAGCACTGGCACCCGGCCATCGACCAGCCGAGGCGTCTCGGCCCACCCGAAGCACTCCTGCAGCTTCACAGCCACGACGGGGCGTGCCGCGGGATCATCTGCCGGGGCGTAGTCGATGCGGATGCGCGATCCGGTCGGCACCTCGAGCCGCTCCGGCGCGAGGTCATCGAAGCGCACCGCTTCCGGCCACGGCAGCAGCCGGCGGAGCGCGGATGACAGGTCGAGCCGCCCGGCCGGCGTGCCCGCCGCCAGCGTGTCGAGCTCGGGCGCGAGCCACGCGTCGAGGGCGGCGAGGAGCCCAGTGTCCGACACATCAGGCCAGGGCGCGCCGAGCTCGTGGTGCAGCAGCGCCAGTCGCCGTCGCAGAGCGTCGGCGGTGTCCGACCAGCCGAACATGCTCAGGCCGTCTCGGCGGATCGCCCGGCGCACGGCATCCCGCCCGTCCTCGGTCGACGCCTTGACCGGCGCCGAGGAGAGGAGGATCGCCCCGACCCGGCGTTCGCGGCGCGCCTGGACGCGACCCCCGGTGAACTCCGCTTCGATCCGATCGGTGATCAGGTGGCTCGCGGCGCGCTCCATCTGCTCCTGGGTGAGCGCCGCGGCCGACCGGATGACGGCGCCCGATCCCGCCGCCGCGCGACCCGAGGCGCGGGCGACGTCGGCGACGGCCAGCCACTCGACCGAGGCGAGCGAACCGGTGACGCCGGCGCGGGTTCCGGATGCCAGCTGGAAGGTCGCCCCGGCGGCGGTGTGCTCCACACGACGGGCGATGCGCTCGGGAAAGGCGAGGGCGATCACGAGGCCGGTGCCGTCGAGATCGGAGCGCCCACCGGGTGCCGGGGGGATCATGCGCTCGAGCCGGTCGGCGTCGCTGCGCCACCGCCTGGCGTCCTTCGGTCGTCCGCCGCGCAGAGCGACGAGCGCCTGGGCGACGTCGGCATCGGCGATCCGCAGATCGCCTCCCAGCAGGGCGACGACCTCCGCCGCCAGCCTGGCTCCGACGAGAGGACTGCCGTCGCGGAGCGCACGAGCGAGCCGCGGTTCGGTCGGGATGCGCGCGAGCGCTCGCCCGGCATCCGTCGCTCGTCCGTCGTCGTCGATCGCGCCCAGACCGCGCAGCACTCCGAGAGCGTCCGCGAGAGCGTCGGCGGGCAGTGGATCGAGCATGCGCAGGCCGGTACCGCCCGGCGCTCCCCAGCATGCGAGGAGCAATGCCGCGTCTGCGAGGTCGGCCGTCGCGATCTCCGGGGCGGGCCGGGCGGGAGCCGCAGCGTACGTGCGCTCATCGACGCAGCGGATGACGGAGCCGGGGGCCTGTCGGGTGGCGCGACCGGCGCGCTGCACGCACGACGAACGGGGCGCGGCAGAGGTGACGAGGCCGGTCATCCCTCGTGCGGCGTCACGCTGCGGGCGCCTGGCGAGGCAGCTGTCGACGACGAGGCGCACGCCGGGCACAGTGAGCGACGATTCGGCGAGGGAGGTGGTGACGATGATGCGCGCCGGGTCGTCCGGCCGGCGGCCGCGGATCACCGCGTCCTGTTCGGCCGCCGGGATCTGCCCGTGCAGCTCACGCACATCGAAGCCGCCGGCCGCATCGCGGACGCGGCGGGCGATCTCCGACACCTCGCGGGCACCGGGGGCGAACACGAGCACGTCGGCGGTGGGGTCCAGGCGGGTCAGATCCAGGGCAGCGGATGCCGTGACGCGCGCGACATGGTCGAGGAACGCCCAGGTCACCCCGCGGTCGTCGAGGCGCGGCACAGGACTCGGCGCCCAGCGCTCGGTGAGCGGGAAGGCCGGCACGTCGTGCTCGACGATCGGCGCCGGTCGATCCGTGGGGCCGATGACGGTCGCGATGCGCTCGGCATCGAGCGTCGCCGACATCGTGACGAGCACCAGGTCGTCGCGCAGCTCGCGCACCTCCGACAGCAGCCCGATCAGAAGGTCGGTCTCGAGTGCCCTCTCGTGCACCTCGTCGATGACCACGGCATCCACGCCGTCGAGACCTGGGTCGTCCAGCATCCGTCGCAGCAGCACGCCGGCGGTGACGAACTCGATGCGGGTCTGCGCGCTGACCGCGCGCTCGCCGCGGACTGTGAAGCCGACACGGTCTCCCAGCGATGTGCCGTCGAGCTGTGCGAGACGACGGGCGGCCGCTCGTGCTGCGACGCGGCGGGGCTGCGTGACGATGACGCGCCCGCGCGAGCGGTTCGCGAGCAGAGGCGGGACCAGTGTGGTCTTGCCCGTACCCGGTGGCGCGCTCACGACCACGGCAGCACTGGTGTCGAGCGCCGCGGAGACCTGGTCGAGGGCGCCGGCGAAGGAGAGGCGGTCGCCGATCGAGACGAGGTCGAAGGCGCCGACGGTCATCTCAGGCTGAAGGTCATCACCGTGACGAAGACCACCACGATCACGACGAGCGCCCCGCCGCCGCATCCGATGGCGGCGATGGCCCCGTAGCCGAGGCGTGAGACCTGAGCGCCGGATGCCCGGGCGGCGGCGATGAACTCGGGGCCGCCCTGAGAGCTGAAGGCCGCTCCGGCCGCCGCCTGATTCACACCGCGTCCGACATCGACGCCGGCCTCGAAGACCGGCCTGTCGAAGGCCTCGGCGTACGTGCTGGCGGCGCCGTACGCGATCGCGCGCCCGACCGCGGCGGGCTTCGCGAGAATAGGGTAGCTGCGCCCCTGCACCACGAGGGTGATGCGCTGCGCGGCCGACTTCACGGTGACCTGCTGCGCCGGCACGCTGAACTGCTGCGCCCAGCCGCCGCCGGAGGCGACCCACAGGGTCACGTAGCCGTTGCTCACCTCTGCGCGGGCTTCGTACCAGCCGCCGGTGGTGGTGTCGCCGTACGCACCGGTGAACACTGCGTACGGGTACTGGTAGGGCATCGTCATGCGTCGAGTCTACGAAAAGCACGGGGCCGTCCTGCACGAATGCAGGACGGCCCCGTCAGAAGGTCACTCCGATTCGGCCGCGGGCGGCGGGGGAGTGGTCGGGTTCGGCTGCCGGACCACAGGCGGGGTGGCAGCCGCGATCCCGTCGCCGATGCCGCGTCCGACGGCCTGGCCCTGGATGATCGATGCGAGGTCGAGTCCGGTCGCCGAGCTGACGCTGTCGAAGACCGACTTCAGCGCCTTGGCGCTGTCGGCGCCGACGAGGTCGGACGCGCCGTCGCCGGAGCCGCCGATGATCGACACGCTGCCGATCGTCGAGTAGCCCTTCGCGAATTCGGCCATGATCGACGGCAGCACGTCGAGCACGCGCTGCGACAGGAACGCGTCCTGGTTGGAGGCGATGGCCTTGGCCTCCGCCTCGACGGCGGCGGCTCGTGCCTCGCCCTCTGCGCGGATCGCGTCGGCCTCTGCGTTCGCACGCAGACGGCGGGCCTGCGACTCGGCCTCGGCCTGAGCGCGCAGGGCGTCGGCCTCACCGGTCGCACGGGCGATCGCGGCGGCGGCCTCACCGGCGGCCTTGGCCTTGTCCGCCTGGGCCTGCTGCTCGGCGATGCGGGTGCGCGCCTCTGCCTGCTTGACCTGCTCGATCGCCGCGGCCTCTGCCGCCTTCTCGCGGGTGTAGAGCTCGGCCTGGGCGCGAGTCTCGGCCTCGTACCGCTGCGCGTCTGCGACGCGCTTCACGTCGGCATCGAGCTGCGCCTGGCGGTTCTCGGCCTGCTGCTGCAGGACGGCCTGCTGGGCCTGCTCGCGGGCGAGGTTCTCGGCCTGCTCGGCTTCGGCGCGCGCACGGCCGATGCCGGCGTTCGCGTTGGCGGTGTTCGTGTCGAGCGCGGTCTGCTCGATCAGGTTCGCTTCCTGGTTCGCGATGTTCTTCTGGTTGATCGCGCGGTCGGCGTTCGTCTGCGAGATCTCGGCGGCCTGGCGCTTCGCCTGGATCTCGGGGGCGCCGAGCGACTGGATGTAGCCGACCTTGTCGGTGATGCCCTTGATCTGGAACGAGTCGAGGATCAGGCCCTGCTCGGCGAGCTCCTGAGAGACGTCTGCGGCGATCTGGTCGGAGAACTTCTTGCGCTCGCGCATCAGCTCGACGACCGACAGCGTCGCCACGATGCCGCGCAGCGCACCTTCGAGCTGCTCGGTGGTGAACTGCTCGATGGCCTTGTCCTGCGAGGCGAAGCGCTCTGCGGCGCGGCGCACGTAGAGGGGGTCGGATCCGATCTTCACGATCGCGACGCCGTCGACGTTGAGGGTGACGCTGTCCAGCGACTGCGCCTCGGCGTTCAGGGAGACCTGGCGCGAGCGCAGGGAGATGATCTCGTGGCGCTGCGTGATCGGGTTGACGAGCGACTTGCCGTTCACGATCACCGTGACGGGAGACTCCTCCGTCTCGCCGCGAGTCGTGCCGTCAGCGGAGATGACGGTGCGCTGCACCTTCTGCTTGCGCCCTGAGATGACCAGGGCCTCGTCGGCGCGGGCGACCTTGATCCAGCTGCGTGCGAACAGCAGCAGGATGAGCAGAACGACGATGACGGCGACGATCGCGATGCCGACGATGATGAGGATGCCGATAGCTCCGGCGATCTCCATGGATGACCTCCCTGGTTCCCCCCGAGGGGGGCGGTCCGAGTCGTCTGCGCGGACGCGCAGACGCATGCGCTCTCCACCCTGCCAGATTCGATGTATCGGTGCACGGGGAGAGGTACCCGCCAGGCGCGCTGTTTGCTGATTCCTGATTGCGGTTCGTGGCGAGGCGTCAGACCGCCGGGGCGAACCCGAGGTCGGCGCTCGTACTGCCCGCTGTTCGCCACGTCGCGGGCTTGCGAGTCCTCGGCTTCGCGGTCTCGTGATGTCGCCCTCTCAGCCGTCATGGTGCATGGCGAGTGACTCGCGCTGAGACCCGACTGTGCGCAAGCTCACGCGACGATTGCGGGACCTGCGCCCTGTCGACCTACCGCGGGGAACAGGGGTACGGGGGATTCCCGGTATGGTGCGGCGAGCTCCGATAGGGCGCCGAGCCTGCGGCAGGGCGTCAAGAAAATACAGCATCGTTCCTCAGGCTCAGGCTCAGGCTCAGGCTCAGGCTCAGGCTCAGGCAGCGAGAGTGTAGCGGGCGAGCCCGCCGAGTCGCGGCGTACGTGCGGCGTCGACGTATGGCGGCGGTATGAACCACACCCGGGAGGCCGCGCCGGCACCGTCGATCCGGATCTCCCAGCCGTTGTCGTGAATGCGATGGTGGCAGCTCTCGCAGAGCAGCACGCCGTTGCTGAGGTCGGTCGGCCCGGCGTCGCGCTGCCACCACGCAATGTGATGAGCCTTCGTCATGTCCGGTGGCAGACCGCACATAGCGCAGCCGCCGTCGCGCTCGGCGAGGGCGAGCCGCTGCGCCTTCGTGAACAGGCGCCGCTCCCTACCCCAGTCGAGGACCTCCCCGGCCGAGCCGAGCACGCAGGGGATCACTCCTCCTGAAGCGGCCATCCGGCGCACTGTCGCGATGCTGACGGGGGTGTCGACGCCGTCGACGGTGCCGAATCCGGTGCCAGCCGTCAGGTCGTCGAGATGAACGCGCACGACCACCGTCGCGCCGGCGAGAGCCGGAGCGTGGTTGTCGCAGCCGAGGGCGTGAGCGCAGATCGTGCTCAGAGCATCGGCCTGGAGCATCGCCACGGTGCGGTGGTCGGCGTCCGGCGCGCCGGGATCGACTGCGTCCTTGCGTGCACCGAACGCCGAGTTCACGTACCCGGCTATGGCGGCACGGATCGACGCTCCCGACTCGATGTCGAGGACGGCGCTGAGGTGCAAGCAGCCGTCTCGCTCGAACATCGTCAGCGAACGTCGAGATCTCGCCTCTTCTTCGCGCGACGCGACGCCGTCGGGGTCGAGCCAGGCCTCTGCGCGTGTGAGCAGCCTCCGCACGTCGTCGAGCGACAGGTTTGCGGCCTTGTCGGCCAGAAGCTTCTCGGCTTCATCGATCTGAGTGAGGTCGGTCCTGAGACGGGCCCTGTCGAGGAGAGCGATGATGAGGGCGGCAGCGGTCGTGTGAAGAGCGCCTGAGACGACCGCCTGTCGTACGGCCGGATAGCGAGCCGGCCGGGGCCCGCCCAGCAGATCGCTACGAGGTGCGGTCGCTTCGCCGACCTTCACCAGCCGCGAGGCATCACCGGACGAAGTGCCCCCAGCCGTCGCGATCAGCTGTGCGGGGGTGCGGAATCCCTGCTGTTTCGCGAGCGACCCGGGGCCGAGCTCGGGCCGGGACTCGCGGGCTATACCGGCGGCGACCTCCGCGTGCAGGGCGTCGACGAGCCGGCGCATCATCCCCAGCGCGTCGTTGGCCTCCACAAGCTGAGCCCGGCTGAAGTCTTCCGCGTCACCGGCATCCGTCCACAGGGAGTCGAGGCGGGCGAGCGCCTCGTGCAGCGGATCCAGGTGCGGGGACATGGATCCAGGCTACGTCCCCACCGCTTGTGGTGTCGAAGATACTTTCGAGAATGTGGAGACTACTTACTGATCGTAAGTCGAACCTGGTGACGAACCGGTGCGCAGCTTCTCCGCCAGGTCGCGCAGCAGGCGCAGTTCCTCGTTGTCGAGCCGTGACATCCGCTCGGCGATGGAGCGGCCGTGAACGGTTGCGAGTGCGCGGAACGCTCGTGCGCCGGCATCCGTCGCCTTGACCAGCGCGCCCCGACCGTCTTCGGGATCGGGGCATTTGGAGATCAGGCCGCGCGAGACCATCCGGTCGATCAGGCGCGAGACGCTGGGCTGGCTGATCAGCATGTTGCTGGTGACGTCGCGGAGCCGTGCGGTCATGCCGGGGGAGCGAGTCGCCGTGAGCAGCACGTCGTACTCGGCCTGCGAGAGGTGGGCGTCGTCGAAGTCCTTCACCATCTCGTCGAACAGCTCGTGCTGCGCGCGGAAGAGGCTCTCCCAGGCCTCGAGGGCGAGCTTGCGATCGGTCATGGAGAACAGCGTACTGGCACTCGCGGACGCCGCGCGGGCAGTCGCCACGCCACCCCGAGCGTGGGTTTCCGGGGCCGACTGCGGGTCGGCGGGCGCCCCGCCGACCCGCGAGCTCAGCCCTGGTCGTGTGACGCCGTCATCCACTGCACCAGCTGGTAGATGACGCCGTTGGGGTCGCTCATCTGGAAGTAGCGCTCACCCCAGGGCTCCGTCTCGATCGGAGTGACGATGTCTACGCCTTCATCCTGCAGCCGCAGGTACTCGTCGTCGATGCCGTCCACCGTGAACACGACGAGCAGGCCTGATGCCGATGCTGCCTGCGCCCGGGGCTTGAACGTCGGCAGACCGGTGCGCAGGTAGATGAGGTTGATTCCGGCATCCGGGCGGGTCAGGGAGCTGAAGCCCTCTGCGGCCATGGCGACGGTGAAGCCCAGGTGCTGCTCCGCCCATCGCGCGGAGGCTTCGACATCGGGAACGTTGAGAGAGATGGCGGATGCGGTGATGTTCATGCGACTCCTCGATAGTCTGTACGTCGTACAATGTAATGCGTACAACACAGATGTGGCAAGATCATTCCCGTGAGCTTCGAGCGGACCGGCGGCGGCCAACCCAGCAGAACCCTCGCTCTGCTGTGGGGTGAGCCCTCCGTGCCTCGCAAGGGACCGAGCCGATCGATCACCACGACCCAGATCATCGACGCATCGCTGTCGATCGCCGATGAGAGCGGACTCGGCGCTGTGACCATGCGGGCCGTCGCCGAGCGCGTCGGCGTATCGACCATGTCGGTGTACACCTACGTTCCTGGCAAGCCGGAACTGCTCGACCTCATGGTCGATGCCCTGTACCTGCGGATGGGGCGGATGCCGTGGGGCGGTGAAACCTGGAGGGATCGTGTCATCGCGGTGGCCGAGAGCAACAGGGCACTGCTCATGGCGCACTCGTGGATGACCGAGATCGCAGCGCTCAGTCGTCCGCCGCTGGGGCCGGGGGTGATGGCGAAGTACGAACACGAGCTCTCCGCCTTCGACGACGCCGGGCTGGACGATGTCGAGGTCGATGCGGCGCTGACCTTCCTTCTCGGATTCGTGCAGTCGCATTGCCGTTCTGTACATGACGCCGAGCGCGCGACGACGGACACGGCGATGACGGATGCGCAATGGTGGGACGCCAATCAGGCGATACTCGCGCGCGCACTGGACCCCGCGGTCTACCCTCGCGCGGCGCGGATCGGCGCAGCCGCCGGGAACGCGCAGGGCGCCGCGTGGTCGGCTCGGCATGCCTGGGAGTTCGGCCTGGAACGGGTGCTCGACGGACTCGCAGTGCTCATCGCGCGCTGATCGCGATGAGTCTGCTCGGGCGGGCGGTTCTTCGCCGACGCAAGTAAAGGGCCGGTCGGAGAGGCTTCCGACCGGCCCTTGTCCCTTGCACCAAGAGTGTCCTGCAATCACATGAGGTGGATGCCACAGCAAACATTCACCGTGCGATCACTCTATAACGGGGCGGTAACGAATGCAACGGTTTGGTCACGGAAATCTTCGAGATGCTCTGCTTTCGGCATGACGAATCTGCAGTGATCTGGCCGCCTCGAAGAACATCTGCGTCCGTGAGGGCGTGAGGTGTCGATGTCAGCGTGCCGTCTGATGGTGGTGAGGTGTCCCGATTGCGTGCTCGGCCTGCTTCAGTGCTTCATCGACGAGGTTGACGGCATGCTCGTCGACGAGCCGGTAGAAGACCCGGGTTCCTTCGTGGCGGGTGGTGACGATACGGGTGAGACGGAGCTTCGCGAGATGCTGGGACACGGCTGTGGGTGACTTCCCGATGGCGGCCGCGAGGTCGTTGACCGCCTGCTCGCCGTTACGGAGGGCGAGGATCAGCCGCACTCGGGTCGCGTCCGCGAGCATGCCGAACACCTCGACGGCGAGTTCGACGTAGCTGCTGTCGGGATGAGCGGCGCAGGTCTCGTCTGGTGTGTCCATGGTCTTATTCTCCCGTGACTCGTCCGGCACGTAGCGGACGGCAACACCGTCGACCTTTCCGGAGCCCGGTCCTCAGTCGCAAGTGCGCCCGCTGTCTGGTATGTAATAATCTGCGTATGCATGCAGATAATGAATGCACCTTCACGTCGGACAGTCACCTGGTGCAGGTGGCCGCCGAGATGTTCGCGATCCTGTCCGACCCCACGCGACTGCAGATCATCCTCGCGCTGCGGGATGACGAACTGTCGGTGAACCATCTTGCGGACATCGTCGACAAGTCCCCGGCGTCGGTCTCCCAGCATCTGGCGCGGCTGCGACTGTCGAAGATGGTCGCCGCACGACAGGACGGCACTCGCGTGTTCTACCGGCTCGCGAATGAGCATGCCCGTCGTCTCGCCATCGATGCGATCTTCCAAGCCGAGCACAGCGTCGAGGCCAGGCCTGCACACCACCACGACTCCCACCTGTCACGATCCCGAATGAGCACCTCATGATCTCCGTCCTGCGCAACGCCGTGTATGCCAAGCTGTTCAGCGCCCAGGTGATCGCGCTCGTCGGCACCGGTCTGCTCACCGTCGCATTGGGCCTCCTCGCCTTCGACATCGCCGGTGGCGATGCGGGCATCGTCGTGGGCACCGCCCTGACGATCAAGATGGTCGCCTATGTCGCCGTTTCGCCCGTGATGGTCGCGATCACTGCCCGCATCCCTCGCAAGACCCTTCTCATCGCCGCGGATCTCACACGTGCGGTCGTCGCGGTCTCGCTTCTGTTCGTCACCGAGGCTTGGCAGATCTACCTGCTGATCTTCCTGCTGCAATCCGCGTCGGCAACGTTCACACCGACGTTCCAGGCCGTCATCCCGGAAGTCCTCCCGGATGAACGGGAGTACACGCGGGCGCTGTCGCTGTCCCGTCTCGCTTACGACCTGGAGTCGTTGGTGAGCCCGGTGCTCGCCGCAGCGCTGCTCACGGTGATCAGCTACAACAACCTGTTCGTCGGGACCGTGGTCGGTTTCATCGGCTCCGCAGTCCTGGTCATCGCCACCCGGTTCCCCGCCATCCGTCCCGCGGCGCCGGTCCCGTTCTTCGACCGTCTCACCCGCGGCGCACGGGTCTTTCTGAAGACCGTGGAGTTGCGCAGCCTGTTGGCCATGAACCTCGTGGTCGCGACGGCGACAGCGATGGTGATCGTGAACACCGTCGTCCTCGTGCAGGGAGATCTCGGCAGGCCGCAGAGCGACGTAGCCTTGCTGCTCGCCGCGTACGGGGCGGGGTCGATGATCATCGCACTGCTGTTGCCGACGGTCTTGGACCGGCTTCCGGATCGGCGAGTCATGCTCACTGGTTCTGCCGCTCTTCCAGCCGGCCTGCTCGGTGCGTTCGCCCTCACCGCCGCGCCAGTCGGACCTGCGACCTGGCCGTTGCTGATGGTCACCTGGCTGTTCCTGGGAGCGTCGAACTCGCTCATCCTCACCCCGTCGGCACGGCTGCTGCGCCGGGCATCCGATGAGGACAATCGGCCGGCGGTTTTCGCCGCGCAGTTCTCGCTCTCCCACGCGAGCTTCATGATCACCTACCCCATCGCCGGCGTCGTCGGTGCGACCTGGGGCATGTGGGCGGCTGCCATGACACTTGCCGCGATCGGCGCGGTCGCTGCCGTCATCGCGACGTTCACCTGGCGGCATGCCGACGCGCTCACTGCATCGCAGCCCGCCCCGGAAGGAGTCGGACGATGATCTTTGCCCCACCGGATCCGACTCGCAGCCTCGATGCGCGGGGGTTGCCGGCCACCATCGTCGAAGGAATCACCTCATGAGCACACACCAGGACCACGACCACGATGAGCACACCCGGCACGATCATGGAGCCTCGGATCAGCATCAGCACGATCATCGGCACGACGATCGCGAGCAGAGCGCCGACCACGACCACCTCCACGACCACGGTCACGGCGATCACGGGCACTCGCATCCGACCGGGATCAAGGGATTCTTCTACGGCTTGTTCGTCCCGCACTCGCACGACGCCGCCGACTCGATCGACGACGCGATGGAGGCGAGCAAGGAAGGGGTCCGCGCACTCGTCATCAGCCTCGTCCTCCTGCTGATCACCACGATCCTGCAGGCGATCGTCGTGGTGATCAGCGGTTCCGTCGCCCTGCTCGCAGACACCATCCACAACTTCTCGGATGCTCTCACCGCGATCCCGCTGTGGGTCGCGTTCGTCCTCGGCCGCCGCGCCGCAACGCGGCGGTATACCTTCGGCTTCAATCGTGCCGAGGATCTGGCCGGACTGTTCATCGTCGCCGTGGTCCTTCTCTCCGCGGTCGTCGCAGCCTGGCAGTCGATCGCTCGCATCTTCCATCCCCAGCCGCTCACGAACATCGGCTGGGTGATCGCTGCCGGCGTCATCGGATTCCTCGGCAACGAGGCGGTCGCGATCTACCGCATCCGCGTCGGACGGAGGATCGGCTCCGCCGCCCTCGTCGCCGACGGCGTGCACGCGCGTACAGACGGCTTCACGTCCCTTGCTGTCGTCTTCGGCGGTATCGGCGTGCTTCTCGGATTCCCGCTCGCGGACCCCATCGTCGGCCTGGTGATCTCCGTCGCGATCTTCGTCCTGCTCATCGGCACAGTCCGATCGATCGGCCGCCGACTCATGGACGGCATCGAGCCCGAGCTCGTCGACCGGGCCCGGCACGCCATCGAGCATGTCGAGGATGTGCAGGCGGTCGAGCAGCTCAGGCTGCGCTGGTCTGGCCACAGACTCGAGGGTGACGCACTCATCCGGGTCCCCGACGTCCCCCTCCGCGAAGCCGACGAGATCGCCGCTGCGGTCGAGAGGGCTGTGCGAGACCACATGCCCAACGTCGACGTCATGAACATCCGTGTCCGCGCAGCCGACACGGTTCTCCGTCGGACTGGCCATGGCGACACGGCGGGATGACATCGATCTCGGTACTCTCGAATCATGCGGCGTGCGACGGGTTCGATGTGACCCTCCGAGACAGTGAGAGTGCCGACGCCATAAGGCTGAGAGACGATCACGCGCCGTCCCGTCGGATCTGTCTTCTCCGCGGCGCGACCGCCGCGGGCACGGCCACCTTCACGGCGCTGCTGTCGCACGTGGCGTCGGGAGGCGAGATGCCCGGATGGCTCGGTATCGTGCTGCCATTGCTCTTCGCGATCCTCGCCTGCATGTTCGTCGCCGGGCGGAGGCCGTCACTGCCGCGGCTCGTGCTCTCCGTGATCGTGAGCCAGTTCCTCTTTCACACTCTTTTCGGATTGGGAGCGGGCACCCAAGGCGCTGGCCTGACCCTCCACGCCGTCGGTCACCATGGCCAGTTCATCGTCGTTTCGTCGACGTCGGCGTCCCGTCCGCTGGCTCACACCGGGATCGACGTCACGATGTGGGCCGGGCATGCTGTCGCGGCGATCATCACGGTCTTCGCATTGCATTTCGGCGAGCGGATGCTTCTCCTGCTGAGGGGCATCGCCGAGCAGGTGCGCGCTTGGTGGGGGCGGCGTGTTCAGACGTGCCAGCATCCGTTGGCCTTCCTCGCGCTGCGCCCCATGCCCACAGACGGCATTCCGTCATCGACCGCTCTGCGTCTGCTCGCCGGATCATTGCTGCGTCGAGGGCCGCCGCCACATCGCCGCCCGCTTCTCAGTCACCTGACCATTTCCTGAGGTCGATCCCCGTTTCGGTGTGCGATCGGCCCCGCCGCGCCGCAGGCGCACCCGAACGAAGGATCATCACCATGCCCACCCCGACCACACGCGCCGGAGTTCTCACCGCGCTCAGTGCGCTTCTCGTCGTCCTCGCCGTCGGAGCCGGTGCCGAGCCCGCATCCGCCCACGAGACCCTCGTCTCCAGCACCCCGGCAGAAGGCGAACAGCTCACCGCCCCACCGGAGCAGATCACCCTCGTCTTCAGCGATTCCGTGCTCACGATGGGCGCCGAGGTCGTCCTGAACGACGCCAGCGGACGCAACTGGGTCGACGGAGACGTGGCCATCAACGGCGCCACGGTCACTGCGACAGTGGCACCCGGCATGCCTGCAGGTGCTTACGACATCATCTGGAAGGTCGTCTCGGGCGACGGCCACCCCATCAGCGCACTCGTTCCGTTCAGCGTGCTCCAGGCAGCGCCCACGGCAGCGCCGACGGCCGTGCCGACATCGACGCCGACGGCCGCCCAGACCGCCGCACCGGTCGCGCCGACGGAGCGACCGGACAGCGGTGACGGCGAGGGCGACCCCTGGCCGATCGGCCCGGTCATCCTGTCCGCCATCGCCGTCGTCGCTGCGCTCGGCCTCGTGATTCTCCTCGTCGTCCGACGGCGCGGCGCCGGCGGTCGCGGAGCGGACACCGACGCGGATTCGTTGTGAGGGCGAGCCAGCAGATCATGAAGCGAAGAGCAGCACGACCGGGCCCGCGGATGCTCTGCGTCGTCGAGTGAAGTACTCCGTCAGTGGGAACACCATGCTCGGGGCCCCGTGGCTGCGCTCCGCATGGAGGCTGCCACCTAGCCCGATGATCCTGAGAGAATCGGTGAGGTGCACACCGTGAAGCGGGATACTCAGCGCCTGACCTTGGCCGAGGTCGCGCCGGCTCTGGTGTTCGCGGGTCTGGCGTGTGTCGGCTTGCTGCTCTTGCAGGCGGTGCAGGCGGCTGAGCCGGTCGCGGGCGAAGTGCCGCTCTCGCCCGCCGTCGTCGGGTGGTGGGTCCTCATCGCCGTCATCGTCGTTCAGGCGGCCGCGCTGCTCTGGGCGAAACAGGCGCCACGGCTCGTGCTCGTGATCGTCTCCATCGCGCCGCTCGTTCTCGCAGTCACGGCTCCGGCCTCCACGTTCAGCGTCACTGCTCTCGGCATCATCTTCGCTGTCTTCCTCGCCGTGATGCGCGAGCCGCTGCGGCGCCTGTCCGCAGTGATCCCGATCACGATCGTGCTGGTGGCCTTGTCGCAGGTGGTCAACGATGTTCGTGCGGGAGCGCCCTTCGACGTCTCGACCGTGGCGATGGCTGTGGTGCAGGGTCTCGTCGTCGTGGGCGGACCGCTCGTGATCGCGCTGTTCTTCGCCGCCCGTCGAGATGCTCGTGTCAGCCGCGGCAACGAGATGCTGGCGCTCAAGCGCGAGCGCGACGCCCTCGTCCAGGCCGCGGTGTCACGGGAGCGGATGGCGATGTCGCGCGAGCTGCACGACATCGCCGCGCATCACATGTCGGGCATCGCGCTGCTCTCGTCCGCCATCTACCGGCAGGTCGACACAGACCCGGAGGCGGCGAAGACGTCAGCGCAGCAGGTGCGCGCGCAGAGCACGATGGCGCTCGACGACCTCAGGCGGGTGATCGGACTGCTGCGCGAGGATGCCGACAGCAGCCGCACCGTGGAGACGCTGGCTTCGGTGCGCGAGCTGATCGAGCTGCGCGAGAACTCGGGATTGCCGGTCGAGTACGAGGTGCTCACCGGCGAATGGAGCCTGGGGACGGGCATCGGCCCGCTCGCGCAGCTTGTCGTGTACCGCACGATTCAGGAGGCTCTAGCCAACGTGGTGGCGCACGCGCCCGGCGCGCACTGCGTGGTGCAGGTCGACGATCGCGCGCTCGACGTGCTCATCGTGCAGATCGTCGACGACGGATCCCGCGCGCCCGATCCGGGGCCCGGCGGCGGGTTCGGTCTCGTGGGAATGCGGGAGCGCGCCGACCTCATCGGCGCCGAGCTGGACTACGGCCCGACCGATGCGGGCGGTTGGCGTGTTCGGCTCACAGTGAAGAGAGAAGCAGCATGATCCGCGTACTCATCGCCGATGATCAGCCCCTCGTGAGAGCCGGCCTGTCGGCGCTGGTGAACATGGAGGACGACCTCGAGGTGGTGGGCGAGGCATCCGATGGCATCGAGGCGCTCGCGATGGCGCGAGAACTGCGCCCGGATGTCGCCTGCCTCGACATCCGGATGCCGGGGCTCGACGGCATCGCCGTCGCCCGGGAGCTGTGCGGGCCTGATGCCGAGCTCGCGATCCCCGTCCTGATCCTCACCACGTTCGACCTCGACGACTACGTCTTCGGAGCGCTCGAGGCCGGCGTCTCGGGCTTTCTGCTGAAGGATGCCGATCCCGAGACCATCACGAAGGCGATCCGACAGGTGGCCGTCGGCCTGGGCACGATCGACGAGAGCCTCACCCGCCGGATCATGCGGGAGTTCGTCCAGCGGCGCAGCGTGAGGCCGGTGACCACATCCTTGACGAGCGATGTGCTCACCGGCCGCGAGCAGGAGATCCTGGTGCTCCTCGCCCAGGGCATGTCGAACGAAGAGATCGCACGGGCCCTGGTCATCGAGTTGTCGACCGTGAAGTCGCACCTCGCGCGGATGCTGCCGAAATTAGGTGTTCGCTCCCGTCTTCAGGCGGTCGTCTGGGCGTACCAGAACCGCTTCGTCGACCTGCCCTGACTGCTCCTTGCGGTAGCCGAGCTTTCCGCGCGTCGCGATGATCACGATGACGGCGGCGATCACTGCGCTGACGGCGAGGGCGTAGGAGGTGACGTTCTCGCTGACGGTCGGGAACATCTCGCTCCAGACGACGGACATGAAGTTGTTGACGCTCACGTGCGCCAGCATGGCGAGCGGAAGGCTCTGACCTGTGCGGTTGAACACCCAGGCCATGACGACGTTGAAGGCGATGCAGAAGACGGCGAAGCTCGCGGGCCGAGTCCAGTCGGCTTCCGGGTAGCCGCCCCATTCCGTCAGGAAGAGCGGCATGTGCCACAGCGCCCACAGCGGGCCCAGGATGAAGGCGGAGCGCATGGGGCCGAACTTGTCCTGCAGGCGGGGCAGGGCGAAGTCGCGCCACCCCGGTTCCTCGGCGAGGCCCGTGGTGAGCATCTGCAAGACGAGCATCGGGAGGTAGACGGCGAGCACGGTGACGGACGGGGCCATGACCTGGCCGCCCGAGACCATCAGCCCGGTGACGATCAGTGCGGCGGGTACGCCGAGCACAGCGATGGCGTACCAGTGCCAGCGCACACGCCAGCGCCACAGGCGAGCGCCCCATTGCCGAAGCCCGGCCGCCCCGCCGGTGAGCGCCGTGACGATCAGGGCCGACGTGATCGGCCCCAGATAGGCGCCGGGAAGCATCCCCGTCAGCTGGCCGAGCTCGAACGTGTAGTCCCACACGCCCAGACCGTTGTTCGAGAGGATGTAAGGAGTCCAGGCGCTCCAGCTGAGCGCATTGGCGAGCACGAAGAAGCTCACAAGCGGATGCCGCGCGATGACACCTCTGAGCCCCCGCTGTTGTGTGACGTCGTTCATGACTGTTTCCTCTCATCGGTTCCGCGGCGCGAAACGGCCACATTCCGACGGTAGAAGTCGCCGACTTCTCTCTCGAGAGTCGAACGGTTGCACCTGGAGAAACCCATCGAACGGTGCAATCTGCATCCAAAGTTGCAGGCGCCGTAAGCATCCGATGGCCTGGCCGCTTCTTGACAATAAAACTGAGTGCACTCATAATAGGGTCTAGTCGGTTTTCGCCGACGGACCCTGGAGGATCTCATGAGCAGTACCGGCAGCACGTCGTACGCCGAGGCGCCGAACAAGACCCTGACCGCCGCAGGCATAACCTTCGCGTACCGCGAGCTCGGTCCCGAAGAAGAGGTCCCCGTGGTGTTCTTCGTGCACCTCGCGGGCACTCTCGACAACTGGGATCCGCGGATCGTGGACGCCATCGCTCAGCACCGCCACGTGATCGCGTTCGATCAGCAGGGCGTGGGCGGCTCCTCGGGCACGGTGCCGCGCACCCTGGAGGAGGCTGCCGACGACGCGTACGCGTTCATCACCGCGCTCGGCTACACGACGATCGACGTCTTCTCGTTCTCGATGGGTGGCATGATCGCTCAGGACCTGATCGTGAAGCATCCGGATCTCGTGCGCAGGCTCGTGCTCACCGGCACCGGCCCGCGCGGCGGCAAGGACATGGACAAGGTCGTCGGCACCACGTACTGGGATGTGCTCCGTGCGGCGCTGACGCGCTCGGACCCGAAAGAGTTCCTCTTCTTCAATCGCGATGCGGTCGGCAAGAAGGCGGGCAAGGCCTTCGTGAGCCGGCTCAAGGAGCGCACGGTAGATCGTGACGAGGACATCCGCCTCTCGGCGTTCCAGACTCAGCTGAGGGCGATCGCTCGTTTCGGCCGGTCGGCGCCGTCCGATCTCTCGGTCATCACAGGGCCGACGCTGATCGCCAACGGCGACAACGACCGCATGGTGCCCTCGATCCTGTCGCATGACCTGCACGCGCGGATCCCCGGCAGCGAACTGATCATCTATCCGGGCTCCGGGCACGGCGGCATCTTCCAGTACTGGGAGAAGTTCGTCCCCGTCGCCGTGAGATTCCTCACGGCCGACCCTGCAGCGACGATACCGTGACACGCGGCGCCGGGTCGAAGGAACAGCACTCATGAGGGCGTTCATCCTCTCGAAATACAACACCCCCGTGCACGAAGCAGACATGCCGGAGCCCGTCGTCGGCGAGCGAGACGTGCTCGTGCGTATTCAGGCGGCCGGACTCAACCAGCTCGACGAGAAGATCCGCGCGGGGGAGTTCAAGGCCATCCTCCCCTACCGGCTCCCCATCGTCCTCGGGCACGACGTCGCCGGTACGGTCATCCGGGTCGGAACCGGAGTGAAGGGCTTCACGCCGGGCGACGAGGTCTACGCCCGTCCGCGTGATCACCGCATCGGCACCTTCGCCGAGCGCATCGCGATCGATGAGCGCGACGTCGCGCTCAAGCCCGTTTCGATCACGATGGATGAGGCCGGCTCACTGCCGCTCGTGGCCTTGACGGCATGGCAGGCGCTGGTCGAGATCGCCGATGTCCGCGCGGGTCAGAAGGTTCTCATCCATGCCGGGGCCGGGGGTGTCGGCTCCATCGCGATCCAGCTCGCCAAGCATCTCGGAGCTGAAGTCGCCACCACCGCGAGCGCCGCGAACGCGGACTTCGTCCGCCGGCTCGGTGCAGATCACATCATCGACTACCGCGGGGAGGACTTCGCGGAGGTGCTCAGCGGATATGACGTGGTCCTCGACAGCCTTGGTGGCGAGAATCTGGAGAAGTCGCTGCGCGTCCTCCGACGCGGCGGTATCGCGATCGGCATCTCCGGTCCGCCCACCCCCGAGTTCGCTCGCGCCGCCGGCCTCAGTCCGATCATCCGGCTCGCGATCGCGGGACTGAGTCGCAGGATCCGCACGCAGGCCGGAAAGCTCGGCGTCCGCTACACGTTCCTTCTCATGCGGGCCAGCGGTGTTCAGCTTCGCGAGATCGCCGGATTGGTGGATGCCGGGGCCATCCGTCCTGTCGTCGGCCGTATCTTCCCGTTCGACGAGGCCGTCGCCGGGATCGAGTCGCTGAGGAAGGGCGGCGCCCAGGGGAAGGCCGTCATCAGCAATCCGTGACTCGGATGGTCGCGGGGGACGCATGGGAGAATGAGCCCGATGTCCCGGAGAAAGCCATGACCACTGATACTCGCCCTCTCGGCCGCCGAGAGCGGAACAAGCTCGACAAGCTCGCACGGATCACGGCCGCGGCCGGCGAGCTTTTCGCCGAGCGCGGCGTCGACGACGTGACGACCCAGGAGATCGCCGACAAGGCCGACATCGGTACAGGCACCCTGTTCCTGTACGCCAAGACCAAGGGCGAGCTGCTGCTGCTCGTGCAGAATTCGATGTACGCCGAGGCGCTCGACCGGGGTCGCAAGGCGGCCGAGGGCGCTGACGGGGTTCTCGACGGCGTGCTGGCGGTCGTTCGGCCGGTCGTCGAATGCAACCGCAAGCAGGTCGACAACGGCCGCACCTACCTTCGCGAGATCGTGTTCGGCGACCCCGCGGAGCCGCACCACCACGACGCGCTCGAGCTCACGGCGAAGACCGAAGAGCTGATCGCCGAGGTCATCGCCCAGCGGGCCGGCGTCTCAGCCGACACGGCCCGCGGCCTCGCCCGCATCGTGTCGGCGGTGATGTTCCTCGCGATGGCCGCCACAGTGAACGCTCAGCAGACAGTCGATCGACTGGTCGACGAGATCGCCGAGCAGCTGCGCATCATCCTTCCGGCGACGTGAGCTGACCCCGCGCCGCCCTCACCAGCGGGATGGGAGCGTCCCGCCGCGGGCGCGCGCCACCAGTATCCCGCGCTGCGAGGTCGCGAACCCCGCGAGGAGCTCGCGCAGATCCTGCGCCGATGCGGCCGCCCCGAACACATCGCTTCCGGGTTCGAGCATGACGCCTGCCGCGAGGGGACCCGCCACGACGGGGTCGAACCCCAGGTCGTCCACGATCCCGGCGACCGCCGCGACATCCGCGGGGTCGTCGCCGGCGACCGCGATCGCCTTGCGGTCCGGTGCGCCCGCCGAGCGGGCTTGCTCCTCGAGTTCGCTCGCGCTCATGTGGTTGAACGCCTTCACGACCCGTGCGCTCCCGAGGAATCGCTGCACGGTCTCGCTCGTCGACGTGCGCAGATCGGCCAGATCGGGCCGCAGCCCGTCGAGCTCCCACCAGTGGTTCATCGCGTCGATCACGAGTCGCCCCTGCAGGTGCGCCACCGGAAGCTCACGGTACCTCCCCAGCGGAATCGCGAGGATCACGGCATCCGATTCCCGTGCGACGTCGACCGCCCAGGCCGCGCTCACGCTCCCCGCGATGGCGTCCACCCCGAGGCGAGACGGATCACCCGACCCGGCGATCCGCACCCGATACCCCGCAGACGAAGCAAGGCGCGCGAGCACCATGCCCACGCGCCCCGCGCCGATGATTCCGAGCGATGCGGGCCGTCGGTCGTTCATCCGGACAGCGTAGCCAGCATGGCGCGGAAACGCGCTCCCTCGCCGTGAGCGAGGGAGCGCGCACCTTCAGATGCGCAGATCGGGGTCCTCTCCGCGCACGTCGTCCGCGGGCGATTCGGAGAACCCGGATGCCGGCGGCATCGGCGTCGCGCCCGAGAGGTCGTCTGTCTGCGTGGTCGTTCCGCCGTGCACCTCACCGCGCCAGCCACCGGTCGGCAGGCGACGCTCTTCGATGAACTCCTTGAACTTCTGCAGGTCGCGCTTGACGATCAGGTCGTCGATCTGCAGCGCCGCTCCCGCCTTCTCGGCGAAGGTCTCCGGCTTCCAGTCCATGGCGAGCTCGACTGTCGTTCCGCCGTCCTGGGCGGCTCGGAACGACACGCGGCCCTCGTGCGCGACCTCGGTGAGGCTGCGCCACGTGATGTGGGCGTCGGGCACCTGGTCGACGATGCGCGCATCGAACTCGCGTCGCACCCCGCCGATGTTCACGACCCAGTGCGTCGTGGTGTCGTCGAGCTGCTTCACCTCTTCGACGCCCGTGAGGTACTCCGGGAACGTCTCGAACTGCGTCCACTGCTCGTACGCGGTGCTGACCGGCACGTTCACGTCGATCGCCGATGTGATGGTGGTGCTCATCTTTGCTCCTTCCGACGGGTTTCTTCTGCGAGTGCCCCACGCTAGGCCGGTTGAGCGATGGGGGAGAGGGGGTTGCTCATCGTCCGAGGGCGGGTTATGGCTGAGCATCCGCCCACTCGCGAGCGCGCCCCGCCCTTGCGTCGCTGCAAGCGGTGAGGCGCGCTCAGAGGCCCGGGTGTCAGGCCGTGGCGGCGAGAGGCGGCCGGTGCGGGATCTTGATCGGGGCGGTCGAACGGCTCGGCGGGTTGTGGAACCGCTGCACGTCGGCGAGAACCTCCTCGGCGGACATGTAGAAGCTCGCCAGCGGCAGGTCGCGGAGCCAGAGCACCTCGTACTCGACGGTGTCCAGCTTGTAGATGCACGCGACGGTTCGACGCGCATCATGCGGGGCGTACTTGTGGTCGACGATCAACCACTCGCTGTCCGTGACCTTCCGGAGTTCGAACCGGGGATCGGGCATCAAAGACATCTCAACACTCCAATCGGTCGTAGCCAGAGCTGGTCGAACCGAGGAGCGCATCGCGTCCGGGCGGAAGATCGTCACCGCCGGCCGACGGGCGTCCTCTGCCCGCCAGAGTCTCACCTGAATTATAAGAAAAGGTGCGAGCGACCTCAACCGGTCGCGGGCGGTTCACGACGACATCTCCTGCAGCCGCGTGAACAGCTCCTCGCTCGTGTGGGTCTCCTGGTCGAGGTTGTCCTGGAGCAGCGCCGCGGCCTCGGGGTGCAACGGCGTGACCGCCACGATGAGGCTCTTGTACGCCGAGATCTCGTAGTGCTCGTTGCCGAGGGCGCACGAGAGCGCAACCTGGTCGTGAAGCGAGGCCGCCGAGCGGCCCAGGAGCGACTGGGCCTGCTTGGAGATGCCCTTCGTGCTCGGCGACGGAGCGGTGGATTCGGGCAGTTCGAGCAGCGTGAACACGCGACGCAGGTTCTCGATCTGCTCCTTCGTCTCGTCCTGATGATGGCGGAAGAGCTTCTTGACGTCGGCGGATCGAGCGGCGCCGGCGAGTTCCTTGAGCGCGGCGAGCGAGTCGTCCTCCATCGTCAGTGCCGTCCTGAGCTGGAATCGCAGGAGGTCCTGAGGAGATTCGAGAGTTGTCTGCGGCATGTCGCTTCCCTTCGTTGATGCGGCGAGCCCACGCTATGGTGCGCGGGTCGGCGTTCGAAGGGGCTTGATCTTCACGCTCCGGGACGGTACACGCGGCTATGGTTGCGTTATGGCAACTCTGCACTACGGCGCCTCGCACATCCCGATCCACATCGAGGATCGTGCCCTTGCGCACCTCAAGGTCGTGATCGCCACGAAGCTGCGTCGGCAGGAGAGCTTCACGCTCTCCTGGAAACACCCCGAGGGCGAGCCAGGCGGACGCTCGACGATCTGGATCCATCCTTCGATCCCGCTGCGTTTCACGTTCGACGAGCCGGAGCCGCCCAAGCTCAACGCGAAGTGGATCGAAGACCTCATGCACTCGGTGAACTCGACCGGAGGGATCATGCTGATCGACGAGGTCCTCGACACCCCTCAGGATTAGCGCCTCTGGCGTGCGGCGGCCGGTCGAGGGATCCGGTCGAGGGATCCGTCACGCGGCGCCGAGCGAGCCCAGGATCGCGCCGATCGTGGCCTCTGCGGCATCCTCCCAGGGCACGCCGTCGAGCAGATCGGCGGTCGCGAGCGCAGCGACGCCATGCACGGATGCGAAGATCACGAGTGCCCGGCGCTCGGCATCGCCGACGGGAATCTCCCCGGCCGTCTGTGCGGCGGCGACGAAGGCGACCACCATCGCCATGCTGGCTCGGCTCCTCTCGCGCAGCTCCTCAGACGCGCCGAGATGGTGCTTGGCCTTGTACATCACCTCGAGGATCGCCGGATGCTCGACGGCGAAGCCGATGTAGGCGAAGCCTGCTGCGCGGAGTCGCTCGCCGAACGGCGCCGACTGCTCGACGGCGGCAGCCAGCTCGTCGTTGAGCCGAGTGAACCCGGCGACCGCGACGGCATCGAGCAATGCCGTCCGATCGCTGAAATGCCGTGCTGAGGCTCCGTGGCTCACGCCCAGATCGCGGGCCAGCTGCCGCAGCGACAGGGCATCGACCCCGCCGGCGTCGATCGCGTTCCAGGCGCGGAGAAGAAGCGCCTCTCGCAGATTTCCGTGATGGTAGGAGCGCTCGGTCACACCTGAATCCTATCGACAAATGTAGACATTGACAACAATGCTGTCAGTGTCTACATTTGCCGCTATGACCATTCATCACTCCGGCACCACCGCTCTCGTCACCGGCGCCAGCTCAGGACTCGGCGCCGAATTCGCCGCTCAGCTCGCTCGGCGCGGGGCCGATCTCGTGCTCGTCGCTCGACGCGAGGATCGCTTGCACGACCTCGCCGCCCGGCTGAAGCGCGAGCACGGCGTGCAGGCGACCGTCATCGCCCTCGACCTCGCAGAGGCCGATGCGCCGGCCCGCCTTCGGGCTGCGCTGGATGAGCGCGGCATCCGCATTCAGACGCTCATCAACAACGCCGGCTTCGGAGCGAAAGGTGACTTCGTCGAGGCGGATGCCGCTCGCATGGCCGAGATGGTGCAGGTCAACGTCGCCTCACTCGTCGGGATCACCCGCGAATTCCTTCCCGATCTCACTCACGACGGCCGCGGCGCGCTCGTCAACGTCGCCAGCGTCGCCGCATATCAGCCGTGCCCTGGCATGGCCGTGTACGGCGCATCGAAGGCGTTCGTGCTGAGCTTCACCGAGTCGATTGCGCACGAGACCCGCGCATCCGGCCTGCGCGTGCTCGCTCTGAGCCCTGGTGCGACTCGCACGGAGTTCTTCGACGTCGTCGGCACCGAGGCCGCGGCTGTGGGCCGCTTCCGCACGGCGGCCGAGGTCGTCGCGCAGGCGCTCAGCGCGCTCGATCGGCGACGCACGCCGGCGAGCATCGTGTCTGGTGCGGCCAACGCCGTGACCAGCAAGCTGGTCGGGTTCATGCCGCGTCGTCTCACCCTCGCGATCAGCGGCCGGCTGCTGGCCGAGTCGGCGCGATGACTCTCGCATTCCGGCTCGGGCCGCCGACTGGTGCGTCGCGCTGACGTCGAACGGTGCTTCGGCAGCGTGCTACTCTCTTTCCGACCACACGGGTGCCCGAGCACGGGCTGAGATCTGGCTGATGCTGCCTGCGACCGTCGAACCTGTCCGGATAATGCCGGCGTAGGAAGTAGGAGTCCTGTGAGCACGCTCTCCCGCGTGCGCGAACTCGCGCACCATCATGACGATGAACACGGCATCTCGGTGCCCGTCACCCGCATCCCGCTGTCTGATTCTCCCGGGGGCGCCGCGAACGAGCCGCTCGACGTGTACCGCACGGAAGGGCCCGCCTGCGAGCCGGAGGAGGGGCTGCCCGCTCTGCGCGAGGCGTGGATCGCCGACCGCGGAGACACCGAGCAGTACGAAGGCCGCGCCCGCAACCTGCACGATGACGGGCGCAGCGCGACCCGCCGCGGCGCAGCATCCGAGGAGTGGCGTGGCGTGCGCCGGGCTCCCCGCCGCAGCGTCGAGGGCAGCACGGTCACGCAGATGCACTACGCGCGCCGCGGCGCGATCACCCCGGAGATGCGCTTCGTCGCACTCCGCGAGGGCTGCGACGTCGAGCTCGTGCGGGCCGAGGTCGCCGCGGGCCGGGCCATCATCCCGGCCAATGTGAACCATCCCGAGTCCGAGCCGATGATCATCGGCCGCGCCTTCCTCGTGAAGATCAACGCGAACATCGGCAACTCGGCGGTGACGAGCTCGATCGCCGAGGAGGTCGACAAGCTGCGCTGGGCCACCAAGTGGGGCGCTGACACGGTCATGGACCTGTCGACCGGCGATGACATCCACACGACGCGAGAATGGATCCTGCGCAACTCGCCGGTTCCGATCGGCACGGTGCCGATCTATCAGGCGCTCGAGAAGGTCGATGGGCAGGCGCACGCGCTCTCATGGGAGATCTTCCGCGACACCGTGATCGAGCAGTGCGAGCAGGGCGTCGACTACATGACGATCCACGCGGGCGTGCTGCTGCGCTATGTGCCGCTGACGGCGAATCGCGTGACGGGCATCGTCTCGCGCGGCGGCTCGATCATGGCCGACTGGTGCCTCGCGCACCACCAGGAGAACTTCCTCTACACCCACTTCGACGAGCTGTGCGAGATCTTCGGGCGCTACGACGTGTCCTTCTCCCTCGGCGACGGACTGCGTCCAGGCTCCATCGCCGACGCCAACGACGCTGCGCAGTTCGCCGAGCTCGACACGCTGGCGGAGCTGACCGCCCGGGCCTGGGCGTTCGACGTGCAGGTGATGGTCGAGGGGCCGGGGCATGTGCCGTTCCACCTCGTGCGCGAGAACGTCGAACGCCAGCAGGAGCTCTGCAACGGCGCGCCCTTCTACACGCTCGGGCCGCTCGTGACTGATGTCGCACCGGGATACGACCACATCACCTCGGCGATCGGCGCGACCGAGATCGCCCGCTACGGAACCGCCATGGTCTGCTACGTCACGCCCAAGGAGCATCTGGGGCTCCCGAACAAGGATGATGTGAAGACCGGCGTGATCACCTACAAGATCGCCGCTCACGCCGCCGATCTCGCCAAGGGACATCCGGGTGCACGCAACCGAGACGACGCTCTGTCGAAGGCACGTTTCGAGTTCCGCTGGCGCGATCAGTTCGCGCTGTCACTCGATCCGGACACCGCAGAGGCGTTCCACGATGAGACGCTGCCCGCCGAGCCGGCCAAGACCGCCCATTTCTGCTCGATGTGCGGTCCGAAGTTCTGCTCGATGCGCATCTCGCAGGACATCCGCGATCGGTTCGGCGGCGTCGCGGAGCAGGCTGCGATAGCGGGGATGCAGCAGCAGGCGGATGCTTTCCGCGAAGCGGGCGGAACCGTCTATCTTCCGGCGCCGGCCCTGCGCGACTGAAGGCGGCGTGGCAGGATGAGCGGATGCTGCAGCATCCGCCGTCCTCCCGGCCTCCCGTCCTCGGGCGGGTCGTCGACCGGCAGACGCGCTGCGTCCACTACCGCACGGAGCTCGACATCGTCGCGATCCGATTCGCCTGCTGCGGCGAGTACTACCCCTGTCACCGGTGCCACTCCGAGGTCGCCGGACACGAGAGCGCCCAGTGGCCGATCGACGCCAGGAGCACCCGAGCCGTGCTGTGCGGGGCGTGCGGTACGGAGCTGGCGATCGCGGAATACCTCGAGGCCGCCGAGTGCCCGTCGTGCGCGTCGCGGTTCAACCCCGGCTGCGCACTGCACGCGCACCTCTACTTCGAGGTCGATCCATCGTCGCGCGAAGGCGTGGACTCCGACGGAGAACCGGTCGTGACGACCGTCTCGGCCGCGAGCTCTCCCACAGTTCCGTCGTCGTCGACGTAGTACACCTCGACCTTGTGCTCTCCCTCGGGAAGCGCGAGATCGAAATCGGCAGTCTCGTCGTATGCCGTGCCGATCGTCTGATCGTCGATGACGAGCGCCACATCGGTCTCGTCGGCGCCCCAGACCGCCACGCTCATGCTCTCGTCGGCGGCGGCGACATAGACGACGATCGACGACGTCCACCAGGAAGATCCGCGCGCGGACATCATCTCGCCCAGCTCCTGGGCGTCGATGTCATCCTTGTCGAGACCGAAGGCGTTGCCGTTGCCGTTACCGGGGCCGACATCGCCCTGTCCCTGTCCCTGGCTCTGCCCCTGACCGCGATCGGGCTTCGTGAGGATCTTGACGGCCTTGTCGACCACGGTCTCGACGACCGGCGCCACCGGAATGGCAGTCGCCGTCGCCGGTGGGGAAACCGGAACCGGGGCTGCCGGGACAGGCACCGCGACGGGGACCACGGCTGCGGGGGCCGGAGAGGGCGCGGCGGGCGCTGGTCGTGCCGGTGCCGCCTGCACGGCGGGCGTGAGGGTCCCGGTCGCGTCGGGCTCGGCGACGGGACGCACGAACAGACTGCCGCTGATCGACAGGGCGACCGCGGTCGCTGCCGCGACGGGCCAGAGCAGAGGAGCGGAGTTGGCGGCCGCGTCGACCGCGGGCTGCACGGATGCGGGGAGCCCCGCCCAGCCCGTCACGCCGCTCACTGCGGCCGCAGCCTGATCGGCGGGGAACAGGAGCGGCAGGAGCACCAGTCCGCTCCCTCCTGCGAGCAGCGGTCCGAGCGTCATCGCGCGGGCCAGATGCCTGGCTTCACCGGCTGCGGACCGGCAGGCCTCGCACTCGTCGATGTGCGTCGTGACGAAGCGCTCCGACCTCGGCGCCAGATCATCGTGCGCGTAGGCGCCGAGCAGCTCGATCACCCGCGCGTGCTCGCTGCCGGTGGGTGCCGTGCGCAGATGAGCGCGTATCCACGCCTTGCGCAGCGCGTCACGGGCGCGATACGTGAGCGCCGCTGCGGAGTTCGGCCGGATATGCAGCACCTCGGCGATCTCCCGCGGCGGGAGCTGCTCGACCTCGCTCAGCCAGAGCGCGTGCTGCCAGCGTTCCGGCAGCGACCCGAACGCCTCGATCACCGCCGCCGAGTTCACCATCGCCTCGATGTCGATCGACCCGAGCAGGGAGGGCGGATGCTCGGCATCCTCGATGGGCGTCGTCGCAGGCAGGCGCCTGGCGTGGCTCATCCAGGTGTTCTTGACGGTCGTCAGCAGGTAAGGGCGGAAGCTCCGCTGCGGACCCTTGCCGCTGCGGAGCTGGCGGAGGATGCTCAAGAACGCGTCCGAGACCACATCCTCAGGGTCGGGGGGAGACGCGCCGAGGCTCCGGGCGTAGGCGACGGCGACCGGGGAGTGCCGACGCCACAGCTCTGAGAACGCATGACGGTCACCGCTTCGGCTGCGCAGCAGCAGAGCGTTGTCGGACTCCGGGGCGTCGCGTGGTTCGTCCATGAAACCTCAAAGGTGAGCGACCGGCTTCGGGTGCCGGTGAGGTGAGACTACCTCAGAGTAGGTGCGGAACGCGCGCACGAACTGCCCGCCGATGGGGAGGGCGGAGAAAGAAGAAGGCGCGGGTGGGGCCAAAGGGAGGCGGCCCCACCCGCGGGCCGCGCTTGAGGGGAGAGGCGGCCCAGACGTCGATACGAAGGATTATCCCCAAGAACCGATCTTCGTCACACAAGCAAGACGCGCGTACGGACGGTTCATGACGCGGATTCCGAAAAAACTTCTGCGAGATCTTCTCTACCATCGCCCTCAGTGCTGTCGCACCCGGGGCGTAGCCTCCTGACATGCCTTCATTCGCAACCCTGCGCACACCCGTCGGCGTGGTCGGCGTCGTCAGTTCGGGAGATGCGATCACCCGGGTGTCGTGGCGGTCGACGGCGCCTGTCGGAGCGGATGCCGCACCCGATGCACTGCTCGATGAGGCCCTCGCGCAGCTGCGCGCCTACTTCGACGGCGCGCGCCGCGACTTCGACCTGCCGATCGATCTGGGTGTGCAGACCGACGCGACCCGTGCCGTGCTGATGGCGCTGTTCGAGACGGTCGCCGCGGGAGAGACCGTCACTTACGGAGAGCTGGCCGGGCGCAGCGGCACCACGATTCCGGCGCGCGGGATCGGCGCGATCATGGGCGCGAACCCGGTGCCGTTGATCGTGCCGTGCCATCGGGTGGTCGCAGGCGACGGCCTGGGCGGATACTCCGGAGGCGACGCAGGGCAAGGGCTGCAGACCAAGCGCTGGCTGCTCGAGCACGAGGGCGCGCTGCCCCCGTCGCTGTTCTGAGCATCCGCCTCGAAGGCATCCGCTCGCGTGTCATCCGCTCCTGGACACCTGCGAGAATGGGAGTCCCGCGCCGATTCCGATTTGAGGAGCCCCCGTGCAGTACATCTCGACCCGAGGCGGCATGCAGCCGCTGCCGTACTGCGACGCCCTGCTCGAAGGCCTCGCAACCGACGGCGGGCTGACGGTCCCCGAGGTCATGCCGACGGTCGACGGGGAGACGCTAGAGCGCTGGCGTGCGCTCACCTATCCGCAGCTCGCGACCGAGGTGCTCGGCCTGTTCGCGACCGACATCCCGCGCGAGGACCTCGCACGCATGACCGAGGCGGCCTACGCGCCCTTCCCCGACTCGGTCGTTCCGCTGCGCGAGATCGACGGCGGCCTCACGCTCGTGGGCCTGTCCGAGGGGCCGACGCTGGCCTTCAAGGACATGGCGATGCAGTTCCTCGGTCAGGTCGTCGAGTATGCGCTCGAGCGCAAGGGCTCCGTGCTCAACGTGCTCGGAGCGACCTCGGGCGACACCGGCTCCGCCGCCGAGCATGCGCTGCGGGGCAAGGAGCGCATCTCCGTCTTCATGCTCTCGCCGCAGGGGCGCATGAGCGCCTTCCAGCGTGCGCAGATGTTCTCGATCGACGACGAGAACGTGCACAACATCGCGGTCGCGGGAGTATTCGACGACTGCCAGAACCTCGTCAAGCAGCTCGCCGGCGACCTCGACTTCAAGCGCACGCAGCATCTCGGCGCCGTGAACTCGATCAACCTCGCGCGCATCACCGCGCAGGTCGTCTATTACTTCTGGGCGTGGCTGCGGGCGACGGATGCCGGTGGCTGGACCGAGCTGAGCATCACGGTGCCGTCCGGCAACTTCGGCAACATCCTCTCCGGTTTCTACGCCAAGCAGATGGGTCTGCCGATCCGCCGCCTCGTGCTCGCGGCCAACGAGAACAACGTGCTCGACGAGTTCTTCCGCACCGGCGTGTACCGCCCGCGCAGCGCGGAGCAGACCCTCGCGACGTCGAGCCCGTCGATGGACATCTCGAAGGCATCGAACCTCGAGCGCTTCATCTTCGAGCTGGTCGACCGCGATCCCGCTCGCGTCGTGGGCGCCTGGCGCGACCTCGACGAGCAGGGCTTCGTCGACTTCACCGCCGACCTCGCCCGTTTCGAAGACGAGTTCGGCATCGTCAGCGGCACGTCGACCCACGCCGACCGCCTCGCGACGATCAAGGGCGTGTACGAGGCGTCGGACGACATCATCGACCCGCACACGGCCGACGGCGTCAAGGTCGCGCGCGAGTATGTCGAGTCGGGTGTGCCGATGCTCGTGCTCGAGACGGCCAAGCCCGAGAAGTTCGCCGAGACGATCCGCGAGGCGATCGGTGTCGATCTCGACTATTCACCCGAGCTGCGCACCATGCTCGAGGCTCCTCAGCATGTCACCGAGCTGCCCGACGACGAGGCGGCGCTGCGCGCCTTCATCGAGCAGCACGCGCTGCGCTGACCCGGCTCCCGCCGAGACCCCCGTTTCTCGCCGAGACCCCCACATAGTCGCGTCGCTATGTGGGGGTCTCGGCAGTATCAGGGGGTCTCGGCGTCGTGGATACCTGTCAGGCCGGGTCTCCGTTGAGCATCCAGTTCACGCCGAAGCGGTCGACGAGCATGCCGAACAGGCCGCCCCACGGTGCCACAGCGAGGGGGATGGTCACGGTCGCTCCGTCGGACAGGCCGTCCCACACCGCGCGCGTCGTCTCGGCGGACGTGCCGCTCAGCGAGACCGAGAATCCCTGCGGCGTGACGTAGGGCATCGAGCTCGGGGTGTCCGACGCCATCAGCACCAGACCATCGGGCGTCGTCAGCTGCGCGTGCATGAGGAGATCACCTTCGCTCGGGTCCTGCATCATGTCGGGGTATTCCGAGAACACGTTGATGTCGAGGTCGCCGCCGAGAACGCTCTGATAGAACTCCATCGCCTCGCGTGCGTTGTCGCGGAAGGAGAGGTACGGGTTGAGATTCGCCATCGTGGCTCCCGGGTCGAGTGGATGCGCGCACGGACTCGTGCATGCAGGCTCAGTCTGCGCCGGGCGTGTGGCTGCTCGCAAGAGGGGGCGAACTCAGTCCGGCAGTGCCTTCACCGCTGCCGTGAGCACCTGCGGAACCGTCGGCACGCCCTCGGCGCGGAACACCTCGACCCCGGCGTCGTCGCGGATCACGACGGTCGGAGTGAAGCGGATGTGCAGCGCCTCCGCGGCATCCGGATCGCGCGCCACATCGAGCTCTGTCACCGTCGCTCCCGGCAGGAATCGAGCGGCGTCCGCCAGCACAGAGCGAGTCCGCGCGCAGGCGCCGCAGAAGGATGAGCTGATCAGCGTGAGCTCCATCTGCGCCTCCTGTGCATCGGTTCCGCTGAATGCAACAGGAGCGCGGCGCGGGTGTTCCCGCGCTCCGGCGCAGGCAGGTGGATCAGTCTGTGCGAATCGGCAGTGCCCGCGGATGCAGGACTCCCGACGCCGCGCCCAGAGCGGCCCCGACCAGGGTGTCGACGACGCGCTCGAACGCGATGTCGAGCGAGCCGATCGTGCCGGTGGCTGCCCCCGCGAGCAGCAGCACCATCGGCGTGATGAAGACCAGCGCAAGCGCATAGTGGCGCACCACGATGATCTCGATGGTGAACTGCAGGGCGCCCAGCAGAAGTGCCAGAAGCAGGCCCGCAGGGTGAAGCAGCACCAGCAGCGCGTAGACGCCGGCGCCGACGACGGTCCCCAGCATCCGATGCAGCCCCCGCTCGAAGGCTGCCCTGCGCGCGGCCGCGACTCCGATCACGGCGATGCCTGATCCGACGACCCAGTACGTGCGGGTGGGGTCGATCACGACCCCCAGCAGCACACCGATCACGGCGACGAGCGCCACCCGCAGAAGCAGCATCCGCCCGTCGGCCGTGAGCGTCGGGCCGGGGAAGAGGTCGAGAAGAGGGCGGGCGGTCTTCCGCCGCACTCGCGGCAGGACGAGAGGCGTGAGGGTCAGCAGGTATGAGAACACGCAGCCGGCCGCGAACGCCGCGACATAGAGCTCGCCGCTGATCGCACCCGACCCGATCACGTGTGCGGCGAGACCGAAGGTGAGCACGAAGAACAGCGGTCCGGGAGGGCCCAGACGGAAGCCGAAGGCCAGCGCGGCGCTCGCGATCGCGACGATGACGAGGCCGGCGCTGGCCAGCCACACGGTCCCCGAGCAGAGCGCGCCGAGTGCGGCGGACACGATGAGGGTCGCCGCGACGACCGGCAGCACGCGTGCGCGTTCGACCACTGGCAGCGCGCCGTAATGCAGGATGGTGAAAGCGCCGGATGCTGCGAGATACCCGAGCGCGGGCTGCCCGACGAGCGTCATCACCGCGATCGGGACCGAGATGCCGAGAGCGGCCTGGAGCGCAAGCTGCCAGCGCGGACCACGTGACGGGGCGAAGGCGAACAGGCTCACCCATCCATCCTCCCAGGTGGGGGATACGATGGCGGGCGTGACCGCACCCCGCCCCGGCATCGCCGAGCGACTCTCGGAGATGATCCGGCTGCCTACAGTGTCCGCCGAGCTCGAGGAGCGCGGCACTGCACCGTTCGAGGCATTCGTGGGGCTGATCGCCGAGCAGTACCCGCTGGTACATGAGAAACTCGCGCTCGAGCGCCACACCGCCTTCGGTCTGCTGTTCCACTGGAAGGGCGCGGCTCCAGGCGACCCGCTCGTGCTCATGGCGCACTACGACGTCGTCCCCGTGGACGAGAGCGACGATTGGACACACCCGCCGTTCGCGGGGGTGATCGCCGACGACATCGTCTACGGCCGCGGCGCGCTCGACGACAAGGGGCCGTTGATCGTCGTGCTCGAGGCGGTCGAGAATCTGCTCTCCTCAGGCTTCACGCCTGCGCGCGACGTCTATCTGAGCTTCGGCGGCAACGAGGAGACCTTCGGCGATGCGGCGCGGGAGATCGCACGGGTGTTCCGCGAGCGGGGGATCACGCCGTGGCTCGTTGTCGATGAGGGCGGGGCGGTGGTCGACGCGCCGCTGCCATTCGTGCCGGGACGAGCCGCCATGATCGGAGTCGGGGAGAAGGGCGTCATGACTCTGCGGCTGTCGGCCCGCGGCGACGGAGGCCATGCCTCGGCACCGCCTGCGCTGACGGCGGTGCGGAGGATCGCACGGGCGGTCGACCGGCTCGGCCCCCGGACCTTCAGAGCGCGGCCGTCGAAGGCGGTGGGAAGGATGCTGGCGCAGCTCGCGGCGCAGACACCGGGACCCGTCCGCCATCTGCTGCGCCTTCTCGGTGCCGTCCCTCCGCTCACCGGCGGCCTGTTCGCGGCGCTCGGCGGCGAACCTGCAGCCCTCGTGCGCACGACGGTCGCCGCGACCATGCAGTCGGGCGGCACGGCCGCGAACGTGCTGCCGTCCGCCGCATCCGCCATCGTCAACCTGCGCATCGCGCTCGGCGAGACGACCCAGCAGACGGTCATGCGGGTGCGGCGGCGGATCGCTGATCCGGATGTCACAGTCACCGTGATCGAGGCCAGCGAGCCGTCTCCGGAGTCTCCCACCGATAACGTGCAGTTCGCGCTGATCGCCGAGGCGCTGGCCGTGTCGCACCCCGGGGTCGCGCCTGTGCCGTACGTGATGATGGCGGCGACGGATTCCCGGCACTTCCACCGCTTCTCGCCAGCCGTCTACCGGTTCGCCCCGCTCGACATGTCGAATGCGCAGCGGGCCTCGATACACGGCGTCGACGAGAACGTCGAGATCGCTGCGCTGGTGCGCGGCGAGCGGTTCCACCGGGCGCTCATCGAGAGCATCCCGCCGCACTCACCCGAACCGGAGTCGCTATGACGCGCACCCTCGCATTCGGCGCACTTGCGAGCGTCGTCGGCTTCCTCGCGTTCGTCGAGTTCACCAGTGGCGTGCTGCAGGGCTACTACACGCCGATGCTGACGGACATCGCGCGCCATCTCGGAATCCATGACGCCGACGTGAACTGGCTCGAGGGCGCGCAGCTCATGCTGTCGGCGCTCGTCGTCCCCGCATTCGCGAAGCTCGGCGACATGGTCGGCCACAAGCGGATGCTGCTGATCTCCACCGCACTGACGGCGGTGGCCGCCCTGGCGCTGCCGTTCACCGACTCTTTCGGCGTTTTTCTCGTCGCGTGGGCGCTGATGGGCTTCTACGTCGTGTGGCTGCCGTTGGAGATCGCCCTCATCTGGTCGCGATCACGGAAGCTGGAGGGGCGGTCGTCGATCACTGCGAAAGCGGCGGGACTCCTCGTCGCGGCGCTCGAGGGGGGAGCGATCGTCGGCGCGCTCGTGGGCGGAGCGCTGGTCGACGTGCTGCCGCTGACGGTCGTGCTGCTGGTGCCCGCGATCCTCATCGTCGTCTGCTTCTTCGTCGTGCTCTTCGGAGTGAAGGAGTCGCCCGAGCCGGCCGGGGGAGTGTTCGACACGGTGGGCCTCGTGCTCGTCTCGATCGCCCTGCTCTGCTTCACGGGTGGCCTGGCGATGCTGCGGCTGGAGGGAGGGCTCGCGAATCCATGGGCGTGGGCGGTCGTCGTGCTGGGCGTCGTGCTCGTGATCCCGTTCATCCTGTGGGAGCTGCGCCACCCCGACCCGCTCATCGACGTGCGCATGTTCCGCTCGCCGGCGCTCGGGCCGGTGTTCCTCACGGCGGGTCTGTTCGGCGTCAGTGTGCTGGGCGCCCAGGCGCCGCTGTCGACCTTCGCGCGCACCGACCCCGCGGTGTACGGGTATGGGCTGGGCACGACGGGGTTCGCCACTTCGCTCATCATCGGGATCTACCTGATCGCGATGATCGGCGGCGCGCTGCTCTTTCCGATCATCGCGCGGGCACTGACCCCACGGCTGGCGCTGATGGCGGCCTCGGTACTCGTCGGGGTCGGGTTCCTGTTGTTCCTCCCCTTCCACGACGCCTACGCGCAGGTGATCACGAACATGATCGTCGTCGGCGTGGGTTCAGGGGCGCTCGTCGCTGCGCTTCCGGCGGCTGCGGCATCCGCGGCGCCTGTGACGCAGACCGGCGTCGCCACCGGTCTCACCAATTCGGTGAAGACCGTCGGCGGGGCGGTGGCCTCCTGCGTGTTCGGCATCGCGCTGCTGCACGGGGTGAGTGGCGCAGCCGCCGGGGGCACCGCAGGGTCGTTCGCGGGCTACGTCACCGTGTGGGTCGTCTGCGGCGTGACCGCGCTCGCCGCGGCTGCCCTGCTCGTGTTCGTGCCTAAGGAGGCGTTCACCGACCGGGTGGTCGCGGCGGTCTGATCAGTCGCGCGGGTTGTGCATGAACTCGATGCGGATGCCGTTGTCGTCCTCGACGAACGAGGCGTAGTAGCGCTCGCTGAAGCGCGGATACTCCTTGGGGTCGCGTACCGCTGCCCACCCGGCCGCGATCGCGATGTCATGCAGCCGGTCGACCTCTTCTCGGGAGTCGACGGCGTACGCGAGGTGCTGCCAGCCGACCTTGCCGTGCCGATGCAGGCCCTCTTCGCGGGCAGGATACAGCAGCACCTCGGGCTCATCATCCTTGCGCCAGTAGGCGAGGTCTTCGGCGTCGTGCGCGCGGACATAGCCGAGCGCTTCGAAGACGGGGTTGAACTGAGCGGATGCCGCAGGCACCGACTCGACGCTGATGCCGATGTGATCGAAGGTCGCCATGGGTCCATGGTGGCGCATGGCGCCGACATCCGGGAGAAAACCCGCACCGGCATCCGGTGGTCCGGGCTTTCCTCAAGACTCCCGCGGCGGGTTGTACATGAACTCGAAGCGGATGCCGTTGTCGTCCTCGACGAATGAGGCGTAGTAGCGCTCGCTGAATCGCGGGAAGAGTTTCGGCTCGCGCACCACCGTCCACCCCGCATCGACGGCCACGGTGTGCAGCCGGTCGACCTCCTCGGGGGAGTCGATCGCGAACGCGAGATGCTGCCAGCCCACGCGGCCGTGCACATGCGGCTCGGCGTCGTCATCGAGAGGCGCGAAGATGATGATCTCGGTGTCGTCGCCGTGGTGCCACGAGATGCCGCCCTCGTCTTCGGTGCCGAACTCGTAACCCAGAGCCGTCAGCACGGGGTGGAACTGTGCACGCCCCTTCGCGAGATCGGCGACGGTGATGCCCAGATGATCGACGAGTGCCATGGGTCCAGTCTTGCGGATGCTGCGGGAGAGGCAAGAACCTTCGCCGAGTGCACGGGGAGTTGCCGAGTGCACGGGATCCGCCCGTCGACCGGTCGCGCGCTCGACAGGACGCCGTGCACTCGCCGCGCCGCGGAACGACGTCAGTGCGGGGCGTGGTACTCGGCCTCGCCCCGCTTCCAGTACCCCTTCACGACGGCCCGCGAGGTGTCGACGCCCCAGCGGGCCAACAGGGCACGGCCGGGCTTGACGACCGACTGCTCGGCGGCGATGAAGACGAACGGATCGGCTCCGGCATCCGCTTCGCCGAGGGCATCGAGGAACGCGATCAGGGCCGAACCCGCAGGTGCCTCGCCGCGATGCAGCCATTCGACCTCGACAGGGGCCTGGACATCGACCTCGTGGTCGGCGTCGACGGTCTCGATCACGATGCGAGCGGGAGAGCCGGCCGGAATCAGAGTGGCGAAGCGTCGGATCGCGGGAATCGCGGTCTCATCTCCCGCGAGCAACCAGGACCCGGGCGCTCCGACGAGCACGGCCGAGCCCCGAGGCCCGCCGATGCCGATCGATGAGCCCACGGGAGCGTTCGCCGCCCAGCGCGCCGCGACCCCCTCATCGCCGTGCACCGCGAACTCGACGTCGAGCCAGTCGTCGCCCCAGGCGAGTGGCGTGTACTCGCGGCTCGGCGAGGCGCGCAGCTCCTCGACGGTCTCGGCGGGGCCGCTCGGAAAGAACAGCCGCATGTGGTCGTCAGACCCCAGCGAGGCGAAGCCCGCCAGCTCGCTTCCGCTCAGACGCACACGGACGAAATCGGGAGTCAGCCAGTCGCGTGACGCGAGGGCGGCCGTGCGGAAGCGCAGCTCAAGGCCGCGACGCTCAAGGGAGAAGCTCATGAGGCGAGATTATCCCGAGCCTCCATGGGGTGGCTCAGAGCTCGACGCCGTTGTCCTCGTCGTTCACGCCCTCGTGGTGTCCGCGGCGCGACTCGAAGCCGAGGAACCAGCCGAACCACACGATCACGGCGAGCAGGATGCCGAGCCACACGTTCTCGAAGATCAGCCCGATGACGACGCCGAGCACGAGGAGTCCGGCGGATACGGCGACGCGGATTCCTGTGCGGGGAGCGGAGTTCATGCGTCCAGCCTAGAGTCTCATCGGCTGCGGTGATCCTCCGGCGCGAGGCGGGGCCCACGGCGAGGCTCGCGCACGCCGCTCGCGAAGATCAGCCGGATCACGCGCTGGCGGTGTCCCGTCCACGGCGCGAGAAGCTCGAGCATGCCATCGTCGTCGGTGCGTTTGCCCGTGAGGGCGTAGCCGACCTCGTGGGCGAGATGGTAATCCCCGACGCTCACGGCGTCAGGGTCGCCGAGTGCGCGGATCCGCGTCTCAGCCGAGGTCCACGGCCCGACGCCCGGAAGGCTCGTCAGAACACGATCTCGGGCCGCGCCGTCTGCGGCGCTGCGCACGGCGCGCTCGATGCTGTCGCCGCGCTCCGCAACGCGTGCGATCGTCTTCGACTGCGGCGGCTCGACTCCCGCCCGATGCCACGCCCATGAGGGGATGCTCCGCCACACCGACGAGGGAGGGACTGCGGACATCGGCCGCGGGGTGGGGCCGGGGGCGCGCTCTCCGAACCGCGAGACCAGATGCCGCCAGGCGCCGAAGGCCTGAAGGCCGGTGACCTTCTGTTCGATGATCGCGCACGCGAGCGCGTCGAAGACCTGTCCGGTCCTGGCGAGGCGCAGGGCCGGATTGCGGCGCGCGGAGTCTGCGATCAGCGGATGCAGCGACGCGTCGAATCCGGCATCGTCGTCGCTCGCACCGCACAGGTCGGGGACGGTGTCGAGCGCGTGGCCTGCGCCTGCGCCCCATGCGGTCGCCCTGATCCCGCCATCACCGACATCGCGGAGCGCCAGGGTCGCCGCGCCCTGCGGCGTGCGCACGGCCCGCCAGATCACCGGGCCGTCGATCACGGTCGTGGGATCGTTGGGCCCGCGGCGCAGCATGCCGACCGTGCGCAGCAGGTCGACAGGTCTCGCAGGACGATAGACGGTCTCGAGGGGAGCGGCGGATGCCGCAGCATCCGATTCCGCACCAGCCGTCAACGTCATGCGCAACACCCTACGCGCGGCAGCTGACAGCGAATCTGTTCGAGCCTGCGCGCCCTGCGGGTGGGCGGATCAGAAGCGGTCGGGCGACGGGGTGCCGTGGCCGTAGCGGATGACGACATCGGCGTGCCGGTCGAAGCGGTAGCCGATGCCGCGCACGGTGCGCACGATGTCCTCGTAGCGACCGAGCTTGGCGCGCAGGCGCCGCACGTGCACGTCGATCGTGCGTTCGCCCGGGGTCTCGTCGTCCTGGGCCTGCCACAGTGCCGACACGAGCTCGCTGCGCTCGATCGTGCGGCCCTCGCGAAGGACGAGGTACTGCAGCAGCTCGAACTCCTTGTACGTGAACGCGGCGGACTCGCCGTCGATCAGGACGCGCTTGCGGGAGATGTCGACGACGACGCCGCCCTCCTCGTCGGTGGTCTCCTCCTCGGCGGCGGCCTTGGTGCGGGCGATCGCCCCCGGCTCCTGCAGGGCGAGGCGGACGACGTCGAGGTCGCGGCCGCCGGAGCCGTGCGGTGCGAGGGCGACGGTCGCGTGCGTCTCGGCACCCGGTGCGAGCTCGGCGAGCGTGCGGCGGAGGGCGTCGACGAGAAGAGGGAGGCTCACTCCGGCCTCGGCTGCCTTGATCTCGTCGAGGCCGACGTAGAGGGCGAAGCCGCGCGGAGAGCGGACGGCGGGAAGATCGGCGGCCAGCGGTGCGGCGGCGGAGGCGGCCTGGCGGGCGGTGGTGGCAGCGGGACGCTCGAGAAGGGCGGTGTTCGACATGATGATGAGTCCTCGGGGACGTGAGCCGATGCGGCTCTGATGCGTTGCATGAATGACCGGGCGGAGCCGGGAGATCGAGCAAGGGTGGATGCTCGGAGACACTGCCCCCGCAGATCGCGAGGGGTCAGGTCAGGCGGGGTGGCTGTTCGTTCAGCGACACATTCGGCAACACATGCCAACGCGACCGGGCATCATCATCCCGGCAGTCCCGTTCGCCTCCTGGGCGGACAAAGGGCGTGCGTTGGTGGTCATGGGGGGATTATGTCTGAAGAAGTCACCGCGTGTCAAAACGACCCCCTCGGCATCCGGCAGGCGTAACGTTGCCGGAATGACCACGGAGAGTGCGATAAAGGGCTTCGTCTTCAGTGACGAGAAGGATGCGTCCCGCTACACGCTGATGCACGACGGGGACCTCGTGAGCGTGCTCGACTATCGCGACGACGGTCGCACGGTCGCGCTCACCAGGGCCTTCACCGTCCCGACTTTCCGCGGCAGGGGCTACGCCGCCGAGGTCGTCGCACGTGCCGTCGCCGCCCTCGAGGAGCGGGGTGATCGACGGGTCCTCCCGGTCTGCTGGTACGTGGCCGACTGGTTCGCCGAGCATCCGGAACACGCCTCACTTCTGCGTACACGATGATCTGAGCTCTGTGACGCATTGTTACGGCGCCGGCTCGGGTTCCGAGGTCGGGCTGGGCCGTGGGGCGGCACGCCTCAGGGGCAATGTCCGAGGCCGTCCGTAGCGTGTGAGTATGCGAATCCTGCACACCTCCGACTGGCACATCGGCCGCACCTTCCATGGCAGCTCGACCATGGATGCTCTGGCCGAGGTGCTGAGCGCGCTCACGGCGCAGGTGCGCGAGAGCGCGGTCGACGTGGTGATCATCGCGGGCGACGTCTTCGACTCCGCGACGCCGGCCGGCCCGGCGTACACGCTTCTCAGCGACACGCTTCTGGCCCTGGCCGAGTCCGGGGCGAAGGTCATCGTGACCAGCGGCAACCACGATTCCGCCGCACGGCTCGGGTTCCAGGCGCGACTGCTGCGCGACGGCATCCACGTTCTCACCGATCCGCTCGCGATCGGCACCCCGGTGACGGTGGCGGATGCCGACGGCCCGGTGCACTTCTTCGGCATCCCGTATCTCGAGCCCGCCATCGTGCGGCAGCACTTCCCGTCCGCAGGGGCCGATGGCGCCGAGCTGCGCACGCAGGCCCAGACCATGGCCCACGCGATGGACCTGGTGCGGGCAGGCATGTCCGCGCACGAGGGGCGGTCGGTCGCGATCGCGCACTGCTTCGCCGCAGGTGTCGACGCGACGATCGGGCTCGAGCGCGAGGTCCGTCAGGGCGGGCTCGACATGGTGCCGCTCGAGGTCTTCGACGGACCCGACTATGTCGCGCTCGGCCACATCCACGGCCGCCAGCAGCTCAGCGATCGGGTGCGCTATGCCGGGGCGCCGCTGCACTACAGCTTCGGCGAGCAGGACAAGCCGCGCGGGTCCTGGCTGATCGATCTCGATGCCGCAGGTCTCGCGAGCGTCGAGTGGCTCGCTTTGCCGGTGCCCCGCCGGCTTGTGACTCTGACGGGAACCCTTGAGGAGATCCTGTCCGCCGAGAACATCGAGGCGCACGCCGAGCACTGGGTGTGCGCGGTCTACACCGACGCACTGCCGCAGACCGAGCCGATGCGCCGCCTGCGCGAGAGCTACGCGTACTGCGCCATGGTGCAGCACCAGCCGACCGCCACCGAGGCCCCGTCGACGCGCACCTATTCGGATCGGCTGCGCACCGCCCTCACCGACACCGAGCGCATCGAGGCCTTCCTCGAGCACGTGCGAGCAGGTCAGGGTGCGAGTGAGGGCGAGCGCGAGCTCATCCGTGAGGTGCTCGACGACCGGGTGCGGTCCGAGGCCCTCGTCTGATGCGACTCCATCGCCTCGAGGTCGAGGGCTTCGGGCCGTTCCGCTCGCGGCAGAAGGTCGACTTCGACGCCTTCGCCGACGACGGGATCTTCCTGATCGCCGGGCGAACGGGGGCGGGCAAGTCCAGCATTCTCGACGCGGTGTGCTTCGGCCTGTACGGCGGGGTGCCGCGATACGACGGCGGCGAGAAGAGGGTGCGCTCCGACCACAGCGACCCCGATGAGATCTCCGAGGTGGTCGTCGAGTTCAGCACACCCGCGGGCAGGTTCCGGGTGACCCGGTCACCGGAGTACCTGAGGCCGGCGAAGCGCGGCGGCGGCATGACGAAGCAGGTCGCGGGCGTCGCGCTCGACGAATGGACCGATGCCGGTTGGGTCGGCCGGGCGGCGCGTGCCGTCGATGTCGCGAACGAGCTCGACGAGATCCTGCAGCTCAGCCGCGAGCAGTTCCTGCAGGTCATCCTGCTCGCGCAGAACCGGTTCTCGGAGTTCCTGCTCGCGAACAGCAAAGACCGCCAGGCACTGTTGCGGCGGCTGTTCGGCACCGAGCGATTCGAAGACGTGCAGATTCGGTTCGATGCTCGACGCCGGGCGGCCGAGCAGGCGCTCGGTGGACGACTCGCAACGGTCGGCGCCCGGCTCGAGGAGGCCGAGCGCCTGGCCACGGATGCCGAACTGTGGGGCGACGGGAATGCGTCCGCGGCGGACGCCGACGGGTCTGCCACGACGAGCGTGCTCCTCGCGGCCCCTCGCACTGAAGCGACCACCGAAGAGCGGCTCGATGACCTCCGCCGCGCGCGATCACGCGCCGAGTACCGTGCGGAGCGGCGCGCCGCGGATCGTGACGACGCCGAGGCGCGGCTGACCGCTGCCGATGCGGCTCTCACCGCTGCGCGCGACGACCGGCGGGCGCAGGCCGAGCGCGATCGCGCACGGGGGGCGCTCGCCCGTCTCGAGGACGAGGCCGCGGACATCTCGGTCGCGGCTGGGGAGCTCCGCGACGCGCGGGCGGCCGAGTCCCTGCGCGCCACGATCACGGCCGCAGCCAAAGCCGCTGCGGCCGCCGACGCGGCGGCCGGCGTCGAGCGCGACGCGAGGGTGAGGTGGGAGTCGCTCGACGAGCGGGGCGGAACCGCCGCGGACACCGAGAACGAGCCATCGGACCTGCGGACCTGGGTGAGCGAGCGCATCAAGGCGATGGGGGCCTGGGAGCGTGCGGCCGAGCTCGAGGCAGGCGCCGCTGCTCTCGCTCGCGAGCTGGAGACGTCGCAGCAACGGGTGGCGGCGGCCTCCGCTCGCCTCGAGGAGCGCGCCGCAGAGCGGGCCGCGTTGCCTGAGCAGCTCGCCGCGACTGCACTTGCGCGTGACGAGGCTCGCCGCATCGCCGATCGGGCGGGTGACCTCGCGCTCGTCCGAGACCGTGCGTCTGTACGTCTGACGGCGGCTCGAGAGGTCGTTCGGCTCACCGCAGAGCACGACGCCGCAGAACGCGCCCTCGCCGAGGCCAGCGCGGCGCTCGCGGCAGAGCAGGGCGCTCTCGCCGAACTGCGCAGGCGCCGCCTCGACGGATTCGCGGGCGAGCTGGCCTCGGCACTCGTCGACTCGGAGCCCTGCCCCGTGTGCGGTTCGGCCGAGCATCCAGCACCCGCGATGCACAGCGATCCTGTCTCTGCAGAGGACGTCGCCGAGGCGGAGCGAATTCGCGATGCCGCGGCCGAGCGCGAGCGGGCCGCCGCCGAGGCGTCGTCGAATCTGCGCGCCGAGGCGGCCGCCGCAGCCTCGCGCGCCGAGGAGCGCACCGTCGAGGCCGCGCAGGCCGAGCAGGCCGCCGCCGATGACGCGCATGCCAAGAGCCTCGAAGCGGCAGGTGAGGTGGTCCGCCTCGAGGAGCAGCTCGCAGGCCTGCAGCTGCGCGTCGAGCAGCTCGAGGCGCAGCGCGCGTCTGACGAGGCCGAATCCGCGGCCGCTCGAGAAGAGCTGGCCCTCCTGCAGCAGCGCAGCACGGATGCGGCGGCGCAGATCGCCGAGGCCCGCGGCGAGTTCGAGACGGTCGCCGAGCGGATCGCCGACACCGAGACGCGGATCGCCGTGAGCCGCGGGCTGGCCGAGGCGATCGAGGAGCGCGCACGTCGAGTCTCTGCTGCAGCCGAGGCGCAGGCCGAGCTGGAGGCCGCGCTCGACGCCTCCGACTTCGCCGATGTCGGCGCTGCCGAACGCGCACTGCGATCACGCAGCGAGCAGGAGGCCCTGCAGAGCCGGATGGACGAGCACTCCGCGCAGCTCGGCAAGGAGAAGGCCACGCTGCTCGAGCTCGAGCTGCTCACTCTTCCCGAGGAGCCCATCGATGTGGCTCCCGCCGAGGCGGCGGCATCCAGCGCCCGCGCGGCGTGGATGGCCGCAGTCGATGTCGCGACCAAGGCCGAGAACACCGCGCAGCAGCTGGCGGGGCTCATCGAATCGGCGACGGCGGAGCACAGGGCGACCGCAGCCGACGCCGCAGAGTACGACGTGCTGCGCGGGCTGGCCGACACCATCGCGGGTCGTGGCTCCAACACGCACAAGATGACGCTGGAGACGTTCGTGCTCGCAGCCGAGCTCGAAGAGATCGTGCAGGCGGCGAACCGGCGATTGCACGACATGTCGACGGGGCGGTACCAGCTGAGGCACTCCGACGCGCTCGCGGCCAGGGGAGCGGCATCGGGCCTCGGCATCGTCGTCTACGACGCGTTCACGGGGCAGAGCCGCCCCGCGCAGTCGCTCTCAGGAGGCGAGACGTTCCTCAGCTCTCTCGCCCTCGCCCTCGGTCTCGCGGAGGTCGTCACGTCGCGTGCAGGCGGCATCCGTCTCGACACCCTGTTCATCGACGAGGGTTTCGGCTCGCTCGACGGCGACACGCTCGAGGTCGCCATGCGCACGCTCGACGAGCTTCGTCAGGGTGGCCGCACGGTCGGCGTCATCAGCCACGTCGAGGCGATGCAGGAGCAGATCCCCGCTCAGCTCCTGGTCAGGGCGACGCCCGAAGGCCCCAGCGTGATCGAGACGCGCTGAGCTGGAGAGCCGAAGGCTCAGACGCCGTACGCGTCGGCGATGAAGTCGCGCAGCTGCACGCTGCAGCGTGCGACGGCATCTCGCCAGTCCGTGAGCGCTCCGTCCTCCGCGCTGTCGGACACCGCACGGAAGACCCGGATCGGCACGCCGAACTGACCGGCCACCCAGATGTAGGCGTAGGTCTCCATGTCGACCAGTGCGGCGCCGGTCGGACGGATGACCGCCGTGACCTCCGCGTCGTCGACGAAATGGTCACCGGTGGCGATGAGCACGCCGTCGCGTCCGTTCGACACGCGGGCGGGGAGCGAGACGTGCTGGCCGGAGATGCCGTCCAGATCGGTCACGTCGTGCTGGAACGCGGCGCTCACCTCGTGAACGCCGTGGGCGAGCTCGGGGTCGATGGCTCCGGCCGTTCCTACGACGACGATCTCGTCGTAGGTGTTCGCGTCGAGGGCGCGGGTCAGGGCGTACGTCGCCTGCAGCTTCCCCGGTCCGGTGACGAGACGGTCGAATCCGGGCAGAGCGTCGGGAAAGGCGGAGAGCTCGGAGGCGAGCGCGGCGACGAGAAGTTTCACTGCCTCATCTTTTCACTTCGCACCTGGTAGAAACATGTGTCATCCCGCCGTAACAGTCTCGGGGGATACTGGTGTCACAACGAGTGAGGAGTCCCCGTGTCGCTGCAGCAGCAGATCTCTGAAGCCCTCGGCGTGAAGGCCGAGATCGATCCCGAAGCCGAGGCGGAGAGGCGGGTGCAGTTCCTCGTCGACTACCTGCGTGCCTCCGGAGCGCGCGGATTCGTGCTCGGCATCTCGGGCGGGCAGGACTCCACGCTCGCCGGTCGCCTCGCCCAGCTCGCAGTGGAGCGGGTCCGCGAGGAAGGCGGCGAGGCGCGGTTCCTCGCGGTGCGCCTGCCTTATCGGGTGCAGCACGATGCGGCGGATGCCGACGCGGCCCTCGCCTTCATCCAGCCCGACTCCTCGGTCGAGGTCAACATCCAGAACGGCGTCGACGGCGTCGAGGAGGACATCGAGTTCGCCGTCACGAGCGACATCAGCGACTTCAACCGCGGCAACATCAAGGCTCGCGTGCGCATGGTCACGCAGTACGCGCTGGCAGGACACGAGGGCATGCTCGTGATCGGCACGGATCATGCCGCCGAAGCGGTGACGGGCTTCTACACGAAGTTCGGCGACGGAGCCGCCGACCTGCTGCCTCTCTCGGGTCTCACGAAGAGGCAGGGGCGTGCTGTGCTGAAGAGCCTCGGAGCCCCCGAGCGGCTGTATCTGAAGGTGCCGACGGCTGATCTCCTCGACGGCACGCCGGGTCGCGCGGATGAGGACGAGCTCGGGCTCACGTACGAGCAGATCGACGACTTCCTCGAGGGCAAGACCGTCGACCCCGAGGTCGCGGGTCGCATCGAGGCGAAGTACCTCGCGACGCAGCACAAGCGGCACCTGCCGGCCACGCCCGCCGACACCTGGTGGCGCTGATCCGCTGAGGTCGTTCATGCAGGAGGTGCGCGGGCGTTCGGCGGACGGTGGTGTCGGATGCCGCGGCTAGGGTCGAAGCATGCGGATCGAACCCGACACCCAGCGCGTCATCTGGAGCGCGAGCGACCTCAAGGCTGCGGCCGAGTGCGAGTTCGCGTGGTGCCGGGCGATCGACGCGAAGCTCGGTCGGGTACCGGCGGTCGAAGAACCCGAAGATGCCACGCTGAGGCGTGCCGCGCTCCTCGGCGATGTGCACGAGCAGAAGGTGCTGGCTCGCTACGTCGATGACCTCGGTGAAGACCGCGTGCACCGGATCGAGAAGGTGTCGTCCGTCGACGCCGAGGCCCTTGCCGCCGCGGTCACCGAGACGATCCAGGCGCTCGGCTCCGACGCGACTGTCATCTTCCAGGCGGCTTTCAAGACCGACGAGTTCGTCGGATTCGCCGACTTCCTGCGCCGCGACCCCGATGGGCGCTGGCGAGTCGAGGACTCGAAGCTCGCCCGCAGGGCGAAGGTCACCGCCCTCATGCAGCTGGCGGCATACGTCGATCAGCTCGACAGGCTGGGGGTGCCCCGCTCCGACGAGGTCGACCTCATCCTCGGCGATGGCAGCCGCAGCACGCACCGCGTCGACGACCTGCTGCCGCTCTTCCGGGTGCGCCGAGCACGTCTGCGCGCCCTGATCGCCGATCGCGACATCTCCGCCGGTGCCACGGGGGAGCCGCTCGCGTGGGGCGACGACCGCGGAGACCTCGAGGTCATGGCCTGCGGGCGCTGCGCGACCTGCGAGGAGCAGGTGCTCGCGCACCGCGACCTGCTCATGGTCGCGCGCATGCGCCCGGTGCAGCGTGCTCGACTGCGCGCCGCGGGCATCGAGACCATCGACGCCCTAGCCGCGGCATCCGATTCCCCTTCCGGCATGAACCCCGACTCGTTCGAGACTCTGCGCGCCCAGGCTCGCCTGCAGCTGCGCGCCGATCTCGAGGGTGACGCCACGTATGAGGTGCACTACGCCGCCGCGATCCATACGCTGCCGGTGCCGAGTCACGGCGACATCTTCTTCGACTTCGAAGGGGATCCGCTGTACACCGAGCCCGCACCGGACGGCGAGGCGCACTGGGGTCTCGACTACCTCTTCGGCTGGGTCGACAACGCCGATCAGTACTCGGCGCTGTGGGCGCACGACTTCGCGGCAGAGAAGCGGGCACTGGAGGACTTCCTCGACTTCGTCGCCGCTCGTCGTGCCGCGCACCCCGGCATGCACATCTACCACTACGCACCCTACGAGACCTCGCACCTCGTGGCGATGGCTGCGCGGCACGGCGTGCGCGAGGGCGAGGTCGACAAGCTCTTGCGCGAGGGCGTCTTCGTCGACCTGTATCCGCTGGTCCTGCGGACCGTGCGCGTCGGCTCTCGCTCGTACTCGATCAAGAAGCTCGAGCCGCTGTACATGGGTGATGAGGTCCGCACGCAGGACGTCCAGAAGGGCGACGATTCGATCGTGCAGTACGTCGCCGCGCGCGAGCTCGCGGCAGCGGGAGAGCAGACCGAGGCGGATGCCGTCTTCGCCGACCTCGCGGACTACAACCGCTATGACTGCGTGTCGACGCGGCGGCTGCGCAACTGGCTGATCGACATCGCCCGGGAGAAGGGCGTCCGCCCCGCACCGCCCGATCAGGCCGATGAGGTCATCTACGAGCCCTCACCGCGGTCGGTGTCTCTGCTGGCGGATGCCGCGCACGACGTCGAAGCCGGGGGCGACGGGCTCGTGCACCGGATCGCGGCTGCTGCGATCGACTACTTCCCGCGCGAGGCGAAGAGCTTCTGGGTCTCGCACTTCGCCCGGCTCCGCGAGCCGGTGACCATGTGGGAGAGCACGCGCGACGTCGTGCGAATCGACCGGTTCGCCTCGACCGTGGTGCGCGACTGGAGCATCGGCGAAGGGCGGCGCGTGATGTCTCGCGACATCGAGGTGCGCGGTGAAGTCGCGCCGGGAACGACCCTCGGCGCCGGTGGAGAGCCCTTCGCGCTGTACGAGATTCCTGCGCCCTTCGAGATCGATGCCCCGTCGCGGGCCGTGCATGCGGCGCGGACGGTCAAGGTCGCCGAGGTGCTCGACGACGGGTATCTCGTCACCGAGACCTCGGTGCGCGGCCAGACCTGGGACGAGCTGCCGCTCGCCCTGACTCCCGCCGCACCTCCGCGGGTGGTTTCGCTGCAGGGGGCGATCGACGAGTGGGCGGATGCCGTGCATCTCGCAGCGCCCGGCTTCCCGAACGACGCAGCCACCGACATCCTGAGGCGCATCCCGCCGCGCACGGTGTCAGGCGCGCCGCTGCCCGACGCAGGGAACGACACGATCGACGCCATCGTGCGCGGCGTTCTCGATCTCGATCACAGCTACCTCGCCGTGCAGGGTCCACCAGGCACGGGCAAGACCTTCACGGGTTCGCGCGTGATCGCGCGGCTCGTGAACGAGCACGGTTTCAAGGTCGGCGTGGTGGCGCAGTCGCATGCGATCATCGACACGCTGCTCGAGCGCGTCGTCGCCGACGGCGTACCCGCCGGCCAGGTGGGCAAGGCGCCGAAGGAGGGGGCACCCGAGCCCTCGTACACTCCGATCCCGAAGGGCGCCATGGCGGCGTTCCTGGGCGAGCACGCCGACGAGGGTGTCGTAGTCGGGGGCACGGCGTGGGACTTCAGCAACACCCAGCGCGTCGACCGGGCCGGCCTCGATCTGCTCGTTATCGACGAAGCCGGCCAGTTCTCGCTCGCGTCGACGATCGCGGTGGCCTCCGGAGCCAAGAGGCTGCTGCTGCTCGGCGACCCGCAGCAGCTGCCCCAGGTGAGTCAGGGCGCGCACCCCGAACCGGTCGACACCTCAGCACTGGGGTGGGTCATGGATGGTGACGAGGTCGTCAGGCCCGAGTACGGCTACTTCCTCGCACGGTCCTGGCGTATGCATCCGTCCGTCGCCGCTCCCGTCTCGACACTCGCCTACGCCGGAAAGCTGGCCTCAGCCCCGGTTGCCGCGACGAGGTCACTGGCCGGCGTGGAACCGGGGCTGCATGTGGTGCCTCTGCGGCACCGGGGAAACGCGACGGAGTCGCCCGAAGAGGCAGCTGAGATCGTGCGGATCGTGCAGGACCTCATCGGACGCCCCTTCACGGATGACGACGGCTCGACAAGGCCGTTGGAGGAGTGCGACATCATCGTGGTGACGCCGTACAACGCGCAAAGGCAGCTCGTGCTCGACGTGCTGGCGAGGGCGGGCTTCGACGAGGTGCCGGTCGGCACGGTCGACAACTTCCAGGGCAAGGAAGCCGTGGTCTCGATCACCTCCCTCGCTGCGTCGAGCGGCCGTGACGCGCCGCGCGGACCGGAGTTCCTGCTGCTGCAGAATCGACTGAACGTCGCGATCTCGCGCGCGCAGGTGGCGGCATATCTGATCCACTCGCCGGCGCTGCTCGACGACCTGCCCCACACGCCCGAGGGCGTTGTCAGGCTCAGCGCCTTCGCGAGGCTGGTGGGAGCGGCGACCTGATGCACACGGCAGAGGAGATTCTGCGCGCCTCATCCGAGTGGGTGTGGTTCCCGCGCGACAGTGAGCACGAGAGCGGAATGCTGCAGCTCGTGCGGTATCCGGAGCGGTTCGGCGGGGGAGTGCGCGGCTCCCAGGTGGACTCGACGGCGGATGCCGCGACGGTGCTCGATCACGCGATCGAGCGCACTCGCGCGTGGGGCGAGTCGCGGCTCACTATCTGGACCAGCGCCTCGGATTCGCCTGACCTCGAACCCGAGATGCTCCGGCGAGGAGCCGAGCATGTCGACACGGTCGCGGTCTTCGCGCTGCCGATCGACGATGCATCCGTCGAGGTTCCCGCGGGCGTCACCGCCGAGGTCGTGCGGACGCTGGAGCAGGTGCGCGAGGTCGACGCGATCAACGTGCCGGTGTGGGAACAGTCGCCGCTCGACGAGGATGGTCTGCGCATCGAGCTGTCCGAGGTCTCCGCGGCCCTCGACGCCGGATCCGGGTTCCGGGTGCTCAGCCGGATCGACGGTGAAGCCGTGAGCACGGGCGGCTGCACGATCGTCGACGGATTCACGCGGCTCTGGGGCGCGGCGACCCTCGAGCGGTCCCGCGGGCTCGGCGCCTATCGAGTCGTGCTGGCCGAACGCCTGCGCCTGAGCGCCGAACTGGGGGCGCGCACCGCGCTCGTGAAGGGCCGCGTGTCGACATCCGCGCCGATCCTGGCGCGAGCGGGATTCCGGCACTACGGTGACGAGCGCGCGTACCGGCTGACGGTCTGAATCCTCGGACGGCTCCGGCTCAGCCCTTGACCGCTCCGGCCATCACACCCGAGACGAGCTGCTTGCCTGCGAGCAGGAGAACCAGCAGCAGCGGAGCGGCGACGAGGAACACGCCAGCCATGACCAGGCCGGTGTCGGACGTGAACGCACCCCTCAACTGCGGCACCACGAGCGGCATGGTCAACTGGGATCGCATGACGACGGACGGCCAGAAGAAGCTGTTCCATGAGCCGATGAACGTGAACAGGGCCAGCGTCGCCGCCGCCGGCCTCGCGGAGGGCAGAGCTATCGACCAGAACGTGCGGATCATCGACGCGCCATCCACGCGGGCGGCTTCGATGAGCTCGTAGGGGAGGGCCTCCTGCAGATACTGCGTCATCCAGAAGACGCCGAACGCGCCGACGAGACCGGGAACGATGAGAGCGAGGAGAGAGTCGATCCAGCCGAATTCATTCATCATCACGAACAGCGGGATCGTCCCGACCTGCGCCGGAATGACCATCGTGGCGATCACTGTCACGTACAGCGCCTGGCGGCCTCGGAATCGCAGCTTCGAGAAGCTGAACCCTGCCAGCGTCGAGAAGAAGACCACCGATGCGCTCACGATGACGGCGACCAGGACCGAATTCCCGAAGGCGATCCAGAAGCTGAACTGCTCGGAACTGAAGACCTGTCCGAAGTTCTCGAGCAGTCGCATCGTGGGCAGCCAGCGGGGAAGGCTCCCGAACGCGCGGGTGATCTCGGTCGTCGTGGAGGATCCGTAAATCGCCGCCGCATACAGGGGGAACACCGAGACGACGAACACGACGACGAGGAGTGCGTACGAGACCCACCCCGGTCGACGGGACGTGGGGTTCCCCGCTCCGACAGGGCGACCGCGTGCCGCCCTTTTCTTCGCGAACTTCGCGGCCGAGCGTCCGGCAGTGTTCTCGATGAACCCTGTGCTCACCTTCGTGCTCCTTCGTGGATCGTGACGATGGTCTCTGTGGACGATGTCGACACGGGAGCCAGAGGGCGAATACGCCGACGCCCTCGCCGTGGCGCGTCCGATGACGAGATCGAACGGGTGATGAGGAGATTCAGCAGCGAGATCGCGAGGATGATCAGCGCGAGTATCCAGCCGACAGCCGCGGCCTGGCCCAGGCGGTCCTGCCAGTCTCCGAATCCGAGGTTGTACAGGTACAGCACGACAGTCGTCCACTGCCCGTCTGCCCCGCCTTTGCCGCCGCTGGTGCCGCCGCCGTCGAACAGCCTCGCCTCGTCGAAGATCTCGAGCCCGCCGATAGTCATCGTGAGGATGACGAAGATCAGAGTGGGACGGATGCTGGGGATGGTGACCGAGAAGAACTGCCGGAGTCGTCCGGCGCCGTCGACCGTCGCCGCCTCGTAGTACTCGCGGGGCACGGCCTGCATCGCGGCGAGGAGGATGAGAGCGTTGTAGCCCGTCCAGCGGAAGACCACCATGGATCCGATCGCGATGTGCGAGAGCATCCGCTCCTGGAAGAACGGCGATGCAGACTCGGTGAACAATCCGAGCGCGTGCAGGTTGGGAACCAGGACGCCGAACTGGCCGAAGAGCTGGCCGAAGATCAAGGACGTGGCCGCGGGCATCACGACGAACGGGATCAGGACGCTCATGCGCCAGAACGTGCGGGCGCGCAGGTTCTGATCGAGCACCGCCGCGATCAGAAGAGCGAGCGCGAGCTGAGGGAGCCCGCCCCAGAGGAAGATCGAGAAGGTGTTCTCGAGGGACCTCCAGAACATCGGCTGCTGCAGCACCCACACGAAGTTGTCGACGCCGACGAAGTCTCCCATCCCGGCGCGACGGTGCCAGTCGTGCAGCGCCACCACGATGTTGAACAGAAGGGGGAAGGCGCCGAAGATCGCGAAGACCACGAAGAACGGCGACACGTACAGATAAGGAGACACCTTGACGTCCCAGCGGGAGACGCGCTGACCCCAGCCCAGCCTTTTCACCGGGCGGGGTGCCACGGATTCACGAGCCATCGCTCGAACCTTTCGTCGGAGTTCTGAGTCGGAGACGGCCGTGACCCGTCCCGTGCTCGGACGGGTCACGGCCCGTAGCCTCACGGGGCGGTGTCGAAACCGAGGGCGTCGAACTCGCTGACGACCTTGTCCCATGCCTCTTCGGGTGTGGCTCCGCCCGCCTCGACGAGACTGATGCCCTCGGTGACGAGCGTCTGGATTCCTGCGAAGTTCTCACCACGGAACCCACCGGCTGCTGCGTCGCCGGCGGCTGCCGCCAGGTCGCCGTAGGTCGCTCCGACCTTCTGGCCACCGAAGAACTCGTTCTCGGTGTCGGCGATGTCAGGATTCGCGATGGCGTCGAGCTGCGAGGGGAACTGACCGGTCGTGTGGAACCACTGCACCGCGGCCTCGGGTGAGGTGAGGTAGTCGGCGAGCTTGACCGCCCACGCGGTGTTCTTCCCCGTGGACGGTACGGCGAAGAACGAGCCGCCCCAGTTGCCCCCGCCATCGGGGAAGGTCTCGGAGATGCGCCACCCGGGAACCCCGTCTGCATTCTCGGCGATGATCCCGGCCATCCACGCCGGCGTCACGACGGTCGCCCACTGCTTGTTCTGGAAGCCTGCGCCCCAGTCGGAGTGTCCGATCGGAATCCCGGCCGAAATGCCGTCGGCGGCTGCCTCGGCGAACATCATGAACAGTTCCTTGACCTGCTCGTTGTCGGCCATCTCGTAGGGGTCGCCCGTCTCAGGATCTTCGAAGGCCGCCGGAAGCAGATTGATCGCCGCTTGGAACGCACTGGAGAGGGAATCGATGTAGTAGTTGTCCGATGCGGCGACATACTGTCTGCCCGCATCGAGGAACGACTGCCACGTCGCGGCGTCGCCGCCGATGAAGCGGCTGAACGATGAATCGTCGGTCGCGACGCCCGCGGCGGTCATCATGTCCTGATTGAACGCGATGCCGAGAGGACCGATGTCTGTGCCGTAGCCGGTGATCCGGCCGTCCACGGAGCCCTGATCGACCTTCCAATCGAGCCATCGGCCGGGGATCTCGGGCAGCTCCACCCAGTCCTCTGGGACCGCCATCATCTCGGTCCACCAGTCGAGTTCGATCAGGTGCACGTCGGAGAGGCCTGCGCCGTCGGAGGAGAGTCCGTTGCGCAGCACCGTCTGTGCCGATGCGCCGTCGGGGAACGAGTTGATGACGACCTCGATGCCGTACTCGTCTTCGAAGGAGTCCAGCAGGTCCTGCGGGAAGTCCATCCAGGCCGCGACGGTGAGCTTGTCGGGCTTGTTCTGCTCGGTGGCTTCGCCACCGCCTCCGCCGGCTTCGGTCGACCCCGTGCAGGAGGTGAGGGTGAGGGTGGTGAGTGCGCCCGCGAGGAGGAGCGCTCCTATCCGGTTGCGTGCTCTCATGGTCTTGATGTCCTTCCGAAACGTCGTTGTCAGCGGTGATACGGGGTCAGGTGGTCGAAGGGGCCGCGATGGACATCACAGCCCACGGGGGGAGAGTGACATCGACCGTGAGGGTGCCGTTGTGGTCGACGACGAGCGTGCTCCGGTCGAGGTCGTCGGCGATCCTCATGAGCTCAGCCGTGTCCTCGCGCGTGGGGTTCAGAGGTTCGCCCCGACGCTGCCAGGCCCCGACCACGTTGCCGTGCTCCAGGTCGAGCGTCTCGACCTGGTAGACGTCGCCGGGCATCAGGCCCGTGATCCGATGATTGATCCGTCGCGCCGGCCCTTCCTCGGCGAGGCGATGTGCCTGCTGATGGCTGGCGGCATCGCCGACCGACCTGGAGCCCATCGAATCGGGGTAGTTGAAGAAGACCGCGGCGACGGCATCCTCTGCCGTCCGGGAGATGATCCCGTTCTCCGTCTGCAGGGCGACTCGGTCGCCGAGGCGGCCGAGCATGGCCATCGCATGGAACGTCGGCTTATGGATGCCCTGTTCGTTGATGAGCCCGAAGCCGCCATGAAAGGGCCCTATTCCGCCGCCGCCCTCTTCGAAGATGTCGGTGAACGTCCAGTACGAGATCGAGTCCGCCACGTCGTGGCTCTGAAGCAGCGCACGCACGATGTAGGTCGCCGCGAACACCGTGTCGTGCATGCGGTCGCGGCTCGATGGTGACGTCGACCACTCGGTGATGTGGATCGCGGCGTCTGGGTACGGCGACTCGGCGATGAGCGCCTGCAGCAGCTCGAGATCTTTCCGCGTCGCGTCCCGGTCACGGCTGATGGAGCGTCCGACGCCCTGGGTATCGAACGCGTAATCCGTCGGGTACAGGTGCGTGGACAGGAAGTCGAGGGGGAGGTCCCGCGCGGCGCAGTAGTCCATGAGCTCGGAGATCCATACGGGCTTCCACGGGAGGTCCGAGGGGTCGAGAGCTTCGGCCGTGGGCGCTTCGACGGTCTTGTCGTGGTACTCGCCGTCGTATCGGGCGTCGGGAACGAACACGGACGACGAAGGACCGCCGACGATGAGCGCGTCGTCGATCGCCTTCAGAGCGAGAGCCGTGGCCTCGTACAACTCGAAGTACTGTGCGCGGGTTCCCGTCCAGAAGTGCGGTACGAGGTTGGGCTCGTTCCACACCTCGAACGGCCAGGTGCGCACCTCGTCGATGCCGTAGCGATCGATCCAGTGCTGGACCGTGGCGGTGACGAGATCCGTCCACGCCTGCATGTCCTTCGGTGGACTGCAATGGGCGCCCCACCAGAAGACGGTCTCAGTCTGCGTCGCGAGCTCCCGCGGCATGAAGCCGAGCTCGACGAACGGACGGGCTCCGCAATCGAGGATCGCGTCGAAGACCTTGTCGATGTAGGCGAAGGTGTACACCGGCTTCTCCAGCGGCGTCGCAGGTCCGAAGCCCCCGCCGTTCGACGTGCGGTACACGAACATGTCGTCGTGGAACAGGCCGTGAAAGCGCACGTGCCGAGCCCCCAGAGTCTGCACGACATCGCGGAACTGACTCTGCCAGTCGGCGCGCAGAGCTTCATTCGCGCGTCCGGCGCCGATGCATTCGCTCCAGATGTGCCTCAGTGGGGTGTCCGCCGAGGGCGATCCGTCGATGTGGAGTGCCTGAGGGGGTGCTGTCGGCACGAAAGAGCTCCTTTGATCGTGAGATTCCACTTGCGAAAAAGTTTCGCAACATGTATCGTGAGTTCATCGTAGGGATTCGTCTGTCCGGTGTCAACACGCGCGTGATTGCTGTGATCACCGTTGTCGAACAGGTAGGCTGTTACGAAACTAGTTCGAACGGAGCTGTCGATGGTTGATGTACGGCGTCCACGCCGGTCGACCCTGTCCGACGTGGCCGAGGCGGTCGGCGTCTCGAAGGGCACGGTGTCGAAAGCGCTGAACGGGAGGGGGGACATCTCCGCGGAGACCCGCGAGCGCGTGCTCGCTGCCGTCTCCGAACTCGACTACCGGCCGACGACCCTGCCCGCCTCGATTTCGGCTCGCCGCTCTCTGGCCGTCGTCTTCGACCTGCCCGCCTCGCCGTACATACTCGGAGTGCTGCAGGGAGTGCTGGCCGCGGCCGCGGCCGCCGAGGTGGATCTGCTGACCTGCCTCGCTCCGGAGCGAGCCTCTCGTGGGCACCGCACGACGGCGCGGGAATGGATCGCCGATCGTCAGGTCTCCGGCGTCGCCGGGATCATCGGGCTCACCCTCTCCTATCCGGACGGCCTGATCGAGGCCGCGCACAATGTGGATCTTCCGTTCGTCATCGTCGATCCCGTCGACACCAGCCGACGCAGCATGGTCAGCGTCGGCTCCAGCAACTGGGCCGGTGCCCGCACCGCGACCGAGCATCTGATCGCGATGGGGCATGAGCGCATCGCCTGGATCGGCGGTCCCGAGTCCTCGGGCGCCGCCCGCGATCGCCTTTATGGATACCAGGCGGCGCTGGATGCGGCTGGCCTGACGGTCGACCCCTTCCTGGTCAGGTCTGCGCAGTTCGCCGTGGAAGCCGGACGTGAGCATGCGCGCGAACTGCTCAGTGCGCCTGAGCCGCCCACGGCGATCATGGCGGCTGATGACGAGATCGCGGTAGGTGTACTCGCCACGGCGCATGAGCTCGGCGTTCGCGTTCCTGGCCAGCTGAGTGTCACCGGATTCGACGACACCCCGCAGGCGGCGTGGACGACGCCTCCGCTCACCACGGTGCACCAGCACCTCGAGGGTATGGGGGCGATGGCCGTTCAGACCATCCTGACCATGGCCGATGGCGGGCGTCCGTCATCCCGGCACATCGAACTCGCGACGTCGCTCACCGTGCGCGACAGCACAGCGCCGCCGCCGCCTCAGACGGTGCCGTACAGCCTGTCTCCGGCGTCGCCGAGGCCGGGAACGATGTAGCCCTTCTCGTTGAGGCGCTCATCGAGTGCACCAAGCACGAGGGTCACGTTCCGGTCGCCGACCAGCTGCTCGATCGCGGCCACGCCCTCCGGGGTGCCGAGGAGGCAGATCGCCGTGACGTCTTCTGCTCCGCGGTCGAACAGGAACTGGATCGCGGCGGCGAGCGAGCCGCCGGTCGCGAGCATCGGATCGATCGCGAAGCACTGACGGTCGCTGAGGTCGTCGGGCAGACGCTCGGCGTAGGTCGTGGGCTCGAACGTCGTCTCATCGCGGACCATGCCGAGGAATCCCACCTCGGCGGTCGGCAGCAGCTTGACGAGGCCTTCGAGCATGCCGAGACCCGCACGCAGGATCGGGACGACGATCGGGCGAGGCTCCGACAGCTTGACGCCGGTCGTCGTGGTCACCGGCGTCTTGATCTCGATCGGGGTGACCTTGACGTTGCGGGTCGCCTCATAGGCGAGCAGGGTCACGAGCTCCTCGGTGAGCTGGCGGAACAGCGGCGACGACGTGCGCTCATCGCGCAGGACCGACAGCTTCGCTGTGATGAGGGGGTGGTCGGCCACGTGAACGCGCATGACTCCAGGCTATCCGACGCAGGAGCTTTCGCCGATGCCCGGTCATGCGGGAGCGGTACGGTGGTGGGGTGAGCGCAGGCGACGAACAGGGGATGCTGCGCTCCCTCGCGCTCGCCGCCGAGGCCGCTGCTGCGGATGAGATCCCCGTTGGCGCGGTCGTGCTCGATGCCGAAGGACGCATCATCGCGGAGGGGCGCAACAGCCGAGAGGTCACGAACGATCCGACGGGGCACGCCGAGGTGAACGCGCTGCGAGGCGCCGCGGCATCCCTCCACTCCTGGAATCTCGAGGGCTGCACCCTGGTGGTCACGCTTGAGCCCTGCGTGATGTGCGCCGGTGCGATCCTGCAATCGCACATCTCGCGCGTCGTGTTCGGTGCCTGGGACGACAAGGCAGGAGCGGCCGGCTCGATGTACGACCTGCTGCGCGACCGTCGGCTGCCCTACCGTGCAGAGGTCATCGGGGGAGTCGAGGCGGATGCGGCCGGGGCCCTGCTGCGGGACTTCTTCGGGTCACGTCGCTGAGAACGCGCGCACCGCTCAGCGTGTCACTGCATCCGTCAGCCGCGCGACCAGCGTGAGGTATCCCTGCGCCCGCTCGTCGAAGTAACCGGGATGCCGGATGCCCCGCTCATCGATGGCCGTCTGCGACGCGTGCCCTTCGACCGCGACGCCCATCACGAGGTCGCCGTCCACGCCCGGCGCCTCACCGCCGTCGCAGTCGTAGACGACGACACCGCGAAGGTCGCGGGGATCGATCGGATGGTGACCGAGCCGTCCGAGGGGCGCCGTGCCGTCGCCTGCGCCCTCGGTCGCGTAGACGACCACCTCTCCGTCGGCGATCGCGGACTCGATCGCCGCACCGGCGGCATGCGTGACTCCCGCCGAGGCGATCGCGAAAGCGGTGCGCACCTTGTCGGCGATGTTCAGCGCGAACATCTCGCCGAGGAGAGTCGTCGAGTACGAGTAGGTGACCACGGCGATGTGCCCGCGCGGGTTGCGGTCGGCGAGACGATCGATGTCGACAGCGAGGCGGGCAGCGCCTATCGTGGCGTGCTTGGTCGCGAGGACGCTGGTCTGCGTGCCGGAGTCCCAGCCGAACCAGACGATGGTCGCGATCGCGCGCGGTTCGCCGCGCACGACGCACGAGCGGATCACGTCCGCGCACAGGCGCTGCGCGGCATCCGCCCATCCGGGCAATGCGGAGAGGTCGGTCTCCATGCCGTGCAGCAGGTACACGACGAGGTCAGCAGCCAGCGGGTCTCCGAACGCGATGACCGCGTACGGACGGTCGCCGGCGATCCAGAAGGACTCGAGCCGCGCCTGCGGATCGCGATCGAGCACGCTCTGCACGATGCGCGCCTTCGCCAGCGTCTCCGCGGGCAGGTCGGCGCGTGCAAGCGCCTCGTGCAGATCGCGCAGCACGTTCAGTCGGAGGACTTCAGAACGAACACGTCGGTCGACGGCTGCGGATCGATCGCCGGACGGTAGACGTCGGGCTCGATGTAGACGACGCGTGCGACCGGCACGGCCTCGCGGATGCGGGCTTCGATCGCGTCGATGTCGTCGGCCACCTCACGAAGAGGCTTGTTCGAATTCATCGCGATCTTCGCAGCCACCATGAGCTCGTCAGGGCCGAGGTACAGCGTCTTCATGTGGATGATCTTCTCGATCTCGTCGCCCGCGCCGATCGCATCGACGATGCGGTCGTAGTCCGCCTGGCTGGCTCCCTCGCCGACCAGGAGGCTCTTGGTCTCGACACCGAGCACGATCGCGATCACCACGAGCAGCACGCCGATCATGATCGTCCCGAGAGCGTCGAACAGCGGATTGCCTGTCAGCACGGTGAGCCCGACTCCGAGCAGCGCGAACGCGAGGCCGATCAGCGCCCCGGTGTCCTCCAGCAGCACGACCGGCAGCTCCGGCGCCTTCGCGCGGCGCACGAACGACACCCACGACTGCCCCTTCTCGCGCACCTGGTTGCTCTCCCGCACAGCCGTGCGCAGCGAGAAGCCCTCGAGCGCGATCGAGATCACCAGCACCACGATGGGCAGCCACCACCAGGCAGGGTCGAGCGCGTGCGGCTCGCGGATCTTCTCGATGCCCTCGTAGATCGCGAACACGCCGCCGACCGAGAACAGGATGATCGAGACCACGAAGGCCGACACGTACCGTTCGCGTCCGTAGCCGAAGGGATGCTCGCGGTCGGCATCGCGCTTGGCGCGGTTTCCGCCGAACATCAGCAGCAGCTGGTTGCCGGAATCGGCGACCGAGTGGATGGCCTCGGCGAGCATGGATGCCGAGCCGGAGAGCGCCGCCGCGATGAACTTCGCGAGAGCGATGCCCATGTTGGCCAGGAACGCTGCGACGATGGCCTTGCTGCCTCCGGATGCACTCATGGAACGAGTCTAGATCGCCGCCCCGATCGATCAGGTGGAGCCCGCCGTAGGATGACGACATGGCTGATTCTCTTCCCGCTCTCGCTTTTCTCGGTGCTGGATCGATGGGGGGAGCGATCCTCCGCGGAGTCGTGGCCTCGGGCATCGCGATCGACGGCGGCATCACCGCCACCAACCGCTCCTCCGACAGCGCTGCGGCACTCGCGGGGCTGCCCGGTGTGACGAGCATCGCCCTAGAGGGTCAGCCCGACGGCAACCTCGACGCCGCAGCGTCCGCCGGAGTCGTCATCGTGGGAGTGAAGCCGGCGATGGTCCCCGATCTGCTGCGTGAGATCGCCCCGCAGCTGGTGCCGGAGACGATCATCGTCAGCGTGGCCGCCGGCGTGACTCTGCAGACGTTCGCCGATGCGCTGGGCGCAGATGCCCGCGTCATCCGCTCGATGCCGAACACCCCCGCGACAGTCGGCAAGGCCGTCACGGGGCTCGCGGTCGGAGCATCCGTGACCGCCGATGACCTCGCAGTCGTCCGTCGCCTCTTCGAGACCGTCGGAGCGGTGATCGAGGTGCCCGAGTCGCAGATCGACGCGCTGTCGACGATTTCGGGATCGGGCCCTGCCTACGTCTTCCTCCTCATCGAGGAGCTCACCCGCGCCGCGATCGGCATGGGTTTCGCCGAGGCGGATGCGCGACTCATGGCGGAGCAGACCTTCATCGGCGCCACGGCGCTGCTCGACGCGTCCGGTGAGGAGCCCGCCGAGCTGCGCCGTCGCGTCACGAGCCCCAAGGGCACCACGGAGCGGGCGATCGCAGTCCTGCAGAACGCGCACCTCGATCGCACATTCGCGGATGCCGCGGCCGCCGCGCTCGTGCGCGCCAAGGAGCTCGCCGCCGGAATCTGATTCCGCTACGCCTCGCTCGACACCTCAGCGAGCACCTGCGGCCAGCGCCGTTCGAGCACGCGCCCGCCGAGCACGCCGCCGCCCCAGATGGCCGCCGCGCCGATCACGAGACCGCAGCCGAGGCTCACCCAGCCGAGCGAGGGAGTCCAGAACGCGGCGATCGCGAAGCCGAGCGCGGGGGCGCCAAGGATCAGCGTGATCGGAGACATCACGGCCATCGCGATGAGCGACTGCACTCCGCCGGACGACCCGCGGCCGAACGGATTCGCCTCCGGCGCGGGTGCTCGGCCGGGGAGGAAGCTTCCGGCCCAGGCGCCGGCGCCGGCCGAGACCGCGCCGAGCCCGAGCGCTGCGCCGAGGCTGCCGGGCAGCAGGTCGAGGCGACCAGCGAGAATGCAGCTCGCGACGCACAGCACGAGCAGCAGCGGCACGGCGATGATGCCGAAGCCGAGCAGGCGCCCGTATCGGTCTGCCGAACCGCGCACACCCGTGTGGATGTGCAGGGCCACAGCGTCGTTGTCGTACGCGATCGCCATCTGGATGATCGTGCCCGCAAGCAGGGCGTCGATCGCCGGCACGAGAGTGACGACGGGGCCGAAGCCGATCGACTCCTCCTGCATCCCGTTCATGAAGATGACGCCGATGAGGATCGCAGGCAGGAACAGCATCATGACGACGTTCACGACCTGACGCGGGTCGCGGCGGAAGTAGCGCAGCGAGCGCGCAGCGATGGCGCCGACCGCGGTGGCGGGCAGCATCCGATCGATGAAGCCGCCAGAACGCACCCGTCCGCCGCCACTGGACTGGATCGGCGCGACCAGGCGTGCAGCCAGGAGCGCCCGCGCCGCGAACCACAGCGCGGCGAGAGTCACCAGAGCGATGAGCAGCCGCAGGCCCGCGGCGCCGATGTCGCCGGCGGCCACCGAGGCGGGCACTCCGAAGGACGCGGCCAGCGGCGTCCAGCCCAGCACGTCCGCGACGCCAGCGAAGGCCGCGCCGGCATCTCCGATCTCCCGTGCGGCCGTGAGCACCAGGTTGATCAGCAGGCCCGAGGATGCGGCGAGCAGCACGCCGATCGTCATGACGAGATCGCGGCTGCGTCGGCGAGCGAGCCAGCGCGCGAGCAGCCCGCTGAGCACGCGCGCGCCGAGCACGCAGGTGGCGAGGGCCAGCGGGATGATCAGCACGCCTGCCACGAGCGCGAGCGCGCTCACAGACCAGCCGAGCAGCATGAGCAGCAGCGCGAGAGTGGTGGCGAGACCGCCGATGGTCGTCGCGCCGGCGATCACCATGCCCGGAAGAAGCTGCCGGGCGGTCACGGGCAGCAGCGAGAAGCGCTCGGCTGCGAGAGAATCGTCGGCGCTCACGAGCAGCGAGCCGATCCACCATCCGCCCGTGATGACGGCGCCGGTGATCACCAGCACGGTCACGGCGGCGTCCGGCGCGGCGAACCTCGTTGCGACCAGGCCGACGGCGAGGAGCGCGAGGAAGCCGAGCGCCATCATGCCTGTGATGATCAGGGTGACGATCATCCACGGATTCCGTGCGAGCTGGTGGCCGAGCTGCCGCCAGCGCAGACTTACGAGGAGCGCAACCATGCCAGCGTCTCCGTTCCGAGGTCATGAGCGCCCACCAGCGACAGGAAGCGCTGCTGCAGGCTCATGCCCGCGCGCACCTCGTCGAGCGTGCCGTTCGCGAGCAGGCGCCCTTCGGCGACGATCGCGACGCGGTCGCACATCGACTCGACCAGTTCCATGACGTGGCTCGAGAGCACCACGGTGCCGCCGCCGTTCACGAACGCCCTCAGGATCTGCCTGATGGTCTCGCCCGAGACCGGGTCGACCGCTTCGAGAGGCTCGTCGAGGATCAGCAGCCGTGGTGCGTGGATGAGCGCGCAGGCCAGGCCGATCTTCTTGCGCATTCCGGCCGAGTAGTCGACCACGAGCGTGCTGCCGGCGTCGGCGAGCCCCAGCGCGTCCAGCAGCTCGCCCGAGCGCGAGACGACGTCGGTCTCGGTCATTCCGCGCAGCAGTCCGGTGTAGCGCAGCAGCTCGGCGCCGGTGAGGCGATCGAGCATGCGGATGCCGTCGGGCAGCACGCCCATGAGCGCTTTGGCCGCGGCGGGGTTCTGCCACACGTCGACGCCGAGGATCCATGCGGTTCCGGAATCGGGCCGCAGAAGCCCGGTGGTCATCGACAGTGTGGTCGTCTTTCCCGCGCCGTTGGGGCCTAGAAGGCCCAGCATCGTGCCGGCGGGCACGTCGAGGGAGAGATCGTCGACGGCGAGCTTCTGGCCGAACTGCTTGCGAAGGCCGCGGAGGGCCAGGACGGGAGGGGCCGCTGTCTGGTCGGTCATGACTTCATCCCATCACGGTGCCGGATGCCGCGGCATCCGCCCTGAGGGGGATATCGCCGGTCTCGTCCTGCGTGCCGGCGAGATTACCGGTCGAGGGCGGCGAACCGCTCGATGTCGCTGTTCGTGCCCGACACGATGATGAGGTCGTGGTTCGTGACGATCGTGTTCGCCTCGGCGTAGCGGAACGGCTTGCCGGGGCTCTTCACACCGACGACCGTGACCTTGTACTTGGTGCGGACGCCGGATTCGTTCAGGCGCACGCCGCGGATGAACTTCGGCGGGTACATCTTCGCGAGCACGAAGTCGTCGTCGAAGCGGATGAAGTCCAGCATCCGACCGGAGACCAGGTGCGCGACACGCTCGCCCGCCTCGCGCTCGGGGTAGATGACGTGGTTCGCGCCGACGCGAGCGAGGATCTTGCCATGCGACTGCGAGACGGCCTTGGCCCAGATCTGCGGGACCTTCAGGTCGACGAGGTTGGCCGTGATGAGTACGGATGCCTCGATCGAGGAGCCGACCGCGACGACCGCCACCTGGAAGTCCTGGGCGCCGATCTGACGCAGCGCATCGATGTTCTTCGCATCTGCCTGCACCGTGTGGGTGACCCGGTCGGACCACTTCTGCACGAGCTCGAGGTTGTCGTCGATCGCCAGCACCTCGCGGTCGAGGCGGTCGAGTTCTCCGGCGCAGGCCGCGCCGAAACGACCGAGACCGATGACGAGGACGGGAGCGTCTCCGCGGAGGACTTCAACCAACGATCGGCCTTTCAACCGGCAGCGAGTAGTACTGCGTCGTGGATGTCGCGGCGACTGCCGCGGCGAGAGTCACTGTACCAACGCGCCCCATGAAGATGGTGGCCGCCATCACGTAGGCTCCCGAATCAGGCAGGGATTCAGTCAGTCCCGTCGAGAGGCCCACTGTGGCGAACGCGGAGATCACGTCGAACAGCACGTGACTCATGTCGTCCTTGGTGATCTGGGCGATGACGATCGTCGACAGCGCGACGATGGTCGCGCCCCAGGCGACGACGCTGAGCGCCACGCGCTGCACGTCGCTGGGGATGCGCCGACCGAAGGCCTCGACAGACTGGCGGCCCTTCGCCTCGGACCACACGGCGATCGCGAGCACCGCGAGGGTCGTGACCTTGATGCCGCCGGCCGTGGACGCGGAGCCGCCGCCCACGAACATGAGCATGGATGCTGCGAGCAGCGATGATCCGTTCAAGTCGGACATGTCGATCACGTTGAAGCCGCCGGAGCGGGTCATCGCGGACAGGAAGAATGCCTGGAACGTCGTGTCGACGGCATCCATCGATCCGAACGTCTTGGGATTGTTGTACTCGAGGATCACGAAGACCGCGGCGCCCATGAAGAACAGCAGCACCGTCGTCACGATCGTGAGCTTGCTGTGCAGCGACCACTTCTTCACGTGCCAGACGTGCTTGGCGAGGGTGTAGATGACCGGGAAGCCGATGCTGCCCAGGAACACGCCGGCCATGAGCAGGGTGAGTACGAGATAGTCGTGTTCGAACGCGGCGACTCCTCCGGCGTTCGGGGCGAAGCCGGTGTTCGTGAACGACATCGCCGCGTAGTAGGGCGCTTCCCACAGCGCGGCGATCGGGTCGACCTCCGCCATCACGAGCGCGGGGTAGAGCAGGACGGCGAGGACGCCTTCGATCACGAGGGTCGAGATCGCGACGGTCATCAGCAGCTGGCCGACTTCGCCGAGTCGCACGGTCTGGCTCTCGTTCACGACGCCGCCGTGCGCGCGCAGCGGGTTCGTGTCTCCCGCAGCCATCAGTTTGGCCCGAAGACCAAGGCGTTTGGAGATCAGCATGCCCATGAGCGACGCCAGGGTCAGAACGCCCAGTGCGCCGACGTTCACGCCGATGAACACCAGGACGTGCCCGAAGGGCGACCAGTGCGTCGCCATGTCGACCGTGGTGAGGCCCGTCACGCAGATCGTCGAGACCGCGGTGAACAGTGCATCGCTGAGGTCGGTGAACTCGCCGCTCGCGGAGGAGATCGGCAGCCCGAGCAGCACGGTGAAGATCAGGATCAGCATCGCGAACACGACGATCGCGAATCGCGACGGAGACGACGTGATGACATGCCGCGCGCGCCCTGCGAGATCCTCCAGCCGGCGACGCGGAGACGAGGAGGATGCGATGCCCGACATCCCGCCCCTTTCGTCTGTTCCCTGCCGCCACTGCGGTCGCGCGGCCCGCCTCGGCGAGCCTTCGTCATGGTACTCCGTGCCAGGGGCGGCTAGCCTGATCTCATGACGGACATCTTCGACGTGATCGCAGACGGTACGAGGCGCGACATCCTCCAGCTCCTTCTGCGCCGTGCCGAAGAGGGAGACGCCGGCACCAGCGTCGGCCAGATCGTGGCCGAGCTCGGCATCAGCCAGCCGACGGTCTCGAAGCACCTCAAGGTCCTGCGCGAAGCGGAGCTCGTGAACGTCCGCGAAGACGGGCAGCGACGGTTCTACAGCCTGTCGGTCGAGCCGCTGTCGGTCGTCGACGACTGGCTGGTGCCCTTCCTCGTCGACGCGTACGGAGACGCGGCTCCCGACATCGCCTACCTGTCGCAGCCGCTGCCCGACAGTGCTGCGCACGCTGCCGAGGTCGTCGGTCGCGCCGCGGCATCGGCCAAGCACGTCGTCGCGAACGCCTTCAAGCGCCTCGGCGGCTGAAGGCCGCGGCGGCTCAGCCGCCTTTGCCATGATGTGGTGATGACGACGCCACCCCTTCAGCACCGCGCGCACTTCGACTTCTCGATCTCCTTCGCCAACGGCGGCGGGCTGCACGGCGAGGGGTTCAGGCTCGATCTTCCTCGCCCCGAGCTCGGTTCCGACGAGATCGGGATTCTTCTCGTGAAGCACCTCGGCCTCGCCCTGGTGAGCGACATGGAGATCCGCGGTCTCCGCATCGTGCAGGAGCAGCACAGGGGGAGCAGGGGAGCGGATGCCGCGGCCCCCGTTCCCGGTCGCGTGATCGACCTGAGCCATCCGATCGAAGCCGGCCTGGTCACGTACCCCGGCCTCCCGGTGCCGATCATCACGCCGCATCTGACGCGCGAGGACTCGCGTGCCAAGTACGCCCCCGGCACCGAGTTCGCGATGGACATCATCACGATGATCGGCAACACCGGCACCTATCTGGATGCGCCGTACCACCGCTACGAGGAGGGTGGTGACCTCGCCTCGCTCGATCTGAGCACCCTTGTCGACGTGCCCGCCGAGGTGTTCCACCTGCGCGACTCGTGGAGCGCCGACCATCGCGGGATCGACGCGGTGGCCCTCGCCGATCGCGATCTCGCCGGCAGTGCCGTCCTGCTCGATACCGGGTGGAGCAGTCGCTTCGGCACGCCGGAGTATGCGGTCGGTGCGCCGTTTCTCACCGAGGGCGGAGCCCGGCACCTCGTGGAGGCGGGCGTGCAGATCGTCGGAATCGACTCACTGAACATCGACGACACCGAGAGTGGAGGGGAGCGGCCGGCGCACAGCATCCTGCTCGCCGCGGGTGTGCACGTGGTGGAGCATCTGACGAATCTCGAGGCCGTGCCCGCGCGCGGGGCCCGCTTCACGGCGGCACCTCCCGCCATACGAGGATTCGGTACTTTCCCCGTGCGCGCCTTCGCCACCGTGTCCACGTCCCACTGACCACACCGGTCACGTGGGTTTACACGCGTCTCAGCGACCCATAGAGTGTGCACATCGAGAAAGGGGTACGTGGGATGCCCGAAGTACCTGACGTCCGGTTCCTCACGGTGGCTGAGGTCGCCGAACTCATGCGCGTGTCGAAGATGACCGTCTATCGGCTCGTGCACTCGGGGGAGCTGCCGGCGATCCGCTTCGGTCGCAGCTTCCGCGTGCCCGAATCCGCCGTGGCGGAGGCCCTGCAGAAACCGATCGCCGACGCGGGCTGATCGGCGAGCGCACAGGCGCGAAGGAGGCACCGTGGACGCCAGTACCTTCTATGCGCTCTTCTCCGCCACCTGTTTCACCCTCACAGGGCTCTGGTGGAACGTCGTGCGCGCCCGCACCGACTGGATGGCCGATACCGCGATTCGCCGCACCATCGGCGGTGTGTACCTGTCGTTCCTGCTGCCGGCGCTGATGGGTCTGTTCGCGCAGGTCGGCGGGACCGAGAGCCCGCTGATCTGGCGACTGTCGTTCGTCGTGATCTCCGTCGTGGGCGCGGTGTCGATGCTGCGCCTCGTCTCGCAGGCGCGCGGTGATCGCACCGCCCGCGCCATGCGGTGGACCCAGCTGGGCACGGTCGTCGTGTACGCCGCGATCGCGATCATCGGCGTCGCGCCCCAGCTCGCCGCACCGCTCGGACTCTCCGGGATCCAGGTCGGGGCACTGCTGCTGATCGTGCTGGTCGCGCTGGGTCACGCCCTCGTCTGGCGCTTCATGGTGACCGACGAAGCCGGGCGCGGCGGCGACGAGTGAGCGCGTACGAGAGCACCCCCGCGATTTGCTAGACTGTTCCGAGGCATTTTTCCGTGCCCGTACCCGGGTGTCCGCCACGTGCGACGCCCAGCCACTGACTTAGTGAGGTTTCCGTGGGTTCTGTCATCAAGAAGCGCCGCAAGCGCATGGCGAAGAAGAAGCACCGCAAGCTGCTTCGCAAGACTCGCCACCAGCGCCGCAACAAGAAGTAAGCGGCCAGACACCGAGCGCCTGTCTCCGGACGGGCGCTTTGTGTCTCTTGCCGCTGTTCGAACCCATCGCAGGAGTACGCCATGAAGTCGATCACCGTCGCTGAGCTCGCCGCTCGCGAGAACACGCCGCTCATCGATGTGCGCGAGGCCCACGAGTTCGCCGCCGGGCACGTTCCTGGTGCGGTGAACATCCCGATGTCCGAGATCGGCAACCGCCTCGAAGAGCTCCCCTCGGAGGCCTTCGACGTGATCTGCCAGATGGGCGGGCGCTCCGCCCGCGTGGTCGAAGCGCTCGAGGGGCGCGGATACGACGTCACGAACGTCGACGGCGGGACCGCGGAGTGGATCGCCGAGGGCCGCGAGGTCGAGGTTCCCTCGGCGTGACCACGCTGACGCTGATCGGCAAGCCCGACTGCCACCTGTGCGACGTCGCATCCGAGATCATCGACACGGTGATCGCCGAGATGCCGGATGCCGCGGCCGAGAACATCGAGATCGTCGAGGCCTCGATCCAGGAGGACCCGGCCCTGTACGACCTGTGGTGGGAGAAGATCCCCGTCGTCCTGATCGACGGGGAGTTGCACGCGCACTGGCGCCTGTCGGCGGACCGACTGCGCTCAGCGCTCGAAGACGCCGTGGTCAGCGACATGAAGGAGACCAGATGAGCATCCGTCACGTGGTGAGCTGGAAGCTCGCAGCATCCGATCCCGCCGTCCGTGCGGAGCAGGCCGCCGAGGTGGCGCGCCGGCTCAACGCGCTCGACGGGGTCGTGCCGCAGCTGCGATCCATCTCGGCCGGCGCCAACATGGCCTACCCCGACGCCAACTGGGATGTGACCCTCGTGGCCGATTTCGACTCGATCGAGGCGCTCGAGCAGTACCAGGTGCACCCCGCGCACGAAGAGGTCGTGGCCTACGTGCGCTCGGTCGTGGGCTCACGGGTGGCCGTCGACTTCGAAGTCTGAGCTTCGCCGTGCAGGGCGAGGCGCGGCACGTGACCGAGACGACGGCTACTTGCAACAAAAACGTAACCCGCAGACGCACTGTTCGGCCGTGACGGCCCCCGCGTGCGTGTCAAGATGAACACCTACCCGTTCGCGGGCGCGATCCGCCCCCGACTCCCAGGAGCTGACATGCAGCGTCGCAACATCTTCGCCGGAATCGCCCTCGCGGCGACCGCCACCCTCGCCCTCGCCGGCTGCGCCGGTGGATCGGACGCAGGTTCGGGCGGCACGGCGGACGACCCGTACGGCCTCGTCGAGGCGGGGACGCTCACCGTCTGCTCCGACATCCCCTACCCGCCCTTCGAGTTCGAGGGCGGCGACAACGGCACCGGGTACACCGGCTTCGACATCGACCTGCTCGACGCGATCGCGAAGAAGCTCGACCTGAAGCTCTCGGTGCAGGACGTGGGCTTCGAGGCGCTGCAGTCGGGCACCACGCTCGCCAATGGGACGTGCGACCTGGGCGCGTCGGCCATGACCATCACCGACGAGCGCAAGAAGAACATCGACTTCTCCGACCCGTACTACGACTCGCTGCAGTCGCTGCTCGTGCGCACCGACTCGGGCATCAAGAGCATCGACGACCTCGACGGCAAGAACGTCGGGGTGCAGCAGGGCACCACGGGCGAGAGCTACGCGACCGAGAACGCGAAGGGCGCGCAGCTCGTGCAGTACCCGTCTGACGGAGAGCTCTGGCCCGCGATCCAGGCCGGCCAGATCGACGCCATCCTGCAGGATCAGCCGGTCAACCTCGAGCACGAGAAGGCCGACAGCGCCTACAAGATCGTCGAGACCTACGACACCGATGAGTCCTACGGCTTCGCCTTCGAGAAGGGCCAGAAGAAGGAGCTGCTCGACGCGGTGAACGGCGCACTGAAGGAGCTGCGCGACAGCGGCGACTACCAGACGATCTACGACACCTACTTCACCGCGAACTGAGCGGCGAGCAGGACACGAGAGGACCCTTGACAATGGCGTTGAGGCGCACTCAAAGACAGAAGCTGTATCGGTACCTCGTCTACGCCGTGCTGATCGCCCTGGCGCTCATGGCGATCATCACGACGGACTGGAGCCGGATCGGACCGCTGTTCTTCAACCCGGAGATCGCGGCCAAGATGTTCCCCGGGATCATCACGACCGCACTCGTCAACACGCTGTGGTTCACGGCGGTAGCCTTCGCAGGCGGTCTGCTGCTCGGCATCGTCCTGGCTCTGCTCAAGATGTCGAGCATCGGCCCGTTCCGATGGATCGCGACCGCCTGGATCGAGCTGTTCCGCGGTCTTCCGGCGATCATGACGATCTTCGCGATCTCGCAGGTCCTCCCGATCGCCACCCAGGTGTCGGGTCAGAAGCTCGGTGGTCCGGTCGTTCTCGGCCTGATCGGTCTGATCCTCGTGGCCTCGGCCTACATGGCGGAGACGATCAGGGCGGGCCTGCAGGCGGTGCCGAAGGGGCAGACCGAGGCGGCGCGCTCCCTGGGCATGTCTCCGATGAAGACGACCTTCTGGATCGTGGTTCCGCAGGGCTTCCGCATCATCATCCCGCCGCTGACGAACGAGTTCGTGCTGCTGTTGAAGGACACGTCTCTGCTCTTCGTGGCGGGCTCGTTCATCTGGTCGAAGGAGCTCACGAACTTCGCCAAGGACGCCACGACGCAGAACCAGAACGCGACACCATTGGTCATGGCGGCGATCCTGTACCTGATCGTCACGATCCCTCTCACGCGGTTCACCGCGTATCTCGAGCGACGGATGGGGAATCAGCGATGATCACCGACCTGATCGATGTGCACGCCCCAGCGATCGACGTGCAGGGGCTCGTGAAGACCTTCGGTGAGAACGAGGTGCTCAAGGGCATCGATCTCACGGTGACCGCCGGTGAGGTGGTCTGCGTGATCGGTCCTTCGGGATCCGGCAAGTCGACGCTGCTGCGGTCGGTTAACCTCCTCGAGGAGCCGACGGGCGGAAAGGTGCTCATCGAGGGGATCGACATCACCGACCCCGACATCGACATCGACGGCGTGCGCACGCGCATCGGCATGGTGTTCCAGAGCTTCAACCTGTTCCCGCACATGAGCGTGCTCGGCAACCTCACGATCGCCCAGCGACGCGTGAAGAAGCGGGGCAAGGAAGAGGCCGAGCAGGTCGCGCACGAGATGCTCGCCCGCGTGGGCATGGGGCACAAGGCGGATGCCTACCCGACGCAGCTCTCCGGCGGCCAGCAGCAGCGCGTGGCGATCGCCCGCGCGCTGTGCATGAACCCCGACATGATGCTGTTCGACGAGCCGACCTCGGCGCTCGACCCCGAACTGGTCGGCGAGGTGCTGCAGGTCATGCGCTCGCTGGCCGAGGAGGGGATGACGATGCTCGTCGTCACGCACGAGATGGGCTTCGCGAGGGAGGTCGGGTCGCGGCTGATCTTCATGGACGGCGGCCACATCGTGGAAGAGGGCGATCCTCGCGAGGTGCTCAGCAACCCGCAGCACCAGCGCACGAAGGACTTCCTCTCGCGAGTGCTGTAGAGAGCGTCGTCGACCCCGTCGCGAGAACCGGCTCAATCGACGAGACCCCCTGTATCGACATCGATACAGGGGGTCTCGACGTGAATCGGGGGTATCGGCGTCAGCCCTCGGCCTCGACGACTTCTGCGTCGGCGGCGTTGCGCCGGACCGACTCGATGCCGTTCAGGGCACTGGACTTCGACGCGTAGCCCTGACCGGTCGCGATGACCTCGCCGTTGCCTGCCTTCAGCCGGAAGCGGTAGTCTCCGCTCTTGTCCTGATACAGCTCGAACTTGCCTGCCATGAGGCGTCCTTTCTCCACGGGTCGAGGGAACAACGCCCTCCGGGCTCAAACTAGCGGTGCGCGCACGGTGACGGAAGAGCGAGTTTCAGCCGCGCGGATGCGCGGCCACCTGCTCCGGTACGAGCGCGATCCGCACCCGGTCGCCGAAGACGGGGCGGATGCCGGGCGAGTGCTGCAGGCGGACGAGTTCTCCCGACTCCGTGCGGACGAGCGTACGGCGGACGCTCCCGAGGAAGGTGCTCTCCTCGACCAGGGCGTCGGTGGCGGCATCCGCCTCTCCGGCGAAGCGCACGTTCTCGGGCCGGATGAACACGTCGACCGGGCCGTCGGCCGGTGCCTGCAGCGGCAGGCGCTGACCCCACACCGTCACGTGGTCGCCCTCTGCGACGCCGGCGACGACGCTGGAGAGACCCACGAAGGCTGCGACATCGGCGGTCGCCGGTGTCGTGTACAGCTGCTCGGGCGAGCCGATCTGCTCGATGCGCCCCGAATTCATCACGGCGATGCGGTCGGAGACGGCCAGCGCCTCCTCCTGGTCGTGGGTGACGAACACGGTCGTGATGCCGAGGCGCAGCTGGATGCGGCGGATCTCATCGCGCAGCTGCACGCGGACCTTCGCGTCCAGCGCGGAGAGCGGCTCGTCGAGCAGCAGGACCTTGGGCTCGGTGACCAGGGCGCGAGCGAGCGCGACCCGCTGCTGCTGGCCGCCGGAGAGCTGGTGCGGCAAACGGTCGGCGAAGTCGGCGAGGCCGACCAGCGCGAGCGCGTCGAGCGAGCGCTTCGCGGCATCCGCCTTGCTCACCCCGCGGCGGCGCAGGCCGAAGGCCGTGTTGTCGACGACCCTCAGGTGCGGGAACAGCGAGTACGACTGGAACACCATGCCGATGTCGCGCTTGTTCGTCGGCACTCTCGAGACGTCACGGCCGCCGAGCAGCACGGCTCCGTCATCGGCGATCTCGAGCCCGGCGAGCACTCGCAGCAGTGTTGTCTTGCCGCAGCCCGAAGGCCCGAGCAGCGACACGAACTCGCCGGGCGCGATGTCGAGGTCGACGCCGTGCAGCACCGTGTTGCCGGCGTAGCTCTTCACGATTTGCTGCAGCTGCACGCGGGTGCCTTCTCCGGCTTCGGCGAGCAGCGCATTCTCGGCGGTGCGAGGGAGTGTCATGAGCGAGCCTTTCGAGTGCCGCGCGCGGCGCGGCCGATGACGAGGAGCAGGACGAAGCAGAACAGCAGCGCGAGAAGCGTGAAGATCGCCGGGAGGTAGCCGTCCTGCTTCTGGACGACCACCATGGCGGTCTGGAACACCTGGCGGTTCAGCAGCGACGCGATCGTGAACTCGCCCAGCACGACGGCGACCGAGATGAGCGACGCTGCGAGGAGTCCCTGCCGGAGGTTGGGGGCCAGGACTTTGAGCACGACCGTGGGCCAGTCGGCGCCGAGCGATCGCGCGGCCTCGGCGAGGGTGCGCATGTCGACCGCGTCGATCGACGCCTGGATCGAGCGGTACGCGAAGGGCAGCACGGTGATGCCGTAGGCGAACGCCAGTGTCCACGCGCCGGTGCCGAGCGTGCGTCCGATCTGCAGATAGATGGGTGCGAGGCCCACGACGAGCACGATGGCGGGGATCGAGATCGGGAGCAGCGCCGCGAACTCGAACGCCGGACGCAGCTTCGGGAAGCGCAGATTCACCAGGATCATGGTGGGCGCGAGAATCAACAGCACGATCGCGACCGTGATGATCGCGAGCAGCAGCGAATTGCCGAGCCCCGTCCAGATGGGCTTGAGCGTGGCTGCCATCCCGGGGTCGAAGAGGCCGGCCCAGCGCGCGAGCGAGTAGGTGCCGTCGGGCATCCTGACCGTGTACAGGAGCGTGGCGAGCAGCGGAATCGCGAAGAACGCGCCCACGAGGACGCCGATCACCGAGCGGGTCACGCGGGAGGGGGCGAGCGGGTTCATGCCTGCCACCTCGCAGCCCGGCGCTGGATGAGCGAGTACAGCGCCATCACGATTCCGACGACGACGATCATGCCGAGGGCCAGGGCGCCGGCGAGATTCTCGCGTCCGAGCACGGTCTCGCTGGTGAGCGCGGCGCGGATCTGCAGCGGCACGATCTGTGAGCCTTGGCTGGCGAGGGCCGCGGCGGTCGCGTACGACGAGAAGGCGTTGGCGAACAGCAGGAGGAGGCTCGCGAGGAACGAGGGGGAGAGGACCGGGATGCCGATGCGCAGCCAGAAGCTCGAGCGGGTGCCGCCGAGAGCGAGGTTCGCCTCGGACCACTGCGGCTTGAGAGCGGCGAGCGCAGGCATGAAGGTGATGACCATGAGCGGCACCTGGAAGTAGATGTAAGGGAGGATCAGCCCCGGCAGCTCGTAGAGCCAGGTGCCGTTCGCGAAGATGTCGATACCGAAGCTCTCCTGCAGAAACACCTTCACGACGCCCTGGATGCCGATCGTCGCGATGAAGACGAAAGCGAGCATGACGCCCCCGAACTGGGCGAGCACGCCGGCCGCGGCGTCGACCGTCCGACGCACGACTCCCTCGGGATTCAGGCCGAGCATGGCGTAGCAGACCAGAGCTCCGACGAGGGCGCCGACGAACGCGGTCAGCAGCGAGACCCCTGCCGAGTTCGCGAAGGTGTTCAGGACCAGGGGGTCGCCCAGAGCGGCGACATTGGTCCAGGTGAAGGATCCGTCCTTCGCGAAGAAGCCCGAGCCGATGGACAGGATCGTCGGCACCGCGAGGAACAGCACGACGTACGCCGCGAAGGGGACGAGCCCGAGCCAGGCCCAAGAGGGTGTGGAGCGCCGGACCCGCGCACGCGGCGCGGACCCGGGGGAGAGGGCGGATGCCACGGCATCCGCCCTCTCCTGCGTGATGGTGGTCACTGGACCGCCGCTGCCCACTTCTCGCCGAGCAGCTTTCCGGCGTTCGTCGACTGCTCTTCAGTCGGGACGACCGTGTCCTCGGGCGCCTCCGGCAGGGCTGCTGCGAGGTCGGCATCGATCGTGCCGGCATCCGTCATGGCGTCCATGCGAGCCGGACGCGCGCCTCCCTTGAGCCACAGATTCTGCACCTCGTCGCTGTACAGGAATTCCTGCCACAGGCGCGCGGCAGCCGGGTGCGGGGCGTCGACGTTGATGGCCTGGTTGTAGTAGCCCGCATAACCGGTGCCGTCGAGCACGACGACCTTCCAGTTCTCGTTGTCCTTCGTGTGCGCGGCGTTGAGGTAGTCCCAGTCGAAGACGACGGGGGTCTCACCGCTCGCGACGGTCGCCGTGGTGACATCGACCTTGAGGAGGTTGCCGGCCTTCTGCAGCTCGCCGAAGAAGTCGATGCCCGGCTGGAAGTCGTCGAGAGTTCCGTCGGACTGCACCGTCGCAAGGCCCACGGCGGCGAAGGCCGCGCCCGCCTGCGTCGGGTCGCCGTTGATCGCGACCGCGCCCTTGTAGTCGGCGCCGAGCAGGTCGTCGAGGGTCTTCGGAGCGTCGAACTTCGAGGAGTCGTAGCCGATCGACATGTACCCGCCGTAGTCGCCCACGAACAGGCCGGTGGGCTCCTTCAGCGCATCGGGGATCTCGTCCCACGTCTGCACCTGGTACGGCGCGAACTGGTCGGTGTTCTGCAGCGCGACCGCGAGGCCGAGGTCGAAGACGTCCGGAGCCGTGTCGAGGCCCTTGTTGGTCTCAGCGGCCTGGATCTCCTCGGCGCTGGAGACATCGGGTGAGGCCTCGTTGATCGTGATCTCGGGGTACTTCTCGGCGAACAGGTCGAGGATCTCGCCGTAATTCGCCCAGTCGCGGGGGAGCGCGATGACGTTGAGCGCGCCCTCGGCCTTGGCCGCGGCCTCGAGGTCGGCGAAGGTGCCGAAGTCGGCAACCGCGGTGGCGGATGCCGCGTCTACCTTGTCGGAGTCGGCGTCTGCGGACGCGTCGGCGGTGCTCGCGCAGCCGCTCAGGGCGAGCGCGGCCGTTGCGGCGAGGGCGATGCCGGCGCCGAAGCGTGCGCGGCGGGGGAAGTGTGCCATGAGGGTCCTCTCGGTGTCCGGCGCGGGTACGCCGGGTCGGGTTGCGAGTGGACGCTACGGGACGGAGGTGGCCGATGAGTCGGCGACGGGTGAATGGCCGGTGTCCGGCCGGTGGCCGGATCGGATGCGGCGGATCTGACATCCTGGACGGATGGACATCGGCGCGCTCCTCGGTCTCGAACAGCTGACCTGGGGCACCCTGATCCTCGTGATCGTCGCGGCCTTCGCCGCCGGCTGGATCGACGCCGTCGTCGGCGGTGGCGGGCTGCTTCAGCTGCCCGCCCTGCTGCTCATCCCCGGGATGGCTCCGGTACAGGCTCTCGCCACGAACAAGCTCGCCTCGGTGTTCGGCACCGCGACGAGCAGCATCACGTACTACCGGCGTGCGAAGCCCGACATCCGCACGGCGATACCGATGGCGGTGATCGCGCTGATCGGCTCGTTCGGGGGAGCGGCCGTGGCGACGGTGCTCCCCTCATCGGCCTTCAAGCCGATCATCGTCGTCGCGCTGCTGGCCGTTGCCCTGTTCACGGCTTTCAAGCCGCAGCTGGGCGCTGCGACGCAGCTGCGATTCCACGGGCACAAGCACCACGTCGCAGCGGGCGCCGCGGGGCTCGGCATCGGCTTCTATGACGGCATGATCGGACCGGGAACGGGCACGTTCCTCGTGATCACGCTGGTCGCGCTGCTCGGCTACGACTTCCTGCAGGCGAGTGCGAAGGCGAAGATCGTGAACTTCGCGACCAACGCGGGGGCGCTGCTGCTGTTCATCCCGCACGGCTCAGTGCTGTGGCTGCTCGGCGGGATCCTCGCCGTGGCCAACGTGGCAGGCAGCTACCTCGGCTCACGCATGGCGATCTCGCGCGGGACCACGTTCATCCGCGTGGTCTTCCTCGTCGTCGTGATCGGACTGATCGCGAAGCTCGGCGTCGACGTGTGGAACGAGAACATCGCGCCGGCGCTCGCCGGCCGCTGACGGGAGTCGCGGGATCGATTCCGCGTTTCGTCTCGGTCGCTGGCGCTCCCTCGCTCAACGACCGGTGGGCTGGGGCCCTCGGTCGCTGGCGTTCTCTCGCTCAACGACCGGTGGGCTGGGGCCCTCGGTCGCTGGCGTTCTCTCGCTCAACGACGGGTGGGCTGGGGCCCTCGGTCGTTGAGCGAGCGCAGCGAGACGAAACGCCTCATGCTCCGCAGAACATGAGGCGTTTCGAGGGGGCGTATCAGGCCTCGTCGTCCTCGGGCACGAAGTCGACTCCGGCCTCCTTGCGCTGCGCGTCGCTGATCGGCGCGGGCGCGGAGGTGAGCGGGTCGAAGCCGCCGCCGGACTTGGGGAAGGCGATCACGTCGCGGATCGACTCGCTCTTCGACAAATGCTGCAGGACGCGGTCCATGCCGAGCGCGATGCCGCCGTGCGGCGGGGCGCCGAACTTGAACGCCTCGAGCAGGAAGCCGAACTGCTCGTCGGCCACCTCGTCGCTGATGCCCATGACCTCGAACACGCGCTTCTGCACGTCTTCGCGGTGGATGCGGATCGAGCCGCCGCCGAGCTCCGAGCCGTTGCAGACGATGTCGTAGGCGTAGGCGAGAGCCGAGCCGGGGTCGGTGTCGAACGTGTCCTCGAACTCGGGCTTGGGGCCCGTGAACGCGTGGTGCACGGCGGTCCAGGCGCCGGCGCCGACCGCGACGTCACCGGATGCCACGGCATCCGCCGCGGGCTCGAACATCGGGGCGTCGACCACCCACGTGAAGGCGAACTCGTCCGGGTTCAGGTAGCCGAGGCGGCGACCGATCTCGACGCGCGCGGCGCCGAGAAGCGCACGCGATTCCTTCGTGGAACCGGCCGCGAAGAACACGCAGTCACCCGACTCCGCGCCGACGAGCTCGGCGAGGCCGGCCTGCTCCGCCTCGGAGAGGTTCTTCGCGGCGGGGCCGCCGAGCGTGCCGTCCTCGTTGAACAGGACATAGGCGAGTCCGCGGGCGCCGCGCTGCTTGGCCCAGTCCTGCCAGGCGTCCAGCGTCTTGCGGGGCTGCGAAGCTCCGCCCGGCATCCGCACCGCTCCCACGTACTCGGCCTGGAACACGCGGAACGGCGTCTCCTTGAAGTACTCGGTCGCCTCGACGAGCTCGAGGCCGAAGCGCAGGTCGGGCTTGTCCGAGCCGTACTTGGCCATCGCCTCGGCGTAGGTCATGCGCGGCAGCGGGGTCTGCACCTCGACGCCGATCGTCTTCCACATCGCGACGATGAGCGACTCCATCAGGGTGATGACGTCTTCTTGATCGACGAAGCTCATCTCGATGTCGAGCTGCGTGAACTCCGGCTGGCGGTCGGCGCGGAAGTCCTCGTCGCGGTAGCAGCGCGCGATCTGGAAGTACTTCTCCACGCCGCCGACCATGAGCAGCTGCTTGAACAGCTGCGGCGACTGCGGCAGGGCGTACCAGCTCCCGGGGTGCAGGCGTGCGGGCACGACGAAGTCGCGGGCGCCTTCAGGCGTGGAGCGCGTGAGGGTCGGCGTCTCGACCTCGGTGAAGTCCTCGGCGTGCAGCACGTCGCGGATCGCCTTGTAGACGTTCGAGCGCAGACGCAGAGCGGATGCCGTCGCCGGACGGCGCAGGTCGAGGTAGCGGTACTTGAGACGCGCCTCCTCACCCACGGTCTCGGTCTCGGCGAGTGCCGTCGACACCTGGAAGGGCAGCGGCGCCGACTCGTTCAGCACCACGACGTCGCTCGCGATGAGTTCGATCTCGCCGGTGGGCAGGTTCGGGTTGGCGTTGCCCGCCGGACGCTGCGAGACCTCGCCGGTGACCTTGAGCACGAACTCGTTGCGCAGCGGGTGGGCCACCTCTTCGTCGCGGATCACGACCTGGGCGATGCCCGATGCATCCCGCAGATCGATGAACGCGACTCCTCCGTGATCACGACGACGATCGACCCAACCCGTGAGGGTGACGGTCTGACCGATGTTCTCTGCTCGCAGGGAGCCTGCGGAGTGAGTGCGAAGCACGGAGGATTCCTCCTGATCTGGGAAATGGTGAACCCCGCAAGTCTACCGGGGGCGGTTTCAGTAGACTCGCCAGCGCAGCCCCGGGTTCCTCTGATGAAAGGCCGCCATGCGCTTCGCCCCTGATGCCGTCCGCGACGGGGAGCCTCGCGCTCCCCTCGGCCGCGCGGTTCCCTCTGAGACGGCGGACCGTCGGGCATGACGGCGTCGCGGCTGCACCTGGTCAGGCACGGCGAGGTGCACAACCCCGGACGCGTGCTGTACGGGCGGCTGCCCGGTTACGGGCTGAGCGAGGCGGGGCGTCGGATGACGTGGGCCGCCGCCGAGCATGTGCGCGATCTCGATCGCCCTGTGACGTCGCTGATCGCCTCTCCGCTGCAGCGCACACAGGAATCGGCCGAGCCGTTCACCGAGATCTTCGGCCTCGTTCCCGTCCTCGACATGCGCGTGATCGAGCCGACCAACGTCTTCGAGGGCACGCAGATGCGTCGCTCTCTCATGAACCCCGTGAACTGGTGGCACCTGCGGCGACCCTCGGTGCCGAGCTGGGGAGAGCCGTATTCGTCGATCGCGGAGCGGATGCTGTCGGCCATGGACGAAGCGTGGGATGCGTCGACGGCCTCGGCGGCCCAGGGGGAGGGCAGCGACGTCGTCATCGTGTCGCATCAAGCGCCGATCTGGATCGCACATCTCCGCGTCGCGGGTCTCCCGCTGCGGCACGACCCCCGCACCCGCCGCTGCGCGCTGTCGAGCGTGACGTCTTTCGAACGCGTCGGCGACGTGTGGCGCGAGGTCGACTATGCCGAGCCCGCGTCCGGCGGGATCGACCTCGGCGCGGTCTGACATCCTCCGGCCGGAGGGGATGCGTTTCGTCTCGGTCGCTGGCTCCCTCGCGGGGGCGACCCGGAAGCGGTCGCTGCGCTCCGTCGCTCAACGACCGGGAGGGGGTCGTTGAGCGAGCGGAGCGAGACGACACGCTGGATCACTCGATGAGCGCGCGCACGATGCCGATGGCGGCCAGTTGCCCGGCGGCCGCGGCGAGCAGGACCGCCGGCATGGGGCCGGGGAGAGCCGCGCGGTGCGCGAGATCTCCGGCCGCAAGGATGCCGGGCACGGAGGTTGCGCCGAAATCGTCGATCTCGATGGACCCCGAGGGCAGCATCCGGAGATCCAGCTGCTCGGCGAAGGGCGCGCGCTGGCGCGAGACGACCGACGCCACGAAGATCCCCGCGACGGCTGTGGATTCGGCTCCTGCCGACACACGGACGTCTGCGCCGTCGATGCTCACCTCCTCGACGGGCGTAGAGCTGACGCGGGCTCCGCGGCTCTCCAGCATCCGACGCTCGTCATCGCTGAAGACCGCGCCGACCGGGAACACGGTGATCTCGCCGACGAAGCGCCCGAGAAGGCCGATGAGATGCTCGGCCCGATCGGCGGCGCCGAGCACGGCGATGGGCTTTCCTGTGTGCTCGTGGCCGTCGCAGAACGGGCAGCTGAAGGCGCGGGTTCCCCAGAGCGCGCCGAGTCCCGGGACATCCGGCAGCTCGTCTGCGACTCCGGTCGCGAGCACGATCCGGCGCGCTGTGACCTCGGAGCCGTCGGCGAGCTGCACCGTGAAGTCGTCCTGCCGGCCCGTGATGCGCTCGGCGGAGACGTCGCGGATCTCGACCTCTGCATAGTCTGCGAGCTGCGCGCGGGCGGTGGCGCGGAAGTCCGCAGGCGCGGTTCCGTCGTTCGCGACGACGTTGTGCATGTGCAGCACGGTGCCGTTGCGATACTCGCCCGAGTCGAGCAGCAGCGTCGAGCGGTGCATCCGCCCCAGGGTGAGCGCCGCCTGCAGTCCTGCCGGTCCTGCGCCGATCACGATCGCGTCGTACATGGTGTTCCTTCCGGTCGTGCTTGCGTATGAGCTCAGTCTGTGACTTCATGTCAACATGAAGTCAAATGCCGAGCATCCGTGGTCCGTGGGCGACGTCGCCGCCCGCGTCGATCTGCCCACCAACGTGCTGCGGCACTGGGAGTCCGTGGGCCTGCTGCGTCCCGAGCGGGATGCCGCCGGACGACGCCGCTACGGCGAGGACGAGGTCGTCCGCATCGCGGTGATCCAGCGCAGCAAGGCGGCCGGCATGACCCTCGAGCAGATCGGCGTGATGCTCGACAACGGCGCCAGGGAGCGGCATCAGGTTCTGCAGCAGCATCTGGACGACATCGACCGTCGCATGGAAGAGATGCGGCGCTCGAAGGCGATGACCGAGCACGCGATGCGCTGCAGCGCCCACGACATCGCCACATGCCCGAGATTCCGCGCGGGCGTCGCCGACGTCCTCGCGCGATTCTGAGGCCCGCCCCATCCGGCCTACGCATAGGAACCCCTGCGTACACTGGGAATCGTGCCTGTCGCGCCTTTGGTCAACCCGATCCGCAGCGGCCGCCGCTCCCGCATCCGCCTCGTTCGCGGTGCGATCGGAGCCGCGCTCGCCGCGGTCGTCGCCGTCGGTCTCACCGCCTGCGCTCCCGATCCGGTGAGCGACTCGTTCCTCAGCGGTGACAACAACGGCTATGTCGCGGCCGACGGTGCGATCGTCGAGATCCCCGTCGCCGAGCGAGGTGAACCTGTCGACTTCGGCGGTGTCACCGAGGCGGGCGAGAAGTTCTCCAGCGCCGACACCGCGGGTCAGGTCACCGTCGTGAACTTCTGGTACGCGGGCTGCGCGCCGTGCCGGGTCGAGGCGGATTTCCTGGAGACCGTCTGGCAGAAGTTCGACGGCCAGGGCGTCTCGTTCATCGGCGTGAACACGCGCGACCAGGCCGACACCGCCAAGGCGTTCTCCGACGAGTACAGCATCACGTACCCCAGCCTGATCGACGTCGACACCGCGGAGGCCAAGCTCGCCTTCGCCGAGGCTGTGCCGATCCAGGCGACCCCGACGACGCTCGTGCTCGACAAGCAGGGCCGCGTCGCCGCCCGCATCATCGGCCCGATCGACAGCCCGTCCATCCTCTCCACGCTCGTCAAGGACGCTCTCGCGGAGAAACTGTGAGCCCCCACGACATCATCGGTTCGGGTGCGCTCTGGCTCGCGATCCCCGTCGCGATGGTCGCCGGACTCCTGTCGTTCCTGTCGCCGTGCGTGCTGCCGCTCGTGCCGGGCTACCTCGGATTCCTCGGGGGAGCGGTGGGCCCTTCGACAGGCTCAGGAACCCAGAGGGCAGGCGCAGGGACCCAGCGTGCAGGCTCAGGAAACCCGAGGGCCGCGCAGGCCCCGGGTCGTCGGCAGCTGGTGCTCGGGGTGCTGCTGTTCATCCTCGGATTCAGCGTCGTCTTCATCGGGATCACCGCGCTCAGCGGCACCGTCGGCGTCTTCCTGCTGCGCTGGGGCGACCTCATCACGCGCATTCTGGGCGCGGTGATCATCCTGATGGGGCTCGTCTTCCTCGGCTTCTTCGGCTTCGCGCAGAGAGAGCTCCGCTTCCACGTCGACGCCAAGGCCGGCATCATCGGCGCCCCGCTGCTCGGCGTCGCGCTCGGGATCGGCTGGGCACCCTGCATGGGGCCGACGCTCAGCGCGATCGTGGCGCTGTCGTTCAACGCCGGCGACCCGCTGCGTGCGAGCTTCCTCGGCCTCGCCTACTCGCTGGGACTCGGCATCCCGTTCCTGCTCGTCGCTCTCGGATTCGGCTGGGCGACCAAGACGATCGGGTTCCTCCGCCGCCACATCCGCGTCGTGAACATCATCGGCGGCGTCCTGCTCATCGTGCTCGGCATCCTGATGGTGTCCGGCCTGTGGACGGGCATCATGTCGCGGCTGACGGCGGTGATGGGCAGTGTCATCCTCCCGCTCTGACCAGATCGAACAGAACGACCAGAAGGACTCCGTGGAAACCGACCCTCTGCGCCCGTCAGACCACATCGACGGTGACGACACGATCACCCAGCCGAAGCTCGGACTCGTCGGCTGGCTCCGCTGGGGCTGGCGCCAGCTGACCTCGATGCGTACCGCGCTGATCCTGCTTCTGGTGCTCGCGATCGCGGCGATCCCCGGATCGATCTTCCCGCAGCGCATGGCCGATCCGAACGGCGTCACGCAGTGGCAGCGCGACAATCCCGATCTGTTCCCGGTGCTCGATGCGCTGAAGATGTTCGACGTGTACCTCTCGCCGTGGTTCTCCGCGATCTACCTGCTGCTGTTCACCTCGCTCGTCGGCTGCGTGATCCCGCGCATCAAGCACCATGCGAAGGCCCTGCGGGCCCGGCCCCCGCGCACCCCTGCCCGGCTGCAGAGGCTGGCCGACCACCGCGAGGTGGAGCGCCAGGCGACGGATGCCGCAGCCGACGCCGCGGCGTCGATCGACATCGCGCAGAAGCAGCTGAAGGCTCTCGGCTACCGCGTCGAGCGGTACGACGACAAGCGCTCCTTCTCGGTGTCGGCCGAGCGCGGTTACTGGCGAGAGTCCGGCAACCTCGTCTTCCACATCGCGCTCGTCGGCGTGCTGATCACAGTGGGGGTCGGCGGCGGATTCGCGTACACCGGCCAGCGCGTCCTGGTCGAAGGCGGCACGTTCGCGAACACGCTGCTCGACTACGACTCGATGAACAGGGGGCGCTTCGTCGGCGACGGCGCTCTCGCGCCCTACTCGATGACCCTCGATTCCTTCGACGTGACGTATCAGCCGTTCGGTGAAGCCGGATCGGGACAGGCGGGCGACTTCTCGGCCAACATGACCGTGAAGGAGAACGGCAAGGAGCGCACCGGCTCGGTCAAGGTCAACGAGCCGCTCGCGATCGCCGACGACGAGGTCTTCCTGCTCGGCAACGGCTACGCGCCCACGATCACCGTGCGCAACGCGGCAGGCGATGTGGTGTTCACCGACAGCGTGCCGTTCCTGCCGCAGGACGCGAACATGACCTCGCTGGGCGTCGTGAAGGTCACGGACGGGATGCCGGAGCAGCTCGGTCTCCTCGGGTTCTTCTATCCGACCACCGGCGTGCTCGACACCGGCGCGTTCTTCTCGGCCTATCCGGATCTCACCAACCCCACGCTCACCCTCGACGTGTACAAGGGCGACCTCGGTATCAACAAGGGTGACCCGAAGTCGGTCTACGTCCTCGACACCACCGACCTCACCAAGCTCACAGGGCGCGACACCGACACCGAGTCGCTCGAGCTCACGCCCGGTCAGACGGCCGACCTGCCGAACGGCATGGGCACCGTGACGTTCGAGGATGAGTCGCCCGCCGGAGCGACCGATCTGTCGCACGCCGTGAAGCGCTTCGCGTCGCTGCAGATCCACCGCGACGAGTCGGGCGTGTTCGTCCTGACCTTCGCGCTTCTGGCACTCGGCGGACTCATGCTCGCGCTGTTCGTGCCCCGCCGCCGGATCTGGGTGAAGGCGACCGCCTCGGGAGATTCCGTCGCGCTCGAGTACGCAGGGCTGGCGCGCGGCGAGGACCCCACGCTCGCCGCAGCGGTGGACGACATCGTGAAGGGTCACGCCCGGCTGCTCGACGACGCCGGCGTCACCGAGAGCCCGTCCTCCGGCATCCCGTCCTCCGGCATCCCGTCTTCCGACCCCCGAAAGTAGACTGACAGCATGTTCGACCTCTCCGTGATATCGCCGGTGCTGCTGTGGACCGCGATCGCGATCTACGCGGCATCCTTCGTCGCGTTCGCCGTCGATCTCGCTCGTCGCTCGCAGGCGACCGCCGACGCTCGCACCGTGCGCGCTGCCGAGCTCGTCGGCGCGGGAGTGGGCGGCAGCACCGCATCGGTCCCGGCCACCGGCGCAGCCGGAGACCCGGCACCGCAGCGATTCATGATGGCTCGCATCGGCACGTCTCTCATGACGCTCGCCTGGGTGCTCCACCTGGCAGCCACCGTGACCCGCGGCATCGCCGCGGGACGTGTGCCCTGGGCGAACCTGTACGAGTTCGCGATGATCGGCACCCTGCTGATCGTGGCCGTGTTCCTGGCCGTGCTGACCCGGATCGACCTGCGCTATCTCGGCACCTTCATCACGGGTCTCGTGGTGATCCTGCTGGGGCTCGCCTCGACGAACTTCTACGTCGAGATCACGCCGCTGATGGATCCGCTGAAGAGCATCTGGCTGATCATCCACGTGTTCGTCGCCTCGCTCGGCACTGCGTTCTTCGCACTGTCGTTCGCGCTGTCTGTGACCCAGCTCATGCAGTCCCGTCGCGAGCGCCTGCTCGCCGAGGGCGCGGAGAAGACCGGGCCGCGATTCCTGGCGACGTTCCCTGCGTCCGAGCGGCTCGAGAGCCTGGCCTACCGATTCGCGATCATCGGGTTCATCCTGTGGACGTTCACGCTCATCGCAGGGTCCATCTGGGCGCACTACGCGTGGAGCCGCTACTGGGGCTTCGACGTCAAGGAGACCTGGACGTTCGTCATCTGGGTCATCTACGCCGGCTACATCCACGCGCGTGCGACGCGCGGCTGGCGAGGCAACCCCTCGGCCTGGCTCTCGATCGTCGGCTTCGCCGCCGTGATGTTCAACTTCACGATCGTGAACGTCTTCTTCAAGGGCCTGCACGCGTACTCCGGCCTGAGCTGAGCCGCGCACCGGCTTCCGGCATCAGCCGGTGAGGGGGATCACCTCGGAGTGCTCCTCGCCGTTCTCGTACCAGACCAGCTCTACCTCGCCGATGCTCTCGGACGGCCGACCGCCGATCGAGCGGCGTGACATGTGCGAGAGCGTCGTCCATGGCGCCGGCGCGAGGGACTTCGCGTAGACGAGCGACATGTGGAAGGTCCATTCCTTGAGCGGCAGCTCTCCGAGCCGGCGGATGTCGGTGCGGTCGAGTGCTTCCGTCAGTCGCGCGTACGCGGACAGCAGGCTCGCCGTGCGCGACAGCCGGATGATGAGGATCTGCCAGGGCGAGGGGAACGCGTCGACCGCCTCGGCGACGACGTCGATCGGGGGTTGCGCGGCCGCCCATCTGCGCACGACAGCCGCGAGGTCCTCGCGCCGCTCCGGCTCGTAGAATCCCCGAAGCGTCACGTGCCCGGTGTGCGGGTGCGGGACGTCGGCCCGTGCGAGCGCCGTGCGCTGTTCTGCGCGGTAGCGGTCGGCGACCACCGACGTCGGGCGCAGCACGAGGTACTGCTGACCATCGAGTGAGGCGAGCTGCTCAGGGGTGCTCATGAACGGTCGGCGCATCCCCTGAGCGTACGACGTCTCACGGCATCCGTCTGCCACTCGCGGCGTCAGGCGGTCGCCAGCGCGGTCCTCGCGGAGGTCGTGCGGCGCAGCGTGATCACGATGGTCGTGACGACCAGAGGCAGCACACCCCACACGACGAGCGCCGCGGCGGCGCCGCCGTTCGCGGCGATGAGACCGGTGAATGCGGGTGCCGTCGGCAGCGCGGATCCGATCGAGGCTAGCCATCCGGGAACGGTCGAGATGAGGCCCGTCGCGACGGCGAGCACGCCGATCAGGGCGCCCACCCAGCGCCCGGCGCCGCCGAACACCGCGACGAGAGCCTGGTTCACGGCGGCGAACGCGATGCCCGCGAGTACGGCGGTGCCGGCGAACGCCCACCAAGTGCCCGCGTCGTAGCTCGCCACGATCTGCACGATCAGCGCGACGAGCACGCCCTGCCCTGCCCCGATCAGTGCGGCGGGAGCGAAGCCACGCAGCGCCAGGCCCGCGGAGGAGCGTCGTGAGGTCAGTGTGCGCGCGGTGTGCGCTCGCATCACGATGAACGACGCGAGGCCGCCGAACCAGAGCACGACTGCGGTGAGAAGCGGGATCGCGGTCGGGCCGAAGATCGTCGTCGCCTCGGAGTTCGTCTTCACGGGATCCGCCATCACCGTGGCGAGGGACTTGGACTCCCCGTCGGTGAAGGACGGCAGCGAGTCGGATGCCGTGCGCAGACCGCCGGCGAGATCGCCGGTCCCTGTGGCGAGGGTGTCGAGGCCCGTGGCGAGCTCACCCGCTCCGGCGGACAGCTGGGTCGCCCCGTCGGACAGCTGGGCGGCGCCGTCGGCGAGCTGGGCGGCACCTGAGGCGGACTTGTCGAGTCCGTCGGTCGCGAGCTGGTTCAGGCCCGCGGCGATCGAGGACGCGCCGGTTCCGGCTGTGCGCATGTTGGTCGCGAGGGTCGTGAACGTGCCGGGAAGGGCTGCGACGCCGCCTGCGATCTGCGGGTCGTTCAGGATTCCGGATGCCGCGCCGGCAGACGTCGCGACGCCACCGGCGGACGCCGCGGCCGTCTTGATCCGGTCGCAGATCGCGGCGGGCACGCCGGAGTCGGGCTTCGCGCAGTCTGTCGCCAGCGAGCTGAGATCTCCCGCCAGCGCCGCCGAGCCGGTCGCCGCCGTGCCGGCCGCGCCCGCGGCGCTCTGGATTCCACCGACGAGCGCGGGCATTCCCGCCGTCTGCTGCTCGAGCTGGGTCGCGCCGCTGAGCAGCCCCGTCCCCAGCTGGCTCGCCCCACCGGCAAGCTGCCGCGTGCTGCCCGCCATGGTGGTGAGTCCCGTGGACAGCTCCGACGCTCCGGTGCTGAGTCCGGTCGCACCGGTGGCGAGCTTGGCCGCACCGTCCGGGATGGCAGCCGCGCCGGTCGCGGCATCCCGGGCTCCGGATGCGAGCTGCACAGCGCCGTCCGCAGCGTCGCCGATCTGGTCACCGAGGGTCGTGAAGCCGACCAGGACGTTGCTCATGGTCGCTTCGCTGAGCATCGAGCCCGTGCTGGCCGCCGCCACCGAGGCGATCTGTCCGGTGATCAAGTCGTCTGCGACGAGCCCGTCCGGGGGAGTGGTCACCGTGATCGTGGCCTTCTCGGCGTCATCGGATGCGGCGCCACCGCCGTCTGCGATCGCCGTGCCCGCCGAGGTCGCGGCCTTCGAGAAGTCCTCGGGGATCGTGATGACCGCCTGGTAGGTGCCGTCGGCGAGGCCCTCCTTCGCGTCGTCCTCGTTCGAGATGACCCACGTGAGGTTCGAGTCGAGGTCGTCCGACCCCTCGACCAGCCCCGAGGCCAGCTGGCGGCCGAGAGGCGTGAGCTGCCCGTCGATCGTGACCGGCTCGTCGAGGTTGACGATCGCCGCGGTCATGGAGTCGAGCCGCTCGGTGGGGTTCTGCAGGGCGGCGACGAGGATCCCGCCGACGGCTGCAGGGAGCAGCAGCACGCCGAGGATTGTCAGCCAGGTGATGGGTCTGCGCGTACGGGCACGCTCAATGGGGAGGGTCATGCGGTCACCTCGGAGGATTCGTCGGAATGCTGAGCGGATCGGGTGGAGATGTCGATCACGTCGGGGGCCGAGCGGCCGGCCGACGCGAGGACGTCGAGTGCCGGCGCGGACGACGCGCCCGTGAGCACGACGGCCGTCGCGGCATCCGCATCTCGCAGGCGGGCCGCGAGCTGGTCGCGCTGGGCGGAGGAGAGCGCGTCGACGCCGTCGATCACGACCAGGGCGGGGCACCCCCGCAGCGCTTCGGAGAGGTCGGATGCGGTGGCGCCGGCCTGCGTCGCGAGCACAACTCCCACGTGCGCGCGCACCCAGGCCGCCCGACCAGGCAGCAGGTGACCTGCGACGCGCAGCAGTCCGGAGTCCGGGGCGACGCGACCCGCGAGCACGAGCGCGAGCACTCGCCGCGTGCCCGCTGCGCCGCCGGTGAGCACGGCGCTGCCTCCCGGGGCGACGCGCATGTGCAGCGCCTCGATTCCGGCATCCGCCATCACGAGGTCGTCGGCGGCGACCACCGAGTCGTCACCAGGCCAGTCGGCCAGATGACGCTCTCGCTCGACCGCCTCGCCCTCGATGTCGACGCTCGGGAGGATCTTCTCGAGCCACCTCGGAATCTGCCAGGCGCGCTCGCCGAGGATCGCCATGAGCGCGGGAATCAGGGTCATGCGCACGAGGAAGGCGTCGATCGCGATGCCGGCTGCGAGACCGAGGGCGATCGGCTTGAGCGAGGAGTCGCCCTCGGGGACGAACGCCACGAACACCGCGAACATGATCAGTCCGGCAGCCGTGACGACCTTCGCCGACCCCGCGAAGCCGCTGCGCACGGCGCGCAGCGCGGCGGCCCTCTTGATCTGGGTCGCTGAGCCCGTCGAAGCGTCGGGGCTCTTCGAGTCCTTGTCGTGCACGTAGTCCTCGCGCATGCGCGACACCAGGAACACCTGGTAGTCCATCGCGAGTCCGAACAGCACGCCCATCAGGATGATCGGCATGAAGCTGATGATCGGGCCGACCTTCGCGACGTGCAGGGCGTCTGCGAACCAGCCCCATTCGAACACCGCGCCCACGATGCCGAAGGCGGCGATGATCGAGAGCAGGTACCCGAGGGCGGCGGTGATCGGCACCCACAGCGAGCGGAAGACGATGGTGAGGAGGATCAGCGACAGACCGATCACGAAGATCCCGAACGGCAGCAGCGCGTTGCCGAGCTGGTCGGAGATGTCGATGCCGACCGCCGTGAAGCCGGTGACCTTGAGGTCGATGCCGAACTTCTTCAGCCATTCGTCGTGGTGCGAGCGCAGCTCGCGCACGAGATCGGCGGTCGCCGGGTCGTCGGGGGCGGTCTCGGGGACGATCTGCACGATTCCGGTGTCGGCGGTCTCGTTGGGGGTGGAGAGCGCGACCTCCTTCACGCCGTCGATCTCGGCGACCGCGTCGCCGAGATCCTCCATGAGACCGAGCGGGTCGGTCGAGGTGACGATCGTGCCTGTGAGGATCAGCGGGCCGTTGAATCCGGGGCCGAACTGCTCGCCGACGAGGTCATAGCTCTGGCGCGCCTGCGAGTCCTTCGGCAGCACCCCGGCGTTGGGAAGTGCGAGGTTCAGGCTGAGTGCGGGCACCGCCACGACGCCGAGTCCGATCACGACGGCCAGCGATACGAGGATCGGGCGCTTGGTGACGCCCGCGACCCAGCCCTCGCTGCCCTTCGGCCGGTTCAGGGGCGCGGCCGGAGGCTCGCCTTCCTGCCCCTTCTTCGCTCGCCGCGGGCGCGGGGTGCGCTTCCAGCCGGTGACGCGTCCCTTCAGGAAGCCGAGCAGCGCAGGGGTGAGCGTCACGGCGATCGCGACGGCGACCGCGACGGCGACGGATGCGGCGATGCCCATGGTGGTGAGGAACGGGATGCCGGCGAAGCCGAGTCCGATCAGAGCGATCAGCACGGTGATGCCGGCGAACACCACGGCCGAGCCTGCGGTGCCGACGGCGCGGGAGGCGGACTCCTCGGGGTCCACTCCCTCACGGACCTGGTCCTGGTGCCTCGCCATGATGAACAGGGCGTAGTCGATGCCGACGGCCAGACCCAGCATGAGGGCGAGAAGCGGCGTGGTCGAGGAGACGGTGGCGAACGCCGTCGCCGCGAAGATCCCGGCCATGGAGACGCCCACGCCGAGAATCGCCGTCAGCAGCGGCAGCCCCGCGACCGCGAAGGAGCGGAACGTCACGATGAGCACGAGCAGCGCGATCAGGAGACCGACCGCCTCGGTGAGCGTCACGCCGGGGATGGAGGTGGCGAAGAGCTCGCCGCCGAGAGAGGTCTGCGAGCCCTGGGGGAGCTCCGCGCCGAGCTCGTCGGCCAGATCGGTCAGGGCGTCTTTCGTCTCGGCCGAGACATCGCTGGCCTGGCCCTCGAACTGCAGGCGGATGATGGCCGCGGTCTTGTCGTCATTGATCATGCCGTTGACATGCTCGTCGTACGGCGACGTCGCCGAGAGCACCGAGTCGTCGACATCGGCGAACTGCAGGGCCGCGTCCTCGATGTCCTTCCGATACGGATCATCCGTGATCGAGTCGCCGTCGGCGGCCACCACGATGATCTGCGCGCTGGTTCCGCTGACTGCGGGGAACGACCGGTTCAGCTGTTCGAGCCCCGCCTGGGATTCCGTGCCGGGGATCGAGAAGGTGTTGTCGGTGCCCTGACCCAGCACGACCGCGCCCGCACCCGCGATGCCCAGAATGATGAGCCAGGAGACGAGCACGCGCCAGGGGTGCCGGAACGACCAGCGACCGAGCGTGGACAGGAGAGTGGACACGAGGCTCCTTCGGGATTCCCAGATTGGATACACGGGTGTATTCAATACATAGATGTATCGTAAGGTGGTCCGCACCGGAAAGTCTGTGTGCCGGGTGGGAATCCACGGCTGGGCTCCGGATGACGATGGGAGGATGAATCGATGACGACATCCGCTACGCGCAGTCGCGAGAACACGAGAGCCCGACTTCTCGACGCCGCAGCCCAGGTCTTCGCCGAGGTCGGCCTGGACGGCGCATCGGTCGAGGTCGTCTGCGAGCGCGCAGGGTTCACCCGCGGTGCGTTCTACTCGAACTTCGAGTCCAAGGACGAGCTGTTCCTCACCCTCGCCGCGAGCGTCGGCGAAGAGCGCGTGGCCGCGGTGCGCGCGCGGGTGGAGGAGATGGCGGCCGACGGGGCGCTGTCAGAGGGCTGCGACCCGATCGAGCTCGTGCAGGACATCATGGACTCGGGTGAGGACGACCGGCTCGGCGTCATGCTCATGAGCGAGATCCGCATCAGGGCGCTCCGCGACGAGGCCTTCGGCGCCGCCTACCTCGCCCAGGAGCGCGAGATGGTCGCCAGCATCGCCCGGATCATCACCGACATCGTGGCGGCCGGTCATCTCCGGCTGCGCGAACCGGCGGAGGCCGCCGCGCGCATGCTCATGATCGTGTGGGAGGGCATGACGGTGCGCGGCGCGATGGCGGGGCAGGATGCCGCGCAGTTGCGTCGCGCAGGCAGCGAGGAGCTCGGCCGCCTCGTCTCCATGCTCATCGAGTGACGGCCCCAGTGGGGAAGGCGGGTGTCAGGATGCGGCGCGCGCGGCGCGCTTCTCCTGCTGGAACACCCTGATGGCCTCGTAGCGCTCGGCCGAGCGCGCCTGTCGCTTCGCCGCCTCCTCGCTGCGGTTCTTCGGGGGCGCCGTCGTGACGAGATCGTCGAGGAGATGACGCGTGGCGTGCGCGATCTCCTCGACCGCCCGGTCGAAGACCGCCTGGTTGGCGCGGGAGGGCTTGGTCGTTCCCGCGATCTTGCGCACGAACTGCAGCGCGGCGTCGTGGCACTCGTCGTCGGTCGCGGCCGGAGCGAGGTTGTTCAGAGGGACGATGTTGCGGCACATGCCGACAGGCTAAGCCGCATCGCCTCCGAGGCCAAGCACCTTGTGGCAGCGCGTAAGCCGGTCGAGCCACCAGTCCCGGCGGTCGTCGGGGGCGGCCAGGCGATCGAGGGCCGCGGCATCCGGAGTCACCCGTTCTGCCGAGATCGAGCCGTCGACGGCCCGCAGATCGGCGACGTCGTCGAGGAAGAGCGATGACGTGCCGAGCCCGCAGTCGTAGTCGAGCGAGGGCAGCGCCGCCGCCAGCGCGGCGCCCTGCGAGAGCCCGACCGCTGTGTCGAGGGCGCTGGAGACGACGACGGGCAGGCCCGCGGCGGTCACGATCTGCAGCGCGTGCGTGACGCCGCCCAGCGGCTGCGCCTTGATCACCAGCAGGTCGGCGGCCTTCGCGCGCGCGACCGCGAGCGGATCGGACGACTTGCGCACGCTCTCGTCGGCCGCGACAGGGATGCCCATGTACTTCACCCGCCTGCGCAGGTCGGCGAGCTCGTCGACGCTCGCGCACGGCTGCTCGACGTACTCCAGGTCGAACTCGTTCAGCGCGTGCACGGCGTGCTCGGCCTCGTCGACGTTCCACGCGCCGTTGGCGTCGACGCGGATGCGGCCCTCGGGGCCCATCGCCTCGCGCACCGCCCGCACACGGGCGATGTCGTCGGCGAGAGTCTGTCCGGGTTCCGCGACCTTGACCTTGGCCGTGCGACATCCCGCGAATCGGGCGAGGACCTCGGATACTCGCGCGGCCTCGACCGCGGGAACGGTCGCGTTCACAGGGATCCGGTCGCGCAGCGGCGCGGGCTGCGGGCGGAAGGCGAAGTCGATCGCCGCGGCGAGCCACGTCGCCGCCTCGGCATCCGCGTACTCGACGAAGGGAGAGAACTCGGCCCAGCCCTCGGGGCCCTCGAAAAGCAGCGCCTCTCTCGCATCGACTCCGCGGAACCGGGTGGCCATCGGAAGGGCGACGACCCGGGCTGAGCCGAGCAGGTCTGCGAGGGAGGGGAGCATGCCCCCATTCTGGCCCCGAAACCCCGTGAAACACGGCTCATCGCGGCAATAGGCTGGACAGATGCCGACTCCCCGCCACGCCCTCGACATCGAGGCCTTCGACCGACCGGCCCGCTCGCAGGCGCTTCTCGACGCCGTGCAGTCGCGCGTGGTCATCGCCGACGGCGCGATGGGTACGATGCTGCAGCAGCACGACCTCTCGATCGAGGGCGACTTCGAGGGGCTGGAGGGCTGCAACGAGATCCTCAACGTCACCCGCCCCGACGTGATCGGCGGCATCCACGACGCGTATTTCGCCACCGGCATCGACGCGGTCGAGACGAACACCTTCGGCGCGAACTGGTCGAACCTGTCGGACTACGGCATCGACGACCGCATCCACGAGCTCGCCGAGGTCGGCGCCCGCATCGCCCGCGAGCGCGCGGAAGCCGCCGAGGCGACTGACGGACGCATGCGATGGGTGCTCGGTTCGATGGGCCCCGGCACGAAACTGCCGAGTCTCGGGCACACCACCTACGACCACCTCAAGCAGACCTTCGCGCTGCAGGCCGAGGGGCTCATCGACGGGGGCGCCGACGCCTTCCTGATCGAGACGAGCCAGGACCTGCTGCAGACGAAGGCGGCGGTGAACGGATGCCGTCAGGCCATCGTCGCGCGTGGCACCCGCCTGCCGATCTTCGTGGAGGTGACCGTCGAGACCACGGGCACCATGCTCATGGGCTCGGAGATCGGCGCGGCCCTGACGGCCCTGGAGCCGCTCGGCGTCGACGCGATCGGCCTGAACTGCGCCACCGGTCCCGCCGAGATGAGCGAGCACCTGCGGCACCTGTCGAAGCACTCGACCGTGCCGATCGCGTGCATGCCGAACGCGGGCCTGCCCGTGCTCGGCGCGAATGGCGCTCACTACCCCCTCGCTCCTGTAGAGCTCGCCACGGCACACGAGCAGTTCGTGCGCGAGTTCGGCCTGGGGCTGGTGGGCGGATGCTGCGGCACCACGCCCGAGCACCTCGCCGCCGTGGTCGAGCGGCTCGAGCCCTACCGGCTGACCCCCGGGTCGTTGAGCGAGCGAAGCGAGACGAAACGCGATGGCGACGCGGACGACCTTTCGTCTCCGTCGCCGGCGCTCCCTCGCTCGACGACCAGAGAGGTCGAGATCGAGTCCGGCGTCGCCTCCCTCTACCAGCACGTCGCGTTCGATCAGGATGCCTCGTACCTCGCGATCGGCGAGCGCACCAATGCGAACGGCTCGAAGGCGTTCCGTGAGGCGATGCTCGATTCGCGCTGGGACGACTGCGTCGAGATCGCCCGCAACCAGATCCGCGTCGGGGCGCACCTGCTCGACGTCTGCGTCGATTACGTCGGCCGCGACGGGGTCGCAGACATCCGCGAGGTGGTCTCGCGGTTCGCCTCGCAGTCGACGCTGCCGCTCGTGATCGACTCCACCGAGCCTCCCGTCATCCAGGCCGGGCTCGAGCTCATCGGCGGACGGCCCGTGGTCAACTCGGTCAACTACGAAGACGGCGACGGGCCCGGCAGCCGCTTCGGCCGGATCATGCCGCTCGTGAAGGAGCACGGCACCGCCGTCGTCGCGCTCACGATCGACGAGCAGGGTCAGGCGCGCACGACCGAGGGGAAGGTCGCGATCGCCTCGCGCCTGATCGACGAGCTCACCGGAGAGTGGGGCATGCGCGTCGAGGACATCATCGTCGACGCCCTGACCTTCCCGATCGCGACGGGCCAGGAGGAGACCCGCCGCGACGGCATCGAGACCATCGAGGCGATCCGCCAGATCACGCAGAAGTATCCCGGCATCCACACCACCCTCGGCGTCTCGAACGTCTCGTTCGGGCTCAACCCGGCCGCGCGCATGGTGCTGAACTCGGTGTTCCTGCACGAGGCATCCGAGGCCGGACTCTCCAGCGGCATCATCGACGCCGCGAAGATCGTGCCCCTGGCATCCCTCCCCGAAGAGCAGCGCAAGGTCGCCCTCGACCTGGTGTGGGATCGCCGCGAGTACGACGCAGACGGCAACGTCACCTATGACCCGCTGTCGACCATGCTCGACCTGTTCGCCGGCGTCGACACCGCGGCCCTCCGCGACCAGCGGGCTGCGGAGCTCGCGGTTCTTCCCGTGGGGCAGCGCCTCGAGCGCCGGATCATCGACGGCGAGGGCAAGGGGCTGGAGGAGGATCTCGACCTCGCGCGCGCCGAGGGCAAGACCGCGCTCGGCATCATCAACGACCACCTGCTCGAGGGCATGAAGGTCGTCGGCGAGCGCTTCGGCGCCGGTGAGATGCAGCTGCCGTTCGTGCTGCAGTCGGCCGAGGTCATGAAGAACGCCGTCGCGCTGCTCGAGCCGCACATGGAGAAGTCGGATGCCTCGGGCAAGGGCACGATGGTGATCGCGACGGTGCGCGGCGACGTGCACGACATCGGCAAGAACCTCGTCGACATCATCCTCACCAACAACGGCTACAAGGTGATCAATCTCGGCATCAAGCAGCCGATCGCCGACATCATCGCCGCCGCAGAGGAGCACGATGCCGACGTGATCGGCATGTCGGGTCTGCTCGTGAAGTCGACGGTCGTGATGAAGGAGAACCTCCTCGAGCTGCAGGCCAGGGGACTGGCGAAGAAGTGGCCGGTGATCCTCGGCGGCGCGGCGCTCACCCGGGCCTATGTCGAGGACGATCTGGCCGGGATGTTCGACGGCGAGGTCCGCTACGCGAAGGACGCCTTCGAAGGCCTCGCGCTGATGGAGCCGCTCGTGCGCGTGGCGCGCGGCGAGGATCCCGCCGAGGTGGGCCTGCCCGCTCTGAAGAAGCGCATCCACGCGCGCGGCGCGCAGCTCACCCTCACGGAGCCCGAGAACCTGCCGGCCCGTTCGGACGTGGCATCCGACAACGAGGTCCCCGCACCGCCGTTCTGGGGAACCCGCATAGTCCGCGGCATCGCGCTCGCCGACTACTCGGCGTATCTCGACGAGCGGGCGACCTTCATGGGCCAGTGGGGGCTCAAGCCGGGCCGCGGTGAAGACGGCGCCTCGTACGAGCAGCTCGTCGAGTCCGAGGGGCGGCCGCGTCTTCGGTACTGGCTCGACCGGATCCTCGCGGAGGGGATGCTGGATGCATCCGTCGCCTACGGGTACTTCCCCGTGGTGTCGGAGGGTGACGACGTGGTGGTGCTGCACCACGGTGACGACCCCGACGGCATCCTGGGCGTTCCTGGACTGCTCGCACCCGACGGCGGTTCGGGTCCTCTCGGCTCCGAACGCCTGCGCTTCACCTTCCCGCGGCAGCGGCGCGATCGGCACCTGAACCTCGCCGACTTCATCCGCTCGCGCGAGTCGGGTCAGGTCGATGTGCTGCCCGTGCAGCTCGTCACCGCGGGGGCCGCGATCGACAAGGTCACCGCGAAGCTGTTCGCCGAGAACAGGTACCGCGACTACTACGAGCTCAACGGGCTCGTGATGCAGCTCACCGAGGCGCTCGCCGAGTTCTGGCACGCTCGCATCCGCTCGGAGCTCGGCTTCTCGGCCGAGGACCCGACCGACACGGCGGGCCTGTTCAAGCTCGAGTACCGGGGAGCGCGCTTCTCGCTCGGCTACCCGGCGTGCCCCGACATGGAGGACCGCCGCAAGGTCGTCGAGCTGCTGCGCCCCGAGCGCATGGGCGTCGAGCTCAGCGAGGAGCTGCAGCTGCACCCCGAGCAGTCGACGGATGCCTTCGTGTTCCACCACCCGGAGGCGAAGTACTTCTCGGTGTGACCGCGTGTCGGGTATTCCGCCGTCAATCGTCCGAAAGCATCCGCGGAAGGTATCCAAGAGCGTCAAGGCGGCGCACGAGCCGAGGAGCGAGGGGCCCGCTGGACAAGACCAGTCGGTAGAATCGAGGTCCTTCATCGGCTTGGGTGAGCAGACCACGCGCGATCAGCGAGCCGATTGCACGGGAGCGTACCGATGGGCTTCCGGGGAGCGCGCTCTGCAGGTCGCCGGCCTTCACGACGCCCAGCGAAGCGACCAGATTCAACGCTTTTTCTTCCTCGGAGGAGATCACGCCGTCGCGGCGGAGGTTCCCCAGGGCGGGCCGAATGAGTTCTTCATTGACGTATTCGCTCTTTTCGAACGTGTTGAGACGTGCGAGGTCATCGCGAAGGCCGCGCGCGAAGAACGAGATCCAGGTCGTCGTGCCCTGCTCGCTCAGATCATCCGCGGCTTCGAGTGCAGCGATGTACGCTTCACGGTCGTTGCCGAACACGGCCGTGGGATTGAGCGAGCTGTGGCCGCCGGAGGCGAAGATGGTCCGCCGGAGCATCGCGTAGGTGAACAGACGAGAAACGCGTCCGTTGCCGTTTCGGAATGGGTGGATCCAGACCAATCGATGATGCGCGAGGGCGACCTGGAGCATCTGCTCGTGCGGTGGACGCTCGGCATTCGCGAAATCAAGAAGCTCGGTCATCTCCGCGTGTACGAGCACCCAGGAAGGCGGGGTGTGCGCGGAGTTCGTGATTGCGACGTCGACCTCGCGGTAGCTGCCCGGGTTCGGGTCACCTTCTCTGACGAGGCCCCTGACGGTGCTCGAGTGGAGTTCGCGGATGAAAGCATGCGTAAGCGGCTGCGCGGGATCCTGGGTGTCGATGAAGCGAGCGGTCGCTGCTATGTTTCGGATCTCGCGAAGCGAGTCGGATGGCGCTGCGTGATCGATCTGTTCCAGGGCGTCGTAGACCGTTGTATGGTTGCCTTCGATGCGGGCGGAGATGACGCTCATCACGGTATCGAAGAGCTGATGCAACTCGACGTAAGTGTCGATCGGGATGTCCCCTGAGCCGATGTAGGAACGCAGGCGTTCCACTTCGAAGAGAGTCGCGACGAGGTCGGAACTGAAGTCGAGTCGTGGAAGAGCGTACTTTGTCATGGTCTCGCTTTTTGCAGGGGTGAATGTGATTTATTGCACGATAGCAAGATACTTCCCCAAGATCACGGGAAATGGTGTCGATTGCTTCGGCCTACTATTTGCGGATGGCGGGGGTAGGTACTTGCGGCATCACTGAATCGGCCACGACCGGCTTCGCACGACGCAGCGCGGCGAGCACGGGGCGCCCGATCAGTACGAGGCCGATGATCGTCGTCGCCGCGCGCAGAGTGTCCCATCCGGCGGTCGATGTGACGAGCGAGTACAGCAGGAAGCTGCCGAGGTTCTGAGTGATCGGAGCTCCAGGCACGTAGGAGATCGCGGTGCCGCCGCCGATCGCGAAAGGCCAGAACCAGAGGTTCAGCAGCAGGCCGAAGACATAGGATGCCGCGGCGCCGTAGGCGCAGAGCATGGCGATCTCCGCCCAGCCCCTGACCCGGCGGGGGAGGAGACCGGCTCCGGCGCCCACCCAGCCGCAGGCGAACATCTGGAACGGCGTCCAGGGGCCGAACCCGCCGAAGACGGTCGACGACAGCAGGATCGTCGAGACGCCGAGCAGCATCCCGAACCGGGCGCCGAAGGCGCGGCCGGCGAGCACGAGCAGGATGAACACGGCTTCGACTCCGCCGACGCCCGTGCTCGCGATCCGCAGAGCAGTGCCGATCGCGGCGAGCACACCCAGATAGGCGATGATGTGCGCCGAACGCACCGTCTGATCGAGAGCGGCGATCGCGACGAGCACCGCCACCGGCGCGAGGGCGAGCGCGACCCAGGGGACGGCCGTGTTCGCCTGCGTCGGCAGGGCGGCAGCGACGAACGGCCAGGTGAACGCGGCGAGGGCGACGATGTTCGCCGCGAGCAGCGAGAGCGGACCTCCGACTGCCGCCCTCCGGCCGACGACATGCCAGCCGCGGGCGTTGCGCGCCGGTCGTCCGGATGGTCCGAGACCGGCCCCTGCGTCGTTCCGTCGGGAGGGAGAGGGCGACACGCCGCCGTCGAGGCCTGATTCCTCCGACGGATGGGAATGCTCCCGACGGATGGGCGTCGGAGGCGCGGATGCGGATGCCGTGGACTGCACGGAGGAGGACGAGGATGCGGGAGCAGCATCGATGCAGGACTCGTCCGGCAGCTGAAGTGCGAGGTCTGGTGCGGGCGCCACGCCGTCCCTCATCCGCAGAACCCGCGCGCCGAGATCCTCCGCGAAGTCGGCATCGTGCGTCGCCATCAGCACGGCAGCGCCCCGATCCGCCGCGTGCCTCAGCGCCGCACGCACCTGCCCTCTGGCGCGCGCGTCGAGACCGCGGGTCGGCTCGTCGATCATGAGCGCCTCGGGGGAACGCGCGAGCTGCAGCGCGATCGCCAGACAGCGCCGCTCGCCGAGTGAGAGGTCCCGCGGATGCCGAGGCATCCGCTCCGCGAGGCCGGCGGCGTCGAGACAGAGCAGCGCCGCGAACCGCGCGGCCGTGGTCGACGCGGAGCGCAGACCCGTACGGCGGGCCGAGCGGTCGGCCCTCGTGCATTCCGCTGCCACGGTGTCACAGGTGAACAGGTTGTCAGAGGCGTCGGGGACGAGGACAGGGCTGCCCACGACCTCCAGATCGCGAGGAGGGAGGGCGAGCGCGGTGAGAAGCGTGGACTTGCCCGCGCCGTTCGGGCCGATCAACGCGGCGATCTCCCCGCGTCCGAGCGAGAGCGATGCATCCGCGACGGCGATGACGCCGCCGACAGCGATGCGGACATGCGATGCTGCGAGGGCGGCATCCCCGGGTCGCGACCCCGCCGCGTCCTCGGTTCGCCTCTGTGGCGCAGGCTCCGGAGGCATCGGCGGCTGCGCTCGCTCAGCACGGCGCTCGCGCAGACCAGCGGTGAGCGAGTACGAGCGCGCCGAAGAGTCGCTCGACGGGCGGGACGCGCCCTGCGGCGTGGCGGACCGCAGCGATGAGCCGTCGATCTCCCACCATTCGTCGGCGACCTCGCCGAAGGCGGCGGCCCGATGCTCCGCGACCAGCACGCACAGACCAGCGTCGTGCGCGAGCCGATCGAGAGCGGCGACCACGCGCACGCGCGCGTGGGCATCCAGATCCGCGAGCGGCTCGTCGATCAGCAGCAGGATCGGGCGCTCGACCACGGCCGCCGCGATCGCGACCATGGTCGCCTCGCCTGCCGACAGCGTGTGCACCGAGCGGTCACGCAGGTGCGCGATCGTCAGGCGCTCGACGACCTCATCCACGCGTGCGGCGACGATCGCCGAGGCGACTCCACGCAGCTGCAGCGAGAGTCCGATCTCGTCGCGAACGAACTCGCTGCAGAACGCCTCGCGGGGGTTCTGCAGCACGACCCCGACCAGCCGAGAGGAGTCGCGCGGCGGGATTCGTCGTCGATCCAGACCCGCCACCTCCACAGCGCCCGTCGACCATCCGCCGTCGACATGGTCGACGAGACCCGCGAGACCGCGCAGCAGCGTCGATTTGCCCGATCCGGTCGGGCCCGTCACCACGGTCAGCATGCCGGTGCGGAGCGCGAGATGATCGACGGCGAGCACGACGGAGCCGCCGAAGCCGAAGACCGCGTCGCGCACCGAGACCGGAGCGTCGCACTCCCCGTCGGCGGCGACGCCGCCGAAGCCGCGCAGCTCGAGCCCGTTCGCGACGGCCGCCGCTCGTTCGAGCGTGCGCTCGAGAACGGGGACCAGCATCCTCGGTCCGGCTTTCTCTCCGCGCAGCCGCTGCGCAGTGTGCACGGTGCGCACCGCCTGGCCGAGGCTCGGCAGGGTCGACCACGCGACGGCCACAGCCCGGGCGATGCCGCGCAGCGGGCCGCGGCGAGCGAGCCGGCCGAACACCCGCGAGATGTCGAACACGGCGTTCAGCAGGCCGAAGAGCAGGATGACGGCGGCGATCGGGAGCGCCGAGAGGACCGCATCCCACAGGCCGTCGAGCGTCACGGGCCCGAGCAGCGTCACCCACGAGAAGGGCGCTGGCAGCCGCAGGGCGGCGAGCGGCAGCAGCACCGGGCCGCTGCCGTCTGCGCCGTGGAACAGCACGCGGTAGACGACGCGGGCGGCGACGAAGAACGCCGCCAGCCCCGCCGCCGTACGCAGCGGGCCGGGTCTCAGTTGGAGCCGGCCCGCACGGGTCACGAGGTGGGCGAAGCCGGGGCGCCGTTGACGGTGAACAGCAGCTCGACGCTGTCGCCCGGGTTCAGCTCGAGCGCGGAGAGACCGGTCTGCGCGTAGTCCCACTCGCCGTCGGCCGGCTTGACCCACAGCCCCCAGTACGCGGCCGCAGGCGGCATGTCGGCGCAGGTCTCGTGGTACGCGGCGCCGTCGTCACCGGTGAGCTCGGTCTCCTCGGCCGGCACGCCGTTCACGCGGCAGATCACATCGTCGGGGTAGGTCGTGGTGCCGACCGTCGTGAACCCTGCTTCGGTGACGGCATCCGTCCCGAGGATCGTCTTGTCGGTGTCGACGCACACGGTGTCCGACGGGTCGTCGGAGATGTCGAGGTCGCCGGTGTCGACCACGACGGTCACGCCGGCGCAGGTGCCGTCGTCGGCTGCCGCCGAGGAGCTCGCCGTCGAGGTCGGAGCGTCGGAGGCGGTGCTCGGCGAGCACGCGGTGAGGGACAGCGCGAGGAGTGCTGCCGTGGAGAGGGTGAGAGCGAGGTTACGGGTCGTCGAGGTCACCGTCCTACAGTACGGAATCGGATGCCGTCGCCCCATTCCGCGGCGTCACAAATCAGACCAGGCGCTTCTGCAGCTCCGCCACCCGTGCTGTCGCGTGGAAACCGAGCTGCGTGTTCACGGCCAGCATGTGCTCGTTCGACTCCGCGTTGAACGTGTACACCCGGGTGGTTCCCGGCGACAGCCGCTGCAGCAGCCGGAGGTTCTCGAGCTTGACCCGCAGCCCCAGGCGCCGCCCGCGATCCTCTCGCCGTACGAGCGTGCCCCACTGGTACCCGTTGCCGTCGTCGATCGACACCACGATCTGCGTGTAGGCGGCGACGCGCCCGTCGCGGTCGAGAGCGACGGTCCCGTACGAGGTGCGACCCTGCCGGACGATCAGGTCCTCGTCGTCGCGGAACGCGGCGACGTCGCCAGACGCGGTCTCGATGTCGAGGGCTCCGGTGGGCGCCTCCGTGTCGAGGATCGCATCCAGCGCCGCCCAGTCGGCGACGAACTCCTCGGGGACTCTGCCCGACCAGCTGCGGATCTCATAGCCCGCGGCCGGGGCCGTGGTCAGGAGCCGGCCGATCATCTCGTCCGAAACCGGTAGGTCGAGGCGGTTCTGCACGTCGCCGAGGGCGACCTCGTACCCGTGCCGGGCGGCGAACTCCCGTCCGGGTTCGCCGGCACCGTCGGCGGGGGCTGATGCCGGCCAGAAGATGTCGGCGCGCATGGTCGTGCGCCCCTCACCAGCCGCCTCCTGCTCGATGCGAGCGAGGAGCGCGGAGCCGACGCCGCGGCGGCGATGCTCGGACGGGACGTTCACGCCGATCCCCGCGACGTGCGTGTTGTCCGTGAGAGACAGGGTGAGCGCTCCCGAGCCGACGACCGCGCCGTTCTCGAGCGCGACGAAGGCGGTCTTCCGCGTCGTCGCGGAGGGCTGCTGCAGCTCGGTGCGGCTCTCCTCTCGCGACCAGACCACGGCGTCGTCACCCATGCCGACGCGTCGCGCGGCGGCATACGCCTCCCACCAGGCGTCGACGGCGGAATCGTCGAACGGGTCGATGCAGGCGATCTCGAAGCTCATGACTCCACGCTAGGGCTTCGGGGTCTCTTCTCATCCGCAATCAATGTGTTGTTGACGATAGTGTGTGTCACACAGTAATGTGATCGACATGAACGAGATTCTCGACACACACCTGCAGGAGCTGAGACGCGGCACCGTGGTGCTCGCGTGCCTGCAGCTGCTGCGCACTCCGGGCTACGGCTACGGACTGCTCGAAGAGCTCGAGAGCCGGGGCTTCGCCACCGACGCGAACACTCTCTACCCCCTGCTTCGCCGGCTGGAGAAGCAGGAGTACCTGACCAGCGAGTGGAACACCGACGAGGCCAGGCCCCGCAAGTTCTATCGCACCTCGGATGCCGGCATCCGCCTCGCCGACACCCTGACCGACGAATGGCGCTCGCTCACCGCAGCGATCGACACCCTCACCGCAGAGGAGAACTGACATGACCACGACCGCCACTCTCACCGAGCGCTACATCGCCGCGACCGTCAAGAGCCTGAGGCCCGACGCGCAGGACGATGTCCGCGCCGAGCTCGGTGCCTCCATCGCCGATGCGATCGAAGCCAGGCTCGAGGCCGGTGAGTCGCCGACGGATGCCGAACGCGCCGTGCTCACCCAACTCGGCGACCCGGGTATCCTCGCCGCAGGCTACGCCGAGCGTCCGCTCCATCTGATCGGCCCGCGCTTCTACCTGACCTGGTGGCGACTGCTGAAGCTCCTGCTGATGATCGTCCCGGTCTGCGTCCTGGTCGCAGCGGCGCTGGGGCAGACGATCGCCGGCGCTCCCGTCGGCGAGATCATCGCCTCCGCGATCGTCGCCACCGGGGGAACGATCATCCACATCTGCTTCTGGACGACGCTCGTCTTCGTCGTGCTGGAGCGCACCGGCAACTCGACGTCGATCGACAAGTGGGATGTCGATCAACTGCCCGAGCTCACAGAGAACGGTCCAGGGCGCAACGAGCTGATCGGCTCGCTCGTCTTCCTGGGCCTGGCGGTCGGTGCTCTCGTCTGGGATCGGTTGCGCGGCTTCATCCCCGCAGAGACGCTTCCGATCCTGAACCCTGACCTGTGGCCATGGAGCATCGGGCTGCTGCTTCTGCTCATCGCGGCGGAGGCGGTCTTCGCGATCGTCATCTTCCGACGGGGCGGCTGGACGGTGGGGTTTGCAGTGGTGAACACCATCCTCGCGCTGGCGTTCCTCGCGTGGGTGCTCGTCCTCCTGCTGCGCGGCGAGCTCGTCAACCCCGACTTCCTCGCCTACGCCGTCACCGCCGGCGGTGATGGCTTCGCCGCGGGTGATGCCGAGGCGTCCGGCGAGGGCGGGATCATGCGCATACTCGCAGTCGTCCTCGGGTTCGGCGTCGCGGCCGGCGTCGTGTGGGACATCGCCGACGGGTGGATCAAGACCGTCCGTCGGCGCCGGCCCTGACGTCCCCTTCCGGAGAGTGCCGCCCACGACGGGCGGCACTCTCTCGCCTGCACCCGCCGAGGAATAGGCTGGACGCCGTGACCACAGCATCCGTCTCCGATCTGTTCGACCCCGAGGAGTGGGTGCTCGCACCCGGCGCCGAGGACTACACCGACATCACGGCGCACGTGTCGCACGACGGCGGCGTCGCCCGCATCGCGTTCGACCGGCCCGAGGTGCGCAACGCCTTCCGTCCGCACACCGTCGATGAGCTCTACCGCGCTCTCGACATCGCCAGGCAGGATCCGCGGATCGGCGCCGTGCTTCTCACTGGCAACGGACCCAGCCCGAAGGACGGCGGCTGGGCGTTCTGCTCGGGCGGTGACCAGCGCATCCGCGGGCGCGACGGGTACAAGTACTCGGACGAGGTCGATGCGGTGGCAGACCCTGCGCGCGCCGGCCGCCTGCACATCCTCGAGGTTCAGCGCCTCATCCGGTTCATGCCGAAGGTGGTCATCGCGGTGATCCCCGGATGGGCAGCGGGCGGCGGCCACTCGCTGCACGTCGTGTGCGACCTGTCGATCGCCTCCGCTGAGGAGGCGCGGTTCAAGCAGACGGATGCCGACGTCGGCAGCTTCGACGCCGGATACGGCTCGGCATACATGGCTCGGCAGACGGGGCAGAAGATCGCGCGAGAGGTGTTCTTCCTCGCCGAGGAGTACTCCGCGCAGCGCGCCTATGAGATGGGCGCCGTGAACCGCGTGGTTCCGCACGCCGAGCTCGAGCGCGAGGCGCTGAAGACGGCCCGCACCGTGCTCACCAAGTCGCCCACGGCGATCCGCATGCTCAAGTTCGCCTTCAATGCGGTCGACGACGGCATGGTCGGGCAGCAGGTGTTCGCAGGTGAGGCGACCCGACTCGCCTACGGCACCGACGAGGCTGTCGAAGGGCGCGATTCCTTCCTCGAGAAGCGCGCGCCGGACTGGTCGGCCTTCCCGTACCACTTCTGACCCTCATGTCGATCGAGCTGCGACCCACGGATGCCGACGATCCCGAAGAGCTGCGCGCCGCTCTGGGGCGAGCCCTCGACGGCGGCCCGGCGCTCGGCTTCGGCATGGTGGGCGGGGAGCCTGAGAGCGTGCCTGACGGCACCGCCGTCGTGATCGCGACCTCCGGGTCGACCGGCATCCCGAAGCGGGTCGTGCTGAGCGGTGAGGCGCTGCGCGCCGGCGCCGAGGCGACGGCCGCGCGTATCGGCGCGGGCCGATGGCTGCTCGCGCTGCCCGCGAGCTACGTCGCCGGTCTCCAGGTGCTGGTGCGCTCGCTGCTGGCGGGCACGGAGCCCGCAGTGCTCGAGCAGCGGTTCTCCGCGGATGCCTTCGCCATGGCGACGCTGTCGATGCTCCGCCCGACCGCGGGCTCGGGCGGCGGTATCCCCGAGCTGTACACGTCGCTGGTGCCCGCGCAGCTCGCGACCCTCCTGGGTGCCGCAGACAGCGACGCGGTCCGCAGCTCGCTCTGCGCGTACCGTGCGATCCTCGTCGGCGGCCAGGCCCTGCCGGAGCCGCTGCGCGAACGGGCGGCGGAGCTCGGCGTGCGCCTCGTGCGCACCTACGGATCGAGCGAGACGAGCGGCGGCTGCGTGTACGACGGAGTGCCCCTCGACACGGCCGCCGTCAAGGCCGTCGACGGGGAGCTGCGCATCGCCGGGCCCATGCTCGCCGACGGATACCTCGGCGACCCCGAGCTCACCGCCCGGGTGTTCGAGCGCGATGAGCACGGCATCCGCTGGTACCGAACCGGCGACCTGGGTCTCGTCGAAGACGGCATCGTGCGGGTGCACGGCCGGGCAGACAACGTCATCGTCTCCGGCGGCATCAACATCTCGCTCGACCGGGTCGAGCGGATCGTGCGGCGCGTGCCGGGCCTCACCGACGCCGTCGTGATCCCGGTCGCCGACGCGCGATGGGGCGAAGCGTCGGTCATCGTGGCGCCTCGAGGTGAGGCTCTGCGGCGCAGCGAGGCCGAACAGCTCGCGCACGCTCGCGACGCGGTCGCCGAAGAGCTCGGCAAGCCCGCGCGGCCCGCGCGGCTGATCCTCGTCGACGAACTCGACACCCTCCCGTCCGGCAAACCCGATCGCGAGGCGATCCGCCGGGCGGTGGCAGAGCTCCACTGACACACCGACTCGGACCCGAGTCGCAGGATGCCAGGATGGAACATGGCCTCGTACACGCACGGACACCACGAATCCGTCCTCCGCTCGCACAACGTCCGCGACATCTCGAACTCCGCCGAGTACCTTCGCCCGTTCCTCACTGCGACCACGAGCCTCCTCGATGTCGGCGCCGGCCCCGGCTCGATCACGGTCGACTTCGCGAGCGTCGTCGGGCATGTCACAGCGACCGAGATCGATGAGAACGCGCTCTCCCTCTCCCGTTCCCTCGCCGAGCAGCGTGGTGCGACGAACATCGACTTCTCGGTCGAGGACGTGCACGCGCTGAGCTTCGCAGACGACAGCTTCGACGTCGCGCATGCTCATCAGGTGCTGCAGCACGTCGCTGATCCGGTGCAGGCGCTGCGGGAGATGCGGCGTGTGACCGTGCCCGGAGGCATCGTCGCCGCACGCGACGCGGACTATGCGGGGTTCATCTGGTTCCCGTTGCTGCCCGAGCTCGACCGGTGGCTCGACCTCTACCGTCGTGCGGCCAGGGCGAACGGAGGGGAGCCGGATGCCGGTCGGCGCCTGCTGGCGTGGGCTCGAGCCGCCGGGTTCGACGACGTCACGGTCACGGCATCCACCTGGTGCTACGCCACCCCCGAAGAGCGCAGCTGGTGGGGCGGCATGTGGGCCGACCGCATCCTCCAATCCGCTCTCGCGCGGCAGCTGCTCGACAGCGGCATGGCGACGGATGCCGAGCTGCGCGAGATCAGCGACGCCTGGAGGCGCTGGGCCGACGACGGCGACGGCTGGTACCTCGTGCCGCACGGCGAGATCGTCGCCCGCGCCTGACCGCGGGATACATCTCCGGGCGGATGCCGCGGCATCCGCCCGTCACGTAGCGTGGGGGAGTGATCCGGCCGCTCTCTCGCACGGCGCTCGTGCTCGACATCGTCGGCGCAGCGCTGCTCTTCCTCGTCTTCACCCCGATGTCGATCGTGTTCTACGGGCACGGAACCGGAGGAGCCGAGACTCAGGCAGTCGCCGTCGCGGCGCTCGTGGTGGCGAGCATCCTGATGACCGGCGGTGTCGCGATCGGACGACTCGCGCCCGGACTCGCGCTCGCCGCGGCCTGGGCCGGAGCCGTTCTGCAGATGCTCGCAGGCTTCGGCCCGGTGCCGGTCGACTTCGCCATCCTGCTCGTGCTGTACGCCACCTCCGCGTGGGGATCGAGAGCCGTGCTGTGGTGGGGGTTCGGGTCGACGATCGTCGGTGCGCTGGTCGCGACCGTGTACATCTACTTCGTCAACGGGCTCGCGTCGACGGCGAGCACGGGCTGGGAGCAGCTGAGCGCGGGAGTGCTGCTGCTGTTCGTCTCGGTCCTCGCCCTGGGGTTCGCCTGGGTGAGCGGTCTGCTCTGGCGGGTCGTGCTGCGTGCGCGCCGCACCAAGGCGGCGCAGCTGCAGGCCGAAGCCCTCGCGGCTGAGGAGCAGGAGCGCGTGCGCATCGCGCGCGACATGCACGACATCGTCGCGCACTCGCTCGCCGTCGTGATCGCGCAGGCCGACGGCGCCCGGTACGCCGCGGCTGCGAAGCCCGAGATGGCGACCGAGGCGCTCGGCACGATCGCGCAGACCGCCCGCTCGGCGCTGTCGGACGTGCGGCTGCTGCTCACGCAGCTGCGGCATCGCCAGGGCGACGGCCCGCAGCCCACGCTCGCCGATCTCGAGACGCTGTTCGCGCAGGTGCGGCAGGCGGGAGTCGAGCCGCGCATCACGGTCGACCCGATGCCCCCAGGCGAGCCGCCGGGCGCGATCCAGCTCGCCGTCTACCGGATCCTCCAGGAGGCGCTGACCAACGCGATCCGTCACGGCGACGGGTCCGTCGACGTGAGGCTGAGCTGGCTGCCCGACCGGGTCGAGATCGAGGTGGCCAATCGCATCGGCGCCACGGCTCAGCCGTCGTCATCCGGGCATGGCCTGATCGGCATGCGCGAACGCGCTCAGCTCGTGGGCGGTAGCCTTCATGCGGGGCAGGAGGGTGAGGCGTTCCTCGTCCGCGCCTCCCTGCCCATCTCCACCTCTCCCTCCTCAGGAACCGGAACCCCCGTATGATCCGAGTCGTGCTCGTCGATGACCAGGCGCTCTTCCGTGCCGGCGTGCGGATGCTGGTCGCATCGCAGCCCGACCTCGACGTCGTCGGCGAGGCCGGCGACGGGCGCGAGGCGATCGACGTGGTGCGATCCACGCGGCCGGACGTCGTGCTCATGGACATCCGGATGCCGGTGATGGACGGCCTCACGGCCACCACGCAGATCCTCGCCGAGCCGGAGCCGCCGCGCATCGTCATGCTGACGACGTTCGATCTCGACGAGGCTGCGGCGCGCGCGATCCGACAGGGGGCGAGCGGCTTCCTCCTCAAGGACGCCGACCCCGAGTTCCTTCTCGCGGCGATCCGCACGGTGAACTCCGGCTCGAGCGTGATCGCGGCATCCGCCACCCGCGAGCTCTTCCAGCACTTCGCCGAGGCGCCGAAGCCCGTGCCCGATCGCTACTCCGCCCTCACCGAGCGTGAGCGCGAGATCTTCGCGCTGGCTGCTCGAGGTCTGTCGAACTCCGAGATCGCCGCGCGGGAGTACCTCAGCGAGGCGACCGTGAAGACGCACATCAGTCGCATCCTCACCAAGCTCGCTCTCCGTGACCGCGTGCAGCTGGTCGTCTTCGCCTTCGAGCACGGGCTCGCCTGAGGCAGGGCTTCCGTTCGGGCTCACCTCGCAGCGGGCGACGCTCGCAGCAGCTCGAGCAGGGCGCGCGTCGCATACGTGGGTTCGGTGCGCCATGCGATGCCGAGGCGTGAGCGGGCGCCCGGAGCTCCGATCGGCACGGCCCGCACGCCGGTCCAGCCGGCGCAGGTCGTCTCGCTGACGATGCCGACGCCGAGGCCGCGGGTCGCGAGCATCTCCACGAAGGACGGCGTCGACACCTCCCACCGGGGCGCGACCGTCCGTCCGCTCGCGGCGAGCAGGGCGTCCAGCGCGGTGCGCGCGCCGGTGCCGGAGGGCAGCGCGATGAGGTCGGCGTCGAGGAGCTCCATGGGGCGGATGCTGTGCCGCGCCGCCCACGGGTGGTGCGGCGCGACCACGGCGACGAGTGCATCATCGAACACGACCCTCGTCTCGAGGCCCTCGGGGACCCCCTCGGTCCAGGCGGCGACGGCGACGTCGCTCTCGCCCCGCGACAACGCGGACAGGAGCTGTTCCGAGGTGCCTTCGTGCAAGCGGATGTCGAGGCCCGGATGGGCCTCATGCAACGATGCGAGGGCATCGAAGAGCGAGGGCCAGGCGAGTCCCGAGACTGTCCCCACTCGCAGCGAGCCGATGACCAGTCCGCGAAGATCGTCGGCCGCTGCTCGCACCTCGCCGACGGCCGACAACGCGGCTCTGACGACAGGCAGGAGCCTCTCGCCGTCGGCGGTGAGGGCGGCTCGCCGTGCGCTCCGATCGAACAGGGTGACCCCGAGCTCACGCTCGAGCTTCTGCACCTGGGCGCTCACGCCGGACTGGCTCACGTGCACGCTGTCGGCCGCCGCGGTGAAGGATCCGTGGTCGACGACGGCGAGGAAGTAGTGCAGTTGATGAAGTTCCATATCTGAGAACGATGATAGCCATCCGAACCAGCTGTTGGACAGATGGAAACGCACGAGGGAGTCTGGTGAAGACGAAAGGAGGAGTCATGAACTCCGCACCCGCCGACCCGGCTCCCACTGTTCCCGTACTCGTCCGTCTGGACTTCGACACGACCGCGCCCCGCTTCTCCACAGCGCTCTCGCATCTCGACAACGCCGCCACGGCTGAGCTCGACAGGGCGGGGATCGATCGACTCCTGCGCGAGCTCGTCCGCATCCGCGCCTCACAGCTGAACGGCTGCAGCTACTGCGTCGATCTGCATACGACCGACGCGCTGACGGCGGGCGAGAACGCCCGCAGACTGGCCGCGGTCGCCGTGTGGCGTGAATCGCCCGTGTTCACAGCGCGGGAGCGAGCCGCTCTCGCACTGACCGAGTCCATCACCCGGGCCGCCGAGACCCACGTTCCGGATGCGGACTGGCGGGTCGCCTCCGCCGTCTTCTCGCCCGAGGAACTCGGCGCCCTGGTGTCGCTCATCGTCGTGATCAACGCGTGGAACGCCGTGGGCGTCTCCACCCGGACCTGGACGGTGTCACTGTGAGCGACGCGTCTGTCGATGCGCTGCGGGACGACACTCGCCGGGCCGCGACGATCTACTTCGACGCCTGGCGGGAGCGCGACTTCGGCCTGCTGCGCACGGTCCTCGCGGAGGACGTGCAGTTCTCGGGCGTGTTCGGTGACGCCGACGGGGTCGAGGACTGCATCGCCGGGCTGGAGGGGATGGCCGACTCCGTGATGGAGACCCTGCGGCTCACCCGGCGAATCGTCGAGGGACCCGACGCGATGACCTGGTTCGATCTCGTCGCCCGGAACGGTGCGATCGTGCCCACCGTGAACTGGAGCCATGTCGAAGGCGGGCTGATCACGCGAATCCGCGTCGTGTTCGACCCGCGCCCGCTGCTGTGAGGGGAGCGGATGCCGCGCCGCCGGATCATCCCTGAGATGTAGTCGGATGCTCCGCCAGGGCGACGCGCCGCGGCATCCGCTCTCCGTAGCGTCGATGTCATGGAGATCACGACCACCGACCTCGGGCTCGCCGCCCGCGTCCAGCACCTGAAGAAGACCTACGGCACGGGCGAAGGCACCGTGCATGCCCTCGACGACGTGAGCGTCGGCATCCGGCGAGGTCAGTTCACGGCGATCATGGGACCGTCGGGCTCCGGCAAGTCGACCCTCATGCACATCATGGCGGGACTCGACAGTCCGAGCGAGGGGCGCGCGTGGATCGGCGACACCGAGATCACGGGGCTCGGCGACCTCGATCTGACGATCCTTCGTCGCCGCCGCGTCGGCTTCATCTTCCAGGCGTTCAATCTCGTGCCCACTCTCACGGCGATGGGGAACATCATGCTGCCCTTCGAGCTCGACGGCCGGCGCCCGAGTGCGATCGAGAAGGCCCGCATCGACGGCCTGGTCGAGTCGCTCGGTCTCGGCTCGCGCCTCGAGCACCGCCCGCATCAGCTCTCCGGCGGCCAGCAGCAGCGCGTCGCGATCGCCCGCGCCCTCGCCACCGCGCCCGACCTCGTCTTCGCCGACGAGCCCACCGGCAACCTCGACTCGAAGACCGGCCGGGAGGTGCTGCGTCTGCTCGCCGAGGCGAGCCGCGATCACGGGCAGTCCATCGCGATGGTCACGCACGACGCGATCGCCGCCAGCCACGCCGATCGTGTGCTGTTCCTCGGGGATGGCCGCATCGTCGCCGACCACCCGCGTCAGAGCGCCGAGGAGATCTCGGCGTACATGCTCGCGGCGGAGGTGGCGGCGTGAGCGCGATCGCCACCGTCGTTCCGCAGACCGCGGCGACCGGGCCCCGGCTGGGCTGGCTGCGCGACCGCGGCATGGGCGCCAGCGTCCTCGTCGCGACGCTCTCGGCCGCCTTCGGAGTCGTCCTGGTCGAGACCACGGCCTACATCGGAGCCGTGCTGCAGGCCGATCCGTACATCGGAGACAGCGGAACGCTCGCGATCGTCGTCGCGATCCTCTCCGTTCTGCTGACCGCCGTCGCGATGTACGTCGCCGCGATCGTGACGGCCAACACGTTCTCGACGATCATCGCGGGGCGGACGAGGCAGATCGCGCTGATGCGCCTGATCGGGGCGACGTCGCGCTCGCAGCGCACCCAGGTGAGCCGCCAGGGCCTGGTGGTCGGGATCATCGGCGCACTGCTGGGAGCCGCCGTCGGCGTGCTGCTGGCGGCGATCGGCGTGCAGATCGGCGCGCAGTTCATCGAGAACGTGCCGCGTGACTTCACGATCGCGCAGCCGTTCATCGTGCTGCCGGCCATCGGGGTCGCGCTCACCACCTGGGTCGCGGCGTGGGCGGGGTCGCGGCGGGTGCTGTCGGTCACGCCGCTGCAGGCCATCGGAGGGTCGGTCGAGCGCGCGCACGACGAGCTCGCAGGCAAGCCAGGGCGGCACGTCGGCGCCTGGGTGCTGCTGATCTCGGGCGCGGCGCTCCTCGCGGCCGGCGTCGTGCTCGGCCTGGTCACCCCGCTCGGCGTGGTGGTCGCGTTCTTCGGCGGCATCCTCTCGTTCACGGGCCTGGCGCTCGGATCTGTGATCTTCATGCCGCCCGTGCTGCGCCTGGTCGGTCGGCTGTTCGGGTCGAGCGCCACCGCGCGGCTCGCCGCAGAGAACGCCCTGCGCTATCCGGAGCGCTCGTCGCGCATGGCGATCGGCGTGGTGATGGGCGTCACCCTGGTCACGATGTTCGCCGTGGCCCTCGAGTCGGCGAAAGCGCTGATGACGAGCCAGCTGACCGGTGACGTGCCGGATGACGTGTTCGCACCGTTCGACGCTTTCGGCACCATCATGATGGTGCTCGTCGCGGTCTCGGCCGTGATCGCCGCCGTCGGGCTCGTGAACCTGCTCACGATCGGCGTCGTGCAGCGTCGGCGCGAGCTCGGGCTGCTGCGCTCCATCGGCCTCTCGAACGCCCAGGTGCGCCGCATGGTCCTTCTCGAGGCGACGCACATCACGGTCGCCGCGACCGCGACCGGCCTCGTGCTCGGCATCGCCTACGGGTGGATCGCGGCGCAGTCGCTGCTCGGCTCGGTGCCGATACTGCCCGACTTCACACCCGCCGGGCTCATCGCCCCGCAGGTGCCATGGATCCCGGTGGTCGTGATCGTCCTCGCCACCGCCCTGCTCACCCTCGTGGCCGCGGCGACGCCCACCCGGCTCGCGACCAGGGTCGCTCCGGTCGAGGCCCTCGCCGCGGACTGAGCCGGCCGGTTCAGGAGGCGTCCCGATGCTCGTGGCGAGCATCGGGACGCACCCGGCCTCCGTCATAGGCTGGAGGGATGGGATCCCCGTTCGACCAGTCCACGTATCAGGTCCGCTTCGAGTGGGGGACGGGTGGGCTCGCCCGCCTGGCGCCCGCCGACGTCGTGGTTGTCGTCGACGTGCTGCGGTTCTCCTCGACGGTGCCGGATGCCGTGGCCTCGGGCGCTGCGGTCTCCCTCGCCGATGCGCAGGAGTGGTCGAGCAACGGGGCCGCAGTCGCCGCTGCCGCGGGAGACGCAGTGGTGCTGGTGGGCGGACTGCGCAACGCCGCAGCCACTGCCCGCGCCATCCAGGTCGAGCAGGAGCGCCGTCAGCAGCGCACCTCGGTCGCGGTGATCGCCGCAGGAGAGAAGGCCGCCGACGGAACTCTGCGATTCGCCGTCGAGGATCAGCTGGGGGCGGGCGCCGTCATCGCCGCCCTCACCGACCTCGGAATCGATCACACCGCCCCGGACGCTGCCGTCGCCGCGGAGGGATTCCGTGCGCTCAAGGGCGCGCTGCGGCACCTGCTCACCGCGAGCGGCTCGGCGCGAGAGCTCGAGATCGGCGTCGCGTCGACGGCGCGAATGGCCGAGTCGGGTATCGTCCCGGCATCCGTCGCCGAGGCGGCGTCACTCGACTCCTCCGAGGTGGTGCCGATGCTGCGCGACGGTCTCTTCGTGCCCTTCGCATAGACCGTCGGAAGAAAGCGGACGCCGGCGTGGCAACAGGCCGTGCGGTCGCCGCGGAATCCGGCGGCTTGGCCGTATGGTCGGGGCATGAGGTACCTTCCCGCTCTCATCGTCGACGCCGTGCTCGTGCTCATCTTCGCCGTGATCGGGCGCGCGTCGCATCAGGAGGATCCCGCCGGGTTCCTTCTGACCGCGTGGCCGTTCCTCGTCGCGCTGCTGGTAGGCCATGCTCTCGCCGCGCTGATGGGCTCGGGACCGCGCAGGCCCTGGTCGCTGCTGTGGGGCGTCACGGTCTGGGTCGTGACCGTGGCCGGAGGCATGCTGCTGCGCCTCGTCGCCGGCGACACGGCGCAGATCCCCTTCATCATCGTCGCGACCATCGTGCTGGGCGTGTTCCTCGTCGGCTGGCGCGCGCTGGCAGGCCTGCTGCGCAGGCGCCGTAAGAGTGAAGACGCGGATGCCGCGACATCCGCTCCTGTCGAGAGCGAGGCAGCTGCCGAACCGGAGGCGTCGGCGGACTGAGTCAGCGCGCCATCTGCGCGGCCAGGCGCGTGGCCGCGGTGATCTCGCGTCGAGTCCAGGTGAACTGGAAACGCGCGTCGTAGGTGCGCGAGCACTTGGCGCATGAGGTCGCCCTGGTCGGACGGCGGTGGCGGTAGGTCACATGCCCGGCCGGGCAGGTGCCCACCCACGGCGCGAGCTCCACGGCGGTCTCGCCATGGTGCGTCACACCCCCGTCGTAACCGAGCTCGCGGGCGATCCGCTTCCACGCGGGGCCGTGCGCCGCCTTGTGCCCGGCGAGAGCATGTGCGACCTCGTGCAGCAGCACCTGGTGGATCTCGTCGTCTTCGAAGCGCGCCGCGAGATAGCGCGATACCGTGATGCGCTTCTTGGTGTAGTCGCACTGTCCGGCCCGACGCTTCGCATTGTCGAAGCCGAACGACCAGCTGTCGTCGAGATGCAGCCTGATCAGCGCGTCGCCCCAGATGCGCACACGGTCGAGTTCCGCCATGCGCCAAGGCTAAGCCATGCCGGCGACATTGCGACGAGCAGGGCGCACCGCGTCCGGCGAGCGGCTCAGCCTGCGACGAGCTGCGACGGCCGGCGGCGCTCCGCGGCCTCGATCGCGAGCAGGGCGACCTCGAGCTCGTGGTCTTCGGCTCCGGCCTCTCGGCGCAGGAACAGCGAGCGCTTGAAGCTGTCGCGGGCGGTGTCGAAGTCACCCGCCTCGTAGGCGTTCTTGCCGTGGTGCTGGTGCGCGAACGCCGCAATCGAGGCCCAGCCCTGGCCCTCGGCCTCGGCCGCACAGGTCGTGAGCTCCTGGTCTGCGGCGGCGTGGGCGCCGCGGTACTGCAGGATCGTCGCGTGCAGCACACGGGCGCGGAGGACGTCCTTGCGGGTACCCGCCATGCGGGCCTGGCGCACGGTCTCGTCGGCGAGGACGAGCGCCTCGTCGAGGCGATCCAGCACCTTCAGGAGCCACACTCGTTCCAGCAGGGCGGGGAGGCTGCGCTGGCTCTCGATCTCGGCCAGCCTCGCGGCGCATTCATCGAGATCGACCAATTCGCGGAGGGTCTCCTGGTCGTAGCCCCGGATGAAACTCATGCTCTCGGCTCTCCTCTCGCAGCATCCCTCCCTCCAGTCTGCATTCCCCTTTCCACGGTGCCGACGAACACGCCGGGGACGCCCGACCTTGCCCGGCGTGTCGCTCGTCCGCCGGGGATGCGCTCAGCGCAGGAAGAGCGAATCGTCGGGACGGGGGGATGCCGTGGCATCCGCATCGGTCACGATCCGCGCGCCCTGGACGAACGAGACGACCTCGGCTCCCTGCGCGATCTTGGCCGGATGCGGCCCCGCGGCGAGCATGCGCGGAAGCCAGTCGGTGGGCAGGGGAGAGGCGGATGCCGCGATCACGAGGTTGCCGAAGCGGCGACCTTTGAGCACCTGGGTGTCGGCGAGGATGCCGATCTCGGGCAGCACCTCGGCGATCGTCGCCGCCTGCCTGCGGGCGAACGCGAGACCGGGGCCGTCGGCGACGTTGACCAGGAGCACTCCGGCGGGCTTCAGCAGCGCGCGCAGCTCGCGGTAGAACTCGACGCTCGTCAGGTGCGCCGGCGTCTGGGCCCCCGAGTACACATCGGAGATGACCAGATCGCAGCTGCCCGCGAGAGCCGGTGGCAGCTTCTGCACGCCGGTGCGGGCATCGCCGATCCGCACGCGGATGGATGCGCCGCGTGGCAGCGGGAGGTGCTCGCGCACGAGTGCGGCCAGCGGTGCCTCGAGCTCGATGACCTGCTGGCGGGATCCGGGTCTGGTCGCCTCGATATAACGGGGCAGCGTCATGGCGCCGGCGCCCAGGTGCACGGCCGTCAGCGGACCGGGCGGAAGCTGGTCGATCACCGCGCCCATACGAACGACGTACTCGAAGTGCAGGTGGGTCGGATCGTCGAGGTCGACGTGCGACTGCGGGGTGCCGTCGACGATCAGCTCGAAGCCGCTCGTGAACTCGCTCGGCACGATGCGGGCGAGGCCGCCATGGTCGAGCCGGGCCTGCGGGTGCTCGGTATCTCGTGCGCGCGTCCTGCCCATGCTCCGAGACTACGCGCAGACCGCTCCCGCCTCGGTCCAGGCGATCACTTCGCCTGGTTCCCCTTCGAGCAGGTGTCCTGATCCACGCTCTGGCCGGAGATCTCCGGCGGCAGCGTCGCGCGGACATCGGGCGTCTCTGTGGCGGGAGGCGTGGCGGCGTCGGTCGGAGTCTCGGCCGGGGGCGCGCTCGGCGACGGCGTCGACAGCACCACGCCCGAATGGCTCGTGACGTCACCGGAGAGGGCGATGGGCTCGCCTGCCGCGAGGGCCGCCCAGAGCGCCTCGGCGGCGTCGTCGACGGGCACCACCTTGCTCTTGGGGTTGTCAGGGTCGGGCGCGTTCGGGAACTGCACGAACACGAAGTCCGAGAAGGGGACGTCTTTCAGGGCGAGAGCAAGCTGCGCCAGCGTGAGCGGGTTGCTGAGCTTCTCGCTCGGGACGATGTTGTCGACGACGGTGTTCGCGAGCTTCAACACTGTGGACGGATCGGTCAGCGTCTCGGCGCTCAGGATCTTCTTGGCGAGCCGCGACATGTACTGCTGCTGATTGGAGATGCGCGCGAGGTCGCTCTCGTCGCCCACGCCGTGGCGAGTGCGGATGAAGGCGAGGGCGTCCTTGCCGGAGATCGTGTGGGTGCCTGGCGGGAGATCGATTCCCGCCTGCGAGTCGTGGATGCCCTCGCCGGCGACGCAGACCTCGACGCCGCCGATCGCGTTGGTGATCTCGATCACGCCGTCGAAGCTGATCTTCGCCGCGAACTCGACGGGCAGGCCGCTCATCTCGGTGATGGTCTGCGCGATGCACGAGATGCCGGCGTGATCGAACAGCGAGTTGAATGACGCCTTGCTCATCGACGGGGCCTTCGAGCCGTCGACGCGAGTGCATTGGGGCACCTCGACCATGAGGTCGCGGGGGAACGAGACGACGGTGACGTTGCGGGGCGCGGCCGACACGTGCACGAGCAGGTTCACGTCGTTGCGGATGCCGTCGTCGGCCTCGCTGCATCGAGCACCCAGGTACGACGTGGTGATCTCGCCGCATTCGTCGGTGCCGACCACGAGGATGTTGAAGGCGCGGTCATCGGGGTAGGCGCCCAGAGCAGGAGGTGCGACGTCATCGTCGCCTTCCAGGGCGACGGCTCCGTCGCCGACCCGGTTCGTGAGATCGATCGCGACGTAGGCGGCGACGGCCGCACCCGAGACGAGAAGCACACAGAACGCGATCCCGAGCAGCTTGAGTGCGACGGAGCCGGGGGAGGGGGAGAGCAGGTGCGCGTGGCGCGCCAGAGTCGAACGGTCGGCCTTGTCGATGGGGCGGCGCATGCCGTGAGCCTACTCTTGGAAACTTTTATCACGGCGGGATGACGATCGTGAGAATTGCTTGCAGGTAATTAGTTAGTCGTGGATACTTATCTCTGTTGGTGAGCACCCGATGCCGCCAGGACGTTTCAAAGAGGAGATCCCTGATGCACAAGCGCATTCTCTCGGCCGTGGCGCTGGGCGCCGTCGCCACGCTGAGCCTCGCCGCCTGCTCCACCGGTGGCACCGACGGCGGCGACGGCGGATCCGTCGACGGGAAGGGCCAGGAGCTCACCGTCTGGATCATGAAGGGCACGAACCCCGACTCGACCGCGTTCTACGACGCCGTGGCGAAGGAGTTCAAGGCCGAGACCGGCGCGACCGTCAAGATCGAAGAGGTGCAGTGGGCTGACGCGCACGACCGCTTCGTGACCTCGATCGCCGGCCAGACCACCCCCGACGTCGCCGAGACCGGCACGACCTGGACCGCCGAGTTCGCCGACGCGGGCGCTCTGCTGCCGATCGACGAGTACGTCGACGCCGAGAAGGGGCTGCGCGACGACCTGGTCGAGGGTCTCGAAGTCGCAGGAACCTACGACGACGAGCTCTACGGCATGCCGTGGTACGCCGGCGTCCGCTCGCTCGTCTACCGCACCGATGTGTTCGAGGAGCTCGGGCTCGAGGCGCCGAAGACGTGGGACGACATCGTCGCGGCGGGTGAGGCGATCAAGGCCGCGAAGCCCGACATGCTGCCGTTCCCTGTGGCGGGCGACGCCGAGTTCCAGGTGTATCCGTGGGTCTGGGGAGCAGGCGGCGAGGTCGCCACGCTCGACGGCAAGGAATGGACCAGCGAGCTCGACAGCAAGCAGTCGCAGGAGGGCATCGAGTTCTACACGGGTCTCGCCACCGAGCACGGCTTCTCGTCCGCCGGTGCGACCACCTGGAAGGAGACGGACCTCCGTGACGCCTTCACCCAGGGCAACGTCGCCATGATGCTCTCCGGCTCCTGGACGCCCAAGGCGCTGGTCGAGGCGAACCCCGACCTCGAGGGCAAGATCGGCGCCGCAGTGATCCCTGGCAAGGACGGCGGCATCGCGCCCTCCGTTCTGGGCGGCTCGCACCTGTCGATCTTCAACACGACCAAGAACGCCGACCTCGCGTGGGAGTTCGTCAAGATGATGACCACGGGCGACTTCGCCGAGCAGTGGGCCGACGAGACCGGGTACTTCCCCGGCGTGCAGTCGGCCATGGAGGAGGCGCTCGCCTCGACCGACCCGCTGGTCGCTCCGTTCGCGCAGCAGATGGTGGAGGGCGGAGCATCCGTTCCGGTGACCCCGAACTTCGGTGCGGTGCAGGCGAAGAAGACGACGAACTCGATGATCCAGGCGATCCTCAGCGGACAGAAGGACGTCGCCACGGCGACGAAGGATGCTGCCGCTGAGATGACCGAGCTGCTCAACCAGTAGGAAGCCCCCTTCATGACGATGGTGCACGCACCGCTGCCGGCCGCGAAGACGGAGTCCTCCTCCGCCTCCGTGGCCGGCAGGCCGCGGGGGCTCTCCCTCGCGAAAGCCCGCCCGTGGCTTCTCCTCGCCCCCGGCCTGTTCATCCTGGCGACCCTGATGCTGTGGCCGCTCGTGCAGGTGTTCCTGTTCTCGCTGCAGGACTACGGTCTGCGCGAGATCAACACCGGCGAGCAGAACTGGATAGGCCTCGAGAACTACGCGAAGGCGCTGAGCGACCCGCAGCTGTGGACCGTCGTGCTGCCCAACACCGTGGGCTTCGCCGCCGTGGCCGTGTTCGCCACGGTCGCCGTCGGCACTCTCGTCGCTCTGCTGCTCGCCAGACTCGGAACGGTGTGGCGCACCATCGTCTCCAGCTGCATCATGGTCGCCTGGGCGATGCCCGCGGTGACGGGCACCTACGTCTGGACGTTCATCTTCGACGCCGACCGTGGCGTCTTCAACCAGGTGCTGCAGAACCTGGGGCTGATGGACGAGAGCTACAACTGGTTCACGAATCAGTGGTCGTTCTACGCGATCGTGCTCCTCAACGTCGTGCACCACGGGTTCCCGTTCGTCGCGATCACCGTGCTCGCCGGTCTCCTCGGCGTCTCGAAGGAGATGCTCGAGGCAGCTGCCCTTGACGGCGCAGGAGCCTGGCGCCGCTTCTGGCAGATCATCTTCCCGACGCTCCGGCCCGTCTTCTCGGTCGTCATCATCCTGTCGACCATCTGGGACTTCAAGGTCTTCGCACAGGTGTATCTGATGCCGGGCGGCAACGGCGGCAACCGCTCTGTGCTGAACCTGGGGGTCTGGTCCTACGTCGAGTCCTTCGGACAGAACAAGTACGGGTTCGGCGCCGCGCTCGCGGTGCTGCTCACCCTCGTGCTGATCGGCATCACGATCGTGTACATCCGCTCGCTCATGAAGGAGGACGAGCTGTGAACCCGCGTCGCTCGATCATGTCGAGGGCGGGCACCGGCATCGCCGTCGCCGCCGTCCTGATCTTCACCCTCTTCCCGGTGTACTGGATGGTCTCCAGCGCGCTCGACAAGAAGGCCTCCAGCGGCGGGCAGTCGCTGCTGCCGCAGGAGTTCACCTTCGACAACTTCGCGTTCGTCCTCACCGACGGCGGCTTCGGCACGTTCCTGCGCAACTCCGCGATCGTCGCGCTCGTCACGGTGCTCGTGAGCGCCGTCGTCTGCCTCCTCGCGGCGGTCGCGGTCGCGCGCTTCCGCTTCAGATTCCGCACCACGATCCTGATGCTGATCCTGGTCGTGCAGATGGTGCCGCTCGAGGCGCTCGTCATCCCGCTGTTCCTGCAGGTGAAGAGCCTGGGGCTGCTGAACAGCATCCTGGGTCTCATGGTCGTCTATGTGGCGCTGTCGCTCGCGTTCGGCATCTGGATGCTGCGCGGCTTCGTCGCCGCGGTGCCGGTCGAGCTCGAGGAGGCCGCGTACATCGACGGCGCGAGCTGGTGGCGGATGTTCCGATCGATCCTGCTGCCGCTCGTCATGCCCGGCCTCGTCGCGACCAGCATCTTCAGCTTCATCACCGCGTGGAACGAGTTCATCTTCGCGATGACGATCCTCGGCAGTGCCACCGACCAGTACACGGTATCGATCGGCTTGAAGTCGTTCTTCGGCCTGCACTCGAACGACTGGGGCAGCATCATGGCGGCATCGACGATCATCACGATCCCGGTCATGATCTTCTTCGTGATCGTTCAGCGTCGGCTCTCGGCCGGGATGGTGGCAGGAGCGGTGAAGGGATGAGCGACGAGCTCACTCGGCTCGCCAACGGTGTGCTCTGGCCGGGCTTCCTGGGAACGACCGCTCCCGGCTGGCTGCTCGAGGAGCTGCGCGACGGTCTCGCCGGCGTCGTGTACTTCGGCCAGAACGTGGGGGGCGATCTCGGCGCGCTCAGCGCTCAGATCCTCGAGGCGAACCCGTCGGCCCTGATCGGAATCGATGAGGAGGGCGGCAGCGTCACCCGCCTCGAGACGGCCGAGGGGTCGACTCTGCCCGGCGCAGCCCAGCTCGGTCGGCTCGACGATCTCGCCGCGACAGAGGCCACGGGCGCAGAGCTCGCCCGCCGCGTGCGCGACATCGGCGCGAACGTGGTCCTCGGCCCGGTCGCCGACGTGAACACCGACCCGCGCAACCCGGTGATCGGCGTACGCGCCTTCGGAGACGACGAGCGGCTGGTGTCGCGCCACGTCGTGGCCGAGATCCGCGGAATCCAGCGCGGCGGGGCGGCCGCATGCGTCAAGCACTTTCCCGGCCATGGCGACACGCATCTCGATTCACACCATGCGCTGCCAGAGATCGCGCTTGCCGTCGAGGAGCTGGAGCGCGTGCATCTCGAGCCGTTCCGGGCCGCGATCGACGCGGGCGTCGAGGCCATCATGACCGCGCACATCGTGGTCCCCGCGTGGGGCGATCAGCCGGCCACGTTGAATCCGCGTGTTCTCGGCAGACTTCGCGAGATGGGCTTCGAAGGCGTCATCATCACGGACGCCCTCGACATGGCGGCGATCCGCGAGACAGTGGGCATCGGCGGGGGAGCGGCTCTCGCGCTCGCCGCGGGCGCCGACCTGCTGTGCATCGGCAACCCGACGAACCCTGGCGAGAACGCGCTCGACGACCAGGACCGACGCGACTTCCTCGCGGCGCGCGACGGAATCGTCGGTGCCCTGCGTGACGGATCGCTGTCGCGCGAGCGCGTGCAGGATGCGGTCTCGAGGGTCGCGGCGATGGCGGCACAGGTGCGAACGGCTGATGCCGCCGGGGTGCGCGACTCCGAAGGGGAAGCGTTCGACGCCCTCGACGTCGTGCGCAGAGCGGTCGCGGGGACGGCGACGGCACCGGCATCCGCTCTGTCCGTCGTCGACGCGCGCCGGCGCTCTTCGCTGGCCGTCGACAGCGCGGCGGCCTATGTCGCGGCAGCTCTGGCGGGGGACGATCCCCGGGTGCGTCTCGACGTCGCCGCCACCACCGTCTCGGAGCAGGATGCTGTCCTCCACGCCGCGGTCGCCGACGAGGGCACGACCGTGATCCTCATCGATCGTCCGGATACCGATCCCGCCCAGCGCGCGCTCGTGGAGAGAGCGGCTCAGCGCGACCCCGCGGCCGTCGTGGTCAACGTCGGGCTGGCCGCGCGGTCGCCGCTCCCACTGCCGGCGATCGAGGTCGGCGCGGCCAGTCGCGTCGGAGCGCTGGTGGCGCGGGAGAGGCTGCTCGGCCGCGTAGGCTGAGCGCGGAGGCCACCGTGGACGCTGACGTTCTCGCCCTGGTTCGCAGATCCCTTTCGCGACTGAGCGCCGCCGAGGCGCGGGTCGCCGACACGATCCTCGCCGATCCGACGCTCGTCGTCGACCTCGCGATCAACGATCTCGCGAAGCTGTGCCGCACCTCGGTCTCCACCGTCGCGCGCTTCGCGCAGACGCTGGGCTTCAGCGGCTATCGCGAGCTGCGGGTCGCCGCGGCGCGCACGATCACGCTCGCTCAGGCGCAGCAGGCGCGCTTCGGTCTGGACACGACGGCGATCGATTCGGATGACGAGCCGGCGGCGATCGCCGCGAAGCTCGCGGCGCAGGAGATCGACGCGATCGAGAAGACGGCGCGGGGCGTGGATCCCGATGCGCTCGACCGCGTCGCGCGCGCTCTCGTGGCGGCCAGGCACATCGATCTGTTCGGCCACGCGGCGTCGTCGCTCACGGCGCAGGACCTGCAGCAGAAGCTCGCGCGCATCGGATTCTCGGTGTCGCACTCTCCCGATCCGCACCTCGCGCTCACGACCGCATCGCTGCGCACGTCGGCCGACGTCGTGATCGCGTTCTCGCACGCCGGCGCGACGGCTGATGTGCTGCGTGCGGTGCAGGTGGCGCGCGACGCAGGGGCGCTCGCAGTCGCGGTGACGAGCGTCGCAGATTCCGAGCTGGCGCTGGCGGCCGACGTGGTGCTTCTCACGCATGCGCAGGAGTCGCCGTTCCGGATGGCGGCGATGACGAGCCGGATCGCCCAGCTCGTGCTCGTCGACATCCTGTTCGTGCGGGTCGTGCAGCACAGCGGTGCGCCCGTCAGCATCCCCCTGCAGCTGACGCATGACGCCGCGGCCCAGCAGCGGCGCGCACCGGGAGTCTGAGTCCCGCTCCCACCCGGGAGGCAGGCGCTCCGGATCCCCTTGTACCCGGCCGCCGACGGGACTAGTTTCGCGAGTGCGCGGCGATGATGCCGCGCCGAGCCGATCGGGGAGGCGACTCGTTCCCACTGGGTAAGGAACGAAGATGAAGAGATCAGTGATCGGCTGCGCGCTCGCGCTGGGGCTCGTGCTCGGCGGCGGAGGCGCGGCATTCGCCGGTGAGACCACCGGCAACGGCGGCGACGTCCCCGGGGCGGGGCACGCGAACTCCGCATGCGCGTTCTCGGGGCAGGATCTGCCCGATTCGGTCGAGGGCAACCCGCCCGGGTTCGACGACGACGCGGTCACGGGCGGGCACGTCCAGTCCTACGGCATGTACGTCCGCGCCGACATGAAGGGCATGGTCCCGAGTCCCGGGATGGCGTGCCGGGGCGGCGTCGAGGAGTGACGTCGCGCTGAGATGATGGCGGAGGCGGATGCTTTTACCGCAGCATCCGGAATTGGTCAAGGATTTGACTTGCCATGTCGCCGATTCGTGTCTATAGTTGGTAGTTGCGCTCCTTTCTCCGTGCCCTCATATGGTGGTCGGCATCCGTTGAGCTCTGAGCGCAACTCCACCTGACGACAAAGGAATCGAGAAGCCCTGCGGGGCTCACGGAGGTTATTCCCTTGGCTGCTGCTCCCAACGCATCCACATCCACCACCACCAAGAACGGACGCGGAGCATCCCGTCTTTCGTTCGCCAAGATCTCCGACACGCTGACGGTCCCTGACCTGCTGGCTCTGCAGACCGAGTCCTTCGGCTGGCTCGTCGGAAACGACGCGTGGAAGGCACGCGTCGCCGAGGCCAAGGAACAGGGCCGCACCGACGTCAACGAGATCTCCGGTCTCGGCGAGATCTTCGAGGAGATCTCCCCGATCGAGGACCTCGGCGAGACGATGCAGCTCTCGTTCACGAACCCGTACCTCGAGCCTGAGAAGTACTCGATCGAGGAGTGCAAGGAGCGCGGCAAGACCTACGCGGCCCCGCTGTACGTCGAGGCCGAGTTCATGAACCACCTCACGGGTGAGATCAAGACTCAGACGGTCTTCATGGGCGACTTCCCGCTGCAGACCGACAAGGGAACGTTCATCATCAACGGCTCCGAGCGCGTCGTCGTCTCGCAGCTCGTGCGCTCGCCGGGTGTCTACTTCGACAAGACCCCAGACAAGACCTCCGACAAGGACATCGTCTCCGCTCGCGTCATCCCGAGCCGTGGCGCATGGCTCGAGTTCGAGATCGACAAGCGCGACCAGGTCGGCGTGCGCATCGACCGCAAGCGCAAGCAGTCGGTCACGGTCTTCCTCAAGGCCCTCGGCCTGACCAGCGAAGAGATCCTGGCCGAGTTCGCCGGCTTCCCCTCGATCGAGGAGACCCTGGCGAAGGACACCATCGTCACGAAGGAAGATGCGCTCCGCGACATCTACCGCAAGCTCCGTCCGGGCGAGCAGGTCGCCGCAGAGGCCGCCCGCGCGCTGCTGGACAACTTCTACTTCAACCCGAAGCGCTACGACCTCGCCAAGGTCGGCCGCTACAAGATCAACCACAAGCTCGGACTCGACGCGCCTCTCACCGACTCGGTGCTGACCGTCGAGGACATCGTGGCCACGATCAAGTACCTGGTGCGCATCCACGCGGGCGTCGAGACGTTCGAGGGCATCCGCTCCGGCAAGCAGGCCGAGATCCGCATCGCCACCGACGACATCGACAACTTCGGCAACCGTCGCATCCGCGCGGTGGGCGAGCTGATCCAGAACCAGGTCCGCACCGGTCTGTCGCGCATGGAGCGCGTCGTCCGCGAGCGCATGACCACGCAGGACATCGAGGCGATCACGCCGCAGACCCTGATCAACGTGCGTCCCGTCGTCGCCGCGATCAAGGAGTTCTTCGGAACCTCGCAGCTGTCGCAGTTCATGGACCAGAACAACCCGCTCGCGGGTCTGACCAACAAGCGCCGCCTCTCGGCTCTCGGCCCTGGTGGTCTGAGCCGTGACCGCGCCGGCGTCGAGGTCCGTGACGTCCACCCCTCGCACTACGGCCGCATGTGCCCGATCGAGACGCCTGAAGGCCCGAACATCGGTCTGATCGGTGCTCTCGCGACCTTCGCGCGCATCAACTCGTTCGGCTTCATCGAGACCCCGTACCGCAAGGTCGAGAACGGCGTCGTCACCGAGCACATCGACTACCTCACGGCATCCGAAGAGGTCGACTTCAACATCGCGCAGGCGAACGCCCCGCTCGACAAGAACGGCCGCTTCCGCGAGAGCCACGTCCTGGCACGCCCGAAGGGCGGATCGGGTGAGGTCGACCTGTTCCTCCCGGAGGAGATCGGCTACATCGACGTCTCGCCGCGCCAGATGGTGTCGGTCGCGACCTCGCTCGTGCCCTTCCTCGAGCACGACGACGCGCAGCGCGCGCTCATGGGCGCCAACATGCAGCGTCAGGCCGTGCCGCTGCTGCGCAGCGATTCGCCGCTCGTCGGAACCGGTATGGAGGGCTACACCGCCATCGACGCCGGTGACGTGATCACCGCCGAGAAGGCCGGTGTCGTCACCGAGGTCTCCGCAGACCGCGTCATCGTCATGCTCGACGAGGGCGGCACGCAGGAGTACCACCTGCGCAAGTTCGACCGCTCGAACCAGGGCACGTCGTACAACCAGAAGGTCGTCGTCTCGGCCGGCGAGCGCGTCGAGGTCGGAGAGGTCATCGCCGATGGCCCCGCGACCGAGAACGGCGAGCTGGCCCTCGGAAAGAACCTCCTCGTCGCGTTCATGACGTGGGAGGGCTACAACTTCGAGGACGCGATCATCCTGAGCCAGGACCTGGTGAAGGACGACACCCTCTCCTCGATCCACATCGAGGAGTACGAGGTCGACGCCCGTGACACGAAGCTGGGCAAGGAGGAGATCACCCGTGACCTCCCCAACGTCAGCCCCGAGCTGCTGAAGGATCTCGACGAGCGCGGCATCATCCGCATCGGCGCCGAGGTCCGCCCCGGCGACATCCTCGTCGGCAAGGTCACGCCGAAGGGCGAGACCGAGCTGTCGGCCGAGGAGCGCCTGCTCCGCGCGATCTTCAACGAGAAGAGCCGCGAGGTCCGTGACACCTCTCTGAAGGTGCCCCACGGCGAGCAGGGCACGATCATCGCCGTCAAGGAGTTCAACGCCGAGGACGGCGACGACGAGCTCGGCTCCGGCGTGAACCGCCGCGTCGTGGTCTACATCGCCCAGAAGCGCAAGATCACCGAGGGCGACAAGCTCGCCGGCCGTCACGGCAACAAGGGCGTCATCGCGAAGATCCTCCCGATCGAGGACATGCCGTTCCTCGCGGACGGAACCCCGGTCGACATCGTCCTGAACCCGCTCGGAATCCCGGGTCGAATGAACTTCGGCCAGGTCCTCGAGACCCACCTCGGGTGGATCGCGAAGCAGGGCTGGAAGGTCGAGGGCAACCCGGAGTGGGCTGTGAAGCTCCCGAAGGACGCGTTCGAGGCTGCTCCCAACACCAAGGTCGCCACCCCGGTGTTCGACGGTGCGAGCGAGGAGGAGATCTCCGGTCTCCTCGACTCGACGCTCCCGACCCGCGACGGCGTGCGCCTGATCGACTCGAGCGGCAAGACGCAGCTGTTCGACGGCCGTTCGGGTGAGCCGTTCCCGGCGCCGATCTCGGTGGGCTACATGTACATCCTGAAGCTGCACCACCTGGTCGACGACAAGATCCACGCGCGTTCGACCGGTCCGTACTCGATGATCACCCAGCAGCCGCTCGGTGGTAAGGCGCAGTTCGGTGGTCAGCGCTTCGGTGAGATGGAGGTGTGGGCCCTCGAGGCCTACGGCGCCGCGTACGCGCTCCAGGAGCTCCTCACGATCAAGTCCGACGACATCCTCGGCCGCGTCAAGGTCTACGAGGCGATCGTCAAGGGCGAGAACATCCAGGAGCCCGGCATCCCCGAGTCCTTCAAGGTGCTCATGAAGGAGATGCAGTCCCTCTGCCTGAACGTCGAGGTCCTCTCGGCCGACGGCACGGCTGTCAACCTGCGCGACACCGATGACGAGGCCTTCCGCGCAGCGGAGGAGCTCGGCATCAACATCTCCAGCCGCTTCGAGGCCGCCTCGATCGACGAGATCTAAGGTCTGGGCCGCCGCCTGAGGCGGCGGCCCACCACCCAGACTTCTCACAAAGAATTCCGACACAGGAGAACTAGTGCTCGACGCAACAACCTTCGATGAGCTTCGCATCGGCCTGGCGACCGCAGACCACATCCGCGCGTGGTCCTACGGCGAGGTCAAGAAGCCCGAAACCATCAACTACCGCACCCTGAAGCCCGAGAAGGATGGGCTCTTCGGTGAGCAGATCTTCGGCCCGTCCCGCGACTGGGAGTGCGCCTGCGGCAAGTACAAGCGCGTCCGCTTCAAGGGCATCGTCTGCGAGCGCTGCGGCGTGGAGGTCACCAAGAGCTCCGTCCGCCGTGAGCGCATGGGTCACATCGAGCTCGCCGCTCCCGTCACCCACATCTGGTACTTCAAGGGCGTGCCCTCGCGCCTCGGCTACCTGCTCGACATGGCGCCGAAGGACCTCGAGAAGGTCATCTACTTCGCCGCGTACATGGTGATCTCGGTCGACGAGGATGCTCGTCACCGCGACCTGGGCACGCAGGAGAACAACATCCGTCTCGAGCTGAAGACGCTCGGCGACCGCCGCGACGCCAAGATCGCGGAGCGCCTGGCCAAGCTGGAGGAGGAGCTCGCGGCTCTCGAGGCCGAGGGCGCCAAGGCCGACCAGAAGAAGAAGGTCAAGGACGCCGCCGAGAAGGAGATGTCGCTCATCCGCAAGGGTGCCGACGAGGCGATCGCCAAGCTCGAACGCGTGTGGGAGGACTTCCGCACGCTCGAGGTCGGCGCTCTTCGCCCCGAGGACGACGTGTTCCACGAGCTGCAGGACCGCTTCGGCCAGTACTTCGAGGCCCACATGGGCGCCGAGGCCATCCAGCGTCGCCTGGCGGCCTTCGACCTCGCGGCCGAGGCCGACAGCCTGCACCTGCAGATCTCCGAGGGCAAGGGTCAGCGCAAGATCCGTGCGATCAAGCGCCTGAAGGTCGTCAACTCGTTCCTGGAGACCGGTATGAGCCCGGCCGCCATGGTGCTCGACGTCGTTCCGGTGATCCCGCCGGAGCTGCGCCCGATGGTGCAGCTCGACGGTGGTCGCTTCGCGACGTCCGACCTCAACGACCTCTACCGTCGTGTGATCAACCGCAACAACCGTCTTCGTCGTCTGATCGACCTCGGCGCCCCCGAGATCATCGTCAACAACGAGAAGCGGATGCTGCAGGAGGCCGTCGACGCGCTGTTCGACAACGGCCGCCGCGGTCGCCCCGTCACCGGTACCGGCAACCGCGCCCTGAAGTCCCTCAGCGACATGCTGAAGGGCAAGCAGGGTCGTTTCCGCCAGAACCTGCTCGGCAAGCGCGTCGACTACTCGGGCCGTTCGGTCATCATCGTCGGCCCGCAGCTGAAGCTGCACCAGTGCGGTCTGCCCAAGCAGATGGCTCTGGAGCTCTTCAAGCCGTTCGTGATCAAGCGCCTGATCGACCTCGGCCACTCGCAGAACATCAAGGCCGCCAAGCGCGCCGTCGAGCGCACCCGTCCCGAGGTCTGGGACGTGCTCGAGGAGATCATCCGCGAGCGTCCGGTGCTGCTGAACCGTGCACCCACCCTGCACCGTCTCGGCATCCAGGCGTTCGAGCCGCAGCTCGTCGAGGGCAAGGCCATCCAGCTGCACCCGCTCGTCTGCGCGGCGTTCAACGCCGACTTCGACGGCGACCAGATGGCTGTCCACCTGCCGCTGTCGGTCGAGGCTCAGGCCGAGGCCCGCGTGCTGATGCTCGCGTCGAACAACATCCTGAAGCCGTCTGACGGCCGCCCGGTGACCCTGCCCTCGCAGGACATGATCATCGGTCTGCACCACCTGACCACGGTCAAGGAGGGCGCGACCGGTGAGGGCCGTGCGTTCGGCTCCGTCGGCGAGGCGATCCTGGCGAAGGACGAGGGCACCCTCGACCTGCAGGCGAAGGTCCGCATCCGCATCCCGGGTCTGACCTTCCTCGAGGGCGAAGCGCCCGAGGGCTACGAGAAGCACGGCCTGGTCGACGCGTCGCTGGGTCAGGCGATCTTCAACGACACGCTGCCGAAGGGCTACCCGTTCGTGCGCGAGGTCGCCGACAAGGGCAAGCTGTCGCAGATCGTCAACAAGCTGGCCGAGGAGTACCCGAAGACCGAGACGGCCGCAGCTCTCGACCGCATCAAGGACGCCGGCTTCTACTGGGCCACGCGCTCGGGTGTGACCGTCGCGCTCAGCGACATCCTCACCCCGCCGAACAAGGCCGAGATCGTCGCCGGCTACGAGAAGCAGGCCGCGAAGGTCCAGTCGCAGTACGAGAAGGGCCTCACGACCGACGCCGAGCGTCGTCAGGAGCTCATCAAGATCTGGACCGAGGCGACCGACGAGGTGCAGGCCGCGATGAAGGCGCACTTCCCGCAGGACAACACCATCAACCGCATGGTGTCCTCCGGCGCCCGTGGTAACTGGCTGCAGATCCGCAACATCGCGGGTATGCGAGGCCTGGTGAACAACCCCAAGGGTGAGATCATCCCGCGTCCGATCATCTCCTCGTACCGCGAGGGCCTGTCGGTGGCGGAGTACTTCATCGCGACGCACGGTACCCGTAAGGGTCTGGCCGACACCGCTCTGCGTACCGCCGACTCGGGTTACCTGACCCGTCGTCTGGTGGACGTCTCGCAGGACGTCATCATCCGCGAAGAGGACTGCGGCACGTCGAAGGGCCTCGAGCTCCCGATCGCCGCAGCCGACGCGCAGGGCGAGCTGGTGCGCGACGCGAACGTCGAGAACTCGGTGTTCGCTCGTACCCTGGCCTCCGACGTGGTCGACAGCAAGGGCGAGGTCCTCGCCTCTGCAGGCGACGACGTGGGCGACGTGCTCATCGACAAGCTGGTCGAGGCGGGTGTCGAGACCATCAAGGTGCGCTCGGTCCTGACCTGCGACTCGGCGGTCGGCGTCTGCGCGCAGTGCTACGGCCGTTCGCTCGCGACGGGCAAGACCGTCGACATCGGCGAGGCCGTCGGCATCATCGCGGCCCAGTCGATCGGTGAGCCCGGTACCCAGCTGACGATGCGTACGTTCCACACCGGTGGTTCGGCATCGGCGGATGACATCACCCAGGGTCTGCCCCGCGTCCAGGAGCTCTTCGAGGCTCGTACCCCCAAGGGTGCGTCGCCGATCGCAGAGGCCGACGGCCGCATCACGATCGACGAGACCGACAAGGCCAAGAAGGTCATCCTCACGCCCGACAACGGCGACGAGCCGGTGGTCTACCCGGTCCTGCGTCGTGCGACCCTCCTCGTCGAGGACGGCCAGCACGTCACGGTCGGTCAGCCGATCCTGGTGGGCACGCTCGACCCCAAGGAGGTCATGCGTGTCATGGGCGCCCGCGAGGTGCAGCGTTACCTCGTCAACGGCGTCCAGGGCGTCTACCGCTCGCAGGGTGTGCCGATCCACGACAAGCACATCGAGGTCATCGTCCGTCAGATGCTCCGCAAGGTCACCGTCGTCGATCACGCCGACACAACCCTGCTGCCGGGTGAGATGGTCGACCTCAAGCGCTACCAGGCGATCAACCGCGAGGCCGTGGCCGAGGGCAAGCGCCCCGCGTCGGGCCGTCCGGAGCTGATGGGTATCACGAAGGCGTCGCTCGCGACGGAGTCGTGGCTGTCGGCTGCATCGTTCCAGGAGACGACCCGCGTCCTCACGCAGGCCGCCATGGAGGGCAAGCGCGACCCGCTGGTCGGTCTCAAGGAGAACGTCATCATCGGTAAGCTCATCCCCGCCGGAACGGGACTCTCGAAGTACCGCGACGTCACGGTCGAGGCCACGGAAGAGGCCAAGAGCGAGCGCTACCCGAACCGGATCTTCGCATCCGACGGCGCGTACGCCGAGGGTGACTTCGGTTACGTCGACTTCGACGCGTTCTCGACCGACGACATCACGCCGGGCACCTACAACTGATTGAGGCGAGAGCCGGCGAGCTTGCTCGTCCGGCCGAGCCGATTGAGGTTGTCGAGCGACGAAGTCGCGACACAACTGAGGTGCTGAGTGAGTAAGAAGGCCCCGGGGTTCTCCCGGGGCCTTCTTCGTGTGCGGTGCGTTCGGGGGATCGGCGGATGCCGCGCCCCGCGCTCAGCCGAAGATGCTCTTCACGATCGCCGAGGTGTACCCGCTGGGGGCGAGGTTCGAGTACCGCGTGTCGATCAGCACGTCGTCGCGCCAGAACAGTGTGCGCCCGTCGGTGACGGGGTACTGCTCGTTCGGCCAGGTCTTCTCGCACCGGGTGCCGCCCTCGGGCGTGAAGCAGGAGAAACCCTCGTTCGCGACGAGGGCGTTGAGCATGTCCAGAGCAGGGCCGCGGTTCATCCTCGAGATGACGGTCACGAGCCGAGTCGTGTCGGCACGGGGGTCGGCCCAGATGCAGGTGAGCGACCCGTCCGATCCGACGCCCGACGGACCGAAGGCCGCGTCGTTGAGGGGCGTCTCGCCGAGTTGCGAGAGCACGTCCGCCGAGAGGATCGCCCGGCAATCCGTGGGCAGCGCCACGGCCTTGGAAGGGGGCGTGGGCGAGGGGGACGCGGTGGGGGAGTCGGATGCCTCGGGTGAGGCGGTCGCCTCGTCGGACGACGTCGGCTTCGGTGCGCCGCTCGATCCGCCGGCATCCGCGGGCCCGCAACCGGTCAGCACAGCGGTGAGCAGCAGAGTGGCGGCGCAGGCGGCGGCGAGTCGAGCGTTCATGGGCACACCGTATCGTCATGGATTCCTCCGGGGATAGGGGCGAGATCGCGTGTCGTCGCACTCGTGGAGTACTGTCGGCGGGATGAGCACTGATTCCGCAGCGATCGAGAGCGTGGTCGTCATCGGCGATGCGCTGATCGATGAGATCAGAGACGCGGCAGGCGTCAGGGAACTCGTCGGAGGAGCGGCCCTCAACGTGGCCGTGGGCCTGCGCCGACTGGGCGTGCCGACGTCGCTGATCGCCATGGTGGGAGACGACGACGCGGGCGCGCACATCCGGCAGTACCTGGTCGACCACGGGGTACGGCTGATCTCGAGCGCCGCGCCGCACGGGTCGTCACGGGCGATCGTCACGTGGTCGCGCAGCGGCGAGCCGCAGTACGAGTTCAACGAGGCGGCGCAGCGGCGCAGCATCCGCTTCTCCGACGAGGCGAGGCAGGCGATCGCCGATGCCGGCCTCGTGGCCGTCAGCTGCTTCCCGTTCGACGTGCCCGCCGAGGTCGACGCCCTGACGGACGCGGTGGCTGACGCTCGCGTCGCGCTCGACCCGAACCCTCGGTCAGGCATGCTGCGCGACCGGGACGAGTTCGTCCGCGGCTTCGAGAGCGTGGCAGCGGATGCCGCGATCGTGAAGGTGGGCGCCGACGACGTGGATCTGCTCTACGACGGAGACCTCGACGCGCTGCGCGCGCGGTTGCGCGGACTGGGAGCGGATGCCGTGCTCGCCACCGCCGGCGCAGACGGCGCCGCGCTCGAAGGGGATGCCGGTGTCGTGAGCGCTCCGATCTCGGCTCTGCCGGGGCCGATCGTCGACACGGTCGGTGCGGGCGATGCGACGCTCGCGGCCGTCGCCGCAGGCCTCGTGGCGGGGGAGACCGACATGCAGGCGCTGCTGCAGCGCGCCATGGATGTGGCGGCTGCGACGTGCCGCGCCGAGGGCGGTCTGCTGCGTACACCGGAGTCCCTGGCGGATGCCGAGCGCGGCGTGTACGGCAGCTGACGCCTCGATTTCCTGCGACCGCCGCAGGCAGGTATGATTGATACTCGTGCCCCTGGTCGGCTGCCGAAGTCGGGCGGGCGCACAATGGCGAGTTACCCAAGCGGCCAAAGGGATCTGACTGTAAATCAGCCGTCTTCGACTTCGGGGGTTCGAATCCCTCACTCGCCACCAACTGCTGAAGGGCTCCGCGATGCGGGGCCCTTCACCTTTTCCTGAGCAGATCGGCCGGGAAGCGGCAGGCCGATCCCCGCGTCACTTGCCCTTGCCGGAGTTCCCCCGCTGGCCGTGCTCTACCTTCTTGTCCGCCTGCTCGGCTGCGTGCTCTGCCTTCGTGTCGGCGACCTGCGCCGTCTGCTCGGCGTGCTTGTCGTCGTTCGCGGACGACGGGCCCGGCCCGCCGCCGTCGACCACCGCCACGGGAGCCGTCGACGTCGTCGCGACCGGCGCGGAGCGGGAGAAGGTCAGCACGGTCGCCGATCGTGCGGTCACCGTGTCGGCGGCCGACGAGGTCCACACGCCGATTGCGGCGAGCAGGCCGATGGCGGCGGCACCGGCGATCAGAGCGGCGAACACGCGGCGGGGGCTGGACAGCGTTGCGCGGGAGTCGGCGACGCCATTGGCGCCACCGGCGGGTTCCACCGACAGCACGCGAGTCTCGGGAAGGCGCTCGGTCGTCGAATCAGGAAGGTCGGATGCCGCGGCGGGCGTCGCGCCCCGGAGACCTCCGACGACACTGGCGACCTCCTCGGCGGACGGGCGCCCCTCGGGGTCGACCAGCGTCATCCAGAGGATGAGCCGTCTCCATTCCTCGTTCACGGAGTCGGGGATCTCGGGCGGCTTGGTCAGCCGCACCCTGGCGGATTCGAGGCTCTTGCCGATCGGGTAGCCATGCCGGCCCGTGAGCGCCTCGAGCAGCACCAGGCCGAGGGAGTAGATGTCGGCCGCGGGCGTCAGGGGCAGGTCGCGCAGCTGCTCGGGTGCCATATAGGCCGCAGTCCCGAGTACCACTCCCGTGCGCACCTTCGAGGTCTCGGGCGTGCAGGCGATCCCGAAGTCCGCCAGTTTCGCGGTCCAGCGACCGGATGCCGTGGCCGGCGGCGCCAGCAGCACATTCGAGGGCTTCACATCTCGATGGATGATGCCCGCGCCGTGAACCGCCTCCAGCGCGTTCGCCAGGTCTTCTCCGATCTGGGCGACCTCGTCGGGCGCGAGCGGACCGTGCGTCATCCGCATCGCGAGGCTGGGTCCGTCGACGAGCTCCATGACGAGGTACTGGGCAGACCCCGGGTCGAGATGCGCATCGAACAGCGTCACCAGGGACGGGTGGTTCACTGCGGCGAGCAGCGCCTTCTCGGTGTGCACGCGGTCGGCGGCGAACGGAACGTCGGGATCATGACGGATCAGCTTGATCGCCACGGTGCGCTCCAGGATCTGGTCCTCGGCGCGGTAGACGACGGCCATGCCGCCTCTGCCGAGGCAGTCCAGGAGCTGGTACCGGCCGTTGAGCAGGGCTTGGGTCGGCGGGGCTTCCTCCGCGTGCATGTCGAGACCTCCGGGCAGATCGTTTCCACGCTGTGGGAACAGTCACGATAGGCGAGGGGGGACGGCACCGCGAAGGGGCTTGCCCGCCCGGACGGCGTGGGCTAGGCGTGCCGCACCAGAGGTCCCGCGCGGCGCCGGCGCAGCATCCGCTCATCGACTCGCGTAATGAAACGCACCCCTCGTGCATCTCATGGATATGAGCATCGTCGAGACGCGCCTGTTCCATGAACCCGCACCCTTCACGCCCGCGGCTGGCACCCGCCTGCAGCGGCGCGCGCTGCTCGACCTCAGCATCGATGAGGAGATCGTCCGCGGCGACCTCCGCGGAGCCACGCTCGACGAGCATCTGCGCTCGACGCTCACGCGCATCGTCGAGCAGGAGCTCAAGCAGGAGGAGTCTCTGACAGAGGACGAGATCCTCGACCTGCTCCGCACGCACCGCCTCCTCAGCAGAACCCGGTTCCGCCGCCGGCTCGACGCGCTCGCGGGCATGAACCTGATCAGGCGCGAGGGCCGCATCGTCCATGCGACGGTCGCCGGCATCGCCGCCGTGCTGCGGCCGTCGTCGCTCGACGGCACGCGCCTTCCGCGCGATCTGCTTCGCGTGCTTCGGCAGGCGGAGCTCGCGCGGCTCGGCCGCTGACAGGCTCCCACGCGGGCCTGCCTAGACTGGAGCGATGCGCGCGCTCACAGAGGCCGAGGTCCGCTCCTCGTTCGTCAATGCGGATGCCGACGACCTGCGGATCATGCAGATGCCGCACGACTTCATGCTGGTCGACTGGGACTACCTCGACTTCTTCGCCTGGCGCGAACCGAGCGCAGGAAAGCGCGGTTATGTGCTGATCCAGCATGACGGCGAGGTCAAGGGCGTGGTGCTGCGGGTCTCCGAACCCGGACGAGCCCGCAACGGGATGTGCAACATCTGTCACACGATGCAGCCCGGCAACCAGGTGGCGCTCTTCGCGGCCCGTCGAGCGGGAGCTGCCGGAGAGCGCGGAGATTCGGTCGGCACATACATCTGCGCCGACCTCTCCTGCCACGACAACGTGCGCCTCGCGCATCCGCTCGCCCCGAACGAGGTCCGCGCCGCCGGACAGGTCGACTTCCGCCTCGACGGCACCAGGCGCCGTATGGAGGCCTTCGTCGCCCGGGTCTGGGAGCAGGCCTGAGCGCGGTTACGCTGGAGCGATACGTCCTGTGCTCGAAGGAGAAGCCATGAACGATGCCATCCTGTTCTCGGTCGATGAGGGGATGGCCCGGCTCACGCTGAACCGTCCGGCCCGGCTGAACGCCTTCAACGCCGATCTCGCGCACGCCTGGCGCGACGCGACGGCCGAGGCCACCGGCCGCGGCGACGTCAAGGCGATCCTGCTCGATGCGGCCGGGCCGGCATTCTGCGCGGGCGGCGATGTCGTCGAGATGGCGACGGTCATGGGGTCGGGGGCAGAGATCACCGCGCTCGCCGAGGTCATCAACTCCGGCATCCGCTCGCTCACCGAGTCGGCGATCCCCGTCGTCGTGGCAGCGCACGGCACGACGGCCGGCGGAGGGCTCGGGATCCTCCTGAGCAGCGACTACGCGGTCGTCGGATCGCGGTCGAAGCTGGGCAGCCTGTACGCGAACATCGGGCTCACGCCCGACCTGTCGGTGTCGGCGCAGCTCGCTCAGGCAGTCGGGCAGCGGCGCGCGCTGCAGCTCGTGCTGCAGGACCGGCTGCTCTCGGCCGCAGAGGCGGTCGAGTGGGGGCTGGTCGCAGAGGCGGTCGAAGGAGCGGATGCTGCGGCAGAGGCCGAGCTCGTTCGCGCGAGGGCCGAAGAGGTCGCGCGCTTCTGGCTCGCGGGCGCCGCAGACGCGTACGGGCAGGCGAAGCGACTCGTGCGCTCGCGCCCGGAGCGCACGTTCGTCGAGCAGCTCAGCGAAGAGGCGCGATCGATCGGGGCGGCTCTGGAGACTCCCGATGCTCAGGCCCGTGTCGCGGCGTTCGCCGCGGCATCCGCCAAGAAGGCCGGCTGAGCTTTCCACAGGAACCTGGATCACCCGTGATCGGGTCGCCCGGCATGCAAGGATGAAGGCACAGCTCACTCGTCGAGAGGACCGCCATGTCTCAACCCGGAACAGTGACACCTGAGCCGAAGAACACGTCCCTCCTGATCCGGGGCTCCATCTGGATCGCGATCGGCGCGCTGATCGCCGCAGCGCTCGTGTGCGTGGTGTGGGTGCTCATCGGTGATCAGGACGGGCTCATCGGGCGGGCGTTCCTCACGATCCTGCTGCTGGCGGGCTTCGCCGGAATCGCGATCCTCGAGGCAGGGCTCGCCCCCAATCGTCCGGACTGGCTCGCGCTGGCGAGCATGGTGTCGTGGATCATCGCCCTCATCGTCGGCGCCTTCAAGATCTGGCTGCCAGAGGACGGGCAGTTCTTCAGCGGGGGAGAGCGGTTCTTCCAGCTGCTGCTCGTGATCGGCATCCTGCAGCTGGCACTGCTGCACGTGCGGCTGTTCACGCCCGCCGCTCGTCGCTACGTGACCGTCTTCACGCGCATCATCTACATCGCCACGATCGTGTTCCTCGTCGGACTCGTCGGCATGCTGCTGTTCTATCTGACCTTCACCCACAACTTCGTGTTCGGCGATCTGTTCGGCCGCATTCTCGTCGCGCTGACCATCCTCACGGCCGTCGGCACCACCTTGATCCCGCTGCTGAACGCGCTGTTCGCGCCGAAGAAGCAGCCGACGCCTGAGCACCAGGTCGCGGCCGCCCCCGCTGCGTGGCCGACCTACGCCGACGGCAGGACTCCGCTGCCGGCGCTGCCCGACGGCAACCCCGACTGGAACGCGTACTACACGGGCTTCCCCTCCGTGCCGCAGATCGCGGCTCCCGTGGGCGGCGGGTACCAGCAGGCTCCCGCGTACCCCGGCCAGAGCGCGGCGCCGCAGTATCAGGCGCAGCCGCTGCCGGAGCTGCCCGTTCCGGCGGCTCCTCAGGAGCCCGCCGCCCCTCAGACCGCCGCGTTCGCCCCGCAGCCTTTGACTGCGCAGTACGCGGCTCCGGCCGCTCCGCAGGAGCCGGTAGCGGCCCCGCAGCCCGCGGCCACTGCCGATGCAGCCCCCGCGGCGGATCCGCAGCCCGCGGAGGCGCCCGCGCCCGAGCAGCCGGGCGGGCACGGCATCCCGCCCGTGGCTCCTCCTGCGCCTGGTGCGTACCCGCCCGCTCCGCCGCTTCCTCCCCAGTGATCGTCGAGAAGGAGCTGGCCGAGCTCGCGGCGGACATCGCTCGCGAGGCCGGAGAGCTGGCGCTGCGGCGCCGTGACGAGGGCGTGCAGCTTGCCGCGACGAAGTCGAGCCTGGCCGACATCGTCACAGAGGCCGACCGTGAGGTCGAAGCACTCATCCGAGGCCGGCTGCAAGAGGCGCGGCCCGGCGACGGATTCCTCGGCGAGGAATCGGATGCCGATCCCGGCGAGACCGGTGTTACGTGGGTCGTCGATCCGATCGACGGCACGGTCAACTACGCCTACGGCATCCCCGCCTACGCGGTGAGCATCGCCGCCGTGCAGGGCGAAGCCGTGCCGGGGCGCTGGCAGGCCCTCGCGGGCGCCGTCTACGCACCCGCGCACGGAGAGCTGTTCACCGCCAGTCGCGGCGGTGGTGCCCACAGAGGAGCGCAGCGGCTCGCCGTCACGACCGAGACCCCGGCCGGGGCCCTGCTCGCAACCGGGTTCGGATACGACCCGGCCACCCACGACGGAGACCTCGCAACGGTCCGGCGGGTGATGGCGATCGCACGCGATCTGCGCCGAGCAGGCTCGGCCGCGCTGGACCTCGCCTACGTGGCCGCAGGCCGTCTGGACGGGTACTTCGAGCGCGGGCTCAAGCCCTGGGACTTCGCCGCCGGTGCGCTGCTCGTCGCCGAGGCCGGGGGAGCGGTGAGCCGTCTCGACGCGGCATCCGCCCGCCCCATGCTCATCGCCGGCGGACCTGAGGTGCATGACCGCTTGACCGCTCTGCTCACCGAGGAAGCATGAGGAATTCATGGCTTTCTCAGCCAGGTCACGGTAGGGTTTATCCGATCGTTACTTTCATCGCCCCGAAACGATGAGGGTGTCAAGCGCCCCCAGCTTGAAGACTGACCCGAGAGAAACGCTTTGCCCTTCGACAACCCACAGGCTGCCGCTGCGCCGACGCGCCGTTCCAGCCGGCACCACACTGCGGCCTTCGAGGCCCCCGCTGTGACGGTTGCCGCCGAAGTCGCCGCTGTCGCCGCGGCCGCCGTTCCCCTCTCGCGCCGGGCTGCTCGCCAGCGCATCGTCGTCGACGAGGTCGCCGGAGGGGCTGCGGCCCCCGCGTCGGCTGCTGTCGCCGAGCCTGTTGTCGTCGCTGAGCCCGTCTCCGACGATGCCCCTGCTGCTCGCGCCGAGACTCCTGCTGCTGAGACTCCTGCCGATCCGTTCGTGCAGGCGTCGCTCACGTTCCGGTCGGTGGCCGACGAGAAGGCGGGCGACGCTCGCGCCGAAGAACCAGCCGCATCCGCGGAAGAAGCTTCCGAGGCCCCCGCCACCGAGCACGTCGCTCGCCGCCGTCCTCAGCTCCGCAAGATCGCCGCTTTCAGCGCGACCGTCGGCGTGATGGGGCTCGCAGGCCTCCTCGCCGTCTCGATGACCATGCCCGCCGAGGCTGTCGCGGCCGCCGGATCCGATGGCACCACGTCGATGTCGCTCGTCGCAGCATCCGCCTCCTCCGAGAAGACCGACGGTCAGATCCAGGCGTTCGTCACCTCCGATGATGTGCAGAACACCACGCTGGCGCGCGCCGAGGACTTCTCGACCGTCTCGCTCGTCGACCTCGCGTCCGAGCAGGGCATCAAGTTCTCCGATTCCGTGTTCACGAACGACCCCGACGCGGCCATCCAGTGGCCGTTCCTCGTCGGCGTGAGCATGAGCTCGGGGTACGGCCCGCGCTGGGGTCGCATGCACGAGGGCATCGACTTCACTCCGGGTGAAGGCGCGCCGATCCAGGCGATCGCCGACGGCACCGTGCGCATCGCGACGGAGCAGGGGGGCGGCTACGGCGTGACGGTCTACATCGATCACGTGATCGACGGTCAGGTCATCACGAGCCACTACTCGCACATGCAGTACGGCTCGCTGAAGGTCAAGGCCGGCGACACGGTGAAGGTCGGCGACATCGTCGGCAACACCGGCAACACCGGGCACTCCTTCGGCGCCCACCTGCACTTCGAGATCATCGTCAACGGCAAGACGATCGACCCGCTTCCGTGGCTGCGGGCGAACGCCGGTCGCGCCTCGCTCGACTGACGCCTCGATTTCGCGAGCGAGCCTGTCGGATGATAAGCTCGTCTGGTTGCTCCGCGAGGGGCAGCACGCCCCGATAGCTCAGTGGCAGAGCACTTCCATGGTAAGGAAGGGGTCGTCAGTTCAATCCTGACTCGGGGCTCACAGTGTTCGCATCTGCCATGCGGATGCAGTGCGGCAGGGTAGCTCAGCTGGTCAGAGCGCACGACTCATAATCGTGAGGTCGCGGGTTCAAGCCCCGCTCCTGCTACAGATCTAAACCCCCGGTTCTCCGGGGGTTTTGTCGTTTCGGGGCTCCCCGGATCGAACCCGGTCGTTGAGCGAGCGAAGCGAGACGAAACGCGTCCGCCGAGATGCTGTCGGAGAGCGGCGGGCAGTAGCCCGCGGAGCCTGGCAGTCTTTCGGACGGTATGACGGGCTGGTGCTTCCTTGCGATCAGGCGTAACGTTCGGACTAGAGCGCAGACGTAGGATTCTGGGGGATCTACCGGCGTCGCTCTACGCGGGGGGCTCTTGCCTCGCGGATACTCGCCAAGCGGGAGCCCTTCAGCCGTTCGATCTGCACGCAGGTGCGTCCGTCGTTCTATGGGACCCCCAGCCCTCGACGGGCGCACCGTTGAGTGCCTCGTGCAGCCCGGAGGTTGTCGCATCGTGCATCATTGCCGCATCCGTCCTGCACCTCGACGCACTCCCAGAGCGATAGGGTGCAGATCATGGGGACTCTCGAGTACAACAGCGCCCGCCCGGTGATCGACGTCGATGATGTCACCCTCGCGCATCTGAAGATCGTCATCGGCACGAAGCTGCGTCGGCAGGAGAGCTTCATGATGTCGTGGCTGCCCGACGAGAAGGAGCACACGGGGCGGCTCAGCATCTGGATGCATCCGAGCATCCCTCTGGCGCTGTCCTTCGACGAGATCGTCATGCCGGTGGTCGATCCGAAGCGGATCGAGCGGATGATGAAGCAGCTTAACGCCAGCGGGGAACTCGTCCTCGACCAGCTCGCATAGCTCCCGATTCGACGAGCAGCCTGCCTTCGCGCCGTCCGCGGATTCGGCGATCGATCACGCGGTGACGGCGGTTGCCCTGATGGAGATGAGGATGCCAGGTAGCTCCACGCCGAGCTTCGCAACGTAGCGCGCCGGGGGATCCGACGGGAACCAGCGGGCGTACTCCTCGTTGAAGCCTGCGAAATCCTCTGGCCGTGCAAGCAGGACGCCGATCTCGACGAGATCGTTCAGTCCCGATCCTGCGGCCTTCAGGATCGTCTCGCAGTTGGCGAGCGCCTGGTGCGTCTGTTCCTGGATGCTCTCGCCGGCGAGCTTCCCGGTGCTGATGTCGACGCCCACGGTTCCCGAGACGTATATGTGGTTTCCTGCCCGCACCGCCTGGCTGTAGAGCGGCGAGCTCGGAGCCTCGGACGTGGTGATGGTCTCCCGTGGCATGGCGATTCTCCTTGTCGTGTTCGCCTCCCCGGATGCTGATCATGGTGACAGAAGGAACGGGCCGGCGGTAGGTGTTGCGCGAGACCGGGTCGCGATGATCCGCGAGAATGGGCAGTTCTCCCATGTCGACGAGAGGACCGCGATCGTGATGCAACGAGCGCAAGGGCGTGACTCGCCGCTGAGCGAGGTGCGGCAGCGCCTCGAACCCGTGCTGGGACCGTCTGCCGCCCGGAGGGTGCGGGCCTTCCGCAACGGTGATCTCTACGTCGACTCGACGATCGGAGCCGCGCTGTGGGCATGGTTCGTCGACAGTCTGATCGTGAACGGAAGCGCCATCGGTCTGGGCATGCTGTACTTCACCCTCTCGTCGGCCTACGACAAGAGCGTGGGGGCGCTGCTCATCGCGGTCGTGATGATGATCGTGCTTCCGTTCGTGTACGGCTGGTGCTACGCCGACGGGCGGGCTGCCGGCGCGATGCTCGCCGGCACGAGGTCGGTGCGGCTGGCCGACGGTGGCAGGATCGGGCTCGCGAAGGCCGGATGGGCCATGCTGATCCGCACCCTGCTGTTGCCGTTCATCTTCTGGGTCGCCCTGGGTGAGGGGGCGGAGCCCGGAGAGGTCCGCGTGAGCATCGATGAAGCGGCGACTCGCCGACTGAGGGATTCAGGCGTCACGTCGCTCGCATGAGCCGTGGCTCACGCGCCGGCTGCCTCCGACATCGCATCAGCGCGAGGGGTGCGGAGCCCGTCGAGGATCACGTCGACGTAGAAGTCGGGGTCTCCGCCGCCGACCCGCACCGCGTGCTCGATGCCGCACACGAGGTGCATGACCTTCGTGGCGGTGAGGTCGGACCGGATGCCGCCGGCATCCCGCGCCGAATCGATGATCCTCGTGGCCAAGGCCATCAGCTCCTGCTTGATGGCGGCCGTCTCCGGAGCGGCATCCTCGTGCGCGAGAAGCACGGTCTGAAGGCCGCCGTCCTGCAGCTGCAGGGCCAGTCCGCGCCTGAGCAGAACCTCCAGAGCGCGCTCCGGGTCCGGCTCGGCGGCCGCGTCGCGGGCGAGTTCCCGGTACTTCTCGAGATCGTCGACGGCGACCGCCTCCACCAGCGAATGCACGGTGGGGAAGTGCCGGTAGACGGTGCCGACGCCGACTCCCGCGAGGCGAGCCACGTCGTTGAGCCGCAGAGAGGTGAGCTCGCAGGAGCGTGCGGCATCGAGGATACGCGCCCGACTGCGCGTGGCATCGGAGCGAGCGGAAGGTGTCACACGGACATTCTCGCACGAAACGGATAGATCATCCATTTGCTGCTATCGTGTGAAACGGATTAACTATCCGTTTCTGACGCGAGGAGCATCATGTCCTGGGATCCCCACAACCTTCCCGACCAGACGGGTCGAACCCACGTGGTCACCGGCGCGACTGCAGGGATCGGCTATTTCGCCGCAGAGCAGCTCGCGGACGCCGGGGCTCACGTCGTCCTGGCCTCTCGATCGGCCGCCAAGCTCGACCGTGCGCGCGACTCGATCCGTCGGCAGGTTCCGGGCGCCGAGGTCACGGTGGTCGAACTCGATCTCGCCTCGCTCGACTCGGTGCGCAGCGCAGCATCCGCTCTCTCCCGGCTGGGTCGAATCGATGGCCTGTTCCTGAACGGCGGTGCGATGGAGACCGCCGTCGGCCGCCTCACCGACGACGGCCTGCCGATCATGCTCGGCACCCACGCGGTCGCGAACGTCGCGCTGGTGGAACAGCTGCTGCCCGTGATCGACGGTCGCATCGTGCACGCGTCGACAGGATTCGTGCGCAGGCTGCGGCTCGACGTGGACGATGTGCTGACGCCGCAGCGCGGCTTCTTCCGTGCGTACACGCAGGCGAAGACCGTGACCGAGCTGTACGCCTATGAGCTCGACCGCAGGCTGCGGTCGGACGGGAATCCTGCCGCCTCGCTGGTGGCGCATCCGGGCGTGGGCGTTGATGCCAAGACGCCGGCCCGCGAGGGCGTCTATGACCCTCGCACTCAGCGCCGGCGCAATCCGTTCACGCCCTGGGCGCAGGGGAAGGATGCCGCTGCCTGGTCGGCCGTGCGCGCGTTGACGGATCCCGGAGCCCGCGGCGGGGAGTACTACGGCCCGGCGAACGGGCGGAGGGGTCTGCCGACGCGGCTGGCGCCGCTGGCCCACACCGCTCAGCCCGAGCCCGACCGGGTCGCACGGGTGTGGACGCAGCTCGAAGAGCTCGCGGTGGGGAAGGCGATGCCCACGCAGAATCGGATTCCGACGATTCAGTGAGCCTCGCCGCTCCAGCCCGTCCTAGACAGGCGGCCAGCCCAGATCTCCGCGGAGGCTCAATCCCAGCCGAGGTGACGGGTGATGAAGGCCAGAGACGCTGGGCAGGTCTCGTCGGTCACATGAGCGATCGGCTCGTGCTGCAGCAGCGCGTTTCTGAGGGAGAAATCATGCTGCATCCGGGTGTAGGCCTTGGCCATGAGCGGGCGGACCTCGTGCTCGCGGCCAAAGGATCTCGACGGAGAAGGGTGAGCGAACATGAGCAGTTCGGCGCCCGCGGGCGTGGGGCGTGAGCACACGATCGCGAGTGTCGGAACGACCAGAGACCAGGTGAACGGCAGCAGCAGGTCGTCAGGGTCCCCGATGCCGGACGTGTGGAAGAGGCCGGTGGATCTCGAATTGCCGATGCGCAGATCCTGGCCGATCCACGGCGAGCCCGAGGCAGTGAGCTTCTGTTGCAGTTCGGCGGTGCCGGGCGTGAAGCGGTTCGTCGACATCGCCGCTACGCCGACAGTGAGGGCGGTATGCGGGTCGACGGCGACGATCAGGCGCGCACCGTCGACACCGTCGAGCTTGGTGAACGGAGCGATGCGCGTGCGCTTGCCTCGGCCGGTGTACACGTCAGATCGACCAGGCGCGCGCGACCGCACGGTCCGCGCGATCGTACGCATCAGCGCTCTCCTGGAGAGCGGTGGAGAGAAGGCCGGCAGCCGTCACCATGCCGTGGATCTCCGCCTGCCAGCCGTCCTGCGCGCTTCCGAAAGCATCCGACGCTGACCCGGTCCACAGCGTGCGGAGCGCGGAGGAGGCTCCGGCCAGTGTGCGGGTGTGCCCGGCGATCGCTTCTGATGCTGCCCGAAGGTCCGCTCCAGCGGTGTCTACAGTCGTAGGTTCCACCTTGTAGCCGTTCACCGCAGCCCTCCGTTCTGTGCGTGGCGAATCATCTCGGCGATCTGTGCGGAGATGCGTTCGAAGTGTTCGTGAGATTCGCGCGCAGCTCCGCGCGCCTGCACGTGGGGAGGGCGATCCTCAGGTTTCTCGTCCTCATCTTCGACGTCGGCGCGCATGTCCCATTCGGCGCGCATGTTCTGCAGATTGCGCATCGACAACTCGCGGAGAGATCGTGCCTCAGGAGAGGGGTCGTCGCCGGTCAGCACCGCGAGTGCCGACGTCTCGCCGGCATCGATGCGCCGTTGGAGCACCTGCCATTCCCGACCGAGCTTGCCGGCGCGGGCGTCTTCCGCGCGCTGTTCGTCTGCGTCTTCGTATGCGGCCCTACTGGCTGCGATCTCGGCATCAAGCCGTGCTGTGTCTCGCTCCATCTCCTCGATGAAGCGTCCGAGCATTTCCGGGAAGCCGCCGGGACTGTCACCCGCGAGGTCGCGATCAAGCACGAGCCGCACCCGCCCGCACAAGCGTCTCGGTGAGATCGGCCATGCGATAGAACGAGTCGAACATGCTGCCAAGCCCTCCGGCCAGGCTCGATACGAGGGTGTATATCCGGTTGATCCACTTGTATGCGTCGCGAACGTCCTTGACGAGATCCATGATCTCAAGGCCGCCGTAGATCGCGCCGAAGACCCAGCCCGCGACCGGCACGGTGGCCGCCGCCGCCATGCGCAGCAGGGTGTAGCTGAGTTTCTCGAGGAGACCGAGGATCTTCCCGACCACCCATTTGACGGCGGCCGCCAATCCTTTGAGGGCCAGCGACAGTGCGCCGGCGGGGCTCTGCATCAGACCATGACCATCCGCCACTACCGCCGCCGCGACGAGGAATTGCTCCGAGCCGTCGCCCACCCAACTCCCGCCTACCGCGGGGAGCATGCCGCGATAGTTGTCGCCGATCGCCTTCGATGCGTCTCCCGCGTGCGTCCACGCGACCGCCGCTTGGGTAATGCGCTCCCAGTCGCCGACGAAAGGCTTGGTGATCTCCTCGAGCAGCGAGTACCCGAATACCTGCTCCCACATCCAGTCGACGCCACCGAAGATCGCGCCTGCCTTCCAGCGAACGCTTTCGATCTCGGGGTTGTCTCCCTGGGGATAAGGCAGGTAGCTGCGAACGTCGACCGATTCGTCGACGTGGGGAGAGGAGCTCAGGAACTGAGAGAAGCGGTCGCCGAGCTGATCCGAGGTCTGGTCCACCCATTCCGCAATGCTGTAGCCGTCCTTGAACGCATCCCCGAAGAGGTCGTTGCTCGTGTAGCCATACAGCTGGGGCGCCTGATCGACCGGTGCTCCCAGTGTCGGGGCGTCCGCTGGGGAGTACGGAGGGGGCATCGCGCCGCCGATCTGCTGGGCGACAGTGGTCATCCTCTCGACGACTTCGCGCTCGGCCTCCTGGTACGTCGTGATCGTCGAGCCCATCTTCGATGCGCCGACACGGGACACGCTCGCTGATGCCCTTGCGATATCCGTGCCGACGTCGACGAAACTGTCGGTGATCGGCTTCACAAGCTGCAGGATCAGCCCGAGGTCACCGGCACTGAGCCGCGCATACTCCTCGAGATGCTTGCCTATCGCCTCGGCGTGCCCCTCTTGCCGTTCCATCACCTGCTGCGCCAGCGAAAGCTGGCCCAGGTCCACATCCTGCATCCGAACGTCCCCCCTGGGTGTCTCTGTGAACTGCCTGTGAAGGCTAACACGCAGGCAGTCCGCTCCCGGATGGGGAGAAGTCCCCGCATGGGAGCGGACCGAGACCTGGACCGTACGAGCGGACGCCACCGGCCTCAGGCCGCGGCGCGCAGCCCCTCGACCAGCGGCGTGGTCGGGCGTCCGATGAGGCGCGAGAGGGTGCCATCGGTGTCGGCCAGCGCGCCGCCGCGGATGCCGGCATCCAGCGCCGCCACGAAGCCGACGGTGCCCTCGTCGAGTCCGAAGCCACGGAGTGCCGCCACCTGCTCGTCGAAGCTCAGCGGCACGTAGCTCACCTCGCGGCCGAGGATCTCCGAGAACGCCGCGGCGAGGTCGGAGTACGTCCACGCGACATCGCCGCCGAGCTCGTACACCTCGCCGATGTGCCCGTCTTCAAGGAGGACGACGGCGACAGCATCCGCATAGTCCTTGCGGCTCGCCGAGGCGACCCGTCCGTCGCCGGCGCCAGAGGAGAGCACGCCGGTCTCCGCGGCCGTCGCGAGGTCGCGGACGTAGTTCTCGGTGTACCAGTTGTTGCGGAGGATCACGGCGGGGAGTCCGGATGCCGCGATGGCCTCTTCCGTCGCCTTGTGCTCGGGGGCCAGCACGAGGTCGCTCGTGGTCGCCTTGGGGGCGCTCGTGTAGACGAACTTCGACACCCCGGCCGCTGCGGCCGCATCGATGACGGCCTGGTGCTGCGCCACGCGCTGCCCGACCTCCGACCCCGAGACGAGCACGACCGAGTCGACGCCGTCGAGGGCTGCGGCGATGGACGCCGGGTCGGTGTAGTCGAGGTGCACGGCGCGAACACCGAGGTCGGCCGCCTTCGAGACGTCGCGTGCTCCCGCGACGATCTGGTCTGCGGACGCGCCGCGCTCGAGCAGGCTCTCGACGATGAGACGGCCGAGCTGGCCCGTGGCGCCGGTGACGAGGATGGTCATGAGGTGTCCTTTCGTTGGTGACCTCATCGACAACCCCGCGGCGCCTCCCGCACATTCCATCCAGCCGGTACCCACTTTGAAGTAAGGTACCTACATGACGGTGAGTTTTGCGGAGATCAAGGCCTCGACGCCGATGGTGTTCGAGTCGGGATGCTCGACCCGGGTCATCCTCGACCACATCATGAGCAAGTGGGGCGTCCTGGTCCTCGCCTCGCTCTCCGACGGCACGCGACGCTGGGGCGAGCTGCGCCGCGAGGTCGACGGCATCAGCGAGAAGATGCTGGCGACGACGCTTCGCACCCTGGTCGACGACGGCATCGTGCATCGCGAGTCGTTCCCGACGGTGCCTCCGCACGTCGAGTACAGCCTGACCCCGCTCGGACGCGATCTGATGGAGCGGATGCTGCCGCTGATCGGCTGGGTGGCAGAGCACGCCGACACGATGGTCGCCCGCTCATGACAGTCTGCGGATTCCGTTGTGATTCTCGCGTAACACATATGTAATCCGTTGTTTCGATCGGACTCTTGACGCGATAAGCGTCGTCGCCCTACTGTTCTGAGCATGTCAACGACGCCAATCCATCTTGAACGACCCGACGGCAAGGGGCTGGCAGCGGGAACACTGGGGCTCTGGGGATCGACCGTCATCGGCTTGGCGTCGACCGCACCCGTGTATTCGCTGGTCGCCTCCCTCGGCTGGGTCGTCATCGCGGTCGGTGCGCAAGCTCCGATCGCGTTCGTGCTCGCCTTCGTGCCGATGCTGCTGATCGCCTTCGCCTACCGCGAGCTCAACAACGCCGTTCCCGACTGCGGCACGACGTTCACGTGGGGCACGAAGGCCTTCGGCCCCTGGGTCGGCTGGATGGGCGGCTGGGGCGTCGCCGTCGCCGGCATGGTCGTACTCGCCAACCTCGCGCAGATCGCCTCGGTGTACTTCTGGTCGCTGATCGGGCAGGACCTCGAGAACAACGACTGGCGCGTCATCATCGTCGCCGTGATCTTCATCGCCGCGATGACGTGGGTGAGCTGGCGCGGGGTCGAGATCGGCGAGCGCATCCAGAACATCCTGCTCGGCATCCAGTACCTCGCCCTCGTCGTCTTCATCGTCGCGGTCTTCTGGCAGATCGTCAGCGGCAACGCCCCGAACTCCATCGAGTTCTCGTGGGAGTGGATGAACCCGTTCGCCTTCACGTCGTGGTCGGGCTTCACCGAGGCGATCCTGCTCGCCCTTTTCATCTACTGGGGCTGGGACACCTGTCTCGCACTGAACGAGGAGACCAAGGACCCGAAGCGCATCCCGGGCCGGGCCGCGCTCCTGACCTGCGTCATCCTGCTGTTCACCTACGTCGCGGTGACGATCGCGGCGATGATGTACGCGGGGCTCGGCGAGACCGGCACGGGCCTCGGCAACGAGGAGCACGCAGATGACTTCTTCCTCGCGATCAAGGACGGGCTGCTCGGTCCGTTCGGCTGGGTGCTCGTGGTGGCCGTGATCATCTCGGCGGTCTCGTCGACGCAGACCACGATTCTCCCCACCGCGCGCGGCACGCTCGCGATGGGCGTGTATCGCGCCCTGCCCGCGAGGTTCAAAGACGTGCACCCCGTGTACAAGACGCCCTCGTTCTCGACCATCGTGATGGGCGTCGTCGCGATCGCTTACTACGTGGGCATGACGCTGATCAGCGACAACATCCTGCAGGACTCGATCCTGTCGCTGGGTCTTGCCATCGCGTTCTACTACTCGATCACCGGCTTCGCCTGCGTCTGGTACTTCCGGGCCGACCTCCGCAAGTCGCCCCGCGACCTCTTCTTCAAGGGCATCTTCCCGCTGCTCGGCGGTCTCATGCTCGCTGCAGCCTTCGTGCAGTCCGCGATCGACATGTGGGACGTCGACTACGGCTACTCGGTGATCTTCGGCATCGGCGGCACCTTCGTGGTCGGCATCGGCTCGCTCGCCGTCGGACTGGTGCTGATGTTCGTCTGGTACCTCTTCCCGCGGTCGAAGCGCTATTTCGGCGGGGAGAGCCTGAACATGGACACGGAGGTCATGGTGCCCGAAGACGTATCCGAGTTCCCCCGGTCGATCGACGGAGGCATCTGATGGCGATCGCGACGGCCGACCTGTACGACGAGCTCGAAGAGAGCATCCAGTCCCTGCCTCTGCAGATGCGGTCGTTCGGTCTGCGCCGCGCGTTCGACGGAAAGATCCGCACCGTGCGCTGCCACGAAGACAATGCGCTCCTGAAGTCGGTGCTCTCGACGCCGGGGGAGGGCGCCGTGCTCGTGGTCGACGGAGGCGGCTCGCTGAACCGTGCGCTCATGGGCGACATGATCGCCGCGCTCGCTGTCGAGAACGGCTGGGCAGGCGTGGTGATCAACGGGGCGATCCGCGACAGCGTCGCGATCGACGGGCTCGACCTCGGGGTCAAGGCGCTCGGCACGAATCCGCGCAAGAGCACCAAGAACGCGACGGGCGAGGCCGATGTCACGCTGTCGTTCGGCGGCGTCGACTTCGCGGTGGGTGCGCATCTGTACAGCGATGAGGACGGAATCCTGGTCGAGCGCCTGTCCTAGTCTTGATGCGTGCGCATCCGGCTCGACATCGCTTATGACGGCACCCATTTCCGCGGATGGGCCAGGCAGCCGGGGTTGCGCACCGTGCAGGGTACCCTCGAAGAGGCGCTCGCACGCATCGTCGGCTCGGCTGTGCAGCTGGTCGTCGCGGGGAGGACGGATGCCGGGGTGCACGCCGTCGGCCAGGTGGCTCACGTCGACCTCGACGACGAGCAGTGGGCGCGCGTCGAGACGCGGCACGGACGTGCGAGTCACGACCCGGCCGGCTCGCTGGCCGGCCGCATGCGCGGCGTGCTCGGTGCGTATCCCGACGTGACGGTCGTTCGCACGTCGATCGCTCCCGAGGGCTTCGACGCCCGGTTCTCGGCGGTGTGGCGCCGGTACCGCTACCGGCTCGCCGACGACGTCGCCGGCTACGACCCGCTGCGGCGTGCGAACACCACGACCCATCGCGGCTCGCTGGATGTCGAGCGGATGGATGCCGCCGCGCAGACGCTCATCGGACTGCACGACTTCGCCGCGTACTGCAAGCCGCGCGAGGAGGCGACCACGATCCGCACGCTGCTCGAGTACCGGTGGACCCGCGACGCCGAGGGCGTGCTGGTCGCCGAGCTGAAGGCCGATGCGTTCTGCCACAGCATGGTGCGTGCTCTGGTCGGCGCCTGCGCGGCGGTGGGCGAAGGGCGGCTCGATGTCGCCGACGTGGTGACGCTGCGCGATGCGCTCGCGCGGACGAGCGAGTTCAAGGTGCTCGCCGCACGCGGTCTGACCCTCACCGAGGTCGGGTATCCGGCTGACGATCTGCTGGCGGCGAGGGCGGAGCAGACGCGGGCCCGTCGCTCGATCGACGGCTGATGAACGAGTCCTTCGTCGAGGCGGGCTCACCGGGTTGGGCGTTCTGGCGTGCGGCGGCCGATGCCTGCATCGGCCTGATCGTGGGAACCCTGTACGCGTTCCTCGGCATCCTCGTCGCCGGGATCGTGGGGGAGGAGGCACTCTCGTCTCTGTACTCGGAGCTCGATCTCGACCCGATCTTCCGTGCCAGCATGGGCGTCTTCCTGGTCGCGGCCGCAGTGCTCGGCTTTGGAACACCCCTGGTCTTCGTGGCCGAGCGCATCGCGGCGCTGCGTGCGGTCGAGCGACTGCCTGCGGGTGCGGTGCCGCCTCGTCCGCTCAGGGTGAGCCTGAGCTCGTCGCCCTATGCCGTCATGCGGACCACCGGGACGGTGCTGTTCTGGTGCGCTGCGGGCCTCGGCGCGTTCTTCGCCCTCGCGGCGTTGTTCACCGAAGATCTGCGCGAAGACATCGAGACCTGGATCGTCCTGGGCGGCTGCCTGCTGTTCGTCGCGATCGGCTGGGGGCTGCGCACTGCGGGGAGGTCGGGTCTGGATCGCACGATCGGGCGACTGCAGGCGCTGTGGTCGTCGTGGAAGAAAGGTGTCCCGGCCGCGGACGCTGCGGATGCCCGACGTCGGGCTGCGGCGGTCGAGGTCGACGTGCCGCGCTGGCTGATCACCCCTGGCGCACGCTTCGTGAACCGCATCGCCCTGGTGCTCACGATCGCGACCGTTGCGGCGCTCGCCGCATTCATGCTGTCGGTGTTCCTTCGCCAGCAGTGCCGTACCTGTGAACCAGTGCACTGGAACCAGCCGATCGAGAACGGCATCGATGTGCTGAGCCTGTCCAGCGGCACAGCCATTCTCATCTGCGCCGTTCTCGGGCTCGCCGCCTGGATCTGCGGCGTGCTCCTGCAGGGGATGCGCGAAGTGGTGCTCGCCCGCTGGGTCCGCGACGGCCGAGCGCGGAGGGTCGACCCGGAGCTGATCGAGCCTCTCGTCGCCGAGAACCGTGCAGCCGTGCGCCTCGAGCACGGCCTGAGCGCCGCCGGGGCGATCGCCGTGATCTTCGCCGGGGGCATGAGCTGGGCGGGCGCAGACGCCGGCGCTCTGCCGGTCGTGGCCGCCGCGCTCATCGTGCTCGGCCTGCTGGTCGGGTGGTCGGATGCCGGTCGCCGGCGAAGGGAGCGGCAGACCATCCGCGACGTGCTGTTCCCGGGGGACGCAGCGCGGGCGGGAGACGACACCGCGAAGGTCCAGGGAATCGTGCATCGCCGCTCGCCGAGAAGCTGAGGCGCCTTCGCGGGAATCGCTCGAACGCAGGGGAGCGGGAGCTGCGGGACACGCCCGGCCTTGATGCGGGTCGCCGTCAGAAGCGAATCCGTATGCTGACTCTGACGACGGCGTCTGCACACCATGGCAGGGGGACACGAATGGATCGATCTACCGCCTTCGCCTCCGCGCTGCGTATGGCGATCTCCGCGCGCGGTGTCACGCTCGCCCAGCTGCAGAGCCAGCTCAGAGACGATGGCAACCCGGTGTCCATGGCGACTCTGAGCTACTGGCGCTCGGGTGCGCGTCAGCCGGAGGGCGCGCAGTCGCTCAGCGCCGTCGAGGGCATCGAGGACCGCCTCGGCCTGGACCGGGGTCATCTCACGAGCCTCCTGGGCCCGTCGACGCGTCTCGGAACCGTCGCGCCGCCGCGGCTGCCGTTCGACGAGGAGCGTGTTCAGCGCGAGGCGGATGAGACACTCGCCGCGCTGCGGGCCGCTCCGCAGGATGCGCTGCGCGATCTCTCCACGCAGATGACCGTGCAGGTCGGCCTCAACGGCACGGTCGAACGGGTCGTCACGAGGGCGCTGGTGCAGTCGACGAAGGGCGTGATGACCGAGATCCCCCTGATCGACGCGGCACCGGTGGAGACGGATGCGATGCCGGTGGTCTCGGATGTCGTCGGCGGAAGGGTCGACCGCGAGTACCTGCACCCGGGTCGTCTGCTCTCCGGCGTCGTCATCGCGCTGGACACGCCGATCACAGCCGGCGGGACAGCGCTGTTCGAGTTCACCGAGACCTATCCGCCGGGGTATCCGCCGAAGCAGTCGGCATGGCACGCGACGTCCAGGGTCGCCAGAGAATCGCTGATCTGGGTGCGGTTCCACCCCGACGCTCTGCCCACCTGGTGCGAGGAGTACGTCGAGACCGAAGACGACTACGTCTCGACGATGCGCTCGGTGAAAAGCGGGGCCGTACACGCCGCCAGGCACGCCTTCGGGCCGGGCGTGCTCGGCATCCGCTGGGGCTACGACGAATGATTCCTCGCCCACGCACAGCGTCGCCGGGTAGCGTGAGACTGTCATGAAGGTCATCTCATACAACCTGCAGAAGCATCGCGCAGCCGGAGAGCTCGCGCAGCTGGTCGGCGTGCACGACCCCGATCTCCTGTGCCTGCAGGAGTGCGATGTGCAGGGGCTGCCCGAGCAGATCGGCGACCTCGCGCTCGCCGACGCGACGCAGGGCAACCGGCTGGGGCTCGCTCTCTACTATCGCGCGAGCACCTTCCGCGTACTCGGCGTCAAGGCGATCGAGCTGAAGAAGTCTCTGCACGACCGCATTGCGAAGCCGGCCCACGAGCGTGTTCTCGGGGCGCGGCTGCACGAGATCGATGAGGGTCGCGAGCTCATCGTGGCGTCATTCCACGCCGCGCCCCTCACCGCACTGAACTCGCTGCGGCGTCACCAGATCAGGGCGGCTCTCACCCAGCTGTCGGAACTCGGACCCGGACTGCCGCAGCTCATGGTCGGCGACTACAACTATCCGGTGTTCAAGGAGAACCTCGGACGCGCGGTCCGCGAGCACGGATACGCCTTGACCCTCAGCGACGACCACACGTACACGAGGTACCGGGTGTTCCGCGGACACTACGACTTCGCCACGTCCACGGGGTTCGAGATCCAGCGGGTGACCACTCTTCCGCAGGGGTCGAGTGATCACCGGCCGATTCTGGTGACGGCCCGCTTCGACTGACTCAGACGACGCCCACGTTCGGTACCCCGGAGATGATCCAGCCGCGGGCGATGGGTCATGCGGCGCCGACGCGGAACGCGGCCCGGTGTGCGGCGGGGCTGACGCCCAGCCGCTGACGGAAGTGCAGTCGCAGCGACACGGCGCTGCCGAATCCGGCGAGGTCCGCGATGCGCTCGATCGTCTCCTCCGAGCTTTCGAGCATGGCGCGCGCAGCGTCGACGCGCTGATCGAGGAGCCACTGCTGCGGGCTCGTCCCGGTGCGCTCGCGGAACCGGCGTGTGAATGTGCGCCGCGACAGATGCACGGACGCGGCCCATCCGTCGATGTCGAATGACCCTGCGAGGTCCGCGCGTGCCCACAGCATGGCCCGGCCGATGGGATCGTCGGCGGATGCGGCGACCACCGGGGCAGGAATGTACTGCGCCTGCGATCCGGTGCGATGCGGCGCGAGCACGAGCGAGCGGGCGAGCGCGGCGGCGGCCACGCTGCCGTGATCGGAGCGGACGATGTGCAGACAGCAGTCGAGCGCGGCGGCGGCCCCGGCCGAGGTGATGACGTCGCCGAGGTCGGTCCACAGCACGTCGTCGCGCACCTGGACGTCGGGCTCTGCCGTTGCGAGCCGCGAGGCGGCCGCCCAGTGCGTGGAGACCTCTCTTCCGGCGGCGACGCCGGAGGCCGCGACCACGAACGTGCCGAGGCACAAGCCGACGATTCGGGCCCCGCGCGCGTGCGCGGCTCGCACCGCGCCGAGCAGCTCGTCAGACGGCACCGCTCCGCGCTGCCAGCTGGGGATGACGACGAGGTCTGCGTCCGCCATGGCCTCGAGCCCGGCGTCGACGTGGATCGAGTAGCCTGCGCCCGTCTGCATGGTGCCGGTACTCTCGGCGCAGACGGTGACGTCGTAGAGGCCGTCGACACTGTCGAGTCCCGCGCCGCCGAAGACGAGCGTCGGCACCGACAGGTGGAAGGGGCTGATCCGAGGGAAGGCGAGGACGGCGACCCGGTGGCGAACAGGCATGGCCTGATCTTATCGAACATGTGCCTCAGGGCCACTGGATGTCAGGGGGCGGATGCTCGAAGCTGAGGCCATGACAAAGATCTCAGCCCTCCTGGTCGGGGGTCCGACCGTGCACTTCACCTACGCCGGACTCTCCGTCCTCACCGACCCGACCTTCGACGAGCCGGGGGAGTACGCCGGCGGCGTGACGCTGTACAAGCTGTCGGGGCCGGCCGTCCCGGCATCCGCGCTCGGTCCGATCGATGTCGTGCTGCTGTCGCATGAGCAGCACGCCGACAACCTCGACGAGTCGGGCCGCGCCCTGCTGTCCGAGGTCCCGCTGACGCTGACCACCGTCGAGTCGGCACAGCACATCGACGGGGCGACCGGGCTCGAGCCCTGGGAGCGCCACGAAGTCGGGGCCGTCACCATCACCGCGGTTCCCGCTCTGCACGGCCCGGAGGGCGCCGAGGCGCTCAGCGGGGCGGTCACGGGATTCATCCTCCAGGCCGACGGCAATCCGACCGTCTACGTCTCCGGCGACAACGCCTCGGTCGAGCTCGTACGGGCGATCGCCGAACGGTTCCCGCGGATCGACGTGGCGTTCCTCTTCGCCGGCGCGGCGAACGTCGGACGCTTCGGCGACAGCGATCTCACTCTCAACGCGCGCACGGCGCTCGAGGCCGCCGAGGTGCTGGCGGATGCCGTCATCGTCCCCGTGCATGCAGAGGGCTGGTTCCACTTCTCCGAGACGCGCGAGCGTCTCGTGGGCATGTTCGAGCACGCCGGCAGGGCGCACCGTCTGCGGGTACTCGAACCGGGGAAGCGTGCCGACGTCGGCTGAATCCGCGATGACAGCCCGCCCCGCCCCAGAGCAGCGCTCGCCGGCGGGGCGGGCTCATTTTGGGAGAACGGCCCGTCATGGCGTAAGCTGTCACTTTGGTACTCGACTGCCGAGTGCCGCGAACGTGAGCCCTCCACTGGCGTGTTCCCCGAAGTCCTGTCTGCAGGCCACAGGGAACCACCCCGGAGTGGGATTCACGAACTTCTCCGTTCGAACAAGAAAGCAGCACTATCGTGACGCGCACTTTCACTCCCAAGGCTGGCGAAGTCCAGCGCGACTGGGTCGTCATCGACGCCACTGACGTCGTTCTCGGCCGTCTGGCTTCGCACGCCGCCGCACTCCTGCGCGGCAAGCACAAGCCGACCTTCGCCAACCACATCGACTCGGGTGACTTCGTCATCATCGTGAACGCCGACAAGGTCGCGCTCACGGGTCAGAAGCTCCAGAAGAAGCTGGCTTACCGCCACTCCGGTTACCCGGGCGGCCTGAAGTCGGTCACCTACGCCGAGCTCCTCGAGAAGAACCCGGTCCGCGCTGTCGAGAAGGCCATCCGTGGCATGCTCCCCAAGAACAGCCTCGGCCGCCAGCAGCTGACGAAGCTCAAGGTGTATGTCGGTGCCGAGCACCCGCACGCCGCTCAGCAGCCGCAGACGTACACCCTCGACCAGGTCGCCCAGTAAGCGCCGGACCTAAAGGACTTAAGGACATACTCGTGGCTGACATCCAGGACACCACCGAAACCCCCCAGAACTTCTCGACGTCGACTCCCGAGACCGAAGCAGTCGAGGCGGCTCCCCGCCCCGTGCTGAGCGTCCCGGGCGCGGCTGTGGGTCGTCGCAAGCAGGCCATCGCCCGCGTGCGCCTGATCCCCGGCTCGGGCACCATCACGGTCAACGGCCGTACGCTCGAGGACTACTTCCCGAACAAGCTGCACCAGCAGCTGATCAACGACCCGTTCACGGTCCTCAACCTCGCCGGCGGCTACGACGTCATCGCGCGCATCTCCGGTGGTGGCCCCTCGGGTCAGGCCGGCGCGCTGCGTCTCGGCATCGCCCGTGCGCTGAACGAGATCGACGCGGAGAACAACCGTCCCACCCTGAAGAAGGCCGGCTTCCTGTCGCGTGACGCTCGCGTCAAGGAGCGCAAGAAGGCCGGTCTCAAGAAGGCCCGTAAGGCGCCTCAGTACTCGAAGCGCTAAGGTCTCACCGACCGATGCCGATCTTTGGCACGGACGGCGTGCGGGGGCTTGCCAATGGCACCCTCACCGCCGATCTCGCGCTCACCCTGGCCCAGGCGACTGCTGTCGTCCTGGGCCAGGGCCGTACTGCGGAGGCTCGCAAAGCCGCTGGCAAGCGACTCACCGCAGTCGTGGCACGAGACCCCCGGGTCTCTGGCCACTTCCTGACCGCCGCAGTCGCCGCCGGCCTCGCCTCCTCGGGTGTCGACGTGCTCGAAGCGGGCGTCATCCCGACCCCGGCTCTCGCCTTCCTCGTCGCCGACCGTGACGCCGATTTCGGCGTGATGATCTCGGCCTCGCACAACCCTGCGCAGGACAACGGCATCAAGATCTTCGCCCGCGGCGGAGTGAAGCTGCCTGACGTCGTCGAAGAGCGCATCGAGGCCGCGATGGCGGGCGAGAAGCTGCGCCCGACCGGCGCGAGCGTGGGGCGGATCATCCGCTTCGCCGATGCCGAAGACCGCTACGTGGTGCACCTGCTCGGGTCGATCCCGCATCCGCTCGACGGCATCAAGGTCGTGCTCGACTGCGCCCCGGGCGCGGCATCCGGCGTCTCTCCTGAGACGTTCAAGGATGCAGGAGCCGACGTCACGGTCATCGGCGCCGACCCCGACGGCTGGAACATCAACGACGGCGTGGGCTCGACTCATCTCGACCAGCTCGCGGAAGCGGTGGTGCGCCTCGGCGCCGACATCGGCATCGCGCACGACGGCGACGCCGATCGCTGCCTTGCCGTGGATGCCGAGGGCAAGGTCATCGACGGCGACCAGATCATGGCGATCCTCGCCGTGTCGATGAAGGAGCGCGGTCACCTGACCGACGACACCCTGGTCGCCACGGTCATGAGCAACCTCGGCCTCCACGTCGCGATGCGCGAGCACGGCATCACGGTGCGACAGACGGCTGTCGGCGACCGCTACGTGCTCGAAGACATGAACGCCGGCGGCTACGCTCTCGGTGGCGAGCAGTCGGGCCACGTGATCATGAGCGAGTACGCCACCACGGGTGACGGCCTGCTGACAGGTCTGCACCTGGTGAGCGAGATGGCGCGGCAGAAGAAGACCGCCGCCGAGCTCGCGAGCGTCATGAAGGTCTACCCGCAGGTGCTCATCAACGTGCGCGACGTCGACAAGGATGCGCTCGAGGGCGACGAGGTCGTGCAGGCCGCCGTCCGCGAGGTCGAGGCCGAGCTGGGCGACACCGGTCGCGTGCTGCTGCGCAAGTCGGGCACCGAGCCGCTGGTGCGGGTCATGGTCGAAGCAGCCGACGCCGAGTCGGTGCAGGCCTACGCCTCGCGTCTGGCCGACGTGGTGCGCGAGCGTCTCGCGCTCTGAGGGATCGTTCGACGCGGGCGGATGCTGTCACAGCATCCGCCCGCTTCTTCGTCTGCATGCGAGATGATGGCGGCATGACCCGAACCGCACTTGTTCTGGCCGGCGGCGGCTCGACCGGCAACGCATGGATGATCGGCGTGACGGCTGGACTCCTCGAGGGCGGCCTGGACGTGACCGACACCGATCTGATGGTCGGGACCTCGGCGGGTGCGACGTCGGCGGCACAGCTGGCCACCGCGTCGTCCACCGAGCTGTTCGAGGCCTCGCTGGCCCCGGTCCCCGCACGGGTCGGCCCCGTTCACACGCAGGCAGCCGCCGACAACATGGCGCGCACGGCCGCGATCATCGCCGAGGCGTCGGATGCTGCCGAGATGCGGCGCCGGATGGGCGCGGCAGCGATCGCGATCGACCCCGACGGGGAGAAGTCGGCGCACTGGCGTGGCATCGTCGCGCGGCGGCTGCCCGGTGCCGAGTGGCCCGATCGTCTGCTGCGGATCACGGCGGTCGACGCGCGCACGGGCGCACCCGTCGTGTTCGACCGCGACGGCGGAGTGGATCTGACGGATGCCGTCGCCGCAAGCTGTTCGAGCGGATTCGCCTACGCGATCGGCGAGGAGCGCTACATCGACGGCGGATACCGCCGCAATGAGAACGCCGATCTGGCGGCCGGGTCCGACCGCGTGCTGGTGCTGTCTCCGTTCGGCGGGCGCACCCGGCATCCGCTCTCCTGGGGCACAGACCTCGCGACTCAGACCGCCGAGCTGCGGGCGTCGGGCAGCCTGGTCGAGACGATCTTTCCGGGGGAGGGCACCGAGCGGATGCTGGGCGCCACCGCCATGGATCCTTCGCTGCGTGCCGAGGCCGCCCGATCGGGGTTCGATCAGGGGCGGGCTCTCGCCGAGCGCCTCAGCGGGTTCTGGCGCTGAACGAAGAAGCGCTCCGGTTCAAGGAACCGGAGCGCTTCTTCGTTCAGCCGAGCCTGGATCAGGCAGCTTCCTGCTTGCGGTTGCGACGGACCGTCGCGGCGACCGCGAGGCCGCCGCCGACGAGCACGAGTGCGCCGCCGCCGACCCAGATGGGCAGCAGTGCAGCGTTGTCGAGACCCGTGGTCGCGAGGCTGTTGTCGGTGCTCGCCGAGCCCGAGACGGTGACGTAGGCGACCACGCCGGTCGGGTTCGAGGCGGAGGTCGCGAGGATCGTGTAGCGGCCCGAGGCGTTGCTCGGGAGGGTGATCTTCACGGGTGCGACACCGCCGTCAGCGGTGGCGGTGACGGTGCCGAGAGCCTTGGTCTCGACGGCGAACTTCACGTAACCGAGCGAGGCGCCGAGGGCGCTCTCACCGGTGAGGCTGATGGTGACCGACTCGCCGGGAGCGAAGACGTCGCCGGGAACGGAGAAGGTGAACGATCCGCCCGCTGCGACGGTCGCCGAGCTGACGGTGCCGGTCGTCGGGGGAGTGTACGACGCGTTGGCGATGGTGGGGGTGACGAACAGGGCGCCGGCGACGAGAGCGGTCGCGGCGGCTGCCTTGATGAATGTGCGCTTCATGGCTGGCCTCTCTGGGGGAGTCTTGTGATGCAGGCCGGCGGACTGGGGGAGGACGCCGAGAGTCAAGAACTGGGAAGCCACACGATGGTCTCCCACCAGAAGCCCCCCTCTTGGCTTATCATTATCCCGGCATATCGCACATCGGCGCAACCACGGAAGAGTCTATGACGTGAATTGTGGGTGTCGTTCGTGTAACGATCTCTGCCGTCCGCGGTGCGCTCACTCGGGTGGTGAGGGTCATGCTCTCGCCGGGAGCGAGCTGCGTCGTCCAGATGAGCACGTCACGGCCGGCGTCGATTCCACTGCCGATTCCCGCGGACTCGCGGGATCCGGCGGCGGTCGACGACACCAGGGTCGATCCCTGCGGCAGGTACACGTACGTGACGGTCTTGGCCTCGCCGGGTGGCACGCCGTGGCTGCCGCCGCCGGTGATGTAGGTGGGGAGGTTTGCGGCGTCGGATGGCGCGTCGTTTCGGATCGTGACGGTCAACTGCGCGTCATCGGCGCCGCACCAGGCCGTCGACGTCTCGAGCGACTGGTAGTAGTCCATCTTCGAGGCGGTGGCGTCGTTGGCGTATACGCCGAACGACGTGGTGTCGCCGTCGGTCTCGGGCAGAGCGCCCTGCAGCGTGGTGCCGTCGAGCACGGCCTGCTCGGCCTGGTCGCTGTTCCACAGGAGCAGACGGTGCTCCGAACCGGCGCGGGCCATCGCGGCGAGCAGGTCGGCGGGCGACCCGCCGCCCGAGGTGAGCGCGTCGAACACGGCGCTGGCCGCCGCCGCGAAGAAGCCGTCCTGCTCGCGTGGCTGCTCGTAGCGCAGGTAGACACCATTCAGCAGCAGGTCGACCGCGTTCTCACTCGTGAGCGTGTCGCCGGTCGGCAGGGTGACGGGACCTGTGGCTTCGAGCAGGTAGGAGAGCGCGACGGGGTCGAGCGAGATCACCCCGTCGACCTCGACGCCCTGCTCGCGCAGCCACATCTCGCGGGCGATCGGCGCACCGCGAGTGAAGTCGGGGATCTGGCCGACGTTCTGGATCCACCGGGCGGGCTGGGTGCCGAAGATCTGCTGCTCTTCGGGGGCGAGCGGCACGACCGGCTCGTCGTAGGTGGGGAAGTCGGATGACGACGCCTGTGCCGTGATGGTCATGGCGCCGTTCTCGGTGTGCAGCTGCAGCATGGCGCCCACGTTCCCGCCGAGAGAGCGCCACTCGGCGTTGTTCTGGAACACGATGAGATAGTCGCGGGCGCCGTCGGCGCCGAGCATCGCGGGCACGAGAGTCGAGGCGCGGCGCAGCGCGTCGACGCCCGTGTACGCCTCGGTGATCAGGTCGGAGACTTCGGTGACCGCGTCGCGCACGGGGCCCAGCAGCGGAGCGGTGTCGATGCCGGTGATCGCCTCGCGGGCCGTGCCGAGTGCTTCGGCGCTCGTGGTGGCAGCGGGCGCGATCTCGGAGAACGGACCAAGAGCGATCGCGCCATTCTGGGGGCGGATGCTGTCGAGCGAGAAGTTCGCGGCGACGGTGGCCAGCGGGTCGAGCGCGTGCGAGGCGACGTCGTCGAGAGCGGATGACACGGTCGACACCGCCGCGAGCTGCGGGCCGACCCAGGGGAGTCGCTCGCCGATCTTCCAGATGACGTCGTCAGTGAGTTCGCGCGCCGCCGAGGTGTCGGCCGAGACGCGCTCGATCAGCGCAGGGGCCTTGGTCGGATCGGCGAGCACCGCGGTGGCGCCGTCGGCCGAGGCGCGGGCGCTGTCGAGGTGCTGATAGGCGAGGAACCCGCGGACGCCGATCCACGCGGCGCAGGCGACCGCGACGATCAGGATGCCGCCGAAGACCCACGCCGAGATCCGCCCTGCGCGGCGCCGACGTCGTGCGGAGGGGCTCTCGGAAGTCACAGAGACACGATAGCCGTGGTCAGGGGCGGCCCATGCCGTAGTACGCCCAGCCCTCGGCACGCCAGGCAGCGGCGTCGAGACAGTTACGTCCGTCGACGATGATCTTTCCGTGCACGAGGCTCGAGGCATGCGCGGGGCTGAGGTCGCGTCGGTACTCGTCCCACTCGGTCACGACGATCACGGCATCGGCGCCACGCAGCGCATCGTCGCGGTCATCGACGTAGGCGAGCTGCGGATGCTGGCGACGGGCGTTCTCGATCGCTTGCGGGTCGGTGACGGTCACATCGGCGCCCAGGCCGCGCAGGCGAACGGCAGCGTCGAGCGCGGGGGAGTCGCGGATGTCGTCGCTGTGCGGCTTGAACGCGGCGCCGAGCACCGTGACCTTCTTGCCCACGACCTGGCCGTCGAACGCGTCGACCACGAGCTGCACCGCGCGCTCGCGGCGACGCAGGTTGATCGCGTCGACCTCGCGGAGGAAGCTCACCGATTCGCCACGACCGAGTTCCTCGGCTCGGGCGGCGAAGGCGCGGATGTCCTTGGGGAGGCAACCGCCTCCGAAGCCGATGCCGGCGCCGAGGAAGCGACGGCCGATGCGAGCGTCGTGTCCGATCGCGTCGGCGAGCTGCGTCACATCGGCGCCGGTGGCCTCGGCGATCTCGGCCATGGCGTTGATGAATGAGATCTTCGTCGCGAGGAACGCGTTCGCGGCCACCTTGACGAGCTCGGCGGTCGCGAGGTCGGTCACGATGAACGGCGTGCCCTTGGCGACAGCCGGGTGGTACACCTCGCGGAGAATGTCGGCCGCGCGCTCTCCCTCTGCCGGGAGTGCTGCCGACGTCGAGCCTGTCGAGTCGCTCCCCGCGGTCGTTGAGCGAGCGAAGCGAGACGACACGTCTTCATGCATATCCGACAAGCCGCCCACGATCTGCGTCGCAGACACCGTCCGCGCGCCCGGAACTCCCACCACGAGCCGGTCGGGGTCGATCGTGTCTTCCACCGCCCAGCCCTCGCGAAGGAACTCGGGATTCCAGACCAGGGTGGCGCCGGTCGGCGCGACCCGCTCAGCGAGAACTGCTGCGGTACCGACCGGAACCGTCGACTTGCCGGCAACGATGTCGCCCGGGTTCAGATACGGGATGAGCGCGTCGATCGCTGCGTTCACGTACGTCAGATCAGCCGCGTGGCTGTCTTTCTGCTGCGGGGTGCCGACGCCCACGAAGTGCACCTGTGCCCCCTGGGCCGCCGACATGTTGATCGTGAAGCGCAGGTTTCCCGCCGCCACGCCTTGCGTGAGCAGCTCGGGTAGCCCTGGCTCGAAGAAGGGAGCCTCACCGGCCGAGAGCGCCGCGATCTTGCGCTCGTCGACGTCGATACCAACGACGTCGTGACCGATCGATGCCATGGCGGCTGCGTGCACAGCGCCGAGGTAACCGCAACCGATGACTGAGAGTTTCACTGGGCTCCTTGCAGGATGGGACAACTCATGCTTAGCAGACTTGACTAAGCCCGATATGCCGATGTGCGAGGTCGGGCCGCGACTCCGGATTCCACTGCCCGCGGGCTTCGCTCTGATCGGATGTTCTCGGCCACTTACTTGCCCTTGCCCGTGGAGGCCTGGCTTCGACCAACAGGCGTGGAGCCGTGGCTGGAGCACGCGTTGCTGCCACTGGGCGTGAAGAACTTCTTCGTTGATCGCAGACAGCTCGTAAGCATGCGGCGAAGCTCTGTGGTGCTGAACTGGGTCTGGCGAGTCGACCACGCGATGCTAACTTGTTGACGTGGATTCACGGGTTTTCATCAGCATGACCGGCCCTGACGGAAATCTGGGCGATATCTTGATCCGTCGCGCTTCGCTTGAATGGGTGCGGACACCAAGTGGTGTCTCCGCATTCGTTGGATCGCACCCGCAAAGCTGGCTAGACGCGATGGATTTCACGGCGCAAGACACCATGGTGTTCGGAGGGAGCAGAGAACGGATCGTATGGCTGTTAAAAGGAGCCTTCGGGCCTAAAAAGCCAATCCTCGTCACCGATCCTGGTGAAACATGGGTTGGGCGGAATCGCTTACCACATCACCTTTTTCACTTGGCCGTCGGGCTGGTGATAAAGGCTCGCGGTGGTGCGATAATTATTCCTCCGCACGCGCTCGCGCAGCAGCGAGCAGCGTCTAAATCAACAATCACTCTTTCTCTTCATCGCCTCTTCGCGCGGCTCGCTGATGTTTGCCTATGGCGTGAGCCGTGGAGCAAAGCGGAAGCACGCACTGGGGTTCTCGTTCCCGACATTGCCTTCTCGAGGAATCCTCGTGCAGGCGCAGATACCCGAGACTTGCTTATTGTCTCCCTCCGTGGCGATCGACCGCTTCCTTCCAGACAAGCGCTGGACGCGATTAGAAGCGTCGGGCAAAGCACGGGTCTTGAAGTCGTTGCGGTCTCGCAGGTGGACGTGGACGACGAGCGCGCCCAAACCCTTTCCTCAATCCTCCAGACCCGGGCTGTCATCTGGGATCCAGAGGACCAAGCATCCGCCGAGCGGGTATCCCAAGCGTACGATCGGGCAGCGTTGGTGATCTCGGACCGTCTTCACGTTCTGATCCTTGGTCTACTTTCGGGCGCGATGCCGGTCGAGCTTGCGCCTTCTCCTGAGCGTAAGATCGCGGCGCACTTCTCGACGATCGGCCTAGACCACATCTCCTTCAATGCGGAGAATCGTTCCGAGGATGAGATCTCGTTCTGGTTATCTGCTCAGATCCAACGACGGGAAGAGGCTGTGGCCGCTATGAGGATCGCGCACGAGGAACTCCAGCGGGTGGCTGATCAAGTGGGAACCATCCTCAGACGGCGCAGCTCGCATGCACAAATGACTGCCCCCAAGGGCAGGCGCATATGACCCGAAGGCCTTATGAGGGCGCACCTGCTGAATGCCGCGCGACGACGTCGCTGGTTCGCCAACGCAACAATCCAGCCCCCATCGCCCGGGGTATGAACGGTTGTCAACGCGCCGCTGAACAGTATGATCGCCCGCGACAGTTCGTAGCGCCTCGGTTGAAAGTGCGGCTTCCCGCAGTCATTAATGCGGACACTGGCCCAAGACGGGCCGTAGGCCCTGCCGCACAAATAATATGCGCCGTCCTTTAGGCGCGCGTCTATACTGGAGACGCACGGCACGCGAGTGGAGAATGCCATCAACGCCTCATACCTTTTCATATATGCGCTGATATTTGCTATCCTGTTTTTATTCCTTTACGCTAAAGCACATTCGCTTTTTGCGCCCGCGACGCTTTGGAATGTCTGCTGGATGGTCCTCTTCCTGGCGGGCGGGGTTCTCGGGCAGAACTATTTGTATGACGCGTCGAGCACGTTTCTTCTTTTTGCGTTGGCGGCCTCGTTCAATCTGGTTCCACTCCTGGTTTCGAAAGATTTAAAAGAAACCCCGAAATTGACGCAGACTCAGGTGGAAACTGTTATATTGATGCCAGCGTGGGTCATAGCCGTAACTGCAATGGTCGGTTTTCTTGGGGCCCTGCAGCTTAGCGTTCAACTTGGCACACCTCTCATATCTGCAAGCTCTATTTCGCGTGCGCTCGAGGCAAGTAGCGATAACGCTGCCCTGATTTATCGGGGCGAGGTTGTTCGAAGTACGTTCGGAACGGTGAGTTACGCTCTTATGCAGTTTGGATTTGCCGCGCTTGGGGTGCGGATGCGCGCGCGTCCTAATCGCTGGACATGGTTCGTGCTGCTGCTCAGCCTTATTTCCGCGGCTTCATGGACCATCGTCACTACTCAGCGCTCATACTTCCTGGTCTCCTTTCTGTGGCTCGTAGCTGGCTACATAGCGGCAGCCGTGGCGGTTGGAAACGAGAAAGTCTCCTGGAAGCTAGTGGCTTGGGGGATGTCGGCTGTGGCGGCGCTAACGCTCTTCGTCGTGGGTGCTCGCGCGATTCGCGTCGCCGGTGCAAATGCACAGTTGAACGAGAGTTCCTGGTCAAGCGCTAGCTTGTGGGCGGCTGGATATATTCCGACCTTTTCTTCGTGGCATTCTAGCGGTGGCGGTACGGTTATTTACCCTCTTCGTCTGCTTTCAGGCGTTCTAGCGCTGACCGGCACGGGAGTTGACGCGGGTACAGACGCTGATAACGAGGAGTTCACCTATATCGGTGCCGGTCAGCTATCGAACGCCTCGACAATGATGAGAGCCGTGGTGCTCGGTTCCGGTGACGTCGCGGCTTTCCTGGTTGTGGTTCTTTTTGGCGCCGTCAGCATCGCTATCTATCGCGGGGCACAACAAAGACGAGTTTTTGCCATCGCTGCATACATTGGAGTTGTGGCGACCATCATTTGGTCAGTCAACGCGTGGCACTTCAGTAATGCGAATCGGGTGCTGGCCCAAGTCGTGTTGTTGGTAGCTTTCGGGCTGTCAGTTGCTTTGATGCGACGTCGTGAACGCTTGGCGCAGCGACGGTTGCGAAGACGCCCCACGGCAAGAGTTCGCGCAGAGTAGCGCGGCGCGCCCTGCCGCTTTCCGAGAGAATCGGGGCGCCTCTGGAACTTTGGGTCGGCCGGCAACGCGATGCGGACAAGTGCCTCATGGAAATGTCGTGACGACGCCGTCGCACTCGTAGATTGGCACTCGTGCGATGGTTCATCTTCTGGCTCGAGATCCCAAGCCCTCGCTCCGACCGGGCAAGAGTCCTCCTCGCGGTGGCGGCCTGCGGCGGCACATTATGCAAGAGATCACCTGCAAGGGAGTGCCACGGGTGCCGGGAGCACTGGAGAGACTGTGCCTGGGCAGCCGGGTTGTGTCCATTACAGCCGGTATGCGTCGATGACGGATATCGTGCCGCCGCTGCTTGACGGTGAATCGGGCTAAGAGAAGTCTGCACTCAGCGGGATCCACCCGTATGTTTTGGCGTTTCGTATGCTTGTCTTCTTCGCCTGAATGCTTCGAAACGCCCTTACCAGCCGGATTGTCCAGTGCCAAGGGCTGCAGATCAAAGTGGGTTACGTAAGTAGTCGCGTTATCGTGACTGAGGCGGTGTCCATGTCGCGAAGGTGGCACCTGTCAGCGCTAAGAATACGCCTTGGCCTGTCGCTAAGACTGCGATGATGACTTCGCGAATCGCGCCGAGCTGAGGAACGAACCATATGAGGAGTCCCAGCGCACCGACGATGGACAAGGTGGCGAAGCCTACAGGCGGGCTCACGACCGTGAGACCAAGAACTCCAGAGATCAGGCCGAGCCCGAGGAAGAGCGCCCCGAACCACCTTGTGACCTTATGAGATGCGTACTTCCACCTGTCGAGCGCTGACATCTCCGTGAGGCGATCCCGCATCTTCATATGAGTATGCATTGCACGGGCAGAAATACGAACCTTTCGTCGATACTCATCGCCTGATTTTGCGACAAGTCTTTCCCGAACGATGACGTCGTCGGCCACGACGAGCCGCTTCTTCTCGAAAACGACGTTCATGGTCGCAGTGAAATCGTCTTGAGCCGTTGCCGGAACCTCAGGATAGAGCTCTCGTCGCATCACAAATATGGAACCGTCACCTCCTATCACAGAGCCGGAACGGGATTCCAAGCGTTTGATCGCTTCTTCCAAACGCCAGTAGGCGCCGCCCGCGGCCTGTGTCGCAGTGGCTTCTGCCGCATCGTAGCTAAGGTGCCCGCATACTCCCCCGACGGTCGGGTCTGAGAAGTATGGAGCCGATCGATCGATGATGTCTTCCGCTAGAAGCACGTTCGCATCAGTGAAGAGCAGGATGTCTCGTTCGGTGCTGGCTACTAGACGAGCCATGCCAGTCGCCTTCCCCGCTCGCTCCGAACTCCGCAGGACAACGCCCGGTCCGAGCGTGCCAAAAATCTCCGCTGTGCGGTCGGTCGATGCATCGTCGTAGATTCGGATCTCTAAATCAGGATGCCGCTCTCTTAATCGACTTAGATTCTCCACCTTTGCCTGCGCGCTCCGCTCTTCGTTGAACGCACAGAAGAGGATCGCGAAGTCGCTGGCGCGCGGCGGATCGTCTGTTCCCTGTTGCGACTGCACAGCCGGAAGCAGGCGTAGCAGCGCGGGGTACACGAGGTATGGATAGATCACCGCAAACGCACAGACGGCGGCGACGACCACGAGGACGAGTCCAAGGACATTCATGTCAGCTTCCTGAGCGAGGGAGGAGAGCGACCGCTGGCTGGATGTGCTTATCCCAGGAGAAGCGTTCGAGAGCGGACCGTTTTGCGGCTGTGCCGAGGCGAGCACGAAGAGCGGGATCATCTACCAGCTCTGCGAGTGCAGCGGTGACCTCATCTAGGTCGAGTCCGTCGACCAGCCGACCATCGATCCCATCAGTTACGAGTTCGGCGGGACCGCCCGCCCTGCCGACGATAGGCGTGCACCCGAACGACATCGCGTCAGCAATCGTTATCCCAAAGCCCTCAAAGTCGTTTCCTTCGCCAACGTGGGTGTGGGGGTGGATGAAGATGTCCGACGTGGCGTAAAGGTCTGGTACGTCGGCGTCGTCCACGAAGCCAAGAAAATCTACGACATCACTGATGCCGAGTTCTTCAGCCAGCTTCTCGAGAGAGCCCCTTTCGGGGCCAGCTCCGGCAATTCTGAAGTGGAGATCAACGTTCGCGGTCTGTCTGATCCGAGCCATCGCTCGCAGCGCAGCGGCAACGTTCTTTCGCGGGACGAGCCTGCACAAACTGAGGATCTCGACCGGGGAGACCTCGACGGGACGGTTCGCAGAAGCTTTTGCCTCCACAGGCAGAGAGAGACCGTTGTATTGCACCCTCCAGTTGTCATCTGGACTATCCGGGGGAAGCTGTGCGAGCGCAACGTCCTTGGTTGCCTGTGAAACCGCGAACACCAGGTCGGCATCCTGAAGGGTGCCCTCAAATACTCGGCGGACGATCCGTGGCACGTTCAGTGCCTCCCGGCCATGCACAGTGACTATCCTGGGGGTGTTTCTCGCCAGGACGCGCGCGACGAGCGCCATCTTCCAAGTGGTCGCATGCACGAGTTGGACCTGTTGCTGTCGAAGGATCCGTGCGGTGGCGACCAAGAACTTGAGGAACGCGATGATCTGGGAGCCCTTACCCACGTTCAGGATGTGGACTTCTGATTGGTCATCATCGATCTTCCAGCCAGGAGCGGTAAGTGCTTGTGTGACCGCGATGACGCGGGACCCACGTCTGGCGTATGCGCGTGCTACTTGAATCGAGTACTGGGCGACACCGCCGGCGGCAGGTGGGAATCGTTTCGCCAGCAGGAGAACGGTGGGCTGATCCTTCACCGCTGGGTGCGGGCCAGTCGCCGACGTGTTAGGTGCCGTGTTTTGGGTTGATGCGGAGTTAGCCACCATGTGTCGCTCCCATTGAATTGCCTTTCGAGTGATGACCAACAACTGTGCGCTGTATCCTGCGGTTGTGGAGACGCTCCACCAGGTAACCGTGAAGATGAGATCCTGCGTCAGCACCGCTGAGGCGGCCGTGCCACCAGCGATTAGGACTAAGCGAACTACGTTGAGCGTTAGAAGTGACCTCTCGGCGCGCAGCACCATTCCAACGGGGACGAGGGTGAGACTCACTAGCTGCAGAGCTAGCGCCGGCGCCGTGATCGGAAGTAGTTGCTGGAGCGGTAGCCAGGAGGGGCCGAGTATCGGCACTACAAGCAGAGGAGCAACGAACGCGACGGCCAGACCGATAACGCAAGCCACCCCGGCGAGACGCAAGAGCATCGGTTTCAGTGCTGTGAACACGCGGCCTTCGCCCGTGTGAATTTCGGCTGCGACTCGTGCTTGAGCGATCTGCCCTATTCCGCCTACCACTAACGATGCGGGCGAAGTCGTGATGCGCTGGCTCATGCCCGTGAAACCCGCCGCGACTGGGCCGAGCGTGGCCCCAGGAATGACGACGAAGCTCTGAAGTATGGCGGTGTCGAGGAGACTCGTTGAGACTGTCGTCACGATTCGTTGAAGCGTGTATGGATTCTCTTCGTTCCACGAGCTTTGTTTCCGGACTTGTTTGGAGGCCTTGCGCCGGCTGAGAGCTACAGCGAGAAGTCGTGCAATGACGATCGCACAGGTAAGCGCCGCGGCGGTCGGAGAGAAGATAACGAAGACGCACTGCAGAAGTGATGCAGCGAGACCTGAAACCAGGTTTCGTATCGCAAGCGCGCTCAGGTCTTGTGTGCGGAGAAATCTTCCACCATCGATCGCCAACCAACTGTATGCGACTGCGAGCACTCCCGCGTGTACCAAGATCTCCGCGGTTACAACATTTCCACTCAGCAAGAGTGCAGCCGCGACAAGACTCGCAACGACCAGCACTAGCCACCCTGCGGCGTGACCGAGACGCAGCAGACGCCTCGCCACCCCATCATCTTGGACGCCCGGTAAGACGAAATCCACGCGCAAGGTCGCAAGGGGCTGAACAGCAAGCGCAAGCGCAAGCGCGATCTGGTAAGTGCCTAGCTCCGCAACTGGCACGATCCTACTGAGCAAAGGCGTGGCGAGGAGAACGCTGCCCTGCCCAATCGCTTGAGCAATTACGACGCGGCGCTGAGGTGTCAACGAGGGCATTGGTGCGATCGGCGCCTAGGCACTTCTTGGCACTGGAATCCCGAACTAGCGGCCATGTACATAGCTCCTCTTGGTCTGCATAGTTGTGGGTTCCGAGAGACTCGGCCTCTGAACCGATCCGCGTGTCTCCATTGCCATGGCGTCAGTGCGCCGAGTCGCCCGGCACGATCACGGCCTTGAATGTCTTCAACAGGATCCCGACATCTCCGAAGAACGACCAGTTCTCCACGTAATAGAGGTCCAAGCGTACGGTTTCCTCCCACGACATCGTCGACCGTCCACTGACCTGCCAGAGCCCCGTGATGCCGGGGCGTGCGAGCAGGCGCCGGCGTGCAGCATCCGTGTAAAGCTCGACCTCGGCAGCGATCTGCGGCCGAGGGCCGACCAGGCTCATCGAACCGCCCAAAACGTTGAAGAACTGCGGCAGCTCATCGAGCGAGTACTTGCGGATGAACTTGCCCACGGGCGTGATGCGCGGGTCGTCTTTCACCTTGAACAGAGGCTGCGTGTCTGTGCCCTGGGCTTCGAGAAGAGCCTTGAGCTCTTGGTCGGCGCCCGTGCGCATCGAGCGGAACTTGAGCATGCGGAACGGCTGGCCGTTCAGCCCGACGCGCTCCTGCTTGTAGAGCAGAGGGCCGGGGCTGGTCAGTTTGACCGCGATCGCGACCCCCAGCAGGAAGGGCGACGACAGCACGATGAGCAGGAGCGAGCCGATGATGTCGGTTGTGCGCTTCGCGAAGCGCTGGCCCGAGCTGAAGCGCGGAGTTTCGACGTGGATCAAGGGAAGACCGGCGACAGGGCGCGCGTGAATGCGCGGGCCGGCAATGTCGGTGATGTTCGGTGCGAGCACGAGGTGCTGACGACCGGCCTCGAGCGCCCAGGAGATGCGCTTCACACCACCGGGCGGTAGATCCCCGCTGCTCGCGATGATCACGGTATCCGCCCCGGTTGCCTCGAGAGCGCGCTCGATGGTCGTGACCGAGCCCATCACGGGGATGTCTGTCCCCGGAACGGTGTCGGCGATGCGCCCGGTCGGCGTGCACGCACCGATGACCTTGTACCCGGCATCCGTCGATCGGCGCAGTTCGCTCGCGATGTGAGCGACCGCCGCTTCAGAGCCCACCAGGAGGGCCCTGGCAGAGTACGCACCGGTGCGACGGTTCGAGACGAGCCACTGTCGCCACAACCAGCGAACCAGCACGAGCATGACGATGCCGAAGGGCAGCGCGATCAGCAGGTACCCACGCGCGACCTCGGCCTTGGTGAGGAACGACACGATCGCAACCAGACCGAACAGCCCGAAGCTCGCTCGTGCGACCCGCACATACTCGGATGTGCCGATGCCGATCACCCGATAGTTGCGCGAATCCGCGAGGCCGAGAGCCCACGTCCACAGCACCACGAGACCTGCAGAGAACAGCCAGTAAGAGATGTCGGGGAGAAGACTCGTTTGGGGTGCGACGGCGGGGTTGCCGAAGCCCAGCCACGCGATCTGCGTTCCGTACACGACCCAGATCAGCACAAGAAAGTCGCTGATCAGCAGGTAGCGCGCATAGCGCTCGCGCCAATCCGCGCCGCCGCCGGGCGCTCTGAGGAAACCAAGGGGGCGCCTCCCAACACCCGTCTTGGTTTCACTCTCTTCTTGCGTCGTCATTGCCGCGTCGATTTCATGCGTCGACGTCAATGTTCCCTCGTAGTATTCCGGTATCCCCCAAGGGGAGAGTAGCAGAGCGCATATGCCTCTCGGGGCGTGTCAGCGAGGGATATTCACCCAGTCGTTACCTGACCACAACACGACGTAATCTTCCGCGACGGCCAGTGCCGCTGGCGCGGCCGGATCTGCGACATCGGCGCATCCGGCATCCGTCGTCGACCCGTCTGGAGCGACCCTCGTCAGCGCCAGACCAGTGCACTCGGGCGCGAGGTGCGCGAGCACCACATCGTCGCCGTCCAGCGCGAGAGCGGCCACGTTCTGCGGAATCAGCGGAGCCCACTCGGCCCCGTCGAGCACATACGCGATGCCGGCGCACACGAGGGCGACAGCCGACTCCGACCCGCGCAGGCCGCGGGCATCGTCGCACGGTGCAGCCATGGCCTCACCTGCGCGCACCACAGTCGACGGGTCGGCCGCATCCACGTACGCGGCACCGGCGAGAATGTCGGGATACGGCGCCCAGAACTTGCCCTGCGTGAAGGTGCGCAGCAGCTGCACCTCGCACGCGTCGCCCATCGCCGCGATGATCTCAGCTTCGGTACCTGCGAACCCGGCCACTCCCGCCAGCTGTGCGACGCCGAGATAGGTCGGCGTGACATCGGTCCAGGTGTCGCCGTCGTCCGTCGAGCGCTCGAGAGTCGGTGCCGGCCCTTCGCACGCCCCCGCGGTGCCGCGCCACAGCGCCTCGGCTCCCACGGCGACGAAACGCTCCTGCGCCCGGTCGTACAAAGCAGGGGGAGTGGCGGTCGGCGTCGGGGTGGAGGTGGCCGGCGAGCCCTGCGTGAAGGTCGGCACCGGGGCGACACTCTCGTCGGAGGGCGCTGCAGACACGTGCGCCATCGCCATCGCGGTCAGCGTGGCCGCAGCGGCCGCGAGCGCGACGATCACACCGCCGAGGATCCATCCCCGGGCGGTGCCGCCGAACTCCGCCCTTCGAACCACGGGCTCAGCTGGGCTTGAGCAGATCGTCGAACGCGTCGGAATCGGCGTCGGCCGCAGAGACCGAGGCCTTCGCGGTGGCACGGCGCTTCGGCGCGGGCGCCTTGGCCTTCGCAGCCACGCCCTTCACAGCCGGCGTCTTGTAGCCGTAGCCGCCGTACCCGTAGCCGTATCCATACCCGTACGCGTCGGCGCCCTTGGTCGGCACCATCGTCAGCACCACGCCAGCGACCTTCGCACCCACCGTCTCGAGCGCGTCGAGCGCGCCCTCGAGCTGATGCGTCGTGGTCTTGCCGACGGCGACCGCCATGATCGCGCCAGAGGTCACACGCGACAGCACCGCGGCATCCGTCACCGGCAGCAGCGGCGGAGCGTCGCACAGCACGATGTCGAACTCCTTCGACAGCGCCTCGAGCAGCTTCTTCATGCGGGCAGAGCCCAGCAGCTCGCTGGGGTTCGGTGGAATCTTGCCAGCCGGCAGCACGTACAGCGAGCGGTTGCCCCAGGGGAGCAGCACATCCGACACCTTGGCGCGCCCGATGAGCACGTCGGTGAGTCCAGTGCCGCCCTCGATGCCGAGGTACTCGGCGACCTTGGGCTTGCGCAGATCGGTGTCGACCAGCGCCACGCGCTTGCCGCTGTCGGCGAGGGCGATCGCGAGGTTGAGGGTGGTCGTCGACTTGCCCTCGGTCGGGATGCTCGAGGTGATGACGAACGTGTGCCCGCCGTCCATCTCGAGGAACTGCAGGTTCGTGCGCAGCGACCGGAACGCTTCAGAACGCGGGTTGAGCGGATCTGCCTGGATGATCAGCGGCCGCTCCTTCGCCTTCGGGTCGAGCGGGATCGCGCCGATCAGCGGCCGGTCGGTCAGCTGCTCGACGTCGCGGGGCGAGCGCACGCGCGTGTCGAGCACTGAGCGCAGCACCGCGATGCCGATGCCCACAGCGAGACCGAGCAGCACGCCCAGCGCCAGGTTCAGCGGAACGTTCGGGCTGACAGGAGCGTACGCGGCGACCGCATCGCGCACCCGGGTCAGCTTGATCGCGCTCTGCTCCTGGCCTGCCGGCGTGTCGATGCGCTCCACGGTGGCGGCGAGGCTCGCACCCAGCGAGTTCGCGATGTCGGCAGCCATCACCGGATCGGGATCCTGCACCGTGATCTGGATCAGCGTGCTGTTCAGCGGGCTCGACGACTTGACGCTCTCGGCGAGTTCGTCGGCGTTCACGTTCAGCCCGAGCTCGGTGATCACCGGGTTCATCACCACGGGCTCGCGCACCAGGCTCACGTACGTCGTGATGCGCGACTGCGCGAACGTCGAGCCCTGCTGCAGCTCGCTCACCGTGCCGGTGCCGGCCTGCGACTGCACGAACACGACGCTCTGCGACTCGTACAGCGGAGTGCGAGTGAGGGAGTATCCCGCGGCGGCCGCCAGCCCCAGCAGGGTCGTCACGACGATCACTAGCCAGCTCTTACGAAGGATGCGGATGTAGTCGCTGAGTTCCATGGCGCCTCTCGTCGGTTCGCGGGTTAATTGTCCCATAGCCGGGGCGCAGAGATATTCCGGTAAACGATACGGTGGGAACGATGACCGCCCCCGCTCGCGAACGCCGTTCCCGCCGACACCGCCCCTGGTGGCGTGGCGGGTCGTCGGTGCGGCGCTGGAACAGCGAGGTGCTCGGCTGGGCGGCCCTCGGCCTCGGGACCGCGCTGCTCGCCGGGTTCGCTCTCGGCAGCCTCGTCGGGCCCACCTGGGGAACCGTCGCGCTCTGGGTCGCTCTCATCGTGCCGGTCGTCTTCGCCTTCCGCCGTGGCGTGCCGCGCGGACTCCTCGCGTTCCGTGCGGTCGATCTGCTCTACGCGGTCGTGCTCGGCAGCGCGGTGCGTCTCGTGCAGGGCTGGCTCGCAGGGCCCGGCCCGATGCCGACCTATCCCACGCTCGACGGCTCGCTGCCGCCGCTGTGGTGGGCCGACGAGCTGCTCGCCGGCGGCGTGGTCGCGCCGGTGGTCGAGGAGTTCTTCTTCCGCGGGATGCTGCTGGTCGCGCTTTTCACGGTGGTGCGACGGATGCTGCGGCGCCCCGCATCCGAGGGCATCCTGCCCGCCGGGGTCATCGCCGTCGTCGTCACGGCCGGCCTCTTCGTGCTCGCCCACCAGCTGGTGTCGCCCGTGGCGCTCGACGTCGCCCTCTCGCTCAGCGTGCTGGGCCTCGTCACCGGCTCACTCGTGATGTTCACAGGGCGGATCTGGCCCGCCGTTCTCGTGCACGTCGTGTACAACCTCACGGGCGTGGGGCTCACCGTGCTCGGGACGCTGCTGGGATAGTCAGTCGCCGCTGAGCGCCACGCGCACGACTCGCGCCGTCGCGTCGACTGCCGGAGCCAGCTGCTCGGCGGATTCCACGTACACCTCGCGCTCACGCCGGTAGGGGTCGACCACATCATCGTCCTGCGGTGCGGCCGGTGCCGTCAGCCCGCGCTGCCCCGACACCACGGCGACGGCGGCGGCGAGGCGCTCGCGAGGCGTCGAGCCCGCGGCATCCGCTGCCCTTCTGATCTCCTCGTCGCTCAGCGACGATGCGAGACGCGCGAACTCGCGCACCGTGAACGTGTGGCGCAGGTGCCGCGGGCTCAGCTCGACCGCGGCCGTGCGATGCTCGCGCGACATCGCGAGGACGAGATCGGCGTCGTCGGCCAGCGGCTCCTGCAGCCAGCGCGCGCGGTGCGCGGCGAGGTCATCGGGCGAAGCGCCGTGCTGCAGGGCGAGCTCCTGCGCGGTGCGGTCCATCTCGCGCTCGACCAGAGCCCGCGTGCCCGCACTGTGCACCCGCACATCGAGATCGCGAAGGCGCGCCCGCAGCAGCACCTCGGCCTGCGGCGAGCGGCAGATGTTGCCGGTGCAGACCGTGAGGATCACGGGTGCGCCGGCATCCGCTCTCGCCTCGCGCCGCTCACGACGCGTGCGCGGCGGCACGTCGAAGTCGCTCATCGTGCCTGACCGCTCCAGCTGAGCTGCTCGGTGTACCGCAGCAGCACGCCCTCGCGCAGGGCCCATGGCGACACCTCGAGCTCGTCGATCTTGAGCATCGTCATCGCGGTGTGCAGAGAGACAGCGGCCGCGACGATCTGCAGCGCGCGGTCGGCCGTGATGCCCGGCAGCTCCTGACGAGCGGATGCCGGAATCCGCGCGAGCCGCGGAATCCATGAGCCCAGCGACGACCGCGACAGCACCGTGCGGTCGAAGCCGAGGCCGGTCACCTCACGACCCGCGAGATTCGCGAGCGAGCGGATGGCCTTGGACGAGCCGATCACATGATCAGGGCGGGGGAGGGCCATGATCCGCTCCGCGACGGGAGCGAGCACCGCCTCGGCGTGCGCACGCAGCTGCGCCGCGGCATCCTCCCCGGGGGGATCGCTCGGCATGAACTGCACCGTCATCCGGCCGGCGCCGAGGGGCACGGATGCCGCCACCTCCGGCACCTCGTCGGCACCCGCCGCGAACTCGAAAGAGCCGCCGCCGATGTCCATCAGGAGGATGCGTCCGGCATCCCATCCGAACCACCGCCGCACCGCGAGGAACGTCAGCTCGGCCTCCTGCTCGCCGCTGAGCACCTGCAGGGGCTGGCCGAGAGCCGCCTCGATGCGGGCGATGACGTCGTCGCCGTTGAGAGCCTCGCGCACCGCGCTCGTCGCCGTGGCCAGCAGCGTGTCGACGCGCTCGGTCTCGGCGATCATGCGCGCGCGGGTGACCGCGGCGACCAGCGCCTGCACGCCCTCTTCGCTGATCGCTCCATCGGGAGTGAGGTAGCGCATGAGCCGCACGACCGTGCGGTCGCTGGTGGTCGCCAGCGGACGGCCTCCGGGGCGGGCATCCGCGGCCAGGAGGTGGACGGTGTTCGAGCCGATGTCGAGAATTCCCAGACGCACGGGAAGAGACTACCGGCGCCGCGGATACCATTGAGCCGTGACCACCGTCGACCCCACGCTGCCGCTGTCTCCATATCGGGAGATCGGCCGGGCGGAATGGGCGCGGCTCGCAGCGGGACTCGACCAGCCGCTCACCGAGACCGAGGTCGTCGAGCTCCGCGGCATCGGAGATCGTCTCGACCTCACCGAGGTGCGCGAGGTGTATCTGCCGCTGAGTCGTCTGCTCTCGCTGTACGCCACCTCGACCAAGAAACTGGGCGCTGCGACCTCGTCGTTCCTGCAGGAGGACGACACGACCACGCCGTTCGTGGTCGGCGTCGCCGGTTCTGTGGCCGTGGGCAAGTCGACCATCGCGCGACTGCTCCGCGAGCTCATGAGCCGCTGGCCGGGCACGCCCCGTGTCGAGCTCGTCACGACCGACGGCTTCCTCTACCCGAACGCCGAACTCGAGCGCCGCGGCCTCATGGACCGCAAGGGCTTCCCGGAGTCGTACGACCGGCGCTCGCTCATCCAATTCCTCACCGAGGTGAAGAGCGGTGCGCCCGAGGTGCGTGCACCGTTCTATTCGCACATGCGGTACGACATCGTTCCCGACGCGCACGTCGTCGTGCGGCGGCCCGATGTCGTGATCGTCGAGGGGCTCAACGTGCTGCAGCCGCCGGCGGCGCCGAACGACGTGGCCGTGAGTGACCTGTTCGACTTCTCGATCTTCGTCGACGCCGACACCGCGCACATCGAGAAGTGGTACGTCGACCGGTTCCTGGCGCTGCGGCAGGGGGCGTTCTCCAATCCGTCGTCGTACTTCAACGTGTTCGCGCACCTGACGGATGCCGAGGCCATCACGACCGCCCTCGGCTACTGGAACGAGATCAACATGCCAAACCTGGTCGAGAACGTCATGCCGACCAAGCACCGGGCGCGGCTGGTTCTCAACAAGGGCGCCGATCACGCCGTCGAGAGTGTGCTGCTGCGCAAGCTCTGATGTGGCGTGGGGGACGCCTGTCGTCGAGTGCCGCGGGCCGTTGAGCGTTGAGCGAGCGGAGCGAGACGAAACGTGTGGCTCCTGCCGGGACGTGAGCCGACCGACCGATCGCGCGTTTCGTCTCGGTCGCTGCGCTCCCTCGCTCAACGACCGGGGAGTGTTCTGGTCGTTGAGCGAGCGCAGCGAGACGAAACGTGTGTCTCCTGCCCGAACGATCACGCGTTTCGTCTCGGTCGTTACGCTCCCTCGCTCAACGACCGGGGTGTTCTGGTCGTTGAGCGAGCGCAGCGAGACGAAACGGTGTGGCGTTCCGGTCGCAGTTGGTGCCGTTTGCACGTGATTCGGGCGGCGTGAACTGCGACCGGAGTGCTGATTAATGTCGCGCAAGAGGGGCCTCGAGAAAATGATGGAAAAGTTTCTCTGATCGGCCTGTTTTCGGGGTCGGAATGTCGGTGCCCCTCGGCATGATGGAGGTATGAACAGCATCGCCGAAACGCTCGCGCAGGTCGCGTCCGATCTGCGTGCGGTGCTGTCCGATGACGGCCTGGCGGGTCTGTCGGATGCGGAGCGGGCGGAGGCGCTGCGGGGAGCGGGGGAGGTGTCGCGCCTGGTCGACGCGGTCGTCGTGGAGACGGTCGCCACCGCGGATGTCGAGTTCGGGCACCGGTTCGGATGCCGGGGCATGAACGAGCTGCTGCAGCGAGCCCTGCTGACCGACGCGCCGTCGGCATCGAAGATGATCCGGGCGGCGGACCTGGTCCAGCGGGATATGAACATCGTGTCGGGGGAGCGACTCCCCGCCCGGTGGCCGGCGTTGCGCTCCGCCCTGCTCGACGGGGCCGTCGGGATCGCCGGGTTGCTCGCCGCGATCGGGCCGATCGAGTACGCCCGGACCCGCATCGGCACCGACGAACGCCTCTGGGCCGACGAGGCTCTCGCGGCTCACGCCCGGGGCCTATCCGTGACGGACGATTCCGCGGTCGGTGCTGACGCTGCCGATGGTGACGCTGGAGTAGCGGTCATTGACGCTGGCGCGGTGGGTGTTGAGGGTGAGATGGCGGGTCCTCCGGCGACGGCGGATGATCTGCGGTTGTTGTCGTCGGCGCTCGCGATGATCCTCGACCCGGACGGGGCGGAGCCGACCGACCGGGATGCGCAGCAGGGACGGTTCCTGAATCTCGGGCGTTTGCACAAGGGCGCGCATCGCCTGTCCGGGAGCATCACTCCCGAGGTGGCGGCGCAGCTGCAGTTGATCTTCGATGCGTTCAACAACCCGAAGGTCGGCGGCGCACCCGCCCCGGGCTCCGCGGCGCCAGAACGGCCTCACCCCGGGGTGGTCTTCGAACCTAGCCCCGAAGAATCTGCTGACGTATTCAACACCGATCCGCGGAACGTGATCGACCCCCGCACCCCCGGCCAGAAACGCCACGACGCCTTAGCCGCGGTGTTGGGTATAGCTGCCCGACACGAGGACATGCCCACACTGGGTGGTGCGGCGCCGACCCTCGTGGTCCACGTCGACGCGAAAGACCTGGCAACAGGGACGGGATGGGCGACGGTCCCCGGCTCCGGGGCCCCGGTGCCGCTGTCTGTCGCGGCGCACACAGCCTGCACCGGGGCGATTCAGCGGGTCCTGTTCGATGAAGGCCGCATCGTCGGCATCACCACCACGGACCGGGTGTTCAACGCCCACCAGCGCCGCGCGATCATCGCCCGCGACAAGGAATGCCTCATCCCCGGATGCCACGTCCCCGCCTCCTGGTGCGAGATCCATCACGTCACCGAACACGCCCGCGGCGGACCCACCCACACCGACAACGGTGTGCCCCTGTGCTGGTGGCACCACCGCTCCCTCGGCAATTCGGGGTGGGAGATCCGCATGAACGCAGGGGTCCCGCAGATCCGCGGACCCGCCTGGTGGGACCCCACCCAACAGTGGCGCACACCCCGCCTGTCGAGCCCAGACCCCGCCCGACGACGAACAGTGCTGCGCACCTGACGGTGCAGCGCGCCGCCGACGGTACGCGACAGGGCTGATGGCGCGCAGCACCTTATCCGGTTCCTCGTGGCATACATTCCACCACGCGGGCGTTTCGTCTCGCTTCGCTCGCTCAACGATCCGTCCTGGCCGCGCCTCGGGGGTTCAGCGAGGGGGCGGGCGTTTCGTCTCGGCTCGCTCGCTCAACGAACGGTTCTTACCGTGCCTTGGGGAGTTCCGAGGCGGCGGGCGTTTCGTCTCGCTTCGCTCGCTCAACGACCGGGCCTGGCGGCGCGTCGGGGCGTTTCGTGAGCCGGCGGGCGTTTCGTCTCGCTTCGCTCGCTCAACGATCGGTCCTGGCCGCGCTCGGGGTTCAGCGAGTGGGCGGGCGTTTCGCCTCGGCTCGCTCGCTCAACGAACGGTCCTGGACCACCGGTCGTTGAGCGAGGGAGCGGAGCGACCGAGACGAAACGCGGCGAGTCCCCGAAAGCACCGGCCCCAGCATCCGGCCATTCGTACAGGCTCCTGCCAAAAGTTCCCGCTTACCCTGGAACCTATGTGTGGAATCGTCGGATACGTGGGCCCGCGCCCCAGCCAGGACATCCTGCTCGCAGGGCTCGCCCGTCTCGAGTACCGCGGATATGACTCCGCCGGAATCGCCGTCATCGACGGCGACGGCACGCTCGGCATGCGCAAGAAGGCCGGGAAGCTCAGCATGCTGCGCGACTCGCTGGCCGAGTCCGCCCTGCCCGACGGCAGCACCGGCATCGGCCACACGCGCTGGGCCACGCACGGCGGCCCGACTGACGGCAACGCGCACCCGCACCTCGCCGACGACGACAAGCTCGCGCTGATCCACAACGGCATCATCGAGAACTTCGCCGAGCTGCGCGACGAACTGCTCGCCGACGGCGTCTCGTTCCGCAGCGAGACCGACACCGAAGTGGCTGCAGCCCTGCTCGGCCGCCAGTACCGCGAGAACGGCGGCGACCTGCAGCTCGCGTTCCGCGGCGTCGTGAACCGCCTCGAGGGCGCGTTCACGCTGCTCGCGATGCACCAGGACCACCCGGGCCTCGTCGTGGGCGCCCGCCGCAACTCGCCGCTCGTCATCGGGCTCGGCGAGGGCGAGAACTTCCTCGGCTCCGACGTGGCCGCATTCGTCGAGCACACGCGCAAGGCGCTCGCGATCGGTCAGGACCAGATCGTCTCGATCACCCCTGAGGCCGTCACCGTCACCGACTTCGCCGGCACTCCGGTCGAGGCAGAGCCCTTCGACGTCTCCTGGGACGCCGCCGCCGCCGAGAAGGGCGGATGGTCGTCGTTCATGGCCAAGGAGGTCGCCGAGCAGCCCGAGGCGGTTGCGAAGACGATCCTCGGCCGCGTGCACGAGGGCCAGGTCGTGATCCCCGAGCTCGACGGTCTCGACGACCTCTTCACCGGAATCAACCGCATCATCATCACGGCGTGCGGCACGGCATCCTATGCAGCCCTCGTCGGCAAGTACGCGATCGAGCAGTGGGCCCGCGTCGCCGTCGACGTCGAGCTCGCGCACGAGTTCCGCTACCGCGACCCCGTGATCGGCACCGACACCCTCGTCGTCTCGATCAGCCAGTCGGGCGAGACCATGGACACGCTCATGGCCGTCAAGTACGCCCGCGAGCGCGGAGCACGCACGCTGTCGATCTGCAACACCCAGGGCGCGACGATTCCCCGCGAATCGGATGCCGTCGTCTACACCCACGCCGGACCCGAGGTGGCCGTCGCCTCGACCAAGGCGTTCTCGGCGCAGATCACCGCGCTGCTGCTGCTCGGCCTGCACATGGGTCGGGTCCGCGGAACGGTGGAGGATGCATCCGCCGATGTGGCCGAGCTCCAGGCGCTGCCGGAGAAGATCGCCAAGGTGCTCTCCTCCGAGCAGGATCACGTCGAGCAGCTCGCCAGCTGGATGGCCGACACCCGCTCGGTGCTGTTCCTCGGCCGCCACGTGGGCTTCCCGATCGCGCTCGAAGGCGCGCTCAAGCTCAAGGAGATCTCGTACATCCACGCCGAGGGCTTCGCCGCGGGCGAGCTGAAGCACGGCCCGATCGCGCTCATCGAGCCCGGCCAGCCCGTCTTCGTCCTGCTGCCGTCGCCGCGCCACTCCGCGCTGATCCACTCGAAGGTCGTCTCGAACATCCAGGAGATCCGCGCCCGCGGTGCCCGTGTGATCGTGGTCGCCGAAGAGGGAGACGTCGCAGTTCTTCCGTTCGCCGACGAGGTCATCCGCATCCCGCTCGCGGGCGCGATGTTCGAGCCGCTGCTGTCGGTCGTGCCGCTGCAGATCTTCGCGATGGCCCTCGCCACCGCGAAGGGCCTCGACGTCGACCAGCCCCGCAACCTCGCGAAGTCGGTCACGGTCGAGTAGAAGTCGGTCGTGGCCGGCTGAGCCGGACGTCCGTCGAGAATCGGCCCGGGTAGGCTGAACGGGTGATCATCGGGACCGGCATCGACCTCGTGGACATCCCCCGGTTCGAGCGGACCGTCGAGCGGACGCCGAAGCTCCTGCCGCGGCTGTTCACTCCCGCGGAGCAGACTCTGCGCCTGTCTTCCCTGGCCGCGCGCTACGCCGCGAAAGAGGCGCTGATCAAGACGCTCGGGGGCTCCGACGGCGTGCACTGGACCGAGATCGAGATCGCTTCGGCAGCATCCGGAGCTCCTCACTTCGTCCTCAGCGGCAGCACCGCCGCCGCCGTGCAGGCCAAGGGCATCACGAAGCTGCACCTGACCCTCACTCATGACGCGGGCCTCGCCGCCGCGTTCGTCGTCGCCGAAGGAGAGCCGCTGTGACCCTGTTCCGAGAGGCGACCATCGACCTCGACGCGATCAGCGACAACGTCCGGCACTTCCGTCGGCTCACGGGCGTGCAGGTGATCGCCGTCGTCAAAGCCAACGCCTACGGCCACGGCGCGGCCGCGGCCGCCGTCGCGGCGCTCGCCGGAGGAGCCACGCGCCTGGGCGTCGCCGAGATCCCCGAGGCGCTCGAGCTGCGCCGCCAGGGCATCACGGCGCCGATCGTCGCGTGGCTGCACGCGCCAGGGGAGCGGTTCGAGTCAGCAGCCGCACAGAACATCGAGGTGGGCATCTCCTCGTTCGACCAGCTCGAGGCAGCGGCGAAGGCCGCCGAGGTCGATCGTCCGGTCGGGGTGCACCTGAAGCTCGAGACTGGGCTGTCGCGCAACGGCATCCCGCCGGCCGACTGGGGGCGAGTGCTCGCCGAGGCGGCGCGCCTCGAGCGCATCGGCCGGCTGCGGATCGTCGGACTCTTCAGCCACCTCTCCAACGCCTCCCACGACGACGACAGGGCGGCGCTCGCGAAGTTCCTGAAGGGCGTCGCGGATGCCGAGGCCTTCGGCATCCGTCCGGAGATCCGGCACATCGCGGCCACCGCCGCGGCGATCGATCTGCCCGAGACCCGACTCGACGCGGTGCGCATCGGCATCGGCCTGTACGGACTCTCGCCCTTCGAGGATCGCACCTCCGCATCCCTCGGGCTGCGGCCGGCGATGACCCTGCGCGGATCCATCGCGGCCGTGCGCCGGGTGCCCGCCGGCACAGGCGTCTCGTACGGATACGACCATCGCACCGATCGCGACACGACCCTCATCCTCGTGCCGCTCGGCTACGCCGACGGGGTGCCGCGCAGCGCCTCCGGGCGCCTGCCGGTGTCGATCGCCGGACGCCGGTTCCGCAACGTCGGCCGCATCGCGATGGACCAGTTCGTCGTCGACGTCGGCGACATGGCGGTGTCGGTCGGTGACGAGGTCGTGCTCTTCGGCGACCCGACCCTGGGCGTGCCCTCGGCCACGGACTGGGCGGATGCCGCGGGCACGATCAACTACGAGATCGTCACGCGCATCGGCGGCCGGGTGCCGCGGAGGGCATCGTGAGCGTCGACCCCGCACTGCTCGGGCGACGCGAAATCGCCACGAGCGAGGACATGGAGAAGCTCGGCTTCGCCCTGGGCGAGACGCTCGAGGCCGGAGACCTGCTGATCCTCACCGGCCCTCTCGGCGCCGGCAAGACGACGTTCACGCGCGGACTCGCTGAGGGCCTTGGCGTGCGCGGACCTGTGCAGAGCCCGACCTTCGTGATCGCCCGCACACATCCGTCGCTCGTCGGGCGGGCGCCTCTCGTGCATGTCGACGCGTACCGCCTCGGATCCGGAGCGGAGCTCGACGACCTCGATCTCGACCTCGCCCGCTCCGTCGTCGTGATCGAGTGGGGCCGTGGCATGGCCGAGGAGCTCGCGGATTCGTGGTGGGACATCGAGCTCGAGCGCCCGACCGGACGCGACGACGATCTCGACCCGTCCGAGCTGGACGCCGATGCGCCGCGCATCGTGACGATCACACGCGTGACCGCTTCCGAGGGCTGATCGCGCCCGGCCCGTTGGCGACCCCGCCTCGCTAGACTGCGAGGCAGACGATCGCGCGTCCTCGGACGCGCGAGCGCTCCATCTGTGGGGGAGACATGGACGAGCACGATGCGCATCGGCGCGTAGCGGTCATCATCGAGGATGACCCTGACGTGCGCAGCCTGCTCGACGAGGTGTTCCTCGCAGCCGGATTCGCCACAGTGCTCGCCGGCGACGGCCAGACCGGCCTCACCGCGATCCGCGAGCACACCCCTGCGATCGTCACCCTCGACGTGAACCTTCCGGGCATCGACGGCTTCGAGGTCGTGCGGCGGATCCGCGCCGTGAGCTGCGCCCACGTCATCATGATCTCGGCGCTGGGCGATGAGCCCGATGTCGTGCTCGGACTCACCAGCGGAGCCGACGACTACCTGGTCAAGCCCTTCCGTCCGCGCGAGCTCCGTGCGCGGATCGAGGCGTTCATGCGACGGACCCAGCATCCGCCCGAGGCCGAGACGCCGAAGCGGCCCGCAGCCTCCTCGCGGCCACCCGTCAGATCGATGACGCATCGCGACCTCACGGTCGACCCGGACACCCACACGGTGCAGATCGCGCGCCGCGACATCGTGCTCACGCCGACGGAGTTCGTGCTGATCTCCGCCCTGCTCGAGTCACAGCGGCGCGTGCGCAGCAAGACCGAGCTCGCGCGGCTGCTGCGGACCGCCTCGGGCGCGGCATCCGACTACATCGGCGATGCCGACAAGCGCGCGGTGGAGGTGCACATGACCAACCTGCGCCGAAAAATCGGCGATGCCCCGGCCAGTCCTCGTTACATCGAGACCGTACGGGGCATCGGGTACCGGCTCACCCCGGGGGAGGAGAGCGGATAGTCGGGGCCGGTGGAGGCCGCGGCTCCCCAGAAACCGCAGCCTCAAAGTCCGTGACTCCCCAGAAACGGACCGGCCCCCACTCAGGATGCTAGAGCTCACCGGCTCAGAAGTACGTCCACTCAAGTCGTTCTTTCACGAATCTTGCGCCAACCTTGAGGAAGAGGGGGTGAGCATGACCCGAACGCTCTCGATCTGGCGCTGGCAGCTCATCTTCACGGCCGGGATGATCGCCATCGCGGTCGCGATCGCGGCCTTCATCCCGCGCACCTTCGGCAACCCGTACGTGGTGTCGGGATTCGGCACAGTGCTCGCGACGACGGTCGTCACCATCGCCGCGCCCTGGTCGCGGCTGCCTCGATGGACGGCGGCGCTCGTGCCCTTCCTCGACGCCTTGGCAATCGGCCTGACGACGAATGTCGCAGAGATCCGGCTCGGGTTCCTGTGGGTGTTCCCGATCACCTGGCTCGCCGCGTTCTTCACCCTGCCCTGGATCTTCGGATGCATCGGCTTCATCATGCTGTGCCTGGTGCTGTTCTCGGGGCACAGCGGCACGCAGACCGATGTCGTCCTGCGGGTGCTGACGGTGCTCATCACGCTGAGCTTCCTCGGAGTGTCGATCCGGCTCGGCATGCGCAGAGCGCGCGCCTCGGGTCGCCTGCTCAAGCGGCAGTCCGAGCAGGCGGCCCGTGCGGCTGAGCGTGCAGAGACCCAGCAGCTGCGCGTGACGCAGATCATCGACGCACTCGACATCGCCCTCGTGGTCGTCACGGCGGGCGGCCGCATCGTGAAGATGAACGACGCCTACCGTGTGCTCTACGGCCGCGACCGGTTCGGCGCCGTGCTGCCGTCGGCGTCGGTCGAGTACGACGATCGCCGGGGAAATCCGGTTCCCCCTGAGCGGACGACGCTCGCCCGCGCGTCGGCGGGCCAGCTGCTCGCGGGGGAGCGGGTGTGGCTGTTCGACAGTGAAGGAGCCTGGCATGCCCTCGACGTCAGCACGCACGCGATGGCGGGCGACACCGAGCCGACCACCCTCGTGATCATCGACGACGTGACAGCGCTGATCGAGGCGGACGAGGAGCGCGCGGCGATCACGGCCGTCGTCTCTCACGAACTGCGCAATCCGCTCACCGCCATCATCGGTCACGCCGATCTGCTTCTCGAGCGCGATGACCTGCCGGAGCGAGTGCGAGGGCAGCTCGAGGTCATCATGAACGCGGGAGAGCGGATGCAGCGGCTCGTCACGAGCGCGCTCGACGATCCGCGCTCCGACGACACCGAGCATCGTCCGGTCGATCTGCGCGACGTGGTCGACGCCTCGGCGGCATCCTTCGCCGCGATCGCGGCCGCAGCCGGCATCGCCCTCGAGGTCGGCGGAGCCCGAGAGGTGACCATCCTGGGCGACGCGTTCCGGCTGCGGCAGGTGCTCGACAACCTGCTCAGCAATGCGCTCAAGTACACCTCCGCCCATGGCACGGTGACCGTGACGCTCGCCGATGCCCCTGCTCCCGAGATCGTCATCGCCGACACCGGCGGGGGCATCGCCGAGAACGACCTCGCCCGACTTTTCGAGCCGTACTTCCGCACGGAGTCGGCGATCCGCGCAGGCATCCCGGGCACCGGCTTGGGAATGGGCATCGCCCGCGACATCGTCGCGCTGCACGGCGGAACCATCGAGGTTGCCAGCGTGGTCGGCGACGGCACGCGTGTGATCCTGAGATTCCCCGCCCCGCCGGCACCCCGGCCCGACGACCCGAAGGCCGATTCATGACCGGAGCAGCGCTCGCCCCGCTCAACATCGACGTCACGACCAGCATGGTGGCCGTCGTCACCGCCCTGGCCGTGCTGGTCTTCGGGCTTGCCACTCTGGCCAAGCCCAGTCGTGCGACCGTCGCGTGGGGCGTCGCCTACGCGATCGGGATCTTCGGCGCGTACCTCTGGCTGGGCGGATACCAGCTCGACGATCCCGTGATGCGTGCGGGCGCCTCGGCCACCCTGTTCAGCTTCGAGCCGCTGGTGTGGTGGGGGCTGCGCGCCTTCGCCCGTCGACGGCCGATCTCCTGGCCGGTCATCGCCTTCATGGTGCTCGGACCGGTGCTCCTGCTGACCACGGCGGGCTCTCCGATCTACCAGATCGCATTCCGGGTGCTCTTCCTCGTCGCGAGCATCTTCGCAGCCCTCGTCGTCTACGAGCTGATCCGGCTGAGGAACGTGCCGCGCGACATCACGATGCCGCTCCTGCTCGCCTCGGCGATGTTCGTGCTGCTCGCGGTCACGGCGGCCGTTTCCGCAGTGACGGTCCGCGGCCTCACGGCGGAGCAGCAGATGGGCATCCTCCGCGGGACGAACAGCACAGGCGCGATCGTGCTGAGCGCATGCGCGGCCTTCACGCTCATCCTCCTGGTCAGAACGGATGCCGACGCCGCCAGCCGTGCGCACGACGACGCCGAGCGGCTGCGTCGCCGACTCGCTCGCGCGCACGCCAGGGGAGAGGAGGACTGGTCGGTGCTGGCAGTGCACCTCGACGATCCCGTCGACCTGCGCGACGCCCTCACGATCGGGACGTTCGCCGAGCTGATCGCGCGGCACCGCGCCGGCATCGAGAAGTCTCTGCCCGCGTCCGCCGACATCCACGTCGTCGACGACACCACGACCGTGATCGTGATCAACGCGGGCGACGAAGCCGTGGCTCACCACATCCGCGACATGCTCTCGCGCATCTCGTCGGTCGACGACGAGGCGGCGGCCGGCCCCCGGCTCTCGGCGAGCGTCGGATGGGCGCCGGCGTCGGCGCTCGGATTCGACTACGACGTGCTGCTCGCAGCGGCAGGCCTCGCGGCCCTCGACGCCCGGGCCCGCGGCGGCGACCGCTGGGCGCGCGCGGACAGGCCGGCCCCGGCATCCCCGGCTAACCTGGAAGCGTGATCCTCGCCGTCGACACCTCTCTCGGTACTGCCGTCGCCGTCATCGACGACGACGGCGCTCTTCGCGCCGAAGCCGCCACGAGTGACCCCCTCGGCCACGCCGAGGTCATCGGCGACCTCCTGGTGCGCGTTCTCGACGAGGCCGGCGCGGGCGAGATCACGCACGTCGTGTCGGGCATGGGGCCAGGGCCCTTCACCGGGCTCCGCATCGGCATCGCCGCCGCTCGCACCTTCGCTCTGGGCCGCGGCATCCCCGTGATCCCCGTGCCGAGTCACTTGGCCGCCGCCCTCACGCATACGGGCGAGGGCCGCTTCGCGATCGTGACCGACGCGCGCCGCCGCGAGGTCGCGATCACGGTGTTCGACGGGACGGATGCCGACGGCGTCCCCGCCGTCGTGGCGGACACCGTGCTCGTGCCCGCTTCTGTCGCCGACGCGCATCTCGCCGGCGTGCGGCGCATCGACGTCGCGACCATTTCCGGCGCCGACCTGGCCAGGGTGGGGGCGCGCGCGCTCGCCGCGGGGCGTACGCTGACGGGCGACGAGCCTCTGTACATGCGCCACCCCGACGTCGTGGTGCCGGGGGCTCCGAAGAAGGTGGGGCTGTGACTCTCCGAGCAGCCACGCCTGACGATCTCGCCGGCATCATGGCGATCGAGCAGGCGTCCTTTCCGACCGACGCATGGAGCGTCGAGGCGATGGCCGCCGAGCTCGCCTCGCCGCACAACCGCTATCTCGTCGACGAGGCGGAGGGGCTGGTGATCGGCTACGGCGGCGTGCGCGCGCTCGAGGGCGGGGCGGATGCCGACATCCAGACCATCGCCTTCGACGCCGCCCAGCGTGGCAGGGGTCTCGGGCGGGCGCTGCTGCGGGCCCTGCTCGCCGCCGCGGCGGAGCGCGGAGCGCGGGAGGTGTTCCTCGAGGTGCGCGCCGACAACCCCGCAGCCGAGGGACTGTACCGCTCGGAGGGGTTCGAGGAGATCGGACGGCGCCCCGGCTACTATCAGCCGGATGACGTGGACGCGATCGTGATGAGGCTCGACCTCCGGAACAGGGGAACGAACCTCCACCGTTCGTTGAGCGAGGAGCGCAGCGACGACGGGCTCCACCGGTCGTTGAGCGAGGAGCGCAGCGACGAGACGAAACGCAGTGACCGTACGGAGGGACAGGAATGAGCGAGCCCCTGGTCCTCGGCATCGAGACGAGCTGCGACGAGACCGGCATCGGCATCGTCCGCGGCCGCACGCTGCTGTCGAACACGATCGCATCGAGCATGGACGAGCACGCGCGCTACGGCGGCGTCGTGCCGGAGGTCGCGGCGCGCGCCCACCTCGAGGCGCTGCAGCCGTCGATCGATGCGGCGCTCGCGGAGGCGGGCGTCGGTCTCGACGACCTCGACGCCGTCGCCGTCACGAGCGGTCCTGGCCTCGCCGGAGCCCTCATGGTCGGTGTCGGCGCGGCGAAGGGCCTGGCAGTCTCGATCGGCAAGCCGCTGTACGCCGTGAACCATCTCGTCGGGCACATCGCCGCCGACATCCTCACGCCCGACACGGAGCCGCTCGAGTACCCCACCGTGGCGCTGCTCGTCTCCGGCGGACACACCTCCCTGCTGCACGTGCGCGATCTCACAACCGATGTCGAACTGCTCGGCGAGACCGTCGACGATGCGGCGGGAGAGGCCTTCGACAAGGTCGCGCGGCTGCTGTCGCTGCCCTACCCGGGCGGCCCGGAGATCGACAGGGCGGCGCTCGACGGCGATCCGAAGGCGATCCGGTTCCCTCGCGGCCTGTCGAAGGCATCCGACCTGGCGAAGCACCGCTACGATTTCTCGTTCTCCGGTCTCAAGACCGCGGTCGCCCGCTGGGTCGAGCGATGCGAGGCCGAGGGGGTCGAGGTGCCGGTGGCCGACGTCGCCGCGAGCTTCCGCGAGGCAGTGGTCGACGTGCTCGTGACGAAGGCGCTCGCCGCCTGCGCAGACCTCGGCGTGCCGCGTCTGCTGCTCGGCGGGGGAGTGATCGCCAACCGGCGCCTGCGTGACGTCGCGCTGGAGCGCGCCGAGGCTGCAGGCGTCACGGTGCGCATCCCTCCGCTCGCGCTGTGCACCGACAACGGCGCCATGATCGCCGCTCTCGCCGCCGAGCTGATCTCCTCGGGACGCCGGCCCTCGACTCTTTCCTTCGGTGCAGACTCGACTCTTCCTGTCACCGAGATCCAGGTGGCCGAACGATCATGACCATGTCGGACGACGGGCTGCACGCCCGCATCGAGAAGCCCAGCGGCGAGGTCGAGCGACCCGCCGGGGCGGCTCGGCTGCCCGGCGCCCGTCGAGAGGGGTACACCAAGCTCCCCACCGGACCGGTCGGCATCGAGCCCGTCGTCGCGACCGGACCACACCTCGAAGCCGACGACGAGGTCGAGGAGTGGTCGCCGACCGATACGCCCGCTCGCGTCGATGACGCCCGGCTCGCCCCGTGGGCGCTGCTCGCGGCCATCGTGGCGCTGTGCGCCTCGTTCTTCGTGGGCTGGGGCATTCCCGTGGCCATCGTCGCGGTGATCGCCGCGATCATGTCGCTTCGGCGCCCGCTGGAGAACCATGCGATGGCGCGCTGGGCGCTCGTGCTCGGCCTGACGGCCACCGCATACAGCCTGGGCTGGCTGGTCTGGGCCGGCCTGCAGTTCGAACGGCTCGGATAAGCGGATGCCGGATGCCGAGACCCTCGCCGAGCTGCGATCGCTGCAGGAGCGTGCGTACGGTCGCGCCGGCGGTCTCTCCGAAGCCGAAGTCGCCCGCCTGGCGGAGCTGGAGCACTCGCCGGTCCCTGAGCGAGCAGCGACGCGTCCAGACGTAGAGCCGTCGACGCCGCCCGCCTCATCCCCGGTCGTTGAGCGAGGGCCGACGCATCGAGACGACGGGCCCTCAACGCCGCCCGCCTCATCCCCGGTCGTTGAGCGAGGGAGCGAAGCGACCGGACGCCGTGCTGAGCGAGGAAGTAAGCTCCGGCGCTGGGTCATCCCTGCCGCGATCGTCATCGCGATTCTCCTCGGCGTGCTGCTCGGCTGGGTGCTGTTCTCTCCGCGCGCTCCGCAGCCCGTGCCGCTGAGCGCGGAGCAGCAGTCCTGGCAGGACGACATCCTCGCGTCGGCCGTCTACGACCCGGGCTCCGTGCGGGCCATCGGCGAGGAGGACGGAACCATCATCTGGTTCGCAACCCGCGACGACGGCGGCATCGTGTGCGCGATCATCAGCGACGGAGTCACGACGGCGCCGGCCTGCCGGGAGCACGACGCCGCGATGATGCTCGGCATCCAGACGAGTCTGAGGCGAGAGGTCGAGGGCGGCGAAGGGCTGGTCGAGGCACAGGTGCAGTTCGACGCCGAAGGCGATCCTGCGGTGCTGAGCTCGAACTCCCTGATCGGCGGGGACCGAGGCGGCGGGTACGCGAACGAGACAGAGCAGCGCACAGCCGAGCTGCTGATGGCGAGCGGCTACACGCCGACCTCGCTGACGGTCGTCGGCCACGACGGCGACGTGCCGCTCTGGACCGGCCTGGACATCGAGACAGGGCGCTGGTGCCTGATCTACGACGGTTCTTCTACCCCGGTCGAAGCCGCCTGCGACGACGACGGCACCCAGGTCAGCAGCGGGGGCTCGCTCGGGCTGACGCGCGTCGATGTCGACGCCGGGACCTCGACCACCTTCGAGTATCGCTTCGGCCCTGGCGCCCCCTATCTCGAGATCACGAGGAACTCCGATGGCTCCGCTCCCTGAATCGGATGAGCTGCGAGCGCTGCAGCAGAAGGCCTACGGCCGCGGAGGCGGACTGACGGAAGCCGAGGCCGCGCGTCTCCGCGCGCTCGAGGCCCTCGGGTCTGGCCACGACGTCCCCGAGGAGCCTTCGGCGCCACCGGTCGTCGAGCGAGGAAGCGCAGCGACCGAGCGCGGTGCTGAGCGAGCGGAGCGAGTCGACGCGACGACACGCGTGACCGTGCCTCCGCCTCAGGTGACAGAGCTGTCCTCACCGCGTTTCGTCTCGCCTGCGGCTCGCTCAACGACCGAGGGAGTGCCGGCCGCCTCGACGACCGAGGGAGTGCCGGCCGCCTCGCCCGTCGCGGCCTCTTCCTGGCGCCAGGACCTGCGCCGGCACGGGAAGGCCGTGGCCGCGGCATCCGCTCTCCTCCTCCTCGTCGGAATCGGCACCGGCTGGGCGCTGTTCGCGCCGCGTGTGCGCGACGCCGTTGCACTCACCGCCGAAGAGGTGCAGCACAAGCTCGAACTCGATGAGGAATACGACTTCGACGAGGGCACGCTGCGCGCGGTCGTGCGGGACGATGACGCGCTGGTCTGGTTCGGCACGCAGAGCGACGGAGAGCAGAGCTGTCTCGTGCTCGACGCGGCAGAGCAGACGCAGCTGGGCTGCTCGCCGACCGACGGCATCAACACGGTCTACGGAATGAACGCCACCATCACCCTTCCGCCGGATGAGGACGCGGCGGAGGGCGACTTCGGGACGTCGATCAACGCGTACGGGATGCTGTCGTCGACCGGCGAGCCCATGGTGGCCATTCAGCGCTGGGATCAGGACGCGTCTGTGCTCGACCAGTTCGAGGGAGACGAGCGTACACGTGCGCAGGAGCTCATCGACGAGGGCTTCGAGGCCGGACTCTCGCTCGCCGGGTACGTGCGCGGTGAGCCCGCCTGGATCGCCTATCGGTTCACGGATTCGAGCGAGAACGAACGCTGCCTGATCGTCGACGCGCTCGACGGGATCGTCTGCGGATCGGAGTCCGACACTCTGACGGACGGATTGACGATCACAGGCGACGGCGATGGGGGGCGCATCGACGTCTCGGCGGGGTTCACGAACTGGGGCCAGCCGTATCTCACGGTGACCGAGAATCCCGGCGGCGCGTCGACGACGGTCATCGACACCGAGACCGGCGACCCGATCGAGGTGACCGACCCCGAGGGCTGACCTACGGCGCCGGCACTCGGTCGGCGAGGATCGCGAGCCGCTGGGAGCCGATGCGGGTGAGGATGAGGGTCGCCGACTCGGCGCCCTTCAGCTTGAGCTTCTTCCGGAAGGCGGCGGGATCGACGTCCATGCCGCGCTTCTTGATCTCGACCGTTCCGATGCCGTTGCGCGTCAGCACGGCGCTGATCGCCGCAGGCTTCGCCGGCATGGTCTCGCGCACACGGAACGACTGCACGAACGGGCTCGTCAGAGCGGCATCCGACGTGAGATACGCGATGTGCGGATCGAGCATTCCGGCGTCGAGGCTGCGCGCCACATCGCCGATCAGGCGGGCGCGGATCACCGCTCCGTCGGGCTCGTGCAGGTACGCGCCCAGCTCGCGCACGGGCGCGTCTTCGGCATCGGCTGCCGCCGTGAGCTCGTAAGAGCGGTCGCCGCGGATGATCAGAGCGGAGCGACGGATTCCGTCACGCGCGAGCACTCCGGTCCACACGACGAGCTCGACCACGCTGCCGTCGGCGCTCACCCACTGCGCCTCGCAGTCGTCGGGGAGCGCGTCGCGGTCGTGCGCGGGACCGAGCTTCATGCCGGTCGGCATCTGCGAGGCGACGTCGAACGCCCAGTCGAGCGAGGGGGAGTAGTCATCGGCGGAGACGCGACGGGTCTCGCTGTGCCCTGAGGTGCGGCGCGCCGGATCCATCCAGATCGCCTGCCCACCGCCGACTGCCGTGCGTTTCCCTCGGTCTTGTACGCCCGCCTCGGCGGAATCCGAGGAGTCGGACCGAGGGAGAGGCACACGTCCGAGCGAACCGTACGCGTCTTCGGCCGTGGCGTGGCGCACCTCCGAGCCGAACGGGGCGAGGTTGAAGGCGGCGATCGCCGAGGTCACCTCGTCGGCGTCGACCGCGAGCACCTCGAGTCCTGCGCCCGCGAATGCGAGAGCATCCCCGCCGATGCCGCATCCGAGATCGGCCACAGCGGTGATGCCTGCGGCGCGGAGGCGCTGAGCATGGCGGGCGGCGACCGCGAGCCGGGTGGCCTGCTCGAGACCCGCGCGGGTGAACAGCATCCGCTGGGCGAACTCTCCGAACTTCGCTCTCGCCTTCGTTCGCAGGTGCGCCTGACCGACCACGGCCGACACGAGATCAGGGGAGTGCCCGGCAGCTCGGAGCCGCGACACGGCCCGCGCGACCTCGGCGGTCGACTCGATGGGGCCGACGGCGTCGAGCAGCTCCAGGCCGACGGGTGTGAGCAGGGCTCGCAGCTCGGACATCTCCACCTGCCCAGCTTAGGTCCCCGGCATGCGGAGTCCAGCGGGGCGTTGGCACTCGCATTGCGTGAGTGCCAGCCGACCGCATAGACTGGATTAGCACTCTCGGGTTGAGAGTGCGAACGAGTCTTTCGTGTCATCGTCAAGAAAGAAGAGGTAGACCGTGTCGGTTTCCATCAAGCCGCTCGAGGACCGCATCGTCATCAAGCAGGTCGAGGCCGAGCAGACCACCGCGAGTGGCCTGGTCATCCCTGACACCGCCAAGGAGAAGCCCCAGGAGGGCGAGGTCGTGGCCGTCGGCCCCGGCCGCATCGATGACAATGGCAACCGCGTCCCGCTCGACGTCGCCGTGGGCGACCGTGTGCTCTACAGCAAGTACGGCGGCACCGAGGTGAAGTTCGGCGCAGACGAGTTCCTCGTCCTGTCGGCTCGCGACGTGCTGGCTGTCGTCGTCCGCTGACGTTTCGACGAGCTCAGCGACCCAGAGTCAGAGCTCAGCGACTACAGAGTCGGAAGAGGGCCCGGATGCATCACGCATCCGGGCCCTCTTCGCGTGTCCGGGCATAGGGTTGCGTGGTGAGTTCAGAAGTGACCAGGGGCGACGGGCAGACGGCCGGCGCCGCGTACGCGATCTCCGCCTATCTTCTCTGGGGCCTGCTGCCGCTGTACTTCCTGCTCCTGTCTCCGACGGGCCCGTGGGAGCTCGTCGCATGGCGAGTAGTGCTGTCGTTGGTGTTCTGCGCGCTCCTGCTCACCGTCACCCGCGGATGGAAGGCCCTCGGCCTGATCATCCGGCAGCCGAAGCTGCTCGGGCTCACAGCCCTCGCCGGAGTGCTGATCTACATCAACTGGCAGGTCTTCGTGATCGGCACGCTCAACGGTCAGGTCGTCGAGACGAGCCTCGGCTACTTCATCAACCCGATCACCACCGTGCTGCTGGGCGTGTTCGTGCTCCGGGAGCGCATCCGCGTCGCGCAGTGGGCCGCCATCGGCATCGCCGCCGTCGCGGTCGTGGTGATCGTCGTGGTGTACGGCAGCTTCCCGTGGATCGCGCTGTCGCTCACGGCGTCGTTCGGGGTCTATGGGCTCATCAAGAAGAAGATCGGGCCCGCCGTGGACGCCGTCAGCGGTCTGACTCTCGAGTCCCTCTGGCTGATTCCGATCGCGGTCCTGCAGCTCATCCTCGTCGCCGTCACGCCCGCGGGCATCACGATGGGCCAGAACGGCGTCTGGCACGCCGTTCTCCTCGGGCTCGCCGGGGTCGCCACCGCGGTGCCGCTGCTGCTGTTCGCCGCAGGCACGCGCCGGATCGATCTGACCCTGATCGGGATGATCCAGTTCATCACCCCGATCATGCAGTTCCTGCTGGGCGTCGTCGTGCTCGGCGAGGCCATGCCGCCCGCCCGCTGGGTCGGGTTCATCCTCGTGTGGGTGGCCATCGCCGTGTTCGTGGTCGACATGCTGCTCGCCGCCCGCCGCGGTCGCCGCGCCCAGAGGCCGGAACTCGTCTGATCTTCGGGCCCACCCCGCGTGAAACCCGGTACCGGATCGTTAACGCACCGAAACACTTGCGACCCCTGCGCGCGCACCTCGCGTTCTAGGGTTAGAGCACCCGATCGTGGTCACGATCCACGCTCAGTAACGCAAGGGAGCATCATGAACGCACTGAAGGGCTCGCGAACCGCGAGGGTCTTCGCCGGCATCGCGCTGGTCAGCGCATCGGCACTCGTCATGTCGGGCTGCGCGAGCAGCACACCGTCCGATTCCGGTGACGACGGCGGCAACAAGCCCGCCGCCGATCTCACCCTCAAGCTGGGATCGCTGCTTCCGCAGACCGGCTCGCTGGCCTTCCTCGGCCCGCCCATGGAGTCGGGCGTCGGTCTCGCTGTGAAGGAGATCAACGATGCCAAGGCCGGCATCACGATCGACCTGACGGCCGAAGACGAGGGCGACACCGACACGAAGGCGTACGAGACCTCGATCACGAAGCTCCAGGGCGCGGGCGTCACCGCGATGGTCGGTGCCGCGGCATCCGGCGTCTCCAAGCTGATCCTCGACGGCAACGTGGCCGCGGGCATCCTGCAGATCTCGGCATCGAACACCTCGCCCGACTTCACCGACTGGGATGACAAGGGACTCTACTTCCGCACCGCCCCGAGCGACCTGCTGCAGGGCGAGGTCCTGGGCAACCTGATCGCCGAAGACGGTCACAAGACGCTCGGCATCATCTACCAGAACGACGCCTACGGCACGGGCCTCGACGCCGCCATCAAGGAGACGTTCGAGGGCACCGGCGGTGAGGTCGTCGCCGAGGCGTCCTTCAACGTCGGCGACGCGCAGTTCGACGCACAGGTCGAGACCATCAAGGCGCAGAACCCCGACGCGATCGCGATCGTGTCATTCGAGCAGTTCAAGACCATCGCTCCGCTGCTGGTGAACGCGGGCATCTCGGCCGACAAGTTCTACATGGTCGACGGAAACCTGTCCGACTACGGCACCGACATCCCCGTCACGCTCGAGGGCGCGCAGGGCACGAAGGCGGGCCCCGCGCTCGCCGACGACTTCACCGAGCGCCTGCAGACGTACTGGACGGGCGAGGGCAACGCCGAGGTGAAGGACTTCACCTACGCGGGCGAGGCCTACGACGCGGTCGTGCTCGTCGCGCTGGCGTCGCTGGCCGCCGGCTCCACCGAGGGCGCGGACATCGCGGCCAAGATGCAGGAGGTCTCGGGCGGTTCGGGCGACGGTGAGAAGTGCACCACGTTCGCCGACTGCGCGAAGATCATCAACGACGGCAAGGTCGCGGACTACGACGGCTACTCCGGCGAGGTGACGTTCGACGAGAACGGCGACCCGCAGGGAGCCACCATCGGCATCTACAAGTACGGCGCGGACAACAAGATCACCCGCACCAACTGACGTGAGTCGAGCGGAGGCCCCGGATGCGAGCATCCGGGGCCTCCGTCGTGTCCGTGCCGCTTCTCGGAAGGCGGGGCGGATGCCGACGCGTCCGGTCGTCGAGCGTTTCGTCTCGCTGCGCTCGCTCAACGACCAGACTCCGGTCGTTTAAGCGTTTCGTCTCGCTGCGCTCGCTCGACGACCAGTGGCCGGTCGTTGAGCGAGGGAGCGCCAGCGACCGAGACGAAACGCGTTCTCAGACGTGCGACGCAGTCAGGCGGCGTCGGTGCCCAGAGTGCCGAGGTAGAGCCCGATGACCTTGGGATCGTTCAGCAGGTCGCGGCCCGACCCCTCGTAGGCGTCCTTGCCCTGATCGAGCACATAGCCGCGGTCGCAGATCTGCAGGCAGCGGCGGGCGTTCTGCTCGACCATGATGGTCGTGACCCCGGCCTTGTTGATGTCGGAGACGCGGATGAACGCGTCGTCCTGACGGACGGGGGAGAGACCCGCCGACGGCTCGTCGAGCAGCAGCACCGACGGGTCCATCATCAGGGCCCGCGACATCGCCACCATCTGACGCTCGCCGCCGGAGAGCGAGCCGGCACGCTGCTTGAGCCGCTTGCCCAGCTCGGCGAAGATGCCGGTCACGAACTCGAGCCGCTCGGCGTAGATCTTCGGGTTCTGGAACAGCCCCATCTGCAGGTTCTCCTCGATCGAGAGCGAGGGGAACACATTGTTCGTCTGCGGCACGAACGCGACGCCACGGCGGACCAGCTTGTCGGCCTTGAGGCCGACGATGCTCTCGCCCTTGACGGTGATGTCTCCCGAGCGGACGTTGACCATGCCGAAGATCGCCTTCAGCAGCGTGGACTTGCCCGCGCCGTTCGGACCGATGATGCCGATCAGCTCGCCCTGCCTGGCCACGAGGTTCGCGCCGTTGAGGATGTTGACCCCCGGCAGGTAACCCGCGTGGACGTCCTTCAGCTCGACGATGACGGTGTCGTCGCTCATGCCTTGCCCTCCTCGGGGGTCTCAGTCTCAGAGGCGTCCGCGGCCGCGAGCTCTGCCTCGGCCTCGGCCTCGATCTTCTCGCGCAGCCTCGCGGCGGCGGCATCCTCCAGCACAGGGATCCGACCCGTCACCGCGCCCAGATCGAGATCCTGATGAGCGCCCAGATAGGCGTCGACCACGGCCGGGTCCTCCATGACCTCCTCGGGCGGGCCTTCGGCCACGACGCGGCCCTCCGCCATCACGACCACCCAGTCGGCGATGTGCCGCACCATGTGCATGTCGTGCTCGACGAAGAGCACCGTCATGCCCTGCTCCTTGAGGTCGAGGATGTGATCGAGCAGCGACTGCGTGAGCGCGGGGTTCACTCCGGCCATCGGCTCGTCGAGCATGACGAGGTTCGGGTCGCTCATCAGCGCTCTCGCCATCTCGAGAAGCTTGCGCTGGCCGCCCGACAGCGCGGCGGCGAAGTCCTTCTCCTTGGCGTCGAGCTTGAAGCGCGTGAGCAGCTCGCGGGCCTTGACCTCGATGTCGGCATCCTGCCGTCGCCACAGGAACGGGAACAGCGAGGCCCAGAAGCCCTCGCCCTTCTGCCCGGGAGCGCCGAGCTTCATGTTCTCGAGGACCGTGAGCAGCGACAGCGCCTTCGTGAGCTGGAAGGTGCGCACCTGGCCCATCCTGGCCACCTTGAACGACGGGACCCCGGAGAGGTTCTTGCCGTCGAACGACCAGGTGCCGCTGTTGGGCCGGTCGAAACCGCACAGCAGGTTGAACAGGGTCGTCTTGCCGGCGCCGTTCGGGCCGATGAGCGCCGTGATGGCTCCGCGCGGGATCTCGAGGTGATCGACGTCGACGGCGACGAGTCCGCCGAAGCGGCGCTGCACGGCATCGACCACGAGGATCGGGTCGACCTTGGCGACACCCGGCGCCGCCGGTCCCTTGGTGAGTCCGGTGGTCTTCGGGCGGCGGATGCTGCCGGTGGGGGTCTCCACGGGCGCGTCGGCGTCAGGGGTCAGTTCACTTGACAAAGGTCATCTCCCTCTTGTCTCCGAGAATGCCCTGCGGGCGGAAGATCACGAGCAGCATCAGGGCGATGCCGACGAACACGAACACGAGCGTCGACGCCTGGCTGTCGGACATCGGGAGATATCCCGCCTTCGCCATGCTGGGCAGGAGGTTCGCCAGGAAGGCGAACACCACCCAGAAGAGGACCGCGCCGAGCGTGGGCCCGAACACGGTCGCCGCGCCTCCCAGGAGCAGGATCGTCCACAGGAAGAAGGTCAGCGAGGTCGTGTAGCTCCCGGGGACGACCGCCGAGGGAAGAACGAAGACGATTCCGCCGGCCGCGCCGACGACACCGCCGACCACGAGCGCTTGCATCTTGTAGGCGAAGACGTTCTTGCCGAGCGAGCGCACAGCGTCCTCGTCCTCGCGGATGCCCTTGAGCACGCGGCCCCAAGGGCTGCGCATGAGCGACCAGACGAGCAGGATCGACAGCGCCAGCAGGATCACGCCGAAGACCCGGTTCCACAGGTCGTCCGCCGAATACGTCCACGGGCCGAAGCCGTACGTGCCCTGCGGGAAGGGATTCGCGTCGCGGAACCCGCCGTTGTACTGCGCGAGCCCGTCGGCGGAGTTCGTCCACTCGTCAAAGAGCTGCGTCGTGAACAGCAGTCGCACGATCTCGCCCGCCGCGATCGTCGCGATGGCGAGGTAGTCGGCGCGCAGGCGCAGGGTCGGGATGCCGAGGAGAACCGCAAACAGAGCGCCGCCCGCAAGCCCGATGAGCATGCCCAGCCACCACGGCAGCCCGAACGAGAGCACCGAGATCGCGTAGCCGTAGCCGCCGATCGCCATGAACGCCGCCATGCCGAAGTTCAGCAGACCCGCATAGCCGAAGTGCATGGCCAGACCCGTCGCCGCCAGGGCGTACGCGATCGTGACAGGGCTGAACAGGTAGACGGCGGTGTTGGAGAGGATGCTTCCGAAGTCCATGATCAGCCCAGCCTTTCCTTGCGCCCGAGCAGACCCTGCGGCCTGACCAGCAGGATGATGATGAGGACGACGAGGGCGCTCGCGTACTTCAGGTCGGAGGGGATCCACAGTGTGGAGATCTCGACGGCCATGCCCACGATGAGCGATCCGACGAGGGCTCCGAACGCGGTTCCGAGGCCGCCGAGCGTGATCGCGGCGAACATAAGCAGCAGCATCTGCCCGCCCATGTCCCACTTCACACCGGGTCGGAAGTACGCCCACAGGATGCCGGAGATCGCCGCGAGGACGCCGGCGAGGATCCACACGATGCGAATCACCCGGTCGACGTCGATGCCGGATGCCGCGGCCAGCTGCGGGTTGTCGGAGATCGCCCTGGTGGCCTTGCCGATGCGGGTGCGGGTGAGGAACCACGCGACGATCAGGATCACGACGATGCTCACGCTCATCGCGATGAGGTCGATGTAGGACAGCGAGATCGGGCCGAACTGGATCGGCGTGGGGCTCGCGCCGGGCAGCTGGTAGGTGCCGCCGCCGATGAAGTACTGGAAGACGTAGCGCAGGGCGAGCGAGAGACCGATGCTCACGATCATCAGCTGCACGGTGCCCAGACCCTTTCGGCGCAGGGGACGCCAGACGCCGGCATCCATTCCCCATCCGAAGAGTCCGCCGCCGACCACCGCCGCGGCGATGCCGAGCCAGAGGGGGGCGTGCCAGAAGGTGGTGGTCACGAGCGCGAGCAGGCCGCCCCAGGTCACCATCTCGGCGTGGGCGAAGTTCGACAGGCGGGTCGTGCCGTAGATGAGCGCGGCGCCCATCGAGGCGAGGGCCAGCAGCAGGCCGAAGTTCAGTCCGCCGATCAGACGCGAGAAGAGCTGGTCCCAGAACGACACCGTGACGCGTTCGCCCTCACCGAGGAAGAGGTTCATGATCTTCGTGCCGGTGAGCCCGAACTCGACCTCGAAGGATGCGGTGGTGCCGGCGATCGGCTGCGTGCCCTCGGGCAGCTGAGCGGCGTCGACGATGACGCCGTCGGGGAGCGTCTCCTCGTCGACGGTCAGGGTGTACTTGTCCTTCTCGGGCACGTACAGCCGCCATTTGCCGTCGGCATCCGTCTTGGTCTCGCCCTCGAAGCCGTTGCCCTTGATCGTCATCACGACATCGGGAACGGGCTTGTCGTCGAAGGTGATCACGCCGGCGAAGTAGAAGTCCGTGACTTCCTGCCCGTCGTCGGTGGTGTCGGCCGACGCGGCTGTCGCGGGTATCAGCAGGAGCACGAAGGCGAAGAGCGTGCCGAGGAGGGCGATGGCCCACCGGCTGCCGCTCCGTTTCGCCGAGATCGTCGGACTCACAGAACCTCCCAGTCCAGTACACAGGCCATGACAGGGTGTTCATCAGCCTTGATGTACGACGCTATGAGCGTAGTGTGTCGATTCTGTTTCGACCAAGACACGATCGTGCGCACGGCCGTGTCGCCCCGCCGATCCCGGGCAGCACAGGGAATTTCCGCAGGGTCCTCGCGCTTAGAATTGGTACACCGTCGCCATACTCGCGCTCGCAGGAGGACACACATGGAACAGCACGACCCGTTCGGATTCGTCGGACTCACCTACGACGACGTGCTGCTCCTGCCCGGGCACACCGACGTGATCCCGAGTGAGGCCGACACCTCCTCGCGCATCACGCGCCGGATCTCGGTCGCGACGCCGCTGCTCTCCAGCGCCATGGACACCGTGACCGAGTCGCGCATGGCGATCGCGATGGCGCGCGAGGGCGGCATCGGTATCCTGCACCGCAATCTCTCGATCGCCGATCAGGCGGCGCACGTCGACCGGGTCAAGCGCAGCGAGTCGGGCATGATCACCGACCCGATCACGACCACCCCCGACGCCACGGTCGAAGAGGTCGACGCGCTGTGCGCGAAGTACCGCATCTCGGGCCTGCCGGTGGTCGATCCCGACGGTCGCCTCGTGGGCATCATCACCAACCGCGACATGCGCTTCGTGTCGGGCTTCGAGCGCCAGACCACGTTCGTCAAGGACGTCATGACCTCCGAGGGCCTCGTGACCGCTCCCGTCGGGGTCGCCGCAGGCGAGGTCATCTCGCTGTTCGCGAAGCACCGCGTCGAGAAGCTGCCGCTGATCGACGACGAGGGCAAGCTCGCCGGCCTCATCACCATCAAGGACTTCGACAAGAGTGAGAAGTACCCTCTCGCCACCAAGGACGACCAGGGCCGCCTGCGCGTCGGCGCGGCGATCGGCTTCTTCGGCGACGCCTGGGAGCGTGCAGAGGCGCTGCGCGACGCCGGTGTCGACGTGCTCGTCGTCGACACCGCCAACGGCCAGTCGCAGGGTGTCATCGATCTCGTCGGGCGCCTGAAGGCCGACGAGTCGTTCGCGCACATCGACGTGATCGGCGGCAACGTCGCGACACGCGAGGGCGCTCAGGCGCTCATCGACGCGGGCGTCGACGCCGTCAAGGTCGGCGTCGGGCCGGGCTCGATCTGCACCACGCGCGTCGTCGCCGGAGTCGGCGTTCCGCAGGTGACCGCCGTGTACGAGGCGTCTCTCGCCGCGCGTCCCGCCGGCGTTCCGGTGATCGCCGACGGCGGTCTGCAGTACTCGGGAGACATCGCCAAGGCGCTCGTCGCGGGTGCGGATGCCGTCATGCTCGGCTCGCTGCTCGCCGGCACCGACGAGTCGCCGGGTGAGATCGTCTTCCAGTCGGGCAAGCAGTTCAAGCAGTACCGCGGCATGGGCTCGCTCGGCGCGATGCAGACGCGCGGCAAGCAGACCTCGTACTCGAAGGATCGCTACTTCCAGGCCGACGTGCCCAGCGACGACAAGCTCATCCCTGAAGGCATCGAGGGGCAGGTGCCCTACCGCGGCCCGCTCTCGGCCGTCGCGTACCAGCTCGTCGGGGGCCTGCGCCAGTCGATGTTCTACGTCGGCGCCCGCACGATCGAGGAGCTCAAGCAGCGCGGCAAGTTCGTGCGGATCACCTCCGCCGGGCTCAAGGAATCGCACCCGCACGACGTGCAGATCGTTGTCGAGGCGCCGAACTACAAGCGCTGAGCTGCGACAGGAAAGGGCGGATGCCGGCGGCATCCGCCCTTTGCCGTCTCCGGAGTCCGTGACGGCGTGTGTCGGGGTGTGACAGCCGGTGACGGCATCCGCTCGGGAGAACCGCCGATCCCGCTACGGTCTCGGCATGACTCTCATCCAGGACCAGTCCTCGCCCATCGCCGACGTGAGTGCGCAGGCGCGCGCCGAACGCCTCACCGCTGCGGGAACAGCATGGAACGAGCGCATCGCCGCCGATTCCCGAGCAGCCCAGCTCACGTACTCGGTCACCGGCCGGGGAATCGGGGCGGTGGGCACCGAGATCCGAGCGGGCAAGCACCGCTTCCTCGTCGATGAGCCCGGCGCTCTTGCGGGAGACGACGCCGCAGCGAGCCCGGTCGAGTACGCGCTCGGTGCGCTCGTCTCCTGTCAGGTCGTCGTGTTCCGGCTCTACGCGCAGGCGCTGGGCCTGACGATCGACGAGATCGAGATCACGGCCGAGGGCGACCTCGACGTGCGCAAGCTCTTCGGGATCGACGAGTCGGGGCGCGCGGGATTCCATGACGTGCGTGTGAAGGTCGACATCACCGGCCCCGATTCCGCGGAGCAGTACGAGAATCTGCGCCAGGTGGTCGACGCGCACTGCCCGGTGCTCGATCTCTTCGCGAACCCGGTGCCGACCTCGGGCGCGCTGGCCTGAACCGGTCGTCGAGCGTGAGAAGGTCGTCGAGCGAGCGAAGCGAGACGAAACGCGGAGGGGTCCGGACCTGATAGCCTGGTCGGCTCGCCATGCGGGCGGAAGGACGGCCACGCACGGTGGGGTACATAGATGTCTCAAGCGTCTCTCTGACGCTTCCAGATGGCAGACCGCTTCTCGATGAGGCGACGTTCCGGGTCGGCTCCGGTTCGACGAGCGCATTGATCGGACCGAACGGCGCAGGGAAGACGACGCTGCTGCGGATCATCCGCGGGGAGCAGGCGGCGGATGCCGGCGTCGTCACGATCGACGGCGGACTCGGCGTCATGGATCAGTTCGTCGGACACGGCGAAGCCGGTCAGAGCGTGCACGAGCTGTTGGTTCGGGTCGCGCCGCGGCGGATCCGCGCGGCGGCCGAGGCGCTCGAGGCTGCCGAGAACGCGCTCATCGAGCGGGATGAGCACGACACGCAGATGGCGTACGCGACGGCGATCGCCGAGTACGCGGATGCCGGCGGGTACGAGCACGAGACCGTGTGGGACCAGTGCACCGTCGCAGCCCTCGGCGTGCCCTTCGAGCGGGCGCGGTACCGCGAGCTCACGACGCTCTCCGGCGGAGAGCAGAAGCGTCTTGCGCTGGAGGCTCTGCTGCGCGGCCCAGACGAGGTGCTGCTGCTCGACGAGCCCGACAACTATCTCGACGTTCCGGCGAAGCGCTGGCTCGAGGAGCAGCTGCGGCAGACGCCCAAGACGGTGCTGCTCGTCTCGCACGACCGCGAGCTGCTCGCGCGGGCCGCCGACCGCATCATCACTCTCGAACCCGGCGGCGCCGGTGCGACGGCGTGGGTGCACGGCGGCGGGTTCGCCACCTATCATCAGGCGCGCGCCGACCGCATGGACCGTCTCGACGAGCTGCGCCGCCGATGGGACGAGCAGCACGAGAAGCTGCGGGTGCTCGTGGCCACCCTCAAGGTGAAGGCCGCGGCGAACGACGGCTTCGCGTCGAGATATCAAGCGGCGCAGACCCGCCTGCGCAGGTTCGAAGAGGCAGGGCCGCCCGAGGAGCGCCCGCCCGCGCAGGAGTTCGACATGCGGTTGCGAGGAGCGCGAACCGGCAAGCGCGCCGTGGTCGCCTCGCAGCTGGAGCTCACGGGACTGATGAGGCCCTTCGACGCCGAGGTCTGGTACGGCGATCGGGTGGCAGTGCTGGGGTCGAACGGATCGGGCAAGTCGCACTTCCTGCGGCTGCTGGCTCGGGGCGGCAGCGATCCCGACCCGACTGCGGGCCACGTCACGTCGACCGGCGAGCAGCTGAGCGAGGTCGCCCACACAGGGCAGGCGGTGCTCGGCGCGCGAGTCGTGCCCGGTCTGTTCGCGCAGACGCACGCCCACCCGGAGTTCCTCGGACGCACATTGCTCGAGATCCTGCACCGAGGAGACGAGCGACGCGCAGGTCTGCCACGGGATGCTGCGAGCAGCGCGCTCGACCGCTACGGGCTCGTGCGACAGGCGCAGCAGACGTTCGACTCGCTGTCGGGCGGGCAGCAGACGCGTTTCCAGGTGCTGCTGCTCGAGCTGTCGGGTGCGACGCTGCTGCTGCTCGATGAGCCGACCGACAATCTCGACCTGGAATCGGCCGAGGCTCTGGAAGAGGCGCTCGCGCGCTTCGAGGGCACGGTGCTCGCCGTCACGCACGACCGCTGGTTCGCCCGATCCTTCGACCGCTTCCTCGTGTTCGGCTCGGACGGCGAGGTCTACGAGACGGACGCCCCGGTCTGGGACGAGAAGCGGGTGGCGCGGGCGCGCTGAGCCCGGGCCGCCGACGCGTGTCGTCACTTCGACTCGCTGCGCTCGCTCAGTGCAAGCTCTGGTCCGGCGGGTCGTTGAGCGAGCGGAGCGAGACGAAACGTGGTGAGCTCGCGCGTTTCATCTCGGTCGCTGCGCTCCCTCGCTCAACGATCGGAGAGCACTCCTGGGAGGGGGAGCGTCAGGGCAACCGGAACGGCTCGGCGGCGCGGGCGGAGGGGTCGAGCGCGAGGTCGGCGAGCAGAGCGCCGATGCCGGGGGCGAACTTGAAGCCGTGGCCCGAGAACCCGGCGCCGACGACGAGTCGGCCCCGGCGGTCGAGCACGAACGCGCCATCATCGGTCGACGTGTACGTGCAACTCACGGGAACAGCGGATGCCGGATCGAGCCCCGGCATCCACTCCCGCACGTACTCCACGAGGGCGTCGGCGTGGGCGGCGCGGCGCGGACGGGCATCCGGGTCCACCTCGTCGCCGACCCGATGGAAGCCGACCTTCACGCCCTCACCGGGTGTCGGCATGCCGTAGACGGTGGCGGGGTGCCGATCGGGGTCGGTGTAGTGATTGAACGACGGCCACTCCGCGGCGCCGGTCGGCGAGAAGTGCGCGGGAGACTCCTCTGTGACGGTGAGCCGCGGCAGGCCCAGCGACGGCAGCATCCGCTCCGACCAGGCGCCGACCGTGATGACGGCGACATCCGCGCGCATAAGGCCGTCCGCAAGCGTGAGGAGCACGCCGGCATCCGTCTCCGTGATCTCCTGGACGGGCGTCTCCCAGCGCACGTCGCCGCCGCCCGCGACGATGCGCCGTTCGAGTTCGCCCAGCGCGGCCGATGCTCTGGCGACTCCCGCGTCCCGCGAGAACAGGACGTCGTCGTCGAACCTCATGCCGGCCCATCTCGCTGCGGCGTCAGCCGGCGAGAGCATCTCTGCGTGGATGCCGCGCTCGCCGAGTCGTCGGGCGACCGATGAGAGGTCCATCGCGCCGTGCGTGACCAGCCCGTGCAGGCGCAGCAGCGGCTCGCCGGCGACCTCACCGAGCGCGTCCCAGCCCTCTCGTGACCGCACGAGCAGGTCGAGGTAGTGGTCCTGGTCATAGGCGTTGTTGAAGTTGCGCGTCGCGCCGTGCGATGCACCCTCATGATGGCCGCGGGCGAAGCGCTCCAGCACGACGGGACGCAGCCCCCGGCGGGTCAGCTCCCACGCCGTTGCCAGCCCCATCACACCGCCGCCGACCACGGCGACCTCCACAGCATCCGCTCGCATGTCCCCAGTCTTCCAGCCACGGGACCGCTCATCGCACCGGGTAGTCTTGATGGGTGACCACAGAGATCGAGCTGGGCCGAGGAAAGCGCGCGCGCCGCGCGTACACGTTCGACGACATCGCGGTGGTGCCCTCGAGGCGCACCCGCAACCCCGAAGACGTGTCGACCGCGTGGACGATCGACGCCTTCGGCTTCGAGATCCCCGTGCTGGGCGCCCCCATGGACTCCGTGGTGAGCCCGCAGACGGCCATCATGCTCGGTCAGCTGGGCGGCCTCGGCGTCCTCGACCTCGAGGGCCTGTGGACCAGATACGAGAACCCCGAGCCGCTGCTCGCCGAGATCGCGGGACTGAGCGACGACGTCGCCACGACACGCATGCAGGAGCTCTACTCCGAGCCGATCAAGCCCGAGCTCATCACGAGCCGTCTGGCCGAGATCCGCGATGCGGGCGTCACGGTCGCCGGGTCCCTGACCCCGCAGCGCACCCAGGAGTTCTATGACACCGTCGCTCGCGCGGGCGTCGATCTGTTCGTGATCCGCGGTACCACCGTCTCGGCAGAGCACGTCTCGAGCGTCGCGCAGCCACTGAACCTCAAGAAGTTCATCTACGACCTCGACGTTCCCGTCATCGTCGGCGGTGCCGCGACCTACACCGCGGCCCTGCACCTCATGCGCACCGGAGCCGCGGGCGTTCTCGTCGGCTTCGGCGGGGGAGCGGCGTCGACGACGCGGGCGACCCTCGGCATCCACGCTCCGATGGCCACTGCCGTGTCGGATGTCGCCGCCGCCCGGCGCGACTACCTCGACGAGTCCGGCGGCCGCTATGTGCACGTGATCGCCGACGGCGGCGTGGGCACCTCTGGCGACATCGTCAAGGCGCTCGCGATGGGAGCGGATGCCGTGATGCTCGGCGTCGCGCTGGCCCGCGCCACCGATGCCCCCGGCCGCGGCTTCCACTGGGGCCCGGAAGCGCACCACTCGAAGCTGCCGCGCGGCCGCCGTGTCGAGGTGGGCGGAATCGGAACGCTCGAAGAGATCCTGTACGGCCCGGCTCCTGTCGCCGACGGCACGGCGAACCTCATCGGCGCACTGCGCAAGTCCATGGCGACCACGGGATACTCCGACCTCAAGGAGTTCCAGCGGGTCGAGGTCGTCCTCGCACCCTACGAGGCCTGAGGACGCAGCGCTTCACCGTGACCACCCCTGCGCTGTTCCCGCCCACGCTGCGTGAGGTGCTGCTTCGGGGACGCTGGATCGCCATGCTCCTGCTGTGTCTGCTCGTGGCCGGGGTCTTCGCCTGGCTGGGGCAGTGGCAGCTGGGTCGCGCGGTGGACACCGCGCCGCAGGCGCCGGGAGCCACAGAAGAGGTGCGGCCTCTCACCGAGGTCGTCGACCCGGGGGAGTACCTCCCCGAGCCGCTCGTGGGTCAGAAGGTCGAGACCGAGGGGCGCTGGATCGCCGGCGATTTCATCGTCGTGTCGTCGCGGTTCAACGACGGCGCGCAGGGCTATTGGGTCACCGGCCAGCTGCGGGTCGACGAGCGCACGTCGATCGCGGTCGCCGTCGGCTGGGCGCCGGATCGCGAGAGCGCGGACGCTGCGGCCAAGCGGCTCGAGGCGGATGCCGACGGCGGCGACGTGACGGTCAGCGGCCGGCTCATCTCGGACGAGGGGCCGGTGCTTCCCACTCGTGACGATCCGGAACGGCTCGATCGCATGTCCCCGGCCGCGCTGCTCAGCCGCTGGCACGATGTCGAGCAGCTCGACGTGTACCGCCCGTACCTCGCCTCCACGACTGCGACGGCGGGTCTGATCGACATCTCGTCGCCGGCCCCCGAAGAGGGATCGTCGGTGAACTGGCTCAACATCTTCTACGCGGTGGAGTGGGCGATCTTCGCCGGATTCGCGTTCTACCTCTGGTATCGGCTCGCCAAGGACGCGTGGGAGCGCGAGGTCGAGGAGTTCGAGGACGCGGCATCCGCCTGACCGGCGGGGCCCCTGGCCGTCAGCTCTGAAGACCCGCGGGCGCCGCCGTCGACGAGCGGACTACCAGTGTGGTGGACAGCTCGGTGTGCGCCGCCGGTGCACGGCCCAGGCGGGACTGGACGAGCGCGTCGACCGCAGCGCTTCCCATCTGGGCGAGCGGCTGGCGGATCGTCGTCAGCGGGGGATCGGCCCAGCCGGCCGGGGCCAGATCGTCGAATCCGATCACGGAGATGTCGTCCGGCACGCGCAGCCCCTGCTCGCGAAGAGCGTGTATCGCCCCGAATGCCGTGTCATCGCTCGCGCCGAAGATGGCCGTGGGTGGCGTGGTGCGGGTGAGCAGAAGGCGTGTCGCCTCGTACCCCTGATCCACGCCGTACTGCGCGCGGATGATCAGGTCGTCGTCGACGGCGACCCCGGCCTGAAGCATCGCCGCCTGGAATCCGGCCAGACGCGCGATCGCGTTGTCCTGGTCGATCGGACCGGTGATCGTCGCGATGCGGCGGTGCCCCTGCGAGAGCAGGTGCTGCGCCGCGTCGAAGGCGCCCTTGAAATTAGTGGCCGCGACCGACAGGGTGCCCTCGGGCACCTGGTGCAGCGGATCCACCACCACGAGCGGCACGCCGGCGTCGGCCAGAGCTCTGCGGGCCTCCTCGCCGGGTACCGCGACCACGCTCAGCAGCCCGTCGGTGCCACGTGAGAGCGCATGGCGCACCCAGCCGTCGCAGTCGTCGGGTGCGGGGTCGACCGTGAGCACGACATCCTTGCCGTGGGCGCGGGCGGCCTCCACCGCGCCGCGTACGACGGCCTCGGACCACGCCCCGTCGAGATCGACGACGCGGACGTGGAGGAACCCGGTGTCGGAATTTGCGCGCGTCCTGATCGCGTAGCCGTGCCGCTCGAGGACGGCGGTGACGCGTTCACGCGTGCGCACCGCCACATCGGGCCGGGAATTGAGCACCTTGGAGACGGTGGGCACGGAGACGCCCGCCTCTGCGGCGATCAGGTCAAGGTGGACTGCCATGCTCCTCCATCGGACTTTCCGAAAACTTTAGCGCACCGTGAGGCTATAACAAGAGCGGATGTTCGGGGTAGACGGAACGGGGCGACACCCTTATAGTTTCGATAACGAGGTTCGAAATTTCGAACCTGCATGTCGGAAACACGAAGGAGTGCGCATGCGCAGTTTGCGAGTCACCACAGTCACCGCGATCGCTCTGGGAGCCGCGCTGGTCCTCTCCGGATGCGGGCGCGGCGCCGAAGGCGGTGCGGGAGGGGACGGATCCGTCGCCCCTGCGGCCGAAGGCGAAGCCGATGGCGTCATCGAGGTCTGGACGGCCGGCGGCCACGCCGACAATCTCGAGGTCCTCGCGAAGCCCTGGCTCGAGGCGAACCCGGACGCGACGCTGAAGGTCACCGACGTCCCCTGGGACCAGGTCATCACCAAGGTGCAGACCGCGACAGCCGCGGGGAAGGGGCCGGACATCATCATGACCGGCAGCGACCAGACGGCGACCGTCATCGGCATGGGCGCGCTGGATCAGGTTCCGGACGACGTGTACGACGCCGAGGACTTCTACCCGGCCGCCGTCGACTCGGCCACCGGCGAGGACGGGCTGTACGCGATGCCCTGGTATGTCGAGACGCGGTTCCTGTTCTATCGCAAGGACATCGCGGAACAGCTCGGCCTGTCCGCTCCCAAGACCTGGGAGGACATCGAGACGATGGCAGCCGCCTTCAAGTCCCGCCCTGGCGGCACCTACGGCATCAGCCTTCCTCGTCCTGTCGAGCAGCCGGCGCAGGTCATCGTGCCCTTCGACGCGCAGGCAGGCGGTCAGCTGACGGACGGCGAGAAGTGGACGATCGACACCCCGGAGCTGGTCTCGGCGCTCGACTTCTACGCGGGCTTCTTCCAGCGCGGCGAGGCACCCCTCGAGGAGACCGACGCCACGTTCGAGAACGGCGGCACACCCATGTTCATCTCCGGCCCGTGGATGCTCGACGTGTTCGCCGAGGCCATCGAGGCGGGCACCGCACCTGCGGACTTCACCCTCGACTCGGTCGGCTACAGCGTCTTCCCGACCGGCCCCGGCGGAAGCAACGATCAGTACATCGGCGGGGGCAATCTCGGCGTCTTCACGGCATCCGACAACAAGGCGTCCGCGTGGTCGCTCCTGTCCTGGATGGGGGAGCAGGAGCAGCAGGAGCAGTGGTTCACGCTGCAGAACGAGCTGCCGGCGAACATCGCCGCCGGCGACCTCCCCGCGATCCAGGAGAACCCGGTCACGCAGACCCTCATGGAGCAGATGAAGGACACCGTCGCGATGCCGAACTACCCTGCGTGGTCGCAGATCGCCGATCTGCTCGGCAAGTACTCCGAGCAGGTCGCGAGCGGGCAGATCACGAGTGAAGAGGCGGCGAAGGAGATCCAGTCCCAGGCCGAGTCGATCGGATTCGGGTGGTGAGCGCAACCCGTGCGCGGCGGCCGGGGAAGGCGACTTCCCTGGCCGCCCAGCGGCGGCGCTCGGCTCTCATAGCCTGGGTGTTCGTCGCGCCCTTCGTCCTGACGTTCGGGACCTTCGGGCTGATCCCGCTGGTCAGCTCGCTCGCCATGGCCTTCACCGACCTGCGGGCGCGCGACATCAGGACCCCGTTCAACGTCGACTTCGTCGGCATCGCGAACTTCGTGACGGTCCTCACCGACGAGTCCTTCCTGAGAGCCCTGCGGAACACCCTGTTCTTCGTGGTCCTCGGGGTGCCCGCCACCCTGTTCATCGCGCTCGTGCTCGCCGTCCTGCTCAACTCGGTCAGCCGGCGGGTGGCGACCTTCTTCCGCGTCAGTTACTACATCCCCGTGATCACGACGATCGTCGCGGTCGCCGTCGTGTGGCGCCTCATGTACCAGGACACGGGAGTCATCAACACGATCCTGGGCACGGTCGGCATCAACGGCCCCAACTGGCTGAGCGACCCGAACACGGCCCTGGTCGCCATCACGGTGATGGCGATCTGGCGCAACATCGGCGGCTCCATGGTCATCTTCCTGGCGGGGCTGCAGAGCATCCCCTCCGAGGTGAACGAGGCCGCATCGATCGACGGCGCAGGCGCCAGGCAGAAGTTCTTCCGGGTGACGATCCCCATGATGATGCCGACGATCCTTCTCAACACCATCCTGCTCACGACGGGGTACATGCAGTTCTTCGACGAGCCCTTCGTCATGACCAACGGCGGCCCGCTCGAGTCGACCACGTCGATCGCGCTGCAGGTCTACAACCAGTTCAAATACGGGAACTACTCGGTCGGAGCGGCCGGCGCCTACGTTCTGTTCGCGCTGGTCGGCATCCTCGCGATCATCCAGTTCCGCTTCTTCCGGCAGAGGACCTGACCATGGCCATCGCTCGCACGCACCGCCCCGCCTTCCGCTGGGGCAACCTCATCGTCCTGGTGATCCTCTCGGTCGGACTCGCCGCCACCCTCCTGCCGTTCGTCTGGATGGTGCTGGGCGCCTTCAAGACCAACGCCGAGATCATGTCGCGGCCGGTCACGTGGTGGCCCCAGCATCCGACCCTCGACAACTTCAGGGCGTGGCTGTTCGAGTTCGACATCCTCCGGCCGTTCCTCAACTCGGTGATCCTCGCCGGGGCCACCGTCGCCACGACGCTGCTCTTCTCGTCGATGGTCGGCTGGGCGCTGGCGAAGATGAGGTTCCCGGGCAAGAACGCGATCATCGTCATCGTCCTGTCGACCATGTTCGTGCCGGGGATCGTCACACTGATCCCGCAGTTCGTGCTGATCGCGAACCTGGGCATGGTGAACACCTACTGGGGGCTGATCCTGCCGGGCATGGTCGGCGCCTTCGGTGTCTTCCTGATGCGGCAGTTCATGCTCGAGATCCCGGATTCGCTGCTCGATGCCGCGCGCATCGACGGCGCGGGGGAGTTCCGCACCTTCTTCCAGATCGTGCTGCCGCTGTGCAAGGCGCCCCTCGCGACGCTCGCGATCTTCACGTTCATGGGCTCGTGGAACAGCTTCCTCTGGCCGCTGATCATCTCCCAGGACGACTCGATGTACACGCTTCCGGTCTCCCTGGCGCTGTTCTCCTCCGAAGCAGGCGGACACGGATCCGACTACGGACTGCAGATGGCCGGCTCGTTCCTGATCGTGATCCCCGTGCTCGTGCTGTTCATCGCGATGCAGAAGCACTTCGTCCAGGGCATCACCATGACAGGCATCAAATGACCACCTCACGTCGACACCACGAGAAAGGGAATCGTCCCGCATGACCGACGACACCACCCCAGCCCCGCACGGATTCCTCTGGGGCGCGGCGACCGCTGCGCATCAGATCGAGGGCGGCAATGTGAACACGGGCCACTGGGAGCTCGAGTACGCGCCGGGCTCGGCCATCCCCGAGCCGTCCGGCGACGCGTGCGATTCGTATCACCGCTACCCGGAGGACATCGCCCTGCTCGCGGATGCCGGTCTCACGGCGTACCGGTTCTCGGTGGAATGGGCGCGCATCGAGCCCGAAGAGGGCGTCGTGTCCCGCGCGCAGCTCGATCACTACCGGCGCATGATCGACGCCTGCCGGGACCGCGACGTCGAGCCCGTCGTCACGCTGCACCACTTCACGTTCCCTCGCTGGTGGGAGCACTCGGGCGGCTGGTACTCGGACCGCAGCACCGACCGGTTCCGCCGGTTCACCGAGATCTGCACCCGGATCCTCGACGACGTGAACTGGGTCATCACGATCAACGAGCCGAACATGATGGTCAACCAGACCGAGGCGCGCATCGATACCGAGAACGGCGTGAACTTCCCCGGGCCCTCGCCCCACGTCGCCCGTGCGATCGCCGGGGCGCACCACGCCTCGACCGAGGTGCTGCGCGGATTCGGCGGCGTGAAGTCGGGATGGTCGGTCGCGAACCAGGTCTTCCAGGCCGTGCCGGGGTGGGAGGCGCAGCGCGACGAGTGGCAGTACTGGCGCGAGGACTTCTTCCTCGAGCAGGCGCGAGAGGACGACTTCATCGGGGTGCAGTCGTATCTGCGCACGATCATCGGCCCGACCGACGACGCCCAGGGCTTCGGGCCGCAGCCGTGGCCGGAGGGCACCGAGCGCACCCTGACCGGCTGGGAGTACTACCCCGAGGCGCTCGGCCACGCGCTGCGGCACACGCGCGAGGTCACTGGCGGCATCCCGATGATGGTCACCGAGAACGGCATGGCGACCTCCGACGATCGCCGGCGCATCGACTACACGGCCGGAGCGCTCACCGCGATGCAGGACGCCATGGACGACGGCTGCGATGTGCGCGGATACCTGCACTGGTCGCTGCTCGACAACTACGAGTGGGGATCGTTCCGGCCGACGTTCGGGCTTGTCGTTGTCGACCGGGAGACCTTCGTCCGCACGCCGAAGCCGAGCCTGTCGTGGCTGGGCGATCTCGCTCGGCGCAACGTCGTTCCGCGCCGGTGATCCGACGGCCCGCGGTTCCCGGCTGCGCATCTGCGCGGCCGGGAATGCGCAACTGAGCGGCCTTTTTGTGGGCTCTCTCCGGCGGGTTTGTCGGAGAAATGAGCACTCGGTGACGAAACGGCAAACAGCGTTGATGATGTCGGATGCGCTCCGTATGCTCACAGACATATGTGCACCCTGGGAGACCCGTGTGCACTGCGGCAGAACCCCACAAGAGTCTGCCGCGACCCGATCCGCAACGCCGAGGAGACCAGCCGAATGATTCCCGCTCCCGACGACGACGCCCGCAAGAGCGTCCCGTCCGTACCTAGAAGGCGGGGGCGCATCGGCGCACTCGCCGTGACCTGCGTCGCAGCTCTCGGCTTCGGCTCGCTGGTCGCCGCTCCCGCCTACGCCAGCGCCGACGGCACCGGCGTGGTCATCAACGAGGCGTATCTCTCCGGCGGCAGCGCCGGTGCGGCGTTCGTCAACAAGTTCGTCGAGCTGTACAACCCGACGTCGCAGGCGATCTCCCTCGACGGCAAGTCGCTGCAGTACCGCTCGGCCACGGGCACCGGCGCATCGAACGGCGTCGCTCCGCTGTCGGGCTCGATTCCCGCGGGCGGCTACTACCTCGTGCAGGCGGGCAGCAACGGCGCGAACGGCGCGGCTCTTCCCGAGGCGGATGCCGTCAGCACCCTCAACCCGAGCGGCACCAACGGCACGCTCGCCCTCGTCGAGGGCACGACGGCCGTCACGCTGACGCCCGGCTCGGTGGTCGGCCAGGCCGGTGTCATCGACGTGCTCGGATACGGCACCTCCAACACGTTCGAAGGCGCGGCCGCGACCCCGCCGACCGGCAACACCGACGTCAAGTCGCTGAACCGCACGAACGGCGTCGACACCGACAGCAACGCTGCGGACTTCACGCTCTCGGCGACCATCACGCCGACGGCATCCGGCAGCACCGACCCCGGCACCGACCCGGGCACCGACCCCGGCACCGAGCCGGCCAAGGCGACCATCGCCGAGGTGCAGGGCACGACCGACGTCTCGCCGCTGAACGGCAAGACCGTCACTGTCGAGGGCGTCGTCACCGCCGACTACCGCACCGGCGGCTACGCCGGAGTCACCATCCAGACCGCCGGATCCGGCGGTACGGTCGACGCGACCCCCGGCGCATCCGACGGCCTCTTCGTGTACTTGAACGCCCTGGCGCCCACCCTCGCGATCGGCGACCTTGTCTCGGTCACGGGATCGGTGAGCGAGTACTTCGGGCAGACGCAGATCAACCCTGCCTCGCTCTCGGGCATCACGGTCGTGCAGGCAGGAGCAGGCGTCCCGGCGGCCACCCCGCTCGTCGACACCGTGCTCGGATCGACCCGTGAGCAGTACGAGAGCATGTACGTCGCTCCGACCGGCACATACCGGGTCGCCTCGAGTCACCAGCTCTACAACTACGGCGCCCTGTGGCTGAACGTCGGCGGCGGACTCAACCAGAAGAGCACCGAGGCGGCTCTTCCGGGTCCGGACGCTGCGGCGATCACCGCCGCCAACCGGGCGAACCGCATCCTGCTCGATGACGGCTGGTCGATCCAGGTCACGAACAAGAACCACCCGAACGACCAGCCGTACTTCACGAAGGACCTCGTGGTCCGCAACGGCGACACGGTCGACTTCGGCGACAACGGCTACGTGCTGCAGTGGAGCTTCGACGACTGGCGTCTGCAGCCGGTCGTGCCCATCGACAACACCTCGTCGGCCGACCTCAAGGTGGGCTTCACGGCGACGAACCCGCGCCCGGCATCCGCTCCGTCCGTCGGCGGCGACGTGCAGGTCGCGTCGTTCAACGTCTACAACTACTTCACGACGCTGTCGAGCGAGAACTCGAGCGCGCGCGGCGCGGCGACTGCCGAGCAGTTCGCGATCCAGAAGTCCAAGATCGTCTCGGCGATCAACGGACTCGGTGCCGACATCGTCTCGCTCATGGAGATCGAGAACTCGATCAAGCTCGGCGGCACGCTCGACTCGGCCCTCGCCGATCTCGTCGACGGACTCAACGCCGACGCGGGCAGTGACGTGTGGGCCTATGTGCACACGCCGCAGGCGCTGAACGACGCGTCGATCACCGACTACATCACGAGCGCGATCATCTACAAGAAGGCTGTCGTGTCGCCGGTGGGAGACGCGATGACCGTCGTCGACGAGACGGTGTGGGGCAACGCCCGCGAGCCGATCGCCCAGGCGTTCGACATCGACGGACGCATCGTCACCGTGGTGGCGAACCATCTGAAGTCCAAGTCCGACCCGAAGGACGGCACCCCGGTGCCCGCCGACGAGCAGGGCTTCTTCAATGCGGCGCGCGTCGCGCAGGCGAACTCGATCCTCTCGTTCACTCAGGCGATCGAGGAGAAGACCGGCAGCGGAGACATCCTGCTGATCGGCGACTTCAACGCCTACGCCAAGGAAGACCCGATCCGGGTGTTCACGGATGCCGGCTGGAGTGACGTCGCACGCGAGAAGGCGCCGGAGGAGCACACCTACTCCTTCGACGGCGAGGTCGGCTCTCTCGACCACATCATCGCCTCGCCCTCGCTCGCCTCGTCGATCACGGGCGCCGGAGTCTGGAGCATCAACTCGCCCGAGTGGAGCGACCGCGGGTACGCGTTCGGCGCCACCGAGGCGGGCACGCCGTTCCGCTCCAGCGACCACGACCCGATCCTGATCGGCGTGTCGGCGACGACCCCGCCGGTGAGCATCGACGTCGTCACGGTGAACGACTTCCACGGCCGCATCGAGGCCGACGGAGCCGCAGCCGGCGCCGCAGTCCTCGCCGGAGCCGTGAAGCAATTCCGCGCGGCGAACCCGAACACGATCTTCGCCGGTGCCGGCGACCTGATCGGCGCATCGACGTTCACCTCCTTCATCAACGACGACAACCCGACGATCGACGCCCTCAACGCGGCCGGTCTCGACGTCAGCGCCGCGGGCAACCACGAGTTCGACCAGGGCTGGGCGGATCTCCGCGATCGCGTGCAGGACAGGGCGAACTGGGAGTACATCTCCTCCAACGTGTTCCTCACCGAGACCGGCGAGCCCGCGCTCGCACCGGCCTGGGTCAAGGAGCTCGACGGCGTGCGCGTCGGCTTCGTCGGAGCGGTGACCGAGGACCTCGACTCGCTGGTGTCGCCTGAGGGCATCAAGGACCTCGAGGTGCGCAGCATCGCCGACTCGGTGAACGCCGTGGCCGACGACCTGCGCGACGGCGACGACGCGAACGGCGAGGCCGACGTGGTCATCCTCCTCGTGCACGAGGGCGCGACGACGACCGATGTCTCCAGCATCACCCCCGACTCGCCCCTGGGCGAGATCGTCTACGGGGTGGACGACGACGTCGACGCGATCGTGTCGGCGCACACGCACCTCGCTTACAACCACGTCATCGACGGCCGTCCGGTCGTCTCGGCGGGTCAGTACGGAGAGAACCTCGGCCTGATGAACATCCAGGTCGACCCGAAGACGAAGGAGCTGCTCTCGATCACCAACCAGATCAAGCCGCTCGTCGTCGGAGGTGTCGCTCAGTACCCGGCTGACCCCGCGGTAGCCGACATCGTCGCGAAGGCGAAGGCCGAGGCCGACGTGCTCGGCGCCGTCAAGGTCGGAGACATCACCGCCGACCTCAACCGGGCTCGCCAGAGCGACGGCAAGACGGAGAACCGCGGTGGCGAGTCCACCATCGGAAACTTCGTCGCCGACGTGCAGAAGTGGTCCACCGGCGCCGACCTGGCGCTGATGAACCCGGGCGGCATCCGTGCGAACCTCACGTTCGCGTCGACCGGTGCGAGCGACCCCGACGGCAGCGTCACCTATCGCGAGGCGGCGACGGTGCAGCCGTTCGCCAACACGCTGGTGACGCTGACCCTCACGGGAGCCCAGCTGAAGAGCGTGCTCGAGGAGCAGTGGCAGCCCGCCGGCTCCGCGCGTCCGTTCCTGAAGCTCGGCGTGTCGAAGGAACTCGCGTACACCTACGACCCGGCCGCGGCCAAGGGATCGCACATCACGTCGATGACGCTCAACGGCGCCCCGGTCGACCCGGCGGCGAACTACACGGTCGCGGCGAACTCGTTCCTGGCTGCGGGCGGCGACAACTTCGCATCGTTCAAGCTCGGTGCGGGCAAGCGCGACACGGGCAAGATCGACCTGCAGTCGATGGTCGACTGGTTCGCTGCGAACAACACGGCGTCGCCCGACTACGCGCAGCGCGCGGTCGGCATCTCGGTGAGCGCAGCGGATGCTGACGGCTACAGTGCGGGAGACCAGGTCACCCTGTCGCTGTCGTCTCTCGCATTCAGTGCAGGCGAGTCGGCGCCGGGCGAGGTCTCGCTGGCTCTCGGCGACACCGTGCTCGCCACCGGAGCGATCGACCCCACTGTGGTCGACGCCTCCGACGAGGTCGGACGGGCGGCACTGACGTTCACGGTTCCCGAGGGCGTGTACGGGGAGCAGTCGCTCACCGTCTCGGTCGCGGGCACCGGAACCACCGCGAAGGTGCCGTTCACCATCACGGGCGAGCCCGAGCCGGAGTTCAACGGCGCGATCACCCTCGATTCCTCGAAGGTGACCGCGGGCAAGAAGCTCGCGATCTCCGGGACCGGCTACCAGCCGGGCGAGACCGTGACGGTGCAGCTGCGACCCAAGAAGGGCGCGCCGATCACCGTCGGCACGGTCGAGGTGGGCGCAGATGGCTCGTTCACGGCATCCGTCACCGTCCCGAAGAGCACCCAGCCGGGCAAGTACACCGTCGCGGTGTCGCAGTCCGACGGAGACGAGGCCACGGCGTCTGTCACCGTCACCCGTTCGGGAGGCATCATCAAGGACATCATCGACTGGCTGTGGGATCTGCTGAACGGCTGGTTCTGATCGCAGCGATGATCTGACGCCCCCGCGGGGGAGAGGCGAAGGCCGTCGGGAGTGATCCCGGCGGCCTTCGTCGTGCGCGCACGCCCTCGCAGAAGGGGTTCTTGTGTTTGTGTTGTTCTGTGTTGTATTGTGTGGGAAACAGTTTCCCGTCAACGGAGTCGGCATGTACGCAGTGGAGCGCCAGCAGCTCATCGAACGCATCCTCGGAGAAGAGGGTCGCGTGGTCGTGGTCGACCTGGCCCGTCGTTTCGATGTGACCACCGAGACCGTGCGCCGTGACCTCGGAGCGCTGGAGGAAGCCGGATCCCTGGTGCGCGTGCACGGGGGAGCGGTCGCGAAAGACGCCGACAGCACCAGCGAGCCGACGGTGGTGGAGCGCGCGAGCCGGCATGGCGCCGCCAAGACCGCGATCGCCGAGAGAGCGCTCATGGCTCTCGGCCCCGAGTTCCACGGGTCCGTGTTCATCGACGCCGGCACGACGACCGCCGCCGTCGCCGCCGGACTCGCCGAGCGTCTGAGGTCCGCGCAGCCGCGCGGCCCTCGCATCGAGGCGGTCACGCACTCGCTCACGATCGCGCCGACGCTGGCGGCGACCGACGACGTCTCGCTGACCGTCGTCGGCGGACGCATCCGCGGTATCACGGCCGCGGCGGTGGGCGTCGACACTGTGAGCGCGATCCGTCGCCTGCGTCCCGACGTCGCGTTCGTCGGGACCAACGGCGTCTCCGCAGACTTCGGGCTCAGCACGCCCGACCCAGACGAGGCATCCGTGAAGAGTGCGATCGTGAAATCCGCCCGCCGCGTCGTCGTCGTCGCGGATGCGAGCAAGCACGATCGCGAACTGCTCGTGACGTTCGCCTCGCTCGACGACATCGATGTGCTGGTCACGGATGCCGAGCCGCCCGCCGCCCTGGCTGCGGCGCTCGCCGACGCCGGAGTGGAGGTCTGGATCGCATGATCGTCACGCTCACCGCGAATCCCGCATTGGATCGCACGATCACTCTGGGCGCAGCCCTGCGACCGGGGGAGGTGCAGGCCGCCGACTCGGTCCGCGAAGACGCCGGAGGCAAGGGCGTGAACGTGTCGCGCGCGGTCGCCGCCGCCGGTGTCGACACCGTCGCCGTGCTGCCCATCGCCCTCGACGACCCGTACGGGGCCGTTGTGGCTGCGGCCGGCATACAGACGAAGGCGGTGCCGGTCATCCGCCACGTGCGCGCGAACCTGACGATCGCAGACCCCGACGGGGTCACGACCAAGATCAACCTGCCGGGCGATCCTGTGACCGCCGCGGATGCGGCGGCTGTCGCGGCAGCCGTCGTGGAGGCGAGCGAGGGGGCACGGTGGCTCGTGCTCGCAGGTTCCCTCCCGCGCGGCGTGGCCGACACGTTCTACGTCGAGATCGCCGATGCGGTGCGCAGCCGCTGGGTCGCCGATGCCCCGCTCATCGCCGTCGACACCTCGGGTGCCGCGCTGCGGAAAGTCGTCGAGCACGGTGCGGCCGACCTCATCAAGCCCAACGACGAGGAACTCGTCGAGCTCACCGGCGTCGAGCTCGACGAGGGCTCACTGGCGGATGCCGTGCACCGCGTCGCCCGCCGCCTGGTCCCCGAGCACGCGGCATCCGCTCTGGTCACTCTCGGCGGAGCCGGCGCGGTGCTGGTCACCGCTGATGGCGCATGGTTCGCCGAGGCACCGCGCATCAAGGTGGCGAGCACCGTGGGCGCGGGAGACAGCTCGCTCGCCGGCTACCTGCTCGCCGAGCACGCCGGCCTCGGCCCGGCCGCCCGTCTGCAGTCCGCCATCCGCTATGGCGCCGCCGCGGCATCTCTGCCCGGTACCCAGGCGCCGACTCCCGACGATCTCGGCACCGCCGACATCGTCGCCCGATCCCTGTAATCCCACGACCACTGGAGGTCATCGTGTCCGACACCATCACTGCCGAGCTCGTCAGCATCGACGCTGACCTCGGCGCCGACAAGGCGGCGGTCATCCGCGCGCTCGCCGACCGGGTCGCGGCCCAGGGTCGCGCCGACAGCGGTCAGGCGCTGTTCGACGACGCATGGGCGCGTGAGCAGAAGGACGAGACCGGCCTCCCCGGAGGAATCGCCATCCCGCACGCCAAGAGCGCCTCGGTGACCACGCCGTCGCTCGCCTTCGCGCGCCTCGCCCCGGGCGTCGACTTCGGCGCCCCTGACGGCCCTGCGGATGTGGTCTTCCTCATCGCGGCGCCCGACACGGCGGCCGAGGCGCACCTCGCGATCCTGTCGAAGCTCGCCCGCAGTCTCATGCAGGACGAGTTCACCGGCGCGCTGCGCGCCGCGAAGACGCCAGACGAGATCGTCGCGATCGTCGATGCGGCGATCGGCGAAGGCCCGGCGTCATCGGCGCCCGCGGCCGAGGCAGCCGCTCCCGCGGCTCCGGCATCCGCGGACGCGCCCCGCGCCCGCATCGTCGCCGTCACCGCCTGCGCCACCGGGATCGCGCACACCTTCATGGCCGCAGATGCGCTCACGGCCGCAGGCAAGGCCGAGGGGGTCGACCTCGTGGTCGAGCCGCAGGGCTCGAGCGGATACAAGGCGCTGCCCCAGAGTGTGATCGACGAGGCGGATGCCGTGATCTTCGCGGTCGACGTGGATGTGCGTCAGCCGGAGCGCTTCGCGGGCAAGCCGGTCGTGCGCTCCGGCGTCAAGCGCGGAATCGAGGAGCCGAAGCAGATGATCGCCGAGGCGATCGCCGCCTCGAAGGATCCGTCGGCGGCGCGCGTCTCCGCCGCGACGGCCACCTCGGCGACCGCTGCGCCTGCTGCCGGCCAGTCGCTCGGACGCCGCATCCAGCGCATCCTGCTCACCGGTGTCAGCTACATGATCCCGTTCGTCGCCGGCGGTGGCCTGCTGATCGCGCTGGGGTTCCTGTTCGGCGGCTACAACGTCACCGAGCATGCGAACGACGTCGTGCTGAACAACGCGCTCTGGGACCTCCCGGCGGGCGGCCTCGGCCAGTACATCGGCTCGGTCTTCTTCGTGATCGGCGCGACCTCGATGGGCTTCCTCGTCTCGGCGCTCGCGGGATACATCGCCTTCGCGATCGCCGACCGACCCGGCCTCGCGCCCGGATTCGTCGCGGGTGCCGTGGCGGTGCTCATGAACGCGGGCTTCATCGGCGGCATCGTCGGCGGTCTGCTCGCCGGATTCATCGCGGCAGCGATCGGCCGCATCGACGCTCCTCGCTGGCTCCGGGGACTCATGCCGGTCGTGATCATCCCGCTGCTCGCGTCGATCGTCGCCTCTGGTCTGATGCTGCTGTTCCTCGGCCGTCCGATCGCCTGGCTCATGCAGGTCATGAACGAGTGGCTGACCGGTCTCGCCGGCACCTCGGGCATCGTCCTCGTCGGCGTGATCCTGGGACTCATGATGTGCTTCGATCTGGGAGGACCGGTCAACAAGGTCGCTTACGCGTTCGCGACGGCAGGGCTCGCCTCGGCATCCGCCGACAACCCCGCGCCGTACCTGATCATGGCCGCCGTGATGTGCTCGGGCATGGTGCCGCCGCTGGCGATGGCTCTCGCATCGACCGTGCTCGACCGCCGCCGCTTCACCACGGTGGAGCGCGAGAACGGCGTCGCGGCGTGGCTCCTGGGCGCATCGTTCATCAGCGAGGGCGCGATTCCGTTCGCGGCCGCCGACCCGCTGCGCGTGATCCCGGCGTCGATGCTCGGCGGCGCGCTCACCGGAGCGCTCAGCATGGCCTTCGCGGTGCAGTCGCTGGCCCCGCACGGCGGCATCTTCGTCTTCTTCGCGATCAATCCGATCTGGGGCTTCCTTATCGCCCTCGCAGCGGGCACGATCGTGAGTGCACTCGCCGTCGTCGCGCTGAAGCGCTTCGTGGGCGCCAAGACACCGGCCGCAGAAGCCGTCGCCGCCTGACCATCGCCACCATTCGAAGGAGAACAGAAATGACCGAACGCCAGGCAACCATCGCCAGCAGCTCAGGGCTTCACGCCCGCCCCGCGAAGCTCTTCGTGTCGGCCGTGAAGGAGAAGGGCATCCCGATCACGATCTCGGTCGAAGGCGGCGCCGACCTCAACGCCGGCAGCATCCTCGCCCTGATGGGTCTGGGTGCGGCGAAGGGCTCGGTCGTGACGCTGAAGTCGGACGCAGAGGGGGCCGAGCAGGCGCTCGACGAGCTCGTCGCGCTGCTCGAGACGGACCTCGACGCCGAGTGATCACGGTCGAAGGCCGCCGGGAGATCCCGGCGGCCTTCGTCGTGTCCGAGCGGATGCTGCGTCTCACGCCTGGGCGGAGACCTCGGCCGGCGCCCAGATGAAGCCGTCGGGGTCGACGGCCTCGCCGAGTGCGCCGTTCACCGTGAGGCGGTGCGAGCCGGAGCCCGTCGCCGGGACACCGGCGTCCTTCGCGAGCGACGCGTGCCGGTACAGGCCGAGCCCGATCGGGGCGGAGCCGGTGTCGAACTGCACGTAGCTGCGTCCGAAGCTCTTGCCGACCCGCAGGCCGCGCTCGACGTAGAAGGCCTTCGATGCCACGACGTCGCTCGCGCCCAGCAGGAGCACGATCTCCTCGACCGTGCGAGCCGCAGGCGACGAGTCCTTCTTCGCCGTCGTCGCGACCTTCCAGATCGCTCCGTCCGGAGCCTGGATGGTGCCGCCGACCCCCCACAGCGACTTCGCGACGGGCTTGATCGTCGTCGCGCCGGCGGCCACAGCCGCGTCAACCAGAGCGTGGACGTTCGCGGGCTGTGCGACCACGAGGGAGAGGGTGTATCCCCGGAAGCCGGAGGATGCGGCATCGGCCGTGCGGAATCGCAGCCGTTCGCCGAGTCCGAATGCTTCGTCGTAGAACGCCTGCGCGGCGGCGGTGTCGGGGACGTCGAGTGTGAGGGAGTCGATTGCGCTGTTCATGTCCACGACGCTACGCACGAGCCAGGAACCGGGCTTCTCGATTCCTGACCGATGAGGTCAGGCGCTGACGACCTCGACGCCTGCCTGCGCGAGAGCGGCAGCGAGGTCGCCGGTCGGGGGAGTGTCTGTGACCAGGAAGTCCGCGCGGTCCAGCGGCGTCACCTGCGCGAAAAGACGTCGGTCGAACTTCGACGAGTCAGCCAGTACGGCCGTGCGCTCCGCTCGCTGGATCATCTCGCCCATCATGGCGGCGTCGCCGAGGTTCGATGTCGAATAGCCGTTCTGGTCCACCGCGCCGACGGCGATCAGTGCCAGGTCACAGCGGATGTCGACCTCCGGGCCCCCTGCCGTCATCCGGAACGCCACCGGTCCCGTGGTCGCCTGCGTGATGGCGCGCACGGCGCCGCCGAACACGTAGAGATCGCGGAAGGCCGATGGGGCGATCTCTGCCGGGATCCGCAGGTTGTTCGTGGCGATCGTCAGATCGTGATGGTTGCGCAGAGCCCGTGCAAGGGCGAGCGTCGTCGTTCCCGCGTTGAGCATGATGACGGCGCCGTCGTCGATCAGCCCGGCAGCCAGCCGCGCGATCTTGTCCTTCTCCTCGGTCTGCATGCGCAGGCGCACATCCAGGGCGCGGTCCTTCAGCTGGGTGTCGGCCGCGCTCACCGCACCGCCGTGCGTGCGGATCACGACGCCCTCCCGATCGAGCTGGTCGAGATCGCGTCGGATCGTGTCGATCGACACCCCGAAATGCTCGGCGAGATCGCCGACCGTCACTTCACCGGCCTGCTCGACGTACGCGGCGAGCTCGGCCTTCCTGCCCGCGGGCAGTCGACGCCTGGCGGATGTTCCCGGTGCTTCCATGCAGACATCTCTAGCACATTCGGGGGAGATAACAAGCGAACTCCGGCATAAAACAGCAGATCGTTCTGCCCTGATCTTCCGCCCGGTTCCGCCGCAAGGATCGCTCGGGTTACGAGATTTGCGGCAATTCGCCCTTGACGCTGCCGCATAGTGCGGCATAACATGGCGTAAAACCGCATGAACGAGCACCCGAAGCGCGAGATGCGGCACGATCTCGAAGAGGAGAAGTGATGATCACAACGGGGCGAGGACGCCGACGCATTCTCACGCTCGCAGGCGCCGCGACCGCAGCCGTCTCGGTCCTGGCGATTTCCGGCTGCTCCGGCAGCGATGCGGGGACGGGTGACGGGAACGGCGGAGACGTCACGATCGAGTTCGCACAGTGGTGGGAGCCCGAGCTTCCCGACGGCGAGTTCCGCGCGCTGATCGACAAGTTCGAAGACGAGAACCCCGGCATCACGGTCGAACTCGTCAGCGGTCCCTACGCCTCGACGAAGGAGCAGCTGTTCGCGGGCGCCGCGTCCGGAACGATGCCCGACGTGGTCGGCCTCGACGGCGCCTGGGTCAACGACTTCGCCTCGCAGGGGGTCATCGCAGATCTCAGCGCGCTCATGAAGGAGTACGACTACGACGACAGCGACCTGGCGAGCCAGATCCAGGTCGACGGCAGCACCTACATGATCCCGGTCGTGAACTTCGTGTACCCGATGTTCACGAACGACGCCCTCCTCGCCCAGGCCGGCGTCACGGCGCCGCCGACCACGCGGAGCGAGTTCGCGGATGCTGCGGCGAAGGTCTCCGCGCTCGGCGGCGACGCGTCAGGCTGGGTGCTCCCGCTGTCGCTCGAGGCGCCCAACGGCGTGCAGAACGACGTCATGTCGTGGGTCTGGGCATCCGGCGGGTCGATGCTGAAGGACGGCCAGCCCGACCTGACCAACGACGACGTCACCTCGGCGGTCGACTTCATCGGCGATCTCTGGGACGACGGCTCGATCGCCTCCGGCTCCTTCACCATGAAGGAGCAGGACAAGGTCGAGGAGTTCACCAACGGCCGCGTCGGGATGATGATCGACTCGCTGGCGCACATCAACCTGATCCGCGAGACCAATCCCGATCTGACGTTCTCGATCTCGGCGCTGCCCGCCGAAGACGGCTACGACGGCGAGCGCGGTATTCCTTACGCCTCCTGGGGCATCGGCGTCGCCGAGAACTCCGAGCACAAGGAAGCCGCCTTCAAGCTGGTCGAGTTCCTGATGAGCGAGGACACCAACTCCGAACTGTCGACCATGGCGAAGGCGTTCCCCGGCAACTCGAAGTCCGTGCCGGACTTCGTGAACGACGACGAGCTCTTCAAGAAGGCGTTCGAGATCTATCAGGCGGGCTACCCGGCGAACGAGTTCACCGGCCTTCCCGTCGCGGAAGAGCTCATGCGGCAGCTCGGGGAGCAGCTGCAGGCCGCCTTCGACGGGCAGCAGTCCATCGACGACGCGCTGAAGAAGGCTCAGGAGGCCTGGAAGGCGGAGTTCTGATCTCCTGCCTCGTCGCCTGAACGGGGTGCCGCATCGCGGGATGCGATGCGGCACCCGACCAACCAAGGAGCACCGGTTCCCATGAGCCTCAGAACCACGGACGACACCGAGGTGATCGTCACCGGAGTCTCGCTGTCCCGCAGACGCCGTCAGCTGCGCAAGACCACGGAGTCCTACGCCTTCCTCTCGCCCACCCTCATCCTGCTGTTCGTGCTGATGATCGTCCCGATCGTCATGGTGATCGGCTATTCGTTCCAGGACAACGTGATCCTGAACAAGTCGCCGGAGTTCATCGGAGTCGCGAACTACGTCGAGATCCTCTCGGATCCCGGGTTCTGGAAGGCCACAGGCAACACCATCCTGTTCACGGTCGCGAGCGTGATCGCCCACCTCGTGCTCGGCCTCGCGTTCGCGATGATGCTGAACAGCCCGCTGCTGGGGCGTTTCTCGCGCTCGTTCTTCCGGGCTCTGTACATCCTGCCGTGGCTGTTCACCGTCGCCGTGATCGCGGTGCTCTGGCGGATGCTCCTGGCGCCGAACGGCGTCGTGAACTTCCTGCTCCACACCGACATCGAGTGGCTGGCGTCCCCCCAGCTCGCCCTCGGCACCATCATCTTCATCAACATCTGGGCCGGCTACCCCTTCTTCATGGTCAGTCTTCTCGCGGGGCTCCAGGGAATCCCGAACGAGCTGAACGAGGCAGCGACCGTCGACGGCGCTGGGGCCGTCCAGCGATTCTGGAACGTCACGATCCCGCAGCTGCGGCCGATCATCGTCAGCCTCGTGCTCCTCGACCTCATCTGGACCTCGCAGCAGTTCGCGCTCATCTGGATGACCACAGGCGGCGGACCGATCGATGTCACCGAGGTGCTCAGCACCTTCACCTACAAGCTCGCCTTCGCCAAGTACGACTTCTCGCTGGCGGCCACCTCGGCCGTGCTGGTGCTCGCGATGTCGATGGTGCTCGCCGTCTTCTACGTCCGTCACCAGAAAGCGAGGGACTGACTCATGGCTCTCACCGTGCAGAACCAGCGCCGTGCAGGCAAGGTCGCGCTGATGATCGGCCTGATCCTCGGGGCCGTGTTCGCCGCCGGCCCCGTATTGTGGATGCTGTCGAGTTCGTTCAAGTCGAACACGCAGATCTTCGAGCTGCCGCCTCGGCTGATCACCGACACCTTCTCGTTCGACGCCTACGTCGCGATCTTCACCGATCCCGAGACGATGCGGTTCTTCCTGAACAGCTACATCGTCGCCGGCGCCGTGACCATCCTCACACTCCTTGTGGCGATCCAGGCGGCGTACGCCTTCAGCCGCTTCGACTTCCGCGGCAAGCGGATCCTGAACGTCATCATCGTCAGTGTGCAGGCCGTGCCGCCGATCACACTGCTGATCCCGTACTTCGGGCTCATGGTCGCCCTCGGGCTGTACAACTCGTATCCCGGCCTCATCCTCACCTACATGGTGTTCACCCTGCCGTACGCGATCATCATGATGACCGGCTACTTCAACACCCTGCCGAAGGAGCTCGACGAGGCCGTCCGCGTCGACGGCGCGGGGTCGATGACCGCTCTGTGGCGGGTGCTGGTCCCGATCTCGATCCCCGGCATCGTCTCGATCGGGATCTACACGTTCATGATCGCGTGGAACGAGTATCTGTTCGCTCTCACGCTGACGCGAACGATCGACATGCGGACGGTGCCGATCGGCATCCAGCTGCTGATGGGCCAGCACTCCTACGAGTGGAACCAGATCATGGCGATGAGCGTGCTCGGATCCATCCCCGTCCTCATCCTCTTCCTCTTCTTCCAGAGGTACTTCATCAGCGGTCTCACGGCGGGGTCCGTGAAGAGCTGACGTCGCACCGCGGACTACCCGACCACCACGAAACAGGAGAAATCACGTGCTCTACACCGGCAAATCCATCCTCGATGTCGCGAACGACAACAACTTCGCCATCCCCGCGTTCAACATCAGCGACTGGGCGATGTTCAACGGCGTCATGGACATCAGCGAGGAGCTGGATGCCCCCGTCATCATCGCGATCCACCCTGATGAGGTGTCGCACATCACGACCGATCTCATCGCCGCGATGCACTCACGCGCACATCGTTCCAGCGTGCCGGTCGCGATCCACTGGGACCACGGCGGCACCTACGAGCAGATCATCACGGCGATCCGCTCGGGATTCACGTCTGTCATGATCGACGCCTCACTGCTGCCCTTCGACGAGAACGTCGCACTCACCCGCAAGGTCGTCGAGGCGGCTCACGCCGTGGGCATCCAGGTCGAAGGCGAGCTCGGCACGATCGGCGCGAACGACAGCTATGGCGAGTCCGGCGCGGCCGAGATCATCTACACGAACCCTGCCGATGCGGTCCGCTTCGTGGAGGAGACCGGTGTCGACAGCCTCGCCATCGCCATCGGCACATCCCACGGTCTCTACCCGAGCGACAAGAACCCTGAGCTGCGGCACGATCTGCTCGAGGAGATCAAGGCGGCGGTCGGAATCCCGCTCGTGCTGCACGGCGGATCCTCGAACCCGGACTCGGAGCTGAGCCGCGCGGTCGAACTCGGCATCAACAAGATCAACATCTCCAGCGACATCAAGGTCTCGTATCACAACCGGATGCGTGAGATCCTCGGCACAGACGAGCGTCTGCGAGAGCCGAACGCGATCCAGCCGGAGCCGATCGCGGCGCTCAAGGCGACCGCGGAGGAGAAGATCCGGCTGTTCGGAGCGGACGGCAAGGCGTCGTTGTACTGAACCCGCCCCGGACACAGGAGAACCTCGAAGGATGATCGGCGACGTGGACAGACGGCTTGTGCTCGGACTCGGCGGCACAGTCGACTACGAGCTGACGTGGGATTCCGCAGTGCTCGAGAGACTTGCTCTCGAGCATCGCCTGCGACGGCATGAGCTGACGACCACGGCGCCGATCACCGACGAGCGCTCTCTCCTGGTGGCGATCCTCGCGTTCGTCGCGTCGGGAGTCGGAGCGGAGCGCCTCGTCTCGTCATCCGAGGCCGTCACCGGGTTCGCCTCGCATTTCGACTTCACCGTCACCCTCGGCGGCACCGGCGTCCGGGCCGGGCTCGTGCTGGATCGGCTCGGCATCCCGAGCACCCAGCACCTGGTGAGCATCGACGACAACGTGCGGCGGCTCCTTCCCGCCTCCATGTCGTACGTGTCGTCCGCCACGCACGACACCTTGGATCCGCATCTGATCGTGCAGTACCCCGCCGGAGCCCGCATCCGTCTGGTCGATGGCGAGGTGATCTCGCCATCGCCGAACCGGCTCATCTTCGCGAATGATCCGCCCAATCGAGAGATGAAGCTGTCGGACGATCTGCCTGACGCCCTCGCCTCGGCCCCCGTCTTCCTCGTCTCCGGATTCAACACGATGACGGATCGGGAGCTCCTCGACACGCGGTTGACGGAACTGCTCGATGCGATGCGCTCGCTGCCGGACGATGCCCTCGTCTACTACGAGGACGCAGGCTTCTACGACCGCACGTTCGCGGCGACCGTGCGCGAGCGTCTGCTCGCGCGCATCGATGTGTACGGCATGAACGAGGACGAGCTGCAGGAGTACCTGGGCAGGACGATCAGCCTCCTCGACGCCTCCGAGGTCGTTCGGGCGCTGGACGACATCCGCACGATCATCCCGGCACCGGTCATCGTGGTGCATACGCGGTACTGGGCGATCGCGATCGGCGCGGATGCCGGTCGCCACAGGGCCGCGCTCGAGAGCGCCGTGCGGGCGGCCGCCACACGGTATCGGCTCGGCGACGACTTCACGGCCGATGATGCGGAGCGGACCTCAGGCATGGCCCGGCACCGCGGGGGAGAGGCCGTGGTGCGTGCTGTCGAATCGGCTGTGACAGGCGCCGTCGGAGTCGCAGCGCACGCCCTGGACGTGCTTCATCCCACCACAGTGGGCCTCGGCGACACCTTCGTCGGCGGCTTCCTCGCGGCATCCTTCTCGCGTGCCGAAGAGGCCGCCGAGGCGTCACCGAGCGGAGCCGCTCGGTGAACCCGATCAGGCTCGCCTCGAACCGGCCTCAGGAGCGCTTCTATCGGGGCGGAAGCCGGATCAGCGCCTTCCGAGGCGAGCCGAACCCCGCGCAGAGCGAGCCGGAGGACTGGATCGGCTCGATCACCACCGTCTACGGTGAGGCTGATCGCGGGCTCAGCGCGCTGCCGGACGGGGCGATTCTGAGAGACGCGATCGGCGCTGATCCGGAAGCCTGGCTCGGCACGGCGCATGCCGAGCGCTGGGGTGCGGACTCGCGTCTGCTGGTGAAGCTGCTCGACGCCGGGCAGAGGCTGCCCGTGCACGCGCACCCGCACGACGAGTTCGCGGCGCGCCATCTCGGGAGGGCGCATGGCAAGGCAGAGGCCTGGTACATCCTCGAGGGCGGAGTCGTCCACATCGGTCTGCGTGAGGACAACGACAAGAGCACGCTCGCGGGTCTCGTCGCCGAACAGAACGTGGATGCTCTGCTCGGGCTGCTTCACGATGTCGAGGTCGCCGCAGGCGACGTCGTGTGGGTGCCGCCGGGCGTGCTGCACGCGATCGGGGCCGGCGTGCTCCTGCTCGAGCTGCAGCAGCCGGAGGATCTCTCGATCCTTCTGGAATGGAAGGGGTTCGACATCGACGGCGCGAGCGCCGGTCACCTCGGCCTCGGCTTCGATCTCGCGCTCGCCGCGGTCGAGACCAGAGCGCGAAGCGCTGCGGAGATCGAGCGGATGGTGCATGCGGCGCCGGCATCGGGGGCGGTGCTCCCCGCTGCCGCCGACCCGTACTTCCGGCTGGAGCGGATGCCGGTCGCCGGCAGCGCGACGATCGACGAGGGATTCTCCATCATCGTCGTGAGCGACGGGGTCGTCGAGATCGCGGGGGAGGAGGAGGCAGCGCGCGGCGTCACGCTCCTGGTTCCCGCGTCAGCGGGAAAGCTGACCGTGCGAGGCGAGGGCGAGCTGCTGATCGCACGCCCGCCCGCTCCGTGACCGCCCGGATCGGGCACCAGTCCCGCCCGTCTAGAATGGAGGCATGCCCGAACCGAAAGTCGCCAGTTTTCCGGCGATCCGCGGTGCGTTGAAGTTCTACCAGATCGCCTCGATCATCACAGGAGTCATGCTGCTCCTGCTGGTCGCCGAGATGGTGCTCAAGTACACGCCGATCCACCTCGAGCTCTTCCTCGGAGGGTCGGGAGGCTTCCTCTGGTTCGCGCAGGTCGTCGAAGGCCCTGAGAGCCTCGTGTCGACCGGCGACGGAGTCAACCTCTCGCTCGGCATCCTCGTCGCGCACGGCTGGTTCTACGTCGTCTATCTGTTCGCGTGCTTCCGCGTGTGGAGCCTGATGCGCTGGCCGTTCCTGCGATTCATCATGCTCGCCCTCGGCGGAGTCGTGCCCCTGCTGTCTTTCTTCATGGAGGCGATCGTCGCCCGTGAGGTGAAGTCCTACCTGGCCACCAGGGAGGCCGCCGACGCTTCGACAAGCTCAGCGACCCAGAACTCAACGGAAGGTGTCCGGTGACCGAACAGTCCGAGACTCAGCAGCGCCCCGCGCTCGTCGTCGATTTCGGCGCGCAGTACGCGCAGCTGATCGCGCGTCGCGTCCGCGAAGCGGGTGTGTACAGCGAGATCGTGCCGCATACCGCCACGGCCGAGGAGATCGCCGCGAAGAACCCGGTCGCGATCATCCTCTCGGGCGGTCCGTCTTCGGTGTACGAGGAGGGCGCTCCGCGCCTCGACCCTGCGGTGTTCGATCTCGGCGTGCCGACGCTCGGCATCTGCTACGGCTTCCAGTACATGGCCCAGACGCTCGGCGGCGAGGTCGCGAACACCGGACTGCGCGAGTACGGTGCGACGGATGCCGTCATCACCGGTGACGGCGGAACACTGCTCGCCGGCCAGCCGGCTGAGCAGAACGTGTGGATGAGCCACGGCGACCAGGTCGCGAAGGCCCCCGAGGGCTTCGAGGTCCTCGCCACCACCGAGGCGACGAAGGTCGCGGCGTTCGCGAACGAGGAGCGCGGCTTCTACGGCGTGCAGTGGCACCCCGAGGTGAAGCACTCCGACCACGGCCAGCGCGTGCTCGAGAACTTCCTGCACAAGGGCGCCGGTCTCGCCTCCGACTGGAACAGCGGCAACGTGATCGCCGAGCAGATCGAGCGCATCCGCGAGCAGGTCGGTGACGCGCGCGTCATCTCCGCTCTCTCGGGCGGCGTCGACTCTGCTGTGTCGACCGCCCTCGTGCACAAGGCCATCGGCGACCAGCTCACCGCGGTCTTCGTCGACCACGGACTCCTCCGCAAGGGCGAGCGCGAGCAGGTCGAGAAGGACTACGTCGAGTCCACCGGCGTGCGCCTCATCACGGTCGACGCGGCCGACACCTTCCTGGGTCATCTCAAGGGCGTCACCGACCCCGAGGACAAGCGCAAGATCATCGGGCGCGAGTTCATCCGCGCCTTCGAGAAGGTGCAGCTCGACCTCGTGGCCGAGGCCAAGGCCTCGGGCGGCGCCCCCGTGAAGTTCCTCGTGCAGGGCACGCTGTACCCCGACGTCGTCGAGTCCGGCGGCGGCGCGGGAACCGCGAACATCAAGTCGCACCACAACGTCGGGGGCCTGCCCGACGACCTCGACTTCGAGCTGATCGAGCCCCTGCGCGCCCTGTTCAAGGACGAGGTCCGCGCGATCGGGCGCGAGCTCGGCATCCCCGAGGCGATCGTGGGGCGTCAGCCGTTTCCGGGGCCCGGTCTCGGCATCCGGATCATCGGTGAGGTCACCGCTGACCGTCTCGAGATTCTGCGTGAGGCCGACGCCATCGCCCGCGAAGAGCTGACGAAGGCCGGCCTCGACCAGGAGATCTGGCAGTGCCCCGTCGTGCTGCTCGCCGACGTCCGCTCGGTGGGCGTGCAGGGCGACGGCCGCACCTACGGTCACCCGATCGTGCTGCGCCCGGTCTCCAGCGAAGACGCGATGACGGCTGATTGGACCCGTCTTCCCTACGACGTGCTGTCGAAGATCTCGAACCGCATCACCAACGGCGTCCGCGACGTCAACCGCGTCGTGCTCGACGTGACCTCCAAGCCGCCGGGGACGATCGAATGGGAGTGACGTCTCCCTGAGGTGTCGCAGAAGGGCGCGGACTTCGGTCCGCGCCCTTCTGCGTGCGCGCCACGAGAGGATCTCGCCCGTCTGGGGCGGATGCTAGAAGCGGCGGCCTCCGGAGCGTCCGGACGAGCGGCTCCCGCCGCCGAACGAGCGCCCGCCGGAGCGGCTGCTGGAGCGGCTTCCGCCCGAAGACCAGCCGCCGGACGAGCGGGACCCGCCCCAGCCCGAGGAGCTGCCGCCGCCGCTGCTGCTCCCGTTGCCGAACGCGCCCGAGAGCGCACCGAGCGCCGCACCGCCGAGGACGAACAGCACGATGAGGCCCGGCTCTTCGCTCGCGACGCCCAGGCCGCCGAAGAATCCGACGGCGCCGCCGCTGAGGCCGCCGATCACGGCTTTGCCACCACGGCCCTCCTCGTCGGCATCCGCATACGACGTCGTCCGTCGCCACGACGAGTCCTCGTCGGAGGGGGAGTCGTACATGAGGGCATCGCTGCTCGCGGAGCGTGCCGGCCTGACGAACCGTGCGCGCTCTGGGGCAGCCGGAGCCGTGACCAGCGCCAGCACCTGCTGCGCCGCCGTGAGAGCGGCTTTCGCGTGGAGATCGCCGTTCTCGGTGCCCGCGGCCTCAACAGCCATGGCGAGCTGCCGCTGGGCGGAACTCAGACGCATCAGGGGGAACGACCCGACCTCGCCCGGACGCGCCTGCATCGACCTCTCCGCTGCCCGCATCGCCGCGGTCGCCTGCTCCAGGATCGATCCCGTGCCGGCGAGGGCAGGATCGACCGGCGGCGAAGCCGGGGCAGCATCCGTCTGCACCGCACTCGCCTCGGCGGCCTGCGGCGGACGTGCCGCGAGCGCATCGGCCTGTGCGTCGACGGCGTCATGCAGTTCCCTCGCCTCGGCGAGGAGCCGCTCGATCTCGTGCACGGCACGGGCCACAGCTCTGGGTCTGCGACCGCCGGCGGCCTTCGCCAGCGCGTCGAGCTGCTGGTCGGCCGCTCGCAGTCGCGCTTCGATCTCCTGCGCATTGTCCGCGACGCCGACGAGGTCGGCGGGCGGGAACGCGGCGGCGAGCGAGGCGAGACGATCGGCGGCTCCGCTCTGGAGAACCGCGGCCTGTGCTCGTGCCGATCTCAGTCGCGCGAGGTTCTCGGCCGCGCCGTCGGCGAGTGCGCGTAGAGAGGCGATCTCCTTCGTGCGCGCATCGAGTGCGGCGTCGATCTCCGTGCACAGCCGAAGGATGTCGTCGGTCCACGACCGCGTCTCCTGCGGCGTGTCCTCGTCGGCATCCTGCAGCTTCTCCAGAAGCTGAAAGCCCTGCTGCAGGCGGGTGCGGTTGTCCGTCAGCACGGCGGAGAACTCGGCTGTCGCCTCCTCACCGAACTCGGCGGTCACGAACCCGAGCTCCTGCTCGCTCGTGCGAACCGCCTCGTCGACCTGGACGAGCCGTTGGGCGGCGCGCTTCTTCTGGCCTTCGAGCGTCCGCAGCTCGGCGGCCAGCGCGGCACGACGACGAAGGTGCAGAACCAGTTGCGTGATCCCGAACACGATCAGCGCGAGGACCACCGCGCCGAGGACCCATACCCACCACGGCCACGGAACGGTCGAGAACTCGTCGGCGACGTAGTCGATGCCACCCGCCCAGTCGTCGTCCGCCAGGTAGTCCGACCCGAGGTGATCCTCGATCTCGAGGATCCTGGACTCGGAGAGCGGACCCGCCGCGACGCCGTCCCCGCCGTACTCGGCCGAGATGGCGAGGGCGCGCCCCTCGGTGGCGATCGCGAGCAGGTACTGATCGGGCGCGAGGTTGTTGCGAAGTGCCGTGGCATCCGCCCATGAGAGCGCGTTGTCAGGGCTGTCGAAGTCGGGCACCAGCACGACGAAGAGCTCCGGGAGGTCGGCGGCGGATGCCAGCTCGTCGAGTCGCTGCTCGAGCCGAGACTCATCCGCCTCGCTGAGCACGTCGGAGCGATCGCTGATGTGCCCCGCGTCGAGAGATGAGGGAGTCTCCGCGTTCGCCGCCGACCCCCAGGTGAGCCCGGCGAGGACAGCCATCATCCAGGCCGCCGTCGCAGCTCGCAGCATCCGGTTCCCCATCGCGCCCCCTCGCTCGGAATGCGGTTCCTGATCATCATGACACGGGTGGCTCTTCAGCCGAGGTGCTTCAGCGCCTCGCGTCTCGACAACCCGCTGAGCTCCGCCTCGTGCGCGCGCACGAAGGCGCGCACCCAGTCCGGGTCCGTCTTGGCGTACTCCCGCAGCGCCCAGCCGATCGCCTTGCGGATGAAGAAGTCGGTGTCCCGGATATTCGACTCGATCGCGATCGTGAGCAGCTCGCGGTCGGTCGCCTCCTTCCGGCGCAGCTGCGAGATGATGCTGACGCGCCTGATCCAGACGTCGTCGTCGGCGGTCCACCGCAGCATCAGCTGGGTGACTTCGAGCGGGTGCGCCTCGAGCACCTCGGTCACGCGCCCGGCCACCTCGTCGACGTGATCCCACCAGGCGCCGGTGCGGATCATCTCCTCGTGCAGATCGAGCATGTCCAGACGCGCTCTCAGGGGGCGCAGGCCGATCAAGGTCGTGGCGGCGTAGCGCTCCTCGCGATGCGTCGCCTCGCGCCACAGCAGCGTCGCGGCGAGCCGCAGCTCATCGGCGTCGTCGACCGCTCGCGCGCTCTGCGTCGTGAGACGCCGCGTGGTCGGCAGCGTCACCCCGAGGTACGGCATCGCGGACTTCATGTACGCCTGCTGACCGGGGGCGAGAGACGGATCGGCGGCATCGCGCAGGGCGAGGCGGATGCTGTCGACGAGTTCGGCCGCGGTCACGAAGCGAGTCTAGGGCGGGGTGCAGAAAGAATCTGAGAAGTTTTCCGTGCGGATGTCGATCGGCGGCATTCCCGTTCGACGTCTTCAATGAGAGGGTCGAATCACGGCCCACCGATCAAGGAGAACATCATGAAGTACATGCTCATCATGCGCGCGACCGACGAGGCTGTGGAGGCCTACAAGGAGACGCCGTTCGAGCAGGTCATCGAGGCCATGGGCAAGTACAACGAGTCCATGATCAAGGCGGGCGTACTCGCTGCAGGTGAGGGACTCACGGACGCCGCAGAGGGCTTCGTCGTCGACTTCAGCGCGGAGACGCCTCTCATCACCGACGGCCCCTACGGCGAGACCAAGGAGCTGTTCAACGGCTTCTGGATCATCGAGGTGTCCTCGCGTGAAGAGGCCGCCGAATGGGCGAGCCGTGCACCGCTCGGAAAGGGTTCGTTCCTCGAAGTGCGTCGGGTGACCGATGCGTCGGACTTCCCGGCCGACAACGAGTGGATCGAGAAGGAAGCCGGCTGGCGCGAGGAGCAGGCGCAGCGCGCCCAGCAGTGAGATGACCGACTCACCTCTCAGCGAGACGGCACGCTCCGCCCCCGACACGGGAGCTGCGGAGCGCGCCGTCGCCGCAGTCTGGCGCATCGAGTCGGCGAAGATCGTAGCGACGCTGACGCGGCTGGTCGGCGACTTCGGCCTCGCCGAGGACCTCGCTCAGGAGGCCCTGATCGATGCGCTGGCCCAGTGGCCCGTCGACGGTGTGCCGCGCAACGGCGCGGCCTGGCTCACAGCTGTCGCGAAGCGCAAGGCGATCGACGGCTGGCGTCGGAGAGAGCGCCTCGACGAGCGGATGGCGCTGCTCGCACATGATCTCGAGCGGGAGCAGGACGAGGCGGCCGATGCGCTGCCCTGGGATCCGGATGCCGTCGACGACGACGTGCTGCAGCTCATCTTCATCTCGTGCCACCCCGTGCTCTCGCGGGAGGCACAGGTGGCGCTCACCCTCCGTGTGGTCGGCGGCCTGTCAAGCGAGGAGATCGCGCGGGCTTTCCTCGTGCCCTCGGCGACCGTGCAGCAGCGGATCGTACGCGCCAAGAAGACACTGACCGCGGCGAACGTTCCGTTCGAGATGCCCGCGAAGCAAGAGCACGCAGCCCGCCTCGGCGCGGTTCTCGGGGTTCTGTACCTGATCTTCAACGAGGGGCACTCGGCGTCCAGCGGCACCGACTGGATGCGGCCGGAGCTCAGTCTCGAGGCCATCCGGCTGTGCCGCGTGCTCGCCGCGCTCATGCCACGCGAACGAGACGTGCACAGTCTGCTGGCGCTCATGGAGCTGACCGCGGCACGCTTCCCCGCACGAGTCGATGCGCACGGCGATCCGGTGCTGCTCGCCGACCAGGATCGCAGCCGCTGGGATCGCAGCCGCATCGCGCGCGGGCGCGCCGCCCTGGAGCGCGCGGATGAACTCGGGGGCGGCCGCAGCGCTTACGGCCTGCAGGCGGCGATCGCGGAGTGCCACGCGGTCGCGCCGTCGGTGGAGCAGACCGACTGGGAGCGCATCGTCGTGCTCTACGAGGCCCTGGGCCGCATCGCGCCCTCACCCGTCGTGGAACTCAATCGGGCGGCGGCGGTCGCGATGGCGACGGGTCCGGCATCCGCTCTGCTGATCATCGACGGGCTGCAGGCCTCTGGAGGCCTCCGCGGATATCACCTGCTGCCGGCGACCCGGGCAGAGCTGCTGCTGCGGCTGGGGCGCGAAGACGAGGCGCGCAGCGAATTCGCGGCTGCCGCCGCGCTGGCGGGCAACGAGCGCGAGCGGAAGCTGCTCGAGGCGAAAGCCGCCGGGAACTGAAAGACCCGCCCCCTTCGCACGCCGTGGCGTTCGAAGGGGACGGGCGTGATCGCGGCGTCGGTCAGTTGCGGACGCGGTCTCCGCGGCCGACGATCAGACCGTAGATCAGCAGCACGATGATCGAACCCACGATGGCGAGGAGCCACGTGCCGATGTCCCAGAACTCGGTGAGGGGACGGTTGAGGATCAGGCTGCCGAGCCATCCACCGAGCAGCGCGCCCACGACGCCGAGCAGAAGTGTGACGAACCACCCTCCGCCCTGACGGCCGGGAAGGATCAACTTCGCGATGGCCCCTGCGATGAGGCCAAGAAGAAGAAAGCCGAGAAAGCTCATGGTCAGCTCCTTAATGTCGGGAGCCCCGGGAATACCAGGGCGTCGTGGGAACCACTTTCCCGCATTCCGACGTTTCTTGCACACCCCCTTGCATCTGTCGCCCGGGTATGCCAAGAGGCCCGCCTCCTTCCGGAGGCGGGCCCCTTCGAGCGCGAAGCGCGGGCGTCAGTTGCTGCGGGCGATCGCGATCATGCGCAGGATCTCGACGTAGAGCCACACGACGGTGACCATGATGCCGAAGGCGCCGAGCCAACCGTACTTGCGCGGTGCGCCGTTGCGCACGCCCTGCTGGATCTGGTCGAAGTCCATCACGAGCGAGTACGCGGCCATGATCACGACGAGCACGCCGATGATGAGACCCCACGGGATTCCGAGCGGGCCGGGAGCGCCGTGCAGGCCAAATGCATCCTTGACCACGCCGGTCCACATGAGCACGACGTTCAGAAGGGAGAAGACGAGGTAGCCGCCCATGGCGATCAGGAACACCTTGGTGGCTCGCTTCGACACACGGACGAGGCCAGTGGCGAACAATGCCAGCGTCACGCCGACAACGGCGACAGTGGCGACAGTGGCCTGCATCACGATGCCGGGCCACAGCACCTCGAAGAACGCCGAGATGCCTCCGATGAACAGACCCTCGAACACGGCGTACGTGAAGATCAGCGCGGGGCGCACCTTCTTGCGCGAGGTGAACGAGACGACCATCGCGAGGACGAAGGCGCCGAGCCCGCCGACGATCCACGGCAGCATGTTCGGCGCGAATTGGTTGTAGGGATCGCGCTCAGGAGCGGCGACGCCGCCGAGCGTGAACACCCAGGCGATCGCGGCCGTGACGAGCATGATGCCGAAGAGCCCTGCCGTCTTCCACACGGTGTCTTCGACCGACATGCGGTCGGTCTCGATGGCGCCGGCCGGGGGAGCGGCGTACATGCCCTCCAGCTGCGCGTTGACGGTCGCGTCGATGCCGGCCTGCTGGAACGAGGCGGCCTGTGCACCCTGAGCCGCCTGCGGTGCGCCAGGGTAGGTCGCGACATTCCGCGGATCCTGCTGCTGGAACGCCGGATTGTTGAATGCGAAGTTGCTCATGGTGGGCCTCACTCCAAAGTGGTTGTAGGTCGCTTTCCTCCACGATACCCGGGAGGGGGACGGCCGGGGGTGTTCTACGCTGAGAGCGTGCCCAGGAAATCGCCGCTCGTGATCGGGCACCGGGGTGCGCCCGGTTACCGACCGGAGCACAGCCGCTCCTCCTATGAACTGGCGTTCGCCATGGGCGTTGACGCGGTCGAGCCCGACGTCGTCGCCACGAGAGACGGCGTCCTCGTGGTGCGCCACGAGAACGAGATCTCCGGCACGACCGACGTCGCCCGGCATCCGGAGTTCGCCGACCGCAAGACCACGAAGCGGGTCGACGGCCAGGCGCTGACCGGATGGTTCACCGAGGACTTCACCTGGGCCGAGCTCTCGACGCTCCGCTGCCGCGAGCGGCTTCCCGAGGTTCGCACCTCGAGCGCGACCTTCGACGACACTCAGCCGATCCTGCGCCTCACCGACCTGCTCGACCTCGTTCGCAAGAGCTCCGTCGAGCACGGGCGGGAGATCGGAGTCGTCCTCGAGGTCAAGCACGCCACGTACTTCGCATCGATCGGGCTCGAACTCGCTCCGCTCATCGCACGCGACCTCCGCGCCACAGGCTGGGCCGACGGCGAGCTGCCGCTGATCATCGAGAGCTTCGAGTCGACGGTCCTCGGCCGGCTCCGTGAGCAGCGGATCGCCGCGTCCTACGTGTACCTGATCGAGGCCGCGGGCCGGCCGTACGATCTGCTCGTGGCGCAGGGCAAGCAGGCTCTGTCGTACAAGGCGACCGTGAAGCCCGCGGGCCTGGACAGCCTGATCGGGCGCGTCGACGGCATCAGCGTGAGCAAGAAGATGCTGCTGGTGCCGGGCAACACGATCGTCGACGATGCGCACGCCCGGGGGCTCAAGGTGTTCACCTGGACGTGCCGTCCGGAGAACGGCTTCCTCTCGCCCGAGTTCCGGGCCGGAGGAGGCAAGGCCGCATACGGAGACTACGAATCGGAGTGGCGCGTGATCGCGGCGACCGGTGTCGACGGCGTCTTCGTCGACCAGCCCGATCTCGGGGTCGGCTTCTTCCGAGGCTGAGGCTCAGAGCGGGCCGAGCACCTCGTGCACATCCGCGTGGAGCGTGAGCGTGCGCAGCGGCTGCAGGATCTCGCGCTCCTCGAAGCGGAAATGCGACTCCATGATCGCGTTCACTCCGTCGAGATGCCCCTCGACGACCTCGGCATCCGCGCCGCTCTCCACGGCGCTGCGCAGCGCGCCCAGCAGATGCGAGAGCATCGAGTGGTCCTGCATGAGCTTGTCGATCTTGTCGCCCAGTTCGGGATGCTCGGCGCGCAGCGCCGGAAACAGGCTCTGGTCTTCGCTGCGATGGTGGCCGTCGAGCGCGGTGCAGAAGCCGATGCAGAACAGCGCCAGATCGGATGCCGCATTCGGCGCGTCGACGCCGGATTCCAGCGCTTGACGAGTCGCGGCCAGTGCGGCGCGGAGCCGGGTGTGCGCAGAGCGGAGTTCAGCGTCCCAGGCGATCAGGCGGTCGGCATTCATCCGGGCCAGTCTATTCGGTCGCCGATCGGCGCCCGAGGGTCAGGCGCTGCGGCCGAACACTCCGTCGCGGCTCGAGACGATCTCCTTGCCGAGTGGCATCAGCGACACCGGGATCAGCTTGAAGTCGGCGATGCCCATCGGGATGCCGATGATCGTGACGCACAGTGCGAGGCCCGAGACGATGTGCCCGATCGCCAGCCACCAGCCGGCGAGGATCACCCAGATCACGTTGCCGACGGCCGATCCGACGCCGGAGGTGGGCTTCTCGACCACCTCGCGGCCGAACGGCCAGATCGCGTAGCCGGCGATGCGGAACGAGGCGATCGCCCAGGGGATGGTGACGATGGGGATGCACAGCAGGATTCCTGCGAGGACGTAGCCGAACCAGAGCCCGAGGCCGGCGAAGATGAGCCAGATGATGTTGAGGATCGTGCGCACGATCAGATTCTCGCATCGGATGCCTGAGCGCGCGCCGTTCGAGCGCCCCAACGCGCTGTCCGCGGTGTCTGTGGCGACGCCTAGACTCGTAAGGCCATGACCGAAGCCCCCCTCATCGTCCCCGGATCCGTCGGCCCCCGCTCCACTGCAGAGCAGGGGCAGGACGACCTCCTCGCCGGCCTCAATCCGCAGCAGCTCGAGGCGGTGACCTATCGCGGTCCGGCTCTGCTCATCGTCGCGGGCGCGGGCTCGGGCAAGACCAGCGTGCTGACCAGGCGCATCGCCTCGCTGCTGCGCGCTCGGGAGGCCTGGCCCAGCCAGATCCTCGCCATCACCTTCACCAACAAGGCCGCGGGTGAGATGCGCGAGCGCGTCGAGCAGCTCGTCGGCGAGGCGGCCCGCGGCATGTGGATCTCGACCTTCCACTCGGCGTGCGTGCGGATCCTCCGGCGAGAGGCGGAGCAGTTCGGCTTCACGAAGTCCTTCACGATCTACGACTCGGGCGACTCCCGAGCCCTCATCAAGCGTCTGGTCAAGGAGCACGAGGCCGACGCCTACGGCCTCACTCCGGCATCGGTCCAGGGCCGCATCTCGAAGCTCAAGAACGAACTGTCCGACGCCGAGGCGTACGCGCGCCAGGCCAACATGTCCGACCCGGCGGAGCGGATCTTCGTCGAGCTGTTCGCCGACTACCAGCGCCAGCTGCAGAAGGCCAACGCCTTCGACTTCGACGATCTGATCGGTCAGACGGTCTACCTGTTCCGCGCGTTCCCCGAGGTCGCGAACACATATCGTCGTCGCTTCCGGCACATCCTGGTCGACGAGTATCAGGACACGAATCACGCGCAGTACGCGCTGATCCACGAGCTCACGCGACCGGCGTCCGGCGACGCGCCCGATCCGTATGCCTCGAACGGCATGATGATCTTCGAACCCGAGACCACTCCCGAGCTCGCGGGCGCCTCGCTCACAGTCGTCGGCGATTCGGATCAGTCGATCTACGCCTTCCGCGGCGCCGACATCCGCAACATCAGCGAATTCGAACGCGACTTCCCCGGGGCTCGCGTCGTGCTGCTCGAGCAGAACTACCGTTCGACCCAGAACATCCTGTCGGCCGCCAACGCCGTGATCGGCAACAACTTCGACCGCAAGGACAAGAAGCTCTGGAGCGACAAGGGCGACGGCGACAAGATCATCGGGTTCACCGGCTACTCGCAGCACGACGAGGCCCAGTTCGTGGCCGACGAGATCGAGTCGCTCCGTCGCGCCGGATACCCCTATTCCGAGATGGCCGTGTTCTACCGCACCAACTCGCAGTCGCGCGCGCTGGAGGAGATCTTCATCCGCTCGGCGGTGCCCTACAAGATCATGGGCGGCACCAAGTTCTACGAGCGCGCCGAGATCAAAGACGCGCTGGCGTATCTCGTGGCCGTGGCGAACCCGGCCGACGAGATGGCCGTTCGACGCATCCTCAACAAGCCGCGCCGCGGCATCGGCGACGTCAGCGAGACGGCGATCGCCCGCTTCGCGGAAGAGCACGGCATCACGTTCCGGCAGGCGCTGTCGGTGCCCGGTGAGCTCGGCTTCGGTCCCAAGATCCAGGCGGCGATCGCACAGCTCGACGCGGTGCTCGCGGAGGCCACGGAGATCATGCTGCCGGCATCCGGCGAGCTGCCGCCGCCGAGCTCGGTCGCCGACGGGCTCGTCGTGCTGCTCTCGAAGAGCGGCTACCTCGACGCGCTTCGCGCCAGCCGCGATCCGCAGGACGAAGCCCGCGTCGAGAACCTCGACGAGTTCGTCGCGGTCGCCCGCGACTTCGCACGCAACAACCCCGAGGGCACGATCGTCGACTTCCTCACCGAGGTCGCGCTGGTCTCCGACGCCGACGACCTCGACGACGAGTCGGGTTCGGTGTCGCTCATGACGATGCACACCGCGAAGGGCCTCGAGTACGACGCGGTGTTCGTCACCGGCGTCGAGGAAGACCTGATCCCGCACCGCATCTCCGCGGGGGAGCCCGGGGGCCCGCAGGAGGAGCGACGGCTCTTCTACGTCGGAATCACCCGCGCGCGCAAGCGCCTGCACCTGTCGCTCGCGATGACGCGCGCGCAGTTCGGCGAGGTGACGGTCGCGATGCCCAGCCGCTTCCTGCAGGAGATCCCGGCCGGGCTGATCGACTGGCGTCAGTCGCCGGGAGACGTGAACTCGCGCGGCGGCATGCAGTCGCGCGCGCTCAACGCACGACGAGCCGGGGGGTTCGGAGGCAGCGCGAGCTCGGGCGATCGCTTCGCGGTCAAGCCGCTGCCCGGACGCGACCAGCTGAAGCCTCTCTCGACAGCCATGGACAAGTTCCCGAACCGGGTCACGGCGAAGATGCGCGACAACGGAGACCTCGAGCTCGCCCCGGGCGATCGCATCCGCCACACCGACTTCGGCGACGGGCGAGTGGATGCCGTGACGGGCGAGGGCGCGAAGCGCATCGCGCACGTGCGGTTCGACTCTGCGGGGCAGAAGAAGCTGCTGATCAAGGTCGCGCCGATCGAGAAGATCTGAGTCCGGCGCGACGGCACGCCGCACGCTCCCGCATCATGCGGCGCTGACGTTCACCGCCGCCGGTTAGGCTGGCACATTATGGCTCTGTTCTCCCGCCGCAAGAAGTCCGCAGACACCGCTGTCCCGGCATCCGACGTCGCCGAATCCGAGGTCGCCGACTCCGACGTCGAGGTGCCGGAGTCGGATTCCGCCGTCGAGGTCGAACAGGCGCCGACCATCGGCATCTCGGTGCAGGCGTTCCGCGGCGTCGGCGCTCAGGCCGGGCCCGAGGTCTCGCTCGACCAGCCTGAGCAGGCGAGCGCTCCCGCAGCATCCGCCCCCGCACCGGCTGCGCCCGCACAGGCCGCGCCTGTCCAGAGCGCGGCCGCCGAGCAGCGCCGGCTTCCGCTGGCGCCGCCCATGCCGCCCGAGCAGACCGAGACCGTGCCCGGCATGAAGGACAACGTCCTGCTGCGCGAAGCTCTCACGCAGATCGAGGCCGGCGCCTCGAACGACCAGCTGCTCGGCGTCATGCGCCAGGCACTGCAGGGGCACCTGTACATCCGCGTCAACGGCGATGCCCGTGCGCAGATCGCCGAGGGAAAGCCCCTGTCAGTCGCGGTGGTGCGTGACGGAGACCGCCAGTTCATGCTCGCGTTCAGCTCGGCAGCCGCCGTGCGCGACTCGGTGCAGCTCGAGAAGGACCCTTCCGCGACGTCCGCCGTCGCGCAGCCGGTCACTTCCGTCATGCAGCAGGTCGTCGCCGGAGACTTCGCGGGACTCATCGTCGACAACGCCTCGGCTCCGCACCGCGTCGTCTTCCCGACTGAGCTCCTGCAGAAGGCGCTCGAGCAGGGCGACGCCGAGATGAAGGTCAAGTCGCTTCTGGCCGCGCCCCGCGAGCAGGACACGGCAGTCAAGGTGGGCGAGGCGCTCGCCGCCAAGCGGATGTGGGTCGCGGTGAACGACGGCGCCGAGGGGGCCCCTGTCGGCATCGCCGAGGCGCAGACCCCCGACGGCAAGAGGTTCCTGCAGCTGTTCTCGCATCCGCTCGAGGTCATCGCCCTGGGACGCGGCGACCGGCCGCTCCCGTTCGAGCCTGCACAGCTGGCCAGCGTGCTCGCAGGTCACGCCGAGATGGCCGGTGTGATCATCGACCCGGCGGGTCCGACCCTGGTCGTGGAGCGCGACGCGCTCGCGCCCGTGCTCGAGCTGGCTGTCGACTCCGCGGAGTGAGCGCGGGGGTTCCGTGCGTCGGATGCTGCCTCTAGGGTCGAGTCATGGCCTCAGAGCGCATCACCCTGACCATCGCCGATCCTGACGGAGAGCGCGAGGTCGCGCTCTCGAGCCCGAACAAGGTCATCTGGCCGAAGCTCGGCATCACCAAGGCCGAGCTCGTCGAGTACTTCCAGGCGGTGAGCGGGCCGTTCCTCGAGGCGAACGGCAACAGGCCGGTGTCGCTGGAGAGATTCCGCAACGGCGTCGGTCCTGCGAAGGGACAGGGAGCCCAGGGGTTCTTCTCGAAGAACCCGCCCGCCGGCACACCGGACTTCGTCGACGCGGTGATGGTGACGTACAACAGCGGGCGACAGCATCCGCAGATCGTGCTCAACCGCCCGAGCGCTCTGGTCTGGGCGGCGCAGATGAACACGATCGTCTTCCACCCGTGGGCGTCGCTCGCGACCGATCCCGACAACCCCGTCGAGCTGCGCATCGACCTCGATCCGCAGCCGGGCACCGACTTCTCCGACGCGGTGCCCGCAGCGCACGCCCTGCGAGACGTGCTGCACGAGGCCGGGCTCGAGGCGTTCGTGAAGACCAGCGGCAACAGGGGCCTGCACGTGTTCGCTCCGATCGTGCCGGCGCACGAATTCCTCGACGTCCGCCACGCGGTGATCGCCGCCGGCCGTGAACTCGAACGGCGGATGCCGGATCGGGTCACGACCAACTGGTGGAAGGAGGAGCGCGGCGAGCGCATCTTCGTCGATTTCAACCAGGCGAACCGCGACCGCACGATGGCGGGCGCCTACAGCCCCCGCGCTCTGCCGGGGGCGACGGTCGCGACGCCCGTGCACTGGGAAGAGCTCGATGGGCTCGACCCGGCGCAGTTCACGGTGCGCAGCGTTCCGAAGCGGCTCGGCGAGGTCGGCGACCCATGGGCGGGCAAGCAGGATGCCCCCGGCCGCATCGACACGCTGCTGGAGTGGTGGGAGCGCGACAAGGCGAACGGCCTGGGCGAGCTTCCCTTCCCGCCGGAGTTCCCGAAGATGCCCGGTGAGCCGCCTCGCGTGCAGCCCAGCAAGAAGGTCGCCGCCAATTGGGACGAGAACGGCGACCCTGTCGGGGACTGAGCGTCAGCTGAGCACGTCGGCGAGGTCGTAGCCCGTGACAGTGTCGAGCTGCTCGTAGGTGCACGATCGCGCGTCACGGTCGGGCCGCCATCTCTCGAACTGCACGGTGTGCCGGAAGCGTGCGCCCTCGAGCTGGTCGTAGCGCACCTCGAGCACGCGCTCGGGGTGCAGTCGAACGAACGAGACATCCTTCGAGCCGCTGAACCGAGAGCGCTCGCCCTCGCCGGTCACAGCCTCTCCGGAAGCATCCCGCTCGACGAGCGGTGCGAGCTCCTCGACGAGCTCCTGGCGGCGCGCATCGCTCCAGGCCGCGACCCCGCCGACCTGACGCAGCGCGCCGTCGGAGTCGTACAGCCCGACCAGCAGCGATCCGACGCCCGAACCCGACTTGTGGATCCGATATCCGAGGGCGACGACGTCGGCCGTTCGGGCGTGCTTGATCTTGATGAGCGTGCGCTTGTTGGGAGCGTACGGCTGGTCGAGCGGCTTCGCGACGACGCCGTCGAGACCCGCCCCTTCGAACTCGGCGAGCCAGCGGACGGCGGCATCGCGGTCGCGTGTGGTGCGGGTGATGTGCAGCGGATGCCCGACACCCGCCATCAGGCGCTCAAGGCGCTCGCGACGCTCGGCGAACGGCGCGGCCTGCAGATCGTCGTCGCCCTGGGCGAGCAGATCGAAAGCGACGAACATGGCGGGGGTCTCGACGGCTAGTTTCGCGACGCGAGTCGCCGCCGGGTGGATGCGCTGGCTGAGGGCCTCCCAGTCGAGACGCTGAGCGCCCTCCGGCCCTGTCGCGACGACGATCTCGCCGTCGAGCAGGCACGGGCCGGGCAGCAGGCGGGGGATGGCTTCCACGAGCTCGGGGAAGTAGCGCGTGAGCGGTTTGGCCCCTCGCGACCCGATCTCGACGTTCTCGCCGTCCCAGGCTATGAGCCCGCGGAAGCCGTCCCATTTGGGTTCGAACAGCAGTCCACCGCTCGTCTTCGCCGGGTCGGGGACGGATGCTGCGGCCTTCGCGAGCATCGGAGCGGGGATGTCGTAGTGCATGACGTCCATCTTGGCGACATCTGGGCGCTCACGACAGCAGAATCGTGCGGGGCCGTGTTCATAACTCAGGAACTCCGGTGGCCGCGCCACGCTGGTGGGCCGAGATCACGGGGGAGTCGGCGTCAGGAGGGGGCGGTCTTCCTGAATTGTGAACAGCGCCGAGGATCGAGACCCGGGTGGCGGCTCAGAACAGGTCGCCGAGAGTCGCCGGACGCCCGGCGTCGGCGAGAGCCGTACGCGCCGCGTGCCATCCGGCCATGCCGTTCACACCGGGCCCCGGCGGAGTCGACGCCGAAGCGAGGTACACCCCGCGCATGGGGGTCCGCCACGGCTTCGTCCCCAGCACGGGGCGTCGCAGCGCCTGGGGAATGGTGAACGCGCCTCCGAGGATGTCGCCGCCGATCTCGGAGGGGTTGATCGCCTCACGAGAGGACGCAGGCACCGCATGCGTCGCGAGGATCCTGTCGCGGAAGCCGGGGGCGAAGCGCTCGACCTGCTGCGTGATGAGCTCGGTCGCGTCGAGGTCGGAGCCCTGAGGCACGTGGATGTACGCCCACAGCACGGCCTTGCCCTCGGGCGCGCGGGTGGGATCGAAGACCGATGGCTGCACCGTCAGGACATACGGGCGCTCGCTCACGCGGCCTGCGGCGACGGCGTTCTCGCTCTCCCAGATCTCGGCCTGCGTGCCGCCGACATGCACGGTCGGGGACTGCGCGACGTCGTGGTTCGTCCACGGGATGGGTCCGTCGAGCGCGAAGTCGACCTTCGCCGCTGCCGGTCCGTACCGGTATGCGCGCAGCGCCCGCGCGTACCGGGCGGGGATGTCGGGGTGCGTGAGCGCGAGACGGGGAGACGTGTTCAGCAGCAGCACGTCACCACGCGCGGCGTCGCCCCAGTCGAGGGAGCCGAGGTCCGTGATGTGCGCGCCGGTCTCGACCGAACCGCCGTGAGCCTCGAGATCGGCGACCATCGTGTCCGCGATGCGCTGCGCGCCGCCGCGGGGGTACATCCATCCTCCTGCGTGCGCCTGCGCCGCCAGGAGGAGGCCGGCGGCGGCGCCCGCGAGCGAGGGCAGCGGCGTATTGGCGTGTGCGAGCACCCCGGAGATCAGACTCGACGCCTCCTCGGTGCGGAAGGTCGTCTTGGCGAGCGGCGTGCCCTCCTGCAGCATCCGCATCGCGAATCGGATCGCGGTGACGGGCTCGTGGGGGATGCGCAGCATCTGGTTGCCGGTGAAGTCGACGACGCCGTCTATGTGGCGGCTCAGCGGGCGCAGCAGCGACAGCCATGCCTTCCCGTCTTCGCCCATGCCGGATGCCGCGCGCTCGATGTCGCGCCAGGCGATGCCGGCGCGACCGCCGTCGAGCGGGTGCGCGTAGGAGATCTCGGGCACGATCCAGTCGATGCGCTCGGCGAGGCCGAAGGCTTGGAAGAACGGCGAGGCGAGGGCCGCGGGATGCGCCGCCGAGCAGACGTCGTGCAGGAACCCGGGGAGCGTCGATTCGGCCGTGCGCACGCCGCCGCCGATCGTCTCGGCAGCCTCGAGCACCCGCACCTCGTAGCCGGCGCGTGCGAGTGACACGGCGGCGGCGAGCCCGTTCGGACCGGAGCCGATGATCGTCGCGCGCGTCATGCCCCCAGTCTTCCACGACGGAGGCGGTGTTCGCGCTGCCCCCGAGGTGAGATCATTGAGGTGATGAATGAAGTACAGGGACCCACACCGACCGGCACCTCCCGTCCGTATCGATCGCTCACGGAGGCGCTTCGCGCCCACCGCATCGCCCTGGAGAACTACGAGTTCATCACCGCGGTCACGGATGCCGTCGGCATCTCGAGCTACATCGATCGCGGACGCTACATCGAAGCGATCCGCCGAGGTGAGGGTGCAGCCTTGCACATCGGGCGCACCTACACCAACGGCTTCGCGGAAGACGAGGTCATCTCGATCGGCTCGACGCCGCTGCGGCTGCAGCCGAGCGAGGGGCGCGCGCCGTACTTCTACGTCACGCACCCGAGCGAGTACCCGCCCGTGGCGACCACCGCCCGTTCGCGACGGCCGAGCACGCCTCGGGCGCCCAAGGTGCCGGGGTCGAGCGCCTCACAGGCCACCGCCTCGGCGCGCAACGCCAAGCCGATCGAGCGCGATTACGGCGTGTGCGACGTGTGCTTCATGGTGAAGACGGCAGCGGGCGGCTGCGGCTGCGACTGACGCTCAGGCGAACGCGCTCATCCCGGTGATGTCACGGCCGAGCAGCAGCGCCTGCACGCTCTCGGTGCCTTCGTAGGTGTGGATCGCCTCGATGTCGGCCAGGTGCTGCATCACCCCGTTCTCGAGCAGGATGCCGTTGCCGCCGAGCAGATCCCGTGCGGTCGACGCGATACGGCGGGCCGCGCGCGTGTTGTGGAACTTCGCCAGAGACGCCTGCGTCGGACGCAGCTCGCCGGCCGCCTCGAGGTCGGCGAGGCGACGGCAGTACAGTTGCATCGCGGTGAGATCCTCGAGCATGTGCGTCAGACGCTCCTGAACCATCTGGAACTTCGCCAGCGGCTTGCCGAACTGCACGCGCTTCGTGGCATAGGCGAGCGCCGCCTCGTAGCAGGCGGTCGCGTGGCCGAGCGCCGACCACGCGACGCCCGAGCGCGTCGCGTAGAGCACCGTCGAGGCATCCTTGAAGCTGTGCGTGCCGGGGAGGACGGCGTCCAGCGGCACCCGCACGTCGTCGAGGACGATGTGCGCCTGATGGATGGCGCGCAGCGAGGCCTTGCCGCGGATCGGAGTGCCCGTATAGCCGGGAGCGCTCTGCTCCACGAGGAAGCATCGCACCGCCCCGTTCTCGGGTGCGCTCTCGTCGTCGACACGCGCCCACACGAACGTGATGCCCCCGGAGGCGCCGTTGCCGATCCACTTCTTCGCGCCGCGGATGACCCACTGCTCGCCGTCGCGGCGGGCCACGGTCTCGAGTGAGACCGAGTCGGATCCGTGGTCGGGCTCGGTGAGCGCGAAGGAGCCGAAGACCGAGCCGTCGGCGAGGGCGGTGAGCCACTTCTCCTGCTGAGCATCCGATCCGAAGAGGGCGAGCGTGCGCAGAGCGAGCCCGCCCTGCACAGCGAGCACGGTGCCGAGCGAGCCGTCGCCGCGCGAGATCTCCATGTTCACCAGGCCGGCGGCCAGAGGCGAGAGCCGGGTGAGCGACGGGTGCTGGATGCCGTCGACCACGAGGTCCATCTCGCCCATGCGCCGTGCGATGTCGAGCGGGTACTCGCCGCGGTCCCAGGCATCCGCCATCCGCGGGCCGACCTCGTCGATGTACGCCTTGGCGCGGTCCCAGGCCTCTCGGTCCGCGGCGGAGATGTCGGCGAAGACCGCGTAGTAATCGCTGTCCTGCCGGCCGGTGACGTCGTACGACGAGACGCGCTCGCCGGGGAAGGGGGTGGCAGCAGTGCTCATGGGGGCTCCTTCGTGGCACTAAGTATCGTACAGCTCGGTACTCGGTTTCACGATCCCGGGTGCGCGGTATCCTCTCGTCGCCGCGGAAGGGCCGGGCGTCGCGGAGGACCGTCGGCTCCTCGGGGGCGGAGCGTCCCCTGCTCGGTGCGAAAAGTCGGAGGTCGGGGGCGACGCGCCGACGCGCGCACCGATCGCTCGGCGTGTCGCGGTGAGACTCCGACTTTTCGTGACAGCGGAGGCCGCGGCACCCGGGAACGGGGCCGGGGGTGCAGCGAGGCGGGCGGGGCCGCGCGTGCGACGGCGGATGCCGGGCGGAGGTGCCGGAAGGCGTTGAGCTCAGTCGAGCTGGGTGCGCAGACGGCGAGTGATCTCGGCGATCGGCATCGACCGCGGGAAGACCGCGACGACGACGTCGTCGGGAGCCTCTGCCGGTGTCTCGGCAAGCACGCCGTATCGGCGGCGCACATCGGTCAGCGCCGACTGCAGCGTGGACAGCGGGATCTTCTTCTTGCCCCGCAGCAGCTGGCGCAGAACATGATTGTGCACCGCGGTCACGAGCGCGGCGAAGCCGACGGCGTCCAATGGATCGATGCCGGGCAGCGAGGCGCGCAGGTACTCGTCGAACAGCCGCTCGTAGCGGAACACCGTGATGATCTCACGCTCGCGCAGCACGGGCACCTGCCGCACGATCTGATAGCGGCGGCGAGCGAGCTCGGGGTCGTGCGCGAAATAGGAGTAGACGGACTCGGATGCCGCGCACACGGCTCCCCAGGGATCGTCGTGCCCTTCCGCGAGGAACTCGCGCAGCTGCTCGATCAGCACCTCGTGATCCGCGAAGACCACATCCTCCTTGCCGCCGAACTGCCGGAAGAAGGTCGATCGCGAGACACCGGCCGCCTTGGCGATCTGTTCCACCGATGTCTGATCGAAGCCCTGGCTCTGGAACAGTTCGAGCGCTGCGGCGACGACGGCGGAGCGCGGCGATGCGGATTCGTGCATGAGAAGAGCCTAGAACGTCGGTGCCGCGAGATGACGGCGAGTGTCGTCACTGCCGTGCCGTCGGCGCCTGCTCTCCTCAAGGGGCGGTCACCAGGGGGTAGTAAGCTGGGGGACTGGTCGATGTCTCGACATCGAGAGAATTACCAGGCCGCATCCCAGTGAAGGAAACACAGTGGATCTGTACGAGTACCAGGCACGAGACGTTTTCGAGAAGTACGGAGTGCCGGTCCTCGCCGGCATCGTCGCCGACACCCCTGAGGAGGTGAAGGCAGCCGCTGAGAAGATCGGCGGCGTCGTGGTCGTCAAGGCTCAGGTCAAGACCGGTGGTCGCGGCAAGGCCGGCGGCGTGAAGGTCGCGAAGACCCCCGACGAGGCTTACGAGGCTGCCAAGGCCATCCTCGGTCTCGACATCAAGGGCCACGTCGTCAAGCGCGTCATGGTCGCGCAGGGTGCGGCGATCGCCGAGGAGTTCTACTTCTCCGTGCTGCTCGACCGCGCCAACCGTTCGTACCTGTCGCTGTGCAGCGTCGAGGGCGGCATGGAGATCGAGCAGCTCGCCGTCGAGAAGCCCGAAGCCCTCGCCCGCGTCGAGGTGAACCCGCTGACCGGTATCGACAAGGCCAAGGCCGTCGAGATCGCGCGCGCCGCGAACTTCCCGGAGGACCTCGTCGAGAAGGTCTCCGACGTCTTCGTCAAGCTGTACGACGTCTACAAGGGCGAGGACGCCACGCTCGTCGAGGTGAACCCGCTGGTTCGCACCGACTCCGGCGACATCATCGCTCTCGACGGCAAGGTCACGCTCGACGACAACGCGAGCGAGATCCGTCACCCCGAGCACGAGGCGCTTGAGGACAAGGATGCCGCCGACCCGCTCGAGGCCAAGGCCAAGCAGAGCGGCCTGAACTACGTCAAGCTCGACGGCGAGGTCGGCATCATCGGCAACGGCGCGGGTCTGGTCATGTCGACGCTCGACGTCGTCGCCTACGCCGGTGAGAACCACAACGGCGTGAAGCCCGCGAACTTCCTCGACATCGGCGGTGGCGCCTCGGCCGAGGTCATGGCCGCAGGACTCGACGTCATCCTCGGCGACCCGCAGGTCAAGAGCGTCTTCGTCAACGTCTTCGGCGGCATCACGGCGTGCGACGCCGTCGCCAACGGCATCAAGGGCGCCCTCGAGACGCTCGGCTCCGCGGCATCCAAGCCGCTCGTCGTGCGCCTCGACGGCAACCGCGTCGAGGAGGGACGCGCGATCCTCGCGGAGTACGCGCACCCGCTCGTCACACTGGCCGCCACGATGGACGAGGGCGCCGACAAGGCCGCCGAGCTCGCCAACGCCTGAGACTGAAGGACTAGAAGAAATGTCGATCTACCTCAACAAGGACTCCAAGGTCATCGTCCAGGGCATCACCGGCGGCGAGGGCACCAAGCACACCGCGCTCATGCTGAAGGCAGGCACTCAGGTCGTCGGTGGCGTGAACGCCCGCAAGGCCGGCACCACGGTCTCGCACACCGACAAGGACGGCAACGCCGTCGAGCTCCCGGTCTTCGCCTCGGTCGCCGAGGCCATGAAGGAGACCGGCGCCGACGTGTCGATCGCCTTCGTTCCCGGTGCCTTCACGAAGGACGCGATGATCGAGGCCATCGACGCGGAGATCCCGCTGCTCGTGGTCATCACCGAGGGCGTGCCCGTCGGAGACTCGGCCGAGGCGTGGGCGTACGCGCAGAGCAAGGGCAACAAGACCCGCATCATCGGTCCGAACTGCCCGGGCATCATCACCCCCGGTGAGGCGCTCGTCGGCATCACGCCGGCCAACATCACGGGCAAGGGCCCGATCGGCCTCGTGTCGAAGTCGGGCACCCTGACCTACCAGATGATGTTCGAGCTGCGCGACCTGGGCTTCTCGACCGCCATCGGCATCGGCGGCGACCCGGTGATCGGCACCACGCACATCGACGCGCTCGCGGCGTTCGAGGCCGACCCCGAGACCAAGGCCATCGTCATGATCGGCGAGATCGGCGGCGACGCCGAGGAGCGCGCGGCCGACTACATCAAGGCTCACGTCACCAAGCCGGTCGTCGGCTACGTCGCGGGCTTCACCGCGCCCGAGGGCAAGACCATGGGCCACGCCGGCGCCATCGTGTCGGGCTCCGCCGGCACTGCTCAGGCGAAGAAGGAGGCCCTCGAGGCCGCAGGCGTCAAGGTCGGCAAGACGCCGTCCGAGACCGCCGACCTGATGCGCGCCATCGTCGAGGCGCTCTGAGCTGAGTTAGACTCGTAGAGAAGGCCCCGGGCTCCACCCCGGGGCCTTCTTCATGCCCGCTGCAGGGACGGAACGGGGCCAGCGACGTGAGGGGACCGCACATCCGTCGGCCCTGAATACGGATGTCGGTGCGGAGCCGACATCTTTCGTCAGCGTCGCGGCACGTCGGCCGTCGTGCCCCGCGGAGGATCTTCACATCGGCGCCGCGGCGAACTACCGTGGACGGATGCCGGAGACCCTTTCGACAGCCGAGCGCCGGAGACGATGGCGGGAGGCGGCGCTGCCGTCACTCCGCGGAGTCGTGCTCGACCTCGGCGCCGGGTCGGGCGTCGCCGCAGACCACCTTGCACCCGAGGTGGAATGGCTGGCGCTGGAGCCGCGCCGTCGGACCGATCCGGCCCTGAGCGAACGCCTGGGACGGCGCACGACGGCGCGACTGCTCATCGCGCCCGCCGAGTTGATCCCGCTCGAGAGCGAGGCGGTCGATGCCGTCATCGCGTCGACGGTGCTCTGCTCCGTGCGCAAACCGGCCCGAGCGCTCGCGGAGATCCGTCGAGTGCTGCGTCCCGGCGGAAAGCTGGTGTTCTTCGAGCACGTGGCCGCAGACCGCCGCACGTGGACCTCAGCGCTGCAGGCCGTCTACTCGCCCCTGTCACGGCTCATCGACCACGGCTGCGATCCGCATCGTCGCACGGGGGAGTTGATCACCGCGGCGGGCTTCGCCGACGTGGTCATGCAGCGCTCCGAGGCTCCTGGCGTGCTGGGGACGGTCGAACCGCTCATCGACGGGACCGCCATACGATGACGGGGGCGGATGCCGCAGCATCCGCCCCCGTCATCCTGCGCAGAACCGCGCTCAGGCGCCCAGCAGCGCCTCGATCGGTCCGCGGGCGAAGAAGAGCACGAAGCCCACGCCGACGACCCACAGCAGCGGGTGGATCGTCTTGGCCCGACCCGAGAACGCGTTCACGACGATCCAGCTGACGAAGCCCGCGCCGATGCCGTTCGCGATCGAGTAGGTCATCGGCATCACGGTGACGGTGAGGAACACCGGCAGCAGCACGCGGAAGTCGCTGAGGTCGATGTTCTTGATCTGCGAGAGCATCATCGCGCCGACCAGCACGAGGGCCGCGGCGGCGACAGCGCTCGGCACCAGCGAGGTCAGCGGAGTGAAGAACATCGCGAGCAGGAACAGCACGCCCGTGATGGTGGTCGCGAACCCGGTGCGTGCGCCCTCGCCGATACCCGAGCCCGATTCGACGAACACGGTGGCCGAGGACGAGGAGGTGCCGCCCCCGACGATCGCTCCGACGCCCTCGACGACCAGGGCCGACTTGATGCGGGGGAAGTCGCCCTTCTCATCGGCGAGGTCGGCCTCCTTGGCGAGGCCGGTCATGGTGCCCATCGCGTCGAAGAAGTTGGAGAAGAGCAGGGTGAAGACGAACATCACGAGCGTCACTCCGCCGACCTTCGCGAAGTCGAAGCCGAAGTCGACCTGACCGATCAGGCTGAGGTCGGGGACGCTCACGATGCTGCCCGAGAAGGCGAAGCCGAGACCCTCGGTCGGCCAGATCAGGTTCGCGATCGCGGCGAGCACGGTGCCGCCGACGAGCGCGATGAGGATCGCCCCCTTCACCCGCAGCGCGATGAGCACGCCGCCGATCATGAGCGTGACGACGAACATCAGGGTGGCGAGCGACGCGACGGATCCGCCGATGCCGAGGTCGACCGGCGGCGAGGCGTTCTTGGTGGACGTCACGAAGCCCGCGTTCACGAAGCCGATGAAGGCGATGAACAGGCCGATGCCCACGGTGATCGCGAGCTTCAGCTGCACCGGGACCGCGTCGAAGATGAGCTTGCGCAGACCGGTCGCGGCGAGCAGCACGATGATGACGCCGTTGATCATGACGAGCGCCATGGCCTCGGGCCAGGTGACGGTTCCGACGACGGTGAAGGCGAGGAACGCGTTGATTCCCAGACCCGCGGCGAACGCGAACGGCAGTCGGGTCGTCAGGCCGAACAGGATCGTCATGACACCGGCGGTGAGAGCGGTCGCCGCGGCGACGGCCCCGCCGGGCAGCGTGTTGCCGGCGACATCCGGGGTGGCGAGGATGATCGGATTCAAGATCACGATGTAGGCCATCGTGACGAAGGTCACGAGCCCTCCGCGGATCTCTGTGCCGATCGTGGATCCGCGTCGGCTGATCTCGAAGAAGCGGTCGAGTGCGTTCGCGGGCTCGTCGGTCGGTGCGGGAGCGGGGGACGGGGCAGTTGTCATCGGGGGAACCTCCGCAGGAGACGATATCGTGTCGCGCGTGCCGCGCGCGTCCCCAGGAAAGCCGTCGCCGCACGTCGTAGTCTCGATTCGATATGCAACGCCTCCTCGTCGCGCTCCTCGCGGCCTTCGACGCAGCCATCGCGGCCGCGGTCGGACTCGCCGTGCTGCTGGCGCCTCTCACCCTGCTGTGGACGCTCGCCTTCGGCGTCACGGCCGACTGGGGCGCCCTCTGGCCGCTGACGGGCACACTCTGGCAGTTCGGGCACGGAGTCGCCATCGACATCTCGCTGCCGACGGAGGTGCTGACCTCCGTCGGCATCGCACCGGATGCCGCGACGTTCACGCTCTCCGTGACTCCGCTCGCCTTCCTGGTGTTCACGCTGCTCTTCGCGGCGCGCTCGGGAGCCCGCGCCGCCCGATCGGGTGCCTGGCTGCTCGGGCCGCTCGTAGGCTCGAGCGCCTTCGCGGTGATCGCGGTGGGGATAGCGCTCACGTCCCGCATCGATGCGGCGCAGACCTCGCTCCTGCTCTCGATCGTGCTTCCGACCGCGGTCTATCTCGCCGGATCGCTCTGCGGCGCCGTGCGCGTGGCCTGGGAGGACGGCGACGGCGGACTCCTCGACCGCGTGCACGACGAGGTCGACGCCTGGGGCGACTGGGGCCCGGTCCCCGCGTCCGCCGTGCGGGGCGCGGCGGTCGCGGTCGTGGGTGTGACGGCGGCATCCGCCCTCGGCGTCGCCATCATCGTGGCGCTGCGCGCGGGGGAGGTCGTCGCCCTCTTCGAGGCGGCGCGCGTCGACGTGCTCGGCGGCACCGTGATCACGCTGGGCCACCTGGCGTACCTTCCGACCCTGATCGTGTGGGCGGCGGCCTGGATCGCCGGCCCCGGCTTCGCAGTCGGCACCGGCACCGCGGTGTCACCGGCCGGAACGCAGCTCGGTGTCGTGCCCGGCATCCCCGTCTTCGGGCTGCTGCCTGAGAACTCCTCGATGTGGATGCTGATCGTCGTGCTGCTGCCGATCGCGGCAGGCGCGTTCGCGGGCTGGGCGGTCCGCTCGCGCCTGGTCTGGGAGGGCACCCCGCTCGCTCTCGCGCCGCGAGCCGTCATCGCGCTCGGCATCGGGGTTCTCACGGCCGCGGTGGCGGCGATCGCCGCCACGCTCGCGAGCGGATCGATCGGCCCCGGCCGGCTGGCGGATGCCGGGCCCGCCGTGCTGCCGTTCTCCCTCGTGCTCGGAGCCGAGGTGCTCCTGGGCGCGGCGATCCTGCTGCTGTCCCCGCGGCATCGCGACGAAGTCGCGGAGGAGCGCACCGATCGCTGGATCGCCGAGATGGCGGCATCCGATCTCCCGCTGCTCGACGCCGGCGCCGGCTTCGTCCAGGGCGGCGACGCGAACGACACCGCGCCGCTTGACGATCTTCCTCCGCGCGGCTCCGGGCTCTGACATGCGGGTCGGGCGCGTCGTGCCGCCCCGGTAGACTGGGCGCGTGCTCACGGTCGCCGTTCTCATCTCGGGCACCGGCTCGAATCTTCGTGCCCTCCTCGAGGCAGCTCGCCATCCCGATTTCCCTGCGAGGGTCGTCGTGGTCGGCGCCGACCGCGATGCGGACGGTCTCGCGCATGCGGAGGAGTTCGGCATTCCCAGCTTCACGGTGCCGTGGCATCTGCACGAGAGCCGCGAGACCTGGGGCGAAGAGGTGAGCGCTCAGCTCGCGGTCTGGAAGCCCGACCTGGTCGTGCTCAGCGGTTTGATGCGTCTGCTTCCGCCCGCGCTCGTCGCGGAGTATTCGCCACGGCTCATCAACACCCACCCGGCGTACCTGCCGGAGTTCCCCGGCGCGCACGGCGTGCGCGATGCGCTCGCCGCCGGCGCATCGCAGACCGGCGCCAGCGTGATCGTGGTCGACGACGGCGTCGACACCGGCCCGATTCTCGCGCAGGAGCGCGTGCCGATCGTCGAAGGCGACACCGAGCACAGCCTGCACGAGCGCATCAAGCCCGTCGAACGCCGCCTGCTCATCGACGTGGTGCGCCGCATCGCGACCGGTGAGCTCGAGCTGTCCGCAGCGTCCTGAACCACACCCTCGCCACGAAGGAGCCCACCATGGCCGGCCCCCGCCACGACCCCTCCCTGTACCGCGATCGCGATTCGGTGCCCGTCCGCCGGGCGCTCGTCTCGGTGAGTGACAAGACCGGCCTGGTCGATCTCGCCGCTGCCCTCGCCGAAGCCGGCGCGGAGATCGTGTCGACCGGATCGACCGCGGCAACCATCCGCGACGCCGGCTTCGACGTCACCGACGTCGCGGCCGTGACCGGCGTCGCCGAGATGCTCGACGGTCGCGTGAAGACGCTGCACCCGAACATCCACGGCGGCCTGCTCGCCGACCTCCGCCTCGAGGACCACGAGGGTCAGCTCGAGCACCTGGGCATCGAGCCGTTCGAGCTGGTCGTGGTGAACCTGTATCCCTTCGTCGAGACCGTCGCCTCCGGCGCCATCGGCGACGATGTCGTCGAGCAGATCGACATCGGCGGTCCGGCCATGGTGCGCGCGGCGGCCAAGAACCACGCGAACGTCGCGATCGTGGTGTCTCCGGAGTCGTACCCCGCGATCATCAGCGCGGTGCGCGAGGGGGGCACCTCTCTGTCGCAGCGCCGCGAGCTCGCCGCGCGGGCGTTCGCGCACACGGCGGCGTACGATGCGGCCGTCGCCTCATGGTTCGCCGAGGGCACGCTGATCGACGAGGGCGACCTCCCGGAGCACCTGACGATCCAGGCGGAGCGCCTGGCCACGCTGCGCTACGGCGAGAACTCGCACCAGCGCGGCGCGATCTACACCCGCGCCGGCGGGCACGGCATCGCCCAGGCCACGCAGCTGCAGGGCAAGGAGATGTCGTACAACAACTACGTCGATGCCGATGCCGCGCTGCGCGCCGCCTACGACATGGTGCTGCCGGCTGTCGCGATCATCAAGCACGCCAACCCGTGCGGCATCGCGACGACCGCGCCCAACGCGCTCGACCCGATCGCCAGCGCCCACCTGCGCGCCCACGAGTGCGACCCGGTGTCGGCGTACGGCGGCGTGATCGCCGCGAACGGCACGGTCACGCTCAAGATGGCGGAGAACCTGAAGGACATCTTCACCGAGGTCATCGTGGCCCCCTCGTTCGAGCCGGCCGCCCTCGAGGTCTTCAAGGCCAAGAAGAACCTGCGTCTGCTGCAGCTGCCGGAGGACTGGCAGCAGGAGCGGATGGACGTGCGGCTGGTCTCGGGCGGCCTGCTGCTGCAGGATGCCGATCGCTTCCCCGACGACATCGAATCGGTCGCCAAGAACTGGGAGCTCGTCTCCGGTGAGCGGCCCAGCGACGAGGAGATGACGAACCTCATCTTCGCGTGGAAGGCATGCCGTGCCGTGAAGTCGAACGCGATCGTCCTCGCGAAGGACAACGCGACGGTCGGAGTCGGCATGGGCCAGGTCAACCGCGTCGACTCGTGCCGTCTGGCGGTCGAGCGGGCGGGCGATCGTGCGACCGGGTCGGTCGCCGCATCCGATGCGTTCTTCCCGTTCGCCGATGGAGCTCAGGTGCTCATCGACGCCGGCATCAAGGCGATCGTGCAGCCCGGCGGTTCGGTTCGCGATGAGGAAGTGGTGGATGCTGCGCGCAAGGCGGGCGTGACCATGTTCTTCACCGGAGAGCGCCACTTCTTCCACTGATCCCGGGCCCTCGCGCCCCAGCGCCGAGACCCCCGCTTCTCGCCGAGACCCCTCCTGCGGACATCTGCAGGAGGGGTCTCGACGGTTTCCCGCGGTCTCGGCGGGCACGTGCCTCGCGTCGGACAGTCGTGTCCGATTTCCGCTAGTCGATGTCGGTGACGGGTGGCAGAGTGGAGGCATGAGCCTCCCCGTGACCGACTTCGACGAGCGGTATCGCGCGATCAGCGCCCGCGACGCCCGCTTCGACGGGCAGTTCGTCACGGCTGTGCGCTCGACCAGGATCTACTGCCGGCCCAGCTGTCCCGCCCGCACTCCGAAGCCCGAGAACGTCACGTTCTTCCCGACCAGCGCGGCCGCGCATGAGGCCGGGTACCGCGCGTGCAAGCGGTGCATTCCTGAGGCGGCACCAGGGTCGCCCGCGTGGAATCTGCGCGGCGACACGGCGGCCAGGGCGATGCGACTCATCGCGAACGGAGTGGTCGAGCGCGAGGGAGTGCCGGGGCTGGCGGCGCGGCTCGGCTATTCGAGCCGGCACCTGACGCGGCTGCTCGCGGCCGAGCTCGGAGCCGGACCCCTCGCGCTCGCTCGCGCCCACCGCGCGCACACGGCGCGGATGCTGCTGGTCGGCACGGACATGCCGATCTCCGATGTCGCATTCTCGGCCGGCTTCGCCAGCATCCGCCAGTGCAACGACACGATCCGAGAGGTGTTCGGGATGACACCGGGGGATCTGCGGCTGCGGCGTCCTTCGCTCCCCACGCCCGCCTCCGGGGCGCGTGGGCCCGGCTCAGGGTCCCAGGACTCCTCGACCGTCGTGCCGGGGATGATCGATCTGGTGCTGCCGTACCGCGGGCCGCTGGATGCCGCCGGCATCTTCGCGTGGATGGCTGCGAGGGCGGTTCCAGGGGTCGAGCATGCCACGGCGACGTCGTTCGCGCGACACCTGCGGATGCCGGGAGGACCTGTCTGGTTCGAGGTGACCCAAGACACGGCGTCGCGCCTGCATCTGCGAGCGACGGTCACGGCGCTGGGCGATCTGGCGCCTCTCGTCTCCACCGTGCGTCGCATCTTCGACCTCGATGCCGACCCGCTCGCGATCGACGCTGCGCTGAGTGCGCATCCCGAGCTCGCGCCGCTCGTGGCCAAGACCCCCGGCATCCGTGTGCCTGGCTCCGCCGACCCCCACGAGATGCTGATCCGCGCCATGATCGGCCAGCAGATCACGGTCGTCGCCGCGCGGACGGCGCTGACGGCATTGACCGAGGCGCTGGGTGAGCGGGTCGCCGGGCACGACGGAGGTGGCGGGCTGCTGTTCCCGACCATGGCGGCGATCGCAGAGCATGGCGCGGAGGTGCTCCGCGGTCCCGCGGCGCGCATCCGCGCGATCACGGGCGCGGCCGCCGCCCTGGCCGACCGTTCGCTCACCCTCACAGTGGGCGATGACGGAGGCGAGCAGCGCGAGGCGCTGCTCGCAATGCCGGGCATCGGGCCGTGGACCGCCGACTACGTGCGCATGCGCGTGCTCGGCGACCCCGACATCCTGCTTCCCGGAGACGTGGCCCTGCGCGCGGGCGCGGCGGCCGCCGGCCTTCCAGGGGAGGCGAGGCCCCTCACCGAATGGGCAGCGCGAACTGCGCCGTGGCGCAGCTACCTCAGCGCGCATCTGTGGCGCGCAGCTCCCGTTCGGCCCGCCCGAAAGACGAAGGAGAACTCATGAACGCCATCATCCAGACCATCGACACCGCCGACGGCGCCTTCACGATCCTGGCGGACGACCGGCAGCGCGTGCTGTCATCCGGGTGGACCGAAGACCAGGAGGCGATCCTGAATCGTCTCGCCGCAGGGGCACGCCCCGAGTCGATCGTCGAGGGGGAGACGGAGGCCGCGGCATCCGCTCTGGCCTACTACGCCGGCGACCTCGAGGCCATCGACGCGGTCACCGTGGCTCAGAGCGGGACGCCGCTGCAGCTCTCGGGCTGGGCGGCGCTGCGCAGCATCGCTCCTGGTGAGCCGCTGACGTACACGTCTTTCGCCGCTCGGCTCGGCAACCCGCGTGCGGTGCGCGCGGCAGCGTCGATCTGCGCGCGCAACGCGCCGGCCCTGTTCGTGCCGTGCCATCGCGTGCTGCGCACCGACGGAACGCTCGGCGGCTTCGCGTGGGGCCTCGGCGTCAAGGAGCGCCTGCTGGCGCGGGAGGCCGTCGCCGCCTGAGTCCACCAGAAGACGGAGAAGCGGATGCCCCGGCATCCGCTTCTTCGCGTTCGGGAATGTCTCTTGCCCTCAGCCGGTTCACAGGAATAGGCTGGAGGGCTGTCGCGCCGACCGGCCGATGCCACCGAGCCCCTGAGGAGGACACCATGACCACGATCGCCACCGCGCGGATCGCAGCTCTCGGCTCGACCCCGGCGCGTCCGCTCTCCCTCTAGAGCCAGCCGACTCATCCGCATCGGATGCCGGGCTCTCCGAGCCCTCTTCAGGCGTCCGCCCTATTCAGCAACCGCTTTCCATACGAAACTCGTCTGAGAGACATGTCTTCCTCGCCCTCATCGCAGAACTCTTCCCCTCCTTCCTCCTCCCTTTCCACGCCCGCTGCACTGTGGCGGCTCAAGCCGTTCGTGAAGCCCGTCATCTGGCGTCTGGTCGGCGGCGCCGCCAGTGCTCTCGTCGCCGCGATCATCGCGCTGATGATCCCGCTCGTGCTCGAGCAGATCATCAGCGGCCCGGTGCGCTCGGGCGAGTTCGGTGCGATCGCCTGGGGCGCTCTGGCCGTGTTCGGTCTCGCGATCGGCGAGGCCGTGATGGTGTGGCTGCGCCGTCAGTTCGTGCTGAACCCGGCCACAGAGGTCGAGTACCAGATGCGCACGCAGCTCTACGCGCGCCTGCAGACGCTTCCGGTCGCGTTCCACGACCGCTGGCAGTCGGGCCAGCTTCTGAGCCGCATGATGCAGGACATCGGCCTGATCCGGCGCTGGCTCGCCTTCGGCCTCGTGCTGCTCGTCGTGAACATCCTCACGATCATCATCGGGTCGGTGCTGCTGTTCCGCTGGCACTGGCTGCTCGGTGCGATCTTCCTCGTCACGGCGGTTCCGCTCTGGATCCGCGGCTACCTGTTCGAGAAGCGCTACGGCGCGCTCACGCGACGCAGCCAGGATCAGGCCGGCGATCTCGCCACGAGCGTCGAGGAGAGCGTGCACGGCATCCGCGTGCTCAAGGCCTTCGGTCGCGGCAAGCACGCGCTGAGTCGCTTCAGCCGCCAGGCCGAGACGCTGCGGGAAACGGAGATGAGCAAGGCCGGCGCGATCGCGTCGATCTGGTTCTGGCTCGACCTGATGCCCCAGATCGCGTTCGGGCTGAGCCTGATCTCGGGAATCTGGCTGATCTCCCAGGGCGCCATCGAGGTCCCGGAGCTCTTCGCGTTCTTCGCGATGGCCGTCGTGCTGCGCTGGCCGATCGAGTCCATCGGCTTCCTGTTCTCCTTCATGCTCGACGCGCGCACCGCCACCGACCGCGTGTTCGAGATCTTCTCGGAGACCAACTCGATCACAGATCCGCAGAACCCGGTTCGCATCATCGAGCCGCGCGGCGAACTCGCGTTCGAGGGCGCGCACTTCCGCTACCAGGACGCGGGTGCCTCCGAACGTGATCTGCTCGACGGCATCGACCTGGTCCTGCGGCCGGGGGAGACCATGGCGCTCGTGGGCCTCACCGGCAGCGGCAAGACCACGCTCACCACACTGCCCGCGCGCCTGTACGACGTCACAGGCGGGCGAGTCACGCTCGACGGCGTCGACGTGCGCGACCTCGCCCTCTCCGAGCTGCGACAGCACATCGCGATGGCGTTCGAGGATGCGACGCTGTTCTCGGCATCCGTCCGGGAGAACGTCCTGCTGGGCCGCGCCGATCTCGACGTGCACAGCGAGGAGGCCGAGCGGGTGCTGCGCGAGGCGCTCGACGTCGCCCAGGCGGCGTTCGTGGACTCTCTGCCCGACGGGGTGGAGACCATCATCGGGGAGGAGGGGCTGAGCCTCTCGGGCGGCCAGCGTCAGCGGCTCGCTCTGGCCCGCGCCGTGGCGGCGAAGCCCAAGGTTCTTGTGCTCGACGACCCGCTGTCGGCCCTCGACGTCGACACCGAGGCGCTGGTCGAAGAGGCGCTGCGGCACGTGCTCGCCGACACGACCGCGCTGATCGTCGCCCATCGTCCCTCGACAGTGGCGCTCGCCGATCGCGTCGCACTGCTCGAAGCCGGGCGGGTCACCGCCGTCGGCACGCACGCCGAGCTGCTGAAGACGAGCAGGCACTACCGGCACGTGATCTCGAGTCTTGAAGCCGAGGAGGCCGCGCGCACCGGGGCGATCCCGGTGATCCGGGAGGACCCGGATGACGATGCCGAGTGGAGCGCGGAATCCGTCGAGAGAGCGGGCGCTTCGACAGGCTCAGCGAACCAGCAGGAAGAGGAGGTGCAGGCATGAGCTCGGCCGTCACCGGAACACAGAACGAGGACCGCTCGAACTACACCCGCGAGGAGAGCCAGGAGATCCGCCGTCGCTCTCTGCGCCTTCTCGGTTCGCTCGTGGGTCCCCTGAAGCGACAGGTCATCCTCGCGGCCGTCGTCCTCGTCGTCTCCACGGCGCTGCAGGTTGCGGGGCCCATCCTCATCAGCATCGGCCTCGACCGGGCGCTGCCCGAGGTGCTCGAGCACGCGAACTGGATGCCGACGCTGATGGTCGGATTCGTCTACCTCCTCGCGGGCGCCGCGGCGGCCGCGCTCATCGCGTGGTATGTCATGATCGCGGCTCGGATCACCCAGGCCGTGCTGCTCGACCTGCGCAAGCGGATCTTCCTGCACACGCAGCGGCTGAGCCTCGAGTTCCACGAGTCGTACACGTCCGGCCGCATCATCTCGCGCCAGACCAGCGATCTCGACTCGATCCGCGAGCTGCTCGACGGCGGACTGAACAACCTGGTCTCGGGGGTCCTGTTCGGCGCGTTCACGTTCCTCGCGCTGCTCGTGTGGGACTGGCAGTCCGGAGTCATCCTGGCGCTCGCCGGCATCCCGCTGTTCCTCCTGATGCGCTGGTTCTATTTGCGCTCGCAGCTCGTGTATCGCGAGTCGCGCGTGATCAGCGCCAAGGTGATCGTGCAGTTCGTCGAGACGATGACCGGCATCCGCGCGGTGAAGGCCTTCCGCAAGGAGCCGCGCAACGACGGCTCCTTCCAGAAGGTGGCCGGCGACTACCGCGACATCAACCGCCGCTCCATGCTGCTTTTCGGGACCTTCGAACCCGGTCTCATGGGCGTGGCGGCCCTCACGCTGGGCCTCGTCGTCCTGTGGGGCGGCATCCGGGTCTCGGCAGGGGCGCTGAGCGTCGGCGTGCTGCTGTCGGCCGTGCTGTACGTGCGCAACTTCTTCGCGCCCATGCAGGAGATCGCGATGTTCCTGAACTCCTATCAGTCGGCCACGGCCGCGCTCGAGAAGGTGTCGGGCGTGCTCGAGGAGGTGCCGACGGTTCCCGATCCCGAGAAGCCGGTCGACCTCTGGGAGTCCCGCGGTCACGTCAACTTCGATGAGGTGACCTTCGGGTACAACGGCGAGAAGACGATCCTGCCGAACTTCTCACTCGACATCCCGGCCGGGCAGACGATCGCGCTGGTCGGCACGACGGGTGCAGGCAAGTCGACGCTCGCGAAGCTCATCTCGCGCTTCTACGACCCCTCGAAGGGCCGCGTGACGCTCGACGGCGTCGACCTGCGGACACTGCACCCGAAGGATCTGCGTCGCGCGATCGTGATGGTCACACAGGAGGCGTACCTGTTCAGCGGCACTGTCGCCGACAACATCGCACTCGGCAAGCCCGACGCCACGCTCGACGAGATCAAGGCCGCTGCACGTGCAGTGGGCGCGGACGGGTTCATCGAGTCGCTGCCGGACGGCTACAGCACGGACGTCAACAAGCGCGGCGGCCGGGTGTCGGCAGGGCAGCGGCAGCTGATCTCCTTCGCCCGGGCGTTCCTCGCCGACCCGTCGGTTCTGATCCTCGACGAGGCGACGGCGTCGCTCGACATCCCCTCGGAGCGGCTGATCCAGGATGCTCTGCAGACGCTGCTCAAGGGCCGCACCGCGATCATCATCGCGCACCGCCTGTCCACGGTCGCGATCGCGGACCGGGTGCTGGTCATGGAGCACGGACGGATCATCGAGGACGACGCGCCTGACGCTCTGATCGGCGGCAGCGGCAAGTTCGCGCAGCTGCACGCGGCGTGGCAGGACACGCTGGTCTGAGTCGTGTGCCGGTGCGGAGCCCTCGGGGTTCCGCACCGGTGCGCGGTCGGCGCGCGGCGCGGGGGAGCGGCGGCTGCGGGAGCGCGCGAAGCACCGGCAGGCGGCGTCAGCGGCGCTTGCGGTTGTTCCACGAAGACAGAGCGGACGCGGCGGCCTCGGCGGCCTTGTCGAGGACTTCTGCTGACCGGCTCAGCACGTCCTGCGCAGCATCCTGCCAGCCAGGCGCGGATGCGCGCTCGCCTGACTGGACCCGTGCATGGTGCTCCGCGGCGACGAGAGAGCGCTCGAGTGCGGCGACCGCATCGCGGTAGGCCGAGTACGTGGCGGGCGTCGCGCGGTACTCGGTCTCGCGCCGTGCCTCGACGGCCTGTCCCGCGGCGCGGAGATACGCGGCTGTGGCCGGCTGCCGGACGTCGGTCATGGCGGGGTACGCGATCTGCATCGCGGGGTCGGTCTCGTAGCTCATCCAGCGCGCGGTGATCGCGTCGTGCTCGGCGCGCAACCGGTCGAGGGGACGTGGAGCGGATGCCGACGGCAGAGCTGCGCGAGCGGCGCTGAGCCGCACGCGCTTGGCATGCAGGTCTGCCTGCGCGGCCCTCAGATCACGCTCCCGCTCACGGAGAATCTGCCTCGCGGCGGCGACGTCATCACCGGTGAGCCGGCGCGCGGAGCGTTCGGCGGCGGCGTGCGCGGCATCCGCCCTGGCCATCTTGAGGGCGTGACGGCGATCTGATGCGATCTGCCGCGCCACCTTCACATCGTGCCGCGCTGCGTCGAGGGCGAGACGGCGCCCACCCCTGGAACCGCGCCAGCGGACCGTCGCGAATCCGACCGTACCCGCAGCCAGCGCACCGGGCGCGATCCACCACAGCTGCGTGATCAGCACCGGGTCCATACCGTCGATGCTACCCAGCGTTTGCCGCGTGATCGCGGTGAGTTCCCACTTCTGCGGCCGCAACGCGGGGCGACGGCCGCAGAAGTGGGAATCGGCTGCAGCAGTTCGAGGTCACTCCGTCGTCGCGGCGAGATCAGCCGTGTACGTCTGCGCGACGCCGTCGGGCGACGTGACGACGACGGATGCGTCGCCGCTGCCACCGGGAAACACCCGCAGCGTGAGCCCCTCGTGGTAGTCGTAGTCGGGTCGGTCGGTCTGCGCGCCCCAGGGCAGAACCGTGCCGGGCCGTACGTAGAGGGGCAGCGAGTCGAAGCCGTGCGTCTCCCGTCGCCAGACGCCACCCGTCACGGTCTCGCCACTGATCAGCGACGTCCATTCGCCCGCGGGCAGGTAGAACTCCACCTCGCCATCGGCGCTGAAGACCGGGGCGACGAGCAGCGAGGAACCCAGCATGTACTGCCGATCGAGGTAGCCGACCGCCGGGTCTTCGGGGAACTCCAGGACCATCGGCCGCATCAGGGGAATGCCCGTCTCGACCGCGTCCAGCCCCTGCTGGTACAGGTACGGCATCAGCCGCATCTTCAGGTGGGTGAAGCGACGGGTCACCTCCACGGCTTCCTCGTCGAATGCCCACGGCACCCGATACGAGCTCGATCCGTGGAAGCGCGAGTGCGAGCTGAGGAGCCCGAATGCCGTCCAGCGCTTGTACACCCCGGCATCCGGTGTGCCCTCGAATCCGCCGATGTCGTGACTCCAGAAGGCGAAGCCGCTCAGCGCGAGCGAGAGCCCCCCGCGCAGCGTCTCGGCCATCGAGACGTATGTCGATGTCGAGTCGCCGCCCCAGTGCACGGGCATGCTCTGACCGCCGGCCGTCGCCGACCGCGCGAACAGCACGGCCTCACCCTCGCCCCTCGCGTCCACGAGAACCTCGTGGACGGCCCGGTTGTACAGCTGCGTGTAGAGGTTGTGCATGCGCTCGGGGTCGCTGCCGTCGGCCCACTCGACGTCGGTGGGGATGCGCTCGCCGAAGTCGGTCTTGAAGCAGTCGACGCCCTGATCCACCAGCGCGCGAAGCTTCGACTGGTACCACGCCGTGGCGTCGGGGTTGGTGAAGTCGACCAGGCCCATGCCGGACTGCCACTGGTCCCACTGCCACACAGAGCCGTCGGGGCGCGTCACGAGATAGCCGAGGTCGGCCCCCTCACGGAACAGCGCCGAGCGCTGTGCGATGTACGGATTGATCCACACGCACACGCGCAGATCCTTGTCGTGCAGGCGGGCGAGCATGCCGTCGGGATCGGGGAAGACGCGCGAATCCCACTCGAAGTCGCTCCAGTTGAACTCGCGCATCCAGAAGCAGTCGAAGTGGAACACAGACACCGGCAGCTCGCGGGCGGCCATCTCGTCGATGAACGAGTTCACGGTCTGCTCGTCGTAGTCGGTCGTGAAGCTCGTCGACAGCCACAGGCCGTACGACCAGGCCGGCACCACAGGCGGGCGTCCCGTGAGTGCGGTGTAGCGGCGCAGCACGTCCTTCGGCGAGGGGCCGGCGATCACGAAGTACTCGAGGACTTCACCCGTGACCGAGAACTGCACGCGTTCCACGGCCTCCGAGCCGATCTCGTACGACACGTGCCCCGGGTCGTTCACGAGGACGCCGTAGCCGCGGCTCGACACGTGGAAAGGCACGCTCTTGTATGCCTGCTCGCTCGAGGTGCCGCCGTCGGCGTTCCAGATCTCGACGGTCTGGCCGTTCTTCACCAGAGGGCCGAACCGCTCGCCGAGGCCGTAGACGAGCTCGCCGACGGCCAGCTCGAGCTGCTCGTGCACATAGGTGGAGGCGGCGGGGATGCCGGCGTCGTACTGCGTGTTGCCCACGATGCCCGCGTCGACCGCTGCGTCGGATGCGAGGCGCACGTAGCCCTGAGAGCGCGGCCCGCTGCCGGTCACACGCCGCCCGCCGACCTCGAACGACAGGTTCCACGGTGCACCCGGTGCGATCTGGGCGACGAGCGAGCCGGCATCCAGAGTCCCGCCCGCATCCGACAGTGAGACGGATGCCGCGCCCGATCCGGCACCGGGCAGATCGAAGCCGCCGTGCCACGCGCGCCCCTCGTGGTGCGCGATGCGCACGCGGATCACGCCCTCGGCGGGGGAGGAGAGCGTCGTCGTCAGCACCGCCCGGTTGAGAGTGTCTCCGCGCGACGCGATCACCTTGGTCGGGGCGGTGATGACCAGGCCGTCCCCGTCCTGCGTCGTCGTGCGGTCGATGTCGTACGCCTCTTGCGCGTACAGGGCGTCGACTCCGGGGCGGAGCTGCCAGAAACCATCGGTGAACTTCATTACTTGACTGCTCCTGCGGTGATGCCGCGCGTGAGGGTGCGCTGGAAGATGAGGAAGAAGATGAGCGTCGGGATGATGCCCAGCAGAGCCGACGCGCTCGTCGTCGTGACGTCCATCAGACGGTCGCCCTGCAGCACGCTGATGGCGACGGGCACGGTCTGGTTGTCGTTCGACGCGAGGAACGTCAGGGGGATGAGGAACTCGTTCCACGTCCAGATGAAGAAGAAGATGAGCAGCACCGACAGGGTCGGGCGGCTGATCGGGAAGACGACCCGCCAGAGGATCTGCCAGCGGCTCGCCCCGTCGAGGGACGCAGCCTCGAGCACCTCCTTGGGGAAGGTGCCGTACACGCTCGAGAGCAGGTACGTGCCGAACGCGGCCTGGATCACGGTGAAGATGATGATCACCGAGAGCACGTTGTCGTACAGACCCACCGACTTGAACATGTAGTACAGCGGGTACAGCAGCGCCTCCTGCGGCAGCAGGTTCGCGAGCAGGAACAGCAGCACGATCCAGGTGCGCCCGCGCACGCGCCCGATGCCGATCGCGAAGGCGTTGAGCATCGAGATGCCCACGGCGAGCACCGCGACCGCACCGGAGATGAGGATCGAGTTCCACACCTTCTGCGGGAAGTTCACCCGCTCCCAGAACTTGACGATGCCGGTGAAGTCGAGCTCGTGGGGCAGAGCGAGCGGGCCGGAGGTCGCATAGTCGGTCGGCGACTTGAACGAGTTCACGATCACGAGATAGAAGGGCGCGATGACCAGCACGGCGCCGATCACGACGAGGGCGAGCATGAGCCAGTCGATGCCGCGCTTCTTGGTCATGCCGCCGCGGGCCTTCGCCGCCTTGCCGGTGACGATCAGAGTGGTGGCGCTCATCACAGACCAGCCCTTTCCTTGCGTTCGATCGAGTTCTGCACGCGGATGAACACGATCGACACGATGACCACGACGATCGTGAGCACGGTGGCGATGGTGGCGCCGTAGCCGACGTTCCGCTTGGTGAAGAACTCCTGGTACGCGTAGAACGCGGGAACCAGGGTGGAACCTGCGGGGCCGCCGCGGGTGATGATGTAGACCGGGCCGAACACCTTGAGGGCGGCGATCGTGCAGGTGAGGGTGACCACGAAGATCTCCGGGCGGATGATGCTCATCGTGATCGCCGAGAAGCGCTGGAACCAGTTGGCGCCGTCGAGCTCGGCCGCCTCGTAGAGCTCGGGGTCGACGCGCTGCAGAGCGGCCATGAACACCACGACCGGGTAGCCGAGCTGCACCCACACCATGACGACCATCAGCACGACGAGAGCGGAGGGCATCTGGCCCAGCCAGTCGTAGGCCGGCATCCCGAACCAGCTGAGGATCTGGTTGAGCGCGCCGTCCTTGCCGGGCCGCACGATCCAGCCGATCACGATGCCGGCGACGGCGATCGGGAGGATCTGCGGGAGGTAATAGGTGGCGCGCAGGAAGCTGCCGACCTTGCCCCCGAATTTGCGGCCGATCACATCGAAGAGGAGAGCGGCGACGATGAGGCCCACGATGGTGGGCACGACGACCATGGCGATGATCATCCACACGGAGTTCTGGAACGACGTCCAGAAGTCCTCGTCGGTGAACAGCTTCTGCCAGTTCTCCAGGCCGATGAACTCAGGGGTGCGCACGCCCTTCCACTTGGTGAACGTGAGGTACGCGTTCCAGATGAGGGGGACGATCACGACGATCAGCAGCAGGGCGAAACCGGGGAGGAGGTAGAACCAGTAGGCTCCGGTTCCGCCTCGGCGCTGCGGGATGAGCGGCTGTTCGGGCGGCAGCGCGGTGCGGCCCGATCGTGTTGCGGTTGACATTTTCACGCTCCAGGAGGGGGAGGGGCGGCATCCGTGCGGATGCCGCCCCGGTGGGCGGGTCAGCGGAAGTCCGCGGTTCCCTCGTCGTAGGCCTTGCCGAGGTTCTCGTCCGTGGTCTCGACGTCCTGGCTGCCGGTGATGAGACCCTGCAGCTCCTGCACGATCACGTCGTAGAAGCCCGGTGCGGGCCAGTCGGGGTAGAACGACAGGCCGTCCTGGTCGAGGATGCCGTTGAACGTCTCGATCAGCTCGGAGCTCTTGGGATCGGTGATGTCGGCCGGGTCGGCCGCGACAGGGAGGCCGCCGTTGTTGCCGATGATGGCCTGGATCTCGGGGCGCATCGTGATGTCGATGAACTTGTAGGCGAGTTCCTTGTTCGCGGCGTTCTCGGGCACGACCCACAGGTTGCCGGAGGAGCCGAGCGAGAGGTCGGCGCCGGGGAACGCGGTCATGGTCCAGTCGAAGCCGGTGGCCTCGTTCACGAAGCGGCCGTACCACCATGAACCGGAGACGAAGATGGGCGAGGAGCCGTTGATGAACGAGACTCCCGCATCCTCGGCCTTGATCGACGAGACGTCGGAGGCGATGTAGCCCTTGTCGACGTACTCCTTGAGGGTTTCGGAGGCCGCGGTGATCTCGGGGCCCTGCCAGTCGACGGGATCCTTGTACAGCTGGTAGTCGTCGACGAAGCCGCGGTCGCCCTTCATCAGGGCGAGCTGGTACCAGAGCTGGCCGAGCGGGTACTCGGCGCCGGCCTCGGCCAGCGGCGTGATGCCCTTGGCCACGAACGCGTCGAGGACGTCGACGAACTCGTCGTAGGTGGTGGGGATCGCCAGCCCCGCCGCCGCGAACGCGTCCTTGTTGTAGTAGACGCCGACGAACTCGCCGTAGTTCGGGACGCCGTACCAGGCGTCGCCGCCCATCACGCCGTCTTCGGAGTACTTGGCAGTCGTCTGGAGCGAGGGGGCGAGCTTGTCGGCCCATCCGTACTCGTCGACGGCGTCGGAGATGTCGCTGATCAGGCCGGTCGAGGCGAGGAAGCCCGCCGTCGCGTTGCCCTTGTTGAATTCCATGAGGTCGGGAGCGGCATCCGTGTCGAGCACCTGGCTCGCGGTCTTCTGGATCTGCTCGAAGGATTTCTCCTCGAACTCGACCTTGGCGCCGGTCTCCTCTTCGAAGATCTTGATGGCCTCGGCCCAGGCCTTGCCCATCGCGCTGTCTTCGCTCTCGTAGTGCCAGAGCTTGAGGGTCTGGCCGTCGCCGCCCTCGTCGGAGCCGCCGGGCGTGCAGCCGGCCAGGGCGAGCCCTGTCGCGGTGAGCGCGGCCAGCGCGGCGAGCGTCTTCATCCTGCGGGTGTTGCGTGCCATCGTCGGCACTCCTTTCTCGGTGGCCCTTGAGGCCGGACACTGCGTTGTGGTTCGGGTTTTCAGTTGGTCGATATCGTCGAAGCGTTTCGATAACGGGCGACGAAGCAGGCGTGGCGGGCGGCTACCCCGGGGGAGCGATCGAGCCCGCGGAGCGGTATTCGGGTGGCAGGAGGTGGATGCCGGTCGTCGACTCTCCGTCCTCGAGTCGCCGGACGGCGAGCTCGACGGCGAGTTCGCACGACTGCTGCGGGATCAGCGGGATCGTGTCGACCGGTACGGAGAGCGTCGAGGTGTCGAATGACGCGGCCGCCGAGACGACGGACACATCGCGGCCCACCCGCAGTCCCCGGTCGGCGAAGACCGAGAGGAGCGCTTCGTGCACATCGTCGACGGAGTGCACGATGAACGCGCGGTGACCATGGTCGAGAGCGGATGCCGCGGCCTCCCTGACTGCGACGGCATCGGTGGCCGAGGCGCCAGTGGTGACCCAGTCGATCGAGACTCCGCGTTCGAGGGCTCGGTCCTCGACGCCGTGCAGGAGACGACGGGGGAAGTTCGACTTGCGATACGCGACCTCGGTCTGGCCGAGCAGCGTGAGGCGCTCGTGTCCGGCATCGGCGAGACGGTCGACCGCGATGCGCCCTGCCGCGTCGAAGTCGAGGTCGACGCAGGTGAGCCCGTGCGCATCGTCGGGGATCCCGATGAAGATCGTCGGGGTGCGTATCGAGCGCGCGATCGCGGCGCGCTCATCGTCGGGGGCGACGTCGAGTACGAGGATGGCGTCGACGAGGTTGCTTGCGGTGACCCTGTTCATGCCCTCGGAGGTCTGCTCGTCGGTGAGCAGGAGGATGTCGTAGCCGCGCCGGCGAGCAGCGACGGCGGTGGCGAGGACGAAAGCCATGTGGGTCGGCGCATGCGTGTCTGCGCGCAGCGGCTCGGTGAGGGCGAAGATATGTGTGCGGCGGCCCGCCAGCATCCGAGCTCCGGCGTCGGGCTGGTACCCGAGGGTCAGCGCGGCCTCTTCGATGCGGCGGCGGGTCTTCTCGGAGATCGGGCGCTTGCCGCTGAGTGCGTAAGACACGGTGCTGATCGACACGCCCGCGGCCTGCGCCACTTCGTGGATCGTCGTCATCGTGACTCCGTCGTCGCTCGTCTGGTGATCGTCGAAGCGCTTCGCTAACGCTTCCTCAGCGATGATAGGGCGGCGGCACCACCGCGCGCAAGCTTTTTGTGGTTGAAGCCAACAAATCTCGCGGGGTGGGGCTCGAGAGCGCCGGCGAAGGGCGCGCGAAAAGGGGGCGACGAGGTCTCGATGGGGGAGGGGATTCGAGACCCCGCCGCCGGTCTAGGAGGAGACTCGGATCTCGGCGATGACCTCGCCGTACGCGGTCTCGCCGACGGGGGTGAACCCGACGCGACGGAAGAAGTTCTCCGGACCTTCGTCGCCGCCTTCGTAGATGACGTTGACGTGGTCGACGCCGCGCTCGCGTGCCTCGGCGACGAGAGCCTCGACCGCGAAGCGTCCGACGCCGCGACCCTGGTCGTCGGCGTCGACGTTGATGCGCCACAGCACGGAGCGGAAGTGCTCCTCCGGAGCCTCGGGGTCGAAGTTCGCGCTGACGAATCCGACCACCTCGTTGCGATCGAGGATGACGCGCTGCCACGAGGTCTTCGGGTTCACGACCGTGGCCGCGATGCCGTAGGAGACGGGTGCGAGGAACTGCTCCTGTCCGGGCTTGAGCGACAGGTTGTTCACGGCGACGATCGTCGCGGCGGAGAGTTCGACCAAGCGCAGTTCGGACATGATCCCAGGCTAACCCCTCGCAGGCGCCTGCACACGCAGCGGCGACATAATTCGCGCCGCCGCATGTGGCGGGCGCGATAGGGGGCGGGCTCGCCCAGCGGGCGTCGAGCCGCTCAGGTATCTTGGTATCGAGACAAATCACCCCGCGAACGGAGAACCTCCCGGTGACCGACGACGCCATCATCTACACCTACACCGACGAGGCTCCGGCACTTGCCACCGCCTCATTCCTCCCGATCATCCAGGCATACACCGGCCAGGCGGGCATCGAGGTGGAGACGCGCGACATCTCGCTCGCCGGCCGCATCCTCGCCGCATTCCCGCAGAAGCTCACGCCGGAGCAGCAGGTCGGCGACGCGCTCGCCGAGCTCGGCGGTCTCGCGACCCTGCCCGAGGCGAACATCATCAAGCTGCCGAACATCTCGGCATCCATCCCGCAGCTGAAGGGCGCGATCGCCGAGCTGCAGGCAGCGGGGTACGACATCCCGGACTTCCCCGACGAGCCCAGCACGCTCGAGGAGAAGGACGTCCGTGCGCGCTACGACCGCATCAAGGGTTCTGCCGTGAACCCCGTGCTGCGCGAGGGCAACAGCGACCGTCGCGCACCGCTCGCGGTGAAGAACTACGCCCGTAAGCACCCGCACCGCAACAAGGCGTTCGCCGAGGGCTCCAAGACCCGTGTCGCGACCCTCGGTCACGACGACTTCAAGAGCAACGAGCGCTCCTGGGTCGCGGCCCACGACGACGTGCTGAGCTTCCGCCACACGGCGGCAGACGGCACGGTCACGGTTCTCAAGGAGGGGCTGAAGGTTCTGCCGCGCGAGATCATCGACGCGACATTCCTGTCGGCATCCGCTCTCGACGCCTTCCTCGCCGAGACCCTCGAGACCGCCAAGTCCGAGGACGTGCTGTATTCGGTGCACCTCAAGGCGACCATGATGAAGGTGAGCGACCCGATCATCTTCGGTCACGTCGTGAAGGCCTTCTTCAAGGATGTGTTCGACCAGTACGGCACGCAGCTCGCTGAAGCCGGCCTCAGCGCGAACGACGGCCTCGGCTCGATCCTCGCGGGCCTCGCGAACGTCACCGGCGGCGCCGAGATCGCCGCGGCCTTCGACAAGGCCATCGCCGAAGGGCCTCGTCTGTCCTACGTGAACTCCGACAAGGGCATCACGAACCTGCACGTGCCGAGCGACGTGATCGTCGACGCATCGATGCCCGCGCTTGTACGCAACGGCGGCAAGCTCTGGGGCAAGCAGGGCGAGGAGGCCGACACCCTGGCCGTCATCCCCGACTCGTCCTACGCAGGCGTCTACCAGGCCGTGATCGACGATGTGATCGCGAACGGCCCGCTCGACCCTGCCACGATCGGCACCGTGCCGAACGTGGGCCTCATGGCACAGGCCGCCGAAGAGTACGGCAGCCACGACAAGACGTTCGAGATCGCAGCCGACGGCGTCGTGCAGGTGCTCGACAGCGAGGGCACAGTGCTCATCGAGCACGAGGTCGGCAAGGGTGACATCTGGCGCGCGACGCAGACCAAGCACATCCCGGTCATGGACTGGGTCAAGCTCGCGGTCGGGCGTGCTCGCGCCACCGGCGCTCCGGCAGTGTTCTGGCTCGACGCGAATCGCTCGCACGATGCGCAGATCATCGCCAAGGTGCACCAGGGCCTCGCGACGCTGGACACCAAGGGCCTCACGATCACGATCCTCGCTCCCGAGGAGGCCACTCGCTACACGCTCGCGCGCATGCGTCACGGTCTCGACACCATCTCGGTGACCGGCAACGTGCTGCGCGACTACCTGACCGACCTGTTCCCGATCCTCGAGGTCGGCACTTCGGCGAAGATGCTCTCGATCGTCCCGCTCCTCGCGGGCGGCGGTCTGTTCGAGACCGGCGCGGGCGGCTCCGCGCCGAAGCACGTGCAGCAGCTCGTCGAGGAGAACTACCTGCGCTGGGACTCGCTGGGCGAGTTCTTCGCCCTCGCGGCATCCCTCGAGCACTTCGCCGACCGCACGGGCAACGAGAAGGCCAGGGTGCTCGCCGAGACCCTCGACGCCGCGACCGGCACGTTCCTCGAAGAGGACCGCTCGCCGGGCCGCGCGCTCGGCACGATCGACAACCGCGGCAGCCACTTCTACCTGGGCCTGTACTGGGCGCAGGAGCTGGCGAAGCAGACGAAGGATGCAGACCTCGCCGCGGCCTTCGCACCGGTGGCCGCGACTCTCGCCGAGAACGAGGAGAAGATCGTCTCCGAGCTCAACTCGGTGCAGGGACACAAGGTGGAGATCGGCGGCTACTACCGTCCGGACGACGCCCTCGTCACGGCTGTGATGCGGCCCTCGGCCACGTTGAACGGGATCATCGACGCGCTCGCCTGACCTGAATCGAAAGGACCGGATGCTCAGGCATCCGGTCCTTTCGCGTTGGCGGGGGTGCAGCGTGAGCGCACCTGGGACGCGAACGGCTCGGGGGGCCCGACGGTGCGTGAATCCGCGAAACGACAGAGGCGCCCGGCGGCGTAAGCCGGCGGGCGCCTCTGTCGTTGAGGATCAGTAGTGGACCGACACCTCGACGCCGTCTGGCGCCCAGTCGTAGACCCACTTCGCGGCCGAGATCGGCATGTTCACGCAGCCGTGGCTCATGACGTGGCCGAAATTACTGTGCCAGTACGTTCCGTGGAACGCCTGGTCGCCGTTGAAGTACGTCACCCACGGGACATCCTTGGTGACGTAGTCGGCGCCCTTCATGTCCTGGATGCGCACGTGGGCGCGGATCGTGAAGTTGCCGGTCTTCGTGTCGTGACCCGGGGCCCCGGACGAGATCTTCCACGAGTTGACCAGCTGGCCGTTCTCGTAGAAGCTCGCGGTCTGGGTGCTGAGGTTCACATCGGCGGTGCGGACCAGATTGACCGAGGTGAACGGCGTCTCCGTGACCGTGATGTCGTAGATGCCGTCGCCGCTCTCGAGCTGAGCGGCGAATTCCTCGGCGATGTTCGAGGTGTCGCCGATGGCGCGCCCGTTGACGCCTTCGGTCTCGGCGCGCAGGACCTTGCCCGAGGAGTTGACGACGTTGGCGGCGTTCACCGGTGCTCGATCGACCAGTGCGGGCAGCGTGTCGACGGTGGCCTGGATCGCTGCCTGGTCGGCGACGATTCCGAGCTCGCCGTCGGTGTCGACCACGGTGAGCCAGCTGGCGGCGGTGGCCGCGTCGACGGGAACCGTGCGCTCGTCGCCGATGTAGAAGCCGATGCTGCCCAGCATCGTGTTCAGCGAGGTCGCGACGGTCGTGGCGTCGTCGTCGGACACGGATGCGATGGCCGTCGTCGGCTCACCGGAGAACTCGAGGCTGTTGCCGCCGTCGGCGAGGGCTGCGGCGATCGCGTCGGTGAGCTCGGAGACGCTGATCGCGGTTCCGGTCTCCGAGGGGGTGACGACGAACGTGCCGGTCGCCGCGTCGAAGGAGACGGCGGCGTCGACCGGGTCTTGGAAGCTTGTGGGCACGGCGTCGCGCAGTGCCTCTTCGGCCTTCACCGGGTCGAGCGCGATGTCACCAGGCACTGCGGCTCCCCACGACGTGACGTTCCACATCGGGTGGACGGCGAACGCATCGTCGGCCAGAGCGCGCGCGTCGATGGAGGCGCCGAGGTCTGCTCCGGTGAGCACGACGTCGTCGCCGGCTCCCGTGAGAGTGACCCGGGTGTCGGCGAGGTGGTTGCTGAGAGCATCCGCCGCCGCGCCAGGGGTCATCCACCCGACCGAGATCCCCGCGACCGTGGTGCCCGGTGCGATCAGGACCATCGAGGCCGCGCCCGCGCCGAGCGCCAGGACCCCGAGCCCGAGACCGATCCACAGGCCCAGCCGCTTCTTCTTGGGGGCGGGCTCGATGGGAGCCCACGCCAAGGGCTGGTCGCCGTCGGCTGGTGGCAGCGCCGTGGCATCGTTCGTGAGCACAGCAGTCGCGGACGCGTCTGCAGAAGCCGATGCTTCGGCGATCTTCTCGGTCGCTGCGTCCGGCGCAGAAATCAGATCAGTCACGAACTTCACCCCCCGGCGATCAACGTGTTGGTATATCAATGGTACGCGATCGCAGGTAACGAGGAGGCAACGGAGTGACGCGCGCCCTGCGTGGTGTCGCGGCTCAGTCGACGATGGCGATCCCGTCGATCTCGACGAGCATCTCCTCGCGGGGCAGGCCCGTGAACACGGTCGTGCGAGAGGGCAGGATGCCGCTGGGGGTGTGCGCGGTCACGAAGGCGCCGTACGCGTCGTTCATGATCGCGAAGTCCTCGCGCGCGGTGAGGTAGACGCGCAGCATCACGACGTCGTCGAAGGTGGCTCCGGATGCTTCGACGATCGCCTTGACGTTCTCGAGCGTGCGGGTGGTCTGCGCGGCGACGTCACCCGGATGCAGGTACTCGCCGGTGACGGGGTCCACGGGGCCCTGACCGGACACCTGCACGAACGGACCCTTGCGGACGCCCTGCGAGAACGTGTGGGCGGGAGCAGGGGCGGCATCGGTGGAAACGCGGGTCTTCACAGTCATGTCGCCAGCCTAGTAGCGTTGTTAGGTGCCTGTACTAATTGCGGATGCTGCGCAGATCATGGATACCGCCGACGTGTTCGAACCCTCCAGGGCCCGTCCGTGCTGCTGAGCTCGGAGAAGCGGGTCCGCGTCTACCGCGGGGCCACAGTGCTCGACGGCACCGGTGCCGACCGATTCACGGCCGACGTGGCGGTCGAGGGCGCGCGTGTCGTCGCCGTCATCCGGCCGGGAGATCCGACCACACTCGAGCTTCCGGCTGCTGCGGAGGAGATCGACGCTGTCGGGCTCGCGCTGGCTCCGGGCTTCATCGACATGCACGCTCACAGCGAGCTCGCCGTCCTCACGGGGGCGTCTCATGACGCGAAGATCCTGCAGGGCGTCACGACCGAGGTGCTCGGTCAGGACGGCCTCGGCTATGCCCCGCTCGACGACGTGTCGGCATCCGTGATCCCCGCCCAGATCGCGGGCTGGAACGGCATGCCGTCCGAGGCCCCGTGGCGCAGCATGGACGACCTACTCGCAGCGCTGGGAGCGGTGACCGTCGCGAACGCGGCCGTGCTGGTGCCGCAGGGGAATCTGCGGATGATCGCCGTCGGCCATGAGAACCGCGCGGCGACGCCCGCCGAACTCGACGCGATGTGCGAGATGCTCGGCACAGCACTCGATGCCGGAGCCTTCGGGATGTCGAGCGGTCTCACCTACACGCCCGGTATGTACGCCGACACGGCCGAGCTCGAAGCTCTCTGCAGGGTCGTGGCGGAGCGCGGCGGATACTGGGCTCCGCATACGCGCAGCTACGGGGGCGCAGCCCTCGACGCCTATCGCGAGGCGATCGAGATCGGACGCCGAACGGGATGCCCGGTGCATCTCACGCACGCGACCATGAATTTCGCACCCAACCGCGGCCGCGCCGCGGAGCTGCTGGCGCTGATCGACGAGGCGATCGCGGCAGGCGTCGATGTCTCCCTCGACACCTATCCGTATCTTCCCGGCGCCACGACACTCGCAGCTCTCCTGCCGAGCCGGCTCGCAGCGACGGGAGACCTGCTCGGAGCGATCACCGCCCTCGACGCCGATGGGCGGGAGTCTCTGCGTGTCGAGCTCGAGGATCGCGGCTGCGACGGCTTTCACGGCGAGCGAGCCGATTGGAGTGCGATTCAGGTCTCCGGAGTCTCGAATCCGGAGCTCGAGAGTCTGGTCGGCCGGACGATCGCCGAGATCGCGGACGACACCGGCAGGCGCGCAGTCGATGTCGTACTCGACACGATCGTGGCGGACTCGGGGGCGACCGGCATCCTGATGCACATCGGCGACGAGGACAACGTCCGCGCCATCATGACGCATCCTCGCCACAGCGGAGGCAGCGACGGCATCCTCGTCGGCGCCCGCCCGCACCCGAGAGGGAGAGGCGCCTTCGCGCGCTACCTCGGACACTACTCGCGGGATCTCGGCGTCCTGTCCCTGGAGGAGATGGTGCGCCATCTGTCGGCCAATCCGGCCGCGCGTCTGGGACTCGATCGCGGCGACGCGCCCCGCGGAGTCATCGCGGAGGGGGCGACGGCCGACCTCGTGCTGTTCGATCCCGAGACGGTCGCCGCGGGCGCGACGTTCGAGTCGCCGTTCGAGCCGCCCACGGGCATCGTGGAGGTTCTGGTCGCAGGGGTGCCCGTGGTCACGGGCGGGACCGTCACCGGAGCCGAGCCCGGCGCAGCGCTGCGCAAGCCGCCGCCTGCGCACCGCGCCATGATCCCGCATGTGCCGAGCGAGATCGACTCCCGCGCGGAGCCGTTCGTCTGGCGTCGCGAGACTCCGGTCGTCGGGGCGGACTACGTCGACGGACTGCGCCAGGCGTCCTGCCGGCTGAGGTCCGACGGGCCGGTCGACGGCCTGGCAGCGGCGGCGCTGCCGGCGATCCATCTCGCGATCGACGAGATGCTCGCCGCCGAGGCGGAGGCAAGAGGTCGCGTGGGTGAGGAGGCGTTCCGGGTCACGGTCTCGGCGGATGGCGTCGAGCTCAGAGGAGGGGGAGCTGCAGGAGTGTTCCGCGGGGCGGTGGCTCTCACCCAGCTGCGGGAGCCGGGTGCGGAGACGCCGCGCATCCCCGCAGGCACCTGGGCCGGGGCTCCCGCGTACGCATGGCGAGGCGCGATGCTCGACGTCGCCCGTCACTTCCGTCCGGTGGCGGAGCTGCGACGGCTCATCGACCTGCTCGCGGACCATCAGCTGAACGTGCTGCATCTGCACCTCTCCGACGACCAGGGGTGGCGGTTCGATGTTCCCGGCTATCCGCGGCTGAGGGAGGTCGGGTCTCGCCGGTCCGCCACGCAACTCGGCCACGGCCCGCTCGCGACCGTCGAGCCCGGCGTGCACGAGGGCTGCTACACGGCTGACGAGCTGCGCGATCTGATCGCCTATGCGCGCGACCGCTTCGTCACGATCGTTCCCGAAGTCGAGCTGCCCGGGCATGTCCAGGCGGCGCTCGCCGCATACCCCGAGCTGGGAAACGTCGACGTGAGCGATGAGGCGGAAGAGCCGTGGGAGCGTTTCGGGGTCAACCCGCGCACTCTGGCGCCGACCCAGGCGGCACTCGACTTCGGCTTCGCGGCGATCGACGCGCTGGTCGCGATCTTCGATTCGCCGTGGATCGGGATCGGCGGCGATGAGGTGCCCGTGACCGAGTGGGCCGAGAGCGAGGCTGCCGCTGAGCGCATGCGCGAACTCGGCCTTCGGTCGCCCCGCGACGTGCAGCCGTGGTTCACCAGCAGATTCGTCGAACGCGTGCGCAGCCACGGACGCACGGCTCTCGCGTGGGACGAGGTGCTCGAAGGCGAGGTGCCCGACGGCGTCGAGATCCTGGCGTGGAGGGGACCTGTGGCCATGAGCGAGGCGCTGCGGCGCGGCATCCCGGTGATCGCCTGCCCGGATCTCGAGGCCTACCTGGACTACCCCCAGTCCGACTCGGAAGAGGAGCCCATCAGGGTGGGGCCGCCGCTCACACTCGAGCGCGCGTACTCGCTGCGCGTCGAGCCCGGAGCTCTGGGTGGCCAGGCGAACGTCTGGACCGAGCATCTGCCGACGCGCGACCGGGTGGACTTCGCGATGTTCCCCCGGATCTGCGCGATCGCCGAGCGGCTCTGGGATGGGGGAGAACCGGCCGATGTGGCCGACCTGCTGTGTCGACTGCCTACCCACCTGCGACGGCTGGACCGGTCAGGTGTGCGCTATCGTCCTCTCGACGGACCTGCTCCGCATCAGCGTCGCCCCGGCGTCCCCGGCAAACCCCTCACAGTCGAGCAGCGCGAGGAGATCGTGGCCGGACTCGTCGAGCACCTCGTCCGGCGAGCGGATGCCGCCACCGGTGCCGCCCGTTAAGATAACGTTTCGGTAACCCTGAGCTCGCCGCCCGCGAGGAGGGTTGCGAAACTTTTGTTCGTAAGGTCTACTAACAAACATGTCCGTATCGGATGAAACGCGTCCCGCAACGTCGAGCGACTACGTCGGTGCGAACACGCACGCCTTCGGGCCCGGGCGCCATCTGCGGTCCCGCGCCAAGGTGCTCCCGGAGCACGCCCGCGGCCACAACCGGGCGCTCGTGCTGCAAACCCTCTACCACTCGGGGGCGATGAGCCGCGCCGACCTTTCGCGGGAGACGGGCTTGACCCGCGTCACGATCTCCGATCTCGTCGCCGAGTTCATCGCCGACGGCATCGTGGTCGAGATGGGCGTGCGTGAGACCGTCGGACCGGGCAAGCCGCCGATCCTCATCGACATAGACCGCGTCGGCCACCAGATCGTCGGCATCGACCTGTCGGGACCCCGTGCGTTCGTCGGAGCAGTGCTGAGCCTCGACGGAGATGTGCTGGAAAGGCGCGAAGTACCCCGGCCGGACTCCGCAGACGGAGACGCCGCGTACGCGGCGACGCTCGAGCTGGCGCGCGCTCTCGTGGGCGCCGCGACGCAGCCCGTGCTCGGCGTCGGCATCGGAACCCCGGGCGTCGTGCGTCCGGACGGCTATGTGCTGAGCTCGCCGAACCTGGGATGGTCCGGACTGCCGCTCGAGGCGAAGCTCGGCGTCGACCTGGATCTTCCGGTACTGGTGCGCAACGACGCGAACGCGGCGGTGCTCGCCGAGTACACCTTCGGCGAGGCGAAGGCCGACTTCATGCTCATCAAGATCGGACGAGGCGTCGGAGCGGGCCTGATCACCGGCAGCCAGCCGCTGGTCGGCAGCCGCTTCGCGGCCGGTGAGATCGGCCATGTCGTGGTCGGCACCGATGGCGGCCCGCGCTGTGCGTGCGGCAAGGAAGGATGCCTCGAGGCCTGGCTGAGCGTCAGCAGGCTGACCGCTGCGATCGACGCCGCGCCGGAGTCGCGCGATGAGATCCTCCGCGACGCAGGGACGCGCATGGCGGTGGGGATCGCGCCGATCGTCGCTGCGCTCGACCTCTCGGAAGTGGTGCTCTCGGGGCCGGCCGAACTGCTCGACGGCGTCCTCATCGACTCGGCGGTCACCACGCTGCACGCGCGCACCCTGGAAGGGGTCTTCGAAGACGTGCAGATCCGTCTCACGCGTCAGGACGACATCGTGCTCCGCGGCGCTGCGGTCATGGTCCTCTCAAGTCAGCTCGGCGTCTCGTGACCGGTCGGCGCATCCGCGTCGGCCTCGACGTCGGCGGCACCAAGATCGACGCCGTCGCGATCGACGGTGCCGACGAGATCGTCGGCCGTCTGCGTCGCGAGAGCGGCTGGGGAGAGCGAGAGGTCGTCGCGAACATCGTCGCCGCCGTGCGCGCTCTGGCTCACGAAGCCGAGTTCGAGATCGATGATGTGGGCTCCGTCGGAGTCGGCATCCCCGGACTCGTGGACGCCGATGCCGGACGGGTGATCCACGCCGTGAATCTCGGGGTGGAGTCGCTCGATCTCGCCGATCTCGGCCGCGCGCAGCTCGGAATCGCGTTCCGTGTCGAGAACGACGTCAAGGCGGCAGCGCTCGGCGCTGCGGTCCTGCGCGGCATCACAGGATCGATGGCCTATCTGAATCTCGGTACCGGCGTCGCTGCGGGCATCGTCGTCGACGGACGCATCTGGCGCGGGTCGCACGGAACGGCCGGGGAGATCGGGCATCTCTCCGTCGATCCGAACGGTCGTGTCTGCGGCTGCGGTCAGGTCGGGTGCATCGAGACCCTCTGCGGCGGGGGAGCCCTCGCCAGAGCCTGGGGTCGCCCCGGTTCGCTGCCGGTGCGTGACATCCTCGACGCTGCGGAAAGCGGCGACGCGGATGCCGTGGCGCTGCGCGCCGACCTCTTCCGGGGTGCTGCTGCTGCGACGCGCGCGCTCGTGCTGTCGGCCGATGTCGAACGCGTCGTCATCGGGGGCGGTCTCACCGCACTCGGCGACCGCCTCGACTCGGGGATCCGCGAGGCCCTCAGGCGGGACGCCGCGACGTCGGCGTTCATGCGCTCGCTGCGTCTCGATGAGAGAATCGAGACGCTTCCCGCCGGTTCGCCGGCGGCCGCTTTCGGGGCCGCGCTCGTCGGCGCCTCCGAATCATCGAAGGAGATCATGTCACATGGCTGAAGTCGTCATCGTCGAGAACAAGGATGCCGCCGGTGCTCTGGTCGCCGAGGAGATCATCGCACTGATCGAGAGCCGGCCGGACGCTGTTCTGGGGCTCGCCACAGGCTCGACCCCGTTGCCGGTCTACCAGGCGCTGCGCACGCGGATCTCCGGAGTCGACGTCTCCCGCGTGCGCGGATTCGCGCTCGACGAGTACGTGGGAATCGACCCTGCGCATCCCCAGAGCTACCGCTCGGTGATCACGCGCGAGGTCGTCGAGCCGCTGGGACTCGACCCGCAGCGCATCCACGTGCCCAACGGGGCAGAGGCGACGATCCAGCATGCCGGTGAGGACTACGAGGCGGCGATCACCGAGGCCGGGGGAGTCGACCTGCAGATCCTCGGCATCGGCACCGACGGCCACATCGGCTTCAACGAGCCGGGGTCGTCGTTCGCCTCGATCACCCGTGTCAAGACCCTCACCGAGCAGACCCGCGAGGACAACGCGCGCTTCTTCGACTCGATCGACGACGTGCCCATGCACTGCATCACGCAGGGCCTCGGCACGATCCTGCGGGCGCGGCATCTGGTGCTCCTCGCCTTCGGCGAAGGCAAGGCGCAGGCCGTGGCAGATGCTGTGGAAGGGCCCCTGTCGGCGATCCTGCCGGGATCGGCGATCCAGCTGCACCCGCATGCGACCGTCGTCGTCGACGAGGCTGCGGCATCGAAGCTGAAGCTCGCCGACTACTACCGCTACACGTTCACCAACAAGCCGTCGTGGCAGGGCATCTGAGCCCTCAGTTCAGCGGGACCAGGCGATCGGCAGCAGATGCTCCGTGCTCAACGGAGCGAGCGGAAGGTCGACGGCATCCTCGCGAGTGATCCAGCGCAGTTCGGCGAGCTCTGCCTGCACGGTCACCACGGTGGGGACGATCGAGGTCGCGAACGCCTGAGCGACGACGCGATGACCGGGTTCGTTCGCCGCCTCCGAGATGAAGGTGCCGAGCGGCTCGAGATCTGCTTCGTCGAGCAGGACGCCGAGCTCTTCGTGCAGCTCTCGGATCAGCGTCTGCGCGGCCGTCTCCCCGACCTCCGGTTTTCCGCCCGGCTGCATGAACCTGACGGTGTCCTTCTTTCGGACGACGAGAACCCGTCCTTCGTCGTCGACGATCACGGCCGCGCTCACGTGGATGTCAGGCATGTGCAGCGAACACCTTTCCCGGGTTCAGGATGCCGAGCGGGTCGAACACACGGGCGACCTGCCGCTGGATCTCCCATTGATCTGCCCCCAGCTCCTCGGCCAGCCAGCGGCTCTTGAGGGTGCCGATGCCGTGCTCGCCGGTGAGGGTTCCGCCGAGTGCGATGGCTGCACGGAACAGCGCGTCGGCCGCCGCCCACACGTGCGGCGGGGTCTCGGGACCCTCGAAGATGAAGTTCGGATGAAGGTTGCCGTCTCCCGCGTGTGCGACGGTGGGAATCGTCAGCGCGTACTCGCGCTCGATTCGCGCGATCTCATCGAACATGGCGGGCATCGCGCTGCGGGGCACCGACACGTCTTCGATCAGGGTCGTGCCGAGCGCGGCCATCGCGGGGTGCATCGAGCGCCGGATCGCCAGCAGCCGCTCGCCCTCCTCGCGATCGTGCGAGACCTGAACGACTCCGTCGTGGGCCGCGAGTACGGCGACCACGGCATCCGCTTCGGCGGCGGCCGCAGGTCCGTCGGTCTGGATCGTGAGCTGGGCGGTGCCGGCCGAAGGAGAGGGAAGACCGAGCAGCGACGCGACGGCGGCGAGGCTCGCCGCGTCCATCAGCTCCATGATGGCGGGCTGGATGCCTGCGGCGGTGACCGCGGCGGATGCTGCGGCCGCTGTCCGCACGCCGGGAAAGGTCGCCGCGATCGTGCACGTCGTGCCCTCGACGAGACGGCGCAGTTTGAGGGTCGCACCGACGATCACGCCCAGGACCCCCTCCGACCCGATCACCAACGAGGTGAGGTCGAGGCCGGTCACGCCTTTGACGCTGCGATGGCCGAGATGCAGGAGCCGTCCGTCGGCGAGGACGAGGTCGACGCCGAGCACCGCGTCTCGTACGACGCCGTACTTCGCGCAGAGCAGGCCGCCGGCGCCGGTGGCGATGTTGCCGCCGACCGTCGAGATGCTGCGGCTCGCGGGATCCGGCGCCCACCAGAGGCCGTGCGGAGCGAGCATGTCGTTGAGGTCGGCGTTGAGGATGCCCGGCTCGACGACCGCGAGCAGATCGTCGGGGCGGATCTCATGCACCGCCGTCATCCGGGCGGTGGACAGCACGATCTCGCCGGTTCCGGCGTTCGCGCCCCCGGCGAGACCTGTCCCGGCACCGCGGACCACGATCGGAGTGCGGGTCTCCGTGGCGATGCGGCATACCTGCTGCACGTGTTCGACGGTCAGCGCATGCACGATGGCGAGCGGAGTCCCCGACGCCGTGTGACCGGATCGGTCGCCACGGGCGACCTGAAGCGCTGCGGGGTCGGTGTCGACGATGTCGCCGAGAGCCTCCCGCAGCTGCTCGATCGCGTTCATGACAGGTTGCGACGCCCGCTGACGACTCCAGCGCCGACGGCGACAACGGCGAACGCCAGACCGATGAATGGCTGGTCCATGAGCCACCAGGCGATCGTGACGCCCACGTAGATCAGGAGCTCGACGGCGGCGCGCAGGAACGGATGCAGGCGCAGGACGGCCTTGGGAGAGAGGAACAGCGCCCAGACGAGCAGCACGACGACCGGTGCCCCGATGCCGAGGACGATGTTCCATGGCATCGGCCAGGTGGCGAAGCCCCAGAGCGCGAGCGTCGCGATCGCCACCACCAGGACGATGGCGCGGATGACGTCGAGAACGGTGACGTTCGGACGGTCGACGCCGGGCACGGGTGCGGATTCCTGGGACATGATCCCAGTCTATTCGCCGCTCGGAGGCTATCCGGCCGGTGTCGACGCGGCGTCGACACCGGTGAGAGCGGTGTCGGCCACGGTCGTGAGAAGGCTCTGGGCTTCGGGCACGGCCGCCGCCGCCGGGGCGGGCTCGGGGGCCGGCGACAGATCAGCCGGAGCGGTCTCAGCGGGTGCGGGCTCGGTCGCAGGGGGCGCAGGCGTCGTCTCAGCGGGCGCAGACGTGGTCTCTTCCGGGGCCGGAGCCACGGTGTCCGATGTCGTGGCCGGGTCGGCTGTCGTGGCCACAGGCGCGGCCGCGGCGTCGGGCTGGAGAGTGGAATCCGTGCTGCCGGACGTCTCGAAGATGACGAGAAGGCACGGGATCACGCCTGGGTAGTAGTCGTTGAGATCCCACAGCGTGGTGGATACGGCTTCGCCGTGCAGACCCTCTGCCGTGTAGAAGAAGTCGACCGTCGCATTCGCGCACATCTGCGCGAGGGTCGGTCGCAGATCGATGGTTCCCGCCCCCACTGCCGGGTCTGCCTCGGTCCCCACCAGCGCGGCCTCGCCGTTGCCTCCGGTCGAGCCGTCGATCAGGGTCGTGACCGTGACGCCCGCTGTGCCCGTGACAGGCACGCTGTAGTGCGTCGTGATGTCCCCTGCAGCCCACCAGACCGATGCGGCGCCGACCGTCGGCGTGCCCTCGGGCGCGGTGGGAGTCGGGTCGGTCGGATCTGTCGGGTCGGTGGGGTCGGTCGGGTCGGTCGGGTCCGTGGGGTCAGTCGGGTCGGTGGGATCGGTCGGCTCCACCGGGGGAACCGGCGGTGTGGTCGGCGCAGTCGTGACGGGTGCCTCTTCGACGGCGGGCTGCTGCTCGATCACGTCGGCAGGGGGAGGCGTCGGCTCTTCGGCAGGCGGAGTCTCGATCACGACGGGCGATTCGGTCGTCATCGAGTCATCGGGCGCGATGTCGGTCGAGATCGACGACGACGAGTCTGCGGCTGCCGCATCCGGCAGGGACATCGCCGGTCCTGCTCCGGAGAGAGCCGGAAGGATCGTGGCCGCGGCGACCACTCCTGCCACCACGAGGACTGCTGTTCCCGCGCCGACCAGGGCGCCCATTCCGGTGAGCGCGCCGCCGACGGTGCTGGCTGCAGCCCCCGCCGAGCCGCCGGCGCCTGCCGATCCGCCCGTTCCTCCGGTTGACCCGGTGCCTGCAGCGACGCCCCCGGCGACGCTCCCGCCCGCGACCACACCGCCCTGGATGACGCTGGACGGCATCGCTGCGAGTGCGACGATCGGCGTGCCGCCGCCTTGCAGCGTTGCCAGGTAGCCGGCCGAGCCCGCGATGCCGAGCACGAGCGGCAGCAGCACGAGAGCGAGACGCGTCGAGACGTCCTTCGCCTCGGCCGCGACGATCATGCACCGGGCGCATTCGTCGAGGTGCTGCTCCAGGCGCTTGTGATCGCGCGTGCCGAGGTTGCCTCGCGAGTACGCGCCGAGGTGCTCGATGGTCCACTGGCACTCGGAGCCCGGCTCAGCGCTGCGCAGATGGGCCTGGATCCACGCCTCGCGCAGGCCCTCGCGTGCACGGAAGGCGAGCTGCGACACGGCGCCGGCCTTCATGCCGAGCAGCGGCGCGACCTCGTTCGGCTTCATCTGCTCGATCTCGGTGTACCAGAGCACCTCCTGCCACCGGGAGGGAAGGCTGCGGAACGCCTGGGCCGTCAGGCTGCGATCGAGCGCCTCGTTGGACGCCTGCTCGGTGCTGTCGGGATCGGCGACGGAGTCGAGCTCGTCGATGGCCGACTCGCGGCGCGAGCGTCCCCAGGCTGCGGCTGTGTTGCGGATGCTGGTGAACAGGTAGGCGCGGAACGAGCCGTTGGGCCCACCCCCCTTGATGATCGCCTGGTAGATGCGGGTGTACGACTCCTGCACGAGGTCGTCGGCATCGATCGACGAGGTGATCGAGCGTGCGACGGACATGCCGGACGGGTAGTGGCGTCGCCAGAGTTCGCCGAACGCCTCGGCATCACCCGATCGGGTGCGCAGAACCAGTTCGGCATCGGCGATCGTGTCGTCGTGCAGGGTGTTCTCGTCGTCCACAGCCATCCATCTGTCGTGAAGCGCGGATGCGCCTTCACAGGAAGAGACGCGTGAGAGTCGTATTCATCACGCGTCTTTCCATTCTCACCCCAATCGCTCGGCATGGCCAGCCCTCGGGACAATCCGATCGAAATCCGTCGTGCCGGGAGAATCCCAGATCCGGGGCGAATCCTGTCGCGTGGCCGGATGCGCGACGGAAGATTCTCGAAAAACTTCTGAGAATGCGCGTAATGAATCGGGAGGAGCGTCGTCTCATCATGCAGAGACAGCTGATGGAACATCCACCGGGGGGCGGATTTCCTAGGCGCTGGTGCGAGGGGAAAAGCACCGGCAGGGCAGGTCGGGAGCCTCGGGGGAGGAGTTCCCGGCCGCCCTCTCTGACACGGGGAAATGGGGAAGAGGCTGCCGCTCTGGGGACCGGCGGCCTCCCATCCGCATGAAAAGAAGGACCGGAGTGCGCAGAGCTGCGCGTCGTCGCGCGATGCGTGGCCTCAGAGAGTCGGCCGCTCTCCCACCCATACGCGCACGACGTGCAGCTCCGCATCCAGCAGTACCGCGTCGCCGCAGCATCCGCTCCGCAGCGCTCCGAGCGCGTCGCCTGCGCCGATCGCGCGGGCCGGTGTCTCGGTCAGTGCCCGCACGGCAGCGGGCAGAGGCACGCCCGCCTGCACGGCACGACGCAGAGCCACGTCCTGTGTGAGTGTCGAACCCGCGATCGCGCCGGTGTCGTCCGCCCTGGCGACGCCGTTCTCGACGGTGACGCTGACGGCGCCCAGATCGTAGTGACCGTCGGCGCTGCCGGCCGCGGCCATGGCGTCGGTGATGAGCGCGACGCGCTCGGGCGCCGAATCGAACAGCAGCTTGATGACGTACGGGTCGAGATGCACGTTGTCGGCGATGCCCTCGAGCACGACCCGATGGTCCGCTGCAGCCGCGAGCACCGGGCCGGGCGCGCGGTGATGGATGCCGGGCATCGCGTTGAACGCGTGAGTGAGGATCGTGGCGCCGGCCTCGAACGCGGCTGTCGCGATCGCCGCGTCGGCATCGGTGTGCCCGACGGCCGCAGCGGCTCCCGCATCGACGATCTGCCTGATGGCATCGAGACCGCCCGGCAGCTCGGGGGCGATCGTCACCTGACGAACCGTGCCTCGGCCCGCATCGAGCAGTCGTGCGACATCCTCGGCGGCGGGCTCGCGCAGCAGCGAAGGCTCGTGCGCGCCGTGATGGCCAGGGTCGAGGAACGGTCCTTCGAGGTGTGAGCCGAGGATGTCGGCATCCGTCTGCATGAGATCGGCGATGGCCGACACGCTGCGGGCGAGGTCGTCGAGTGAAGCCGTGACGAGCGAGACGACGGCCCGCGTTGTCCCGTGGGCGCGATGCAGGGCGCGTCCTGTGCGGATGGCCTCGACGCCGTCGTCGAAGGACGCGCCGGCACCGCCATGGCCGTGAATGTCGACGAATCCGGGGGTGAGCACGGCATCCGCTCCTGCGATCGTGCTCGCGTCGACGATCTCGTCGGCGGGGGCCCAGTCGTCGCCCGTGCCCCGATCGGTCACGACGCCGCCCTCGATGCGCACCCAGCCGTCGTCGACGATCGCCCCGCCGTCGACGATGCGGGCGGAGTGGATGACGAGCGAGCCCGTCGGAGTGGGGTGAACAGTCATCGTGCGCTCCAAGGAACCTCTGCGCTGGGGTGGAAGCTGATGCCCTCAGCCTTCCACAGCGGGGCCATCGCTCCCAGGCGCTCGCGGAAGGACTCCCAGCTGCGCTCGGGGGCCGCACGCGGAGACCAGGAGATCTCGGCGTGCGCGGCGGCGCGCGGGAAGACGAGCTGCTCGACGTCGGTCCAGGTGCGGGCCGTCTCGGTCCACAGCGGCGCTTCGATGCCGAGGATCGCGGCGTCCGGCAGATCGAGCACGGCCGTCGGATCCCAGTCGTAGGCGGTCTGCACGTCGATCGTCCCGGCCCAGTCGAGGCCGAGCGGGAAGTCGGGGGAGTACTTCATGTCGAGGTAGGCCGCGTTCGAGGGCGACATGATCAGCGCGCCGCCCCTCGCCACGAAGCGCGCGGCTTCGGCAGCGTGCGCGTCCTCCGCCGTCGTGCCGCCCCAGTACTGCCCGACCGTGCCCTCGGCGATGTCGCCCGCCGAACCCATCTCGTGCCAGGCGAGCGGGGTCTTGCCCGCCTCGACGACGATCTGCGTCACGCGTGCGGCGAACAGGTCGAAGTCGGCCTGAGGTGTGCCGAGCGACTCGTCGCCGCCCACGTGGATGTAGGGACCGGGGGTCATCTCCGTGAGCTCGCGGACGACGTCGCGAATGAAGTCGTAGGTGCGGTCTTCGTGGATCCGCACGCTCGAATGCCCGACGCCCCACCCGGTGTACGGCTCTCCGGACACCGGCAGCGGCTGGCCGAGGCGCGCCGAATCGGCGACCAGGTCGTCACCCAGAACCGGTGCTTCCACGAGGTCGGGATAGGCGACGCCGATCGCGTGCGTGTGGCCAGGGAGGTCGATCTCGGGGATCACGATCATGTGGCGGGAGGCCGCGTAGTCCACGATCTCGCGGTAGTCGTCCTTGGAGTAGAAGCCGCCGGGGTCGCTGTTCGCAGCGCTCGCCGACGCGCGTTCGGTGAGCAGCGGCCACGAGTCGATCTCGATGCGCCAGCCCTGGTCGTCGCTGAGGTGCAGGTGCAGGTGGTTGAACTTGAGGGCGCTCGTGCTGTCGATGAACCGCTTCACGTCGGCGACTCCGAAGAAGTGCCTGGCCACGTCGAGCATGACGCCTCGGCGGGGGAAGCGCGGGGCATCCGCGATCTGCGCGCGGAGGAATCCCCAGCTGCCGTCCTCGTCTTGACGCAGCAGCTGCAGCAGGGTCTGGAAGCCGTAGAAGAGCCCCGCGTCGTCGGCGCCGATGATCTCGACCCTGTCGCCGACGGTAAGCGTATAGCCCTCGGATGCGGCGACGGCCGAGTCGACGCGCAGCACGATCTCGGCACCGCCGTCTGCCTCCACGAGGCGGATGCCGCTGCGCCGCTCGATCGCCGCGATCAGCTGCGTCGCGGCGGGCGCCGGCCCGGCGATGCGGAAGCCCGTGGCGACCGGCATCCGTCCTTCCTCTGCGGTCGCAGACACGGGAACCGGCACGAGCGGCAGAGGATACGGAAAGACCATGAACAAAACCTACCCTGCCGTGTTGCGGGCTGAACAGGGGCGGATGTCATCACGGCGTCATCGCCCGCGGCATCCGCTATGCTCGTAACCGTCGCGACTGGCGTCTGGGTGGACTACCACCGGGGAGCGACTGACCACGGAATTCGACCGCGCGCCTGGGCCGATGAAGCATCCCTTCGAATCCGTCGTCAGAGGAGCACGTCACATGACCGACCGTTACTTCAACGCCCCGCTCGCCGAGGTCGACCCCGAGATCGCCGAGGTCCTCGATCGCGAACTCAAGCGCCAGCAGACGTTCCTCGAGATGATCGCGTCCGAGAACTTCGTGCCCGTCTCGGTGCTGCAGTCGCAGGGCTCCGTTCTCACGAACAAGTACGCCGAGGGATACCCCGGCCGTCGATACTACGGCGGCTGCGAAGAGGTCGACGTCGCCGAGGAGCTCGCGATCCAGCGAGCGAAGGACCTCTTCGGTGCCGAGTTCGCGAACGTCCAGCCGCACTCGGGCGCCTCCGCGAACGCCGCCGTGCTGCACGCGATCGCCCGCCCCGGTGACACCCTGCTCGGCCTCTCGCTCGATCAGGGCGGCCACCTCACGCACGGCATGAAGATCAACTTCTCCGGCCGTCTCTACGACATCGTCGCCTACGGCGTGAACCCGGAGACCTCGACGATCGACATGGACGAGGTCCGCCGTCTCGCGATCGAGCACAAGCCGAAGGTGATCATCGCCGGCTGGTCGGCCTACCCGCGCACGCTCGACTTCGCGGCGTTCCGCGCGATCGCCGACGAGGTCGGTGCGCTGCTCTGGGTCGACATGGCGCACTTCGCCGGCCTCGTCGCCGCAGGGCTCCACCCGAACCCCGTGCCGCACGCCCACGTCGTCTCGTCGACCGTGCACAAGACGATCGGCGGCCCGCGCTCGGGCTTCATCCTCACCAACGACGCCGACATCGCGAAGAAGATCAACTCCGCGGTCTTCCCGGGTCAGCAGGGCGGCCCCCTCATGCACGTGATCGCGGCGAAGGCGACCGCGTTCAAGCTCGCGGGCACTCCCGAGTTCAAGGAGCGTCAGGAGCGAGTGCTGCGGGGAGCTGCGATCCTCGCGGAGCGCCTCTCGCAGCAGGACGTGAAGGATGCCGGCATCGGCGTGCGCTCCGGCGGCACCGACGTGCACCTGGTCCTGGTCGATCTGCGCGATGCCGCGATCGACGGCAAGCAGGCCGAAGACCTGCTGCACGACATCCACATCACCGTCAACCGCAACGCCGTTCCGAACGACCCTCGTCCGCCGATGGTCACCTCGGGTCTGCGCATCGGCACCCCGGCTCTCGCGACCCGCGGGTTCGGCGACGCCGAGTTCACCGAGGTCGCCGACGTGATCGCTCTCGCGCTGCTTCCCGGTGCGGACGTCGAGGCACTGCGCGCCCGCGTCGACGCGCTCGCCGCAGCCTTCCCGCTGTACCCCGACCTGCAGCAGTAAGCATCAGCATCCGCGATCCCGCTGCGCCGAGTGCACGGGATCTCGGCGAGTGCACGGCTTCTCGACGTGAGGAAGCCGTGCACTCGATGCCAAGCCGTGCACTCGGCGCGTGGCGACAAGGAGAAAGACGACATGACCGCGAAGATCCTCGACGGCAAGGCTGCCGCAGCCTCCATCAAGGCCGAACTCACCGAGCGCGTCGCCGCTCTCAAGGAGAAGGGCATCGTCCCCGGCATCGCGACGGTGCTCGTCGGCGCGGACCCGGCCTCCCAGCTGTACGTCGGCATGAAGCACCGGCAGTCCGAAGCCATCGGCATGAACTCGATCCAGCGTGAGCTCCCGGCGGACGCCACGCAGGAAGACGTCGAGGCGCTGATCGACGAGCTCAACGCCGACCCCGACTGCCACGGCTACATCGTGCAGCTGCCGCTGCCGAAGCACCTGGACACGGATGCGATCCTCGAGCGGATCGACCCGGCGAAGGATGCCGACGGACTGCACCCGACCAACCTCGGCCGCCTCGTGCTCAACGTGAACAACCCGATCACGACGCCGCTGCCGTGCACGCCGCGCGGCGTGATCGAGCTGCTGCTGCGCAACGACTACGACCTGGGGGGCAAGCACGTCGTCGTCGTCGGGCGCGGTGTCACGATCGGCCGACCCATGGGCCTGCTGCTGACCCGTCGCGACATCAACGCCACCGTCACCCAGGTGCACACGGGTACCCCGGACATGTCGCCGTACCTGCGTCAGGCCGATGTGATCGTGGCCGGGGCGGGCGTCAAGCACCTCATCAAGGCCGAGGACGTCAAGCCGGGTGCCGCGGTTCTCGACGTCGGTGTCACGCGCGAGACGGATGCCGAGACCGGCAAGAGCCTCGTGTTCGGCGATGTGCACCCCGATGTCGCCGAGGTCGCGGGGTTCCTCTCGCCGAACCCGGGCGGCGTCGGTCCGATGACCGTCGCGCTGCTCATGACGAACGTCGTCGAGGCCGCCGAGCGCCTCGTCTGACCGGCGCCGCGGTCTCAGCCCAGCTCGTCGAGCATGCGGCGCTGCTCGGCGGTCAGGCCGTCGTTCAGCTCCTGGCGGCCTTCTGCGGTCGCGGAGGAGTCGGATGCCGGAGCATCGCCTCCCCTCGGCCTCTGAGCCTGTCGAAGGGTCGCCGAGACGGTGTCGTAGACCTCTGCCGTCTTGGCGCGCAGCCGGTCGTCGAAGCGGTCATAGACCATCCAGCCGATCAGGAGCACGAGGGGTGGCAGAGCCAAGCCCCAGAACCCCGAGGCGCGCACGGCGCTCAACCACACGGTGAGCACCCAGATGATGAGTTCGACGATGTAGACGAGCGCGTATTGCACGGTCTTCTCGCCGACCTGCGAGCGGTCTCCTGCGGACTTCGCCGCGGAGCGCCGGAAGGCGGCGCCGAGCGCGGGCTTCACGAACAGCGCGGCGAGGGTGAGGATCACGGCCGCCCACAGTGCGTGGAATCCGACGCTGACGCGGCTGAACAGCAGGCCGATGAGCACCAGGACGACGACGTTGAACACATAGAGCGCGGCGAACCGGACGATTCCGTTCTTCATGGCTCCAGATTCCCACATCCGCGCCCTGGGCTCGGCGTCAGGCCTTCGCGCCGAGCGAGCCGTCGAAGCCGACGATGCGCGCCTGCTCGTCGAAGCGGAAACGCGCCGACCCCGAGGCATCGACCACGGTGGCCCCGGTGTAGTTCTCATCCGCCCAGGTGAGGTTCCAGCCCGCGAGGCGGGCGAGATCCCAGACCGCGGTCCGAGCGTCGGGAAGGGCGAGGCCGGAGAGGATGCGGGGGAGCGCGATGACCGCCGCGGCGACGGTGAGATCGGGCAGGGGCGCGTCGAGCAGGAAGACGGCACGCGTGCCGCCGCCGATCGGCGCCGAGTAGTAGGGGGCGCGTCCCGTGATCTCGGTCGCTGCGCCGCCGACCGTGTGCGCGGAGGCGGCGATCCAGGATTCATCTCCTGATGCATCGGCGGGGAACGGCAGCTCCGGGTCGAACAGCTCGGCGATGCCCTGCTCGAGCCCGTGCGCACGCAGTCGGCTCGCGAGCCCGTCGGCGGCGCCCTGTGGATGAGCCCAGGCCCACAGCAGGGAACGCGGTCCCGGGGCGATCGTCGCGATCAGATGCGCATGCGTGACGATCTGTCGCGAGGGATCGGCGTTCGCGGTGAAGGTGATCGTGCCGGCGGTCATGTCGGCGTCCCAGCGGTGATCGCCCAGCTCTTCGGTCGCGGTGACCAGGGCGTCCTGGCGGAGGGCGGTGAACAGGGCGGCGCGGTCGGCGAGCGACTGGAGAGCGGCGAAGGTCATGCGCTCAGTCTTATCGGGGTTGCTATGAATCCGCCAGCCGGGTCAGCGCGCGACCGCGCCCTCGATGCGTCCCATCCGCCAGACGCTGGGCACCAGCATCGTGCCCAGTGCGATCACGGCGTAGACGACCGCAGAGCCGACGAGCAGCGACGATACGTCGACGTGCCCGATCAGCCAGCCGAAGGCGAGGGTGCCCAGCGGCATGGCGACGAAGCTCGCCAGCATGTCGTAGCTCGCGACCCGAGACAGCTTGTCTCCGGGGATCTGCTCCATCTCGGTGACGTTCCATCCGGTGTTGAACACCTCGACTCCCGCGCCTGCCGCGAAGGCGGCCACGGCGACGACGAGGGCCTGCGGGTACAGCCCCATCACCGCCAGGGGAACCGCGAGAAGGCTCACCGCCAGCATCCCCCATCGCAGTGGCCGCCGAAGCGGCAGCCACATCATCAGGAGCGTCATGAGCAGGATGCCGGCGCCTTCGGCGCTGAGCACCCAACCCCATCCCGTGATGCCGAGGCGGGGATCGTTCTTGGCGATGTAGGGACCGGCCACGCCCCAGGCGCCGATGTGGATCGCGTTCATCACCATGAAGGCCAGGCAGATGCTCCACATCCACGTGCGCGACCAGAACTCGTGCCATCCCGTGCGCAGATCGCGGAAGAAGCTCGACTCGGAGGGATCGGGAGCCGGCAGCCTCACCATCGCCAGCAGCACGATCGCCACGATCCAGGCTGCCGCCTGGATCACCATGACCCAGGCGGGGCCGGCCGTGGCGACGAGCGCGCCCGCGATGATCGGCCCGCCGATCGTCGTGGCCGATCGCACGAACGAGAGCATCGCATTCGCCTGCTGCAGATGCGCGGGAGTCGTCAGCTGGGGGATGATGCCCTGCATCGCAGGCATCACGAAGGCGGATGCTGCGCCGTTCACGGCAGACAGCGCCGCGAGCAGGGGGATCGTCGCGCTGCCGGTGAACAGGAGCGCGGCAGTCGTGCCGATCGAGAGGATGTCGATCACGTAGCAGGTCTGGATCACGAGGGCGCGCGGCAGCCGATCGGCGACCACTCCGCCGAAGATCAGGAACACGACGTTCGACAGCGTGAACACCGTCAGCACGATCGCGAGGGACTCCGGCGCGTTGTCGATGCCGAGAACGGCGAACGCCAGCGCGATCGACGACATGGAGCCGGCGATCATCGTGATGGCCCTGGAGAGGAAGAACCAGCGGAAGCCGGTGTCCCGCATCGCGGCCAAGCCGCGCGTCATCGACGGGATCCGGGTCTCTGCATCCGTTCATCCTGCCACGCGGGCCGGGGCGGGAGCCGTCGGCGGACCCGTCGGCGGCTCAGGTTGGGGCGACCGCCGTCGACGAGCGCACCACCAGCTCGGCCGGCATCCGCACGTGCTCGGGCTCGCCGCCCTCGAGCATCGACAGCAGCACGCGCACGGCCGACTCGCCCATCTCGATGAGCGGCTGTCGCACCGTCGTGAGCTGCGGGACGCTGGACGCCGCCTGCGGAACGTCGTCGAAACCCACGACCGACAGATCGCGCGGCGTCGTGAGCCCGCGCTCCGCGGCCACCCGGATCATCTCGATCGCCGTGAGGTCGTTCGCCGCGAACACCGCAGTGGGCGGATCGGGGAGCGTGAGCAGGGCGTGCGCTCCCGCCGTCGCCGACGCGGCCCGGTAGCCGCCGTCGATGATGAGGGCGGGGTCGGCGCGGATGCCTGCGGCCTCCAGAGCCTGGCGGTAGCCCTCCTCGCGCTGCTGGGCCGACTCGAGGTCGGTGCGGCCGCGCAGATGACCGATGCGGCGGTGACCCAGCGAGATCAGATGCTCGGTCGCGGCCCTGGCGCCGTCGATGTTCTGCACGGCGACGGTCGCAGGCCCGTCGGGACCCGTGTGCGGGTCCACCGCGACGATCGGGACCGACGAGTGGGCGGGGGTCGTGGTCGGTGTCACGAGGATGGCGCCGTCGATCAGGGTGCCGCCGAGACGGGAGAGCGATCGTCGTTCCCAGCCCAGATGGTCGCCGGCCGATACCGTCCCCGCGTACGCCAGCACGTCGTACGGCGTGCCCTGCAGTGCGGTCGAGACGCCCTGCAGAAGCTGCAGCGCGAACGGCTCGAACTCGGCCACGAGAACGCCGATCACGTTCGTGCGTCCACGGCGCATCGAGGTGGCGACGAGCGAGCTCTCGTAGCCGAGCTCGGCCACGACCTTGAGCACGTGGGCGTGGGTCGCCGCTGAGACGCCGTCGCGATCGTTGATCGCCTTCGACACGGTGGCGACGGAGACCCCGGCTGCGCGGGCGACGTCGGTGATCGTCGGTCTGCGGTTCATGTCATCCAGTCTACGTTTGGAAAACGTTATCGATATCGATTGACACGATCGGGTTCGCAATGTCAGAGTGGGCGAAGCACATTTGGTGTGGGCGGCAACATATCAAGGCGGATGCCGCACGAGAACTCGACGAAGAGGAGAACACAGCATGAAGATGCGCAGAGCATGGGCGGCGGGCGTGAGCGTCGTCGCACTGGGGTCGCTCGGCCTGACCGGCTGCGCCGCCGGTGGAACCGATGCAGCGGATGACGGAAACGTGACGCTGACGGTCTGGCAGAACTCCACGACGGGTGACGGCAAGCAGTTCTGGGAGGACGCAGCGAAGGCCTTCCACGAGGAGAACCCGGATGTGACCGTCAAGGTCACCTCGATCCAGAACGAGGACATGGACGGCAAGCTGCAGACCGCCGTCAACTCGGGCGACATGCCGGATGTGTTCCTTGCGCGCGGCGGCGGCAAGCTCGCCGACATCGTGAGCGCAGGCAAGGTGAAGGACCTCACCGACCTCATCGACGACGACGTCAAGAAGGCGTTCGGCGATGCGCCGTTCAGCGCGTTCACGATCGACGGCAAGATCTACGGCATGCCGAGCGCCGTCCTCCCCGGCGGGATCTTCTACAGCAAGGACCTCTTCGCCCAGGCCGGCATCACCGAGGAGCCGAAGACCCTCGACGACCTCGAAGCCGCCGTCGACAAGCTGAAGGACGCGGGCATCGCACCGATCGCGCTGGGAGCGAAGGATGCCTGGCCCGCCGCGCACTGGTTCTACTTCTTCGCGGTGCGCGCCTGCAGCCAGGACATCGTGCAGAGCCTCTCGACGGATCCAGACTTCTCCGACCCGTGCTGGCTGACCGCCGCAGAGAACCTCGCCGACTTCGCGGCGATCGAGCCGTTCAACGACGGCTTCCTCACCACGACGGCGCAGCAGGGCGCCAACTCGTCCGCGGGGCTGCTCGCCAACCACCAGGCGGCGATGGAGCTCATGGGAGCGTGGGATGTGGGCGTGATCGCCAGCCTCAGCCCCGACGAGAAGCCGCTGCCCGATCTGGGCTGGTTCCCCTTCCCTGAGGTCGATGGCGGCGACGGCGAGCCCGGCGCCATGATGGGCGGCGTCGACGGCTACTCGTGCGCGGTGGATTCGCCGAAGGAGTGCGAGGAGTTCCTCAACTTCGTGTCGTCGAAGACCTGGCAGGAGAACTACGCCACCGCATTCCAGACGATTCCGGCCAGCCAGGACGCGAAGGGCGCGGTGACGGACCCCTCGCTGATCCCGCTGATGGAGGCATACGGCTCGGCTCCCTACGTGTCGCTGTGGCTCGACACTGCTCTCGGACAGAACGTCGGAAACGCCCTCAACACCGGCGTCGTCGAGATGCTCGCGGGCCAGGGCGACCCGAAGAAGCTGGTCGACAGCATCGCCAACGCGGCAGCGCGAGGCTGATCCGCGACATGACCGACACCCAGACGCAGATGGAATCCTCCGCGTCTGAGAAGAGCATCCGCACCGGAGCCGACATCTCGTCGGCTCCGGTGCGGAGACCGCCGCGGGCCGACTGGCGCAAGCGCGGCGAGATCGCGCTCCTCTCAGGCCCCGCCCTGCTCATGTTCGTCGGCTTCGTCATCTTCCCGGTGATGATGGCCGCGTTCTACGGCTTCTTCAAGTGGAACGGCTTCGGCTGGCCCACCGAATTCGTCGGCCTCGACAACTACCTGCTGATGGTGCAGGACCAGACCTTCCGCGACGCCGTGGCGCACAACTTCGCGATCGTGGTGCTGTCGCTGGTCATGCAGGGGCCGATCGCGATCCTGTTCGCGCTGCTGCTGAACCAGAAGATCCGCGGACGATCACTGATCCGCGTGCTGATCTTCACTCCCTATGTGATCGCCGAGGTCGTCGTCGGCACCGGATGGAGCCTGATGCTCCAAGACGCCGGCGCCCTCAACTCGCTGCTGGAGAAGTGGGGCCTGGGCGCTCTGCAGAACTCGTGGATCGCCGACCCGTCGATCGCGATCTGGTCGCTCATGATCATCATCACGTGGAAGTACATCGGCTTCGCCGTGATCCTGATGCTCGCCGGGATGCAGTCGATCCCCGAGGAGCTCTACGAGGCGGCCGCGATCGACGGCGCCGGGTTCTGGAAGACGCAGTGGAGCATCACGCTGCCGCTGCTCGGGCCGACCATCAGGATCTGGGCGTTCCTGTCGATCATCGGGTCGCTGCAGCTGTTCGACCTCGTGAACATCATCTGGGGCCAGTACATCGCTGCCACGGCAGGAACCTCGACGATGGCCACCTACATGTATCAGAACGGGCACCTGGCGGGGAACTACGGCTACGGCAACGCCGTCGCCGTCATGCTCTTACTCATCTCGCTCGTCGTGGCGCTGGTGTACCAGCGGTTCGTGCTGCGGCGGGACACCGAAGGCGCCCTCACCGGCGACAGCGGAAAGGCGCGCAGGCGATGACCGACACCCTCAAGACCTCGGTGGCCATCCCCGTGGCCACTCTCCGCGGGCGGCGCAATGCCGCCGGCATCCGCTGGGGGAGCCCGGGCGTCTACCTGCTCGCCCTGGTCCTCATCACGATCTGCATCACTCCCGTGCTGTACATCGTGATCGGCGGGTTCCGCACGAACTCGCAGATCACCGCCGATCCGTCCGCGTGGCCGGCGCCGTGGCAGATCGCGAACTACACCGACGTGCTCGCCAGCGAGGCGTTCTGGACGGCGATGCGCAACTCGACGATCTCGGCCGTGGGCACGACGCTCGGCGCGGTCGTGCTCGGGGTCATGGCGAGCTACGTTCTGGCCCGCTACGAATTCGGCGGCAAAAGCGTGATGTACTCGCTGTTCGCCGCCGGGCTGATGTTCCCGGTGACGGTCGCGATCACCCCGCTGTACCTGCTGATCCGCAACCTCGGGCTCGTGAACAACCTGGCCGGCATCATCCTGCCCCAGATCGCGTTCGCGCTGCCGACCACGATCATCATCCTGGTGCCGTTCCTGAAGGCGATCCCGAAGGAGCTCGAAGAGGCGGCCTCGATCGACGGCACGTCCCGACTCGGGTTCTTCTGGCGCATGGTGATCCCGCTGAGCCTGCCGGGCGTGATCACGGTCGGCATCCTGGCGTTCATCGGCGCCTGGAACGGCTACATGCTGCCGCTGTTCATCCTGAACGACCAGAGCCTGCTCACGCTGCCGCTCGGCGTGCAGAACTTCGCATCGCAGTACTCGGTCGACACGGCCCGCGTGCTCGCCTACACCTCGCTGTCGATGCTGCCCGCGCTGCTCTTCTTCAGCCTGTTCGAACGCCGCATCGTCGGCGGCCTGACCGGAGCGGTGAAGGGCTGACCCATGCTGACACACACGGAGACGACAGTGATTCCCGCTTTTCCCCAGGCCTCCGCCCGGGTGCAGTCCCTTCTCTCGCAGATGACCCTCGAAGAGAAGGCCGCGCAGATCGTCGGCTACTGGCTCGATCAGGGCGGCGAGGTCGTCGCCCCGATGCAGGGCGAGATGAGCGGCTCGGTCCCCTCGGGCGCGCTGGCCGACATCACCCGGCATGGAATCGGGCACTTCACCCGCGTCTACGGCACGCGCCCGGTCGACCCGGCAGAGCGCGCGGCGTGGCTGTGGGCCGAGCAGCGGCGTCTGCAGAGCGAGACCCGCCTGGGCATCCCGGCGCTGGTGCACGAGGAGTGCCTCACCGGCCTCGCGGCGTGGAAGGCCGCGACCTTCCCGACCCCGCTCGCGTGGGGCGCGTCCTTCGACCCCGCGCTCGTCGAGGAGATGGCCGTGTCGATCGGCGACTCGATGCGCGAGCTCGGCATCCATCAGGGGCTCGCCCCCGTTCTCGACGTGATCCGTGATCCGCGCTGGGGCCGCGTCGACGAGTGCATCGCCGAGGACCCCTACGTCGTCGGGGTGTTGGGCACCGCGTACGTGAAGGGGCTGCAGGACGCCGGTGTGCACGCCACGCTCAAGCACTTCGTGGGGTATTCGGGGTCGCGGGCAGGTCGCAACCATGCACCCGTGTCGGCCGGCCCGCGCGAGGTCGCCGACGTCTTCCTGCCTCCGTTCGAGATGGCGGTGGTCGAGGGCGGCGTGCGCTCGGTCATGAACTCCTACGCCGAGATCGACGGCGTGCCGCTCGGTTCGAGCGCGGAGTACCTCACCGCGCTGCTGCGCGAGCGCTGGGGCTTCGACGGCGTCGTGGTCGCGGACTACTTCGCGGTCGCGTTCCTCGAGATCATGCACCGCATCGCGGCCGATCGCGGAGAGGCCGCGCAGGCGGCGCTCACGGCGGGGATCGACGTCGAGCTGCCCACCGGCGATGCCTACCTCGAACCGCTGATCGAGCGTGTCAAGGCCGGGCTCTTCGACGAGGCGTACCTCGACCGCGCCGTTCTGCGGGTGCTCGGCCAGAAAGAGGACCTGGGGCTTCTCGAACCTGGCGCGTTCGCAGATGGTCCGCCGGCCGATATCGACCTCGACTCGCCGCGGCATCGGGACATCGCCAGGCGTCTCGCGGAGGAGTCGATCGTGCTGCTGTCGAACGACGGCGTGCTGCCGCTGGCGGCGACCGCGTCGACGATCGCCGTGATCGGCCCCAACGCCGATCGTGCTGAGGCGCTCATGGGCTGCTATTCGTTCGCGAACCACGTTCTCGCGCACCACCCCGAGTACCCGATCGGCTTCGAGATCCCGACCGTCGCCCAGGCGCTCACCGCGGAACTTCCGGGTGCCAGGGTGGTGGGAGCTCGCGGCTGCGAGGTCGAGGGCGACGATCGCTCGGGCTTCGCGGAGGCCGTGGAGGCGGCTCGCGCCGCCGATGTGGCGATCGTCGTCGTGGGCGACCAGGCGGGCCTGTTCGGCCGCGGAACCGTCGGCGAGGGCAACGACTCCGAATCGCTCGAGCTCCCGGGCGTGCAGCGCGAGCTGGTCGAAGAGCTCGTCGCCACGGGGACACCGGTGGTCATGATCGCGCTCACCGGCCGGCCCTATGCGATCGGGTGGGCGATCGACGGAGAGAACCGGCCTGCTGCCGTGATGCAGGCGTTCTTCCCCGGTGAGGAGGGCGCGGGTGCTCTCGCCGGAGTGATCGCCGGCCGGGTGAACCCCTCGGGGCGGCTGCCCGTCTCGCTGCCGCGGTCGGCGGGTGCACAGCCTTATTCGTACCTGCATCCGCGCCTGGGCGGCCCGTCCGACGTCACGGCGACCGATCCGACACCCGTGCGGCCGTTCGGCTTCGGCCTGTCGTATGCGAGCTTCGAGTACGACCTGCTCGCCGTCGATGAGGAGGTGTCCGCCGGCGCTGCGTTCGGCGCGGTGGTGCGAGTGACGAACACGGGCAGCATGGCGGCTGATCACGTGGTGCAGCTGTACGGGCACGATGTCACGGCATCCGTCACCCGCCCGGAGGCGCAGCTGCTCGGCTTCCATCGCCTCGCGCTCGCGGCCGGTGAATCGGCGGAGATCGCATTCACGGTGCCGACGCAGCGGTTCGCTTTCAGCGACCGCTCGATGGTCCGGATCGTGGAGCCGGGTGACGTGCATGTCTGGGCCGGAGCGGATGCCGCGACCGACGTGACGCGTCGGGCGACCGTGCGGATCACCGGCGCCGCCCACACGCTGACGCGGGCCGACCCGCGTCTCGTGCAGGCGGAGGTCGTGAGGGTATGACGCTGGTCGGCAACCCCATCCTGCCCGGCTGCCACCCCGATCCCTCGATCTGCCGGGTGGGCGGGGAGTACTTCCTGGTCACCTCGACCTTCGAGTACCTCCCGGGGCTGCCGATCCATCGCAGCAGCGACCTCTCACGCTGGGAGCTGATCGGCCACGCCATCGATCGGCCCGGGATGCTCGACATGAGCGGCATGGCCTCGTCGAGCGGGCTCTACGCCCCGACCCTGCGGCATCATGGCGGTCGGTTCTGGCTGATCTGCACCCTCGTCGACCAGCACGATGCCGCACGCGGCGGGAACTTCGTGATCACGGCGACGGACCCGGCAGGCCCGTGGAGCGAACCGGTCTGGCTCGACGTCGACGGCATCGATCCTTCGCTCTTCTTCGACGACGATGGCCGCGCCTGGGCGCACGGCACGAGACCCGCACGGGCGCCGCAATGGCACGATCAGACCGAAGTCTGGCTGCGGGAGTTCGATCCCGTGGCCATGGCCCTCATCGGACCCGAGCATCTGCTGTGGCGAGGGGCCGTGATCGGAGGAGTGTGGGCCGAGGGGCCGCACATCTACAAGGTCGATGGCCGCTATCTGCTGGTGGCGGCCGAGGGCGGCACCGAGATGAACCACGCGGTCATGGTGGCGAGAGCGGATGCCGTGACCGGCCCGTACCTCGGCGATCCCGCGAACCCGGTGCTCAGCCACCGTCAGCTCGGACGCACGGCCGACGTCGTCGCGGTCGGTCACGCCGATCTCGTCGAGGCTGAGGACGGCACCTCGTGGGCCGTGCTTCTCGGCATGCGGCCGTACGGAGGTCTGCACGCCAACCTCGGTCGCGAGACGTTCCTCGTGCCCGTCGTGTGGGAAGACGGCTGGCCGGTCTTCGCGCCGGGATCGGGGCGGGTGCCTGAGACCGTCGAGGTGCCTTTCGGACGGACGGGAGTGGCGGACGACGGATCGGTCGTCGTCGCCCCTGGCGATCTCCGGTGGACGTCGGTGCGCGCTCTGCCCGGCGAGGTGGCGGATGCCGTCGGCGAGGAGTGGCTGCTGCCCGTTCGCGCCGAGGGACCTCTGGATGCTCAGCCCTTCGCCTTCCTCGGGCTCCGGCAGCAGCACATCGATGTGGACGTCTCGCTGCGGATCACCGGACGGCTCGCCGAGGGCGAAGAGGGCGGCCTGCTCATCCGGCAGTCGGAGCGCGATCACGTGCGGCTCGCCGTGCTCGGCGGGGGAGAATCCGATGCCGCGCGCGTGACGGTCACGCTGGTGCGGCGCGGCGAGACCGTGGAACTGGGCGTGGCCACGCTCGAGGGGTCACTGGCCGACGGCGTCGAGCTCGCCTGCCGGGCGCGCGGACAGGACTACGAACTGCTCGCCGGTACCAGGGCGAACCCACCCAGGAGGGTGGCGACGATCGACGGCCGCAGTCTCGATTCCTTCTCCTCCGGAGGATTCCTCGGCCTGTGGCTCGGCGTGTACGCGACGAGCTCCGGTCAGGAGACCGAGAGCGTGCTGCGGGTCGGGAACGTGCAGTACCGAGCGCGCTGACGGCGACTCTCAGCGCACCCGCGACCGCAGTGACGCGGCGGCGGCAGCCGGGTCAGGGGCCTCGGTCACCGCGCGCACGACGACGATGCGCGAGGCGCCGGCCTCCGTCACCTCATCCAGGCGAGGACCGTCCTCGATCCCGCCGATCGCGAACCAGGGCTTTCGCGGCGCTGACGCAGCCACGGCTCGCAGAGTCGCGGTGCCGACAGCGGCGCGGCCGGGCTTGGTCGGCGTCTCCCACACCGGGCCGACGCAGAAGTAGTCGAGCGCGTCGTCGGCATCCGCTTCCGCCGCCTGCTCGACCGAGTGCGTCGAACGTCCGATGATCACCTCGTCGCCGAGCAGCCGCCGCGCCTGCGCGCAGGTCAAGTCCCCCTGACCGATGTGGAACACATCGGCGCCGACCAGGGCCGCGACGTCGGCGCGGTCATTGACGCAGAAGAGCTTTCCATGTCGGCGGGCGACCGCGGCGAGGATCTCGAGCGCCTCGATCTCCGCGCGCGCTTCAAGGCCCTTGTCGCGCAGCTGGATGATGTCGACGCCACCGGCATAGGCCGAGTCGAGGAAGTCCTCGAGGTCGCAGGTCTCAGTGCGAGCGGCGGTGCAGACGTACAGCCGAGCGGCGTCGAGCAGGGCCAGGCGCTCCCCGCGGGTGCGCAGGGGCGAGTCGGCGAGAGGGAGGAGCGCGGTCATAGCCCTAGAGTAGAGGGGTCCGCGGGAGCCCAGAGGGGCTGAGAGGGCCACGTGCCGACCGCTGAACCTGAAACGGATAATGCCGTCGTAGGAAAGGGCACGCATGCGCATCGCTGTGATCGGCGCCGGGATCATCGGCCTGGCGACCGCCGACGAGCTGGTCGGACGCGGCCACGAGGTGACGGTCTTCGACCCCGAGCCCGCGAACGGCTCAAGCCTCGCCGCGGCCGGGATGCTCGCTCACGCGGCCGAGATGTCATGGGGACAGGATGCGCTGGCTCCGCTGATGCGGGCGTCAGCCGAGAAGTACCCGGAGTTCGTGGATCGCCTGTCGGCGAAGAGCGCGCGATCACTCGGCCACCGCGCCGACGGCACGCTGTCGGTCGGCGTCGACGCCGCGGACAGGGAGGCGCTCGTCGCCCTGTCGCGGCTGCAGCGGGAGCAGGGGCTTTCTGTGGACCAGCTGACCGGCACAGCCGCCCGTGACTTCGAGGCGGGGCTCGGCCCTGCGGTGACCTCGGCCGTGTTCACCCCCGACGATCATCAGATCGATCCGCGGCTGGTGACGGCTGCTCTCCTCGAGGTGCTCGGCGACCGGGTGCGTCTGGAGAGCGTGGACGCGGTGACCCGGACAGGCGAGCGGGTGACCGGGATCAGACTCGCGTCGGGTGTTCAGATCGACGCGGATGCGGTGGTCGCGGCGGCCGGCCTCGGGACGGCGGCGATCGACGGCATCCCTGCGCTCCCGTTGCGGCCGGTGTGGGGCGACATCCTCCGCCTGCGCGTGCCCCCAGCCCTCCGTCCGCTGCTCACTCGCACCGTCCGCGCTCAGGTGCGTGGTCGATCGGCCTACCTCGTCCCGCGCGGCGACGGCACGGTGGTGGTGGGAGCCTCGGTGCGCGAGGGCGGCGTCGCAGGGGTGCACGCCGGGTCCGTGCTCGCGCTGCTGCGCGATGCCGAGACGGTCGTCCCCGGTATCGGAGAATGCGAGATCGTCGAGATGCTCGCGCGCCCCCGTCCGGCGAGTGCGGATGCCGTGCCGCTTCTCGGCCTCGTGGAGGAGGGGCTGCTGGTCTCCACCGGATTCGACCGGCACGGCGTGCTGCTCGCTCCGCTGGCGGCGGAGGTCGGCGCCGATCTCGTCGAAGGGCGACCGGTCGATGAGCGGCTCCGCTCCGCTGTGGACCCGCAGCGCTTCGCGGATGCTGCGGCGAGCCGCGCCCGAGACAACGCCGACTGGACCCCTCCCGCCGTCGTCGACCCGGTCGGCGCCGTCTCGAAAGGCTCGTCATGACGACCGCTTGCACGGTTCGCCTCAACGGCACCGAGCGCGAGGTGGCCGCAGGCGCCACCCTGCGCGATCTCGTCACCGATCTCACCGGACACCCGCTGCACGACGATGGCTCGCGTGTCGACGGCGGCCGGCTGGGCGTCGCCGCAGCCCTCGGCGGCGTCGTGGTCCCGCGCAGCCGGTGGGCGACGCGCACAGTCGCCGAGGGCGACGAGATCGAGATCGTCACGGCCGCCCAGGGCGGCTGAGCCCGCCCCCTCTGAAACGGAGCACACCATGAGCCTCACCGCACCCGTCGCATCCCCCATCCCCGCAGCCCCGGCGGCCGTCGCCGATCCGTTCCTCGTCGCAGGGGAGCAGTTCTCCTCACGCCTCATCATGGGCACCGGCGGCGCGACGAGCCTCTCGCTGCTGGAGAGCGCGCTGATCGAGTCGGCGACCGAGATCACGACCGTCGCGATCCGCCGCTTCGCCCCGGAGGCGCGCGACTCGGTGTTCGCGATGCTCGAGCGGCTCGGCATCCGGGCCCTGCCGAACACCGCCGGCTGCTACACCGCACGCGATGCCGTGCTGACCGCACAGCTCGCGAGGGAGGCCCTCGAGACCGACTGGGTCAAGCTCGAGGTGATCGCGGACGAGGAGACGCTGCTGCCCGACCCGGTCGAGCTGTACCGGGCCACGGAAGAGCTCGTCGCCGATGGCTTCCGGGTGTTCGCCTACACGAACGACGACCCCGCGCTCGCCCGGCGCCTGGAAGACGTCGGCGTCGCGGCGGTGATGCCGGCCGGGTCGCCGATCGGCAGCGGTCTCGGCATCCTCAATCCGCACAACATCGAGACGATCGTCTCGCGGGCCTCTGTTCCGGTGATCCTCGATGCGGGTGTGGGCACGGCCTCGGATGCCGTCCTCGCCATGGAGCTCGGCGTCGACGCGGTGCTTCTCGCGAGCGCTGTCACCCGAGCGCAGGATCCGGCGAGGATGGCGCGAGCGATGCGTGGCGCGGTCGACGCGGGGCGTCTCGCCCGTGCCGCCGGGCGCATTCCGCGGAGGCCGCTCGCGCTCGCCTCGTCGGCGGCCGACGGACTGATCGCCGCGCAGCCGTCCGAGGCCGACCTGTGAGCGCGCCCGCGCTCGTCGACCCAGGGCCGTCGCTGGCGCCGCACCGTGCCGCGCGCTTCGCGCGGCACCTCACGCTCCCCGGCGTCGGGGAACTGGGTCAGCGTCGACTCGCCGCGGCGCGCGTGCTCGTGATCGGCGCCGGCGGACTGGGCGCACCAGCCATTCAATATCTCGCGGCCGCCGGGGTGGGGCGGATGACCGTGATCGACGACGACGTCGTGGAGCTCTCGAACCTGCAGCGTCAGGTGCTGCACACCGAGGGCGACCTCGGGCGCGCGAAAGCCGAATCCGCGCGCTCCGCCGTCGGACTGCGCGATACCGAGGTCGAGGTGACGGCGCTGGTCGGCAGACTCGACCCGAGCAACGCCCTCGAGCTCTTCCGACAGCACGATCTCGTGCTCGACGGCAGTGACAACTTCGCGACCCGCTACCTGGCGAACGACGCCGCCGAGCTCACCGCCACGCCCGTGGTGTGGGGGAGCGTCCATCAGTTCTCCGGTCACGTCAGCGTGTTCTGGCCGGGTCGCGGCCCGATGCTGCGAGACCTGTTCCCTGAGATCCCGGATGCCGACTCGATCGAGTCATGCGCGGAGGGCGGCGTATTCGGCGTGCTGTGCGGCGTCGTCGGCTCGGCTATGGCTGCCGAGGCGCTGAAGATGATCTGCGGAATCGGCGAGCCGCTTCTCGGACGGCTCGCCCGGTACGACGCGCTCTCGGCGCGATGGGACGAGCTGCGCTTCGCCGCCGATCCCGATCGTCGTCCGGTCGTGGACCTCGAGGAGGTCGCCGTGGCGTGCCGCACGCTCTCGCCGCGGGGGCGTCCCGATGACATCTCCGCGGGGGAGGTCGCGGCGCGGCTCGCACACGGAGGCGCCGGACTCGTGGTCATCGATGTGCGCACCGCGGCTGAACGCGAAGTAGCCGCGATCCACGGCTCGATGCACGTGCCGCTCGACCGCATCCTCACCGGCGGATGGGCGCCGATCGCGGAGGAACTGGGAGAGGGGGCCGTCGACGGGCGTGACATCGTCGTCGCCTGCCAGGCCGGCATCCGCTCTGCGCGTGCGATCGACGCGCTCGCCGCGTCCGCGCCGACGGGAACCGCGCTGCGCAATCTCGCCGGCGGTATGGACGCCTACCTCGCCGCGACGAGGTCGCTGAGCAGGGGTCAGTAGCTGACGCGGCCCGGATCGTCGGATGCCGGGATGAACCGCGCCGCGAGAGCCTCGGTGGCGCGCGCGAGCAGCGCGACGTCGGCGCCCACCGCGACGAAGTCGGCCCCGGCGGCGATGTACGCGTCAGCGGCGACCGGGTCGAAGGCGTTCACGCCGACGGACTTGCCCGCCGCCTTCACAGCGGCGAAGACCTTCTCGACCGCGGCGATGAGATCGGGGTGGGTCTGCTGTCCGAGCAGTCCCATCGATGCCGACAGGTCGGACGGACCGACGAAGACGGCATCGACGCCATCGACGTCCGCGATCTCGGCGGCGGCATCCACTCCGGCTGCGGTCTCGATCTGCACGGTGAGGGAGGTGTGCCGAGCGGATTCCTGCAGGTAGCCGTCGACGCGGTTCCAGCGGGCGCTGCGGGCGAGGGCGCTGCCGACTCCGCGCACGCCCTCAGGCGGATAGCGGGTGGCGGCGACAGCCGCCCGCGCCTCGTCCGCCGACGACACCATCGGCACGATGATGTTCTGCGCTCCGAGGTCGAGCACCTGCTTGATCGCGACCTGGTCGTTCCACGGCACGCGCACGAGCGGGGCCACGGGGTACGCCGCGGCGACCTGCAGCTGCAGCAGGGTGCTCTCGAGCGTGTTCGCCGAGTGCTCCATGTCGATCAGCAGCCAGTCGACCCCGGATCCGGCGGCGACCTCGGTCACCAGCGGGCTGCCCGAGCATGCCCAGACGCCGATCAGCGAGCGATCGGATGCCGAGAGCTGCTCGCGGAAGGAGGGATCTAGACGAAGCGGCATGTGATGGTTCCCATCGGTCCGTAGTCGCACAGCACCTCGTCGCCGCGCGCCACCCACATCGGGCGTGTGAACGATCCTGCCAGGATGATCTCCCCGGCCTCGAGGCGCGCGCCGTGCTGGTGGAACTTGTTCGCCAGCCACGCGACGCCCGTGGCGGGGTGGCCCAGCACGCCGGCGGCGACGCCGGTCTCTTCGATCTCGCCGTTCTTGAAGAGCAGGCCGGGTACCCAGCGCAGATCGATCTCGTCTGGGCGCTTGCGCACCGTGCCCAGCACCATGGCGCCGTAGGCGGCGTTGTCGCTGATCGTGTCGACGATCGTGCGCCCCTCGAGCTCGATGTGCGAGTTCAGCACCTCGAGCGCCGGCACGGCGTAGTCGATGGCGGCGAGGGCGTCGTCGAGCGTGCAGTCAGGACCTTCGAGCGGATGCTTGAGCACGAACGCGAGCTCGACCTCGATGCGCACGTTCGAGAAATCGGCGGTCGGGATATCCGCGCCGGACTCGTAGACCGTGTCGTCGAACATCACGCCGTAGTCGGGCTCGGTGATGCCCGTCGCCTGCTGCATCGCCTTGGAGGTGAGGCCGATCTTGCGGCCCACGAGAGTCCGGCCCGCGGCGATCTGCGAGTCGCGCCACACTCCCTGGATCGCGTACGAATCCTCGACCGTCGCCTCGGGGTACCGGGCGGTGATGCGCGGGATCACACCGTGCGCGCGGTCGGCCTCCGCGAGCTCCGCCGCGATCTGCGCGATGGTGTCTGCTGACAGCATCCGTTCCTCCTCCTGTGCTCACATCCTGCGTTTCGTCTCGTCGCTTCGCTCCTCGCTCAACGACCGGCCGCTGATCCGGTCGTTGAGCGAGCGAAGCGAGACGAAACGTGTCGAACGACTAGAGCTGGTGGCCCAGCTTGTACTCGCCCTGCTTCCATTCCGGCATGGCGTCCTCGTCGTCCGGTCGGGTGTAGCTGAACCCGTCGGCGCCGATCGTGACGGCCATCTCGGAGCTGTCGGTGCGGGCGACGACCGGCTGCGGGTTGCCGTCGAGGTCGAGCACGAGGCTCGCATCGGTGTACCAGGAGGGGACGACGGGGTTGCCCCACCAGTCGCGGCGCTGGTTGTCGTGGACATCCCAGGTGATGACGGGGTTGTCGGGGTCGCCGGTGTAGTAGTCCTGCGTGTAGACCTCGACGCGGTGCCCGTCGGGGTCGCGCAGGTACAGGTAGAACGCGTTGCTCACGCCGTGGCGGCCGGGGCCGCGCTCGATGGCGTCCGACCGGCGCAGGGCGCCGAGCTTGTCGCAGATCGCGAGGATGTTGTGCTTCTCGTGCGTCGCGAAGCACACGTGGTGCATGCGCGGGCCGTCGCCGCCGGTCATGGCGGTGTCGTGCACGGTGGGCTTGCGGCGCATCCACGCGGCGTACACGGTGCCCTCCTCATCCTGGATGTCCTCCGTCACGCGGAAGCCCAGGTCCTGCATGAACTTCACCGCGCGCGGCACGTCGGGGGTGACCTGGTTGAAGTGGTCGAGGCGCACGAGCTCGCCGGGGATGTGCAGGTCGTAGCGCCACGACATGCGTTCGACGTGGTCGGTCTGGTGGAAGAACTCGTAGGGGAAGCCGAGCGGGTCGACCACGCGCACCGAGTCTCCGATGCCCTTGACGAAGCCGGAGGCGCTGCGGCGGACGTCGCAGCCCAGCTCGGTGTAGAACTCGACTGCCCGATCGAGGTCCTCGGGGGTGCGCACCCGGTACGAGAACACGGCGACGGCCGCGACCGGGCCCTTGCGGAGGACGAGGTTGTGGTGGATGAACTCCTCGGTGGAGCGCAGGTAGATGGCCTCGTCGTCTTCCTCGGTCACGTACAGACCCAGGATGTCGACGTAGAACTGGCGCGAGGCGGCGATGTCGGTGACCACGAGTTCCATGTACGCGCAGCGCAGCACGTCCGGCGGCGTGCTCGTGGGGGTCGGGGTGGGGTTGCCGGGATGGATCGGCGCCTCCTGGCTCACGTAAAAGCCCGAGGAGGTCAGCGTCATCTCGTCGCGGTTGGTCATGTCAGCGTCCTTGCTTTGTGTGCTCCGGTATGAATTTCTGTCGCAAAATCCGCGATTCTGCGACAGAAATTCATACCGGAGCGAGGGGAACGAGAGGAAGGGGATCAGTTCCTTCCGAAGGTGGGGTTGTGGGCGGGGCCCAGTGTGATGTGCACGCTCTGCTGGTCGGTGTAGAAGTCGATCGACCGGTAGCCGCCCTCGTGCCCGAGGCCGGACGCCTTGACGCCGCCGAACGGGGTGCGGAGGTCGCGCACGTTGTTCGAGTTCAGCCACACCATGCCGGCCTCGACCGACTGCGCGAAATTGTGAGCGCGCTTGAGGTCGTTGGTCCAGATGTAGGCGGCCAGGCCGTACTTCGTGTTGTTCGCGAGGGCCAGCGCCTCCTCATCCGAATCGAACGGCGTGATCGCGACCACGGGGCCGAAGATCTCCTCCTGGAAGATGCGCGCGTCGGGGGAGACGTCGGCGAAGACGGTCGGGGCGACGAAGTTGCCCTCCTCGAAGCCCTGGGGGCGGCCGCCGCCGGCGACGAGGCGGCCCTCGGTCTTGCCGATCTCCACGTAGCTCATGACCTTGTCGTAGTGCTCGGGGTGCACGAGCGCCCCGACCTCGGTGGCGGGGTCGTGCGGGTAGCCGACCTTCACGCGCTTCGCCTGCGCGGCGTAGCGCTCCACGAACTCGTCGTAGATCGAGCGCTCCACGATGATGCGCGAACCTGCGGTGCAGCGCTCGCCGTTGAGCGAGAAGACCCCGAAGATCGTGGCGTCGACCGCGGCCTCGAGGTCGGCATCCGCGAAGACGACGGCGGGGGACTTGCCACCCAGCTCCATCGACAGGCCCTTCAGGAAGGGAGCGGCGTTGCCGAAGATGATCTGGCCTGTGCGGCTCTCGCCGGTGAACGAGATCAATGGGACATCGGGATGCTTCACGAGGGCGTCGCCGGCATCCTCGCCGAGGCCGTTGACGAGGTTGAAGACGCCCTGGGGGAGCCCCGCCTCCTCGAAGATGCCGGCCCACAGGGAGGCCGACAGCGGCGTGAACTCGGCGGGCTTCAGCACGACCGTGTTGCCGGTCGCGAGGGCGGGGCCGAGCTTCCAGGACTCGAGCATGAACGGGGTGTTCCACGGCGTGATGAGCCCCGCGACGCCGATCGGCTTGCGGTTGACGTAGTTCATCTGCCGGCCGGGGACCTTGAAGGCGTCGTCGGCCTGCGCGACGATCAGGTCGGCGAAGAAGCGGAAGTTCTCGGCGGCGCGTCGGGCCTGTCCGAGGGCCTGGGTGATCGGAAGACCGGAGTCGTAGGACTCGAGCTCGGCGAGGCGGGCATCGCGCGACTCGACGATGTCGGCGATGCGATGCAGCACGCGGCTTCTCTCGCGCGGCAGCATCCGCGGCCAGGGCCCCTCGTCGAAGGCCCGCTTCGCCGCGGCGACTGCGAGTTCGATGTCGGCCTTCTTGCCGGCTGCCGCGGTCGTGTATGTCTTGTTCGTCACCGGGTCGAGCACGTCGAAGGTGTCGCCGTCGATCGAGTCGACGAAGGCGCCGTCGATGTAATGCTGGATGTGATCGGGCAGGTCGGCGGGGATGCGGGAATCGGTCATGAGCCTTCTCCAGGGGTGTGAGCGGTACGGGTGTGCAGCGCGTCGAGGAATGCGTCCCTCGTGCGCCAGCGGTGGTTGCGGGCCGCGAGCTCGATCTCGAGGGGATCGGCTCCGCCGCGGATCAGTTCGAGGATCTGCGCGTGCTCGTCGACGGAGTGCCTGGCACGGCCGGGCACGTACGCGAAGGTGGAGTCGCGGATGCCGGACAGCCGCGCCCATCCGCGATGCACGAGGTCGAGCAGGTGCGGGTTCGGGCAGGGTTCGAACAGCACGGAGTGGAACTGGCGGTTCAGCTCGGTGAAGGCGTGGGCGTCGAGGTGATCGAGCATCCGCGTCATCCGCTCGTTCACCTCTGCCGCCTGACTCAGCGCCGCGTCATCGAGGAGCGGTGCCGACAGTGCGGTCGCGGCGCCCTCGACGAGTCCGAGCGTCTGCATGGTGTGCGCGTACTCGCTCTCGTCGACGAGCGTCACCCGGGCTCCGACGTTGCGCTCGAAGGTGACGAGACCTTCGGCCTCGAGCCGTCGGATCGCCTCGCGCACCGGCACGACGCTCATGTTCAGCTCATCGGCGATCGAGCCGAGGACGAGGCGATAGCCGGGGCCGAACGTGTGCGCCGAGATGCGCGAGCGGATCCAGGTGTAGGCCTGCTCCGACTTGCTGGCGTTCGCGGTGGCGCTCACGGCTTGCTCCCTGAGCCGGTCGAAGGGCTCGTCGCGGACTCGTACTTCGCCCGCCACTCGGCGTTCATCGGGAACAGGCCGTCGACCGGGTGACCGGCCGCCACCTGCTCTGCGATCCAGGCATCCTCGATCTCCTGGGCGAGCGCGTCGTCGACCACCGCCTCCACCAGCGTGGGCGGGATGACGATCACGCCGTCGCCGTCGCCCACGATGATGTCGCCGGGCTGCACCGCCGCGCCGCCGCATGAGATCGTGACGTCGACGTCCCACGGCACGTGCTTGCGCCCGAGCACCGACGGATGCGCACCCTGCGAGAACACGGGCAGCCCGATCTCGGCGACGGCGTCGAAGTCGCGCACGCCGCCGTCCGTGACGACACCGGCGGCGCCGCGCGCCTGGGCGCGAAGCGCCAGGATGTCGCCCAGGGTTCCTGTGGTGTCGTCGCCGCGCGCCTCGATGACGATGACCTCGCCCTCGCGCACGGCGTCGAAGGCGCGCTTCTGCGCGTTGTAGCCGCCGCCGTGACTCGCGAAGAGATCTTCGCGGAAGGGCACGAAGCGCAGTGTCTTGGCGGTGCCGACGATCTTCGTGCCCGCGATGTTCGCCGAGACGCCGTCGATGAAGCACGAGTGGTGTCCGCGCTTGCGCAGCTGGGCGGAGAGTCCGGCGGTGGGCGCCTCGATCAGCTTGGCCCGCAGCTCGGGAGAGAGGCCAGGCTTGTCGGCCGGTGGCAGCCCCGCTGCTTCGCGTGAGCCCCACGCCTCGGTGCGCTGCAGGTCGTCGACCGCGGGGAGCGAGCCGATCCTGTCGTCGAAGGGCAGGTCTCCCTGCGTCACGGTCGTTGCCAGGGCTCCGGATGAGGGGGCACCGGGCGCGTTCGGGGCATCGACCTCGACCTCGACCACGTCCCCAGGCACGATGACCGACGACCCGGCGGGAGTGCCGGTCAGGATCACGTCTCCCGGTTCGAGTGTTAAGTGCTGGGAGAGGTCGGCGACGAGCTGCGCGAGCGGGAAGATCAGGCCGGTGGTGGTGTCGTCCTGGCGGAGTTCGCCGTTCACCCACGTGCGCACACGCAGTTCCGCAGGGTCGACGGCGCTCGCATCGATGTACTCGGGACCGATGGGCGTATAGCCGTCGCCGCCCTTGGAGCGGACGTTCGATCCCTTGTCATTGGCGCGGAGGTCGTACAGGCCGAGGTCGTTCGCTGCCGTCACCCAGCCCACGTGGGACCAGGCGTCGTCGAGGGAGACGCGACGCGCGGCTGTGCCGATCACGAGCGCGATCTCGCCTTCGAAGGCCAGGAGCTCGGTGCCTGCGGGGCGCTCGACGGTGCCGCCGGAGACGCCGAGGGAGCTTGTGGGCTTGAAGAAGTAGGAAGGGTGGGCGGGGCGCCGGCCGCGCTGGTCGGCGCGGGAGGCATAGCTCAGATGGATGGCGATGATCTTGCCGGGGCGGGGGATGGATGCCGTCACGGATGCGCCTCCTCGCGCTCTTCGTCGAAGCCTTGTGCGTCGTATTCGAAATCATATATCATCTGTTCATCCCTCGGCAAGCACTTCCGATTCCCGACCGAGTGGGTTGACGCCCCTCGGAGGTGCGCCGTGACAACGCAGTCACCAGCAAAGGAGACACCCATGACAGGGCAGTCATACGACGGGTTCACGCCCACCGGCACCATCGCGACCGCGGCCGATCGCCGCCGCGTCGTCTTCGCCACCGTGGTCGGCACCACCGTGGAGTGGTACGACTTCTTCATCTACGCCACGGCCGTCGGGCTGGTGTTCGGGCAGCTGTTCTTCGAGCCGCTCGGCGCGAACAGCGGGCTGATCGCGTTCGCGACGGTCGGAGTCAGCTTCCTGTTCCGGCCTCTCGGGGCGTTCCTGGCCGGCCATTTCGGCGACAAGCTCGGGCGCAAGACCGTGCTCATGTGGACGCTGATCCTGATGGGCGCCGCGACGGCGCTCATCGGCGTGCTTCCCACGTATCAGGCGATCGGGATCGCAGCCCCGATCCTGCTCGTGCTGCTGCGCATCATCCAGGGGATCTCCGCCGGTGGCGAGTGGGGCGGTGCGGTGCTGATGGCCGTCGAGCACGCGCCCAAGACCCGGCGCGGGGTCTTCGGTGCCTCGCCGCAGATCGGCGTTCCGCTCGGGCTGCTGCTCGCCTCGGGTGTGATGGCGCTGATGACCGTGATCGCACCGGGTGATCAGTTCATGTCCTGGGGCTGGCGCGTCCCGTTCCTGCTCAGCGTGGTGCTGATCCTCGTCGGGTACTACGTCCGCCGCAAGGTCGAGGAGAGCCCGGTCTTCCAGGAGCTGGCCGAGCGCAAGGAGAAGGCGCGGATGCCGATCGTGCAACTGTTCGCCAAGCACGCCCTGCTCGTGATCATCGCCGCCCTCGTGTTCGCGGGCAACAACGCCGTCGGCTACATGACCACCGGCGGCTACATCCAGGGCTACGCCACGAACCCGGAAGGGCCGATCGGGCTCGAGCGCGGCCCGGTGCTCTGGGCGGTCGCGGGCTCGGCGGTGACCTGGCTGATCTCGACGCTGTTCGCAGGGTGGATCTCCGACCGGATCGGGCGCCGCACGACCTACGTCATCGGATGGATCCTGCAGCTCGGTGGAGTGTTCGCGCTGTTCCCGCTCGTGAACACGGGGTCTATCGGCCTGCTGTTCGCGGGACTCGCCATTCTGACGATCGGGCTCGGCTTCACCTACGGGCCGCAGGCGGCCCTGTACGCCGAACTGTTCCCGGCGAGCATCCGCTTCTCCGGTGTCTCGATCTCCTACGCGATCGGCGCCATCGCCGGTGGTGCGTTCGCACCGACCATCGCGACCGCGATCGTGAGCGCCACCGGCTCGACGCAGGCGGTCACCTGGTATCTCGCCGGCATGACGCTCATCGGCCTGATCGCCACACTGCTGCTCCGAGACCGTTCCGGCATCCCGCTCGGGCCTGATCACGAAGCCGAGCAGGCCGTGAGCCCGATCTACGGGGTCGCGAAGGCCTGAGCCGAGGAGAGGTCGTCCGGGCGCGCAGGATGCGCGTCCGGACGACCACCCTCACGAGGCGCGCTTCGGGAACAGTCACCCGATGCGCGCTTTGTCGGGAGGTTTCGCGTTCGTCGGTCCGATCCGGCGCGACACGCCGGGATGTCACGCGTCGCTCCCGACGGAACGACTGTGGCATGCGTGATGTGCGGCGGCGCCACTCGGGCAGAAGGCGTTCGCCACGGACGACCGCGTGCCCGATCACGGGCTGACCTGATCAGCCCTCGAACGCCTCGCGGATCGTCATCGCCGAGCGCTGCAGACGTTCGGCGATCTCGGTATCGGCGATGCTCGTGGCCACATGCACCACCGCGATCGCCGCCGGGCGCTGGCCGCGCAATGCGAGGGGTACGGCCACTGACTGCAGGGTGGGGATGACCTCGTCATGGCTCGTCGTGAAGCCGCTGGTCTGCGCGGCGGCCACTTCCTCATGAAGACCGGCGGGGGCATCTGCCGGCCAGTCGGCAGGACGCAGCTGGGCGAGGATCGCCTTGCCAGGGGCCCCGACGGTGACCGGATGTCGGGCGCCGGGGCGCTGCGCCACACTCGCGACCGCATGGCGCGGCTCGATGCTCGCGAGGGTGATGCAGTCGTCGCCGTCGAGCACGGCGAGGAAGCATGTCATGCCCAGGTCGTTCGCGACCGCTGTGAGCTCGGGCAGGGCCTCGGCCTGGAGGTCGTGCGCGACACCCGCGGCGAGGGCCGCCATGCGTGCGCCGAGCGAGACCGCGCCCGAGCCGTCGCGGCTGACCAGGCGGTGATCCTCAAGCGTTCGGAGCAGACGATAGGCGATCGAGCGGTGCACGCCCAGGCGTGCCGCGATCTCATCGATCGTGAGGGGAGAGCGGGCGTCGGCGAGCTCTTCGAGGATGCGGATGCCGCGGCTGAGCGTCTGCGAGGCGGGAGTTGTTGTCTCGGGCATGCGGATTCCTTGCGCGGGGCGGCGGCAGTCTCTAGGCTGTGTTCAATAGTAGAACAGTCTGTTCGAATATAGAACAATGAATTCTGAATGGCAAGACCCGACAGCGACGTCTGGAAGGAATCGACGACGATGCAGTTCCACCACCACGGTTATGTCTCCGGTGATCCCCGCATCCTGCCCGCGGGCATCTCCGATCGCCCTGCCGACCTGCCCGAAGAGGTCGACGTGCTCATCGTGGGGTCCGGGCCTGCCGGCATGCTGCTCGCCGCCCAGATGTCGCAGTACCCGGACGTCACCACGCGCATCATCGAGAAGCGCGAGGGGCGACTCGTCCTGGGGCAGGCCGACGGCATCCAGCCGCGCAGCGTCGAGACGTTTCAGGCGTTCGGCTTCGCCGAGCGGATCATGGCTGAGGCGTACAACATCGGCTGGATGAACTTCTGGGGTCCGGATCCCGAGAAGCCCGACGAGATCGTGCGCACCGCGCGCACCGCCGACTACGCCTACGACATCTGCGAATTCCCGCACCTGATCGTGAACCAGGCACGGGTTCTCGACTACTTCGCCGAGGCTGCCGCCGACGGGCCGGGACGGATCGTCCCCGACTACGGCGTCGAATTCCTCGGGCTGACGGTGCACGACGAAGGGGAGTACCCGGTCGAGGTCACCATCCTTCAGGGCGGCAGGGAGCGGGCGATCCGCGCCAAGTACGTCGTCGGCTGCGACGGCGCGCGCAGCGGCGTCCGTCAGGCGATCGGCCGCACGCACGTCGGCGCCAGCGCCGCGCACGCCTGGGGCGTCATGGACGTACTGGTGAACACCGACTTCCCGGATTGGCGCACGAAGTGCGCGATCAACTCGGCGGCGGGGAACATCCTGCACATCCCGCGCGAGGGCGGCTATCTCAGCCGGATGTACATCGACCTCGGCGAGGTCGCCGCGGATGACGACCACAGGGTGCGTCAGACTCCGGTCGAGGGGATCATCCGCAAGGCGAACGCGATCCTGCATCCGTACTCGCTCGATGTGAAGCAGGTCGCCTGGCACAGCGTCTACGAGGTCGGTCACCGCGTGACCGACGGGTTCGACGACGCCACCGGCACCGATCGCAATCCGCGGGTCTTCCTCACAGGAGACGCCTGTCACACGCACAGCGCCAAGGCCGGGCAGGGCATGAACGTGTCGATGCAAGACGGCTTCAACCTGGGCTGGAAGCTCGGATCGGTACTGACCGGCCGCGCTCCGGAGTCGCTCCTGGCGACCTACGGTGCCGAGCGCCGCCCGGTCGCGCAGCAGCTCATCGACTTCGACCGCGAATGGTCGAGCCTGATGGCGCGCAAGCCCGAGGAGATCTCCGATCCCAACGAGCTGGCCACCTTCTATCTCGGCACGGCCGAGTTCCCGTCCGGTTTCATGACGCAGTACACCGCGTCCATGATCACCGGCACCGATGCGCACCAGGCGCTCGCCCTGGGCTTCCCGCTCGGCAAGAGGTTCAAGTCGGCCGAGGTCGTGCGGGTCGGCGACGGCAACGCGATCCACCTGGGACACCACGCCAGGGCCGACGGGCGGTGGCGTGTGTACGCCTTCGGCGACCGCGACGGCTCGGCGCTGAATACATGGGCGGATGCCGCGGCCCCCGTGTTCGCGCGGTTCACCCCGGCCGACGGAGATGCCGACGCGGTTTTCGATGTGAAGGCGGTGTACCAGCAGCCGTTCGAGGAGCTGGAGGTCACTTCGGCGCCTGCGCTGTTCCAGCCGAAGACGGGGCCACTCGGGCTCACGGACTGGGAGAAGGTCTACGCGGCCGGCCCGTCGAAGTGGACCGAGACCGACATCTTCGAGGCGCGAGAGCTGTCGCGCGACGGCGTCGCCATCGTCGTGCGACCGGACCAGTACGTGGCGGCGATCCTGCCGCTGGACGCTGTGGGCGAGCTGGAGGCGTTCCTGGAAGGGGCGTTCCTGCCCGCGACCTGAGCCGCCCGCTCGTCATGACATATGTCACGCTGAAGACGTGACAGCGCCGGACAGCGCCGAGAGCGTCCGCTCACGATGCTGGAACCATGAACACCACAGGCGCAGCATCCGCTGCCATCGAACTCACCGACGTGCGACGCCATTTCGGAGCGGGAGACCGTCGGGTCCAGGCCGTCGACGGCGTCACCCTCCGCATAGAGCGCGGCGAGGTCGTCGCCCTCCTGGGACCGAACGGCGCGGGCAAGACGACCACTCTCGACATGCTTCTCGGGCTCACGCGGCCGAGCGCGGGCACCGTCTCCGTGCTGGGAGCCGCCCCTGAGCGAGCGGCCAGCTCCGGAACGATCGCGGCGGTGCTCCAGACGGGCGGCCTGCTGGGCGATCTCACCGTGCTCGAGACCGTCGAGCTCATCGCGTCGCTGTACGGGCGGCCGGCGCTCGGCCGGGTTCCCGAGGCGATGGCGCGAGCCGACCTCGCACACCTCGCCAAGCGCAGGGTGTCGAAGTGCTCTGGAGGCGAGCAGCAGCGGATCAAGTTCGCGCTCGCGCTGGTTCCCGACCCCGACATCCTCGTCCTCGACGAGCCCACCGCCGGCATGGACGTCACGGCTCGGCGGCATTTCTGGGACGTGATGCGGGCCGATGCGGATGCCGGTCGCACGATCGTCTTCGCGACGCACTACCTGGAAGAGGCCGAGCAGTTCGCCCGGCGCACCGTGGTCATGCACCGCGGCACGATCGTCGCCGACGCCCCCACGGCCAGACTCCGCGCGAGCCTCGGCGAGCGCACGGTCGCGGCGACGCTGCCCACCGCGGATCGTGATTCGATCGTGGCCCGGGTGGCGGCGATCACAGGGGTGATCGGCATCCGCCTCGACGCAGACCGGCTCAGCCTGCGGGCCGCCGATTCCGACGCGGCCGCACGCGCCCTGCTCGAGGTCGGCGCTCGCGATCTCGAGATCGCCGCCCCCACGCTCGAAACCGCCTTCACCGCTCTCACGGAGGACTGACCCATGATCTTCTCACCCACCATGCTGCGCATCGAGGCGGTCCGCCAGCTGCGCAATCCCTACACGCTGGCCTTCACGATCGCGATGCCGATCGCGATGTACCTGCTGTTCGGGGCGAGCATGAGCTACGGACGCCTCTCGGCCGGCCACGGCAACGTGTCCTTCTACGTGATGACCTCGATGGCCGCCTACGGCACCGCGGTCGCGATGAGCTCGCTGACCTCGCTCGCCGCGACCGAGGTGAAGCAGGGGTGGGGTCGCCAGCTCGCGATGTCGCCGCTCACCACGGGCGGGTACGCCCTCACGAAACTCCTCACCGCCGTCGCCTATGCGGCGCTGTCCGTGCTCGGCGTGTTCATCGCGGGGATGCTGACCGGTGCCGAAGCGGATGAAGCCTGGCGGTGGGTCGCAACCGGCGGGATCATCCTCGGCATCGGCCTGATCTACGGACTGTGGGGGCTCGGGGTCGGGCTGTTCTTCGGGGGCGACTCGGGCACCGCACTCGCTTCGATCTCGATGACGTTCTTCGCGTTCTTCGGCAACGTGTTCATGCCTCTCGACGGCGTCATGCTCGACATCGCCCGCTTCACGCCGCTGTACGGCTTCGTGGCGCTGAGCAGGTGGCCGCTCACCGAAGGTCAGCTCACCACGGGGCAGGTGGACGATCTGGGGATGCTGCTGCTCAACGTCGCCGTCTGGGTCGTGCTGTTCTCTGCTCTTGTCGTCGCGGGCGTCCGGCGCTCGCGCGCACGTCAGTAGGTTGGACGCATGACCGATCATCGCAGCGACGCAGCCGCCTTCGCGGCGGCCGGAGCGCCTCCGGCCGCCTGGTCGGCGCCCGGCACGCGTTCGGATCGACCCAAGGACCCGTGGTCGCGGTTCGGGTGGCTGATGGCCGTGATCTGGCTGGTGTTCCTGATCTATCCCGTGCTCACTCTGATCGGCTCCGAGGCGGCCCTGCCCTGGGTGGTCGTCGGCTGGGTCGTCCTCGTGGCGTTCATCGTGCTGTACGTGGTGGGCTTCATGTACGGAATGCGCAACGCCGCATTCGGCGGCCCGGTGCCGCGACGGCAGTGGATCACCTTCGCTCTGCTGATCGTGTGCGCACTGCTCTCGATCCCGGCCGAGGGCGGATCGGCGCTGAGCTTCCTGCCGTTCATCATGTCGTTCGCCTCGTACGGGCTCACACGGCTCTGGCACTGGCTCACCTTCGTCGCCTCTGCGGCCGTCACCGCTCTGTGCGTGTTCCTCCTCCCCGGCGGCCTCGACTACCTGTCGGTGCTGTCCATCGTGGTGCTGCTCGGCGTCGTGAACACCGTGTCGACCTGGCTGATCCTGCGCTCGAGCGAGGCGGACCGCCTGGGCCTCGAGCTCGCGACGAGCGAGGGACGCGAAGCCGTCGCCCGCGATGTGCACGACTTGATCGGACACTCGCTCACGGTCGTCGGGCTCAAGGCTCAGCTCGCACGGCGGCTGATGGACAGCGATCCGGAGCGCGCGAAGGCGGAGCTCTCCGACATCGAGGCGCTCACGGCCGAGGCGATCGGCGGAGTGCGCGCCACTGTTGCCGGCGCCCGAGCCACGACGCTGGTCGAGCAGCTCGCGTCGAGTCGCGACGCGCTGCGGGCGGGTGATGTCGCTCTCACCGTCGAGGGGGCGCCCGGTGCCCTGTCCGCCGCGCAGGCGCTCACCGCCGCATGGATACTTCGCGAGGCGACGACGAACACGCTGAGGCACGCACGGGCGAGTCGCGTCGAGGTGCGGATCGCGCCGGGACGATTCGTCATGATCGACGACGGCCCGGGACCGGGGACGCGGGAGGGCAACGGCATCCGCGGCATGCGGGAGAGGGCTGCGGCCTCCGGAGCGACCTTCGTCGTGGCTGCCGGAGAGAGCGGCGGCACTCGGGTGGAGGTGACGTGGTGAGCGACAGCATCCGCCTGGTGATCGCCGACGATCAGGCTCTCGTTCGAGGGGCTCTCGGGGCGCTGCTCGACCTCGAGGACGATCTGGAGGTCGTCGGACTCGCCGCGGACGGCGAGCAGGCGCTGAGCCTCGTGGAAGAGCTCGCCCCCGACCTGTGCCTGATGGACATCCAGATGCCCGGCATCGATGGCGTGGAGGCGACGCGCGCGCTCCGGACCGCCAGCCCGCGCACCCGCGTGCTGATCGTCACCACGTTCGCGCGGCCCGGTTATCTGCGATCCGCGCTGGACGCGGGCGCGAGCGGATTCATCGTCAAGGACAGCCCCGCGGAGAAGCTGGCGGATGCCGTGCGGCGCGTGCACGCCGGCATGCGCGTGCTTGATCCCACCCTCGCCGAGGAGAGCCTGTTCGAGGGTGCGAATCCGCTCAGCGAGAGGGAACGGCAGGTGCTGCGTCTCGCCGCCGACGGTCGATCGGCAGGGGCGATCGCCGCGGAGGTGTTCCTGTCGGCCGGAACCGTGCGCAATCATCTGTCCGCCGCGATCGGCAAGACGGGAGCGGGCAACAGGGCGCAGGCGGTGCGGATCGCCGTCGACAAGGGGTGGATCTGACAGGTCGTCGGATGCGGTTCGGCGGTGGTTGCCGGGCCGCCGGCGTCGGCCGGATGCAATGTCGGAGGCCATGCGTAGGTTGATCCGCAGGCGGGAGACGCTCGCCGTGGAGGGTGTGTGTCATGACCTGGAAGATCGAACTCATCTTCATGCCGGTGACCGATGTCGACCGCTCGAAGGACTTCTATACCAAGATCGGCTTCAACCCCGACCACGACCACAGGGTGAGCGATGAGCTGCGCTTCGTGCAGATGACTCCTCCGGGGTCCGCCTGCTCGATCGCCTTCGGCACGGGGCTCGACATCCCGCTCGAGCCGGGACAGCAGAAGACGATCCAGGTGGTGGTGCCGAACGCCGACGAGGCGAAGGCGCAGCTGGAGGCGGTCGGGGTCGCGACCAAGGGCGTCGAAGACCTGGGCTGGGGTCGATTCGTGTGGTTCGACGACCCCGACGGCAACACCTGGACTCTGCAGGAGCTGCCCGACTACGCGGCAGCGAACCAGCAGGCCTGATTCGTCGCGAGCGGTGCGGTCGGCTCAGCTCGGCCACATCGCTCGCGACCTGTCAGGAGTTCACGCGGATGATCTCCTGCTGGTACGGGGCGATCACATCTCCCGAGATGCGCAGATCGAGCAGCAGGAATCGACGCGACGCGGCATCCTCACGCGCCCACTCGCCGAGCCTGTCGAGATCGGCCAGGGTGCGCACAACCACGCCCTCGGCACCCACAGCCGCGCCGAACGCGGCGAAATCGACCTCGGGGATGCGCATCGGCCCCTCGGCGAGACCCTTCAGCCCGTAGAGGTTGACCTCGGCGCCGTAGGCGGCGTCGTTCCAGATCACGGCGATGCCGCGGCCGGCCGCGGCCCGGACGGCCGATTCGAGGTCGGAGATCGCCATGAGCCCTCCGCCATCGCCGCTCGTCAGCACGATGGTCGAGTCGCGGCGGGCGAGCGCGGCGCCGACGACACTCGGCCACCCCTGGCCGATCGACTGGAAGGCCGTTCCCACCATCATCATGCGATCGGGAGCCGCGACCGGCCAGTACATGTTCGCCCAGCCGATGAAGTGCCCGCCGTCGGAGACGACCACACGGTCCTGCGGCAACAGCTCCGCGATCCGTCGCGCCGCGGAGCGCGGGTCGAGGCGGCCGTCGGCAGCGAGTTCGTCGCCGTGCGCGTAGGTGCGCGCCGCGGCCACGTCGACGGTCTCCCGCCATGGCGCTTCGACAGGCTCAGCGATCCAGCGAACGGAGCCGTCGTTGCTGTGGGTCCCTGAGCTTGTCGAAGGGTCCCGGTCGCGCAGCCGCTTCACGAGCTGCTCCGCCGCCACTCGTGCGTCCGCCCGGACGAAGCCGCCCACGTGCGGATGCGTGGCGGTCGGTGCGATGTCGATCTGGAACACGCGGGTGCCCGGTGCGAACAGCTCCCCGAAGCGCATCGTGAACTGGTTCAGCGAGGCGCCGAACACGACAGCCACATCGGCCGAGCGGATCAGCTCCATCGCGCCGTCGGCGCCGAAGCCGCCCGTCACGCCGAGGTCGTACTGCGTGTCGGGGAACACGCCCCGGCCCAGGGCAGAGGAGGCGGTGAGCGCGCCGGTCAGGGCGGCCAGTTCGCCGAGAGCCGATCCTGCATCGGCGAGCCAGGCCCCGCGTCCGGCCAGCAGGAACGGCCGCGTGGCAGCTCGCAGCGCCTGCGCGATCTCATTCAGCATCCCCTCGGCGTATTCGCCGCGGGGCGCGAGCGGCGCGGGAATCCGAGGCGAGGGCGCAGGCGGCACCTCGCCGGCCTCGAGGGCTGCCACGTCGTAGGGGATCGCCAGCACGACCGGCACCCGGTAGGTCAGGGCGTGCTCGATCGCGATGACGGTCGTGGCCGCGGCATCCGCTCGCCCCACGGTGTACGTGCGGGCGCCGACGGCTGATGCGAGGGCGATCTGGTCGACGTCCCACGGGCGCGGCCCCGACGTCGGCTCGTCGCCGACCACGAGCACCAGCGGCACGTGCGCCTGCACGGCCTCTGCGAGCGCCGTCAGAGTGTTCGTGAAGCCAGCGCCGTATGTCGAGGTGCCGGCCGCGATACGCCCGGAGGCGCGGAAATGCGCGTCGGCGGCGACCACGGCTCCCTGCTCGTGGCGGACCGCCGTGAAGACGGCATCCGTCTGCTTCTCGAGTGCGTCGAGGAAGTACGCGTTCCCGTTGCCCATCACGCCGAAGACGGCGTCGATGTGCTGAGCGAGCGTGAGGGCGACGTGTGCGGAGACCGTGGGCATGCGAAGGCCTTTCGAGACAGGGACGGAGAGAGCGCTTATTCCGTATGTGTCTCGCCCGCGCGACCGTGCGAGGGGCTTCGTGCCTCTTTTTCAGGCACCGGCCTGTGCAGACCGGACCACAGAATCGTACCGCGGCGACACCCCGTCGCGGGTCCGTCGCGAGGCCGTAACACCCGCGAAACCGCGACACGGAATCATGCGGACATGGAGCCCCTGTTCAACGGATACACCTCACGTCGAGTCACGGGGCGATCGGCGGCCCGCCCCTGGGACGAGATGTTCCGTACACCGACCCCGGACGCGGCTGACGTTCGCACGCCGTACCGCGACCTGTTCCCGGCGCTCGCGGGCATCGACGGCGCCGAGCTCCGGGCCCGCACCGATGCACTGGCCAGCTCGTACTTGGCACAGGGGGTGACCTTCGATTTCGCGGGAGAGGAGCGGCCGTTCCCGCTCGACGTGGTTCCGCGTGTGATCGCCGCCGACGACTGGCTGTACGTCGAGTCGGGAGTGAAGCAGAGGGTCAGGGCGCTGGAGGCGTTCCTCTCCGATGTGTACGGTCCGCAGCTCGCGGTGCTCGACGGGATCATCCCGGCCTCCCTGATCAGCTCGTCGTCGCACTTCCACCGGCAGGCAGCCGGAATCGTCGGGGCGAACGGCGTGCGCATCCACGTCGCCGGCATCGACGTCATCCGCGATGAGCGCGGCGACTGGCGCGTGCTCGAGGACAACGTGCGTGTGCCCAGCGGCGTCAGCTACGTGCTGGCCAACCGCCGGGTCATGGCGCAGACCCTGCCTGAGCTGTTCACGAGCCTGCGCGTGCGGCCTGTCGTCGACTATCCGGGTCGGCTTCTGCAGGCGCTGCGCGCCGCCGCGCCCGATGGAGTCGACGACCCGAACATCGTCGTGCTGACGCCGGGCGTGCACAACTCCGCCTACTACGAGCACACCCTTCTCGCCCGCATGATGGGCGTCGAGCTGGTCGAAGGTCGAGACCTGTTCTGCTCCGGCGGGCGGGTCTGGATGCACACGACGGCAGGACCCACGAGGGTCGATGTGATCTACCGTCGGGTCGACGACGAGTTCCTCGATCCGCAGCACTTCCGCCCCGACTCCGTGCTCGGAGCCCCCGGGCTCATGCTCGCGGCGCGCCTGGGCAACGTCACGATCGCGAACGCGGTCGGCAACGGCGTGGCCGACGACAAGCTCGTCTACACATACGTGCCCGAGCTCATCCGCTACTACCTGGGCGAGGAGCCGATCCTGCCGAACGTCGACACCTGGCGGCTGGAGGAGCCGGCCGCGCTCGAAGAGGTGCTCGACCGGCTCGATGAACTCGTGATCAAGCCTGTGGACGGCTCTGGTGGCAAGGGCCTCGTGGTCGGCCCCGACGCCTCGCCGGAGACGCTTGAGACGCTGCGTCGAACTCTGCTGGCCGATCCCCGCGGCTGGATCGCCCAGCCTGTCGTGCAGCTGTCGACGATCCCCACTCTCGTGGAAGACGGGTTCCGCCCGCGTCACGTCGACCTCCGACCCTTCGCCGTGAACGACGGTCAGGACATCTGGGTGCTGCCGGGCGGACTGACGAGGGTCGCGCTCCCGGAGGGCCAGTTGGTGGTGAACTCCAGCCAGGGCGGCGGCTCCAAGGACACCTGGGTGCTCGACCCCTCGCTGTTCACGGGGCCGGCGAGCGTGATCACGGGTGAGGAGGCGCCGGCCGCCGACGAAGTCTCGCTCGCCACGGGCGCGATCGCCGTCGTCGCCCCGCCCAGGGAGGAGCCTCATCCGCCGTTCCTCTCCTCGCCCCAGGATGAGGATCTCGAGACACGCCATCACCAGCAACAGCAGCAACAGCAGCAGCAGGGAGGCACGGGATGCTGAGCCGCATCGCCGAGGCGTTGTTCTGGATCGGGCGCTACGTCGAGAGGGCGGACGGCACCGCCCGCATCCTCGATGTGCACCTGCAGCTCCTGCTCGAGGATCCGTGGGTCGACGAGGACACCGCGTGCCGCGCGCTGCTGTCGGTCATGGGAACCGCGGCGGAATCGGATGCCGCCCTGGGACGCGACGACGTCGTGCGCCTTCTCGCACTCGACCGTGAGCACAGCGCGTCGATCGCGCACTCGATCGCTGCCGCCCGTGAGAACGCGCGGCGCGCCAGGGAGATCATCTCGACCGACCTGTGGGAGACACTCAACGAGTCGAATGCGCGGATGCCGCGGCGCATCCCCTCCGACAAGACGCATCCGTTCTTCCGCTGGGTGCGCGATCGCTCTGCGCTCGCGTTCGGTGTGGTGGACTCGTCGATGAGCCGAGACGAGGCATGGCAGTTCTTCGTGCTCGGACGCTCTATCGAGCGGGTGGACATGACGGCGCGGCTGCTCGCGACGCGTTCGCTGACGGATGCCGCCGGCCCCAGCTGGACCACGCTGCTGCGCAGCTGCGGAGCGTACGAGGCGCACCTGCGCAGCCACCGTGCGATGCCGTCCGCGGCATCCGCCGTCGAGTTCCTGCTCGTCGACCGGCTGTTCCCGCGTTCGGTGCTCTCGAGCATCCTTCAGGCCGAGGAGTGCCTGCGCGGCATCGATCCCGCGAGCGCCTTCGGTGCGCCTGATCGCGCGCACCGGGTGCTGGGGCGCATGCGCTCCGAGCTGGAGTACCGGCCGATCGGCGACATCGTGCGAGGCCTGTCGGAGAGCATGGAAGAGGTGCAGGTGGGCATGTCGATGGCGAGCGATGCGATCCGCGAGCGGTACTTCCCGTCGATCGCGATGCCGGTGTGGATCGGAGAGGCGCTGTGAGCCGGCTGCGGATCGTGCACCGCACCGGATTCCGGTACGAGCGGCCGGCGACCGCGTCGTACAACGAGGCGCGGATGCTTCCGCACTCGCGGGAGGGGCAGTTCGTGCTGCAGGCGGCGCTGGAGATCACGCCGCAGGCGACCCAGCACTCCTACGCCGACTTCTGGGAGACGAGGGTGTCGACCTTCGAGGTGCTCACGCCGCACGAGATGCTCTCGGTCACGGCGACGAGCGTCGTGGACGTGCGTCCGGAGCCGCAGAACACGACCTCGATCGACTGGGACGAGCTCGCCGCGAGGATCCCGCTGTCGCTGACGCTGGCCGAGTCGGTCGCGCAGACGCCGGCGACCGCTCCGGACGAGGAGATGCTGGAGCTCGCGCTGCGGATCGAGGCCGAGGGCGGCGATGTCGACGACACCGCCTTCGAGATCTGCCGCGTGGTCGGCGAGGCCATGGAATACCGACGCGGCGTGACCGGCGTCACCTCCACGGCCAGGGACGCGTGGCCTGCACGGTCGGGCGTCTGCCAGGACATCGCGCATGTCGCGCTCGGAGTGCTCCGGGCCGCAGGCATCCCGGCTCGCTACGTGTCGGGATACCTGCACCCCGACCCGACGGCGGCGATCGGCCAGCCGGTCATCGGCGAGTCGCACGCGTGGGTCGAGTGGTACTCGGGGGAGTGGCGAGGGTACGACCCGACGAACCTGACGGAGATCGGGGAGTCGCACGTGTACGTCGGCCACGGTCGAGACTACGGCGACGTCGCGCCGCTGCGCGGCGTGTACGCCGGCCCGAGCGCCTCGGAGCTCTTCGTCGAGGTCGAGATCACCCGCCTCGACTGACCGGCGAAGCGACGGCGAAGCGACGCTCTTCGATGCACGAGAATGGGACGATGACGGATGCATCGAACGAGCGCGAGACGCTCACGTGGGACGGCTTCGGAACGGCGACGAGAGATCTCGCGCGCAGCATCCTGAGCTCCGGCTTCGAGCCCGAGGTCGTCGTGGCGATCGCCCGGGGCGGTCTGCTGCCTGCCGGCGCGATCGCGTATGGACTCGGCGCCAAGAACTGCGGCGCGATCAACGTCGAGTTCTACACGGGCATCGGCACCGTGCTCGATGCGCCCGAGGTGCTGCCTCCTGAGCTCGACATGGCATACCTCGACGGTCGCCGGGTGCTGCTCGTCGACGATGTCGCCGACTCGGGCAAGACTCTCGCGCTGGCCGTGCAGCTCCTGAAGGACAAGGGCGCCGATGTGCGCTCGGTCACGATCTACACGAAGCCCACGACGATCATCCAGCCCGACTACGCCTGGAAGGACACGGACCTCTGGATCAACTTCCCGTGGTCGTTCCAGGGCACCGTGCGCGAAGAAGACCTGGGGCTGCCTCCGACGGCCTGACGCGCGGGTTCGCGGCGGCATCCCTTCGCCGTCACGTGCGAAAAGTCGGACTTTCGACGCGACACGCGGCTGCGTGCGGTCCTGGCGCGGCGTGTCGTCGCGACACTCCGACTTTTCGCACGCGTGGCGGCACCACGCGTGGCCGGCACTCGCGCGCGCCTCACGTGCGCAGCAGCGCGCGCAGCGACTGGATCGTGTCGGCATCCGCCAGCGTCTTGTCTGGCCGATAGCCCTTGACGCGGGCGAAGCGCAGGGCGATGCCGCCCGGGTAGCGGGGGGAGCGCTGCACGCCGTCGATCGCGATCTCGACGACCAGCTCCGGGCGCAGGAAGACGGCGGATGCGGTGCGCCGCTCCTCGTGCTCGGGGAACGTCTCGGTCTGCCAGCGCAGCAGCTCGTCGGTCAGACCCTTGAACGTCTTGCCGACCATCACGAAGCCGCCCGGTTCACCGAACTCCCCGTCGGGGTCGCGGGCGCCGAGATGCAGATTCGACAGCCAGCCACGTCGGCGCCCCGACCCCCACTCGGCTGCGAGCACGACCAGGTCGTAGGTGAGCACCGGCTTGACCTTGATCCAGGACTTTCCGCGCCGCCCCGCCGTGTACGGCGAGTCGATCGCCTTCACGAGCACGCCTTCGTGGCCCGCAGCGAGGCCCTCGCGCGACAGCTGCTCCGCGGCATCCGCGTCGCGGGTGACGATGCCCGGCATGCGCCATTCGCCCGCGACGCGCTCGAGCTCGCCGAGGCGTACCGAGAGCGGCTCATCGATGAGGTCGCGACCGTCGACGTGCAGCAGATCGAAGAACCAGGGGCGCAACGCCACCTCGCGGGCGACGTCGGCGCCGAAGCGCGACATGGTCTCCTGGAAGGGGCGCGGACCGCCGTCTTCGTCGAGTGACAGCGTCTCGCCGTCGAGGATGAGGTCGGTCGCGGGGAGCGCGCGCACGATGTCGACGATCTCCGGCACACGGCGTGTGACGTCGGCGAGGCTGCGCGTGTACACGCCGACCTCGTCGCCGTGGCGGTGCACCTGGATGCGGGCGCCGTCGAGCTTGTACTCGACCGACGCTTCGCCGGTCATCTCCAGTGCGGCCGTGGGACTGGCGGCGGTCGAGGCGAGCATGGGCTGCACAGGTCGGCCGACGCGCAGCCCCACCTCGTCCAGATCCTCCGCGGTGCCGGTGAGCGCGAGCAGCGCGGTCTCGCCCAGGTCGCCGGAGAGCATCGCGGCCCGCCGCACGGATGCGCTCGGGCGGTCGGCCGCCTTCGCGATCGCGTCGAGCAGCACGCCGGAGAGCGCACCGGTGCGTAGCTCGCCGAGCAGCGCGCGGACGAGGAAGTCCCATTCGTCGGCGGTCGCGCGCGCGGCGAGACGGCCGAGGGTGCTGCTGCGAGCGGCCGCGGAGCCGGAACCCGACACAGCAGCCAGTTCGTCGAGCGAGCCGTCGATGTCGGCGAGGGTGAGCTCGGATGTGGTGGCGTGCGACACTTCGAGGGAGGTGAGGCCGCGCCAGCCCACTCCGAGACGGCCCTGCCGCGGGCTCGCGAGCAGCAGCCCCGTGAGGGGGAGGATCTCCTCGGGCCGGGCCTCGCGCAGCAGCGCCGCGAGCGCGTCGATCTTCGCGAGTCGCGACGACGTGGCCGCGACCTTCTCGGCCGTGGCCACCACCTCGGAGAACATCATGCGGGCATTCTCGCACCGGCATCCGACATGCACGACGGGCTTGCGTCGCACGCACCGCTCACTCAGCCGTCGGAGACCGCAAGCTCATCCAGGTGGCGTGCGAGCATGCGCAGCATCTGCGCGGATGCCTGGGCGTCGCCGCTCCACAGCAGGTGCATCGCGATTCCGTCGAGCACGGCCCGCAGCCGTTGTGCCTCGTAGGGGGCGTCCCGCCCGCGGTCGAGTCGTCCGCTGTGCGCGAGGATCTCGATGGCCGCGAGGCATGCACGGTCGATGCCGGTGCTGAGCCTGCTGGCAGCCGGGCGAAGGCTCGGGTCGGTCAGCGAGAGAACCCCCAGCTGGATCTGCGCGACGAGCTCGGCGCGTCGCTCGTCGTCGAGCGGCAGCAGCTGAGCCAGAAGCTCGTCGACCAACTCACGTCCGTCGACGTCGAGGGCGGCGATCCTCGCCGAGACGCGCTCCTCGATCAGCTCCAGACAGTACTGCCGCAGCGCATGCTGCGTGGGGAATGCGCGTCGCAGGGATGCTGCGGCGATCTCCGCTTCGGCGGCGACCCCGCGCACCGAGAGCGCCGCGAGACCGTCGCGGGCGAGCACGCGCAGAGCTGCGGCCGCGATCTGCTCGGTGCGCGCCTCCGCATCGATTCTCCGGGGCATGGCGTTCAGCGCGCCGTGACGGTAGACGAGGATGCCGGCCGCTTCGGCCAGATGGTGTAGCTCAGCGCCCAGACAAAGTCGATCGCGAAGATGATCCCGAGCACCGCGAAGAAGTCGGAGAGCGCCGCGGTGCGCTCGGCGTCGCCGACCAGCAGGATGATGGCCCCGAGGATGGCGGCGGCGATGGCTACTGCGAGGCCGGTGAGGAGCGCGTCCATCCAGCATTTGAGTGTGTAGCGCGCGCCGGTGAGGCGCTCGGGCGCGGGGCCCCCGGTGAACCGCTGCTGGAAGCGCACGTCCGCCCACGAGACCATGCGCCTGCCGTACGCGACAGAGATGCCGATGTAGATCGCCGCCAGTCCGTGGTGCCACGAGGCGGTGCCTCCGCCGAGCAGGTCGATCGCGACCAGCGCGAGAAGGACGATGTCGATCACGGGGGCGAGGATCAACAGGGCGGCGCCCAGACGGGGCCGCCGAAGGAGATATCTCGCAGAGAGTCCGGCGATGATCGCCACCCAGAAGGCGACCTCGCAGACCACGATCGCGACCAGGATCATGCCGGCGTCCTTTCGTTCCGATTTTATTAGTACGAGTGTACTCACAAAATCGTCACGTCGACGCTGCCGGCCGAGCGCAGCCGAGAGCGGATGCCGCGATTCAGCGTCCCTGGAACTTCGGCCGTCGCTTCGCCTGGAACGCGGCGAACCCCTCCCTGTAGTCCGAGGTGTCGCAGAGCGCTGCCTGCGCCGCGTTCTCGATCGCGACCGAGTCCCACAGCGCGAGCCGCTCGTCGCGGATACGCGCGATCAGCTGCTTGCTCGCGAGGAACGCCGCAGTGGCGCCACGGGCGGCGGTGGCGGCGGCATCCGTCACCGCCTGCACCACCTCGTCGTCGGGGAACACCCGCGAGAACAGACCAGACTCGACGGCCTCACTGCCGCTCATCAGTCGCCCCGTGTAGATGAGGTCGAGCGTCTTGTGGGCTCCGAGCCGGTCGAGGAACAGTGCGTGCCCGCCGGAGTCGAGCGTCGCGCCGAGAGCGGCGAACGGAGACCCGATCTTCGCGGACTCGGCCACGTAGACGACATCAGTGGCGATGAGCAGGCCCAGGCCCACCCCGAGGCATGCGCCGTGAGCGACGGCGAAAGTGGGGGCCGGAAACGTCGACATGCGCCGCAGCAGCGGGGTGACGAGACCGCCGAGATAGCCGATCACGTCGTCGTCGCGGGGATCCACCCCGGAGATGTCGCGGCCTGCGCAGAAGGCCCGCCCCTCACCGCGCAGCACGAGCGCGCGAACCCCGGCCGCCTCGGCCGCGTCGTACACCGATCCGAGGTCATGCAGAGCCTGCTCGTCGAGGGAGTTCAGCTTCGACGGCGCATTCAGGGCGATCGTGGCGACGTCGTCGGCGATGGTGAGATCGATCATCGGATGCTCCTCAGACGTCGTAGTCGACCACGAGGCGGTCGCTGGTCGGGTGGGACTGGCAGGTGAGCACGAAGCCGCGAGAGATCTCGTCGGGTTCGAGCGCGTAGTTCTCGGTCATCGTGACGCTGCCCTCGATCACCCGGGCGCGGCAGGTGCCGCAGACGCCTCCTGCGCACGCGAACGGGGCGTCGGGTCGCACACGCAGTGCGGCGTTCAGCACCGACTCGTGCGCGTCGACCGGGCTCTGCACGGTGGACGACACGCCGTCGAGCGTCACCTCGATCTGCACGGTCTTCTCGCCCTCGCGAACCTCGACCGGTCGCGCAGCGCGCAGCGGCTCCTCACCGGTCGTGAACAGCTCGAACCGGATGCGGTCACGCTCGACACCGAGGCCGGCGAGCACCTCACGGCACAGGTCGACGAGCGCGAGCGGGCCGCACAGGAACCACTCGTCGACGTCGGCCGGGAGGATCAGGGTGCGGAAGATCAGCCGCAGCCTCTCCTCATCCAGCCTGCCGGACAGCACGGGGGCCGTGCGCTGCTCGCGAGACAGCACGTGGTGCAGGACGAGGCGCGTGGGGTAGCGGTCCTTCAGATCGGCGAGGTCCTCGAGGAACATGACGTCGAGCGTCGACCGGTTCGTGTAGAGCAGCGTGAACCGCGAGGTGTCCGAGCGGCTCAGCACGGTCTGCGCGAGCGACATGAGCGGGGTGATACCCGATCCCGCCGCGATGCCGACGACGTGGCGGTGGTCGAGATCGGCAAGGCCTGAGGTGAAGGTGCCCTGCGGGCTCATCACGTCGATCTCGAAGCCGGGCTTCAGCCCGGTCTGCGCCCAGGTCGAGAACAGGCCGCCTTCGTCGCGCTTCACAGCCACGCTGAGTCGTGTCGGCGTGCCGTCGTCGCGATGCTCCGGAGCACGGCACAGCGAGTAGGAGCGCCGCACCTCGACGCCGTCGAGGACCGTGCGCAGCGCCACGTACTGGCCGGGCAGATGGTCGTAGTCGTGAGCCAGCTCTGCGGGAACGGTGAAGGTCACCTCGACCGCATCGTCGGTCAGCGGCCGCACGTCCTCGACGGTCAGGGTGTGGAATCGAGCGCGCGTGCGCGCCGGCTGGGGGCGAGCGGATGCCGCAGGCGAGACCTGCGCGGATGCGAACAGCGACATCAGTGCACCTTGAAATGGTCGAAGGGCTCGAGGCAGGCGCGGCACTCGAACAGCGCCTTGCACGAGGTCGATCCGAAGCGCGAGACCTCGCGGGTGTCGAGAGAACCGCAACGCGGACAGCGCACGCTGATGGCGAGGCGGATGGGACCGCCCTTCGAGAGACTCGGGGACCCATGCGCTGCACGACCGGAGGGCGGGGCGATGCCGTACTCCTCGAGCTTGCGCTTGCCGGCATCCGACATCCAGTCCGTCGTCCACGCGGGCGAGAGCACGAGGCGCACGTCCACCTGCGCGAAGCCCGCGGCGGTGAGCGCGAGGATCACGTCGTCGCGGATCGCGTCCATCGCGGGGCAGCCGCTGTACGTGGGCGTGATGTCGACGTGCACGCGGTCGCCGTCGACCTCGACGGCCCGCAGCACGCCGAGGTCCTCGATCGTGAGAACGGGCACCTCGGGGTCGGGGACGGAGGCGGCGATCCGCCATGCCTCGTCGCGAGTGAGAACAGAGGTCACCATGTCGCCCCCGGATGCCGACGGGCCAGGACTTGCATCTCGGCGAGCAGATGACCGAACGGCGTGGAGTGCGAGCCGTGTCGCCCTCCGGCCGACGATGCCGCGACAGTCGGGATTGCGAGCTCGGCCTCGGTGAACACGGTGCTCACGACCGCGTCGAATCCGGCACGCAGGGCCGAGGGGCGCGCGGCGGCCCCGCCCAGGCGCTCGATCAGCTCGTCGTCGCGAAACAGCTCGTCGACGTACGGCCAGATGTCGGCGACCGCCCGGGTGATCCGCATGCGCGACTCATCCGTGCCGCCGGCGAGGCGCAGCATCCACTGCACCGCGTGGTCGCGGTGATAGTCGACCTCTTTGAGAGCCTTCTCCGCGATCGCGGCGAGCGTCGCGTCGGTGCTGGTTCGAAGCGCGGAGTACAGCTCGAACATGTAGCTCGAGACCACGAACTGCCGGGCGATCGTCTGTGCGAAGTCTCCGTTCGGCTGTTCGACGATCCAGGCGCTGCGGAACTCCGGCTCGTCGCGGAAGTAGGCGAGATCGTCTTCGGAGCGGCCGTCGTAGGAGCCCGCGTAGCGCAGGAGCGAGCGGGCATGCCCGAGCAGGTCGAGGGCGATGTTGGCGAGAGCGACGTCCTCTTCGAGCTCGGGCGCGCGCGAGATCCAGGCGCCGAGCTGCTGCGAGAGGATCAGGGCATCGTCACCGAGCCGCAGTGCGTACTCGGCGATGTCGGCGGATGCCGCGACCCCGCCGGCTCCGGTGAGCTCATCGCTGAGCTTCAGCTCGTCGACCGAGACGTCGCCGTGGGCAGAGACGTCGCGATCTGATCGCGGCGTTTCGTCTCGCTCCTTCGTCGCTCGCTCAACGACCGGGGGGTGGGCCGGAGATGCCCCGTTCACAGGTGCGGCACCCCCTCGGACGCTGTGTAGTACACGGCGTGCCTGTAGTTCTTGCCAGCGGGACTCTCGAAGTAGGCGCCCTTCGCGTCGGGGTCGCTCGTCGTGATCGCCTCGGCGGGCGCGACCCAGATCGAGACGCCCTCGCCCCGTCGGGTGTACAGGTCCCGAGCGTTCCGGATCGCCATCTCGGCATCCGGAGCATGGAGCGACCCGACATGCACGTGGCTCAGCCCGCGGTTCGCGCGGACGAAGACCTCCCAGAGAGGCCACGGCTCGCGCTCGACGGCGCCAGGGGTCGCCATCACGCCACCTTCCCCTCGGAGCGCGCGGCCTGCTTGCGCGCGTACTCCGCCGCCGCCTCGCGCACCCAGGCTCCGTCTTCGTGCGCGGTGCGGCGACGTTCGAGGCGCTCGGCGTTGCAGGGTCCGTTGCCGCGGAGCACCTCGAAGAACTCGTCCCAGTCGATCTCGCCCATGTCGTACTCGCCCTTGTCCTCGTTCCAGCGGAGGTCGGGGTCGGGGAGAGTCACGCCGAGGATCTCGGCCTGCGGCACCAGCATCCCGACGAAACGCTGACGCAGCTCGTCGTTGGAGAATCGCTTGATCTTCCACTTCATCGACTGGGCCGAGTTGGGGGACTGGTCATCCGGCGGGCCGAACATGGCAAGGCTCGGCCAGTACCAGCGGTTCACGGCATCCTGCGCCATCTGACGCTGCTCGTCCGTGCCACGCATCAGTGCGAGCAGGATCTCGAAGCCCTGCCGCTGGTGGAACGACTCCTCCTTGCAGACCCGCACCATCGCCCGCCCGTAGGGGCCGTAAGAGGCGCGGCACAGGGGCACCTGGTTGCAGATCGCGGCGCCGTCGACGAGCCACCCGATCGCCCCCATGTCGGCCCAGGTCGGCGTCGGGTAGTTGAAGATCGAGGAGTACTTCGCGCGACCGGTGATGAGCTGCTCCATCATCTCGTCGCGGGTGATCCCGAGCGTCTGGGCCGCGGAGTAGAGGTAGAGGCCGTGTCCGGCTTCGTCCTGCACCTTCGCCATGAGGATCGCCTTGCGCTTCAGGCTCGGGGCGCGGGTGATCCAGTTGCCCTCGGGCTGCATGCCGATGATCTCGGAGTGCGCGTGCTGGCTGATCTGGCGGATCAGGGTCTTGCGGTAGGCATCCGGCATCCAGTCGCGCGGTTCGATGCGCTGCTCGTTCGCGACGAGTTCGTCGAACAGGCGCTCCTCTTCGGAGAGCTCGCCGTCTACAAGGGAGAGGTCTGCGGGGGTGGTCATCGTCGACTCCTCAGCTTCGGTCGCCTTTACTGACCGTTCGTTAGGTAATTCTGGCATGACGAATCCCGCCGTGCAAGGCCCGGCCTCAGCGCGAGCGCGAGACCAGCTCGAGGAGCGCTCGGCCGTATGCCTCGGAGGGGTCGGGATGCTCGAACCGCAGCGTCTCCCCGGCGATCTCGACCACGACCTCGAACGTGTCGTCGAGGCGGCTCAGGCGGCGGAATGTGCCGCGGAGGAGTTCGCGCAGCTGATCCTCGCGGGGCAGCCACACCGCGTCGGCCAGGGTCACGGCGTCGAGCGCCCATTCGGTGGTGCCGTTGAACGCGAGGTCGGTGCCGCTGGGAGTCTGCCGGGCCTCGATCGTCATCTCGCTCACCGTGAACACGTCGGCCTCGGCTTCGAGCTCCACATCGTCGGGGAGATCGAGCTGGAACCGGTCACCCTCGGCCGGACGCCAGGACAGTCCGGCGTCACGCAGGGCGACGGCGAGTTCGCGGGTGATCATGCATCCACGCTAGACGACGGGCGACGTCATCGCCGGGTCAGCGAAGCGCGAACGTCTCCAGGACCCATCGTGTCCATCGTTGCGCCAGCGCTGCGCGCGCGCGGGCGCTCAGGTGCGGCATGGCGGCCGACAGGGGTCCGCCCGCCGCGAGTGCGCTGTCGTATGGGAGGCGCATCTGAACGGGCACGTCGTGAGAGGAGGATCTGCGTCGTCCGAACGCAGAGGTGATCACGGGCAAGGTGCGCGGCTCCGCTCCGAGGCCGAAGCGGGCAGTGACGTCGGTGACCCGCTCATGGAGGGCGTTCACCCCGTGGGTCGATTGAGCGCCGACCAGGACGAGGTAGCCGTTCGTGAGGGCGGAGGCGGCTTTGCGCTCGTCGTAGCGTCCCCCGTCGATGAGCTGGTGTGCGCTTGCCGGGGCAGGCGGGAGCGCGAGCCCGAATCGTCGGTCGAATGCTGCCGAGTCTTCTGCGATGACGGTGGGCAGGCGGACGCCATGGCTGATGAGGAGGTGCAGGCTGAGCGCGGCGAGCGTGGTGGTGCCGGTGCCGCCGCTCGCACCGAGGAAGGTCACGGTCGTCATCGTGTCTGCTCGGTTCTCCCGGGCATGTGGGCGACCTGGACGACGTGCGGGGACTCGCCGCGGCGGACGTAGCGGCCACGTCCTGGGGGGAAGCGTTCGGCGTGCACGCGGGGAAGGATCTGTCCCTCGCTGCGGTCGCCAGACAGGAGCAGGAGGGCCCCGCCGGTGTCTCGGATCCCCTGAAGGAACGGGCTGTACATTGCTCTCACGGATCCGGCCACCGGGCGGGACAGGATGATGTGGAAACGGGTGTCCCGGGCGGTGGGCAGGTGCGCGGCGAGGGCCGTGAGGTGTTCGATGCCGCCGGCGCTCATGATGTCGTGGTCGTCGACGATCAGGACGACGCGGGGTGCGACCGCGAGGGCGGCGGGGTCGAGGCTCGGGCGGCGGGAGAGCTCGGTGGCGATGGAGGATGCGAGCCCTGACGTTTGAGCGGTGGTGCGGGCGTGCGCCGCGAGATAGGCGTCGGGGATCGTCTCTCCGACATGCCCACGGGAGTCCACGATGGCGATGGCGAGTTCGTCCGGAGTGAACCGCTCGATGAGCCCAGCGACGATCATGCGGAGCGTGCTGGATTTGCCGCTGCGGGCGTCGCCGAACACGAGGAGGTGCTGGTCGGAGCGGGTGAACTCCCAGAACGCGGGTTCCATGGTGTCCTGCCGGAGGCCGAACGGGACGGAGTCCGGCTCGTCGACGGCCTCGGGGAGCTGGTCCGGGTCGAGGTCCTGCGGGAGCAGTCGGATGGGCGCCGCGGATGGGCCGGACCAGGAAGCGGCGACGCGGTGCCCGAGCGTCTCGACGGCGTCTCCGAGTTCGCCTTCGTCTGCGGCCTCCAGGACCGGAAGGGCGACCTGGCCGATGAGTCCGTTGTCGCTGAGGGCGCGGCCGGGAGCCGCAGCGCGGATGGTGCGTGCGAGGCTCCGGTCGACCTGGGAATCTCCGGCGTCGTTGAGACGCATCTCGATCTTGGTGCCGAACAGGGATTGATGAGCGATGCGCAGTTCGCTCCAGCGGGACAGGGCGACGACGATGTGGACCCCGTAGTTCGCTGCGCGCATCATGATCGCCGTGAACGCGGCATCCAAGTCATCGAACTCCTGACGCAGGGCGCCGTACCCGTTCACGAGGACGACGATCTCGGCAGACGCGAGCTGCGGGATCTGTCCTGCTGCGTGCCGGGACCGCAGCTGCGAGACCGAATCGATCCCGGTGTCCTTGAAGATCTGTTCGCGGGTGGTGAGCATCGCTTCGAGTTCTTCGATCAGGCGTCGCATCCGAGCGGGGTCGGAGCGGGTCGCGACGCCGCCGACGTGCGGGAACGGCTCCAGACGGCGCAGACCGCCACCGGCGAGGTCCATCCCATAGATGGCGACGTCCTTGGGCGTGCGAGTCAAAGCGAGGGAGACGGCGATGGTTCGCAGGAGCGTGCCGCGTCCCGATTGCGGGCTGCCGATGATGGCGAGGTGTCCGCCGCCGCGGGTGAGATCGAGGATCCACGGGGACTGCGTCTGATGCGCGGGGTCGTCGATCAGCCCGATGGGCAGCTCGAGATCCGTCGCGGCATCCTGCTCGCCGAGGATCTGTCCGAGGGCGAGTCGTTCCGGGAGCGGCGGCAACCACGCCGAGGTGACTGTGCGGTCGTCGGCTCGCAGGCGTGTCACGGCCTCGTCGATGAACAGTTCACCCATTTCCGGTGCGGAGAGCGCGGGGGCCGGGACCGGACCGTCATCCGTGTCTTGGGAGATGCCGTTGTACAGCGGGAGACGGAAGACCCGATTCCGCTCGCCGTCGGTGGTGACGGGCGCGGACCGGGCGGGTACCGGTCCGGAGACGAATCCAGCGCGGAACCGCTGGTACACCGATGTGTCGACTTTGAGGATGCCGTAGCCGGGGAGGGCTGGGAGGCGATACGCGTCGGTGGTGCCGAGGACGACGTGGGATTCGCTCTCGCTGAAGGTACGCAGACCCAGCCGGTACGACAGGTAGGTGTCGAGGCCGCGGAGCTTGCCGGCTTCGATGCGCTGGCTGGACAGGAGCAGGTGGATGCCGATGGAGCGTCCGATGCGTCCGATCTGCAGGAACAGGTCGATGAACTCCGGTTCGGCGGTCAGCAGCTCACCGAACTCGTCGATCACCATGAACAGATGCGGCATCGGATCGAGGTCGGGACGGGTCTTGCGCAGCTCCCGATAGTGGGTGATCGAGGGGGAGGAGTCGGCGTCTTTCAGCATCTGCTGGCGCCGGAGCACCTCGCCCTGCAGAGACGCACGTGCACGCGTGGTCAGCTGCGGGTCGGCGGCGAGGTTGTCGATGAGTCCTGCGACGTGGGGCAGGGACTGGAACGGGGAGAACGCTGCGCCGCCCTTGTAGTCGACGAGGAGGAGGCTGAGATCCTCGGGCGGGTGCACGAGAGCGAGGGACAGCAGAAGCGTGCGGAGCATCTCCGATTTGCCCGAACCGGTCGCGCCGACGCAGATCCCGTGCGGGCCCATGCCTTCCTGGGCGCTCTCCTTCAGGTCGAGGAACACGGGCCGCCCGTTGTCGTCGGTGCCGAACGGCACGCGCAGGAATGCGCTGGGGGAGCGGAGCGCCCACAGCGCGGTCGGGTCGATGTCGGCGACGTCGGTGATGCCGAGGAGACGGGTGATGTCCAGGGGATCCGTGGTGCCGCTGTCGGCGCGGGCGGCGACGTGGACGGTGCGGAACGCCGCCATCGACCGGGCGAGCGCGACCAGCGTGTCGCTGCGCGTGTCGTCGGGGATGAACGCCACCGGCACGGGGGCGGCAGAGGAGGCGCGATGGGTGACGATCGCATCGTTCTCTGCGATCGTGATGCGCACGTCGACATCGTCGGGTTCGTGCAGCCGGTCGGCGAGGAGGTGGACGACGGTGACGTTCAGGTCCTGCAGCCGCAGGTGCGGGTCGGGGCTGCTCAGGCGGGACGCCGCGCGTCCGTGATCATCGATGACGACGACCAGACGCGCCCGCTGGATCTCTCCGCTGCCACGGCGCTGGACTCCGGTGGCCGATGCAGCGCGCGCGGTCAGCTCGCCCGCGAGGACGTCGCCGAGAAGGGCGAGATCGGGGGCGACGCGACGCGCGGGCAGGGGGCCGTCGAACAGCGCTGTGTCCTGAACGTGGGGAAGCAGGTCGAAACCGGCCCAGTCGCCGGCGTGCTCCGGCGGATAGGCGGCGGCGAGGGCGAGGTCGTCGGGGGTGTGGGCGGTGGCGAGCTGGGCGATGAGGGATCGGATCGCGGACATGCCGCGGTCGCGCTCGGCGACGACGGACACGACCCAGGCGTCGTCGAGGTCGGCGGTGATCGGCATCTCGGGAACAGCATCGAGGGTGCGGGCGACGATCTCCGCTTCTCGTTGCAGGATCGGGTCAGCGGGTTCCAGAGGAGACTCCTGTGTCGCGATGCTGAGTGCGAACCAGGGGCGGGCGGCGAGGCCGATCCGGGCCGACAGGTGGTCGGCGTCGGTGCGGCGTCGTTCCCACCGGCGAGCGGGGTTCCGCATGATCTCGACCAGCCCCTCGGGGGCGGGGTGCACGGCGAGAGCGGCGGCACGGTCATGATCGCCGCGTTCGCGCAACTCCGCGCGGAGCCGCTCGAGGTAGTCGAGGTACAACTCGCGGCGGGTGCGGGCCTTGCGGGCGGCGCGGCCCCGCGACGACAGCGCGAATCCCAGCCCGCCGACGACGGCGACGACGAAGATCACGGCTGCGAGCACGAGGAACAGCGGCTGGCCGTTGCGGAGCACGACCATCATGATCACCGACGACAGGGCGCCGATCAGAGGCAGGAGGAACTGCAGGGGCATCGCTCCGCCCTGATCCTCCAAGGACGGCGGTGCGGGGATGAGCTCCGGGTCCGGCGGCGTCGGCGGGGCGGTGACGCGAGTGGGGCGGTGGAACAGGGCTTTCGTCACGCTGCGCTCCCGAGGTGCCGCGCGGGGGTGCCCATGCGGACGATCTCTGCACCCAGAACGGATGCTGCGAGTGCGCTCGCGCTGGACGGATGGGGGTGGCGGTCATACGGGAGCGTGACCTGGGGAATGGGTGAGGAGGCCAGCATCCGCTTCGTCGCCAGCGTGATCCGTCCGCGGAGTCCTGACGCGACGATCAGCGTCGGGGTCCCCGCGGCGATCAGCGCGGCGGCGACATCCACAGCCTGCTGCACCGCGAGGCGTTCCACTCCGGTCGTCAGACACAGCACATGGGAGTGTGCGGCGACCGCGGTCAGATCAGGCGCGCCGAGCACACCCCAGTCGGTGATCGTGATCTCCCTCTCGCGGTACTCGGGTTCGCACCGTTCACGCCAAGCGTCGACGCCGCCGGGCCACACAGGGGCGGGGATCGTCACCGGTCGAAGGACGGGGTCTGTGCTCGGAGCGGTGCGGCCCGTAGCATCGACGAAGAGGACACCGCGGTCACGACGGCCGGCGAGCATCGATGTCGCCGCCCGGGCGGCGGTCGTGCAGCCGGTGCCGCCGTGCAGGCACGCGAACCCCACACGGCGGATCACCGGCAGCGGTGAACGCAGCGTGCGTTCCGCGTCGATGCTGCGCCGGTGACGCTCGCCATCCCACAGTTGAGCGATCATCTGCAGCCGAGTCACGAGAACGTCCCCAGCAGGTCGCCGAACACGCCCATGATGCCGAGCAGCAGCGGAATCATCGCGATCACCGTCAGCGCTTCGAGCACACCGAGCAGGCGACGCAGGCGAGCCTGCGCAGCTGCAGACGGGCGCAGCACGGCGACGACCACGAGGAGTGCGCAGACGGCGGCTCCGATGCCGGCACGCATCGTCGAGTCCGCGGATCCGCTGAAGAGCGTGAGACCGAGCGGGACCAAAGCGGCGGCCAGCAGTGCGCCGCGGGCGATCGCGAGGGGGAACAAACGACTGCGGGTCAGGAGGAACAGGGCCAGCGCGGCGGCGAGGCCAGCCTGCCATCCGTCCCCCGCACCGAGCAGGGCGATGGAGACCGCCGCGGGGACGGCGAGGGCGAGCACCAGCGCCGTCTGGGCGGTGAACGCGATGTCGATGGCCTCGTCGATGTCTCCACGTCGCACCGGCGACCCGGACATGGCGGTGTCGTCGAGACGCCCGACGCCGGCGGCGGTGAGAGCGAGTGCGGGGACGAGGCCGAGACCGATCACCGCGACGATCCCGTACACGGCCGCGGCGACCATGACTGGCACCCCGACGGCGGCAGCGACGACGACCGCGGCGCCGAACGCGACGGCGACCGCCGCGCCGGGGACCACGCCGCGGCGTCGGGAACCCGCACCGATGATGACCCCGACGGCCGCCCACGCCAGCACCTCGCTGATGGCGACCGGGACGACCAGATCGCGGGCCACCGCGGGCAGGACGGCGGAGGCGCCGAGGATGCCGAGTGGCACCGTGAGTCCCAGGCTGAGACCGAGCAGCGCGTTGCGTCCCGCGATCACGCCGCGACGTGCGAGAAGCGCGGAGACTACGACCGCGCCGATGAACGTGACGAGCAGGCCGGTGAGACTGCCCGGTGTCGCGGCGAGGAGCAGGCCCGTGATCGCCGCCGTGACCGTGACGACGGCCGAGAGGGCGAGGGAGGTGAGTGCGGGGGTCCACCGATCGGCCCGGCGGCCGGCGGCGTCGCTCACGGCCTCCGTGACGTCGGCGACGTCCGGGGGTTGCGGGGCCTCGTCGTGGGTGACGAGTCGCAGGATCGAACCATGGTCGATCCCCTGAGCGGCGAGCGTCTCTCGAGAGCTCACGGGCTGCCCGAGCAGCGAGGTCAGGACGAGCGGCGAACCGTCGCCCACCGGCTCATCCAGGAGATCGATGATCTCCGGGAGGAGTTCGTCGAGGGTGTGGTCATCGGGGAGGACGAGATCTGCTTTCCGGCGGGTGCCGATCACAGTGACGCGCGTGTACTCCATCATTTGTTCCCGTCTGACTCGGAATCCACGACGTCGAGTGTGTCAGGGTCGATGGTCACCCCGGTGGCGGGGTCGGTGCGCAGGCCGGTCTCGGGGTCGACGAACCACCCGGTGCGGGGGTCGATGATCCGCCCTTGCGGGTCGGTGGCCCAGCCCGTGTCGGGATCGATCACGAATCCGGTGCGGGGGTCGATGAGCGTTCCCGTCGTCGTGTCGATCAGCAGGCCGCTGTCCTGATCTTCGGCCAATCTCTCACCGGGCTCCAACGGGCTCGCGGCGATCGCAGCACGGTAGGCGGCGACGGCTTTGTCCTCTCGCTGCGTCTGGAGGATGTTGAGGACGAAACCGGTGCCCAGGCATGCGGCGCACAGCACAGCGCCGAGGACGATGGATCCGGTGAGCCGACGGAGGTTGGAGTTGACGGTGCGGCGGTTGCGCTGCTCGCCGTGCACGAACGCGGCCGTCAGCCGTTCGCGGTGCGTGCGGGTCGACTCGAGGAGCGTCTGGTCGTAGTCGATCATGCGGCCTCCCCACTGCGCCGGCGTTGCTCGAACACGATACGGCGGGTTCCGAGAACGAGAGCTGTGCCCCACGGGATCGGCGTCGGCACATGCGGGGGCAGTTCCTCATCCGTGTCGAGCAGGGTGCCTCCGCTGGATCCCAGGTCGGTGACGACCACCCCGCTTTCGGCGATCTCGACCTGCAGGTGCGTACGTGAGATGGTGCGCGTGAGATCGGGAATCGCGATCAGTGCAACCGCCGGATCCTTGGTAGTGGGATTGCGGCCGATGATGGCTGTGTTCTGCACGAGATGGGTGGTGCCGTCGTCGATGAGCAGCCGCAGGTGCGTCCCTTCTGCTTCCCTGCGCCGCGGTTCCGGCAGCGGCTTCGCGAAGACGACCGGGTGAGCGCGCAACGCGAACGGGTCGCCGTCACCGCCCCGGCGCACCGTCGCAGTGCGCATCACGCGGAACGACGGCAACCCTGTGATCGTGTCGATGCTGCGCAGCCGCATGATCGAATGGCCTATGCCCCCGCCCAGGATTCCACGCCAGAGCACGAGACCGACCAGGGCGATGGCTGCTCCCACGGGGGCCGCCACGGCGGCGTTCTCTGGGGAGAGCAGCGCGGCGATGAGGGCGATGAAGAGGGTGGCCAGCACGTCGATGACGAGCGAGCCGACAGCGGCGGCACGCGGCGGTTCGACGATGGCAGAGGACACGTCGGTCATGGTACACAGCCGGACGTACACGTGGCGTCCGCGCCCACCAATGCGGGGGCGCCACGTAGAACCGCGTGGGTATACGTGGAAACACGTATATGGGTCACAGCGGAGGGCTGTTTCCGTGAGGGTGGTTTAGCCTTGGTGTGTTCTGAGTAGACAGGGGGGCGATATGAAGTTCGCTATGGAGGAGCAGACGCTGGTTCGGCTGGGGCAGAGGTCGCAGAGCGAGTCGGAGGATCTGACGGCGTTGGTGCGTGAGCTGATCGATGCGGCGGAGCCGCTCGAGGGCGTGTTCAATGGTGCGGCGAAGGCTCGTTTCAACGATTTCAAGGCCAATACGGATCAGATCACGAATGCGTTGAACAATGCGCTGTCGGGGATCGTCACGTCGATCTCGGGGCAGAACCTCGCGTTCGTGACGGCGGCGGAAGATGGTGCGGCCGCGCATAATGCGGCGCAGGGTGCTGCGGATTTCAGTGGTGAGGCCGTGCTGGCACGGATCTCGGGCCAGGCGTCGGCCTGAGCCTCGCACGCAACGACAGTACGGAGGGTTTGTCATGACCGGTAACCAGATCGACCGCAACGACTACAACGTCGGTGCGTCTCAGTCGGTGCAGTCCAATTTCGAGAACGTCGCGGCCCGTCTGGAGGCGGCGTTGCAGCGTCGTGATCAGGATGTCCGCGCGGCTCTCGCCGACTATCAGGCCGACGGTGTCTCTGAGGAGTACGGGGCACTCGAGCAGCAGTGGACGCAGGCGGGTGACCAGGTGCGTGGCGTGATCGCCGCGATCCGCGGTTCGCTCGAGCAGAACGACGACATCGCCCTGCGCGCCCTCGCCCAAGGCCGCGCCGCACTGCCCATCTGATGGCGACGGCCGTCCATCCCCTGGCTGATGAGTGGACGGATGAGTACGCGCTGTTCAAGGTCGAGCACGACCGTGTCGCGTACTCCCGACCGCTCTGGCATTTCCTCGCGGACTGCCGAGCCAGCGAGATCCGTCCGGTGCTGGTCACCGGACCGGGTGCCGTACTGAGTCCGCACCTGTATTCGGCGATGACGCAGAGCGGCGCGCACTGGGCGTTCACGGACGGCGGGCTCGTCTACGATGCACGCTCCGGTACCCGCATCCGCGCGATCTCCGACCTGTGGGCACCGCGGGACACGAGTGAACGCCATCCAGAAGTCAGCGCGACGTCGACGGCGGTGCCGGCGGTGCTGTTCGACGTCTATGCGGCCGACCGTGCATCTGACGACACCCGGGTGGGGCCGCTGGTCGACTTCCTCGTGGGCGGGCTCACCGGCGGAGCCCCCGCGCGATGGGGGCGTGACGAGCCGCTCACCTCAGGGTGGGATCACGTCGCGGTGACGAAGGACGCGCAGCGCAAGATGCCCGCGAGCGACGTGATGCTCGCCTCGTCCGAGACAGGAGCGTGGGCGTCCCTGGCGGTCGCTCGCACCCGCGACGGGATCTTGCAGCGCGTGCACGGCGGGGTGCCGCTGCCGACTCTCAGCGCCACTGCGCGGGCCGAGCTCCGCGACCGGGTGCTGCCGTTCATCACGTCCACGCTCACCGGACTCGCCACCCAGTTCACTCCTCGTGTCGCGTTGATCTCCGCCGGGATGCTGCACCAGGCCGGCGGACGGTTCGGATACCCGGTCGGCGGGTACCCGGTCGATGCGCCTCTTGCGGTCCTGATCGGCGCGAGGACGGTCCGCGACCTGCGCCTGGACATCCCGGCCCTCACTGCATCGCATGATGTGGTGGTCCTCGGCCCCGGTCGGGTACCGAGCGTCCTTGTGCGGATGACGGGCCGGGAAGGCTTGTGGACGCAATTGCGGGCGTTCGCGTACGACCTCGACCAGGAACGCCTCGCCGCGGCCTTGTCGAACGAGTTCCGTGGGGTGATCTGATGGCCACCGAACTCGTCGTCCTCAGCGACATCCCATTCACCGAGGAACTCGTACTCGCCACCGCGCTGCAGGTGATCCCAGACGGCGCGGGCCTGTCGTTCCGCGATGGTGAGATCACGCAGTTCCTCGACACGAACGCCGACCCGGTGCTGACCATGTTCAACACCACGGTCGTCCACGACCCCGCTGATGCGCGGGCGCTGCTGAAGGACCCGCCTGTGTCGTTCGCGTTGTGGACCGAATTCATCCTCCCGTTCACCGGCAGCACCGCCGGCCGGCCGCTGATCGATGCGCTGGCCCGGGCCGTGCAGGGAACCGTGCGGGAGAAGCTCTAGATGTGCGACCGGAAGGTGTGGGGGAAATGACGGAGTGGAAGATGGATCCGGCGCTGCTGTCGACAGCGCTGTCCGACACGACCACGGCATTCGAGTCGCTGTCGACCGTGATCACTGAGGAGAAGATCACCGCGATCTTCGGCGGTCTGACCTGGGGCGGCGGCGTCACGGCGTGCGTGTCGCAGGCGCTGAATGAGGTGCTCGCCGAGCAGCAGAGCATCAACATGGCCACGATCTCCAACCACGTCGCTGCGGGGATCTACGGCGTCGGGAACGCCGCCCGCGCCTTGCAGGAAGGCCAAGAAGAAATGGCCGCGACCTTCCAGGCCGAGATGGTCGGATCCGCCGGCGACGGTGACTTCACCTACTTCGAGCAGCACGGATACCAGGGGCAGTAGGTCATGTTCGACAACGATGCATCGAACTCCGGCGGGGCTGACGACGGGCTGATCAATCCGGCGGGCTTCGTCGTCCGCGCGGGGGACCTGGACACCACCGCGATCACCGCAGCCGCAAGCGGCGTCGCCGGAATCGGAACGGGTGTCGTCGGCGCAGTGGATTCCGTATCGACAGCATGGACGACGGTGAAGGCCCCGGGGGTCTTCGAGACCCCCGATGCCGGGGCCGTGTACGCGCTGATGGACCCGGCCGTCGCGGGCGCGGCTGACATGAACGGTGTCACCTCTCGCATCTCTTCCGCTCTGGAGACCTATGCGGCGGAGCTGGAGGCCATCAAACCCGATCTCGAGGACATCGAGCAGGACGCGTGGGACTTCCGAGTGGAGGCTCTCGCCGGGTACGAGGTCACGAACATCGAAGCCCGCGGCTGGCTGGGGAGCTTCACGACCGGCATCGACGGCAACCCGGTGATGATGGACGATTCCTACGAGACGACGACGATCTCGTGGCGAGAGCACGACCCGGCGGTGGCGAAGAACGAGAAGCTCGTTCATCGGTTCGAAGCGATCCTCGCGCGAGTGTCGACCGCGGCGACAACGTGCGCGAACGCAATCCAGGCGGAACTGCAGCTCGTGTGCGCCGCCCCGTTCGACGCGATCACAGCCGAAGCGCTGGCGAACTCTCCGGAGTTCTCCACCTGGGGGGCTGCGGTCGGCGAGCAACGTAACGTGACCGAGTCAATCGGGTTTGGCCTGGCGAACTTCGGGAAGGGCATCTGGACCGGGGGCGAACTGATCACCGGATACGACGCGCAAACGGGCGTCCGATCCTGGGACACGTTCTGGAAAACGGTGGGTGGTCTGGGAGACTTCGTCGGCTCCACGCTCGCCGTCACCAACGTCCCGTTCATGATCGCCGGTATCGCGTCGATGGGCACGAACACCCCGTTCCGCAACTTCTTCACAGACCGGATCAACACAGTCGCGTCATCCTGGGGGAGCATCATCGGCTGGGACCAGCAGGCTCACCTCGCCGGCGAGAACGGCTGGCACAAGTGGGAAGAAGACGGCATCGCTGCGGCGACGGAGTCCGTCGCGAACGTGGGCACGTTCTTCATTCCTGTAGCGAACATCGGCAAGGTCGTCGTGGTGGGCACGAAGGTCGGATCCTTCATCGTCCGCGGTGTCGCCGGTGTCGCGGAGTTCGTCGTCCCTGCCGGATCGCACCTCGTCACCGGTGTCGCGAAAGTCGTCGAACTCACCTCCACCGGTGTCAAGACAGGCTTCCGCGGGCTCATCAATGCCATCCGTGACACCCACCTCAACGTCACCGTCAAACCCACCACAGTCCCCGGCACCCTCAACACCGCCCTCGATATCACCCACCTCGACACCCCGGTGAAGCCCGGAACCGCGGTCTCCGAGGCGCTCGGACTTGAGTCGGCAATGGGGAGTCGAAGCGCCCCATCAGATACTCACACCGGAAGCCTGGAGTCGCACACATCGGTTCGGGAGAGCAGTAACATAGGTGGTGCAGATGCGGAACGTGCGCACTCGTCTCAGACACACACAGTCGAAGGACAAGCGAGTACGACTGTCGGCGGTACTGCGCCTTCTCCTATAGCTGGGACTAAAGTTCCGGCCCTGGGTACTGACGCAGTGGTGACTGCGAACGGGCCATTAGCTATCGAACCACCTCGAGCCGACATGTCCTTGGTTTGGGGGAACGACCGCGGCGTGATTGATATCGATGCTGTCCTGGGAACGCAAACCCCTACTCCGGCTCTAGGATGGACTGACTTGAACGCCCTCCAGTTTCGCATAGAACCCGATACGCAACTCTTCTGGACCGGTCGCACGGAGATGCCGAATCCGGCAAATTCCACGTTTGTGGGTAGCTCTGATATTGCCACCGGGCTGGCTCGACAGCGCGGAGGGACAACGCTCGAGACATATCTTGCTGACCATGGAATAAAGATGCCTCGCTGGTCGGACGATCCTGTCGTTCAGGCGGCATGGGGAGAAGTTTCTAGGATGTACGCAGAGTCCGCGAGTGGTGTCGTACGCGTCGTCCTTGGGCGCAACATTCGTCCTGAAGCGGTATGGTTGACCTATGAATTCGATGCACTCAGGTCGAATTCTAATGTAAGCAAGATCATTGCCATTGATCCGGCTACTGGGGGAATGCGGGTTCTATATGAAAGGCCGCAAAATGCGAGATGAAATTGTCAGCAAGGCCGTAATCGCTTACGTTGGGTGGGATACGGATGCGGCGCTACCGGGCCGTCATCCCGAGCGCATCGCAGATGGTTCTTTGAAGGATCACGTGCTCGAAATAATCGCAATGGTGGATGCCGAGGAGCCCGGAAGCCAAGGTCTATGGGAATGGGGGAGGGAGGTCGGTGACAAAGTCTCGTCGCGGTTCCCCGGGCTTTCTACTGAAGCGGTCGACGCGCTTGTTGCGCTCATCACTTTTGAATGGCGATAACGCGCTCTCAATCGTGGGGACCTCGCCGTCTCGATCTCTCTGTTTAACCAGTTCATGGGAAAGGCAGCCCTCATCCCGAGCGCCCCGCTGACCAACGGCTGAGAGACCAGGTGCCGTGGGTTCGCACAAGAAGATTGCGCTGGCGTCTTGGGCGTCCACTTCAGAGCCGCCTGAGTCGGATTGCCGCACGAACTGACCAGCTATTGCAAGGCTTGACGAAGAGCGTTGGTGCCTCGGGCTGGGAACTGTCTCTTCCTTCGGGCGCATCCCAGGATCCCGATGCGCCCATTCGTGGTCGTGTGCCGTGGGAAGGGGGCAAGCGCCCACTGGTAGCCAAGTGCCCGGTATCCGCGAGCTTCAGTATCAGTTGACCGGACGGATCTCCTGGCGGTGGATGGCAGAATCGTCTTTTGAATGCGCGAGACGAAGAATGGATGTCGCTGGAGGATCTCGTGAACCCAAGTATGGAATTATTAGATACGGATCGGTCGACTGATTACGGGAGTCGGTATGTCGTCATCCAGTTCGCGCGAAGATCTTTTTGATTTTGCTACGATGGGAGGGTATCAAGGAGTCACGCCTGAAGAAAAGTCTGTCGCGATGCCCGAGAATGCGATCTTCGCATTGGTGAGTGGTGATCCCGACTTTTTCTGTGTGAAGGAAGGTGACGTATACGTTGTCAATAAGCAGGAGCGGGGGCATTTCGCGGCTCCTCGATTCGCGTCGAATCACATCGAAGACGTGGAAAAGCACCTCGCTTTCATGCTCGGCAACAGTGTGCGAACAAGGTCGGGACTGCCTCGAATCTGGTTGCCGTCTTTTTCCTTGGCTTATGGTTGTGAGGCGGGGCGCTTCCGCGTGGAGGGTAGCCCCGCCGATGTCACTCTGTCGTGGGTGGAAAGGGACCAGGTGCACGTTGCTTCTGCGATGTCTGAAGACCGGGCTGAGGAATTTGTTCAGTATGGAACGTATTCGGTCCAGGAGATAGTGCAATCATTCCAAAGGATCGACGGGGCGCCACTATTTCGTAAGTGATTTCATATTGGCCGTCCTTGGGTACAACGATCGTTCCGAAGTGGGCGCCTGCCTGAATATATGCTTCCTGAAGTGTCCATAGTTGCGCGGGCCAACGGATTTCCCGGCGGTGGATGGCAAATTCGGTTCTGGGGCACAGAGGAGCTTAGGTGGATACCCATGAAGGAGCTGACTGACTCGATTAATGGAGTGCGGAGATGATCGACAAGACAATAGAACCAGAACTGGCGCAGTTTGCTGCACTAGGTGGATACCATTGGGGTGGGTCAACGACATCCGCTGTTCGCGGGGACGTTCTTTTTGCGCTGATGAGCGGAGACCCTGACTTCTATTGCTTTCGCGAAGGCAACCAGTTTGTGGTCCGAAAGGAAGAGAGGGGACAACTGTCGCCTCCAGCAGATTCGTTCGATACTCGAGATTCACCGCCGAGCAGATTCGGAGATCTCTTCTTTCGGAGACTGGCGAGCCTCTATTCGCCGGCTCTTCGCGCACGACGGTGTAGTCGGTTGAGCGCTCGATCTGCCTGAAGTCATGACGTGACCCTTCAACTGGCTGTCAGCGAGAGTCGAGGCGCTGCGGGCTGAAGGTCTTTTACCGGAGGCAATCTCCCGAGCCAATGGCTTCCCGGCCGGTGGATGCCAGATAAGGTTCTGGGTCCTGGATTCGAGTTCGTGGGTTTCGATTGAGGATCTTTTGGATGGGTTTCGGGTGATTCGATGAAGAGGGATGTTGGGGGATGCGATAGGATCACCTGCTCGCTTCGGAGTACGAACCGCGCCACATCGCGAAGCGGGACGCATTGTCTTTGGGCGCATCTGATCTTCCGTGGGTGGCTCAGAATCCGGATCCTTAACGTGTCCTTATCAGCGGTGTCGTCGACCTATTGCACCCGGGACTCGAGGTACCGTTTGACGGGCTTCACTCATTTGCGATGACGCTTCTGGATGCAGCACCCGAGTAGTCCCGATGGGTGCTGCCAAAGGCAAGGGATTGGGCTTCATGTTTGAGAACTCGGCGCATTTCATGGCGGCGATGATGCAACTCCCCACCTTCGAGGGGATCGCATGGCGTGCAGCGAGCTTTGAGTTGAACGCGCCGTTTGATTCCGTTGAACCGATTCCATTGAGTCGGGATCTGCGCGTTGCAACAGAGAATCTTCGGGCAGTCGGCGTGCACATGTTCATCACCTCGAATTCCCGCGACATCAGTGCTCTCTCAGCGCATCCGACCGATCAAGAAGTTGTCCTCTTGCCCGGTGCACGATTGATCCCGGCATCGTCGATGCGCGTCGTGGAAGGAATACGGGTGCAATCGATCATCGAACTGCCGGCGAGTGACCACCCGCTCATGCCCATCCCGTCAGATCATGAGATCGAGGCTGCAGTGAAGGCCGCACGCGCCCGGTCTGAGGTTCCGGTGTATCAAAAGGGGCGGTTCGGGGCCTGACTGCGGCGGAGACAGCGAGCCCCGGTTCGGTTCAGCTTCATGTCGTCGGGGTGGGGCAGAGTGGGGACATGACCTCCCCGCTCTCCGCCTCCCCTCGCGGCGCCGCTCTCGCCGCACTGCGCGATCTCACCGGGCGTCCGGACGCAGAGTTCCACGACGGTCAGTACGAGGCGATCGAGGCGCTGGTCGAGCAGCGTCGACGCGCGCTCGTCGTGCAGCGGACGGGATGGGGCAAGTCGGCGGTGTACTTCGTTGCCACGCTGCTGCTGCGCCGTCAGGGTGCGGGCCCCACGGTGCTGGTGTCACCCCTGCTCGCGCTCATGCGCGATCAGATCGCCGCCGCCGAACGTGCAGGCGTGCGCGCCGTGGCGATCAACTCGACCAACGCCCACGAGTGGTCCGACGTGCTCGCCCAGCTCGACCGCGACGAGGTCGACGTGCTGCTGGTGTCGCCCGAGCGCCTCAACAACCCATCGTTCCGCGAGGAGCAGCTGCCCGCGCTCGTGCGCCGCATCGGCATGCTGGTCGTCGACGAGGCGCACTGCATCAGCGACTGGGGGCATGACTTCCGCCCGGACTACCGCCGGCTGCGCGACCTCATCGCGCAGATGCCCGCCGACGTCCCGGTGCTCGCGACGACCGCCACGGCGAACAGCCGCGTGGTCGCCGACGTGGCCGAGCAGTTGGGAACCGGGGAGTCGGACGCACACGTGCTCACCATCCGCGGCCCTCTCGCCCGCACGTCACTCCGGCTCGGTGTCCTCCGCTTGCCGGATTCGGCGAGCCGGCTCGCCTGGCTGCTCAGCCATCTCGATGACCTCCCGGGCTCGGGCATCATCTACACGCTCACGGTCGCAGAAGCCGTCGACACCGCGCGCCTGCTGCGCGAACGCGGCCACGAGGTGCGCGCCTACACGGGGCAGACGGATGCCGACGAGCGCGAAGAATCCGAGGGCATGCTCAAGCGCAACGAGGTCAAGGCGCTCGTCGCGACCAGCGCCCTCGGGATGGGCTTCGACAAGCCCGATCTCGGGTTCGTGCTGCATCTCGGCGCGCCCTCGTCTCCCGTCGCCTACTACCAGCAGGTGGGTCGTGCGGGGCGTGCGAGCGAGAGCGCCGATGTGCTGCTGCTGCCGGGCGTGGAGGACCGCGACATCTGGCACTACTTCGCGACGGCGTCGATGCCGGATCGAGAGCGCGCTGAGCGCGTGATCTCGGCTCTCGGTGACACGCCCGTGTCGACACCGGCGCTCGAGGCGATGGTCGACATCCGCCGCACGCCTCTCGAACTGCTGCTCAAAGTGCTCGACGTCGACGGAGCGGTCCGCCGGGTGCAGGGCGGCTGGGTCGCGACCGGAGAGCCGTGGGTCTATGACGCCGAGCGCTACCAGCGCATCGCGGCGGAGCGCGTGGCCGAGCAGCAGAGCATGCTCGACTACGAGACCACCACCGGATGCCGTATGGAGTTCCTGCAGCGATCACTCGACGACGACACGGCGGTGCCCTGCGGACGCTGCGACAACTGCTCGGGCGCCTGGTTCCCGCGCGACATCGAGAAGGACGCGACTGCGAGTGCCGCCGAGTCTCTCGACAGGGTCGGAGTGCCGATCGAGCCGCGCCGCGCCTGGCCGACCGGCGCCGACCGGCTGGGAGTAGCGGTGAAGGGCCGCATCCCGGCCGACGAGCAGGCGACGGAGGGCCGCGCACTCGCACGGCTCACCGACCTCGGCTGGGGCGGCACGCTGCGCGAGCTGTTCGGTGCGGGGGCAGCGGATGCCGCGGTGACGCCGCAGCTGCTCGCCGGCTGCGTGCGGGTGCTGGCCGAATGGGGATGGGAGCATCGTCCGGTCGCCGTCGTCGCGGTGCCCTCGCGCTCCCGGCCTCAGCTCACCGAATCCCTGGCCCGCGGGATCGCCGAGATCGGCCGGCTGCCGTACCTCGGTGCGCTCGGTCTGGCGAACGGCGGACCGAGCGGCCAGCCGGGCGGCAACAGCGCCTTCCGAGTCGCCGGCCTGTGGGAGAGGTTCACCGCCGAGGGGCTCGAGATCCCGGAGGGACCGGTGCTGCTCGTCGACGATCAGGCTGACAGCCGCTGGACGCTGACGATCGCGGCTCGCACGCTCCGGCAGGCCGGGGCGACCGACGTGCTGCCGTTCGTCCTCGCGCTGCGCGGCTGAGCCGATTCACTCGCGGAGCAGACGCTCGACGGCATCAGCCAACTCCGGGATGTCGTTCCGCGCCGTCGAGGTGACGATCGCGTGAGTCGTGTCGAAGTATCGATGGGCGAGATGGTCGCGCATCCGCGCGATCTCGTTCCACGGGATCCCCGGCTCCGTCTTGGTGACCGACGGCGCGAGGTCCTTCACCGCTTCTCCGATCTCCATCAACCGAGCGCGGATCGCGTCGAAGACGATCTCATCGTCAGCATCCGACCGGTCGACGTAGCGTGAGATCGGCTGTGCAGGCGGCTGCGATGTCGCGCAGTCTGTCGCGATCGCGCCGGCTCATAGCTCGATCGAATCTCGCTCGACGGATTCGATGACGGCCGGCTTCAGCCCGTTGCTCGGTACGAGATCGACCTGGCGGCCGAGAATAGCCTCCGCCTCTCGTTGCATTCGCAGAAGGTCGAATATTCCGGTTTCGGGATCGATGTCGACGACCAGGTCGATGTCGCTCGTTTCTGAGTCTTCGCCGCGTGCGACGCTGCCGAAAAGTCGGATCCGGCGCGCACCCAGAGGCTCGAGCGAACGATGCAGAGCTGACGCCGAAGCCCGCACGCGATCCAGAGTGCTCGACGCGGTATCGGGACGACCGGAGAAATCGATCACGAAGCCGGCGGCCGCAGACAGCCTGTCGACAGCATCGAAAGACGGCTCTCGCCGACCGTTCTCGTACTCGCTGATCACGCTCTGAGGTATATCTGCGAGCTGCGCGAGAGCGGACTGCGTCAGCCCGCTCTGCTGGCGGACCCGACGGAGAAGTTCGGCGGCGCGACTCACGGACGCAAGTATATCGTGAATTCGCAATATAGTGAATAAGCGATACTCACGTTCGCTCCTTCGCAGGTCACTCCGGCTGCGACCGCTTCGTCGTGATCGAGCGGCCGCGGAACTCCGCGACCGCATCGCCGGTCTCGTCGGTCACGGTGACGTCGTAGAGACCGCTGCGTCCGCTGATGACGCGCCGCGCCGCGGTCGCGGTGAGCGTCTGCCCTGCGTGCGTCGACTTCAGGAACGTGATGTCGGCGCCCGCCGCGACCGTCACCTTCTCGTCTTCGTTGCAGGCGATCGCGAAGGCGGTGTCGGCGAGCGCGAACACGAGTCCGCCGTGCGTGATCGCGAAGCCGTTCAGCATGTCCTCGCGCACCCGCATCGACACGACCGCGCGGCCCGGTTCGTCGTGCTCGACCACCATCCCGAGCAGGGCAGACGCGGCATCCCGCTTCATCATCGGCCTCACGACTTGCTCACGAGCGTCAGCACGTCGTAGGTCGCGACCGTCTCGCCCTTCTGGTTGCGGATCACGGCGTCCCAGCGCACCTCGCCGTAGTCGTCGGTCTCGCGGGGCGTGATCTGCTTCGCAGTGAGCTCGACCCTGATCTCGTCGCCGGGGGACACAGGCGTCAGGAACCGGAGGTTCTCGAGGCCGTAGTTCGCGAGCACCGGTCCCGGCTCGGGGTCGACGAAGAGGCCGGCGGCCCACGACACGAGCAGGTAGCCGTGGGCGACGCGGCCGGGGAAGAACGGGTTGGCCGCCGCGGCCTCCTCATCCATGTGCGCATAGAACGTGTCGCCGGTGAAGTTCGCGAAGGTCTCGATGTCGTCGAGGGTCACCTCGCGCGACGCCGAGGCGATCTGATCGCCGATGCGCAGTTCGGCGAGCGACTTGCGGAACGGATGCCGTCCGCCGCTGTGAGCGGCGGCCCCCGAGTGCCAGACGCCGGTCAGCGCCGTGAGCATCTCGGGCGAGCCCTGCACAGCGGTGCGCTGCATGTGATGGTGCACTGCGCGGATGCCGCCCAGCTCCTCGCCGCCTCCCGCGCGGCCGGGGCCGCCGTGCACGAGGTTCGGCAATGGCGAGCCGTGGCCGGTCGAGGACCGTGCGTCGTCGCGGTCGAGCAGCAGCATCCGTCCGTTGAACGGCGCGATGCGCGTCGCGAGTTCGACCGCCTGCGCCGGGTCGTGCGTCGCGATGCTCGTGACGAGCGATCCGCCGCCGCGGGCGACGAGCGCCGCAGCCTCGGCGATCGAGCCGTAGGTGAGAAGCGAGGAGACAGGGCCGAAGGCTTCGACCGTGTGCACGGCATCCGTCTGCGGCTCGTCGAACCGCAGCAGCAGTGGAGCCACGAATGCGCCCTCGGCTGCCGGACCCGTGCTGCCGTCGGCGAGGCGCACCTCGGGAGCATCCGTCGACCCGACGACGATCTCGCCCCCGGCGTCCTGCAGCTCTCTGACCCGGCGCAGCACTTCATCGCGCTGCGCCGTCGAGGCGAGAGGACCCATGGTGACGCCCTCGGCACGAGGGTCACCCAGCACGGTCTTCTCGGCGACCCGCGCCTGGACGGCGGCGATCACGGCGTCCGCCGACGTCGCCGGCACGATCGCGCGGCGGATCGCGGTGCACTTCTGCCCGGCCTTGGTCGTCATCTCCGTCACGAGCTGACGCACATAGGCATCGAACTCGGGAGTTCCTTCGAGGGCATCCGTGCCGAGCACCGAGGCGTTGATCGAATCCGTCTCGGAGGTGAAGCGCACGCCGCCGGTCTGCACGGCCGGGTGGGCTTTGAGCGATTCGGCCGTCGACGCGCTGCCGGTGAAGCCGACGACGTCGCCGAGACGCAGATCGTCGAAGAGGTCGGGCACGCTGCCGCTGATCAGCTGCAGGGAGCCCGCGGGGAGGAGCCCCGACTCGACGAGGATGCGCACCATCGCCTCGGTGAGATAGCCGGTGGGCGTGGCGGGCTTCACGACCGTGGGCATGCCCGCGAGGAACGCGGGAGCGAGCTTCTCGAGCGAACCCCACACGGGGAAGTTGAAGGCGTTGATCTGCACGGCCACCCCCGGAAGCGTCGTGTAGATGTGCCGGCCGAGGAACGAGCCGTCCTTCGACAGCGGCTCGACGGCGCCGTCGACGAGCACCGTGCTGTTCGGCAGCTCACGGCGGCCCTTGCCCGAATAGGAGAAGAGCACGCCGATGCCGCCGTCGATGTCGACCCACGAGTCGGTCTTCGTCGCACCGGTGCGGGCGGAGAGCACGTACAGCTCGTCCTTGCGCTCGGTGAGCGCGAGTGCGAACTGCTTGAGCAGCACCGCGCGCTGGTGGAAAGTCAGGGCGGCGAGGCTCGACTGGCCGGTTGTGCGCGCGTACTCGAGCGCGCCGGCGAGATCGAGGCCCTCGGTGCTCACTCGCGTGATGACCTCGCCCGTCGACGCATCGCGAACCTCCGTCACCGAGGCGGGAGACGCGGGTGTCCACCACTCGCCCTGGACGTAGCTCGGCAGGTAGTCGCTCATCGCTCCTCGTTCCATTCGTAGAATCCGCGGCCGCTCTTGCGGCCCAGCGTGCCTTCGGCGACCATCCGGCGCAGCAAGGCAGGTGGCGCGAAGCGCTCGCCGAATGCCCGTTCGAGCTCCTCGGCGATCCCCAGTCGCACATCCAGGCCGACGATGTCGGTGGTGCGAAGCGGACCGATCGGATGCCGATAGCCGAGCGTCATGGCGGCATCGATGTCCTCCGCCGACGCCACCCCTTCTTCGAGCATCCTGATCGCCTCGAGCCCGAGCATGACGCCCAGGCGCGATGACGCGAACCCGGGGGAGTCGCGCACCGCGATCGGCGTCTTGCCGAGAGCGGCGACCCACCCACGGGCGCTTTCGATGACGTCCCGTGATGTGGCCGTTCCGTGCACGATCTCGACGAGCGCCGAGGCGGGCACCGGGTTGAAGAAGTGCAGTCCGAGGAACTGCGCAGGGCGCAGGCGGTCGGCGGCGAGATCGTCAATCGAGATCGAGGAGGTGTTGCTCGCGAGGACCGCGTGCGCCGGCATCGCCGATTCTGCGCGGGCGAGCGCGGGGGCCTTGAGAACGCGATCCTCGGGAACCGCTTCGATCACCAGATCGCAGTCGGAGAAGGCGGTGACATCGGTGCCGGTGGTGAATCGGGAGCGGAGTGTCATGTGATCGAGGGTGTCGTCGCGATCGACGGAACGGCGGATGCTGTCGGCGACCCGGTGAGCGGCGGCATCCGCGCTCTGCTGATCGCGTTCGATCACGGTCACGCGGGATCCCGAAAGGAGGAATGCATGCGCGATGCCGGCGCCCATGCGCCCGCCGCCGAGCACGCCGACCCGCGCGGGGGCGATCTCGACCGGCGGCTCGCTGCGTGTCGTCTCGGTGTCCTGGGTTCCGGTCGTTGAGCGAGGAGCGGAGCGACGAGACGAAACGCGCGTTCCCTGCGTCGGGGTCGGCTCACCGCGTTTCGTCTCGCTGCGCTCGCTCAACGACCGGTGGGGGGCTTCCGTCTCGCTGTGCTCGCTCATCGGCGCGACCTCCGCTCGAGGAACTCGGTCATGCGGCGGTGCTTCTCGGCAGACTCGAACAGCTCGGCCTGCAGCTCGAACTCGATCGCGGGATGCTCGGGGCGGGGAGCGCGCAGCGCGCGCTTCGTGTGCTGCGTCGCGAGCGGGTCGTTCGCGGCGATCCGGTCGGCGATCCGATGCGCGGCGGTCAGCAGCTCGTCCGCCGGGTGCAGCGCCGACACCAGGCCCCACCGCAGGGCCTCTTCGGCGTCCAGCATCCGTCCGGTCAGGAGCAGCTCGCTCGCCCGCGCGTGGCCGATGATCTCCGGCAGGCGCCAGGTCGCACCGGCGGCGGCCATGATGCCGAGCCCGGTCTCGGGATTGCCCAGCTTCGACGACGGAGTGGCGATGCGGATGTCGGCGGCATAGGCGAGCTCGGCACCGCAGCCCAGGGCGTAGCCGTCGATCGCGGCGATCACCGGCATCGGCAGCTCGCTGATGCGGATGAAGGCCGCGGCGTTGATGCCCCGGCGCGCATCCTCCGCGGTGCGTTCCCGCAGCTGTGCGATGTCGGCACCGGCCGCGAACACCCCGCCCGATCCGGTCAGGATGAGCGTGCGTGGATCGGCCTCGAGTGAGCCGCACAACGCGTGCAGGGCGTCGATCATCTCCTGATCGATCGCGTTGCGCTTCTCAGGGCGGTCCAGCGTCGCGATCACCCGGTCGGCATGCTCCTCGACGCGCAGGGTCATCGCACCCGCTCCACGATCATCGCGGTGCCCTGGCCCACACCGACGCACATCGTGGCGAGACCGTACCGCACGTCTTCGCGCTCCATCCGGCCGAGCAGGGTGACGATCAGCCGCGACCCGCTCGAACCCAGCGGATGACCGAGCGCGATCGCGCCGCCGTCGGCGTTCACGATCGCCGGATCCAGGCCGAGGCGCCGTATGCAGGCCAATGACTGCGAGGCGAAGGCCTCGTTCAGCTCGACGGCGCCGAGGTCGGCGACCGTGAGGCCGGCCTTCCGCAGAGCCTTCTCGGTCGCGGGCACCGGTCCGAGCCCCATGATCTCCGGCGCGAGCGCCGCCGTCGCCGACGCCAGGATCCGGGCGCGTGGCCGAAGCCCGTGCCGCTCGATCGCCCCGGCGCTCGCGACGACGACCGCGGATGCGCCGTCGTTCAGCGAACTCGAATTCCCCGCAGTGACGATGCTGCCGCCGCTGACGACGGGCCGCAATCCCGCGAGCACGTCGAGGGAGGTGTCGCGGCGAGGGCCTTCGTCGGTGTCGACGACTCCTCGCGGGGTGTCGACGGCCACGATCTCGGCCGCGAACCGTCCGGCATCGATGGCTGCGAGCGCGCGGCGGTGGCTCTCCAGGGCGAAGGCGTCGGCATCCGACCTGCTGATGCCATCGATGCGTGCTACCTCCTCCGCCGTCTCGGGCATCGAGAGCGTCGCCTTCTCGCGGGCGGCGAGGCGCGGGTTCGTGAACCGCCAGCCGATCGACGTGTCGACGGAGACGCCAGGCCCCGCCCAGGCCCGGTCGGGTTTGGCCTGCACCCACGGAGCCCTGGTCATCGACTCGACGCCGCCCGCGATGACGGCGTCGGCATCGCCGGCGCGGATCGCCTGCGCGGCGAGTGCGATCGCCGACATGCCCGAGGCGCACAGTCGGTTCACGGTCAGGCCGGGGATCTCGTCGGGCAGCCCCGCGAGCAGCACGGCCATGCGGGCGACGTTCCGGTTGTCTTCTCCGGCCTGGTTGGCAGCCCCGAGGATGACTTCGTCGATCGCGTCGGACGGCAGGCCCGAGCGGGCGGCGGTCTCGGCGACGACGAGCGCGGCGAGGTCGTCGGGGCGGATGCCCGAGAGCGCCCCGCCGTAGCGACCGACCGGCGTGCGCACACCGTCCACGAGAAAGGCCTCGGACATCGTCATCCTCTCGATCGCCGACGCTGGCATATTTTCAGACCGATCGTTCAGGAATACGATCTCAGATCGTCGCGCGATTGGCAACTCGCCGGCGGTGACAGACTGGGCGTCATGTCAGAGCCAGCGATCGGCACGTCGGCCCCGAAGCGGGGGCGCCCGGGTTATGACCGCGAGCAGGTGCTCGCGGTGGCCGTGAAGGTCTTCAACGAGCACGGATACGACGCGACCAGCGTCGCCGATCTCACGGCCGCGCTCGGACTCACGAAGTCGGCGCTGTACCACCATTTCGAGTCGAAGTCGGCGATCCTCGAGCTCGCCCTCGACGACGCCCTCGACGGGCTCGAGCAGGTGGTCGATGACGCCGAGGCGCGGCATCCGCTCGCCTCCGATCGGCTGCGCGCGATCGTCCGAGGCGCCGTGCGCGTGCTCACCGAGAAGCTCCCCGCCGTCACGCTGCTGCTGCGCGTGCGTGGCAACGGCGAGGTCGAGGCCGCAGCGCTGCGTCGCCGACGCACCTTCGATCAGCGCGTCACGACGATCGTCGCCGAGGCGCAGCGCGAGGGCCTGATCCGCGACGACGTCGATGCCGCGGTCGCCACCAGGCTCATCTTCGGCATGATCAACTCGGTCGTCGAGTGGTATCGCCCCGGCGGCCCGGTCGACCCCGCCGAGCTCGGCGAAGACATCCTGCGCGTGAGCCTCGATGGGCTGCAGTCGCGCTGACCCTCAGTCGTCGGCGGGAGAGATACGCGGAGGCCACACGCTCGCGCCCAGCTCGCGTGAGATGTTGCGGGCGGTCTCGCGCAGGGCGTTCACGACGGAGTCGGATGCCGGCGCCTGCGACGTGGGCAGGACGACGGCGACCGCGGCCACGATGTCGCCTCGGGCGTCGGCGATGGGCGCCGCGACCGATGACTCTCCCAGCACCGCCTCGTCGGTCTCGCTCGCGCTGCCGCGTTCGGCGATCGCGGGGAACTCGAGAGTGAGGCGCGCCACATCGGTGACCGTGTCGCCGGTGAGGCTGCGCAGCGGCCGCTCGAACACGGTCTGCTGGAACCCCACGTCGTAGGCGAGCAGCACCTTGCCCATCGCTGAGGCGTGCGCGGGGATCGCGACGCCGGTCTCGAGCATCTGCTGACTGTCGTCGGGTCTGAGGTTGTGATGGATCACGAGCACGTCCGCGAAATGCGGTGCGCCCAGGCGCACGGCCAGTCCGGTGCGCCGCGCGAGATCCTGCGTCCAGCGCATCGCGCGGGCGCGCACGTCGAGGGTGTCGAGGTAGACGTTGCTCAGTCTCAGGAGCGTCGGGCCGAGCATGTAGCGCTGCCCGCCGCGCTCTTTCGCCACCAGCCCGTGCTCGCGGAGCGACTTCACGATGCCGTGCACTGTCGATGGCGGCAGGTCCAGCGCCAGAGACAGATCGGTGATGCCCAGATGGCGGGCTCCCTGCAGCAGCTCGAGCACCTTCGCGGCGCGATCGATCGCCTGGATCATGCGGGCTCCCTCCTACCCGGATCATCGTCGAACCGGACTCGTCGATCGGGGGTTGACATCCCGATCGACTCCGAGCATATTCGACATTGACGAAAAGCTTTCGAATTCCGACCGGAATTCGGCCGAGTCGAGATCAAAGGAGATCGCACGATGAAGAAGCTCATCAACAACCCCGCCGACGTGCTCGTCGAGTCACTCAAGGGCGTCGCGGCGGCTCACCCCGAGCTGTCGGTCGATCTGGAGACCAGCGTCATCACGCGCGCGACGCCGAAGGCCGAGGGCAAAGTCACGGTCGTCTCGGGCGGTGGGTCAGGGCACGAGCCGCTGCACGGCGGCTACGTCGGAGTCGGGATGCTCGATGCGGCCGTCGCGGGCGAGGTGTTCACGTCGCCGACGCCCGATCGCGTGCAGGCTGCGACCAAGGCCGTCGACCGCGGGGCCGGAGTGCTGCACATCGTGAAGAACTACACCGGCGACGTTCTGAACTTCGAGATGGCCGCGGAGCTCGCCCAGATGGAGGGCATCGAGGTGAGCACGGTCGTCGTGGACGACGACGTCGCCGTGCAGGACTCGCTGTACACCGCAGGCCGCCGCGGCGTCGGGCTCACCGTGCTGCTGGAGAAGATCGTCGGCGCCGCCGCAGAGGAAGGACAGGACCTTGCGGCCGTCACCGCTCTCGCGCAGCGGGTGAACGCGCAGGGGCGGTCGATGGGCATGGCGCTCACGAGCTGCACGGTCCCCGCCGCGGGCAAGCCGACGTTCGACCTCCCCGAGGACCAGATGGAGATCGGCATCGGCATCCACGGCGAACCCGGTCGACACCGCGAGCCGCTGGCACCGGCATCCGACATCGCCCGCCAGCTCGTCGAGCCGATCCTCGCTGACCTCGACTTCGCGGGCCCCGCGATCGTGATGGTGAACGGGATGGGCGCGACGCCGCAGATCGAGCTGTACCTGATGTACGCCGAGGTCGCGGCGCTGTTGGAGGCGGCGGGCGTGCGGATCGTTCGCAACCTCGTCGGCAACTACATCACCTCGCTGGACATGGCCGGATGCTCGGTCACGGTGCTCAAAGCCGACGATGAGATCCTGCGACTGTGGGACGCGCCGGTCGTCACTCCCGGTCTGCGGTGGGGCGCCTGATGGGTGCGGTCGGCACGGCGGCGCTGCAGGACTGGATCTCGCGGTTCAGCGATGCGATCGCCGAGAAGCGCGAGTGGCTCACCGAGCTCGACTCGGCCATCGGCGATGCCGACCACGGCGCGAACATGGCGCGCGGTATGGGCGCGGTGGTCGAGAAGCTCGGCACGGGGGCACCCGCGAACATCGATGACCTGCTGAAGACCGTCGGCATGACACTCGTCAGCTCGGTCGGCGGGGCGAGCGGACCGCTGTACGGCACCTTCTTTCTGCGGATGGGCATGAGCGCCGGGGCCGTGACCTCGCTCGACGGCTCTGCGCTCGGCGCGGCCCTGCGGGCGGGGCTCGACGGGATCGTCGCGCGAGGCAAGCCCGAGGCAGGGGACAAGACCATGTTCGACGCCATGTCGCCGGCGGTCGATGCTTTCGATGCGGCGCTCGCCGCGGAGTCCTCGGTGGCCGATGCTGCCCGGGCGGCGTCGGATGCCGCCGCGGCCGGACGGGATGCCACCCTGCCGCTCGTCGCGCGCAAGGGACGGGCGAGCTACCTCGGTGAGCGCAGCGCGGGTCACCTCGACCCCGGCGCGGCGTCGACCGCGATCCTGTTCGAGACACTGGCCGACACGATCGCGGCCGCTTCCTGATGATCGGCATCGTCGCCGTCTCCCACAGCGCTCGGCTCGGGGAAGCGGCGCTCGAACTCGCCCTGCAGATGGTTCCTGGCGGGGGAGCGCAGGTGCGTGTCGCGGCGGGGGCAGGGGCGGATGCCGACGGCACGCCGATCCTCGGGACGGATGCCGCCGCGGTGGCGACCGCGATCGACGAGCTCGCAGCCGAGTGCGACGGCGTGCTCGTGCTGATGGATCTGGGCTCCGCCGTGATGAGTGCCGAGATGGCGCTCGAGTTCAGGATGAGCGAGGTGCCGGTGCGACTCGTCCCGGCGCCGTTCGTCGAGGGGCTGCTCGCGGCGGTCGTGGCTGCGGCGGCCGGAGGAGATCTTGATGCCGTGGCAGAGGAGGCGAGCACCGCCCTCGCCGCGAAGACCGGACAGATCGGCGGTCCGGAGCCCGGTCCTCATTCCGACCGCGATGCCCAGCCCGGGTCGTCGAGCGAGCGAAGCGAGACGAAACGCGGTGAGGACGCGTTCGACCAGGGGGAGGCGCATCGCATGACCCGAGTGGTCACCGTGCGCAATCCGCTCGGCATCCATGCCCGGCCCGCAGCCCTCATCGCCGAAGCCTCTGCGGGTGCCGATGTGCGAGTGCGCAGGTTGCCAGACGGACCGGAGGCCCCGGCGGCGAGCCTCTCGAGGCTGCTGGTGCTCGGTGCTCGACAGGGCGATGACCTCGAGCTCTCCGCATCCGGTGACGGCGCCGAGCAGGCGCTGACCCGGCTGGCGGCCCTGTTCCACGACGGCTTCGGCGAGGGCACCGATCCCGTGGCACCCCGGCGCCAGCCGGAACCCGCCGATGAGCGCGTCGCCATCGCGGCCGGGGCGGTGCTCCGGGGTCGTGGTGTGAGCGCGGGGGCGGCCGCGGCATCCGTCGTCCATCCCGCCCCGCCGCTGCCCGAGCCGCCCGCCGATCTCGTGATACCCCAGGAGCAGCGCGAGTCCGAGGTCTCGGCCATCGAATGGGCGGCGGTGGCGGTCGCCGATGAGCTCCGCTCGCGAACCGCCGAGGCCTCGGGTGAAGCCCGTGACATCCTCGACGCCTCCCGCCTGCTGGCGTCCGACCCCGAGCTCGTGTCGGAGGCATCCGCGCTCGTGCGCACGAAGGGGCGGAGCGCGGCGCGAGCGGTGTGGGAGACCGCCGCGGTGCACGAGAAGAGCCTCGCGGCGCTCGGCGGACGCATGGCCGAACGCGTGGCCGACATCCGCGACGTGCGCGACAGGATCATCGCCGAGATCCTCGAGGTCGAGATGCCGGGCGTGCCTGATCGTGACGAGCCCTTCGTGCTCGTCGCCTCCGATCTTGCGCCGGCGGACACCGCGGCGCTCGAAGGAGGGCGATGCGTGGCGCTCGTCACAGAGCAGGGCGGACCCACCTCGCACACCGCGATCATCGCGCGCTCGTTGGGACTGCCCGCCGTCGTCGGAGTCATCGGCGCGACGGGCATCGCGGCCGGCTCGACCGTCCTGGTCGACGGTGACCGCGGCACGGTGGAGGTCGAGCCGTCGTCTGCGCGGATCGAGGAGTCGACGAGTGCGGCCGCGGTGCTGCCGTTCGACGGCGAGGGACGTCTGGCCGACGGCACCGAGGTGCCGCTGCTTGCGAACGTCGGGGGAGCAGCGGATGCCGTCAGCGCAGCCGCTGCAGGAGCCCAGGGCGTGGGACTGTTCCGCACCGAGTTCTGCTTCCTCGATCGGGCGGAGGCGCCGACCATCGAGGAACAGGTCGCCGCCTACCGTGGCGTGCTCGCCGCGTTCCCCGATCGGCGCGTCGTCGTGCGCACGCTCGACGCGGGCAGCGACAAGCCGCTGCCGTTCGCGAACCCGGAGCACGAGGACAATCCTGCGCTCGGCGTGCGCGGGCTGCGCATCGCACGGCGATCGCCCGCACTGCTCGACGACCAGCTGCGCGCCCTCGCGCTCGCTGCGGAGCACGAGTCCGCGAGCGTCGAGGTCATGGCGCCGATGGTCGCGACGGTCGACGAAGCACGCGACTTCGCAGACAGGGCCCGGGCGGCCGGGCTGAGACGCGTGGGGATCATGATCGAGACACCGGCTGCCGCTCTGCTCGCGCGCGAGCTGTTCGAGATCGTCGACTTCGTGAGCCTGGGTACCAACGATCTCGCCCAGTACACGCTCGCCGCCGACCGGCTGCTGAGCGACCTGGGAGACCTCAACGATCCCTGGCAGCCGGCCGTGCTGCGCCTGATCGGGGCAGTGGGGGATGCGGGCAGAGCGGTCGGCCGGTCGGTCGGGGTGTGCGGAGAGGCGGGAGGCGACCCCGCGCTGGCTCCCGTGCTCGTCGGTCTCGGCGTGACGAGCCTGTCGATGACGCCACGGGCGCTGGGCCGAGTCGGCGCCGCGCTGGCATCGGTGACCGCGGCGCAGTGCCGCGAGGCGGCCGAAGCCGTGCTCGGCGCGGCGACCGCCGACGAGGCGCGCGCCGCGGCATCCGCTGTTCTGAATCGGTGAGAGCGGCGGCATCCGCTCGATGCCCTTCCGTGAGCACATCCTTCGCACTCGGACATCTGCGGCGCGCTCCGTGACAAGTGCGTCGGGTCGGCCCGTCCGACAATGAGAGGAGGCCGATGCCCCGGCCGGTGCACTGCTCGAAGGAGAGTTCCTGATGTCCGATTCCGCCGCTTCTGCAGCCGCTGCGCTGCTCGACCGCATCCAGGCGCCCGAGGGATCGGGACGGGAGATACCGGATGCCGCGACCCGCGAGATCATCGGCCGTGCGCCGGTCGACACGGTCGCCGACGTCGACGGAGCGATCGCCCGTGCTCGGGCGGCGCAACCCGGGTGGGAGGCGCTCGGACACGAGAAGCGCATCGAGCTGCTGCTCGCGGCCGCTGACGCGATCGACGCGAACGCGGAGGCTCTCTCATATGTGCTGTCGCGGGAGCAGGGCAAGCCGCTGAACGGTCCGAACGCGAGATTCGAACTGGGGGCGTGCTCCGCGTGGCTTCGCGCTAACGCGGCGATCGCCACTCCCGGCGAGGTGCTGCTCGATGATGAGAGCACGCACGCCGAGCTGGTGTACAAGGCGGCCGGAGTGGTGGCCGCGATCAGCCCCTGGAACTGGCCGCTGATGATCACGATCTGGCAGGTCGCCCCCTCGCTGCGCATGGGGAACGCGGTCGTCGCCAAGCCCAGCGAGTACACACCGCTCAGCGTGCTGGCCCTGATCGCGGTGATGAACGACGTGCTGCCCGAAGATGTCCTGATCGGGATCTCGGGAGACCGTGAGATCGGCGCCCGGCTGTCGTCGCATCCGGATGTCGACAAGATCATGTTCACGGGCTCGACCGCGACCGGGCGCAAGATCGTCGAGGCATCGGCGGGAAACCTGGCGCGGCTCACCCTGGAGATGGGCGGCAACGACGCCGGCATCGTGCTGCCGGGGACGGACCCCGCTGCGATCGCACAGGATCTCTTCTGGGGGGCGTTCATCAACACCGGCCAGACCTGCGCCGCGATGAAGCGTCTGTATGTGCACGACTCGATCTACGACGACGTCGTCGCGGCACTCGCCGACATCGCGCAGAGCACGCCCATCGGCAACGGACTCGACGAGAACAACGTGCTCGGCCCGCTGCAGAACAAGCCGCAGTTCGACATCGTGTCGCGGCTGGTCGACGACGCGAAGGCGCGTGGCGCGCGGATCGTCGCCGGAGGCGAAGCGGCCCCTGAACTCGGCGAGCTGTTCTACCGCCCGACGATCGTCGCCGACATCCCGAACGACGCCGCTCTCGTGCAGGAGGAGCAGTTCGGTCCGGCGCTGCCTGTCATCCGCTACTCCGACATCGACGAGGCATTCGCCTGGGCGAACGGCGTCGACGTGGGCCTGGGCGCCTCGGTCTGGTCGAGCGATCCCGAAGAGGCGCGTGCAGCGGCCACGCGGATGCAATCGGGCACAGTGTGGGTCAACTCCCACGGCGGAGTTCATCCCATGGTTCCGTTCGGGGGAGTGAAGAGCTCGGGATACGGTCTCGAGTTCGGCGCCGAAGGGCTCAAATCGGTCAGCGTGACGCAGGTCGTCTCCGGCCCGGCCCGGAAGGGCTGAGGCGTGCGCTCGGCGATCGTCGTCGGAGCAGGCACCTCGGGGGCGATCGTCGCGCGACGCCTGGTGGATGCCGGTGTGGACGTCACCCTGGTCGAAGCGGGCGGCTATGACACGAACCCGGCGATCCACGACCCCTCGCGCGCGGGAGAGCTGTGGCACTCCGCGGAGGATTGGGACTACTTCACCGTTCCCCAGCAGCATGCCGCCGGCCGACGTCTGCACCTCCCGCGCGGAAGGGTCACAGGTGGTTCGCACGCGCTGAACGCCATGATCTGGGTGCGGGGTGCGGCTTCCGACTACGACGGATGGGAGCGTGACGGGGCGACAGGCTGGGCGTGGTCCGACGTCGAGCCGGTCTACGAGGCGATCGAGAACGACCTGCTGCCGGTGACGGGCGACTACCCGCTCTCGCCGATCCAGGCGTCGATCATCGACGCCGCCGTGCAGGAGGGGCTGCCGCACAACGCGAACTACAACGGCGGCACGCTCGACGGGGTCTCGCAGGAGCAGGTGACGATGCGCGACGGCCGCCGGGTCAACACCTGGATGGCGTATGCGCAGCCGGTGGCCGATCGTCTCACCGTCGTCACCGGACGCGAGGTGCACTCGGTGATCATCGAGGATGGCCGGGCGCTCGGGGTGCGGTTCGAAGACGGCGAGGAGCTCCGCGCGGACGAGATCGTCCTGTCCGCGGGAGCGCTGGGATCGCCGGTGATCCTGATGAGGTCGGGGATCGGGCCGGCGGCGGAGCTGGAGGCGCTGGGCATCTCCGTCGTCCGCGATTCGCCCCAGGTCGGGAAGAACCTGCACGACCATCTCCTGTCGCCGGTGATCTTCACCACCTCCCGTGAGGTCGGCCCGCCGCAGCCCGGCGTCTCGGTCACGCAAACCCACCTGTTCTGGCGCAGCCGGCCGGAGCTGGCAGAACCCGACACGCAGCCGATCCACTTCTCTGTGCCGATGTGGGGCGAGCTCGAGCCGCGTGGGGACGACGGCTTCACGCTCATGGCGGGACTCATCACCCCGCACAGCCGGGGGTCGCTGACCCTGTCGGGGCCCGCGGTGTCCGACCCGCCGCTGATCGACCTCGCCGCCCTGACCGACGAGCGCGACGTCGCATCGCTCGCGGCATCCGTCCGCCAGTGCCGCCGCATCGGCGCTCAGCCGGCGCTCGCAGGGGAGTGGGGCGCTGTCGAGGTGTATCCCGGCCCTGAGGTCGCGGAAGGCGACGTCGAGGACTGGGTGCGTCGAACCGCGATCACCTACCACCACCAGGTCGGCACGTGCCGCATGGGCAGCGACGCGGATGCCGTCGTCGATCCGGGGCTGAGGGTTCGGGGCATCGACGGTCTTCGCGTGATCGACGCCTCGGTGATGCCGACCGTGCCGAGCGGCAACACGAACGCTCCGGCCGCGATGATCGCCGAGCGCGGCGCGAGGTTCCTGCTGGAGGGCTGAGCGGCGCGCGTCCGGCGCGGGGTCTCCGGCTCCGCGCCAAGCTCCGCGCCCGGCTCCGTGCCCGGCTCCGCGTCACCTCCGCCGAGACCCCCACTTGTCGCCGAGACCCCCACTTGTTGCCGTCGATAGGTGGGGGTTTCGGTAACAGATGGGGGTTTCGGCGCGTTCGGGTGCGCCCGCGTGCATACATGGCGTATGTGGGGCGCATGTGGTGGGTCACGGCGGGCGGATGCCGAAGGCTTGAAGCCGCGCGCCGAGGGCGTCGGGGGTGCGGATGTGTGAAGACTCCCAGCGGCCGAGACCCCAACCGGTGACTCCGCGCACGGCATCCTCCCGCCGCTTCTCCGCCATCACGATGTCCTCGATCGTGGCACCGCCCGTCATGGACGGATCGGTGTACTTGCCCCTGCCGTCGAACTCTCCGAAGCATCGTGACCGTTCGAATGCGAAGTCCAGCCAATAGGTCTCGCCGTCCGGGCCGATGACCTGCTCCTGCAGTCGTACAGAGCGGAAGCCGAGCCGGTGCAGCTGGAGACGGCTCACGCTTTCACCGGGGAGCTGTGCTCTGCCGTCGGCGAAAGAGATCACCTCCCTCGCCTGACGGATGCCACGGGTCGAGACGAGGTGAGCGCGCCCAGAGAGCACGCCGCGCCAGATTCCGGCGAGCTCGGCATCCTGATGGTGTCCGTCGACGACGGCGAAGCGACGGAGAGCTGCGTCGGCCACGGCGACCGCCGCCTCCTGGTGCGCCGTCGCCGTGACGTCGAGCACGGTGCGGTCGAGCGATGTGCAGCGGATGCCGTCGATCACCGTGACGTCGTGGGCAGGTACGGGGATGTCATGCCAGTGGATGCCCATGCGACTGCGCGTATGCCGTCTTCCTTCGATGGCGGCGTGAACCAGTCGCGGAGCTGTGCGATACAGAGGCAGTCCGTGCAGCACGGCCGCGGACACACCTGTGAAGAGAGGTCCGGGCGGATCGGAGTTCATCTGCACGGCAGCGACCTCGAGGAGATGTCGCCCCTCGCTCCAGAGGCCTGACCAGTCGCGCGCGTGCACGTAACGGCCCCGACGGACTCGACGCAGCTCACCGGAGGCCACTCGAGCGCTCAACTCGCGATCTGTCAGACCGGTCGCGCGCAGCTCATCGCGAGATCGGAGCAGGCCACGTGCGGCGGCGATGGTGAGCGTGCGCATCCGCACATCATTCGGCATCCGTCCGCTCGGTGGTGAGCGTCGTCCGCGTTCTGTGGATGCTTCGCGACTCGGCTCCGCTTGTGCAGAAGCAGTGCACACCCGCGCCCCGCGCGCTCCCGCCCCGCCCCGCGCCTCGCCCTCGCGTCGCCGAGACCCCCATCTGTTGCCGAGACCCCCATGTATTCACGTGAACAAGTGGGGGTCTCGGCAACAAGTGGGGGTCTCGGCGGAGGTAGGAGGGGGAGGGGAGAGTGAGGGTAAG
>NZ_JYJB01000010.1 GCF_000956475.1 Microbacterium hydrocarbonoxydans
TTAGGTCGGCCATAGCGTGAGGGAAACGCCCGGTCACATTCCGAACCCGGAAGCTAAGCCTCACAGCGCCGATGGTACTGCAGGGGGGACCCTGTGGGAGAGTAGGACACCGCCGGACTTCTTTTAAGTAAAATGGCCACCCAAAGCTGGGTGGCCATTTTGCGTTTACAGGGATAAGGAAGAACCATGCCGGAAGAAGAAGAACGCCGTCCGCGTCGCAACGACAGCGGCGGGCGAGGAGATCGATCTTCCGGAGGCCCTTCGCAGAACCGTAACAGTGCCCCTCGTCGTGAGGGTGGCTACAACCGTGATGGTGGAGCGCCCCGTCGTGAGGGTGGCTACAACCGTGATGGTGGAGCGCCCCGTCGCGAGGGTGGCTACAGCCGTGATGCTGGCGCCCCGCGTCGCGATGGCGGTGCCCCGCGTCGCGAAGGCGGTTACAACCGTGATGGTGGTGCGCCTCGTCGTGAAGGTGGCTACAACCGTGATGGTGGTGCGCCTCGTCGCGAAGGTGGCTACAACCGCGATGGCGGTGCGCCTCGTCGTGAAGGCGGGTACAACCGCGATGGCGGTGCGCCTCGTCGTGAAGGTGGCTACAACCGCGATGGCGGTGCGCCTCGTCGTGAAGGTGGCTACAACCGCGATGGCGGTGCGCCTCGTCGCGAAGGTGGCTACAACCGCGATGGCGGTGCGCCTCGTCGTGAAGGCGGGTACAACCGCGATGGCGGTGCCCCGCGTCGTGAAGGCGGGTACAACCGCGATGGCGGTGCCCCGCGTCGTGAAGGCGGGTACAACGGCGATGGCGGTGCCCCGCGTCGTGAAGGCGGGTACAACCGCGATGGCGGTGCCCCGCGTCGTGAAGGCGGGTACAACCGCGACGGCGGTGCCCCGCGTCGTGAAGGCGGGTACAACCGCGACGGTGGTGCCCCGCGTCGTGAAGGCGGGTACAACCGCGACGGTGGTGCCCCGCGTCGCGAGGGCGGATACAACCGTGACGGTGGTGCCCCGCGTCGCGAAGGCGGATACAACCGTGACGGTGGGGATCGGCAGCGCAGCAATCGCTCGTTCCCGGAGCGGGGAGGCGTCGGGCGCGAGCGGTCGGCAGCCGTCGATCGGGACCGGCCCCGCCACAACGACCCCGTCGTTCCCGACGACGTCACGGCACGCGACCTGCATCCGTCTGCCCGCAATGAGCTGAAGACGCTGAGCAAGGAGAACGCCGAGCGCGTCGCCCGCCACCTGGCGATGGCATCGCGACTGATCGACGAAGACCCGCAGCTCGCGCACGAGCACGCCCTCGCGGCCTCACGCAGCGCCGGCCGCATCGCAATCGTGCGCGAGACGCTCGGGATCACCGCCTACGCGACCGGTGACTTCGCACTCGCGCTCCGCGAGCTGCGCACCTACCGTCGCATCTCGGGCAAGGACGACCAGATCGCACTCATGGTCGACAGCGAACGCGGCATCGGTCGCCCCGACCGCGCGCTCGAGACCGGTCGCGCCGTCGACAAGTCCGCGCTCAGCACCCCAGTGCGCGTGGCGCTCGCGATCGCGATGTCCGGCGCGCGCCTCGATCAGGGCGATCTCGAACTCGCACTCGGCGAGCTCGAGATTCCGGAGCTCGACCCCGACCGCGCCTTCGAGTGGAGCCCCGCCCTGTTCGCCGCACGGGCCGCTGTGCTCGAAGACCTTGGTCGCACTGATGAGGCGGAGTTCTGGGCGAAGCGTGCCGATGTTGCCGCTGAAGCGCTGGGAATCGACGAGGCAGGCGATGAGGAGATCTTCGTCGAGGACGGTCTGATCGAGGACGACGAGTTCTCCGACGACGAGCCTGCCGAAACGATCGAGGACGCCGCATCCGACCCCGAGCCGATCGACGCGGATGATGACGACCACGTGCCGGCTGTCTCGGAGGAGGAGCCGGCGATGGAAGTCGCCGAAGAGACCGAGCTGTCTGTCGAAGACGAGGTGCGCGAGCTCCTCGGCGAGGATGAGGACGGCACCGCGGACGACTCCGACCAGAGCGTCTGATGGGTCTGTTCTCGAAGAAGCCGGCGCTGCGCACCCCGCTGGATGGCGTCGACACGGTCCTGGCCGACCTCGATGGCGTCGTGTACGCGGGTCCCGGTGCTCTGCCCTACGCGGTGGAGAGCCTGAACCGGGCCGCGGAGAGCGCCCGGCTCGGCTACATCACCAACAACGCCTCGCGCACCGACGCTTCTGTCGCCGAGCATCTCACGAGTCTCGGCCTCACCGTGGCGGCATCCGACGTGGTGACCAGCCCACAGGCCGCGATGCGCCTGCTCAGCGAGATGGTTCCCGCGCCCGCGACGATCCTCGTCGTCGGGGGCGACGGCCTGATCGACGAACTGCAGAAAGCGGGCTACACGCCCACCCGCAGCGCGGAGGACTCCCCGGCTGCCGTCGTCCAGGGGTTCGCTCCCGAGGTCGCCTGGACGGATCTCGCCGAGGCCGCATTCGCGCTGAAGCTGCCCGAGGAAGAAGGCGGCATCCCATGGATCGCCACCAACACCGACTGGACGATTCCGCGTGAGCGCGGCGTCGCACCGGGCAACGGAACACTGGTGTCGGCTGTGCACACCGCGATCGGCCGCCTGGCGACCGTCGCAGGCAAGCCCGAGGTGCCCATCTTCGAAGAGGCCAAGGCGCGTTTCGATGCGAAGAACACGCTGTTCATCGGCGACCGGCTCGACACCGACATCCTCGGCGCCGTCCGCGCCGGCATCGGCTCGGCGCTCGTGCTGACCGGCATCGACCGGCCCAAGCACGTCCTCGCCGCTCCTGAGGGTTCGCGGCCGACATACATTCTCAGCGACCTGCGGGAGCTTCATCAGCCCTATCCGGCCGCAACGCAGAAGGATGACGTGCACTGGGTCAACCAGGCGGCCGTCCGCGTGGTCGGCGGCGATGTCGAGATCATCGCCGAGGGCGACGCGCAGATCGACCTGCTCCGCGCCGGGGCCTCGGCGATCTGGGCCTCCGGTACCCCCGTGTTCGTGCTCAACGTCCCCGAGCGGCTGTACGACGATCCTTTCCACAGACCCTGACGTGGCGACGGCGCAGGGTCGGCCGCCCCGCGTACAGTAGAAAGCGTGAGCGATGAGACGACGACTGCGCCGACCGATGGCCTGTGGAGCCGCCTGCGCCTGATCGAGGGGCAGCCCCTCGCAGATCGGGCCGCCGCCTATTCGGCTCTGCACGACGACCTCTCCCGGCGCCTCGAGAGCGGCGTGAAGCTCGAGCACCGCGAGGCCCCGGCAGCACGATGACGCGCCTCGACGCCGCCCTCGCCGCCCGAGGTCTCGCGCGCTCGCGCTCTCACGCGGCGACCCTGATCGCCGACGGGCTCGTCAGCGTCGACGGTCGACCCGTCATCAAGGCGTCGGCGCCTGTCGGCGACGATGCGGAGCTCACCGTCGCGGGAACCGACCACTACGTCGGTCGCGCCGCTCACAAGCTCATCGCCGCACTCGACGGCTTCGGCATCGCCGCCACCGACCGGCTCGCGCTAGACATGGGGGCATCCACCGGTGGTTTCACCCAGGTGCTGCGCGAACGCGGAGCCCGGAGCGTGCTCGCGGTCGATGTCGGACACGGCCAGCTCGCAGCTTCCGTCGCCGCCGACCCCGGCGTCGTCCTCGTCGAGGGGTACAACGTGCGGTACATGACGCCCGAGAACCTCGCGGCGGCGACCGGAGAAGATGCGGCGCCCGACCTGGTCGTCGGCGATCTCTCGTTCATCTCGCTCGAACTGGTCCTGCCGGCCGTCGCCGCCGTGTCCGCGCCCGGCTCCGACATCGTCCTTCTCGTGAAGCCGCAGTTCGAGGTCGGCCGAACGGCCGTTCGCGGCGGACTCGTGACCGATCCGGCCACGAGAGCGGATGCCGTCGCCCGCACGGTGTGGAGCGCGTGGGACAACGGCCTCGGAATGCTCGGCATCCTGCCGTCGCCCATCCTCGGCACGCACGGCAACACCGAGTACCTCGTCCACCTCGCGCCCGGCCGCGGCAGCGATCCGTCAGAATGGTCAGACCGCATCAACGCACTGGCAGGGAGCCGATGAACGAGCGCAACATCCTGGTGGTGGCGCACGCCGGTCGCCCCGACACCGTCGATGCAGCACGCCGCGTGGTCGATGCGCTGCGCGCCGCGGGCGCGCGTCCGGTGCTCGCAGCCGATGACCGTGCCGAGCTCGCCGACGTGGACGCGATGTTCGCCGACGTGGATGTGCTGGGGGAGACGGTCGACCAATCCGCGCTCGAGCTGGCGATCGTCCTCGGCGGCGACGGCACCATCCTCCGCGCCGCCGAGCTGGTGCGCGGGTGCGAGGCTCCGGTGCTCGGCATCAACATGGGCCATGTCGGCTTCCTCGCCGAGATCGACCGCGACGACATGGACGCGGCGGTTCACCGGGTCATCGAGCGCGACTACGACGTCGAGGAGCGTCTCGCTCTGTCGGTGCGCGTCAAGGACAGCAGCGGAGCGGTGATCTTCGAGACCTGGGCGCTCAACGAGGCGACGGTCGAGAAAGCGAGCCGTGAGCGGATGATCGAGGTCGTCCTCGAGATCGACGGCCTGCCGCTGTCGAGCTTCGGCTGCGACGGCATGGTGGTGTCGACTCCGACCGGATCGACGGCGTACAACTTCTCTGCCGGCGGGCCCGTGATCTGGCCGAGCGTCGAGGCGATCGCCGTGGTGCCGCTGTCGGCGCACGCGCTGTTCGCGAAACCGCTCGTGGTGAGTCCGGATGCCGCAGTGGCGATCGAAATGCTCGAGGGGACATCGGGAGCAGGCATCCTGTGGTGCGACGGTCGGCGATCGCATGATCTGCCGCCCGGCGCGCGTGTCGTCGTGCGCCGTTCGTCGCGACCGGTGCGGCTCGCCCGCCTGCATCAGGCGGAGTTCACCAACAGGCTGGTGCGCAAGTTCCAGCTCCCCGTCGCGGGGTGGCGGGGTCAGAGTGCGGGAGCGCAGTCATGATCGAAGAGATGCGGATGCAGGGGCTCGGCGTGATCGCCGACGCCGTGCTGCCGCTCGGCCCGGGATTCACCGCGATCACGGGTGAGACGGGCGCAGGCAAGACCATGGTCGTGACGGGGCTCGGCCTGCTGCTCGGTCAGCGTGCCGACTCTGGTGCCGTCCGCGCGGGCGCCGCACAGGCATCGGTGGCGGGCGTCTGGATCGTGCCCGAGCAGGGTGCGGTGGCCGACATCGTGACGGATGCCGGCGGCGAGCTCGAGCCGGCTGGCGGAGGCGCCGCAGAACTCTACGTATCCCGCACGCTCAGCGCCGAGGGGCGCAGCCGTGCGAGCGTCGGCGGCCGCGCCGCGCCCGCCGGGGTGCTGTCGGCTCTCGCCGAGGAGCTCGTCGTCGTGCACGGGCAGTCGGAGCAGCTGCGGCTGAAGTCGGCGACGGCGCAGCGCGACGCGCTCGACCGCTTCGGCGGCGCCCCGATCGCCGCGGCTCTCGCGGCCTACAGCGAATCGTTCGCGCGCTGGCGCGCTCTGGACGCCGAGATCACCGACATCACCCAGAACCGCGACAGGCGAGCCGAAGAGGCTGCGCGGCTGCGCGAAGCCCTGGCGCTGATCGAGGCGACGGCCCCAGAGCCGGGGGAGGACGAAGAGCTCACGACTCGCGCGGAACGGCTCGCGAACGCCGAAGAGCTGAGGCTCGCGGCATCCGTCGCCCACGGCGCCCTCTCAAACGAAGAGGGCGAGCCCGACGTCTTGGCGCTGATCGGCGAAGCGCGCCGCGTTCTCGAGCGTGCATCCGACTCCGCTCTCACCGAGATCGCGCAGGCGCTGGCCGATGTCGGCTATCGGGTCGCCGACATCGCCGGCCAGCTGTCCGCATACCTCGCCGACCTCGACGAATCGGGGCCCCACGAGCTGGCTGCCGTCGAGGAGCGGCGCGCCGCTCTCGGCGTGCTGATCCGCGCGCACGGCTCTCTCGAGCAGGCCCTCGAGCTGTGGCAGACGGGTTCTCTTCGGCTGGCCGAGCTCCATGACGACGACGACCGGCTCGGCCGTCTCGAAGCGGAACGCGACGCGGTGCGCGCAGAGCTCGACGAGCACGCCGCGGCGCTGACCGCAGCTCGATCGGACGCGGCGGCCCGCCTCGGAGCCGCGGTGAGCGCCGAGCTGCATGATCTGGCGATGCCGGATGCCCGGCTGGAGGTCTCCGTGACCCCGGGGGCGGAGAGCACGCACGGCCGCGACGACGTCGCAATCCTGCTGGCGCCGCACCCCGGAGCCGAGCCCCGCCCGGTGGGGAAGGGCGCGTCGGGCGGTGAGCTGTCGCGTGTGATGCTGGCGATCGAGGTCGTGATCGCCGGCACAGACCCGGTTCCCACGTTCGTCTTCGATGAAGTCGATGCCGGTATCGGCGGTGCCGCCGCGATCGAGGTCGGCCGGCGACTCGCCCGGCTCGCCGAGAACTCTCAAGTCATCGCCGTCACGCATCTCGCCCAGGTGGCGGCCTTCGCCGGCAACCACCTGTCGGTCGTGAAGGCCAATGACGGCGCGGTCACGGCGTCGAGCGTGCGGCGCCTGGAGGGCGCGGAGCGCGAGGCCGAGATGGCACGGCTGCTGTCGGGCCTTGCCGATTCCGACGCCGCGATCACCCACGCCCGAGAACTTCTCAGCCTCGGCGCCCCCGCCGCCTGATAGGATCGAAGCCCGTGATGAACTCTTCTTCTGCGGGGCCCAAGAACGACACGACCAGGCACATCTTCGTGACAGGTGGTGTCGTTTCGTCTTTGGGCAAGGGGCTCACCGCCGCCAGCCTCGGCAACCTCCTCACGGCCCGCGGACTGCGCGTCGTGATGCAGAAGCTCGACCCGTATCTGAACGTCGATCCTGGCACGATGAACCCGTTCCAGCACGGCGAGGTGTTCGTCACCGACGACGGCGCCGAGACCGACCTCGACATCGGGCACTACGAGCGGTTCCTCGACATCAACCTGTCGCAGGCGGCGAACGTCACCACGGGCCAGATCTACTCGCAGGTGATCGCGCGCGAGCGCCGCGGCGAGTACCTCGGAGACACCGTGCAGGTCATTCCGCACATCACCGACGAGATCAAGCGCCGCATGCGCCTACAGGCCGATGAGACGCCCAAGCCCGACGTCATCATCACCGAGGTGGGCGGCACGGTCGGCGACATCGAGTCGCAGCCGTTCCTCGAGGCGGCGCGCCAGCTCCGGCACGAGCTCGGCCGCGACAGCGTGTTCTTCGTGCACGTCTCGCTCGTGCCGTTCATGGGAGCGTCCGGAGAGCAGAAGACCAAGCCCACCCAGCACTCGGTGGCCGCCCTCCGCCAGCTCGGCATCCAGCCCGATGCCCTGGTTCTGCGCAGCGACCGTCCGGTGAGCGAGAGCAACCGCAACAAGATCGCTCTGATGTGCGACGTCGACGTCGAAGGCGTCATCAACACCGTCGACCTTCCGAGCATCTACGACATCCCGTCGACGCTGAACGATCAGGGGCTCGACTCCTACATCGTCCGTCGCCTGGGCCTTGCTGAGAAGGCCGTCGACGTCGACTGGACTCGCTGGAACAGGGTGCTGCACGCGGTGCACAACCCCAAGCACGAGGTCACGATCGGCCTCGTCGGCAAGTACATCGACCTCCCCGACGCCTACCTCTCGGTGACCGAGGCCATCAAAGCGGGCGGCTTCGCGCACGAGGCGAAGGTCAACATCCGCTGGATCCCCTCCGACCTGTGCGAGACCGCGGAGGGCGCCAAGGAGCAGCTCGGTCAGCTCGACGGCATCTGCATCCCCGGCGGATTCGGCATCCGCGGCATCGAGGGCAAGCTCGGAGCGCTGAAGTTCGCGCGCGAGCAGGGCATCCCGACTCTCGGCCTCTGCCTCGGCCTGCAGTGCATGGTCATCGAGTACGCGCGCGACGTCGCCGGCATCGAAGGCGCCTCGTCGAGCGAGTTCGACCCCGAGACCACTGAGCCGGTCATCGCGACCATGGCCGAGCAGGTCGAGATCCTCGACGGGGGAGACCTGGGCGGAACCATGCGCCTCGGTCTGTACCAGGCGGCTCTCGCCGAGGGATCGCTTGCACGTGAGCTGTACGGTGCGGAGGTGGCCTCCGAGCGCCACCGCCACCGCTACGAGGTCAACAACGCCTACCGCGGGCGGCTCGCCGACGCGGGGCTGGTCTTCTCGGGTCTCAACCCCGAGCTCGACCTCGTCGAGTACGTCGAGCTTCCGCGCGACGTGCACCCGTACTACATCGCCACGCAGGCTCACCCCGAGCTGCGCTCGCGCCCGACCGAACCGCACCCGCTGTTCCGCGGACTCGTCGGCGCCGCGATCGAGCGGCACCGCGCCAGCGAGCTGTTCAGCGAAGATGACTGACGTGTCGACGGGCTCGGCGCGGCAGCTGCGCGACGAGCCCCTCACGCCCGAGGTGCTCCAGAGCGACCTCGCGTTCCATGGCCGGGTGTGGGACGTCGTCTCCGACCGGGTCGCGTACGGCGAGGGCGAGATGGTCCGGCAGTACGTCAAGCACACCGGCGCCGTGGCGATCGTCGCGCTGGACGACCAGGATCGCGTCCTGCTGATCCAGCAGTACCGGCATCCGATCCGTCACCGCGACTGGGAGCTTCCGGCGGGCCTTCTCGACATCGAGGGGGAGGAGCCGCTCCTCGCGGCGCAGCGTGAGCTCGCAGAGGAGGCGGACCTTGTGGCCGCGCACTGGGAGCCCCTGATCTCGTCGTGGACCACGCCTGGCGGCAACGATGAGCTGATCAGGATCTTCCTCGCGACGGGCGTCGAGCAGGCCTCTGCGGTGCACGATCGGGAAGACGAGGAGGCGGACATCCGCCTCGAGTGGGTGCCGCTGGCGGATGCCATCGACGCCGTGCTCGAGGGGCGGATGCGCAACGGCATCCTCGCGATCGGACTGCTCGCAGCCGCACGGCGTCGCCCGAAGGTCTGACGATGCGGCTCGAGCGTGCGCTCGACGCATATCTGCGTCACGTCACGATCGAGCGCGGGCTCAGCGCGCACACCGTCTCGGCGTACCGTCGGGACCTCGACGGCTACGTGGAGTGGCTGGCTGCGGCAGGGATCGAGGACACGTCGGAGATCACGCAGGCGATCGTCGGTGGCTTCGTCGCCGAGCGGTCATCGGCGACGCCTTCGCCGGCGGCGACCAGTCTCGCCCGGCTGCAGTCGTCGGTGCGCGGCTGGCACCGCTTCCTCGTCCGTGAGGGCATCGAGCAGGACGATCCCACGGGGCGGCTGCGTCCCCCGAAGGCGCCCAGGCGGCTGCCGAAGGCACTGACGATCGACCAGGTCGGGCGTCTGCTCACGGCTCCCTCCGCCGACGACCCGATCGGAATCCGCGACCGTGCGCTGCTCGAGCTGCTGTACGCGACCGGTGCCCGCGTCTCGGAGGCGGTGGGTCTGGACGTCGACGACCTGGCGCACGGCGACGTCCTTCGGCTCCGCGGCAAGGGATCGAAAGAGCGCATCGTGCCGATCGGCTCCTACGCCAGGGACGCGATCGACGCCTACCTGACGCGCGTGCGGCCCGGGCTGGCGGCGAAGGGGCGGTCGTCTGCGCGGCTGTTCCTCGGTGCGCGCGGTGCTCCTCTGTCCAGGCAGAGCGCCTGGCTGGTGATCAGAGCCGCGGCCGAGACCGCGCAGATCACGGCTGAGATCTCGCCGCACACGCTGCGCCACTCGTTCGCCACGCATCTGCTGCAGGGCGGTGCGGATGTGCGTGTGGTGCAGGAGCTCCTCGGCCACGCCTCGGTCGCGACGACGCAGATCTACACGCATGTGTCTGTCGACGCGCTGCGGGACATCTACGCGACGTCTCATCCTCGCGCTGTATGAAATGTCCCCCGAAAGGGGGACGCGGGGTTTCGCAAAAGTCATTTATGCTTTCTCGGTATACACCCTCGGCCGCCGTCGGCCGGGCCGATGAAGGAGTAACGACATGCGTTCCACCGGTCCTCTTGCGGTCCTCGCCGCATCTGCGCTGGCGCTCACCCTTGCCGGATGCTCCGGGGGCGCGGGCGGTGAACTGACCTACGAGGATTCGCCGCTCAACGAGTACCTGAGCGCCGCGTACGGGGGCGACCTCTCGCCGGAGGAGCAGCAGAAGCAGTTCGACGAGCAGCAGCGCAAGCAGGAAGACCTCATGGCTGAATGCATGGCCAAGGAGGGCTTCGAGTACAAGCCGAACCTGCAGAACGGCTCCGTCGTGATGGCGGATGACGAGGATGCCGTCAAGTGGGAGCCCGACAAGAAGGATTGGGTCGAGAAGTACGGCTACGGCATCGTGAACAACCCCTACAACGCCGAGGGGGCGAGTACCCCGGGGGAGGAGTACGTCGACCCCAACCAGGAGTACCTCGACTCACTCTCGGAGTCGGAGCGCACCGCTTTCTACGAAACCGCGTACGGCGTACCTCCGGAAGAGGACGAGCTGAACGAGGACGGCAGCTACGAGTACAACTGGGAGGACTCGGGGTGCCAGGGCTGGGCCCAGCATGAGCTGCAGGGAGACGACCCGTGGCAGTCGGACGAATTCGCCGATCTCCGCGAGAAGATGACCGAGCTCTGGAGCACCTCGCAGGACGCGCCCGAATACAAGAAGCTCAACAGCAGATGGGCCGACTGCATGGCAGACGGCGGCGAGCCGGGCTTCACTGCGCAGACCGAAGCACAGCAGTCGATCTCGGATGCCCAGAACAAGCTCTACGAGTCCGCATACGGCGATGGAACCACCGAGGTCGATCCGGCGACCGTCGAAGACCCCAGCAAGAGCCCTGAGATGAAGGAGCTCGGCGAGAAGGAGATCGCACTCGCCCTGGTCGATCTCGGATGCCGTGAGAAGACGAACTACACCCAGGAGTCGCTGAAGATCCAGTTCGCTCTCGAGGAGAAGTTCATCAAGGACAACAAGGCCGACCTCGAGGCGTTCAAGGCCGCCGCCGAGCAGAGCAACTGACGCATGAAGGACGACGAGACCCCCACGACCGAGATGCCCGCCGATTTCTCCGAACTCATCGAGGGAGGCGACGGACCCGCCGCAGAGAAGACGGACTCGAGCGATGTCGACATGTCGCGCGTCAGCGGATGGCGCCGCATCCTCCGGGGCAACCGCACGCTCTGGATCGTCGCGCTGTGCGCGGTGGTCAGCCTGGTCGCCGGGCTCCTCGTAGGCCGGTTCCTGATCTCACCGGCCGAAGCCTCGGAGGCGCCGGAGCCTGGCCTGGTCACGGTGCCCGTCGAGTTCGGCTCCCTCAGCAACGACGTGACCCTTCGAGCGGACGTGGGCTATGCCGACGCCGTGGAGGTCACGATCGACACGACCGGAGGCGGCAGCGTCGTCACGGGCTCGGTCCCCGAGGTGGGCACCACGCTGAATCCGCTGTCGATCGCCCTGGAAGTGGTCGGCCGGCCGGTCATCGTGCTCCCAGGCGAACTGCCGGCATACCGGACCCTCCGCTTCGGGGTGTCAGGGCCAGACGTCCTCCAGCTCAAGCAGGCGCTCGTCAGCGTCGGAATCGACGCAGGGGACGTCACCTCGAACACCTTCGATCAGGCGACCGCGAATGCCGTGGGACAGCTGTATGCGCAGGCCGGCTATCCTGCTCCCGCTCCGGAGGAGGGCGCGGACGATGCCGTGCGCAGTGCGGAGCAGGGCGTGCGCGATGCGCAGAGCAGCGTGACGCAGGCGCAGCAGGCGCTCACGGCGGCGGGGGCCGGTCCGTCGAAACTCGAGAGCTGGCAGGCCGACGTCAAGGTTGCTCAGGCAGAACAGGCACTCGCCGACGCGAAGGCGTGCGTCCCGGGAGGAGAGTCGCCGTGCCCCAGTATCCAGCAGGCGGAGTGGGATGTGCAGACGGCCAAGCTCGAACGCGACCAGCTCTGGTCCGCCAAGAACACCGGCTCCGAGAAGGCGGCGCTCGACGCGGCCCGCTCGCAGGTCGATGCGGCCAATGAGGCTCTCGAGAGCGCGCGGCAGTCGGTGCTGCCGTACCTGCCCGCGGGAGAGGTGCTGTTCCTCACCGAGCTTCCCCGACGCGTCGACGCCGTGAACGTCAAGCGCGGCTCGACCATCCAGGGGTCCGTCATGACGGTGTCGGGCGCGGCTGTGCGTTTGACCGGCGCCGCCGCCGAAGCCGATGCCCGGCTGCTCAAGGTGGGCTCCGAGGCCACGTTCGAGCTGCCGGACGGCACGCAGCAGCGGGCCGTGATCACCGAGCTCAAGCCGGGCAAGGACAGCAAAGCCAGGTGGGATGTGCTGTTCGAACCCGACCCGCTGACAGCCGAGCAGATCACGCAGCTGCAGGGCAGCAACGTCCGGGTGCAGATCGCCGTCGGGGCCACGGAGGGCGATGTCCTCTCGGTGCCGCTCGCGGCGCTCACGGCCGGCCCCGGAGGCGAGTCCCGTGTCGAGGTCGTCGAGTCGGACCCTCGTGAGGGGAAGGATGCGGAGACCCGGACCGTGGTCGTGAAGACAGGACTCGCCGCCAAGGGAGCCGTGGAGGTGAGCGCTGTCGACGGAGACCTCGAAGAGGGCGACCTCGTGGTGGTGGGACGGTGACAGCGATGCAGATCGCCGACAGCGAGTCGCTGCCGGAGGCGGATGCTGCGGAGCCGGAGTTCGTCGTGGAACTGCGCGACGTCACCCGATCCTTCCCCGGTCCGCCCGAGGTGCAGGCGCTGAAGGCCGCGTCTCTCCAAGTGCGAGCCGGCGACTACATCTCGATCGTCGGACCCAGCGGCTCCGGAAAATCGACCATGCTCAACCTGCTGGGCCTCCTGGATCGCCCGAGCGTGGGGGAGTACCGGCTGGCGGGCTCGCTGACCGGTGATCTCTCCGACGACGAGCGCGCCGCAGTGCGCGCGAAGTTCATCGGCTTCGTCTTCCAGTCGTTCCATCTCATGCCGCGGCGCACGGTGCTCGACAACGTGCTGATGCCCATGCTGTACAGCGGCGTGCCCCGGCGGGAGCGCGAGTCGCGGGCTCGTGAGGCACTCGCCAGGGTCGGACTCTCGCATCGCGTCGACTTCTTCCCGAGTTCGCTGTCCGGTGGCGAGCGTCAGCGTGTCGCCGTCGCGCGCGCGGTGGTCAGCGGGCCGAAGCTCCTGCTCGCCGACGAGCCGACCGGCAACCTCGACCAGAAGACGTCGGGTGAGGTGATGTCGCTGTTCGAAGAGCTCAACAACGACGGTCTCACGCTGATCGTGATCACGCACGACGACAACGTCGCCCGGCGCGCACAGCGCAGCATCCGCATCACCGACGGCCGATTGAGCGAGCTGTGAAGCGCCCGTCCTGGCGCCGGAAGGCGCGAATGAAGCCGGGTGCGAAGCACGCGGACCGCTTCACGTTCCAGGACCTGGTGGCAGAGGCCACGGCCGACATCGGGTCGCGTCCGGCGCGTCTGGTGATGACGATCCTCGGCACGGTGCTCGGGATCGCCTCGCTCGTCGCGACGATCGGCTTCGCCCAGACGGCGGCGGCGCAGATCGCGAGCCAGTTCAACGGGGCAGCCTCCACCCAGGTCGTCGTCACGCCGGCGGAGGCGAAATCCGGCTCGGCGAACAAGAGCGTGGCAACCGGACGCCTGCCGTGGGACGCCCCCGATCGCGTGTCGCTGCTCGCAGGGGTCGAGAGCGCGAGCCTGGTCGGCGAGGTGGAACTCGCTGAGAACGAAACCATCACAGCCGTGCCCGTGAACGACCCGTCGGCCCCGGCGAGCGCATCGCCGCGTCTGTTCGCGTCATCGTCCGAGCTCCTCGACACCGCCGGAGGCGAGCTCGTCACCGGGCGCTTCTTCGACACCGGGCATGACGGCAGGGCCGATCGCGTGGCCGTGATCGGCACCCGACTCGCCGAGGAGATGGGGATCAACCGCGTCGATTCGCAGCCCTCGGTCTTCGTGGCGGGCGTCGCCTACGCGGTGATCGGCATCGTCGACGGGTTCGAGCGCAAGAGCGAGCTGCTGGATGCGGTGATCGTCCCGATCGGCGCGGCCCGTGCGGACTTCGGTCTCGCCGCACCCTCAGAGCTCGACATCCGCATCGTCGTCGGGGCGGGGCCACAGGTCGCCGAGCAGTCGGTGCTCGCGCTGCAGCCCGACGCTCCGGACACCCTCAAGACGCAGGCGCCCTCGGGCTCGTCCGACCTCAGCCAGAGCGTGCAGGCAGACGTGAACGTGGTGTTCCTGATCCTGGGAGTGATCGCGCTGCTGGCGGGCGGACTCGGCATCGCGAACGTGACCCTGCTCGGCGTCATGGAGCGGGTCGGCGAGATCGGCCTGCGGCGGGCGCTCGGCGCCACGCGCCGGCAGATCGGCGCCCAGTTCATGGTCGAGTCGATCGTGATCGGCTTCATCGGCGGACTGATCGGATCGGCTCTCGGAGTGCTCGCCGTCGTCGCGGTTGCCGTCGTGCAGGGGTGGACGCCTGTGACCGATCCGCTGATCGCCGTGGCGGGTGCCGTTCTCGGCGCACTCGTCGGCTGGGGTTCCGGATGGTATCCCGCTCGTCGCGCCGCACGCATCGAACCTGTCGCCGCTCTGCGCGGCGCCTGACGCTCGCGGCGAGCGGAGACCCCGCTCGCCGCGGCGCGGAGGCCCGGATCAGGGGATCGCCGGGGTCGTCCGCCCGCTTCGCCGCGCGCCTGCCGCTACAATCGAGCAAGCACGAAGGAGCGGGAGAATCGGTGGTTGAGAACGTGGGAACGTCCAAGGCGAAGGCGAAGAAGGCCGACGACACACCCATCGGACCCACCGGACGGCCGTACCAGGGGTTCGCGACACCGGAGCCGCTGAGCTCTCACGGTCCGGCACGCATCATCGCTCTGTGCAACCAGAAGGGCGGCGTCGGAAAGACGACGTCGACCATCAACCTCGCGGCGGCCCTCGCCGACTACGGCCGCAAGGTTCTCGCGGTCGACTTCGATCCGCAGGGTGCGCTGTCCGCGGGACTCGGCGTGCAGACCCACGACGTGCCCACGGTGTACGACCTGCTGCTCGACACCAAGCGCGACGCTCACGATGCGATCGTGCACTCGAGCGTCGAGGGTCTCGACGTGCTGCCCGCCAACATCGACCTCTCGGCCGCCGAGGTGCACCTCGTGAACGAGGTCGCGCGTGAGACGATCCTGTCGCGCGTGCTTCGCCAGGTGACGGCCGAGTACGACGTCATCCTGATCGACTGCCAGCCCTCTCTCGGTCTGCTCACGGTCAACGCGCTGACCGCCGCGCACGGCGTGCTGATCCCGCTCGAGTGCGAGTTCTTCGCGCTGCGCGGTGTCGCGCTGCTGATCGAGACGATCGACAAGGTGCGCGACCGGCTGAACCCCGCCATCAAGCTCGACGGGCTGCTCGCGACCATGTACGACCCGCGCACCCTTCACTCCCGCGAGGTGCTCGAGCGCGTGGTCGAGGCGTTCGGCGACGACGTGCTGGAGACCGTGATCGGTCGCACCGTGAAGTTCCCCGACGCCTCGGTGTCGGGCGTGCCCATCACCGAGTTCGCGCCGGAGCATGCGGCCGCCCAGGCATACCTGCGTCTGGCTCGGGAGCTGGTCGCCCGTGGTGCCGTCGCCTGAGGACACCCCTGACGCCGAGGAATCCTCGGGGTTCCGCGTCTCGCTGTCGAACTTCGACGGCCCCTTCGACCTGCTGCTGAACCTCATCTCCAAGCATGAGATGGACATCACAGAGGTGTCGCTCAGCGCCGTGACGAACGAGTTCATCGCGTACCTGAAAGAGCTCGACGACTCGGAGGAGCTCGACCAGGCGTCCGAGTTCCTCGTGGTCGCCGCGACCCTTCTCGACATGAAGGTCGCAGGTCTCCTTCCCCAGGGTGAGCTGGTGGATGCCGAGGCCGTCGCCCTGCTCGAGGCGCGTGACCTGCTCTTCGCCCGACTGCTGCAGTATCGCGCCTTCAAGGAGGTGTCTGCCTGGTTCGCGAGGTGCCTGCAGCGGGAGGACCGCCGGCACGCGCGGGCGGTGCGCCTGGATGAGAAGCACCGCAAGAAGACGCCGGAGCTGGTCTGGTCGCTGACGGCATCCGACTTCGCCGCCCTCGCGATGCTCGCCTTCGCACCCAAGGAGATCCCGCACGTCGGTCTCGATCATCTGCATGCTCCGCTCGTCAGCATCCGCGAGCAGGCGGCGATCGTCGTGACCCTCCTGCGTGGAGCCGAGTCGCTGAGCTTCCGCGAGCTCGTCGCAGGCATCAGCGAGCCGGGGATCGTCGTGGCGCGCTTCATCTCCGTGCTGGAGCTGTACCGGCACGCCGCACTCTCCTTCGAACAGCTCGAACCGCTCGGCGAGCTCACGCTGCGCTGGTCGGCCGACCACTGGTCGGATGAATCACTCGCGACCCTGGGGGCCGACTATGACCGATGACACTTCGCCCGCAGAGACGCAGGTCGAGACGCCGCTGACCGAGAAGGTCGAGGCGATCCTGCTCGTGATCGATGAGCCGATCGGGCTCGTCGCCCTCGCCGCCGCCGTCGGCGCACCCGTCGCCGCCGTCAGGCAGACCCTCGAGACCCTCGTGGCGGACTACGACGGAGAGGGGCGCGGTCCCCGCCGAGGCTTCGAGCTGCGCGAGGTCGGCGGCGGATGGCGTCTGTACGTGCGGGAGGATCATGACGACCTCGTCGCCGAGTTCATCGGCGGTCAGGCTCCCGCACGCCTGTCGCAGGCGGCGCTCGAGACTCTCGCGGTGATCGCCTACAAGCAGCCGGTGACGCGCAGTCAGGTAGCCTCGATACGTGCCGTGAACGTCGATTCGGTCGTGCGCACGCTGCTCGCCCGCGGTCTGATCACCGAGTTGTTCGCCGATTCCGAGACCGGCGCCATCAACTACGGCACGACCGACGCGCTGCTGCAGCACCTGGGGATCAACTCGATCGACGAGCTGCCCCCGATCTCGCCGCTCCTCGATGACGGCGCCGATGGTTTTGATGAAGGAGTGGTCCGATGACCGATGCGACGACAGGCTCAGTAACCCAGGGGGGTGCCGAGGGCGTCCGCCTGCAGAAGGTGCTCTCCGCCGCGGGCGTCGCGTCGCGCCGCGTCATCGAGGACTACATCGTCGCGGGGCGCATCCGCGTGAACGGCGTGGTGGTCTCGGAGCTCGGCAGGCGCATCGACCCCGAGAAGGACCTCGTCGACGTCGACGGCACGGCAGTGCAGCTCGACGTCTCGAAGCGCTACGTCATGCTCAACAAGCCCACCGGTGTCGTCAGCAGCATGCGGGACGAGAACGGGCGGCCCGATCTGCGCCGGTTCACGCAGGACTATGAGGAGCGCCTGTACAACGTGGGCAGGCTGGATGCCGAGACCAGCGGTCTGCTGCTCCTCACCAACGACGGCGAGCTCGCCCACGTGCTCGCGCACCCCTCGTTCGGTGTCACGAAGGTCTACATCGCGAAGGTCGAGGGTGCTGTCACCGCGCAGACCATCGCGAAGCTCACCAAGGGCGTAGACCTGGAGGACGGGCCGATCGCGGCCGACAAAGCCCGGCTGCTCGACGCTTCGACAGGCTCAGCGGCCCGTGGAAAGGCGGCCAGCCTCGTCGAGCTCACCCTCCACTCCGGCCGCAACCGCATCGTTCGCCGCATGATGGCGGCCGTCGGCCATCCGGTGACCGAGCTCGTGCGCCGACAGTTCGGACCGCTCCACCTGGGAACGCTCCCGGCGGGGAAGACGCGGGAACTGACTAAAATCGAGTTGGGCGCGCTGCTTACTCTGTCGCGCCGTGATACCCGTGCCGGAACGAGCGACGGCGAGCAGCAGGAGAACGAGTGACCGACACGACGAGTGCGCCGAGCGCGGTTCGCGCCGCCGGCGCCGTCGCCGCGCGCATCACCGGCACGGTCCGCATCGTCGGCACCGGCCTGCTGGGAGCGAGCATCGGCCACGCTCTGCGCGCCAAGGGCGTCGACGTGGTTCTCTCCGACACCTCGCCCGCTCAGCAGAGACTGGCGATCGACTACGGCGCCGGCCGCGCACCCGCTGAGGGCGATGCGCCGGTGCTGATCGTCGTGGCCGTTCCGCCCGATGTCACCGCCGACGTGATCCAGGCGGAGCTGGAGCGCTTCCCCGAGGCTGTCGTCACCGACGTCGCGAGCGTGAAGCTCGAGCCTTTCCGCGAGCTGAGCGCGCGCGGTGTCGACATTCGCCGCTACATCGGCTCGCACCCGCTCGCCGGCCGTGAGCGCGGGGGCGCGATCTCGGCGCGCGCCGATCTGTTCATCGGGCGCCCGTGGGTGGTGTGCCGCGATGAGGAGACCTCTGCTGCCGACCTCTCGCTCGTCGAGGCGCTCGCTCTCGACGTAGGCGCCGCGCCTCTCGAGATGACGCCAGAGGAGCACGACCGATCGGTCGCTTTGACGTCCCACGTCCCTCAGGTGGTCGCGAGTCTGCTCGCGGGCCGGCTCGCCGAGGCCGAAGAGGGCGCGCTGCGCCTCGCCGGCCAGGGCGTGCGTGACACCACCCGGATCGCGGCATCCGCCCCCGAGCTGTGGGTGCAGATCCTCGGTGCCAACGCCGCCCCCGTCGTGGAGATCCTCGACGCTCTCGCGGCCGATCTGCGCGAGGTGTCCGACGCGCTGCGTGCGCCTGATGCGCCCGGAGCCCGCCGCGCCGTCGCCGAGGCGATCAGCCACGGCAACGACGGCGTCGAGCGACTCCCAGGCAAGCACGGTCAGAACCGCCGCTTCGAGTCGCTGGTGGTGATGGTAGACGACACACCGGGCCAGCTCGGACGCCTGTTCGGCGAGCTCGGCGAGCTGGGCGTGAACGTCGAGGATCTGCGCCTCGAGCACTCGCCCGGTGCCCAGTTCGGCCTCGCCGAGATCAGCGTCGACCCGGCGGCCCTGCACGGAGCGATCTCCGGACTCACCGAGCGCGGATGGCGGATCGCGGGGAACACGAATGACTGACATGACGACAGATTTCATCGCGATCGACGGGCCCGCAGGCTCTGGCAAGTCCAGCGTCTCCAAGGCGGTCGCGCGCAAGCTCGGTTTCGGCTACCTGGACACGGGCTCGGCGTATCGCGCGCTGGCCTGGCACGTTCTCGACCGCGGCGCGGACACGGCGGATGCCGACGCGGTTCTCGCCGCGGCATCCGACTTCCCCGTGCGTCTCGGGCTCGACCCCGATGACCGCACCGTGCGCGTCGGCGAGACCGACGTCACCCAGGCCATCCGCGAGCCCCGCGTCTCCGGAGCTGTCAGCGGCGTGGCCCGTGTGCCCGCGGTGCGCGAGCAGGTCAATGTGCTGTTCCGCACCCTCGTCGCCGAGGCGCCATACGACGCCGTGGTCGTCGAGGGGCGCGACATCACCACAGTGGTGGCGCCCGACGCCCCCGTGCGCATTCTTCTGACCGCCGCACCCGAGGTGCGCGCGGCACGCCGTGCCGGCGAGCTCGCACGCGAGAGCGCCGAGACCGTCGCCGCCGCCCTGCACAAGCGCGACGCCTCAGACAGCGCGGTCGTCGACTTCCTGAACGCCGCAGAGGGCGTAGAGGTGGTCGATTCGACCGATCTTGATTTCACCCAGACCATCGATGCCGTACTCGCGGTGATCGAACGACTCCGAGGAGCACCCCGTGGCTGACGACGAATACGAAGGCGGCCCTGACCACCTCGCAGAGAAGATGGAGGCGCTCGACGAGCAGCTCGCCGAGCAGCGCGCCGAAACCCTGCGAGCGGGCCTCGCCGATTACGACCTCGACGACGAAGATGCCGCGCTCCTCGCCGGCATCACGATGGGCGAGGACGGCATCCAGTTCATGCCCGCCCTCCCCGTGGTGGCGATCGTCGGGCGACCGAACGTCGGCAAGTCGGCGCTGGTGAACCGCATCCTCGGCCGCCGTGAAGCCGTCGTGGAGGACACCCCGGGCGTCACGCGAGACCGTGTGACCTACAAGGCCGAGTGGAACGACCGGCGCTTCACGCTGGTCGACACCGGCGGCTGGGAGCCCGACGCCCGCGGCATCGACCGCTCGGTCGCCGCGCAGGCCGAGGTCGCGATCGATCTGTCGGACGTCGTGCTGTTCGTCGTCGACGCCATGGTCGGGTCCACGTCGACCGATGAGCACGTCGTGCGGATGCTGCGCAAGAGCGGCAAGCCCGTCTTCCTCGTGGCCAACAAGGTCGACGATGCCCGCCAGGAGCCCGAGGCCGCCGTGCTGTGGAACCTGGGCCTGGGCGAGCCGCACCCGGTGTCGGCCATCCACGGTCGTGGCGTCGCCGACCTCCTCGACGCCGTGCTGAAGAAGCTGCCGGAGATCTCCGCCGTCGCCAAGCAGGAGATCGGCGGGCCGCGCCGCGTCGCGATCCTCGGCCGGCCGAACGTCGGCAAGTCGTCGCTGCTGAACAAGGCCGCCGGTGAAGAGCGCGTGGTCGTGAACGACCTCGCCGGAACCACTCGCGACCCGGTCGACGAGATCGTCGAGCTCGGCGGCAAGCTGTGGCGCTTCGTCGACACCGCCGGCATCCGTCGTCGTGTGCACATGGCGCAGGGCGCCGACTTCTACGCATCGCTGCGCACCTCCGCCGCGCTCGAGAAGGCGGAGGTCGCGGTCGTCGTGCTCGACGTCTCCGAGTCGATCAGCGAGCAGGACGTCCGCATCATCGACCTGGTGCTGGAGTCGGGCCGTGCGCTCGTGCTGGCGTTCAACAAGTGGGATCGTCTGAACGACGACGACCTCGAGAACCAGGACCGCCGCCGTTACCTCGAGCGCGAGATCGAGCAGGACCTGGCGCACGTCGCCTGGGCCCCGCGCGTGAACATCTCGGCGAAGACCGGGCGCCACCTCGACAAGCTCGTGCCCGCACTCGAGACGTCGCTCGAGAACTGGGATCGCCGCATTCCGACCGGCAAGTTCAACGCGTTCCTCGCCGAGCTCGTGGCCGAGCACCCGCACCCGCTGCGCGGGGGCAAGCAGCCGCGCATCCTGTTCGGCACGCAGGCCTCGACGCGTCCGCCGACGTTCGTGCTCTTCACCACGGGTTTCCTCGACCCCGGCTACCGTCGGTTCATCCAGCGCCGCCTGCGCGAGCTGTACGAATTCGAGGGAACGCCGATCGTCATCAACATGCGCGTGCGCGAGAAGCGTCAGCGCTGACCTGTTCCCCTCCGTGTCGGAATCGACGACGCACCCCGGATGCTGTGAAAGGCTGAAGGGGTGACTGTCGTACCTCCTGCATCCGGTGAACCGCGTCGGCCCCACGGCCCGCTGAATCCCGGTGATGCCTGGGTGGTCGCCGACACGGGGGAGAAGTACTGGGGCCGGTTCGGCGCGGCGGGCCTGCTCGCCTACGATCCCGGTCGTGGCGTGCTGCTGCAGCATCGGGTCGCCTGGAGCCATTTCGGCGGCACCTGGGGTCTGCCCGGCGGTGCGCTGCACGAGGGCGAGAGCGCCCTGGTGGGAGCGGTGCGCGAGGCGCAGGAAGAGGCCGGCGTGCCCGACCGTGCGGTGGTCGCTCGATTCACGAGCGTGCTGGACCTCGGGATCTGGTCGTACACGACGGTCGTCGCCGATGTCGTCGAGCCCTTCGAGCCGGTGATCAGCGATCCCGAGAGCGTCGCGCTGGCGTGGGTTCCGCTCGACCAGGTCGAGGAGCTGCCGCTGCATCCGGGTTTCGGGGAGTCGTGGCCGCTGTTGCGATCGCTGCTCGAGGTGAGGCCCGCTGTCGTGGTGGATGCCGCCAACGTCGTGGGCTCGGTGCCCGACGGGTGGTGGAAGGACCGGGCGGGCGCGGCCGGGCGGCTGAGAGACCGCCTGGCGGGGTTCGCGGCGCCCGCGAGCGATCTCGGGCTCGCTGCGACGACGTGGTTCCCAGAGGTCTCGCTCGTGGTCGAGGGCCAGGCCCGGTCTGTGGCCGATGGCGGTGAGATCTCGGTGATCAGGGCGGATGCCGGCGGCGACGACGCGATCGTCGAGGAGGCACGGCGGCTGCTGTCGCTCGGGCGAGAGGTCACCGTGGCGACGAGCGATCGTGGGTTGCAGTCGCGGGCGGAGGCAGCCGGAGCCCGGACGCTGTCGGCCGGGGCGCTGCTGAAGACGATCGGGCGCTGAGCGCTTCAGGCAGGCGTCAGTCGAAGGGGTCGTCGTCGCGACCGCGCAGCCGGTCGATCTCGCGGCGCTCTCGCTTCGTGGGCCGCCCGGCGCCGCGGTCGCGCAGACCCAGGGCCGCCTGCGGCTCGCGCTCGGGTGTGCGGTCTTCGTAAGCGAGGGCGGCGACCGGCGCTCCGACGCGTTTCACGAGGATCTGACGGACGATGAGGATGCGGTCGAATCCGGAGATGCGGATGCGCACCTCGTCGCCGATGCGCACGTGCTGCGCCGCTTTCACCTTGTCGCCGTTCAGGCGTATATGCCCCGCCCGGCATGCGGTGGTCGCCGCAGAGCGCGTCTTGTAGGCGCGCACCGCCCACAGCCAGCTGTCGATCCGTGCGGCATCCATCAGCGAGTCCTCCCGTCTCGGGTCGAGATGAGCGCGCCTGCCACGATCAGGCCCTGTCCCACCGTGTAGGTGAGCATGACGGCGGGGCTGCTCCAGTCGGGGAGCGCGTCGGGGAGGAAGAGCCGGAACGCGAGGATCGAATCGCTCGCCAGGAAGAATGCGCCGCCCACCGCGACGAGCGGGTGACATAGGGTCGAGAACGCCGCGGTGCCGGCGAGCACGAGCCCGTATAGTGCGACGGCGATCAGCAGGCCACCCGCGTGCGGGCCGATCACGACGACCATGCCGATCCACCAGAGCACGTAGATCAGCGCCCACCACGGCATCCGTCGTCGGGCGAGATGGCGGGCGAACAGCACGATGTAGGCCACATGTGCGACGCCGAAGAACCCCAGCATGAGCGGAAGCTCGGGGAGGGACGGGAAGAACGCGCCCGCGCCGTCACCCAGCCATGAGAAGACCAGCGCGACGAGCAGGAGCACGGTCACAGAACGGGGGCGCAGGCGGCGGGCCATCACGAGCACCGGAATCGCGAGGAGCGGCATGAGAGCGAGCTTCGTCGGCCCGGCCAGGGAGTTGTGCGAGGCCAGCAGGATCACGTGGATGCCCGAGAGGACGACGTAGGGCGCGAAGGTCCAGGCGAGCGCGCGGGGTGCCATCAGGACTCGACGGTGACGTCGGTGACGTCGTCGTCGGGGCCGAGGTGCACGGCCGGCCAGTAGCCCTCGGGGAAGTGCTCTCCGCAGTCGTCGTTCAGATGCAGGATGATCGTGCCGTCGGCTGCGGCTTCGATCATCTCGAGGGTCAGATCGGATGCCGCCTCGTCGAGTTCGTGCGTCTCGGGCTCGCCCGTGCTGAACCGCGTGACGACGGCATCCGATGCTGTGCGGCGGAGCGCATCGATGCGCGAGACGACCTCGCGGAGGCGGGGGAGCAGCGGAGAGACCTGCTCGGGGTCGATGCCCTCGATCATCAGGCCGAGATCGCCGCCGTCGACGACGACGGAACCTGCGTACCAGTCGTGCGTGAGGATCTCGCCGTCGCTCAGCTCTGTGGTCGCGCGGACGAGGGTGCCGAGGACGTCGTCTTCGACGATCGGATGCTGGTCGCTCATGCCACAACGCTAGCGGTCAGCGCGTGAGATGGAGCGCGACGAGGGCGCGTCCGGGTTTCATCTCGGTCTTCTTCTCGAAGCCGGCCGCGAGGTACGTGCCCAGGGTGCCGTGGAACAGGTCGTTCGTGCGCATGGTCTCGCCCGCCGTGTCGACCGGGTAGCCCTCGATCAGACGCGCACCGGAGGATCTCGCGTAGTCGACCGCGGCATTCAGGAGAGCGAGATTGATGCCCTTGCCGCGGTGCTCGCGGCGCACGACGAAGCAGGTCACCGCCCAGACGCTCGCGTCATCGAAAGGCTCGTCGGTCGAGGCGGCGATGATGCGCGTGCGGGGGATGCGCGCCTGAGCAGTGCGCGGTCCGATGCGTATCCAGCCGGCGGCTTCGCCATCGACGTACGCGATGAGTCCCGGTGGGGGACCCGCATCGATCTCGTCGCGCAGCATCTCGGTGCGCTGCTCCTTCGTAGTCGCGTCCCACTCCTTGTTGCTCAGTACTGGCCAGATGCACTGGCAGCTCGCGCCGTCTCCACCGCCGGTGAGCGCGTGCTGCACATCGTCCCATCGAGGCGTCGTCGCCATTTCGGTCGTGATCGTCACCATGCACGCGACGCTACGCTCGGGCTCCGACACTCGCAACGTTCCTCGGTTCGCGAAGCGCGCGAGCATCAGGCTAAGATAGGGGAGTTGCCTGCGCGAGAGCGAAGGGCAACGGGCTGTGGCGCAGCTTGGTAGCGCACTTGACTGGGGGTCAAGGGGTCGCAGGTTCAAATCCTGTCAGCCCGACGTAAATGCAAGAAGAGGGTCGCACCGAAGGAGCGACCCTCTTCTTGCATTTACTCGCGCTCGTAAAGAGGGGCCCCGCAGCGCCGAGAGGCTCCGCGCGCCGCTCTTCTCGAATCCGTGCGTCGCTTCTGCGACTAGCGGCGCGTGGAGGGCGCCGTGGGGACGCAGCCCGACCGAGAGGTCCTTGCCACACGGCGCGCTCAGTTGGGGATTCAGACGGACTCTCGCCAACGCCCAAGGTGACCCCGTGTCCGGCGTAGCCCCCAGGAAGGTCGTCAACATACTCGCGATCGCGGGGACCGCCATCAAGAAGAAACCCCATGAGCTCAAAGCTAGCGAACGGGCCGCACAGTGGCCAGCGATAGCCCGTGCTGATTGAGGACGACGACCCTACCAGTCGATCGACAGGCTGACGCCTCCCTACATTCCTGGAGCACAGCACGAGCGACCTCATGAACCGTGACCGCTTTGCGCGTTCGAGTCGACCGAGCTGCGAGGCATGAGAGCGTGCTGAGCACAAGCTCGACCTCGTGCGTCAGGGCGACGCGCCCAGGACGCGTTATGCCGCGTGGTTGCGGCGACCGAGGTTCGTGCAACAGTCATCCGTATCTGGGCAATTCTCGTTGGCGGAGCCTCGCGGGTGGGCACCAAGAGTCGTGGAGGTAGTGAGTGACGCAGCGGAACGCGCGCACGGCGCATCGGAATTAGCGATATTGTGCGCGTGTGAGCGAGATTGTCGTACACCCCGTTTCCGATTCGACAGAGCTAGACGCGCTCCTTCGCCGGGCACGGGCCGGCGAAGAATTCACATTCGCCGCGAGAGCCGGTGCCGCGGGATTCTCAGGTCGAAGGCTTTGCCTTGTGTCTCTGCCAGCCGGTCGCGCGTGGATGTCGGATTATCTCGGCGACACGTACGACTGGCCGAGTTCGATCGTTGCGATCGCTATCGCTACCACGGGGCGTCGCATTACCACCGTTGATACGCAGATCCGGCTCGCGTCGATCCTTGCGCTCGCTGATTCCATTGACGAAGACACGCTGGTTGCGAATCTCCCCCTATCTCGAAGCCAACTCGACACTGTTACGGAGGCGATCGATCGCGGTCGGCGGCTGCCACCTGTGACCTCGCGGCGCATAGTCGATGCACTTGAGGGTCTCGCTGGGACCGACGGTCCGGCCGTTCGCGCAATGTTGTCGCAACTAACTGGAAGTGTCATTGAGCGCGGCCATCGCGGCGTCGTCCTGCAACAGGAGCGGGACGCTGTGATGCTTGCGGGGGAGATCTTTGGTGCTCGTGAGGCATTCCGACCAACGCTCAGGAGCATGGAGGCTGACCAGGGAGATCGCGCGCCATTCCTTGCGCGGCTTACTACCGCACATCAGCTGGAGGACCATGTCATAAATTCCGACGCGCGCAACTTTCTGGACTGGACTCGCGAGGAGGAGATCGCGGCGGCCGCTTTGACGTTTCGACAAGGAGATCGCGCCCTGACAATCATCAACGCCAACAAGGCTCCTCTTGAGCGATTGACAGGCGCCGACCTCATCTACTTTAACCACCCGACCGGATCCTTTGTTCTGGTCCAATACAAGATGATGGAGTCGGGCTCTGACGGATGGACCTATCGTCCCGACCACCAGTTCGATGCGGAACGGCGGCGGCTTAGGTCGGTCCAGCTGGCCCATGACCGAGCGCGTACATCCTCGATCGACGTCACGAACTACCGGCTCTCAGAGTCTGTGGCATATTTCAAGTTTTGCAAGCGGAATGGCGCGTTTAGTTCAGATGAAACACGACTCATGCCCGGCTATTACGTCGCTGACGAGTTCCTCGGACTCTATCTGGATGAGTTTCGGACCTCACGCGGGGCGCGCCTGGTCACCGAAGCGCATCTGGCAGACCGAGCAATGTACGGAGCCGGCTTTGCCCGCATGGTCGCGGCCGGGTTAGTCGGAACTCGCGCGTCAACCAGCGACGAGATCAACCGGGTGGTCGCCGAGTCGCTGAGCGGGAATCGAGCCGTGGTGTTCGCGTTCGAAGGTCCAGTTCCTGAGCGCTCCCGGGGGACCGATGGTGAAGAAGCAGAAGCCGAGCTCGTTGACCCGGATCCCGAAGCTCTCCGGGGCACACTTGGCTTGTAGCGGGTGAAGTGTCCGCAAACGAGCAAGAGCGCTCGCTCAACCCTATGCGTTCAGTTCAGAATAGCGGTTGCTACCCAGGCGCTACTATGCGACGAGGAACTTCTCGAAGTCGAGAAACTCGAACGCCAACTTTTCGCCGCAAGTTGGGCGGGCCTTGGGGTCGGCTTGCGACTCACGCATGCTGCCCATTGGGCGTTGTCGACCCGCATAAGGGCAGAGCGCGCCGATGGGACGTCTCCGTGCGCGAATGATCGATGTTCGTGTGGCGCGCGCAAGCGGCACCGCTACAAGCTGTCGCGGGCGTTGCGTCACTCAGCGGACGCCGGGGTTGCCTTGATTCGGTCGTTGATTGACTTCTCCATTGCGTTCCAGCCTCCGGCAGCGATTGGCCCGAGCCTTGTGCGATGCTCATCCAGTTGATCGCGAACCATGCGCCTGAGTACTCGTTCCTCTACCTCCGCGTGGCTAGATCTGAACTCATCCGAGAAATCGATCAGCTCGCGCGGGACATTCTCGAGGTGCGAAATATCAAGTATCACCGGCAGAGCGACCGAGTCGCCGCGTTCAAGGGAAGCTCGCATCGGCCCAAGCTGAAGATACTGGCTGAGAAAATCGGGGCTTAGAGCAGGCGAGGACTTCGGCGCGTCCGAACCCATGCGATCCCTGAGGTAGCTCTTGATACGAAGCGCGGTCCGGTCCATGGTCAGCCACCAACTTCGGTAGCCCATCGGACTTGCCGACTCCGACTTCCGCATTTCGAGGACACCGATCGTGTTCTCGACGTCGTGTGCGACTAGTCGAGCGACAGTGGCGGGATCCATCTGCCCCGGATCCATGGATTGACGTCGCTGGTCGTGTTGCTCCATCCAGAGCTCTTTGACCGCTGCTCGCAGAATCGGGTCAGCGGCGTCGGCGAGTTCCTCGAGGCTCTCTTCACTGATTGAGAACAAGTCATGCAGGTATTCCCGCACATCGTCTTCCGGCCTAGCCCGACCGCGGATGCCTTCAAGCCACGAAAGGAACATCCCGCTAGCACGGCCAGAGTATATGTACGCAGAATAAATGAAGGGCACTCGGCCGTTCCACTCGTCAAGGGGGACGTGACAAAAGGCCGCGCAGAGGTTCAGGTGGCGCTCGACTTCTTCAATCACACCTGGCGTGACGAGCAGCTCAAGTCCTGCGTCGGACGCTGCGCGGAGCAGTTGTGTGTAATGGCGGTGGTCCGGGGAGTCGAGAAGCGTTTCAGCGATCAGCGGAAGGACCGCTGATGTATCGAGCCAGATCTTGCCATCAGCGAAGACGGTGAGCACGACCTTCTGAACGTCGGGCGTCTGCCGAAGAAAAGCAAAGAGTGTGTATGAGTCCGCGAGTCGACGTAGGTGGGCTGTCGTCGAAGATGATGGGGTGGCGAGCACATCTTGGATGGCCTCGACGGCCGATTCAGGCGATACACGTAGTGAGGATCCCGCGCGACTCGTCTCGTTCAAGAGTGTCTGGGCGTCGACGTGGACGGATTCTCCCGTAGTCACGGCGGCGGCGAAGTCCTCAGCTCGTTGGAGAATCACGGTCTCGAGGATGCTACGCAGCTGAACTCCGAGCTCGTCCCTGTCGATCTCGCCTTGATCATCGCCCACGGCTCGAAGAGCGCGCGCGGCGAGTTCATCGCTCAGACCTTGTTCTTCGATGAGGAAGCGCGCCGTTTGCTCTTTGAGTAGAGTCGCCTCCGCGTGGCTGATGTGGAATTGATCACTAGAGCGGTGGTGCTTGATGGGGCCGTTCTTCTTTGCGACTCGCGCCAGTGCGCCGTCAATAAGCGCTTCAAGTTGTCCCGGCACACCGGCCGGAACAAACGCCGCGATGGCTCGGTGTACCTCGGCCCGAGTCCGCATATCATCTGACGAGGTTCCTCGGAGGGCGGCGATAACTAGGGATTCGAAGCAGCTCTTCGTGAGGTTGCGCTCGGAGCTTGTATCAGCCACATCCAGCGCGAGCTGGAGCAGCGCAATGCGCGCCTCCCCGTCCTTCAGCGGGACGGGGCTGCCCTGTACACCTGTGCTCATGATAAGGGGATCTACAAACTGCTTCGCCAGCGTCTCCGCTGCGACGGCTCGCTGAGCGGGAGCGCCCGCTCGTTCGACGAACCAATGACGATCACGGATGTCCAGGCTGATCTTCGCTTCTGTGCGCAGCTTCCGCTTCAGCGCGTCCCCGTCAGCTCCAATCGTTTGATTCGTTGCGTAGATGAGTTCCGTGACCCCGGGAAAAGTTTCACCTAGGCGTTTGACTGTCTGGCGAATCTTCGCATCCCAGTCCTGCTGGACCGACATCTGGACAACGACCGTCGAGTCTTCGAGCGGCGAGTAGAGCTCCGCGTCCCGGCCGCCGTCACCGGCCGGTGAAGCGGTCGTTCGCAGCGAAGGGAACTCGACAGCAAGAAACTCAGAGGCGAACTTCTCAAACACTCTCCAGTCGCTCGGAGAAAGGAGGCTCAGCGCCAGTTCGATTCGCGACTGCGGCATGAACTGACTCTAGCAACGGGCGACCTGATGCCGATTATCCTGATTCCTTGAGTTGCTCGCGGTGCTGCCCTCGGGCGCGAGCCACGTCGACATGCACATGCTGAATAGTGGTAGCGCCCCCGTGAGAACCGCGAAAGCACGCGGATTTCAATAACTCGCCACTCCACTCGGATCCCGCTCGAGCCCGTCAATTGTTCTTGGCGCGAGTCCGAAGCCTGACCCATCAGGAACCCACCGAAATCACCCGCCAGGACCCGCCACAGACCGGCTACACTCGGACCAAGCGAACCGCCCGGTTCCCTGTAAACACAAGGGAATCCGCGAGTTCCCGAGACGATCGTCGGAAACCGGAAATCGGCCGGATCCTCCAAGGGGTCGCAGGTTCAAATCCTGTCAGCCCGACAGAATGCGAAATGGATCGGCAGTTGGCTGGTCCCTTTCGTGATTCCCGAGCGCTTACAGAGAGCGCTGTGGGGAAAGCCCCCGACGCAAACGCGAGAGGCCTGCAGCGCGCGATGGCACGATCGAGACTCAGCCCGAGCTGAGTCTCCCACCGGAAACCCCGACCGTCGTAGAGTCTCGTGCATGGAAACCACCCCCGACAAGATCGTGACGCTGCGCTCGAACGAGGTGTTCGTGTTCGGGTCGAATGCCGGCGGGCTCCACGGAGGCGGTGCTGCCCGCTTCGCGCACGAGCACTTCGGCGCAGTGTGGGGTGAGGGGCACGGGCATCACGGGCAGACGTACGCCATCGACACGATGAGCGGCCTCGACGTGCTCGCGGACGAAGCGCGCACCTTCCTCGCCTACGCTGCGGCGCATCCCGATCTCAGATTCCTCCTGACGCCGGTGGGCTGCGGCATCGCCGGGTACACGCCTGCCGAGGTCGCGCCCCTGTTCGCGGACGCTCCCGGCAACGTCACGATTCCTGCATCGTTCTTGCCTTACCTCTGAGTGCCGCTGCGGCATCCCGCAGCATCGTCACCAGAGGAACGTGACCCCGACCGACGCTGCGACGCCGATGACAAGCACGGGCCACCAGAGCCACGCCCGCCGGGCGGGCAGGAACGGCATCCGCTGTCCCCTTACGCTCCGCAGCGCGAGCACGGCCACGGCGGCGAGCGACGGTGCCAGCGCGAGTCCCCACACCCCGCCGCCCACGGAGGACCACGGCCCGATGTTCCAGAGCAGCAGAAGGCCGAAGGCTGCCCACACGAGGTCGCTGATCGACGGGAGCCACGACTTGGCGCGCAGGGCACGGATCAGCGCGATCGCCCCGAAAAGCAGCGCGAGCGCTGCGACGATCCAGCCCATCGCGACATACGCCACGGGCGGGCCGGGGATCGGCGCGCCGGAGCCATAGGCGACGGCGACATCGTCGACCGTCGCGACGGTGTTCGAGAGGGCGAGAAACGCGGTGCCCGCGTCGAGATCCAGAGTCAGGAATGTGCGGAAGCCGCCCGTTCCCCCGTTGTGCCAGGTCTGGGTGCCCTCGCCGTCGAACGACGGCGACGTGATCCAGCCCCAGCCGATCTCGGTTCCCGCCCCCATCGGGGCAGTCGGCTCGAGCGCAGCGGCACCGGGAGCGGTGCCGTCGAGGTTCGCCTGCGCACAGAGCGCCAGATCCGATGCCGTGGTGAACGTCGACGATCCGGACGGCAGGTAGCCCTCACCGGTCCAACGAGGCGCCCGCGTGCCATTGAGCAGGAAACCGGGGACGGCATCCGCGGGGACCTCTTCCGCCGTGGCGGCGACGACCGTGTGATCCATACCCAGCGGACCTGTCAACCGGTCTGCGAGCAGAGTCGCGTAGTCATCGACCCCGGCCGCCTCGACGAGCGCGGCGCCGAGAAGCGAGACCGCGAAGTTCGAGTACACGGTGCCCTGCTCGGGGTCGACCGGCGCGACGGCGGCATCCGCGATCAACTGCTCCGTCGTCGTCGACGCATAGGCGTTATCGTTGAGAAGCAGAGCTGTCGCCGCGCTCTCTGCGGCAGTGGCGCCAAGGCCCGGCAGCCCCGAGGAATGCTGCGACAGCGATGCGAGAGTCACCTCACCCGCCGGGGTCCCCTCGAGCGCAGGCAGGTGCTGCGAGAGATGGTCGTCGGCGGCGACTTCGCCGCGATCGATCGCATCGGCGAAGAGGGCGCCCGTGAACGTCTTGGTGATCGAACCGAGCTCGAAAACGGTGTCAGGTCCTGGGGCGCCGGGCCTCGCGGGATCGGCATCGCCGAGACCTGCGAAGGTCGTGCCGTCCGGTCCGATCTCCGCCACGGACAGGGAACGGAAGCCGTCGAAGCTGCCGGGGAGAGAGCGGATGCTCTCGGCGAGAGCCTGATCGCCGGTCTGTGCGGCTCCCAGCGTCTGGTGATGAGGGCCGAGAGCGGCGCCGACAGCCACCGCGACGATCGCTGCACCGGTGATCGCGGCGAGCAGGGGCGCAGCAGATCTGCGGGGATATGAGATCTCAGCGGCCGGAACTGCGGAGTCTGTGAGGGTGGGGGAGGGCACGGTGATTCTCCTCAGCTTGCGGCGATCATGGTCAGGACGAGCAGAGGCACGATGCGCGAGACCGGCACTTCGTAGTGCCCGCGGCGCGGCGACGTCAGCCAGCCTGCGCTGACGAGCTGGCGGAGGTGGTGATAGAGCTGGCCCGATGAAGCGAACTGGTCGAGTTCGAGCAGCTCCGCCGTCGTCTGCGTCCCGTTGAGGATGCGGCGGACCAGCTCGAGGCGAACCGGGTGCCCCAGAGCCTCGACGGGGCGGGCGAGTTCGCTCCAGTCGCGCGCCAGGAGATCATCTGCGTGGAGGCCGTACTGCCAGCGGACCGGCCCAGCCGGAACCTCGACCGCGCCGGCCATCATGACGACGCCGGGGGCGTAGCGGCCCAGCGTGTTGACGAACCACAGGGGATCGGCGGGTGCGTCGGATGCCTCGGGCTCCGCGGCGGCCGCAGAGGCGGCATCCGCCTGACGTCCTTCTAACTGTTCGCGCAGGCGCTCGACCTCGCGTTCGAGGCGGTCGACGCGATGCTCGATCTCGTGGTCCGATTCGTTGTTCATGGCTACAGCCGTAGCAATAGTTCGTAATTACGAAGAATTGGCATGAACCACCTCGACCGTGCCCGGCCTATCATGGTCGCGAGGTGGTGCAGTGGACGATCGAGCTCGAGTGCGCCCGGTGCTGACCCCGGCACAGGAACGCGACCAGGCGATTCTCGATGCTGCGGCCGCACGCCGCGCGGCGGGGGAGAAGGTGCGAGCCCTCCGCGGTGCCGACGGCGTGCTGCGCATCTACACGAAGGCGGAAGCCGGCCCCGCCTGGACGCGCTCGACGTCATCGCGAGCCGTCTTCACGCTGAGCGGTCAGCTGGTCCTGTTCGCGATCGTCTCGGCTCTGCTCGGGCTTATGGTCGCCATGGCGGTGGGCACCGTCTCTTCCCACCAGGGCGCCGTCATTGTCGGCATCGTCGTCGTGGGTGCTGTGTGGATCGCGTCCGTCATCGTCTTGATCCGAAGCCTCGTGGCAGCGCGCCTCCGCCGACGCCGCGGGCTTCCCGCTCCGCTGCCCCACAGCGACCACCTCTGACAGGCGTTCTCGGAACGCGGGCTTTTGCATCGGCTGACACGTCCGCTACTATTTTGTTTGCATCGCTTACTTAAATCAGATTCCGAGTCATCCGGCTCGCCGTTCACTCCCGACTCGGCAACGCTGCGGAGTCCCCCTCACGAGGAGAGATCAATGAAGTTCTTCCAACGACTCGGGCGGTCGATCATGCTGCCGGTCGCGGTTCTGCCGGTCGCAGCGATCCTGTCCGGCATCGGGTACTGGATCAGCATGGCCGCGGGCGGACCCAATGTGGTCTCGACGTTCCTCAGCGCTGCCGGCGGTTCGCTGCTGGACAACATGGCGCTGCTGTTCGCGATCGGCATCTCGCTGGGCATGGCGACCAAGAGCGACGGAACGTCAGCACTCGCCGGGCTCGTCTCATGGCTCGTCGTCACCACTCTGCTCAAGCCTGATACCGTCGCGCTGTTCACCGGGGCGGCGGATGCTGCGGCGGTGGATCCCGCGTACAGCAAGGTCCAGAACGTCTTCGTCGGCATCATCTGCGGCCTGATCGGCGCGTGGTGCTACGACCGCTTCAAAGAGACGAAGCTCCCCGATGCGCTCTCGTTCTTCTCCGGCAAGCGCTCCGTCGCCATCGTGACCGCCGCATTCTCGCTCGTCGTCGCCGTAGCGCTGTTCTTCGTGTGGCCGGTCGTCTACGGAGGTCTCGTCGCGTTCGGCGAGTGGATCGTCACCCTCGGACCGGTCGGCACGGGCATCTACGGATTCCTCAACCGACTGCTCATCCCCGTGGGGCTCCACCACGCTCTCAACTCCGTGTTCTGGTTCGACGTCGCGGGGATCAACGACCTCAACAACTTCCTTGGCGGCGAGGGCACCTACGGGGTGACCGGCCAGTACATGACGGGCTTCTTCCCGGTCATGATGTTCGGTCTCCCAGGTGCGGCGCTGGCGATGTTCCTGACGGCGAAGACCACTCGCAAGAAGGTCGTCTACGGCATCATGCTCGGCGGCGCGATCTCCTCGTTCTTCGTGGGTGTCACCGAGCCCCTCGAGTTCGCATTCATGTTCGTCGCTCCGCTGCTCTACCTCGTCCACGCGGTGTTCATGGGCATCTCCATGGCGATCAGCGCGATACTCCCGGTGCGCATGGGCTTCGGCTTCTCGGGCGGGTTCATCGACCTCGTGCTCGGATGGGCGAACCCGATGGCGGAGAACCCCTGGTTGATCCTCGTCATGGGCGTCGCCTGGTTCTTCATCTACTTCTTCGTCTTCTACTTCCTCATCAAGCGGTTCAACCTGAAGACTCCCGGTCGTGAGGATGACGAGCTCGTTGAAGACGCGGCATCCGAGACGCGGCCCGGGGATGACACCTACCTGGCCACCGCGGGCCGATTCCTCGACGCGCTCGGCGGCAAGGAGAACATCATGGACCTGGAGAACTGCGCGACGCGACTCCGTCTCGAGGTCGCCGACGTGTCGAAGGTCGATGACGCCGCGCTCAAGCGCGCCGGCGCCGCGGGGACGATGAAGGCCGGCGGAAAATCCGTGCAGGTCATCTACGGCCTGAACGTCCAGTTCGTGAAGGACGCGATGGAGCGCATCATGTCCGGCGAAGCGGCGGCTCCTGCGGCATCCGCAGCGCCCGCGGCGACCGGTGCGGTCCTCACTGCGGCGCCTCCCAAGACAGATGCCTCCGTGCGCACCCTCCGTCAGCCGCTGGCCGGCACCGTGGTGCCGCTCTCGGAGGTTCCTGACCCGACCTTCGCGCAGGGCATCATGGGCCCGGGCGTCGCGATTCAGCCGAGTGGAGACACGGTCGTCGCTCCCGCAGACGGCACGATCGGTGCGACCTTCGACTCCAGCCACGCGATCGCGCTCGAGCTCGATGACGGCACTGAGCTGCTGATCCACGTCGGCATCGACACGGTGCAGATGAAGGGGGACGGGTTCGAGACCCTCGTCACGAAGGGCGACCGGGTCACTGCGGGCACGCCGCTCCTGCGCTTCGACACCGCGAAGATCGAGGCTGCCGGCTACTCGGCGATCACGCCCGTGATCGTGCTGAACGACGAGAGCGCCACGATCCGGTTCGCCTGATCGATCGACTGTGCCCGCCGGCTCCCGAGCCGGCGGGCACAGTCATGTCTCGAAGGCGCCGCCTCTCAGCTTGCCCAAATCTTGCAGTCATGTAATATTGCACGTCTGCAAAAATCTTTGAGCCTCCCTGAAAGGCTGGAATGTCAACTGTCTCCACCCGCACCGGATCCGTCCCGGTCGCGCAAACCGGCGAGTCGAAGCCGATCATGACGCACCGTCAGATCCTCTTCGTGATCTACGGCCTCATGGCCGGCATGTTCCTGTCATCCCTCGACCAGACCATCGTGGGCACAGCCATCCGCACGATCGGCGACGACCTGCAGGGCCTCGACCAGCAGGCGTGGGTCACCACCGCCTACCTGATCACGTCGACCATCTCGGTGCCGATCTACGGCAAGCTCTCCGACATCTTCGGCCGGCGGCCGCTGTTCATCTTCGGCATCACGGTGTTCATCCTCGGATCAGTGCTGTCGACCTTCTCGACGTCGATGCTGATGCTCGCCGGATTCCGCGCCTTCCAGGGCATCGGCGCGGGCGCGCTGATGTCTCTGCCGCTCGCGATCATGGCCGACATCCTGGCCCCGCGCGAGCGCGCGAAGTACCAGGGCTACTTCTTCGCCGTCTTCGGCATCTCCTCGCTGATCGGCCCTCTCGTCGGCGGAATCTTCGCCGGCGCGAACGAGATCCTCTGGCTCGCGGGGTGGCGCTGGGTCTTCCTGATCAACCTGCCGATCGGCCTGATCGCCCTCGGCATGGTCATCGCGTTCCTTCATCTGCCGAAGGTCGGCACGCACGCGAACCCGCGCATCGACTGGTGGGGCGCCACGGCCGTGATCGTCGCGCTCGTGCCGCTGCTGCTCGTCGCAGAGCAGGGGCGTGAGTGGGGCTGGGGCTCGGCCGCGTCGATCACCTGCTACGTGGTCGGCGTCGTGGGCGCGATCGCCTTCGTCCTGATCGAGATCGCGATGAAGAACGACGCGATCATCCCGATCAGACTGTTCCACTCGAACGCGTTCTCATGGGCGACCATCATCGGCGTCCTCGTCGGGTTCGGCATGTTCGGCGCCATGATGACGATCCCGCTGTACATGCAGATCGTCGCAGGACTCACCCCGACCGAGTCGGGCTTCGCGATGCTGCCGATGGTCGTCGGACTCATGGCGTCCTCCATGGCTGCGGGCCAGATCACCGCGCGCACCGGCAAGTACGGGTTCTTCCCGCGCACGGGCACCCTGACCACCGCCCTCGGATTCCTGCTGCTGACCTTCGTCTCCGCCGGCACCCCGGTGTGGTTCATGATGATCGGCATGTTCGTGGTCGGCCTCGGCCTCGGCCAGCTGATGCAGTCGCTCACGATGGCGAGCCAGAACGCGGTCGAGGCGCCGGACATGGGTGTGGCGACGAGCGCGGCGACCTTCTTCCGCCAGATCGGCGGAACGCTGGGCACGGCCATCATGCTGTCGGTGCTGTTCACGCTGCTGCCCACCAACATCACGCACAGCATGGGCGACAAGCCCACGCTGACCGCTGCCCTCGACGCTGCTCTCGACCCCGAGGTCGCGGGTGCCGAGCAGAACAAGGCGGTCATGGCGCAGCTGTGGACCCCGATCGTCGGGCCGCTGCAGGAGAACATCCAGACCCAGCTCGATGAGGGCGCGACCACGGCGAAGGCCGCAGCGTCGGATGCCGTGACCGCTGCCGTCACGGACGCCGTGAACCAGGCGGTCGCCGCGGGGCAGGTGCCGGCGAGCGCAGCCCAGACGGTGATCGACCAGAAGATCGCCGAGGCGCTGCCGGATGCGGAGTCGGAGGCGCTGCAGGCGGTCGCCGACAAGGCGCACGCCTCGGTCGCCGACGGCGCCGTGTCCGTCGACTGGTCGGACGACGCTCAGCGCACCTACTGGGTCGACAAGCTCGTGCCCGACATCGCCAAGGAGATCAACAAGGGAAGCTCCGAGGCGTCGAGCGGATCGAGCGACTCGGTCAGCGACACGTCGTTCCTGAACGGAGCGGATGCCGCGCTCACCAAGCCGTTCATGGTCGGCTTCACTCAGGCGATCGACGTGATCTACTGGGTGGGCTTCGGAGTGCTGATGCTCGCATTCGTGCTGAGCTGGTTCTTCAAGGCGCCGCCGCTGCGCACGCGCTCCGCGCTGCAGGAGCGGGCGGACGAAGCGGGTCTCAGCGAGACCGGAACGATCAAGGTGCACAGCTGACATGACGAACGACCAGAGCGCAGGGGAGCCGTCCGGGCTCCGCGAACGCAAGAAGAAGCAGAGGCGGGCGGCCCTCCACGACGCTGCCCTGCGCCTGGTCGAACGTCACGGGCTCGACGGCACGACCGTCGAGCAGATCTGCGAAGAGGTCGGGGTGTCGCCCAGGACCTTCTTCAACTACTTCCCCTCCAAGACGGCCGCCGCGCTCAACCTGCCCGAGCAGATCATCTCGCCCGAGGCCGCGGCGCGCTTCCGGTCGACGACCGGCGAGCTCATGCCCGCGATCTGCGAGCTGCTCGCCGACTCGATGAGCTCGGGCGTCGAGCGCAGGCGCTTGAAGAAGCTGATCACCGATCAGCCGGAGCTGGTCGCCGCGTTCACGCAGTGGATGGGGGCGCTGAAGGCGGAGTTCACGACGCTCGTCGAGGAGAGGGCGGGCTCGCCGGAGGTGGCGGATGCCGCGATCATGCTCGCGCTCGCATCCTTGCGGACGCTGATGCATCGCCCGGCCGACGACTCGCGTCCGGACGCCGTCCGGCTGCTGGAGACCATGGACCGACTGATCGCGGTGCGTCACGCCACGATGGTGGAGGCCTAGAAGCACGTCGGGTTCGTCGTGTCCAGAGGATGGACGATCCGGGGCAGGTGGCGTATACCGGACTCGAACGACCCAGACGAAGGAGTACGTCAATGGCCCATCGCATCGGATACATCGTCGGCAGCCTGTCGCAGGACTCGATCAACAGAATCCTCGCGAAGGCCCTCATCAGGGTTGCGCCGCCGAGCCTCGAACTCACCGAGATCTCGATCCGCGATCTCCCGCTGTACAACCGCGACGATGAGATGGACCCGGTGGCGGCTGTCACCGACTTCAAACGGGCGATCGAGAAGTCCGAGGGGCTGCTGATCGTCTCTCCCGAGTACAACCGCTCGATCCCCGGCCCGCTGAAGAACGCGATCGACTGGGGCTCCCGCCCGTGGGGACACAACTCGTTCGCGCGCAAACCCAGCGGCATCATCGGCGCCTCCACCGGCGCGATCGGCACCGCTGTCATGCAGTCGTCGATGCGCAGCGTGCTGAGCTTCCTGAACGCCCCGCAGCTGAACGCCCCCGAGGCGTACATCACGTTCAAGCCCGAGGTCTTCGACGATGACGGCGGAGTGTCGGATGCCGCCACCGAGCAGTTCCTGACCCACTACATGGGGGAGTACGCCGCGTTCGTCGAGCGGGTTCTCTCGCTCACTGCACCCGGACACGTCGGCGACCGGGAGTGATCTGACCGCGGCGCGCAAGGGGATGGGATCCAGAGATCCGGTCGCCTAGCGTCGCGCCATGACAGTCCGCAGGCAGGACGAGCGCCCAGGGGCGCAGGAATGGGTGCCGCAGGGCGGCGGGGTCGAGGACCTGCGCGAGGCGGCGGGCGGATGCCGTGGCTGCGAACTCTGGAAGGATGCCACGCAGACGGTGTTCTCGACAGGTGCGGCGCAGGCCTCGATGATGCTGGTCGGCGAGCAGCCGGGTGATCGAGAAGATCGGCTCGGAGAGCCGTTCGTCGGCCCTGCGGGGCGGATGCTCGACGATGCGCTGGACGCAGCGGGCATAGCGCGCACGAGTGTCTACCTCACCAATGCGGTCAAGCACTTCCGCTTCGAACTGCGAGGCAAGAGGCGCATCCACCAGAAGCCGGTCACCGGTCAGGTCGTGGCGTGCCATCCCTGGCTGGAGGCGGAGGTGGCCGCCGTCCGTCCGCGCGTGATCGTGGCGATGGGAGCCACGGCGGCCCGGTCGGTGCTCGGCCGGCCCGTCACGATCGGAGACGTTCGCGGCGCGGAGATCGACGCGCAGGTGTGGCCCGGCGTCGCGGTGCTCGTCACCGTGCATCCGTCGAGTCTTCTTCGCCTCCGAGACGACGCCGATCGGCATGCGGCGTTCCGCGGGTTCGTGGCCGACCTGCACGCAGCCACCGAGCTGGCGGAGAGGCGGTGACGGCGCTCAGGCGCGACGTTCGTCCACGAGAGCCGCGAGCGCGGCCGCGTCGTACGGGGCATGACCTCGCGCATCGTTGTCGAAGTACACGTAGACATCGCGCGGACGGCCGTCTCCCGCCCCGCTGCCATCGGCCCAGGCCGTTACGAGATGAGCCCACTCGTGCAGCTGCGCCGTCGTGTACGCGCTGTGGTAGAGCATCTCCGCGCCGTGCAGCCTCACGTACGCGAAGTCGGCCGTGAGCGCGTCGAAGCGCGGCCAGCGCCCTGCGGTGTCGGCCGCCACGAGGGCCACGCCGCGGCGCTGCAGCATCCGGAGACTCTGCGGTTCGCCCCACGTCGCCGACCGCGGTTCGAGCGCGTGACGGAGAGGCACGTCGGCCTCGATGTCCAGCCACGCACGCCCCTCGAGCCGGGCGTCATGCCTGCGGGCGAGCTGCAGGGCGTCCCCCGTGGTGGCCGGCAGAACCGTCAAGAAGCTCTCGAGCAGCTCGGCATCGAAGCGCAATCGCTCTGGGAGCTGCCACAGGAGCGGGCCCAGCTGCGGGCCGAGCGCGAGCAGACCGGAGGCGAAGAAGTTCGCGAGAGCCTGCTCGATGTTGTTCAGCCGGAGCATGTGCGTCACGTAACGAGAGCCCTTCACCGAGAAGATGAAGTCATCGGGCACCTCCGAGCGCCAGCGCTGGTAGCTGCTCGGCCGCTGCAGCGAGTAGAAGGAGCCGTTCAGCTCGACCGTGCGGAGGTGCTCGCCGATGTACTCCAGTTCGCGCCTCTGCGGAAGCCCCTTCGGGTAGAAGTCGCTACGCCAGCGCGGATACCTCCACCCGGAGACCCCGACCCGGACCGTGCCCGCGCGTCGTGACGAGGACATGCGCGTCAAGCCCCTTGGTCGTGGCGGTTTCCGTGGGGCACTCTGGAGGCACCACGGAGGAAGGAGAGCATCATGTCCCTGCCAGATGACCGACTCGACGACCTGAAGCCCCTCGCAGACCTGGCCGAGCAGGACCGCCCGGAGCTCGAGGAACCGGACGACCCTGAGCGCACGGTCGCTTCGGACCCCGGAGCTGAGGTCTCGGAGGCGGATGCCGCGGACGCCGCCGACCAGCGCGAAGAGGTTCCGCTGGACGACGACGAGATCCGCGAGTGACCTCGGATCACTCTTCGGGCCACCTCAGCACCGCGACGGGCTCGCGAGGACTCCGGTCCTCGCGAGCCTCGGCCTCGCCCTGATCGTCTTCGGCCACGACGACCTCGGCACCCGTCAGCAGGGCGGCGCGAGCAAGCGCTTCCGCCTCGGGGAGATGATCGACGATCTGCGCGTCGAGGGCGTCCTGCGCGTCGAAGGCGACCCAGGGGGCTCTGTCGAGCGCTTCCAGAGTGCGCTCGGAATCCTGCATCCGCCCATCCAGGAGGAGCCGGTCCACCCTGGCCTCGCGAAGCGCCTCGACCACAGGGCCGACCCCGCGGGCACCCGAGCGTCCGGATCTCTCTGAGGCGACAGCGTCGATCTCGTCCTCGGACTGCTGCAGCCGGTCGTGGATCGCATTCTGGATCGCGCTGTCCAGCGCCTCCCGGTCCGCACCGCGAGCGTGCGTATGCGCGTCCACGACGATGGCGAGCTTTCTCGCCGCCGATCCCAGCTGGTCCACGAGCAGCTGGCGCGCGCGGATGTCGCCCGAGATCACGATGAAGCTCGGCGAGTGCTGCCGAGTGAGTGAGTCGACGAGCTCGGCGACCTCGGCCTCGTTCTGCTTCCAGATCTCCTCCGAGCTGCGCTGATAGTTCGCCTGCGACCAGCCGCCCACGCTCACCTTGGGCAGCGCGTCGGTGCGGCCCTCGACGGTCTGCGCCCATTCGGGTTCGCGACCTGCGCGCTCGACGCGCACCTCAGCACTGCCACGTCCGGTCTCGACCACCAGATACAGGATGCTGTCGACGCGGTCTCTCAGCAGGGGGAGGACCGGCGGGAACGTGGAGTGCCCGAGGATCTCAGGGCCGGAGCGGGGGCCGGGGAGGGCTTCGTCGAGGATGACCTCTCCGTTCTCCGCCAGAACGTACCGCGCCGAGGGCGCGGGGAGGCCGGGCTCGCGCTCGAGAGCAGCCTCGACCGCCTGGGCATCGACGTCGGGAGCTCCGGCCTCGCGCAGACGCCGGGTCACCGCATCCCGGCGCTGCTCCTCGACGACCTGCGGGCCCGGCCCACGGCCGTCGACGTAGGCATAGGTGACCTTGTGCGGTCGCTCCAGCAGGGCAGTGATCTCTTCGCGGACGATCATGATTCCTCCTCCTCGCCGTCGTCCTCCTCGTCCTGGTCATGGCGGAACGCGCGCTCGACCTCCGCGCCGTCGGTGTCGTCGGGGAGCGGCTCGCTCTCGGAACGGCTCGGCGTGAGGGGCTCCGTGCCCCTGAACCATCCCGCGGGTCTCCTGCTCCATCTGTTCGTCGAGGCGCGGACCGTGCTTGGTGTTCCCGCGCTGCATGTCGCTCATGTCGCATCCTTCCTCGATCGTCGTCCTTCGACGCTACGTCGGGCCCAGGGCGAGCGCGCCGGGGTTGACGCATGCGGATGCGATCGCTATCGCCGGATGCACGGGAGGCGGTTCGGTTGCCCTCCCGAGTCATCCGCTCCCCAGCTGGATACCCCGAGAGGGCTCACCGCCCTTCCCGGACGGCAGGGGGAGGGCGGCGAAGAAATCGCGGCTCTCAATGGCTGATCTCCCCAGTGTCAGCCGGTAGCCCCCGCTACTCATACCAGAGTATCCCTGTTTTGTCATGTCCGCCATTTGGGGGACAAAGAAATATACGAAAGTTGAGGATTCGCGGCCGGGGTTGCCCCTCCGACGGGGAACCATAGAGTGGACCCATGGACAGGACGCTCGTGCTGAACATGCAACTCGCCATCGCGCGAGGGCATCGGGTCGAGGTGTCTGAGCGGGTCGTCGACGGCGGAGAGACCGCTGTCCTCTCGATCCTGGATCTCGACACCGGCATCCGCTATCGCCGCGCCGAACCGCTGCGGGGAGAGCTCGTCCTCTGGACGGGGCGGATTCTGGAGTGCACCGTGGTGATGGGCGGGGCGGGAACGCACACCGAACTCGTGCTGGCCCCGGAGGCTTCGGGCGGCACGGGAGCGAGAACGGCGCTGCACGAGGCGGATGCGGCAGCCGTTGCGGCCAAGGCGGAGGCGGAGCGCTGGGGCGGGACGGACAGAGCGCCGCAGGAGCCGGTCGAGCGGATCTGGTGAGACCGTGCCCGGCTGTGCCCGCCATCAACGGAAATCCCTCGAGCGATGGGCGAAGCCGGTGCGCAGATCCTCGAAGGCGTCGGCCAGAACATTCACCACGCCCTCTTCGGACCGTTCCAGGATGCCGCGGATGATGAGCGCCGGAGAATCGCGAGCGACGCGGCGGTAGCGGCCCCAGACTCCGGCCGAGCAGACGACGTTGACCAGGCCCGTCTCGTCTTCGAGGTTGAGGAAGGTGATGCCGGCCGCAGTCGCCGGTCGCTGCCGGTGCGTGACGAGGCCGGCGACCTCGATGCGCCGCCCGACCTCGTGCTCCTGCAGCTCTGCGGACGTGAGCACCCCGCGCTCCCGCAGTCGCGGGCGGAAGTGGGCGAGCGGGTGATCGTCGGTGGATACCCCCGTCGACCAGAGATCCGCAGAGAGCTGCTCGTAGCTGGACTGATCCGCGAACAGCGGGGGCTGCACGGCGACGACGGTGCCGGGGAGGTATCGCGCGCGGTCCTCAGCCGCGGCGCCCGCGAGCCAGATCGCCTCGCGCCGCTGCAGGCCGAGGCAGTCGAAGGCCCCGGCGGTGGCGAGCGACTCCAGCTGCGCGGCCGTGGCATCCGTCCGCCTGACCAGATCGCCCAGGTCGCGATAGCGGCCGTTCGCCTCGCGCTCGGCGACGATCCGCTCGGCAAGCTGCTGACCGATGCCGCGTACACCGCCGAGTCCGAGACGCACGGCGAAACCGCCGTCTCGGCGATGAGCACCCGACTCGTCGGGCAGTGAACGGTCGAAGCGCGCGGCCGGCGGCTGCGGGTCGTGCAGGCAGGAATAGAGCCAGGGGCCCGATGGGCCGGTTCGCTCGAGGATCTCGGTGGCGCCGGATGCATGCAGATCGGGGCGCAGCACCTCGACGCCGTGCCTGCGCGCATCCGCCGTCAGGGTCGACGCCGAGTAGAAGCCCATCGGCTGCGAGCGCAGGAGGCCCGCGAGGAATGCAGCGGGATAGTGCAGCTTCAGCCACGAGCTGGCGTACACGAGCAGCGCGAACGACAGCGAGTGCGACTCCGCGAACCCGAAGTTCGAGAACGCCTGGATCTGCGCGTAGATGCGGTCGGACTGGTCTTCCGACAGACCCCGCCTCTTCATCCCCGCGTACAGCTTGTCCTTCACCCGCTCGATCTTCTCCAGCCCGCGCTTGGAGCCCATCGCGCGGCGCAGCAGATCGGCCTCGTCGGCAGTGCAGTCCCCGATGGCCGTCGCCATCTGGATCAGCTGCTCCTGGAAGATGGGGATGCCGAGCGTCCGCTCCAGGATCGGCTTCAGATCGTCGTGCGGATAGAGGATCGGGAAATCCACGGGCTGCTCGCCGCGAGCGATCCGCTCCCGGTTCTCCTCGTCGACCTGATCTTTCGCCATCTTGCGGCGGACGAACGGGTGCACGGCTCCGCCCTGGATGGGACCGGGACGGATGAGCGCGATCTGGATCGCGAGATCGTAGAAGCATCGGGGCTGCAGCCGGGGGAGCAGTCCGATCTGCGCGCGCGATTCGACCTGGAACACCCCGATCGAATCCGCCCGGCAGAGCATGTCGTAGACCGCGGGTTCCTCCTTCGGGATGGTCTCCAGTGCCCAGTCCTCGCCCGTGGCGCCGCGGACCAGGTCGAAGCAGTGCCGCAGCGCCGCCAGCATCCCCAGCCCCAGCAGATCGAACTTGACCAGCCCCATGGATGCCGCGTCGTCCTTGTCCCACTGGATGATCGTGCGGTTCTCCATGCGCGCGTGCTCGACCGGCACCACCTCTCCGACCGGACGGGCGGTGAGCACCATGCCGCCGGAGTGGATGCCGAGGTGGCGGGGAGCCTTCAGCAGCTCACCCGCGTACTCGAGCACGTTCTCGGGGATGTCATGGTCTTCAGACACCTCGAGACCGGCCGACCAGCCGTCGACCTGACGCGACCAGGAGTCCTGCTGACCGGGGGAGTAGCCGAGAGCCCTCGCCATGTCGCGCACCGCGTTCTTGGGGCGGTACTGGATGACGTTCGCGACCTGCGCCGCCCGCTCTCTGCCGTACTGCTCGTAGGTCCACTGGATCATCTCCTCACGGCGGCTGGAGTCGAAGTCCACGTCGATGTCGGGCTCCTCCTGCCGGGTGGTGGCGAGGAAGCGCTCGAAGGGGAGGTTGTAGAGGATGGGATCGACCGCGGTGATCCCCAGCAGATAGCACACCGCGCTCGCCGCGGCCGAGCCCCGGCCCTGGCACAGGATGCCGCGATCCTTCGCCTCCGTGACGATGCCGTGCACGATGAGGAAGTAGCCGGGGAAGTCCTTCTCCTCGATCACATCGAGCTCGCGGGCGATGCGCCTTCGGCCCTCGTCGTCGATCCGCGGATACTTCGCCGGCACCGCCTCCCACACCAGATGACGCAGCCAGCTCATCGGCGTGTGGCCCTCGGGCACGTCCTGCCTTGGCAGGGCCGGTTTTGCCTGGATCAGCGGGAAGGCGGATGCCGCGGCCAGCTCGAGGCCGTAGGAGATCGCCCCCGGGTAGCGGCGGAAGCGGGCCGTCATCTCCGCGCCGCTGCGCAGGTGCGCGCCGCCGTGCGCCGGCAGCCAGCCGTCGAGCTCGTCCATGCTGCGCACGGCCCGCACCGCGGCCACTGCTTCGGCGAGGCCCGCCCGCTCAGGCGTGGCGTAGTGCACGTTGTTCGTGGCCAGCACGGGCAGCCGCAGCCGCCGGGCGAGATCGGCGAGCTCGTCGTTGCGCCTGGTGTCCAGCGGGTCGCCGTGGTCGAAGAGCTCCACGGCGATGCGATCGCGGCCGAACAGGTCGATCAGGCGGCGCAGGGGGGTCGCGGCGTCTCCGTTCTCGAGACCGCGCCGCACGGCGCCTTTGCGGCATCCGGTGAGGATCGTCCAGTGCCCGCCGGCGCTCGCCGCGAGCTCGTCGATGTCGTAGACCGGTCGCCCCTTCTCACCGCCGCGCAGCTGCGCGGTCGTGATCGCGCCGGAGAGACGGTGATACCCCTCGAGGCCGTCGGCGAGGACGAGCAGATGCTCGCCGATCGGATCGGCTGCTCCTCGCTGCGGGGCGTCGAGACCCAGCGAGAGCTCGGCGCCGTACACGGTCTGCACCGACGCCTCCATCATGCCGGCGACCTCGGCGAACCTGGCGGCCCCGTAGAAGCCGTCGTGGTCGGTGAGAGCCAGGGCCGAGAGACCCAGCCGCTCGGCCTCGACGAGCAGCTCCTGCGGAGAGGAGGCCCCGTCGAGGAAGGAGTACGAGGAGTGCGCGTGCAGTTCGGCATAGGGCACCGCGTCGACGGGGCGCTCGATCGGGGGAGGAGGGGTGTGGTCGCGCTTGCGGCTGACCGGCCCCGGGTCGGTCCGCGGGCTGCGCGGTTCGGCGCTCGGCGGCTCGTCGCCGCTGAGGGTTCGCTCGATCTCGCTCCAGGTGAGCGGCGGGTTGTGCCAGCCCATCAGCGGTACCTCCCCTCGGCCCACCAGCGACCGCCCGCGCAGAACACCAGCCAGGCGCGCTCCCGGTCGTCGACGATCTGCAGTCGATGCCCCTTCTTGCCGCCGTCAGCCGCCCATCGCCGTTCGGCGATCGGCCATGGGCCCGCCCACGCCTGCACTCGGGCCCCGTCTATGCGCGCGGGCGCGGCGGAGAGGGAGCCCCGGCCGTCGATGCCGACGCTCTCACCCGCAGCCGATTCCACACCGATGGGCCGAGGCGGGAGGAACACCTCTGCCGGCACCGGATCGGGAAGACTCCCGGGCCATGGGCGCACCGGGTCGCGAGGCGCGACGGCACGCTCGCCCCAGGGCGTGAGCACCTGACGGTCGGCGAGCCAGCGCCCGCCCGCGATCGCGGCGGTGACCACGCCCTCATGCCCCAGCATGGTCTGCACGCGGGAGACCGCGTGATGCAGGCGCTCGTCGGTGGCCGAGCCGAACAGTCCTGGCTGATGATGCGCCGCGTCGTCGACCGCGGTCGGAACGATGCGCACCGCCACGATGCCGCCGAACGCCCTGGCCTCGTCGACGGGCGCCTTCGCGGACTCCGCTGCCAGCGCCTCGAGCTGCCAGCGCACGCGGTCGACGAGATCGGCGGCATCGAAGCAGGTCGGATGCAGCCACGACCGTGAGTACACCTGTCCGTTGTCGTCGGTCAGATCGATGCGCACCTCGGTGCACACGACGCCGGCGGCATCGAGGGCGAGGAGCACGGCATCCGCGGTCTGCCTCACCGCGAAGGCGACCTGATCGGCACCGGCCAGGGCGGGCTCGAACTCCACGGCGCGCACGAGCTCGGGGTCGGGGGGTCTCGGGGCGGGCACCCGGGAGTCGGCGCCGGCTGCCAGAGCGTGCAGACGTGCCCCGCGCTCGCCGAAGCGATCGCGCACCTCGATGGCATCCAGCGCGGCGAACGCGCCGAGGGTGCGCACACCCAGGCGGGTCAGCAGACCTGCGAGCTGCTCGTCGCGGAGCGCCTGCACGGGGAGGGGAGCGAGGAACTCCGCTGAGCGCCCCGCAGGCACGACCGTGCACGGCTCGGACCCGTGCGCGGCGAGCTCAGCAGTGAACGGCCCGTCGGCCACGCCGATCCGGGCCTCGGCGTAGCCGGCCTCGGTGATGATGCCGAGCAGCGCGCTCGCCGCCTCGGCTTCGCCGCCGTGGTAGCGGGCGAGGCCTCTGGCGCGGATGACCGCGAGTCCCGGGCGCAGCAGCGTCGCCCCTGGTGCATGGCGCTCGATGAGTCGCAGCACGGGGAGGAACACGCGGTCGTCTTTCGCCGGATCGTGGAGGAGTACGCGCAGGGCGGCGAGCCGACCCTGCGCCTCGCGGCGACGCTGACCGATGCGCACTCCGTGCTCGCGCGCGGATGCCGTGCATGCCACGACCGCGTTCGCGTGCACGAGGGCCGTGGGCGGGTGCGGCGGCGGTCCGAGAGCGGCGCGCAGCGGCCAGTCGGGGAACCACAGCGCGAAGACGCGGAGCGGGGAGGTCATCCGGCCACCGCCAGGGGGGTGAACCGCGTCGGCAGCTCGGTGACGGTCGCGGGAGTGTCCTGGACGGCCTCGACCGCTCCGTGGCTTCCCGGCAGCCGCACCTGCACGCTCGAAGCGAGCGGGGCTCGTCTGGTCTGCGCGGTCACGGTCGCCGTGCAGTCCTGGAGCAGCCCCCACCCCTCGCCGAGCCCGTGCCAGTGCGGATCGCTCAGGCGGATGCTGCCTTCGCTCTGCGGCCAGGGGCCGATCGCCGCCGACTCGGCGACGAGCAGCGTGGTGCCGCGATCGCGCAGCCGGGCGCTCAGCCGTGAGATGTCGGCGTCGCGGACCCGCGAGCCGGGGTGCACGGCGATCAGCGGGACCACTTCTGCGAGCGCAGAGGTGACAGCCAGCCAGCGCTCTGCAGGATTCGGCACGAGGATCAGCCGATCGAGATCGACGCCGAAGGCGGCGGCGGCTTCGATTCCGAGCGTCGGCATGCCGATCACCGCGCACCAGTGCCCCTTCTGGGATGCCGCGCTGAGCAGCGCGAGGACGAGTGAGGGAGAGGGGGATACCGTGTAGGCGGACCCCGTGAGCAGCCCGTCATCGGGAAGCAGCGAGGAGAAGGCGGTGTCGAGGGGGAGCAGAGGCTGCTCGCTGCGTCGCCGTTGCATGCGACTGATCTCACGGCGCAGCCGCAGCACCTCTCCGGCGCGGACGTCGTCAGGCGCGGAGAGCGAAGCCACGGTGTCGAGCATGTTCCCCATGTCTCCATCTTCGAATCTATGTACTAATAAATCAAGTGGACGTGTTGACGCTATTTCGAACGTCCGACATCGCCCTGGGGAGTTATCCACACCCTCGCTGCAGCGGCATCCGCGGATCTCCTACCCTTCGAGAATGGGTCTGCGCACCGTCCTCGTCGTCCTCGTGCATGCGGGGCTGATCGGCATCGGCGTGTGGCTCCTGGTGATCGACATCCGCACACACCGGCTGCCCAATCGCATCGTGCTGCCGACCCTCCTCGCCGTGGTGCTGCTGGCCGTGCTCGACGCCGTGGCGATGGGAGAGAGCGGCGCGCTCGTCCGTGCGCTGTGGGGACTCGTGATCCTCGGCGGCTTCTACGCTCTGCTCCGCATCGCGAGCCGAGCCGGGATGGGCGGCGGAGACGTCAAGCTCGCAGCCCTCATCGGCGTCGTGCTCGGCTGGCACAGCTGGACCGCGCTCGCCGTCGGCGCGGCATCCGCCTTCGTGCTCGCGGCCCTCTACGCGCTGGCCCTGATCGCACTGCGCAGGGCGACCGGCTCCACGAGGATCGCCTTCGGGCCGTGGATGATCATCGGCGCGGTTCTCGGCGTCGCGATCGCCTGACGTCGGCCATGAGGGCTAATCTGAACCACATGGCACTCGCACGGCTTCACGGCGGCCCGCTGGACGGGCAGATCATCCCCCTCGGCGACGCGGACGACAAGCTGATCGTCCCCTACAGCGAGACGCAGGTGGTGTACAACCGCCGCGGCGAGCCCTCGAACACGGGCGAGAACGACGGCCCCACCGAGGTCGACTACTGGTACGACGAGTCCCTCGAGGACCTCAATCCCGCAGATGACTGAGGCGCCAGACGGCTCAGGGCACTCCCGCACGGTCGAGGTCGAGCGCAAGTACGACGTCGACGCTGCCACTCCGTTGCCGCAGTGGCAGGGGATCCCCGGCGTCGACGCGGTGAGCGACGCAGAGGTGCGCGAGCTCGACGCCCGCTACCTCGACACCGCGGATGCCGCGCTCTCCCGCGCCGGCGTAGCCCTGCGCCGGCGCACAGGAGGCCCCGACGCCGGCTGGCACATCAAGGGACCGCGTGAGGGCGACGGCCGGCTCGAGATCGGCTGGCCGCTGGGCGACGATGAGAGCATTCCGGATGCCGTCTCTGAAGTGCTCTCCCGCTGGACGACGGAGGAGCTGACTCCGCTCGCCCGCATCGAGAACACCCGCACCGCGTATCTGCTCACAGGTCCCGACGGCGTGGTGGCGGAGTTCGTCGACGATCGAGTCCGCGCCACCGACCTCCGCGCGGGCATCGAGCGCGAATGGCGGGAGTGGGAGCTCGAACTCGGACCCGCGGCCCCCGCCGACGAGGCGGGCCGCGCCGAACTGTTCGCCGCAGCGGAGCGCGTGATCTTCGCCGCAGGGGCGCGGGACGCGGCATCCGGCTCCAAGCTCGCCCGCGCACTCGGATACTGAGCCGGAGCGCAACCCCTTTCGCGAAATCGGCGGTGCATGCTTGAGTGACAGCATGCACCCACCTGTCAGGCTCCGTTCGCTGCACACGATCGTCCCCGACACCGTCCTCCTGCAGGACGAGGTGCGAGACGTCTTCGCCGCGCAGCCCGACATCGGGCGGCTGGCGCGGCGCATCGTCGGCGCGTCGTTCAACGGCTCCGGCATCGACTCGCGGCATACCGTGATCGACGAGCTCTCCTTCGACGTCGAGGTCGAGGAGCCGGTGTTCTTCGACAGGGCGACCGGGGCGCTGCTCTCCCCGGGGACGAAGACCCGCAACGAGGTCTACGTCCGCGAGGCGAGCCGCTTGTTCGTCGAAGCGGCGAGGGGCTCGATCGACGCCGATCCCGATATCAGCGCGTCCGACATCACGCACGTCATCACGGTCTCCTGCACGGGATTCCACGCGCCGGGCCCGGAGTACGAGATCGTCAGAGCGCTCGGGCTCGCCGATTCGGTGCAGCGCTATCACCTCGGCTTCATGGGCTGCTACGCCTCCATGCCCGCGCTGCGCGCCGCGCGCCAGTTCTGCGCCGCCGATCCCGAGGCCGTCGTCCTGGTGGTGAGCGTCGAGCTGTGCACCCTGCACCTGCGCTCCTCGGAGGACCCCGACACGATCGTGGCCTCTTCGCTGTTCGCCGACGGCGCCGCTGCGGGCATCGTCACCGCCCGCGACCTCCCAGCGTCCACCAGGGCGCTCAGGCTCGACCGGTTCCACACGGCCATCGCCCCGGAGGGCGAGAAGGACATGGCCTGGACCATCGGCGACAGCGGCTTCGAGATGATCCTCTCCACGGCTGTTCCGCAGATCATCGGCGAGACGATCATCGGGGCGCTGCGACCGCTCTACGCGGGGGAGCAGGAACTCGCGAACGCCTTCGAGGAGGGTCGGGTCGGCGATCGCGTCGCGCACTGGGCGATCCATCCCGGCGGGCGCAGCATCCTCGACCGCGTGCAGGAGCGCCTGCACCTCAGCGACGAGCAGCTGCACCCGGCCCGCGAGGTGCTGCGCGTGAACGGCAACATGTCGAGCGCGACGATCCTCTTCGTGCTGCAGCACATCCTCGAGCAGCAGGACGCACGGCACGGAGATCGTGTCGCCGCCATGGCGTTCGGGCCGGGACTGACGGCCGAGAGCGCGCTGCTGACGGTCGAGGCCGCAGAGGCGAAATGAGTCCCGACCTCTCGGTTCGCGCCGTCGATGCGCGCGAGCTCATGGACGATCCGCACGCGGATCTGCGGATGCTGGAGCGCACCTATCTGCGCTTCGCGCCCGTGAACCGCCTCGTCTCGAGGCCCGGGCTGCTGTACCGCCGCGACATCCGGCCGCGCGGCGCACCTGGCCGCGCCCTGCGCATCCTCGACATCGGAGCAGGAGGCGGCGATCTGTGCCGGCTGCTGGCGAGTCGGCTGCGGCGCGACGGCATCGCCGCCGAGATCACCGCGCTCGACCCCGATGAGCGGGCGATCGCCTGGGCGCGTGCGCATGACGGCGGCGCCGGCATCCGCTACCGTCCCGCCTTCACCTCCGAGCTGGTCGACGCCGGCGAGCGCTTCGACGTGGTCGTGTCGAACCATCTGCTGCATCATCTGTCCCCGCAGGAGCTGCGGACGCTCCTTGACGACAGCCGCCGGCTCGTCGATCAGGGAGGGGCCGTGGTGCACCGCGACATCGCGCGCGGTCGAGCGGCCTACGCCCTTTTCGGCGCGGCGACGTTCCCCTTCGCATCCAACCTCCTCGCCGGTTCCTTCATCCGCGAGGACGGGCTCATCAGCATCCGTCGCTCCTACACCGTGCCGGAGCTGCGCGAGGCCGCCCCTGCCGGCTGGCGGGTGCGCGGCGGCTTCCCGGCGCGGCTCGAGTTGCGGTGGGAGCACGGCGATGCCGCACCATGACGTGGTGATCGTCGGCGCGGGGCCGGTCGGTCTGATGCTGGCCTGTCTGCTCGCGCAGCGGGAGGTCGACGTGGTGGTGTGCGAGCGGCGGCCGGACGCCGACACCAGAAGCCGCGCGATCGGGATCCATCGACCGGGACTCGACGCCCTCGACGCGGCCGGCATCGGAGCGGCGGTGCGGGGCGAGGCTCTGGCTCTCGAGGGCGGGGAGGTGCGCAGCCGGGGACGGATGCTGGCGGAGCTCGACTTCGCGCCGGAGCGGCCGGTGCTCGTGCTTCCGCAGCGGCGGACCGACGATCTGCTCCGGCATCGCCTCGGCGTGCTGGCGCGAGGGGCGCTGCGCCAGGGGCACGTCGTGCGGTCGGTGCGGGACGAGGAGGAGTTCGTGCGCGTGGCGGTGGATGCCGGGCACGGACTGCGCGAGATCACCGGGTCGTTCGCGGTCGTCGCGGACGGCGTGCACAGCGGGATCCGCGAGCAGCTGGGCATCGAGTGGCGCGAGCGCGCAGGAGCCGGCCGCTACTCGATGCTCGATGTTCCCGACGACGCCGAGCGCGCGCGTGCGGTGCTGCACTGCGAACCTGCGGGGCTCGTGGAGTCGTTCCCGATGCCGGGAGCACGCCGGCGCTGGGTCGTGCGCCATGGCGGTGCGCGACCGCTCGACACGGCCACGGCCCTCCGCTCGGAGATCGAGAGGCGCACCGGCATCCGTCCTGCGTTCCCCGACGACCTCGTCCCGGTGGTCTTCGATGTCGCGCAGCACGCGGCCGCCGCCTTCGCCGACGGTCGAATCGTGCTGCTGGGCGATGCCGCGCACGAGGTCAGCCCGATCGGCGGGCAGGGCATGAACCTCGGATGGGCGGATGCCGTGCGCCTCGCGGTCGGCATCATCCGCGGACTCGAGCGCGGGCAGCCGGACTTCCGCAGTTATGCCCGCCGGAGCGCGAGAGCGGCCCGCAGGGCGCAGCGGCGTGCGGCGTTCTACATGTCGATGGGGGCGCCGGCCGCAGGGGCGCCGCTCGTGATGCGCGAGCAGGTGATCCGTGTCCTGGGCTCGAGGCCGCTGCGCGGCTGTGCCTCCGGTCTCATCACCATGCGCGGGGTCTGAGCGGCCGCGCCCGGGAACGCAGAAGCCCCGGATCCGAGGATCCGGGGCTTCTGGCGCGATCACAGGTTGATCATGTGCCCCGCGAGACCGTGGAAGGCCTCCTGCAGAGCCTCGGACAGTGTGGGGTGCGTGTGCACGTTGCGAGCGGCCTCGAGTGCGGTGAGGTCCCACTTCTGAGCGAGGGTCAGCTCGGGCAGGAGCTCGGAGACGTCGGGACCGATCAGGTGCCCGCCGATGAGCTCGAGGTGCTCGGCGTCGGCGATGAGCTTGACGAAGCCGACGGGCTCGCCCAGGCCGTTCGCCTTGCCGTTGGCGCTGAACGGGAACTTCGCGACCTTGATCTCGCGACCCTCGGCGCGGGCCTGCTCCTCGGTGAGGCCGAAGCTCGCGACCTGCGGCTGGCAGAACGTCGCGCGCGGCATCATCCGGTAGTCGCCCAGGGTCATGGTCTCGGCCTTGCCGATGGTCTCGGCGGCCACGACAGCCTGAGCCTCGGCGACATGCGCGAGCTGCAGCTTGGCGGTGACGTCGCCGATCGCGTAGATGCCCTCGACGTTGGTGCGCATGTGGTCGTCGATATCGATCGCACCGCGCTCGGTGAGCGTGACGCCGGTGTTCTCGAGCCCGTAGCCGTTCACGTTGGGTGCGAAGCCCACGGACATGAGGACCTTGTCGGCGGTGATCTCGCCGGGCTGGCCGTCGCGGGTCTCATACGTGACGTGCACGGAGGAGCCGTTGTCGGTGACGGTCTTCACCGCGGTCGAGGTGAGGATGTCGACGCCGAGCTTCTTGTACTGCTTCTGGATCTCCTTCGAGACCTCGACGTCCTCGTTCGGGAGGGCGCGGTCGAGGAACTCGATGATCGTGACCTTCACGCCGTAGTTCGACAGCACATAGCCGAACTCCATGCCGATGGCGCCGGCGCCGACGATGACGATCGACTCGGGCAGGTCGCGGGTCAGGATCTGCTCTTCGTAGGTGACGACGTTGTCGCTGAGCTCGACGCCGGGCAGCAGGCGCACGGTCGAGCCCGTCGCGATGATGGCGTTGTCGAAGGTGACCTCTTCGGTCGTGCCGTCCGACTTCGCGACCGAGATCGCCTTCGGGCCGGTGAAGGTGCCGCGGCCGTCGTACTCGGTGACCTTGTTCTTCTTCATCAGGAAGTGGATGCCCTTGACGTGCGTCTCGGCCACCTTGCGGCTGCGGTCGAAGGCCGCGCCGAAGTCGAAGTGCACATCGCCGGAGATGCCGAAGAACTCGGCCTTGTGCGTGAACGTGTGCGCGATCTCGGCGTTCTTGAGGAGCGACTTGGAGGGGATGCAGCCCACGTTGAGGCAGACACCGCCCCAGTACTTCTCTTCGATGATCGCGGTGGACAGGCCGAGCTGCGCGCTGCGAACCGCAGCGACATATCCGCCAGGACCTGCACCAAGGATGACGACGTCGTAGTGTGGCATGCCTTCAGCCTAGCGCGACGACTGGTCGTCAGACCCTGCGCTGGAGCGGTTTCCACGTCGTGAAAGAAGCAGGATCACGACCGCCGCGACGACGAGTACTCCGACGATGCCGAGCACCCAGAATCCGACGGCGTCGCCCGAGTCCTCGGTCGTCTCCGGCGCGGTGCTCACCGGGGCATCCGGCGTCTGCGCAGGCGTCGCGGTCGGGGCGGTGGACGGCTCGGCGGTCGCGAGCGTGTCGGTCGTGACGGTGAAGGAGAACTCGCCGGACGTCGGGTGGCCGTCGCTCGAGACGATCTTCCACACCACGTGGTACGCGCCGGCAGCGGCCTGAGCCGCGAGGGGCTGCGTGACGATCGCGCCGTTCACGGTTGCCGGTCCGTTCACGACCGAGGTGCCGGAGGCGTCGGTGACGAGCAGCTCGGTCGCACCCTCGCCGGTGATCAGCTTGTCGCTGAAGGTGAGCGTGATCTCCGCGGGCAGGGTCTCGACCGTGCTGTCGGCGGCGGGTGACGAGCTCACCAGCGTGTCGTGGGCCGACGCCGAGAGCGGCGCGAACAGCACGAGGAACGCGGCGAGCAGGCTCACGGCGAGAGCGACGGGGGCGAAAGAGATGCTGCGGGCTGCGGTTTTCACGTGTCCAGCCTATGAATGTCCGGTATGCGGCGGCTGAGTGCGAACCGGCCTCCCGCGAGCGGCTCCGCATCAGTTAGTCTGGACGACCAGGAGGGCACAGTGACAGACAACGACAGCCGACCAGCCGGCGACGCCGCGATCCACCGTTCCGGCGAGCAGAGGCACGACGTGACCCAGACGTTCGGGCACGACTCGGATCTCTCCTTCGTGCCCTTCGGTGTCGAGCTCACAGACGTGGAGCAGAGCGCCATCGCCGCGCTGCCCGCCGGCAGCGCACTGCTGCTGGTCCGCTCCGGCGCACTCGCGGGCGCCCGCTACCTTCTCGACACCGACGTCACCACGGTCGGCCGCCACCCCGAGGCGGACATCTTCTTCGACGACGTGACGGTGTCGCGTCGTCATGCCGAGATCACGCGCAACGGCAGCTCGTTCGAGATCATCGATCAGCGCTCGCTGAACGGCACCTACGTCAACGGCGAGCGGGTCGACCGTGCGCCCATCGTCGACGGCGCCGAGCTGCGCGTCGGCAAGTTCCGGCTGAACTTCTTCGCCTCGCCCCTCGACCGTGCGGCGGCGAACGACTGATGGCGTCCTCTCCCGCCCGCGAACGCAGTGCGTCCGCGGGCCTGCTGAGTATCGGCCAGGTCCTGGCCCGGCTGACGCCGGAGTTCCCGGATCTCACCTCCAGCAAGCTGCGCTTCCTCGAGGTGCAGGGGATCGTCACCCCGTCTCGTACCGAGTCCGGGTACCGCAAGTTCTCGCAGGCCGACATCGAGCGGCTGCGACTGGGTCTCACCCTGCAGCGTGACCACTATCTGCCGCTCAGCGTCATCCGCGAGCAGCTCGATGAGGCGGAGGCATCAGGGGAGTCCGCGGCGATCGTGCCGCCCCCGTCCATCGCGCCCTCGCCTCGCCGGTATCGCCGGGACGAGCTGCTGGCCGCTGCAGGCGCCGGCCCGCAGCTGTTGAACGATGCGATCAGCACGGGCGTGATGGCCGCCCAGGAGACGTACACCGAGGCATCCGTCACGCTGCTGCGCAGTCTTGTCGGCCTCGACCGTCACGGCATCGAGCCCCGGCACCTGCGGTCGCTGCGTCAGGGCGCCGAACGAGAGGTGGCGCTGATCGAGTCCGCGCTGTCGGCGCTGCTGCGCAGGACGGATGCCGCATCGCGCGCGAAGGCGAGCGAGATGGCCCCGGAGCTCGCGGGCAAGATCGACGAAGTGCGCTCGCTCTTCGTCAAAGACGCGCTGGCCCGGCTGCTTTCGTAACGAACTGATTGCGACACACCTTCGGGGTCGCACGGATGTCGTTGCCGGGGTCAGGGCACTGCTCTAGCGTGGAGGTATCAGCTTCCAGGGAGGACTTCAGATGAATGCGGACGAGCGTGCAGGCGACCCGCGGTTCGTGCCGGAACTCCTCTTCACCGACGGGCTCCCGGCGATGGACGACGAGGTCGGCTACCGCGGTGCGGTAGCGGCGCGTGCGGCCGGCATCACGTACCGTCAGCTGGACTACTGGGCCCGCACCGAGCTCGTCGAGCCCACGGTGCGCGGCGCGAGCGGATCCGGATCGCAGCGCCTCTACGGCTTCCGCGACATCCTGGTCCTCAAGCTCGTCAAGAGCCTTCTCGACACGGGCATCTCGCTGCAGCAGATCCGCACCGCCGTCGACGAACTGCGTCGTGCAGGCATCCGCGATCTCGCAGGCACCACGCTCATGAGCGACGGCGCCTCGGTCTACCTGTGCACCTCGAACGACGAGGTCATCGATCTCGTCAGCCGCGGGCAGGGCGTGTTCGGCATCGCGGTCGGCAAGGTCCTCCGCGAGGTGGAGTCGACTCTCGTGCAGTTCGATCCCACGGCTCCCGACCCCGTCGACGAGCTCACCGCACGTCGGGCCAAGCGCTCCGCGTAGTCTCTCCAGACGGAGAACGCCCGCTCGATGAGCGGGCGTTTCGCGTATGAGGCGGGGCGAGCGTCAGGCGCTGCCCTCGGGAACCTGGATGCGGCCGGTGCGGATGATCCTGTCGAGCAGGGAGTCGAAGTCGGCTGCGAGCTCCTGCGCGGAGTCTCCGGGCCAGATGTGCAGCGGCTTCGCAGCGCCCTGGGCCTGCTGCAGCGAGGTGCGCTCCGGCAGCTGCGGCGAGAGCACGAGGGGGCCGAACATGTCGCGCAGCTCCTTGATGCGGAACTGGTGCTCGATGGACTGCGGTCGCACGCGGTTGACGACGATGCCCAGCGGCTGCAGACGGGGGGAGAGACCGCGGCGGATCTCCTCGATCGCACGCAGCGCACGGTCGGCTGCAGCCACGGAGAACAGGCCGGGCTCGGTGACCACCATGACGCGGTCGCTCGCGGCCCATGCGGTGCGGGTGAGGGCGTTCAGAGAGGGAGCGCAGTCGATCAGGACGAGATCGTAATCGGCTTCGACCGCGGCGAGAGCCTCTTCGAGCTTCCAGACGTCGCGGACGCTCGGGTGAGGGCCGTCGAAGTTGATCGCCGAGGGGCTGCCGATCAGGACGTCGATCGTGCCGGGGTGCACCTTCGCCCAGCCGCTGGAGGTGATCGCCTGACGGACGACCTTCTCCTTCGGGTTCGCCAGGACATCGGCGATGTTGAGCCGGCCCGCCACCTGGATGTCCATCCCGGTGGAGACGTCGGACTGCGGGTCGAGGTCGACGACGAGCGTCCGCACACCCCGGGCGAAGGCCGCTGAGGCCAGGCCGAGAGTGACGGTCGTCTTGCCGACGCCCCCCTTGAGAGAGCTGACGCTGAGTACGTGCACGGACTCCACGTTACCTTCCCCTAGGCTGAGGGAACACTCAGCCCCGCCCCATGCGCGTCGAAATCGCCGCGCATCGAGCTTTCAGAGGTGTGCATGTTCAAGAAGATCCTTGTGGCGAACCGCGGCGAGATCGCGATCCGCGCCTTCCGTGCGGCTTTCGAGGTCGGGGCGAGGACGGTCGCCGTCTTCCCTCATGAGGACCGCGGCTCGGTCCACCGGCTGAAGGCCGACGAAGCGTATGAGATCGGTGAGCGCGGCCATCCGGTGCGCGCGTACCTGAACGTCGACGAGATCATCCGGGTCGCCCGCGAAGCGGGGGCGGATGCGATCTACCCCGGCTACGGATTCCTCTCCGAGAACCCGGAGCTCGCAGAGAAGGCGGCCGCGAACGGCATCGTCTTCATCGGTCCGCCGGCGGACGTGCTGGAGATGGCGGGGAACAAGGTCGAGGCCAAGCGGCACGCGATCGAGGCGGGCGTGCCCGTGCTCCGGTCGACCGAGGCATCTGATGACGTCGACGCCCTCGTCGCCCAGGCGGACGAGATCGGTTTCCCGCTGTTCGCGAAGGCCGTCGCCGGCGGTGGAGGCCGCGGCATGCGCCGTGTCGAGACCAAGGGCGATCTCGCACCCGCGCTCGCTGAGGCGATGCGCGAGGCGGCGAGCGCGTTCGGCGACCCCCGCATGTTCCTCGAGCAGGCGGTGCTGCGTCCGCGACACATCGAGGTGCAGATCCTGGCGGACAAGACTGGTGAGACCGTGCACCTGTTCGAACGCGACTGCTCTGTGCAGCGACGGCACCAGAAGGTGGTCGAGATCGCTCCGGCCCCGAACCTGGACGACGGCATCCGCACCGCGCTGCACGGCTACGCCGTGGCATTCGCCCGCTCGATCGGCTACGAGAACGCCGGCACCGTGGAGTTCCTGCTCGAGACGGCGGGGGAGCGCGCGGGTGAGGTCGTCTTCATCGAGATGAACCCGCGGATCCAGGTCGAGCACACGGTCACGGAAGAGGTCACCGACGTCGACCTCGTGCAGAGCCAGATGCGCATCGCCTCGGGTCAGACGCTCGCCGATCTCGGGCTCCAGCAGGAGAACCTGCACCTGCGAGGCGCTGCCCTGCAGTGCCGCATCACCACGGAGGACCCCACTCAGGGCTTCCGCCCCGACACCGGCAAGATCACGACGTACCGCTCGCCCGGCGGTGCCGGCGTGCGTCTCGACGGCGGCACCGTGCACCAGGGCGCGCAGATCAGCCCGCACTTCGATTCGATGCTCGCCAAGCTCACGTGCCGCGGGCGCGACTTCCCCGCCGCGGTCGCGCGGGCTCGACGCGCCCTGGCCGAGTTCCGCATCCGCGGCGTCTCCACGAACATCCCGTTCCTGCAGGCGCTGCTCGACGATGCGGCATTCGTCGCGGGCGACGTGAGCACCTCGTTCATCGACGAGCGACCAGAGCTGCTGCGTGGGCGGGCCTCGAAGGACCGCGGCACGAAGATCCTCAACTGGCTCGTGGACGTCACAGTCAACAAGCCGCATGGCGTGCACCCCGGGGTCGTGGACCCGGCGAGCAAGCTGCCGCCGGTCGATCTGACGAGCGAGCCTGTGCCGGGCTCGCGTCAGCGCCTGCTCGAGCTGGGGCCCGAGCGGTTCGCGGCCGACCTGCGGGCGCAGTCCGCCCTGGCGATCACCGACACGACCTTCCGCGACGCGCACCAGTCGCTGCTCGCGACCCGCGTGCGCACCAAGGACCTGGTCGCTGCCGCGCCGTACATCGCGCGGCTGACGCCGGGACTGCTGTCGGTCGAGGCGTGGGGAGGCGCGACTTACGACGTCGCGCTGCGGTTCCTCGGCGAGGACCCATGGGAGCGGCTCGACAAGCTGCGCGCCGCTCTGCCGAACGTCGCGATCCAGATGCTGCTGCGTGGTCGGAACACGGTCGGATACACCCCGTACCCGACAGCCGTCACCGAGGCGTTCGTCGCCGAGGCCGCCGCGAGCGGCATCGACATCTTCCGCATCTTCGACGCGCTCAACGACGTCGAGCAGATGCGACCGGCCATCGAGGCCGTGCGCGCCACGGGCACTGCGGTCGCGGAGGTCGCCCTCTGCTACACCGGAGACCTGCTCAACCCCGCCGAGGACCTCTACACGCTCGACTACTACCTGAAGCTCGCAGACCAGATCGTGGCCGCCGGCGCCCACATCCTCGCCATCAAGGACATGGCGGGTCTGCTGCGCCCCGCGGCCGCCGCGAAGCTCGTCACCGCGCTGCGTGAGCGGTTCGATCTGCCCGTGCACCTGCACACGCACGACACCCCCGGCGGCCAGCTGGCGACCCTGCTCGCCGCGAGTGCAGCAGGAGTCGACGCGGTCGACGCGGCATCCGCTCCGCTGTCCGGAACGACCAGCCAGCCCTCGCTGTCGTCGCTGGTCGCCGCTCTCGCCCACACCGAGCGCGACAGCGGTATCGATCTCGACGGCGTCTCGGATCTCGAACCGTACTGGGAGGCGGTGCGCCGCACCTACGCGCCGTTCGAGTCCGGACTGCCCGGCCCCACGGGACGGGTGTACCACCACGAGATCCCCGGCGGACAGCTGTCGAACCTTCGTCAGCAGGCGAAGGCGCTCGGGCTCGCCGACGACTTCGAGCTCATCGAGGACATGTATGCGGCGGCCGATCGCATCCTCGGCCGGGTGCCCAAGGTCACCCCCTCGTCGAAGGTGGTGGGCGATCTCGCGCTGCACCTCGCGGCTGTGAAAGCCGACCCCGCTGACTTCGAGGCGAACCCCGAGAAGTACGACGTGCCCGATTCGGTCGTGGGCTTCATGGCGGGCGAACTGGGCGACCTGCCCGGCGGCTGGCCCGAGCCCTTCCGTACCAAGGTGCTCGCCGGGCGATCCGTGCGCACCGGTCTGACCGAGATCAGCGCCGATGACGAGGCTGCTCTCGCGGGTGACAGTGCGACGAGGCGGGCGCGGTTGAACACCCTGCTCTTCCCCGCTCCGACACGTGAGTACGAGCAGGCGCGCGAGCAGTACGGCGACCTGTCGGTCCTCGACACGGGCGACTACCTGTACGGACTGGTGCAGGGACAGGAGCACCTGATCGAGATCGACCGGGGCGTGCAGCTCTACGTCGGCCTCGAGGCCATCGGCGATGCGGACGAGAAGGGCATGCGCACGGTCATGACGACGCTGAACGGACAGCTTCGTCCGGTCTTCGTCCGCGACCGGTCCATCGTGGTCGACGCGCACGAGGTCGAGAAGGCCGACACCTCTGTCACCGGCCACGTCGCGGCCCCGTTCTCGGGAGTGGTCACGCTGAAGACCGAGGTGGGAGCGAGGGTGCGAGCCGGTGAGCCGGTCGCATCGATCGAGGCGATGAAGATGGAGGCCGCCATCACGGCACCCGTCGACGGCGTCGTCGAGCGTCTCGCGATCGGTGCCACGCAGCAGGTGGACGCGGGAGATCTTTTGGTCGTGATCAGCCCTTCGCACTAATCTTGTGCGGGTGAAGGCCGCGCACGCGATGCGCACCCGAGGCCTGCATCAGCTGGGAGTGACACCGTGACCATCAAGAAGACATCCGCGAAGGATGAGGAATCGAGAGGGGTGCTCGACGACGCGACGTCCCTGGATACGTCGGCCATCGGCATCCTGGGCACCGCACAGGTGAGCGTGACCCTCCCTCAGTCCGATGACGACGATCTCGCCGATGAGGACGTCGTCGACGGCGAGGTGGTCGACCTGATCATCGACGAGCCGGTCTTCGAACCGGCGACAGAGGCGCCAGAGGTGCCAGAGGCGGATGCCGTCATCCACTCGATCGTGATCGAGCTGCCTGCCGAGGACGACGAAGCCGGCACGGTGGAGTCGGATGCCGCAGCAGACGGGGACGCGGCGCGGCACGCTGCGTCTGAGGCGGCCGCTCCCGCCGAGCTCGAGATCACGGCCGAGCCTGCGGAGCCGGCCGAGCCGGCCGAGCCTGCGGAGCCGGCCGAGCCCCTCGAGTCCGCCGGGCCGGCCGAGCCGGACGCGCATGTGGTCGGGAGCGATGCGGTCGACGAATCCGCGCCCGCGGACGAAGAGGCCGCCGACATCGTCGACGAGGCGGAACCTGGCACGGACCGCGCCACTTCGCCCGCGCCGACCGACATCGTCGCCGAAGAGGCGGCGGCAGCCGCCGCTTTCATCGCACGCGCCAAGGCGGACATCGAGGCGAAGGCAGCAGCAGCCGCGGCATCCGTCTCCCGATCCGCACCCCTGAAGGAGAGCACTGTCGTGGACACCTCGAAGGACAAGACGGTGGCGCCGCAGGCGCGAGCACCTCGCGCCGAGGTGACGCTCACCTCGAAGCGGCTGGATGATCTGGGCGACGCCACGCGTGAGAGCGCCGACCTGCTCACCGCAGATCGTCTGCTCGATCCGCACCAGGTCTCGAAGCCCGAGCCGGAGGGCGCGTGGAGCCACTTCCTCTACACGGTCTCCGGTCGCCGCATCAACATCGGTGACGGGAGAAGAGCGCGCGAGCGCAAGGCGCTCAGCGCCAGGATCGCCGCCCCGCTGTCTGGCGGCGCGCGATTCGTCCCCGTGCTGTCACGCAAGGGGGGCGTGGGCAAGACCACGGTGACCGCGCTGCTCGGGATGGCGCTCGCGGATGCGAGGGAAGACCGCGTCATCGCCGTCGACGCCAACCCTGATCGCGGTACTCTCGCCGACCGCATCGCACGTCCGAACCACAGCCGCTCGGTGCGCGATCTCGTGCGCATCCACGACGAGGTGAAGGGGTATCACGACATCTCGGCCATCGTCGCGCGCGATGCGACCCGGCTCGACGTGCTCGCCTCCGATTCCGACCCCCGGATCGCCGAGGCCTTCAGCGACAGCGACTATCGCGATGTCGCCGATGTCGCGGCGCACTACTACTCGCTCGTGCTCACCGACACCGGCACCGGAATCGTGCACTCGGTCATGTCTGCCACGCTCGACCTCGCGGACCAGATCGTCATCGTGTCGGGTCTCAGCGTCGACGAGGCGAGGCTCGCCTCCGAGACCCTGACATGGCTCGAGACCAACGGCTACGCAGAGCAGGCCCGCGAGGCGATCATCGTGCTCAACCAGTCGACGCCGGGCGCGCCGCTGGTACGGCTGAACGAACTGGAATCGCACTTCCGCACCCGTGCGAAGAAGGTGGTCCGGATGCCGTATGACGCCCACATCGCCGGTGGCGGCACGATCGTGTTCTCGTCCTTGCAGCCCGAGACCCGCGTCGCCGCGCGCGAGCTGGCCGCTCAGCTCGTCGAGGGCCTTCGGGCGAAGGCCGCCTGATGGCGGTTCGCGAGATCCGGGTCTTCGGAGACCCCGTGCTGCGGACCGTGTGCGCGTCGATCGATGAGATCGACGACGGAGTGCGCGCCCTCGTGACCGACCTCGTCGACACGGTCGAACTGCCGGGGCGAGCCGGTGTCGCGGCCCCTCAGATCGGCGTCGCGCTGCGCGCATTCAGCTACAACATCGACGGCGACATCGGATACGTCCTCAATCCCGTGCTCACAGAGGTGCGCGGCGAGGCGGTGCCCACAGGGGAGGGGTGTCTCTCGGTGCCGGGGCTGTGGCACGACGCGCTGCGTCACCCCTGGGCTCGTGTCGAGGGCATCGATCTCGACGGCAACCCCGTCGTGCTCGAGGGCGACGGTCTGCTGGCCCAGGCGCTGCAGCACGAGACAGACCACCTCGACGGGAAGCTGTACCTGTCGCGGCTGGACCCCGAGATCCGAAAGATCGCGATGCGCGAGGTGCGCGAGAGCTCCTGGTTCTGACGCGTCGACGGGCTCACCGACCCGGCGCATGAAGAAAGGGCCCCGCCGAAGCGGGACCCTTTCTTCATGTCGGCTGCTGGGTCAGCCTCCGATGGCGACGTTCGTCGTGGCGACCGGCTCGTCGTAGATCGCGGCGATCTCATCGGCGAAGTCGCTCATGATCACGTTGCGCTTGATCGAGAGCTTCGGAGTCAGGTGCCCTGAGGCCTCGGTCCATTCCGAGTCGAGGATCGTGAACTTGCGGATCGACTCCGCCCGGGAGACGCGCCCGTTCGCGGCGTCGACGGCCTTCTGCACCTCGGCGCGCACGGCGGCGTTCGTCGAGGCCTCCGCGAGCGACATCTCGGCGGGGAGACCGTTGTTCGCGAGCCAGGTCGGCAGCATCTCGGGATCGAGCGTGACGAGCGCCGCGATGAACGGCTTCTGGTCGCCGACGACGACGACCTGACCGATGATCGGATTCGCGCGGATCGGATCCTCGAGAGCCGCGGGGGAGACGTTCTTGCCGCCGGCCGTGACGATGATCTCCTTCTTGCGTCCCGTGATCGTGAGGAAGCCCTCCGAGTCGAAGCTGCCGATGTCGCCGGTGTGGAACCACCCGCCCTCGCTGAACGCATCGGCGGTGGCCTGCGGATTGTTCCAGTACTCCTTGAAGACGTTGATGCCGCGCACCTCGATCTCGCCGTCGTCGGCGAGACGGACCCCGACGCCGGGAAGGGCAGGGCCGACCGTGCCGATCTTCGACTTGTCAGCGAGGTTGACGGTCGCGGGGGCAGTGGTCTCTGTGAGCCCGTACCCCTCGAGGATCACGACGCCGAGGCTGTGGAAGAAGTGTCCGAGGCGCGCGCCGAGCGGTGCGGAACCTGACACGGCGTAGACGACGTTGCCGCCCATGGCCTCGCGGAGCTTGCTGTACACGAGCTTGTTGAACAGGGCGAACTTCAGCTTCATGCCGAACGGCACGGGCTTGCCCTGTTCGAGGAGCTTGGAATGCTCGACGGCCACGTCTGCCGCGGCGCGGAAGATCTTGCCCTTGCCGCCGGCCTCGGCCTTCTGCTCGGCGGAGTTGTAGACCTTCTCGAAGACGCGGGGGACCGCGAGGAGGAAGGTGGGCTTGAACGAGCCGAGCGCGGGCAGAAGCTGGCGGGTGTCGGGCTGATGCCCGGTGCGGACTCCCGCGTGCACGTCGAGGATCGAGATGAACCGCGCGAACACGTGTGCGGTGGTGATGAACAGCAGAGTCGAGGCGCCCGGTGTCTGCACCACCTTGTCGAGCGCCTTGGCCGAGTTGCGCGCCAGCTCGACGAAGTTGCTGTGGGTCAGCACGCACCCCTTGGGGCGCCCGGTGGAGCCGGAGGTGTAGATCAGCGTGGCGATGTCGCTGCCCACGGCGAGGTTGCGGCGGCGCTCGATCTCGGCATCCGTCACCGAGGCGCCCTGGGCGGTGAGCGTGTCGATCGCCCCGAGGTGCATCTGCCAGACCTCGCGGATCAGCGGCAGGTCGCTGCGGACCTCGTCGACGCGGGCGAAGTGCTCCGGCGACTCCACGAGGAGCGCGATCGCGCCAGAGTCCTCGAGGATCCACTGGATCTGACTCGGCGAGCTGGTCTCGTAGATCGGCACCATCACGGCGCCGGCGTAGAAGAGCGCGAAGTCGACCAGAGACCACTCGTAGGTCGTGCGCGCGAGGAATCCGACCTTCTCGCCCGGCTGGATGCCTGCGGCGACGAAGCCCTTGGCGAGGGCGATCACGGCCGTCTGGAAGTCTGCGGCGGTGATGTCGCGCCAGCCGTCGCCTTCGGGCACCGAGAAGAGAGCGCGGTCCGGAGTCGCCTCGACGCGCTTCACCAGGATGTCGGCGATGTTCGCGTCGGGGTCGGCGGGGACGACGGCGGGGACTTCAAACTGAACCACGGCAGCTCCTTCGGTACCGGTCGGGCACGATGTCCTCCCGAGTCTAAGGCATGGCACTCAATATCACCCATCGTGGAACTCAGTCGCCCTTCGTCAACGGATGCCGGACTCGGCGCTAGACTTCACCCGATGTTCTACTGGCTGATGAAGTACGTGGTGATCGGCCCCGTGGTCAAGGCGGTCTTCCGCCCCTGGGTCGTCGGACGGGCCAACGTGCCCGCGAGCGGCGCGGCGATCCTCGCGAGCAACCACCTGTCCTTCGCCGACTCCATCTTCCTTCCGCTCATGATCGACCGGCCGATGTCCTTCCTCGCCAAGAGCGACTACTTCACCGGGCGGGGCATCAAGGGCTGGGCGACGAGGTTCTTCATGAGCGCCACCGGTCAGATCCCGATCGACCGCTCCGGCGGCAAGGCATCTGAGGCGTCTCTGAACACGGGTCTGCAGGTGCTCGGACGCGGCGACCTGCTCGGCATCTATCCCGAGGGGACCCGCAGCCCCGACGGCAAGCTCTATCGCGGACGCACCGGCATCGCGCGGATGGCGCTCGAGGCCAAGGTCCCGGTGATCCCCGTCATCATGGTCGACACCGACACGGCCATGCCGATCGGCCGCCGCGTCCCGAACGTGATGCGGGTGGGCATCGTGATCGGGGAGCCCCTCGACTTCTCGCGCTACACGGGCATGGAGAACGATCGCTACATCCTCCGCTCGGTCACCGACGAGATCATGGTCGCGCTGCAGAGGCTCGGCGAGCAGCAGTACGAGGACGTCTACGCCTCGACCGTGAAGGACCGCCTCCCGGCGACCGCCTCACGGCGATCGTGAGACCCGCCGACCAGTAGGCTGGGTGCATGCAAAAGCACCACATCGACGCGCTTGACGCGTGGCGCTCGCTCCCGATCAAGCAGCAGCCCCAGTGGCCCGATGCCGAACGCGTCGCAGAGGTGTCCCAGCAGATCGCCGCCCTCCCTCCGCTCGTCTTCGCGGGAGAGGTCGACAACCTCCGCGATCGCCTGGCGCGCGCGGCGTCCGGTCGTGCTTTCCTGCTGCAGGGCGGAGACTGCGCCGAGACCTTCGCCGGCGCCACCGCCGAGCAGATCCGCAACCGGATCAAGACGGTGCTGCAGATGGCCGTCGTCCTCACCTACGGAGCCTCGATGCCCGTGGTCAAGATGGGGCGCATGGCCGGTCAGTTCGCCAAGCCCCGCTCGAGCGACAGCGAGACCCGCGGAGACGTCACGCTCCCGGCGTACCGCGGCGACATCGTCAACGGCTACGACTTCACCGAGCTCTCACGTCAGGCCGACCCCGGCCGCCTGCTGCAGGGCTATCACACGGCAGCCTCCACGCTGAACCTCATCCGCGCCTTCACGCAGGGTGGCTTCGCCGACCTCCGCGAAGTGCACTCGTGGAACAAGGGCTTCGCGCAGAACCCGGCCAACCAGCGCTACGAGCGGATGGCGGCGGAGATCGATCGTGCGATCAAGTTCATGGAGGCGGCCGGCGCCGACTTCGACGAGCTCAAGCGCGTGGAGTTCTTCACAGGCCACGAAGGCCTCCTGATGGACTACGAGCGTCCGATGACGCGCATCGACTCGCGCACCGACACTCCGTACAACACCTCCGCGCACTTCCTTTGGATCGGCGAGCGCACGCGCGAGCTCGACGGCGCGCACGTCGACTACTTCTCGAAGATCCGCAACCCGATCGGTGTGAAGCTCGGCCCGACGACGACTCCCGAGACGGCTCTCGCGCTCATCGACAAGCTCGACCCGGACCGCGAGCCGGGCCGCCTGACCTTCATCACCCGCATGGGCGCAGGCAAGATCCGCGATGCGCTGCCGCCGCTGCTCGAGGCAGTGCGCGATTCCGGAGCGCAGCCGCTGTGGGTCACCGATCCGATGCACGGCAACGGGATCACGACGCCCACCGGCTACAAGACCCGTCGCTTCGACGACGTGGTCGACGAGGTGCGCGGCTTCTTCGAGGCGCACCGCGCGGTCGGCACGTTCCCCGGCGGCATCCACGTGGAGCTCACCGGTGACGACGTCACCGAGTGCCTGGGCGGATCGGAGCACATCGACGAGGCCGCTCTCGCGACCCGTTACGAGAGCCTGTGCGACCCGCGCCTGAACCACATGCAGTCGCTCGAGCTCGCGTTCCTCGTGGCCGAGGAGCTCGAGAAGCGCTGACCAGGGGAGGCCCCGCCGCTCCCGCCGCACGACACGAGGTGCGGCAGGGCGACGCGGGGCTCACCACGCCCATCGGCTGCGCGCTGGGCGTTGTAAACGGAGTCGCCGCGGTGTGCCGGAAGCTCGACATGGCCCGCACCTGGCGTCAGGTCAGTCCTTGAGCCCCATCTGCAGCACGATCGTCGCGCCCTTGCGCTGAGGGTCGGTGGGGCTGTACGACACGACCTTCGTGTTCTTGTTGTCGAGCAGGTCCCAGGCGACGTCGGGGATCATCGTGTCGCTCGTGTACGTCCACTGGAAGCCCGCGGCGCTCAGCGCCTCCTTGGCCTTGTCGCGCGTCATGCCCGTGACATCGGGGACGTCGTACAGCTGCGGACCCTTCGACACGATCAGCTGGATCGTGTCGCCGGGGCGCCAGGATCCGGCCTCGGCGCGGTCTGCGTAGCCGATCACCTTGTCCTTCGCGACGTCTTCGCTGAACACCGTCTGACTCTCGGGATTCACGACGAGGCCCTTGTCCGTGAGGGTCTTGGTCGCCTGATCGACGGTCATGCCGCTGACGTCGGGCACGGGGCCCAGGGAGACCTGGATCGTGGCGGTGTCCTTCTCGAACACGGTGCACCCCTGATCGCATCCGAAGGCGTCGCCCCCTGCACGGGGCGTGATGCGGACGTTGAGCACCTTGCCGTTGTCCAGGTCGTCGAAGTACTGCTCGTCGTCGGTGAGCTCGAGATTCGCCGCAGTGAGCGCCTGCCTGACGGCGTCGACGTCCTGGCCGGTGACGGGGGCGATGTCGTGCGACGCCGGCCCCTTCGACACGATGAGCACGACCGGCACGCCCTTGTCGAGCCGTTCACCTGCACCCGGATCGCTGTCGATCACGATCCCGGCGTCGACGTCGACGGAGAACTCGTCCTGCCGCTGCGGCTCGAAGCCCTCGGCCGTCAGGGCGTTCGCAGCATCCTCGTAGGCCATCCCTGCGACCGCCGGCACGGCGATCAACGACCCGGGACCCGACCCGAACCACCAGCCGACACCTCCCGCGACCACCGCGAGAAGCAGCACGAGCGTGAGGAGGAACGCTCCGCGCGCGCGACGCTTGGAGGTGCGCCGACGAAGGAGCGTGGCGTTGTCGATCGTCTGCGGGGCCGGCGCGGTCGGATCGGCAAGCACCGCGGTCTGCGGCATGACCTTGGTGAGGTCGCCCGAGTCATGCGCCCGCTGCGGAGCGTTCGCCGCGGCCACCGCGGGGGCGACGCCGAGGTCGCGCTCGATCTCACGGAGACGCTCGAGCATCTGTCCCGCGTCATCCGGCCGCTCGTCCGGCGACTTCTCGGTCGCCCACAGCACCAGCTCATCCAGCTGCTCCGGCACGCCGGGGTTGCGCACGCTCGGTCGCGGGACCGACTCGGTCGCGTGCTGGAAGGCGATCTGCATCGGCTGCTCGCCCTTGTACGGCTGCTCGCCCACGAGCATCTCGTACAGCATGATGCCGAGCGCGTAGATGTCGCTGCGCGCATCGGCCGTGCCGCGCGTGACGAGCTCGGGGGCGAGGTAGGCGATCGTGCCGAGCAGCTGCTGCCCTGTGGCGGTGTTCGCGGTGGTCGCGCGCGCGAGCCCGAAATCGCCGATCTTGATCCGGCCGTCCTCGGCGAGCAGCACGTTCTCGGGCTTGACGTCTCGATGCACGATTCCCGCACGGTGCGCTGCGGAGAGGCCGGCGAGCACCGCATCCATGATCGTGATTGTCTGCGAGATCGTGAGGCGCTTCTGCTCGCGCAGCAGCTCGCGCAGCGTGATGCCGGGCAGGTACTCCATCACGAGGTAGGCGAGCTCGCCGTCCTGGCCCTGGTCGAAGACGTTGACCACGTGCGGGTCCGCCAGACGGGCGGCCGCGCGAGCCTCCTGGATGAATCTGCTCTGGAAGTTCGAGTCATCGCTCAGGTGCGCGTGCATGACCTTGAGTGCGATGCGGCGTTCGAGCCGGAGGTCGGTCGCGACGTACACCGTGGCCATTCCGCCGCGGGCGATGCGGGCTCGTACGCGGTAGCGACCGTCGACAAGTCGCCCGATGAGGGGGTCGGCCTGCTGATTGGTCGTCACGTCAAGATTCTAGGGAAGGCAGACTGAAAGCCTGCGGAACGGCTCGCCCCTCGGGCCTGACGGTTTGCAGCGAGTCTCAGCCGTGCTGGGCGAGCCACTGATACGCCTGCGTCTCCCACTGCCCGTACTTGTCGGGGTAGGCGGAGATCTGCACGGCCTGCGCAGCCGCCGTGAACGGCATGGATTCCCAGCCGGGAATGTCCAGAAGACCGCGGGTGATCTGCCCGTTCGGGTCGCTCTGGCCGCCGAAGAACGCACGCGTGCTGCGATCGGGGTCGAGGATCTGCTCCGCCGCGCCCCAGCCCGTGCTCGGCCGCTGCTGGAACAGTCCGAGCGAGTCGCGGTCGCCATGGTCGACGTTGCGCAGACCGGATTCGACCATCGCCGTGGCCAGCGCGATGGCGAGCCCGCGGTCGGAGACGCCGAGCTGACGTCCGATCGCGATGATCAGCGCCGCATTCGCCGCCTGCTCGGCGTCAAGGGCGGCGCTGAGCTGTCCGCCGGCCTGTACCGGGGGAGCGGAGACCACGATGCTCTGGCCGGGGTAGATGATCGACTCCGCGGTCAGCGCATTCCATGCGTACAGGGATGCCGTCGACGTGCCGTACTTCTGCGCGATGCCGAAGAGGGTGTCTCCCGCGACGACGGAGTGGGTCTGCGCCCCCGGAGCGGTGACGGGAGTCGGCGAGTCCGCCGCAGCGGTCACGGCTGCCGGGGCAGCGGCGCCGGAGATCGCCAGGCTCTGGCCGGGATAGATCAGGGATGCGCGAGTGAGGCCGTTGGCCGCCAGGACGGCGTCGACAGAGGTGCCGTACTTCTGAGCGATGCCGTAGACGGTGTCGCCGGACACGACGACGTGGCTCTGCGAGGTCGGGGCAGCGGATGCCGGTGCGCTCGCCCCCGCGAGCGACAGCGTCTGGCCCGGGTAGATCACCGATCGCCACGTGAGGCTGTTCCAGGCGAGGACGTCGGCCGTGCGCAGCCCATGACGCTCTGCGATGGCGGAGATCGTGTCGCCTGGCTGGACGACATAGGTCGTCGGGACGGACGCCGGGATCACCCGCAGAGCAGGAACCGCCGGCACGTGAGCGTGCACGGGAGCTGCGTCGGCCGCCGCGGGTACGATCGCCATGCTTCCGGTGAGACTGCCGATGACGGCCGCCGGCACGCCGATCTGCAGATAGCGGGTGCGACGGGCTGTGGTGTTCAGTCTCACGGTTCCCCCTTGTTCGACGTCTGCCCACGCTGACACGTATGTAAACAGAAGTCAACAAGAGTTACTCAAGTGAACGATGTGACTGGAGTGAAGATATGCGCCTCGGGCGCGGAGGTGAGATAGTGGCAACGTGTCTGCACCAACTGAGAACTCGTCCGCCTGGCTGACCATGCCCGACCTCGTCGAGGTTCTCGACGTACCGCTCGGTCGCGTGCGTCGCTTGATCGACGAGCACTATCTGATCGGCTCCAAGCGCAGCGGCGTCTTCGCCGTCCCCGCGGTCTTCATCGTCGACGGACACCCGCTGCCGTCGCTGCGCGGCACCATCATCGCCCTGCAGGACGCCGGCCTCACCGATGACGAGGCCGTGGACTGGCTGCTCGCGGAGGAGGAGACCATGGGACGCTCCCCGATCGATGCTCTTCTCGCCGGTCACAAGAGCGAAGTGCGACGCATCGCGCGCACTCTGGCCTGATCAGGCCGACCGGGTCGTCGACGCTCGGGCGAGGTCCCGCAGATCGCCGACCGCCGAGTTCTCGAGACGGGCGCCGGACAGCGCGCGATCGGCCGCCGAGGCGTAGTCGTCGATCATCGACTCGACGCGGTGCAGAGCTCCCGAGGCCCTGATCGTGGCCTGCAGGAACGAGATCTGCTCGGCCGTGAGATCCGGGTCGCCCAGCATCTCGTCGAACAGGTTCCGGGCCGAGATGTCCAGACCCTCCCTCGTGAGCGCGACGAGCGCCGTGCGCTTGCCCTCCCGCAGATCGTCCCCTGCGGGCTTTCCGGTGACCGCCGAGTCGCCGAACACTCCGAGCACATCGTCGCGCAGCTGGAACGCCATGCCGACCGGGTGCCCGAACCGGCGGAGCGCCCGCAGCTGCTCCTCGTCGGCGCCCGCGACTGCGGCACCGAGGACCAGCGGCTGCTCGATGCTGTAGCGCGCCGACTTCAGCGACGCTATGCGGAGCGCTCGTTCCAGGTGCGAATCCGCCGAGTTCACGCTCCACGCGGACTCCTCGGCGATGTCGAGGAACTGCCCCACCGTCACGTCTCGACGCATGCGGGCGTACTCGCGGCGCACGGCATCGGCGAGCGGATGCTGCGCGAGCGCCTGCTCGAGAAGATCGTCGCTCCACGCGACGAGGAGATCCCCCAGGAGTATGGCGGCAGATCGGCCGAAGGCCGCGGCGTCTCCGCTCCAGCCGGCATCCACATGCGAGCCCTCGAGCGCCCTGTGCGCTGCGGGACGCCCGCGGCGCGTGTCCGAGTTGTCGATGAGGTCGTCGTGCACGAGCGCGGCCGACTGGAAGATCTCCAGGGCTGCGCAGACATCCCACACCGCCGTCGTCTCAGCGGCGTCCCGGTCGGAGAAGCGCGCGACGGCCTGCCATCCCGAGTGGCAGAAGCGGGCGCGCAGCCGCTTGCCGCCCACGAGCGTGCGGGCTCCCGCGTCGATCATGGCCGCGGCATCCGGGCCGTACTCCACCGCTTCGGCGCGCATCCGCTTCAGGAACAGACGCAGGCGATCGGCGACGGCGTCTGAGACGAGTTCGGGTGACGGCACGACTCCCAGCATACGTAAAGCCAATACCCCTCCGAACGGCTACCCCACTCGGGGATGGCGCGCGTAGAATGGTCGGAAGATACCCGAGGGGGACGAAATGCCACTCTCCGAACAGGAGCAGCGTCTGCTCGATGAGATGGAACGCCATCTCCTCCACAACGACGCCGACGTCGTGAGCGCGCCCAGCGGCGACCGCGCTCTGAGCTACCGCAATCTCGTGTACGGGGCACTGCTGCTCCTCGTCGGGATCGGCGGTCTCATCGCCGGCGTCATCGTCGGTGACGTCTGGGGCATCATCATCGGCGTCGTGGCCTTCGCCGCGATGCTGGGCGGTGTCATGCTCGCCGTCACTCCCGTGCGGCGCCCGATGTCGGCCGCGCCCCGTGAGAGCGCGAAGAAGAAGCAGCAGCAGAGTTCCGCATCGTTCATGGATCGAATGAACGATCGCTGGGATCGCCGCCAAGACGGTCACTGACCGCTTCACACTTCACAGGCCCGGATGCTGAGCATCCGGGCCTTTTTGCTGTCTGCCGCGAGGCCTCCACGAGGCTCCACTCGTCCTCCACTCACCCTCCACCTTCCTCCACCGCGGAATCATGCGGTTCTGAAGGGTGCCTCGTCGCGAAAGTGCTGGTATTTCCCAGAATGGCCGTAGGAAAGTGGAGGGAAGTGGAGTAAAGTGGGGCGCACCTCGAGTTGGCCGGACGCAGAGGGGGTGATGGCTGATGTTGCTGGGAACGCATTCTCCGAAGCTGGACGACAAGGGACGGGTCATCCTTCCTGCGAAGTTCCGCGAAGACCTCGGCGGCGGCATCGTCGTCACCCGAGGGCAGGAGCGCTGCCTCTACGTCTTCAGCACGGCCGAGTTCGAGTCCATGCACGAGCGGATCCGTCAGGCTCCGCTCGCGAACAAGCAGGCGCGCGACTTCATGCGCCTGTTCCTCTCCGGTGCCAGTGCGGAGATGCCCGACAGCCAGAACCGCATCACCATCCCGCAGCATCTGCGTCAGTACGCAGGACTGCAGAAAGAGCTCATCGTCACCGGAGTCGGCGCCCACGCCGAGATCTGGGATGCCGAGAGCTGGAACGCCTACCTCGCCGCCGGCGAGGAGACCTACTCCGAGCTGGAGCAGGAGGTGATTCCGGGCCTGTTCTGACCACGGCTGTGATGCCCCGCCGCTCCCGCCCCGACACACTTCCCCGGTGCCGGGTCGAGAAGCGGAGGGGGATCAGAGCCGAAGGTCTACCCGAGAAAGATCATGAACCTCCGAGACATCCACACCCCGGTCCTGCTCGAACGCTGCGTCGAGCTGCTCGCTCCCGCCCTCAAGGCGGACGGAGCGGTGCTCGTTGACGCCACTCTCGGGATGGGCGGTCACTCCGAGGCCCTGCTCGAGCGCTTCCCGAACATCCGCCTGGTCGGCCTCGACCGCGACACCGATGCGCTTCGCATCGCGGGAGAGCGGCTCGCGCGCTTCAAAGACCGGATCACCCTGGTGCATACGGTGTACGACGAGATCGGCCTGCACGCGCAGGGCGCCTCCGGCATCCTGTTCGACCTCGGCGTCTCGTCCCTGCAGCTGGATGAGGCGGAGCGCGGGTTCGCGTATTCCAAGGATGCTCCGCTCGACATGCGGATGGACCAGACCAAGGGCATCACGGCCGCCGAGGTGATCGCCACGTACAGCGAGGGCAACCTCCGCCGCATCTTCGAGCGCTACGGCGAGGAGAAGTTGGCCGGCCGGTACGCGCGCTTCATCATCGAGGCGCGGCAGAAGAAGCCGATCGCCCGCTCAGGCGAGCTCGTCGACATCCTGATCGCCGCGACGCCCGCCGCGGCACAGCGTGCAGGCCACCCTGCCAAGCGCGTGTTCCAGGCGCTGCGTATCGAGGTCAACGCCGAGCTCAACGTGCTCGCCGACGCGATCCCCGCGGCGATGGATGCTCTCGCCGTCGGCGGCCGCATCGTCGTGATGTCGTATCAATCGCTCGAGGACCGTCTGGTCAAGCAGGCGTTCGCGGCAGGCGCGGCCTCGACGGCGCCGAAGGGACTGCCGGTCGAGCTTCCCGAGCACGCCCCGAAGTTCAAGATCATCACCCGCGGCGCCGAACTCGCCGACGACGACGAACGCGCCCGCAACCCGCGGGCGATCCCCGTGCGACTGCGCGCGGCAGAGAAGGTGCGAGAGAACGCATGAGCCTGAACGCCACTGCACGCAAACCCCTCGTCGCACCCGACGCGCCCACCAGGGCTCCTCGTCCTCGGCTCACGCCGGTGCCGAAGACGGCGGCCCGTCGCAAGCCGAAGCTGGCGTATGCGCTGGTCGCGCTCGGCGGCGCGATGGCCATCGGCGCCGCGCAGATCGGTCTGTCGCTCGCGATCACGCAGGACTCCTACACGCTCGCCTCGCTGAACACGCAGCAGCGCACGCTCGACCTGCAGACCGACGCGCTCCAGGAGGAGCTCACCGGTCTGAGCTCGCCGCAGGCTCTCGCCTCCAGCGCCGCGGCGCTGGGCATGGTGGTCGCCGGCTCGCCTTCGTACCTGCGGCTCAGCGACGGCGCCGTGTTCGGCACCGGCGCGGGGGCGGGGTGGTCGTCGACGGTCGACCCCACCGGTTCGGGAGCGGTCAGCAACTCGCTGCTCGTCCCGCCCGCGCACGCCGACGCGAACGACGGGCCGGTCACCGACGATGCGGTCGCAGAGAGCGAGCAGCTTCCGCCGGCGATCACCGACGGCCTGCCGAGCCCCGAGACCCACTGACGACACGACCACGAAAGAATTGACGGAGAGAGTCCATGACGACACGAGCCACCCGGAGCCCCCGGCGACGCACGGTCGTCGCCCTCGCCGTGATCCTGTCGATCCTCGGCGTCTTCATCGTGCGTCTCGTAGACATCCAGGTCGTGAGCGCCGATGAGCACGTCTCGCAGTCGCTGAAGTACCTCGGCGACCGCACCTCGATCCCCGGTCAGCGCGGTTCGGTGGTCGACGCCAACGGCACGGTCCTCGCCGAGAGCGTCACTGTTTACGACTGGAACATGGATCCGAAGGCGATGAACGCGGTCGAGACGAACGAAGACGACCCGCCCGAGATCCCCTGGGCAGAGGCGTCGACGAAGATCGCCGAGATCATGGGGCTGAACGCCGACGAGCTGCGGGCAGGCGTGGCCGCGGCTCGGGAGGAGAACCCCGACACGCAGTGGTACCAGCTCGCCAAAGGGCTCAACGCCAAGACGTTCACCGAGCTCAAGGCGCTCAAGCTCCCTTACCTGCACTTCGATGAGCGCGAGACGCGGGTGTACCCGAACGGCGCCGTGGCCGGCAACGTGATCGGGTTCCTCGACGGCTCTGGCGCGCCTCAGGCCGGCATCGAGAAGATGGAGACCCAGTGCCTCGCGCCGACCAACGGCGAGGAGACCTACCGCAAGGGCACGAACAACGTCGTGATCCCGGGCAGCGAGCAGCGCACGGATGCCGTGAACGGGGGCACCGTGCAGCTGACGATCAACAGCGACCTGCAGTGGTACATGCAGCAGATGATCGCCGAGGAGGCGCAGGCGCAGGGCGCGCAGGGCGGAACGGTCACCGTCGTCGAGGTCAAGACGGGGAAGATCCGGGTGGCGGCCGAATGGCCGACGATGGACCCCAACAACCTGAACGCCTCATCGCCCGACACCTGGGGCAGCAAGCTCTTCACCTATCCGTTCGAGCCGGGCTCGACCTTCAAGCCCGTCACCGCCGCAGCCATCATCGAGAACGCGGGAGTGACGCCCACCAGCCCGACGGTGTCGGCATCGTCGAAGGAGCACTTCCCGAACGGCGCCGTGATCAACGACGCCTTCGCGCACCCCACGTACAACTACACGCTGGCAGGCGCACTCATCGACTCCTCGAACGTCGCGCTCTCGAAGTTCGGCACGATGGTCAGCCCTGACGTGCGCTTCGACTACCTGCAGCGCTTCGGCGTCGGAACGCCTACGGTCGACTTCCCGGCAGAAGCCCGGGGTGACCTTCCGCCCACCAGCGAGTGGGACAACCAGTCGCTGTACACGACGACGTTCGGACAGCACTTCACCGTCACGGCTCCCCAGGTCGCGGGCGCGTATCAGGCGATCGCGAACGGCGGCGAGAAGATCGACCTCTCGCTGATCGAGTCCTGCACGGACGCTGACGGCACGGTCCACAAGGCGGCCGACCCCGAGAAGAAGCAGATCATTAAGCCCGAGACCGCTGCAGAGCTCACTCGCATGCTCGAGAACGTCGCGGTGCAGGGCGGAAACGCCGAGCGCATCAAGGTCCCCGGCTATCGCGTGACGAGCAAGACCGGCACCGCGCAGATCCCTGACGGCAACGGCGGCTACAAGGCGGGCGTGTACTACACGAGCATGGTCGGCTTCGCTCCGGTCGACGATCCGCAGTACGTCGTGATCGTCACTCTGGACCAGCCGACTAGAATCACATCATCGGCTGCGACGGCATCCGCCTTCCAGAAGGCGATGACGCAGGTCATGAAGACCTACCGCGTGATGCCCTCGACCGTCCCGATGGACGCGCTGCTTCCCAAGTTCGAATAGCCGGCACGAGCCGTGCCTGGAGATGTCATGATCGCCCTGTCGCTCGCTGAGATCGCCGCCATCATCGGCGGTGAACTGCGCCTCGTCGACCCCGACACGGCGGACACCGTCGTGGACGGCGTCGTCGACACCGATTCCCGCACGATGACCGAGGGGTCGATCTTCGTCGCCAAGCCAGGGGCGGAGACCGACGGGCATCGCTTCGTCGGGAACGCCGTCGCCGCAGGCGCCGCGCTCGCGATCGTCGAGCATCCTGTCGACGAGAACGTCTCGCAGATCGTCGTCGCCGATGTCGTGGCGGCTCTGGCCGCGCTGGCGCGCGAGGTCGTCGCGCGCGTGCGGGCGGCGGGCGATCTCAAGATCGTCGGCATCACGGGCTCCAACGGCAAGACCACGACCAAGAACTTCCTCGCGCGCATCCTCGCGGACGAAGGCGAGACCGTCTCGCCGATCAACTCGTACAACAACGAGGTCGGCGCCCCCGTGACGATGCTGCGGGTCACGTACGGCACGCGCTACCTCGTGAGCGAGTTCGGAGCGGCGGCGCCCGGCAGCATCGCGCATCTCGCCGGTCTCGTCGAGCCAGACGTCGCCGTGGTGCTCATGGTCGGCATGGCCCATGCTGGCGGGTTCGGCGGCATCGAGGCGACCGCCAAGGCGAAGTCCGAGCTCGTGGCCGCCGCACGCCCCGACGGCACCGCGGTGCTGAACATCGACGACCCGAGGGTCGCGGCGATGCGCGAGCTCGCCGAGTCGCGCGGTATGAGCGTGGTCGGGTTCGGGCAGTCGGCGGCTGCCGACGTGCGCGCGCACGACCTGGTCGTGACGGCCTCGGGGACCACATGCGAGATCGAGGTGGCAGGCGAGCGGATGCCGCTGCACCTGCGCGTCCTCGGCGCCCACCATGTGAACAACGCGATGGCGGCGATCGCGGCGGCAGGGGTGCTCGGCGTTCCGGCATCCGACGCCATCGCGCGTCTGGAGACGCTCGACATCGCAGAGCGCTGGCGCATGCAGCCCATGGGCAACGACCGGGTCCGCATCATCAACGACGCGTACAACGCGAGCCCCGACTCGATGGCCGCGGCTCTTCGCACGCTGGCTCAGATAACGGGCCCTGGCGAGCGCACGGTCGCTGTCCTCGGCGCGATGAGCGAGCTCGGCGAGACCGCGGGGGAGGAGCACGACCGCATCGGCCTGCTCGCCGTGCGGCTGAACATCCAGCGCATCGTGGTCGTCGGCCCCGAGGCGCGCAGGCTCTACATCTCCGCGATCGGCGAGGGCTCGTGGGACAGCGAGGCCGTGCACTTCCCGGACCAGGACGCGGCGTTCGAATATCTGCGCACCGAGCTGCGCGACGGCGACCGCGTGCTCGTGAAGTCATCCAACTCCGTAGGCCTCCGGCATCTCGGCGATCGTCTGGGAGAATTGTTCTCGTGAGGTCACTCATCATGGCGGCGGCCATCTCGCTCGCCTTCACCCTCTTCCTGACTCCCGTCTTCCTGCGGCTGTTCCGCAAGTGGGGCTGGGGCCAGGTCATCCGAACCCCTGAGGCGATCGAGAACCCGAGCCACGAGGCCAAGCGCGGTACTCCCACCATGGGCGGCGTCATCTTCATCCTCGGCACGCTGGTCGGCTATTTCACCGGCGTCTTCGTCGGCGGAGGAGTGCCGTCCGTGTCGGCCCTGCTGCTGATCTGGGTCATGATCGGCTTCGGAGCGGTCGGATTCATCGACGATTACATGAAGGTGCGCAGCCAGCGCAGTCTCGGTCTCTCGGGCTGGCGCAAGATCATCGGCCAGCTGCTCGTGATGGTCCCCTTCGGCATCGTTGCGCTGAACTTCCCGAACCGCTCGGGGCAGACCCCGGCATCCGGCGCCGTCTCGCTCTTCCGTGACATCCCCTGGCTGAACCTGTTCGTCTTCGGCGTGATCGGCGGGTGGATCCTCTACCTGGTCTGGATCTCCGTGATCGGCGTCGCCACGTCGAACAGCGTGAACCTCACCGACGGCCTCGACGGCCTCGCTGCCGGAGCGGGGATCCTGGTCGTCACCTCCTACGGGCTGATCGCCTTCCGCCAGTTCCAGCAGTCGTGCGTGGGGGAGTCGATCGAGAAGGCGGCGATCGGCGGATGCTACGAGGTGCGAGACCCTCTGGATCTCGCCGTGATCGCGGCGGCCTTCGCGGCCAGCCTGATCGGCTTCCTGTGGTGGAACGCGCCCAAGGCGAAGGTTTTCATGGGCGACGTCGGCTCGATGTCGATCGGCGGCGTGATCACGGCTCTGGCCATCCTCACCCGCACCGAGCTGCTGCTCTTCGTGATCGCGGGCGTCTTCGTGCTCTCCTCGGGGTCGGTGATCCTGCAGCGCGCCTATTTCAAGATCACGCGCGGCAAGCGGCTCTTCCTGATGAGTCCGTTCCATCACCATCTCGAGATGCGCGGCTGGTCCGAGGTCACGATCGTGGTGCGCCTGTGGATCATCGCCGGGCTCCTCGCGGTGTCGGCGGTCGGCCTCTTCTACGTCGAATGGCTCACCCGTGTCAGCTGAGTCGCGCCTCGCGACGCTGACGAGCTGGAACTCCGACTGGTCGGGACTCCGCGTCGCGGTGCTCGGACTGTCCATGACGGGCTTCGCTGTGGCGGACACGCTCACAGAACTGGGCGCCAAGGTGCTCGTGCTCTCGGAGTCGGCGGAGGAGGAGTACGAGCGACTGCTGCCGGTGATCGGTGCGGAGCTCGAACTCGGATCCCTCGCGGCCGTTCCTCAGACCCTCGTCGACTTCGAGCCGGAGGTCGTGATCGCCTCGCCGGGCTTCTCTCCGGCTCATCCTGTGATCCGCTGGGCTCAGAGCGAGGGCATCGCGATCTGGGGTGACGTCGAGCTCGCCTGGCGCGTGCGCGACAAGGTGACCCGCGCAGACGGAACGCCCGCGGAATGGGTGCTCATCACGGGGACGAACGGCAAGACCACGACCACGCAGCTCACCGCGTCTCTGCTCGTGGAAGGCGGACTGCGAGCGGCGCCCTGCGGCAACATCGGGGTTCCGGTGCTCGACGCCGTGCGCGACCCGGCGGGCTTCGACGTACTGGTTGTCGAGCTGTCGAGCCATCAGCTCTGGTACATCGGCCAGTCCCAGCTCGAGGGGCAGCTGATCCCCTACGCCTCGGTGTGCCTGAACCTTGCGGATGACCACCTGGTCTGGCACGGCAGCGCCGAGGCCTACCGCGCCGCGAAGTCGTTCGTCTATCGCAACACGAAGGTCGCCTGCGTCTACAACAAGGCCGACGAGGCCACGCGTCGCATGGTGGAGGAAGCCGATGTCGTGGAGGGCGCCAGGGCGATCGGCTTCGACCTGGGCACCCCGGGGCCCAGCGACGTCGGCATCGTGGAAGGTCTCCTGGTCGACCGCGCGTTCCTCGACGATCGGGCGCGCAGCGCCCTGGAGCTCACCACGCTCCGCGATCTCGAAGAGGCCGGTCTCGCCGCACCGCACATCGTGCAGAACATCCTCGCCGCCAGCGCTCTCGCCCGGTCGCTCGGAGTCGAGCCGGAGGCCATCCACTCGGCCCTGCAGAAGTTCGCGCTCGACGCGCACCGCATCCAGGTCGTGGCGCGGCACGCCGGTGTCACCTGGGTCGACGATTCGAAGGCCACGAACCCGCACGCGGCGGCGTCGTCGCTGCGCGCCTATCCCGGCGCGGTCTGGGTCGTCGGCGGGGATCTGAAGGGCGTCGACATCGCCGATCTCGTCGCCGAGGTCGGCGGCACGGCTCGCGCCGCGGTCGTGATCGGCGTCGAGCGTGAAGCCGTCATCACGGCATTCCGGCGACACGCGCCCGTGGTGCCGGTCTTCGAAGTGGATGCTGGCGAGACTGGTCAGGTCATGAACCGTGTCGTGGAGATCGCGGCGGGGATCGCTGGTGACGAGGGGACGGTTCTGCTGGCCCCTGCGGCAGCATCCTTCGACCAGTTCTCCGGTTACGCGGATCGTGGCCGCCGCTTCGCCGAAGCGGTGCGGGAATGGATCGACCGGGGGAGAGCCGATGACTCAGGTGGCTCGCACTCCGCGCACTGACACTTCCGGCGCATCGTCGCGCGGGTTCGCCGCCCGGGTCACGCTCGGCCGCCGCTTCACACCCGTGTCGACGGAGTTCCTGATGATCGCGTCGACGGCGCTGCTGCTGACGATCTTCGGGCTCGTGATGGTGCTCTCGGCGACCAGCGCCGACGCCGTGTCGAAGGGCGCCAACCCGATGGACGGCGCCATGAGGCAGGGCATCTTCGCCCTGCTCGGCATCCCGCTCATGTTCGTGATCTCACGGATGCCGATCTCGCTGCTGAAGAAGCTGGCCTGGCCCGCGCTGTTCGGCGCGGTGGCGCTGCAGATGCTCGTCTTCACCCCACTCGGCATCGAGGACGCAGGAAACCGCAACTGGATCAAGATCGCAGGGTTCACGCTGCAGCCGTCGGAGTTCCTCAAGCTCGCCCTGGCGGTCTGGATCGGCTACGTCCTGATGCGCAAGCAGACCATGCTCGGCACGTGGCACCAGGTGTTCATCCCCGTCGTTCCCGTGTCGGCACTCGCCATCGGGACCGTGCTGGCGGGCAAGGACCTGGGCACCTCGATGGTGCTCGTGCTCATCATGCTCGGCTGCCTGTTCTTCTCCGGCGTCAAGCTGCGGCTGTTCATCATCCCCGTGATCCTGGGCGTGCTCTCGGTGCTCGCGCTCGCCCTGACGAGCGAAGACCGGATGCGCCGCATCACGGCCGTCTGCTCGGACATGAGCGACTACGAGAAGAACTGCTACCAGTCCATCCACGGCATGTGGGGCATGGCGACCGGCGGGATCTTCGGTGTCGGGCTCGGGAACTCGCAGGAGAAGTACGGCTGGCTTCCCGCAGCCGGCAACGACTTCATCTTCGCGATCGTCGGCGAGGAGCTCGGGCTCATCGGTTGCCTCGTCGTGCTCGCTCTGTTCGCGACCTTCGCGATCGGCGTCTTCCACATCATCCGCAAGACGAACGATCCGTTCATCCGCATCGCCGCGGGGGGGATCACCGTCTGGATCGTCGGCCAGGCCATCTTCAACATCGGCGTCGTGATCGGCCTCTTCCCGGTCATGGGCGTGCCGCTGCCGTTCATGTCGCAGGGCGGCACGGCGCTGCTCGCGGTGCTCATCGCGTGCGGGGTGCTGCTCGCCTTCGCTCGCACGATCCCCGCAGTCGAGCGGGGTAAAGTCACCAGGTGACCACGTACCTTCTTGCCGGCGGAGGCACCGCCGGCCATGTCAACCCCCTGCTCGCCGTCGCCGATGGGCTGCGCGAGCGGGATTCCGCGGCATCCGTCCTCGTGCTCGGCACGGCGGAAGGCCTCGAGTCGCGGCTGGTTCCGGCGCGCGGATACGAACTGCTCATCGTCGACAAGGTGCCATTCCCCCGACGGCCGAACCGTCAGGCCGCCGCGTTCCCCGGTCGGTTCCGCAGGGCGATCGCGCAGGTCCGCGAGCACATCCGCACTCATGGTGTCGATGTGGTCGTCGGCTTCGGCGGGTACGCCTCTGCTCCGGCGTACGTCGCGGCGCGTCGTGAGGGCGTGCCCTTCGTGGTGCACGAGGCCAATGCGAAGCCCGGCCTCGCGAACGTGCTCGGCGCCCGTCGCGCGGCCGCGACGGGTGTCGCGTTCGACGGCACGCCGTTGCGCGGTGGCGAGGTCGTCGGCATGCCGCTGCGTCGCGAGGTCATCGATCTCGATCGTGCGGCCCGCCGCGACGAAGCCGCGGAGTACTTCGGATTGGATGCCGCGCGCCCCGTGCTCCTGGTGTTCGGCGGCTCCCTCGGGGCGCAGCGGCTGAACGATGCCCTGGCTGGATCGTGGGCCGACATCCTCGCGGCGGGCTGGCAGCTGCTGCACGTGACGGGTGAGCGCAGCGACCTCGAGGATCCGCAGGTGCCCGGCTACGCGATGCGCCGCTACGTCGACCGCATGGACCTCGCCTTCGCTCTCGCCGACCTGATCGTGTCGCGCTCCGGTGCGGCGACCGTCAGCGAGATCAGCGCACTCGGAATCCCCGCCCTGTACGTGCCCTACTCGGTCGGCAACGGCGAGCAGCGGCTGAACGCGGCGTCGGCCGTGGCCGCAGGAGCCGCCGAGCTGCTCGACGACGCGACCTTCGACGGCGACGCGGTGCGTCGCATCGTCGTCCCCCTGCTCGGCGATGCCGAACGCCTCGAGCGGATGTCGGCGGCGGCCGAGCAGGTCGGAACCCGAAGCGGTACCGACAACGTCATCGCGCTCGTCGACCGGGCGCTGTCGGCCGCCGATCGCTGAGCGCGCACCTCGTGACGAAACGTAGACTGGACAAGCCATGATCAGACCCGACCTCTCCCTCCCGATTCCCGAGAGCATCACCTCCGCGCACTTCATCGGCATCGGCGGCTCGGGGATGAGCGGCCTCGCCAGGATGTTCCTCGACGCCGGCATCCGCGTGTCTGGTTCCGATCGCGCCGACAGTGCGAATCTGCGAGCGCTGGCCGCGGCGGGGGCCACCGTCCACGTCGGTCACGACGCCGCCCATCTCGGTGACGCCGACACCGTCGTGCACACGGGGGCGATCTGGCCCGAGAACCCCGAGTTCGTGCTCGCCAAGGAACGCGGTCTGCATGTCATCCACCGCTCCCAGGCGCTGCACTGGCTCATCGGGTCCCGCCGCCTCGTCTCCGTCGCCGGTGCTCACGGCAAGACGACGTCCACCGGGATGATCGTGACCGCGCTCCAGGCGCTCGGCGCGGACCCGAGCTTCGTCAACGGCGGCGTGATCGAGCAGCTCGGCACGTCGAGCGCGACCGGCTCCGGCGAGCTCTTCGTGATCGAGGCCGACGAATCCGACGGCACCTTCCTGCTGTACGACACCGCGGTCGCCCTCATCACGAACGTCGACCCCGATCACCTCGATCACTACGGTTCGGACGAGGCGTTCCATGACGCCTTCGTGCGATTCGCGAATGCTGCGACCGAGGCCGTCGTCATCTCGAGCGACGACGCTGGTGCACTGCGCGTGACCGCGGGGATCACCCACCCGAACGTGATCACGTTCGGGCTCGCGGACACGGCGAACGTGCGTATCAGCGAGGTCAGGGCGGAGGCGGGCGTGTCCGCGACGATCACCCACGCGGGCGAGAGCGTCCGCCTGCAGCTCGCGGTTCCGGGGCTGCACAACGCGATCAACGCGGCCGGTGCCATCACGGTCCTGCGAGCCCTGGGCTTCGGCCTGGAGGAGTCGGCACGTGCGGTCGAAGGATTCGCCGGTACGGTCCGTCGCCTGGAGAAGCATGGGCAGGAGCGCGGCGTCACGGTATACGACGACTACTCGCACCATCCGACCGAGGTGCGCGCAGCGCTCGAGGCCATGCGCTCGATCGCGGGCACGGGGCGGATCATCGCCATCCAGCAGCCGCACACCTACTCGCGCACGCAGCACATGTTCCGGGAGTTCGCCGAGGTTCTCGAGACCTATGCGGATCACACCGTGATGCTCGACGTGTACGGAGCCCGGGAGGATCCGGTGCCCGGTGTCACCGGCGAGCTGGTGAGCGGCGCGTTCGAGGACCAGACCAACGTGCACTATGTCGCCGACTGGCAGCAGGCCGCCGACTACACCGCAGGCGTCGCTCGCGAGGGTGACTTCGTCATCACTCTCGGCTGCGGCAACGTGTACCAGATCATCCCGCAGGTGCTGGAGTCGCTGCGCGGATCCGCCGAGGGCTGATCCGTGCGCCGGCCCGCTCCGCTCCCGGCAGAACGGGAGAGCGCACGCGAGAAGGCGGCGCCGGCTCGGCCGGTCTCCCGCATCCGCGAGATCGCGGAGCCGGATGACGCTGTCGAACCGGCAGCAGAGACGGCGGAGGTCGAGCAGCCGACGAGTGCGCGCGACGTCTGGCGTGCAGCGCGCGCCAGACGTCGCGCGCTGCGTTCGGAGATCCGCCGTTTCACGCAGCGGTCCCGCCGTCGGCGCATCATCTGGCTGAGCGCGATCGGCGCCGTCGTCCTCTTGATCGGCGGCAGCCTCGCCGCCGCGTACAGCCCTCTGTTCGCCGTGCAGAAGATCACCGTCGTCGGCGCGACGACGCTCGACCCGGCCGCGGTGGAGTCGGCGCTCGACGCCCAGCTCGGCACGCCGCTGGCCCTCGTCGACACGAGCAAGGTCAAGGCCGCTCTGCTCGCCTTTCCGCTGATCGAGACATACGCGCTCGAGGCGAGGCCGCCGCACGATCTCACGGTCCGGATCGTCGAGCGCACCCCGGTCGGAGTCATTCGCTCGGATGCCGGCTACACCCTCGTGGACGCAGCGGGCGTCGTGCTCTCGACCACGACCGACCAGCCCGCGGGGCAGCCGCTGCTGGAGATCACCGGCGGTACCGATTCGAGGGCGTTCGAGAGCGCGGGCCTGGTGGTCCGCTCCCTCCCGGCCGACGTCCGCGCGGCACTGACCGGCGTGCGCGCGAGCACGGCAGACGACGTGACGCTCACGCTCAGCAGCGGCCTCACGGTGATATGGGGGAGCGCCGACGAGTCTGCGCTCAAGGGAATCGTCCTCGCGGATGCGATCGCGGCTCACCCCGATGCAGCGTCGATCGACGTCACCTCGCCTGACGTCGCCGTCATCGGCTGACCGGTTTCACCGGCAAACGCGCGACACGCCCGCGTGGCTGCGGGCGCGCGCAACCGTGGCGCTTACCTTCGAACAAGAGAAACCGATACTGGGAAATACTTTACACCTCTAGTTGAGGTTTAAGGTTCACATTCCGATATCGGCCAGAAAACGTAGAAGGCTCGACTATTCGGAGGCCGGCCATGAGCCAGAACCAGAACTACCTCGCCGTGATCAAGGTCGTCGGCGTCGGCGGTGGCGGCGTCAACGCCGTCAACCGCATGATCGACCTCGGCCTCCGCGGAGTCGAGTTCATCGCCGTCAACACGGACGCGCAGGCGCTGCTGATGAGTGACGCCGACGTCAAGCTCGACGTTGGACGAGAACTCACTCGCGGCCTCGGCGCCGGTGCGGACCCGGAGGTCGGCCGTCGTGCCGCCGAGGACCACGCGGAGGAGATCGAGCAGGCGCTGACCGGCGCAGACATGGTCTTCGTCACTGCCGGCGAGGGCGGCGGCACCGGAACCGGTGGCGCTCCCGTCGTCGCGCGCATCGCGAAGTCGATCGGCGCGCTCACCATCGGCGTCGTCACGAAGCCCTTCTCCTTCGAGGGTCGCCGCCGGCAGAGCCAGGCCGAGGCGGGCGTCGCGAAGCTGAAGGAAGAGGTCGACACTCTCATCGTCGTCCCCAACGACCGTCTGCTGGAGATCAGCGATCGCGGCATCTCGATGATCGAGGCCTTCGCCACGGCAGACCAGGTGCTCCTCGCCGGTGTGCAGGGCATCACCGACCTGATCACGACCCCGGGTCTGATCAACCTCGACTTCGCCGACGTCAAGTCGGTCATGCAGGGTGCGGGGTCGGCGCTCATGGGCATCGGCTCCGCGCGCGGCGCCGACAGGGCGATCAAGGCGGCCGAGCTGGCCGTCGAATCGCCACTGCTCGAGGCCTCGATCGAGGGAGCGCACGGCGTGCTGCTCTCGATCCAGGGTGGTTCGAACCTCGGCATCTTCGAGATCCACGACGCTGCCGATCTCGTCAAGGAAGCGGCACACCCCGAGGCGAACATCATCTTCGGTACGGTCATCGACGACACCCTCGGCGACGAGGTGCGGGTGACGGTGATCGCCGCGGGCTTCGACGGCGGCGAACCGTCTCTGCGCCTCGACCCGATGGTCGTCTCCCGGCCCGAGCCCGCCGTTCTTCCCGAGGTCTCCCTCTCCGAGACCGAGCCGGAGAAGAAGGACGCCGTCGAGGTCGACACCACGCCGCGATACACGACCACCAGCATCGAGCCGGCGATCGTCGATGACGACATCGACATCCCCGAATTCCTGAAGTGACTGAGGGGTGGGTTGCTGAGCCTGTCGAAGCACAGGAACCCATGGGCCTGCAGTCGCGGCTGTCGGCGGTCGATCAGAAGATCGCCGACGCCGCGCGCCTCGCCGGGCGCGATCCGGGTGAGATCACCCGAATCGTCGTGACGAAGTTCCATCCCGCATCTCTCGTGCGCGACCTGCATTCGCTGGGCGTGCGCGAGGCGGGGGAGAACCGCCAGCAGGAACTCAGCGCGAAGACGGCGGCACTCGCCGATCTCGACGACCTGCGCTGGCACTTCATCGGACAGGCGCAGACCAACAAGGCCGTGGCCATCCGGCGCAGCGCCGATGCGGTGCATTCGGTCGACCGCGATCGTCTGGCCGATGCGCTGCACCGTGCCGCGGAGGATGACAGCATCCTCGACGTCCTGGTGCAGATCAACCTCACCGACGACCCTGGTCGGGGCGGGGTGGCCCCCGAACGCGCGGACGCCCTTGCGGAGCACGTGCTCTCGCTTCCGTCGCTGCGGCTGCGCGGGGTCATGGCGGTCGCGCCTCTCGACGAGGAACCCGCGTCGGCGTTCGCGCGTCTGCGAACCGTGGCCGACGGCATCCGCTCGCTCGAGCCGGCAGCCGACTGGATATCCGCGGGTATGACCGGCGATTTCGCCGAGGCCATCTCTGCGGGTGCGACACACCTGCGGATCGGTTCCGCAATCACGGGACCCCGGCCGGACCGGGGTTAACCTGTGACAAGACCCGCCCGAATCGTTCGAACCGGAGGACACAATGGGTAACCCGCTGAAGAAGACCATGGTGTATCTCGGCCTCGCCGACGAGGAAGAGGTCTACGAAGAAGAGACGCAGGCGCCGGCCCGCTCGCACCGCGAGCGCGAGCGTGAAGAGCCGGCACCGGCTCCCGTCACGCCGCTTCGCCGTCCCGTCGCCGTGCGTCAGCCCGCAGGAGGGGCAGTGAACGAGATCCTCACCGTGCATCCCAAGCAGTACCGCGATGCTCAGCTGATCGCTGAGAGCTTCCGCGAGGGCGTGCCGGTCATCATCAACCTCTCGCAGATGAGCGATGCGGACGCCCGCCGTCTGATCGACTTCGCCAGCGGTCTCTCCCTCGGCCTGTACGGCCGGATCGAGCGCGTCACCTCGAAGGTGTTCCTGCTCTCGCCGGAGAACATCGCGGTCTCGGGTCACGGGGGAATCGCCCACGCAGACGCCGAGTCTGCGGGCTTCGACCAGCAGTAACCCGTGGGGTTCGTCTCGCCTATCGCGAGCATCGTCCATCTGGCGCTGCTGCTGTATCTTCTCGTCCTGTTCGCACGTCTGATCCTCGACTACATCCCGATGTTCAATCGCGGGTGGCGTCCGAAGGGCGCGGGCCTGGTCGCCGCCGAGGTCGTGTACACCGTGACCGACCCGCCCATCCGGTTCTTCCGGCGCATCATCCCGCCGTTGCGAATCGGCGCGATCTCGCTGGACTTCGGCTTCTCGCTGGTCGTCCTCGTCGTGCTCATACTCATGAACATCGTGCGGATCTTCATCTGACATATCGCCGGGCAGTTCCCCGTGCCTGAGTGTCGCGGCATCGCGGCTGACAGACGCGGGGACTATGCTTGGCTCGCAGGTGCGCGCCCCGGGTTCGCGCCACATAACGAAACGCCGTTCATCGAACTGGCACCGAACTCATCGAAGGAGCCACCATGGCACTTACCCCGGATGACGTCGTCACCAAGCAGTTCCAGCACGTCCGCTTCAAGGACGGGTTCGACCCGGACGAGGTCGACGACTTCCTCGACGAGATCGTGATCGAGTGGCGCAAGGCCCTCGAGGAGAACGCCGAGCTCAAGGCGAAGCTCGCAGCATACGAGTCGGGCGAGGCTGCGGCCGCACCGGCCGTCGCAGAGGCACCGGCTCCCGCCCCCGTCGTCCAGGCGGCTCCCGCCGCGGAGGCCGCTCCTTCCGGCTCCGCCACGGCCACCGCGGGCATCATCGAGCTCGCGCAGCGCCTGCACGACGAGCACGTCGCCGAGGGTGAGGCGAAGCGCAACCAGCTCATCGCCGACGCCGAGAACGAGGTCAACCGCATCCGCACCGAGGCCGAGGCCAAGCAGCGCGAAGAGACCGCGCGTCACGAGCGCGAGCGCAACACGCTCGAGGCCCGCATCACGGAGCTCCGCAACTTCGAGCGCGACTACCGCACCCAGCTGCGCAGCTACATCGAGGGTCAGCTCCGCGACCTCGATGAGAAGTCTGCGTCGACGGACTCGACGCCGGTCTCCGCGATCGGTCTGTAAGGCGCCCTCTTGTCAGGACGCCGTCCTCTTCGTCGGTCGGCGGCCGGTGCGATCGTTGCGATCCTCGCAGCGCTCGTGCTGGCCGCCGATCAGTTTGTGAAGTACTTGACCGTCGCGAACCTGCCGGTCCAGGAGCCTGTGCCGGTGCTCGGCGAGTTCCTGCAGCTATACTTCATCCGCAACTCCGGAGCGGCGTTCTCGCTGGGCTCCGAGGTGACCTGGATCTTCACGATCGCCCTGTCCGTCGTTGCGGTCGTGATCATCTGGAAGGCCCTCGGTCTTCGCTCGCGCCTCTGGGCCGTCGTGCTCGGGTGCCTGCTCGGCGGTGTGCTGGGCAATCTGACCGATCGCCTCTTCCGCGAGCCCGGGTTCGGCGTCGGCCATGTCGTCGACATGATCTCGATGCCGTGGATGCTGCCGGCGATCTTCAACGTCGCCGACATCTTCATCGTCACGGGCATGATCTCGGTCGCGCTGCTCGTGGTGTTCGGCCTGCGGTTCGACGGCACACGCGAACGCGATCACGTCGTCGTCGAGACCGAGGAGGAGGCCGAGGCTGTCGCGGCCGCGTCCGAAGTCCATGACCTCGACGCAGACGAGACGCGTCCGGAGCCCGAGCCCCAGATCGACGCAGACGCCTCTGCCGAAGGACGCTGAGGGTGGAGTCCCGATCCCTGCCCGTCCCCGACGGTCTCGATGGCGTGCGCGTGGACGCGGCGCTGTCCAAGCTGCTGGGGTTCTCCCGCACCTTCGCCGCGGACGTCGCGTCCGCCGGGGGTGTCCTGCTTGACGGCGTGACCCTCGACAAGTCCGACAAGCTGCGCGCCGGAGCGTGGCTCGACGTCGAGTGGCAGCCCAAGCAGGAGCCGCGGATCGTTCCCATCGCGGTCCCTGACCTCGGGATCGTGTATGACGACGACGACATCGTCGTGGTCGACAAGCCCACGGGAGTCGCGGCGCACCCGTCGCTCGGCTGGGAGGGCCCGACCGTGGTCGGCGCGCTGGCTGCCGCGGGCTTCCGGGTCGCGACGAGCGGCGCCCCTGAGCGCCAGGGCGTCGTGCATCGGCTCGACGTCGGCACGAGCGGCCTGATGGTCGTCGCCAAGACCGAGACGGCCTACACCGCGCTCAAGCGCGCCTTCAAGGAGCGCACGGTCGAGAAGATCTACCACGCCGTCGTCCAGGGCCATCCTGATCCGCTGGTGGGGACGATCGACGCCCCGATCGGCCGGCATCCGAACCACTCCTGGAAGTTCGCCGTCACGCCAGACGGCAAGCCGTCGGTCACCCACTACGAGACGCTCGAAGCCTTCCGCGGTGCGTCTCTTCTGGAGATCCATCTCGAGACCGGACGCACGCACCAGATCCGCGTGCACATGGCCGCGCTGCGGCATCCGTGCGTGGGCGATCCCCTGTACGGCGCCGACCCGAGCCTGTCGGTCAAGCTCGGGCTGACGCGCCAGTGGCTGCATGCGCATCAGCTCGCGTTCACGCACCCGAGCACGGGGGACTGGGTGCAGTTCGCCTCGCCCTATCCCGCCGACTTCGTGCACGCACTCGACGTGCTCAGGGCGGGCGACTACTAGAAGCGCGCGCGGGCGGCGGCTGCCACCACGCCGTCCAGAGTCTGCTCGAGAAACTCCACGACGGCCTCGTCATCGACGCGGCGGTCGACGATCAGCTCGAGCAGCGTGTCTTCCGTGAACGCGACCCAGGCGCGCAGCGCGACGCGCAGAGCCGGGGTATCGGCGTTTCCGAGCTCGGTGAACGCCTCGAGAAGCCGCTGGGCGTTGAGCTCGCGCGATTCGTCGACGATCGCGCGCACCGCGGGGTCGCCGCTGGCGACACCGCGGATCAGGGATGAGAACGTACCGCCGTGCTCGCGGACGAAGCCGGCGATGCGCAGCAGTGTGTCGTGCACGCGCTCGCGCGGCGGCAGTTCCGCGCGCGGTTCGGATGCGAGCAGCAGGCTGTCGCGAGCCGTGGTGACGATCGCCCGTTCGACGCCCTGACGACTGTCGAAGTAGTGGAAGATCAGCGCTCTGGACACGCCGGCGCGGGTCGCCAGCTCATCGATGGTGAGCTCGTCGAGCGGGTGCTCGGCGAGGAACGCGACACCGATCGCGATGAGCTGGGCTCGCCGCTGCTCGGGGCTGAGGCGGGAACGCGGCTCGGACGTCATGCCAGAAGCCTAGCCAGGTCGAGTGTTGACTCTGAGTCAATTAGGTTTAGGATCGAGGGGGATCGCCGCACGGAGTCGTGCGCGCGCAGGAGGAGGATCAATGAAGTTCTCGAAGGTGTCGAAGACCCTTTCCAAGGCCACCGCATCGCACGCGGGGCGTGTCACGCTCGCGGCTGTGCCGGTGGGAGTCGTGGCGGCCCTGCTGCTCGGAGGCGTCGCGCAGGGTGCGGTGCCCGTGTCGTTCGCGGTCTCCGGCAGCCAGTTCCAGATCGGGGCCAGCCAGCTCGAGGGCACGGGATTCTCGCAGTACGCGGGAGTCGCGACCGATTCCGAGGGCGTCGAGCACACCGTCGCGATCGCGAACATCAAGAGCGCCACTCTCGATGACCTCTGCCAGTCCGTGATCACCGAGACTCCTCTCGGCACGGTCGGCGTGCTGATCAAGGCGGGCGGCGACGGCAAGCCGGCCACCGCGAGCGACCTTCAGATCGGCATGACCGGCCTGAAGGGCGATGCGTCATTCGGGCAGATCCGCATCGGCGTCGACGCGTCGACGGTCAACACCGAGGCGAAGGGCAGCGCCGGCGACTTCGCGCAGGACTCCGACACGATCTCGATCTCGAACCTCCAGCAGACCGCGTGGAGCACGCAGGCATCCGTGTTCACGCTGACCGGGATGACTCTCGAGCTCACGGACGGCTCGCAGGGATGCTTCTGAACGGAGCGGATGCCGTGACGGAGGAGAGCGTGGAATCCGACGCGCCCCGATCCGGAGGTTTCCGGGTGTGGCGGCGCCAGCGGCCGTTCGTCGGCGGACTGCTGACGGCGATCGGCGGCGTGGAGATGTTCTTCTCGGGGCAGCTCGACATCGGCCACCTGCACGTGCAGATGGGCATCGAGGGGATGCAGGCGACGCTCATCCCTGTGGTGCTGGTGCTCCTCGGCATCCTCTCGATGGCGATGCCCGCTCACCACATCTTCTACGGCGTGATCACTCTCGCCGTGTCGATCTATTCACTGATCGGCGTCAATCTCGGCGGCTTTCTGATCGGGATGCTGCTGTCGACCGTGGGTGGCATACTCGTCGTCGCCTGGATGGGACCGAAGGCCATCGCCCCCTCCGACGACGGAGACCGCGCTGAGGAGGTGACGCCGACGTGATCCGGAGACGCATCGGCATCTCGTCCGTCATCGTCGCGATGGTGATCGCCACGCCGCTCACACTCGGCGCCGCGTCTGCACCCGAGGCCCGCGACGCGGGTGTCTGCATCCCGCTGATCTACTGCCCGCAGCCGACTCCCACACCGGCGCCGACGACGCCGAGCACTCCGACGACGCCGGTGCTGCCGATCGACCCCGCGGTTCCTCCGGTCGCGCCCGTGGATCCTCAGACCACCCCGGCGCCCGCCGAGCCTGTGGACGCTCCGGTCGACGCGGGGGCGCCCGTCTTCACGGGAACGCCCGCGTCGATGGGATCCGAGTCGCTGTCGTTCACCGGACTCAAGGGGATCTCGATCGTGAGCGTGCCCACCGCAGATGGCGGAAGCATCCGGGCGCTCAAGATCAGCGCCGACTCGATCACGATCAAGGGATTCTCCCTCACCGTCCGCCCTCCCGGCGGCCCTGGCCTCGTCACGACCGCCGACACGATGTCGCTGCAGGGCAACGTGACGGTCTACATCGGGTCGATCACGGCGTCGTCGATGGGCGGAGCGCCGCTCACGATCGGGACCGACACGCCGCCGCCGCTCACTGACGTCGAGCCGGGACTGCTGAACGTGAGCATGGGGCTCGTCGGCAGCATCGCCGACCTGATCAGCTACTCGAACACGGACCAGCAGATCGTCGAGGCGAAATAGAAAATCGTGTCGGTGGTATGGGCCACACTGGGTGCATGAGCATCGAGGTGCGCCCCGCCACCGTCTTCGACGACGTGGCAGCCGTCGTGGGCCCGAAGAATCCGACGTCGAACGTGTGCTTCTGCCTCAATTACCGGCTGGGCAGCACGGAGGCGAAGAAGCTTCGAGAACCCGCACGCTCGGCCAAGGTGCGCGAGCTGTGCCACCAGGACCCGCCGCCCGGCGTGATCGCCTATCTCGACGATGAGCCGGTCGGCTGGGCAGCGCTGCATCCGCGCCGCGAGACGAGCTTCGCCCGCAACCGGCTCATCCCGCACGTCGACGATCTCGACGTGTGGTCGCTCTGGTGCTTCCGGGTGCGTCCGGGGCATCGCGGGCAGGGGGTCCTGCACGCACTCATCGCCGACGCGGTCGAGTACGCGCGTGAGCGCGGGGCGCCTGCGATCGAGGGGTATCCGCTCGACAACGCAGGGGAGAAGGTGAACCTCACGATGGCGTACGTCGGCACGCGCGCCCTGTTCGAGTCGGCCGGCTTCACGAAGGCCGCGGACACCGGGTCCGTGCTCGACGGCTTCCCCCGGGTTCTCATGCGGCTCGACCTGCGGTGAGTCGCGCGAATCGACTTTCGAACCGGATGTCGCGGCTCAGGCAATACACAGTGTGAGCACAGACAGCGAGATCATCAGACGATCGCTCGATGACCCCGGAGCATTCTCCGAGATCTTCGAGCGGCACGTCCGTCCCGTCGGCGGGTACGTCCGGCGGCGGATCGGGGCGGATGCCGTCGATGACGTCCTGAGCGAGACGTTCCTCGTCGCGTTCCGCAAGCGCGCGACGTTCGATCATCGTCAGGAATCGTCGATCCCGTGGCTGCTGGGCATCGCCACTCGCGTGGTGAAGAGTCACCGAGCGGCCGAGGCAAGGCAGTGGCGCGCGTTCGAGTCCTCGTCTGCGGCGGTCGTCGATCCCGAGTCGCCGCACTCGGCGTCCGACTCCCGTCTCGATGCGGATGCCGCGCTGCGTGCACTCGCGCCTCGCATCGCCGCGCTGTCGCAGAAGGAGCGGGACACGCTTCTGCTGCACGCATGGGCGGATCTGACATACGAGCAGATCGCCGACGCCCTGAACGTGCCGGTCGGCACGGTCCGGTCGCGGTTGAACCGCATCCGTCGCAAGCTCGCACCGCCAGGCTCGCGTTCTGCAGTCCGGCTGACCTGGATGGTGAAGGAGGAGAACGATGGATCTTATCGAGCAGGTGCGTGAGATCGGGTCGGACCAGACGCGACTGGACGAGGCGAGCGTGCAGACGGCGCGACAGGCCCTCGCGCGTGAGACGGTTCGGAACGAACGGTCGAAGACGATCCGCCGGCCCGTTCGCACCTGGGCGGGCGTCGGCGGGCTCGCCGCAGGCGCTGCTGCGGTGGCGTTCGTGATCGGCTCCGTCGTCGCTCCCGCAGCGCCGCCACAGGCGTCGGCCGCCGAGGTGCTGAACGCGGCAGCCGACGCGACGCTCACAGCCGCAGCGCTCGATCCGGCGCCCGGGCAGTACATCCGCATCCAGGAGGTGTCGACGCAGACCCTCGGCTGGCGGACGGATCGGAGCAGCCCCGAGGGGGGATACTGGGACAGCCAGGACCAGCCGACCACGGCGGTCGTCCGCCAGTCTCGCTCGCTATACGTCCCTGCAGACCGTTCCGGCGATTGGGTGGAGGATTACGGGGAATCGACCGAGCTGCTGAGCATCAGCGGCCCCGATGCGACGGAAGCCGAAGCAGGCCTGTCGCAGCTGGAGTTCAACGTTCGAGTGGACGTGTACCCGGGAGGGCTCTTCGAGCAGCCCGACGCGATCGATCCTGAGCAGAAGTTCCATCGCAATGCGCTCGACTGCTACTACGACGAGATGCCTCGGGATCCTGCAGAACTCGCCCGCTGGCTGGAGGACTACGACTACGAGTACATGTCGGACTGCGCTCCGCCGCGGCTCGGCGAGCCCGTCGAGTTCAACCTCGCCCCGGCGGACCTCCGTGCCTCGATGTTCCGTGCGCTCGCCCTCGTCGACGGGGCGCGCGTCGAACGTGTCGACGGCGACATCACGACGATCGCGTTCCCCGAGGGCGGGGAGAGCGACTGGATGCAGACCGTCGACGTCGACACCGCGCAGGGGCTGATCGTCGGCCGCGGGAACCTTGACGACACCCGCTGGTCGAGCCGGATCTTCGTGACGATCGTCGACGGGATACCTTCGTCGGTTCCGTTGCCCTGACGCCCGGCATCCGCTCTCCGAGCCCCGGCACCGACCTTCGGTGTCGGGGCTCCGCCGTAGACTCGAAGCATGGCTTCAGATTCCTTCGTGCACCTGCATGTCCACAGCGAATACTCCATGCTGGACGGTGCGGCGAAGATCGGGGCGATGACGCAGGCGGCCGCGGAATACGGGATGCCGGCGATCGCTGTGACCGACCACGGGAACACCTTCGCGGCGTTCGAGTTCTACCGTGCGGCGCAGGGCGCGGGTGTCAAGCCGATCATCGGGCTCGAGGCGTATGTGACCCCCGGCACGCACCGCAGCGACAAGTCGCGAGTGCAGTGGGGGTCGCCCGATCAGAAGAGCGACGACGTCTCCGGTTCCGGTGCCTACACCCACATGACCATGTGGAGCCAGAGCACCCAGGGCATGCACAATCTGTTCCGGCTGAGCTCGAAGTCGAGCATGGAGGGCTACTACTTCAAGCCCCGCATGGACCGCGAGCTGCTGCAGACCTACGGCAAAGGCCTCATCGCCACCACGGGCTGCCCGTCAGGCGAGGTGCAGACGCGTCTCCGGCTCGGCCAGTACGACGCGGCTCGGGCTGCGGCCGCCGAGTTCCAGGACATCTTCGGCAAGGAGAACTACTTCGCCGAGATCATGGATCACGGGTTGTCGATCGAGCGACGCGTGATGACCGACCTGCTGAGGCTCGCGAAGGACCTCGGCATCCCGCTGGTCGCCACCAACGACTCCCACTACACGCATCAGCACGAAGCCGACGCCCATGCCGCGCTTCTCTGCGTGCAGTCCGGCTCGACCCTCGACGACCCGAACCGGTTCAAGTTCGACGGCGACGGCTACTACATCAAGACGGCGGCCGAGATGCGGCAGCTGTTCCGCGATCACCCCGAGGCGTGCGACAACACGCTCCTGATCGCAGAGCGGTGCGAGGTCGAGTTCAACACCTCGGCGAACTTCATGCCGCGCTTCCCCGTCCCCGACGGCGAGACCGAAGACAGCTGGCTCATCAAAGAGGTCGAGAACGGTCTGCACTACCGGTACCCGAACGGCATCCCCGACAAGGTCCGCAAGCAGGCCGAGTACGAGACCGACATCATCCTGCAGATGGGGTTCCCCGGCTACTTCCTCGTGGTCGCCGACTTCATCAACTGGGCGAAGGACAACGGCATCCGTGTCGGGCCGGGCCGTGGCTCCGGTGCGGGATCCATGGTCGCCTACGCGATGAAGATCACCGACCTCGACCCGCTCGAGCACGGCCTCATCTTCGAGCGCTTCCTCAACCCGGACCGCGTCTCGATGCCCGACTTCGACGTCGACTTCGACGACCGCCGCCGTGGCGAGGTGATCGACTACGTCACCGAGAAGTACGGCTCCGAGCGCGTCGCGCAGATCGTGACATACGGCACGATCAAGTCGAAGCAGGCGCTCAAGGACGCCGGTCGCGTGCTCGGCTTCCCGTTCAGCATGGGGGAGCGGCTGACCAAGGCGATGCCGCCGCCCGTGATGGGCAAGGACATGCCTCTGGACGGCATGTTCGACTCCGCGCACCCGCGCTACAAGGAGGCGAGCGAGTTCCGCGCGCTCATCGAGACCGACCCTGAGGCGAAGACTGTCTTCGATCGCGCTCTGGGTCTCGAGGGGCTCAAGCGTCAGTGGGGCGTGCACGCGGCCGGGGTGATCATGTCGTCGGAGCCGCTTCTCGACATCATCCCCATCATGCGCCGCGAGCAGGACGGCCAGATCGTCACGCAGTTCGACTACCCGTCGTGCGAGACCCTCGGCTTGATCAAGATGGACTTCCTGGGGCTGCGAAACCTCACGATCATCTCCGACGCGCTGGACAACATCCGCACGAACCGCGGCGAGGAGCTTGACCTCGAGCACCTCACGCTGGATGACAAGGCGGCATACGAGCTGCTCACGCGAGGCGACACCCTGGGCGTGTTCCAGCTCGACGGCGGGCCCATGAGGTCGCTGCTTCGCCTCATGAAGCCCGACAACTTCGAAGACATCTCGGCTGTGATCGCGCTGTACCGCCCTGGTCCCATGGGCGCGAACTCGCACACGAACTACGCGCTGCGCAAGAACGGCCTGCAGCCGATCACTCCGATCCATCCCGAGCTCGAAGAGCCTCTCAGGGACATCCTCGACACGACTTACGGCCTGATCATCTATCAGGAGCAGGTCATGGCGATCGCGCAGAAGGTGGCCGGGTTCTCGCTCGGACAGGCAGACATCCTCCGTCGCGCGATGGGCAAGAAGAAGAAGTCCGAGCTGGACAAGCAGTACGAGGGCTTCGCAGGCGGCATGACCGAGCGCGGCTTCGGCGAGGGAGCGATCAAGGCGCTCTGGGACATCCTGCTGCCCTTCTCGGACTACGCCTTCAACAAAGCGCACTCCGCCGCTTATGGCCTCGTCTCCTATTGGACCGCCTACCTCAAGGCGCACTATCCCGCCGAGTACATGGCCGCGCTTCTGACGAGTGTCGGCGACTCCAAGGACAAGATGGCGCTGTACCTCAACGAGTGCCGTCGCATGGGCATCAAGGTGCTCCCGCCGGACGTCTCCGAGTCGATCAGATTCTTCGCCGCCGTCGGCGATGACATCCGCTTTGGTCTCGGCGCCGTGCGCAATGTCGGCAGCAACGTCGTCGACGGCATCGTTCAGGCGCGCAAGGACGAGCGATTCACGTCGTTCCATCACTTCCTCGACAAGGTGCCGCTGCACGTCGCGAACAAGCGCACCGTCGAGTCCCTCATCAAGGCGGGCGCGTTCGACTCGATGGGAGACACCCGGCGTGCACTCATGGAGATCCATGAGGATGCCGTCGAGGCGGCGGTCGACCGCAAGCGCAACGAGGCTCAGGGCGCGATCGGCTTCGACTTCGACAGCCTTTACGACGAGATGGAGGAGGCGCCGCCCGCGAAGGTGCCGGATCGCCCGGAATGGATCAAGAAGGACAAGCTGGCGTTCGAGCGCGAGATGCTCGGACTGTACGTGTCCGACCACCCGCTCGCGGGCCTGGAGGTGCCGCTCGCGAAGCACGCGTCGATCTCGATCCACGACCTGAACAACTCGGAGGACCTGCAGGACGGCGACCAGGTCACCGTCGCCGGGCTCGTGACGAGCGTGCAGCACCGTGTCGCGAAGGCGAGCGGCAATCCGTACGGCATGATCACGGTCGAGGACTTCAACGGCGAGGTGACGGTCATGTTCATGGGCAAGACCTACACCGAGTTCCAGCACGTGCTCCAGCAGGATTCGATCCTCGCCGTTCGAGGACGCGTCTCCCGGCGAGATGACGGGCTCAATCTTCACGCGCAGTCGGCTTTCGCCCCCGATATCGGCTCCTTCGACGCATCGGGGCCGCTCGCCCTGGTGCTCGCGGAGCAGCGGGCCACGGAGCGCGTCATGCACGAGCTCGCCGAGGTGCTGCGCCGCCACAACGGAGACACAGAGGTCGTGCTGCGGGTGCACCGAGGCGGCACCGCCAAGGTGTTCGACGTGCCCATGCCGGTGAAGGTCTCCGCCGATCTCTTCGGCGATCTCAAGTCGCTCCTCGGGCCGTCCTGCTTGGGCTGAACCCGGTTCCCTGCGGCCGCTGACCGCTGCGGGAACCGGTCACGAAACGTCACCGCCACCATTTGCTGAGCATGCTCTCCGGCGCACCCGGTAGTATCGGGTCGCGTTGGGTGCGCCCTATCCCGCAGGCGCCGCACCCGGACGAAAGGACCTCTCTCATGAGCACGGACTTCCCCCTCCGCAACGACGAGAACACCGACGAGACGGTCGATCCCTCCCCGACCGAAGACGAAGCCTTCATCGAGGACGGCGTGCTGTACGACGACGACGTCACACCGGAGTACGGCATCCTGGGCTTCACCCTGCGCGAGCTGCTGATCGTCGGCGTCTGGCTCGTGCACTTCCTGCTCTCGTTCTTCCCGATCGTGGTGAACGCCACACTGTGGTCGACGGGCATCGAATGGCTGCTCCCGGTGGGCCTTCCCACGGCGGCGGTCTTCCTGCTCGTGCTCCGGAGGTTCTCGCCCGACGGCATCCGGCGAGTCGGGTCCCTCGGTATCGACCAGTTCGCCTCCGTCGCGTTCTCCGTCGCGGCCATCGATCTGATCGGACGGCTCTGGCTCGCCATCTCCGGTGTGATCGGCACCGGGTTCTGGGCCCTCAGCTGGAACGGTGTCGCGCTCGTCGTCACCGCCCTCGCACTGGTCGTGCTCACGGTGTTCGCACCGATCGTCCCCGGCCTCAAGGAGGACTTCCAGGGTCGGCTGGTGACCCTCGCCCACCGTGCCGCGAATCCCGTGCGTCCGGTGGTCGCCCGCCCGCGGCCCGAGCAGGCTGCCCCGGCATCCGCCCCTGCACCTGCCGACGGTGCGCTCGACGTCGAGCTCTCGGGCGCGAACACGACCGACGAGATCGCGCGCGTCGACGTCGCCTCGCAGATCCCGCTGTCGGCTCACGCCTCAGGCGGCGGCATCGGCGCCGACCAGGTGGCGACCGATGAGGACTACAAGCCCGCCTACTCGCGTCGCTCATCGGGCGAGGAGATCGCATACGACACAGACAGCATCGTCGCGCTGGTCACACCGGAGACGGATGCCGTCGAGCCGATCTCTGCGTCGACGACCGCTCTTCCGACGACCGCGTCGCCCATCATCGAGTCGGCGGCCGAGCCCGCCGCCGCGGAACCAGCGGTCACGGAGATCGACGTCGAGGCGACGAACCCCCGATACCCGGTCGCAGAGCCGCAGCCGCAGCAGCCCTTCTGGATCCTGGCACCCACCGAGCGCGACGTCCACGATGAGCGCGGCGAGGTCATCTTCCGGATCGGTCCGAGCGCCTGGGCTCTCGTGATCGAGGACCGCGGCGGCGCCTATGTCATCCGCCATGACGACGGCCGCATCGGGTACCTGCACGACATCTCTGACATCACGAAGGGCTGACGCGTTTGCGCACCATCGATCTGCGCGGGCGAGAGCTCTCGCCCGCAGACATGCTCGCCGCCGTTCCCCGCGCCGCCCAGGCCCGCGCGGAGGCGCTGGAGACGGCCGCGCGCATCGTCGACGACGTCCGCGACAGGGGAGAGCGGGCTCTGCGCGAGCAGGCCGAGCGGTTCGACCGCGTCTCCGGTCACGAGATCCGCGTGCCGGCCGAGCACATCGCCGAAGCGCTCGCTTCGGTGGACCCGGGTGTCAGAGCGGCCCTCGAAGAGGCCATCCGCAGAGTGCGGCTCGCCTCGGCCGCCCAGGTTCCCGAACCCCGCCGCACCGAGATCGGACCGGGTGCCGTGATCACGCAGCGCTGGCAGCCCGTCGCGCGCGCGGGCGTCTATATCCCCGGCGGCAAGGCCCCGCTCTCCTCCAGCGTCGTGATGAACGTGGTGCCTGCGCAGGTCGCCGGAGTCGCGGTTGTGGCACTGGCGTCTCCGCCGCAGGAGGCGTTCGGTGGACGCGTGCACCCGACGATCCTCGCCGCTGCCGGCCTGCTCGGCATCGACGAGGTCTACGCGATCGGGGGAGCAGGAGCGATCGGCGCCCTCGCATACGGCGTCGACGAGATCGGCCTCGACCCCGTCGATGTGGTCTCCGGGCCAGGCAACAACTACGTCGCCTCCGCGAAGCGCGCTGTCGCAGGTGTCGTCGGCACCGACTCCGAGGCTGGTGCGACAGAGATCCTCATCGTCGCGGACTCCTCAGCCGACCCGCGTCTGATCGCGGCCGACCTCATCAGCCAGGCCGAGCACGACGAGCAGGCCTCGGCGGTTCTCGTCACCGACTCGCCCGAACTCGCAGCTCAGGTCGCCTCGGAGATCTCCGGCCGCGCCGCGAAGACCCGACACGCTGAACGCGTCGCCGTGTCCCTCGCCGGCGAGCAGTCCGCGATCGTGCTCGTCGACGATCGCGCCATGGCGACGGCATTCAGCAACGCCTACGCTCCCGAACACCTCGAACTGCACATCGACGGCGCGGAGGATGCGGCATCCGCCTTCACCAGCGCCGGTGCCGTCTTCGTCGGCGACCAGACCCCCGTGAGCCTGGGCGACTACATGGCGGGCAGCAACCACGTCCTGCCCACCGGCGGACAGGCGCGGTACGCGCCAGGCCTCGGCGCCTACACGTTTCTGCGGCCGCAGCAGGTGATCAGCTACGACCACGCGGCGCTCGCGCAGGTGCGCTCCGGCGTCGTCTCGCTCGCGGCGGCCGAGATCCTTCCGGCGCACGGCGAAGCCGTCGAAGCACGCTTCGCAGATCCCTCCGCCGGCTGACCGGGTACGCTGAGTCACCATGCACTGCCCCTTCTGCCGCCACCCCGACTCGCGCGTGATCGATTCCCGCACCAGCGACGACGGGCTCTCGATCCGCCGTCGCCGACAGTGCCCCGAGTGCGGCGGACGCTTCACGACGACGGAGACCGCGAGTCTCAACGTGATCAAGCGCAGCGGAGTGATGGAGCCGTTCAGCCGTGACAAGGTGATCTCGGGCGTGCGGAAGGCCTGCCAGGGTCGACCGGTCACCGAGGGGGATCTCGCCGTTCTCGCGCAGAAGGTCGAAGAAGCCGTTCGTCAGACCGGCGTCTCGCAGCTGGACGCGAACGAGATCGGTCTCGCGATCCTCGGTCCGCTGCGGGATCTCGACGAGGTCGCGTATCTGCGGTTCGCGAGCGTCTATCAGGCGTTCGATTCGCTCGAGGACTTCGAGAGCGCGATCTCCGATCTGCGCGCCGATCACGTGAAGGCGCCTCAGGCCGAATGACCCGGTCGCGCGACCGGTAATCTGGCAGGGATGTATCCGCTGCTCTTCCGCGCTGTCCTCTCGCGCTTCGATCCTGAATTCGCCCATCACGCCGGCATGGCGGTGATCCGCGTCCTCGGCGTGCCGCCGTTCTCCTGGGCTACGAGTGCGCTGACGAAGCCTGACCCGTCGCTCGCGGTCGACGCGCTCGGGCACACCTTCCGGTCCCCCTTCGGAATCGCGGCGGGATTCGACAAGAACGCGGTCGGCGTGCGAGGGCTCGCAGCTCTCGGCTTCGGCCACGTCGAGGTCGGCACCGTGACGGCGATCCCGCAGGAGGGCAACCCCAAGCCCCGCCTGTTCCGGCTGATCGCCGATCGCGCGGTCATCAACCGCATGGGCTTCAACAACCAGGGAGCGGATGCTGTGGCGCGCCGCCTCGCAAAGCTCCGCCGCGGTGCACCGGACACCGTCATCGGGGTGAACATCGGCAAGAGCCGTGTCGTCGAGGTCGAGAACGCGACGGCCGACTATATGGCTTCGGCCACCAGGCTCGCACCGCTCGCCGACTACCTTGCGGTCAACGTGTCGTCGCCGAACACGCCGGGGCTCCGAGGCCTCCAGGCTGTCGACACCCTCGCACCGCTGCTCCGGGCGGTCAAAGCCGCGTCGGGGAACACGCCGCTGCTGGTGAAGATCGCTCCCGATCTCGCTGACGAGGAGATCATCGCGATCGCGCAGATGGCGGTCGCGGAGGGGCTTGCCGGCATCATCACCCACAACACCACGATCTCTCGCGACGGGCTGCACACCGATGCCGCGACGGTCGAGGCTGCGGGTGCCGGAGGGCTCTCCGGCGCCCCGCTCAAGGCACGATCGCTCGAGGTGCTGCGTCTGGTGCGGTCAGTGGTGCCGCCCGAGTTCTGCGTGATCGCGGTCGGCGGCGTGGAGACGGCGGACGACGTGCGGGAGCGGCTCGACGCGGGCGCCACCCTGGTCCAGGGGTATACCGCGTTCCTCTACCGCGGTCCGTTCTGGGGGCGTGAGATCAACCGGGGGCTTCGCCGCCGCTGACGGGGGCCGCAGAGACGACGATGCCCCGTGCTCGAACGAGCACGGGGCATCCTTCTGTCCGAAAGGTCAGGCGGGGCGGTCGCCGCGCTTGACCTGAGGCTTCGGAAGACGCATGAACCGCATCTGCAGTGAGCGCATGGCGGCGTACCAGCCCAGGCCGCGCTCCAGGCGCTCCTTGCCGAACTTCGCCGCCGCCTTGCTCTTCACCCGCCATCCGAGCAGGATCATGCCGCCGATGGCCAGAACCAGATAGCCCATCATCACGAGGTACGCCCAGGCTCCGACGGACACGCCGCCGATCGCCCACGCGGGCGGAAGCAGGGACACGAGGATGACGAGCACCATGATGCCCATCACGAACTCCGCCGGGTGCCAGCCGGAGTCCACGTAGTCGCGCACCCAGCGGCGCTGAGGCCCCTTGTCACGCGCGGGGAGGTACTTCTCCTCGCCGGCGGCGAGGCCGGCCTGGGCGCGATTGCGACGCTCGTTCATCTCGGCCTTGGCAGCGGCGCGCGCTTCTTTGGTGTTCGCGACGAGCGGCCGGCGGCGGGCCGCCTCCTGCTCCGCGCGGGTGGGCGTCGCGCGTCCCTTGCCGACGTTCGTCTCGGGGGCGTCGTCGTTCGACGGGCGGGAGGCAGGGGTAGTGGGCACGACGTTCCTCGGTTCGCTTGCGGTGGATCACCTTAAGATTACTCGCATGACCTCTCCTGCTCTTCCCCGCGACAACGACCAGGCGATCCGGGAAGCGGTGGCAGCCGGCATCCCGTCCGCACTCAGCGATCTCGGCGACCTGGTGCGCATCCCCGGCATGGCCTGGCCCGCCTTCGACCAGACGCAGCTCGAGCGCAGCGCTGACGCCGTCGCCGGCCTCGCACGGGGAACCGGCGTGTTCGATGAGGTGCGCGTGCTGCGCGCAGCGATTCCCGGCACAGATGAGCAGGGACAGCCCGCGGTGCTCGCGAGGCGGGCTGCCCGCAACGGCAAGCCGACCATCCTTCTCTATGCGCACCACGATGTGCAGCCGCCCGGGGCGGATGAGCTCTGGGAGACGCCGCCGTTCGAGCCGACGGTGCGGGACGGCCGCCTGTACGGACGCGGCGCCGCCGACGACAAGGCGGGCATCATGGCGCACATCGCCTCGATCCGCGCCGTGGCCGAGACTCTCGGCGACGAACTCGAGCTCGGCATCGCGATGTTCATCGAGGGGGAGGAGGAGTACGGCTCCCGCTCCTTCGCCCAGTTCCTCTCCGACAACAAGGAGGCGCTTCGCGCGGACGCGATCGTGGTGGCCGACTCCGGCAACTGGGACTCGTCGACTCCCGGGCTCACCGTCTCGCTTCGCGGCAACGCGCGATTCACGCTGCGCGTGCGCACGCTCGACCACGCTTCGCACTCCGGCATGTTCGGCGGCGCCGCCCCCGACGCGATGATGGCCACGGTGAAGCTGCTGTCGACCATGTGGAACGACGACGGCTCGGTCGCGGTCGAGGGCATGACCGTGCGCGACGCCGAGACACCGGAGTACAGCGAGGAGACTCTGCGCGACGAGGCCGGACTGCTGCCGGGCACCGATCCGATCGGCGACGGCACGATCCTCAGCCGGATCTGGAACAAGCCCTCGGTGACCATCATCGGGATCGATGCGACCTCGGTGGCCGAAGCATCCAACACGCTCCTCCCCGAGGTCACGGTCGTCATCAGCGCTCGCGTCGCCCCCGGCCAGAGCGGCGAAGACGCCTACCGGGCACTGGAGGCGCACCTGCGCGCGCACGCTCCCTTCGGCGCCGAGCTCGCCTTCTCGGACCTCGACCTCGGCGATGGGTTCCTCGTCGACACCAGCGGCTGGGCCGTGGAGCTCACTCGCGACGCCATGCGCGACGCGTACGGCAAGGCGCCGGTCGATCTCGGCGTCGGGGGATCCATTCCCTTCATCGCAGACCTCGTGAGGGAGTTCCCGGAGGCGCAGATCCTGGTGACGGGTGTGGAGGACCCCTATTCCCGTGCTCACAGCCCCAACGAGTCTCTGCATCTCGAGACCTTCCGCAACGCCGTGGCCACCGAGGCGCTCGTCCTGGCGCGGATGAACGAGATCACGCGCTGAGCCGACCCCGCAGGGCGCACCTGCGGGTAAAATCTGAACAACAGCCGCGCGCGAGCGCGGCCCGTCACAAGGAGCGACATGAGCGACACCACCCTGACCGCAGCAGAAACCACCCGCGCACACGGCGTGAGCCTCACCGACGCCGCGGCGACCAAGGTGAAGAACCTCCTCGAGCAGGAGGGCCGCGACGACCTCCGTCTTCGCGTGGCAGTTCAGCCCGGCGGATGCTCCGGCCTCATCTACCAGCTGTATTTCGACGAGCGCTTCCTCGAGGGCGACGAGACGGTCGAATTCGACGGCGTCGAGGTCATCGTCGACAACATGAGCGTGCCGTATCTCGACGGTGCGTCGATCGATTTCAAGGACACGATCTCGGAGCAGGGCTTCACGATCGACAACCCGAACGCGGCCGGTTCCTGCGCCTGCGGCGACAGCTTCCACTGAGCGGATCACCCTCGGTCAACCTGCGTGGTTGGCATGAATCAGGTGTGAGGTTGCCCTAGACTTGGGTGTGCCCTGTCCGCAATCTGAAAGGTGCATCGTGCCCTCGAAACGCCGCCTTCGTTGGGCCGCACTCCCTCTGGGAGTCGTGGCAGCTGTGGCTCTGGCCGGTTGTACAACCGCCGAGCAGCACGGCTATCTCCCGGGCTTCGTGGAGGGTGGACCTGCGACCACCAACCAGACCGAACGCGTGTCGTCGCTCTGGGTCAACTCCTGGATCGTCCTCCTCGCCGTCGGCGTGATCACCTGGGGCCTGATGGGCTGGGCGGCGATCGCGTACCGTCGCCGCAAGGGTCAGACCGGCCTTCCGGTGCAGATGCGGTACAACATGCCGATCGAGATCTTCTACACGATCGTGCCGCTCATCCTCGTCGTCGGAATGTTCTTCTTCACGGCTCGCGACCAGGAGGAGATCGAGACGAAGTGGGACAACCCGGACGTCGAGATCACGGCCATCGCCAAGCAGTGGGCGTGGGACTTCCAGTACAACGGCGAAGAAGAGGACAACTCCGACGCCGTGTGGACCATGGGCATCCAGGCCCAGCCGAACGCGAACGGCGACATCGACCAGTCGCAGCTGCCCACTCTGGTGCTGCCGGTCGACAAGAAGGTCACGATCAACCTGCAGTCCCGCGACGTCATCCACTCCTTCTGGATCATCGACTTCCTCTACAAGAAGGACATGTACATCGGGAAGGACAACTCCTGGTCCTTCATCCCGACCCGAGAGGGCGAGTACAAGGGCAAGTGCGCCGAGCTCTGCGGCGAGTACCACTCGATGATGCTCTTCAACGTGAAGGTCGTCTCTCAGGCCGAGTACGACGCCTACCTCGACTCGCTCGAGGAGAAGGGCAACACCGGCGACATCACGGACGAGTACGACCGTCTGTCGAACTACCCCGGTACGACCGAGAAGACCGACTCCACGGAAGGAGAGGAGTAAGCCATGTCGACCACTGAAGCACCCCGCACCGACGAGGCTCCCCGCTCCCGTCCGACGGCCCTGCCCGCGCGCCAGGCGGCTCTGATGAGCTCTTCGCGCGTCGAGCAGAAGGGCAACATCGTCGTCAAGTGGATCACCTCCACCGACCACAAGACGATCGGGTACATGTACCTCATCGCCTCGGTTCTCTTCTTCCTCCTCGGCGGCGTGATGGCGCTGATCATCCGGGCAGAGCTGTTCGCCCCCGGGATGCAGATCGTCCCGACCAAGGAGCAGTACAACCAGCTCTTCACGATGCACGGCACGATCATGCTGCTGATGTTCGCGACCCCGCTGTTCGCGGGATTTGCGAACGCGATTCTGCCGCTGCAGATCGGCGCCCCTGACGTCGCGTTCCCGCGTCTGAACGCGTTCGCCTTCTGGCTCTTCCTGTTCGGCTCGACGATCGCGGTCGCCGGCTTCCTCACCCCGCAGGGTGCAGCATCCTTCGGATGGTTCGCCTACCAGCCGCTCGCGAGCGCCTCGTTCTCGCCTGGAGCCGGCGGAAACCTCTGGATGCTGGGCCTCGGCATCTCCGGTTTCGGAACGATCCTCGGTGCGGTGAACTTCATCACCACGGTCATCACCATGCGCGCACCTGGTATGACCATGTGGCGCATGCCGATCTTCTCGTGGAACACGCTCATCACGAGCCTCCTGATCCTCATGGCGTTCCCGGTGCTCGCCGCCGCGATCTTCGCCGCGGGAGCCGACCGCGTGCTCGGTGCCCACATCTACGACCCGGCCAACGGCGGCGTGCTGCTCTGGCAGCACCTGTTCTGGTTCTTCGGTCACCCCGAGGTGTACATCATCGCGCTGCCGTTCTTCGGCATCGTGTCCGAGATCTTCCCGGTCTTCAGCCGCAAGCCGATCTTCGGTTACAAGACGCTCGTCTACGCGACCATCGCGATCGCGGCTCTTTCGGTCGCCGTGTGGGCGCACCACATGTACGTCACCGGCTCCGTGCTTCTGCCCTTCTTCGCGGTCATGACCATGCTCATCGCCGTTCCGACCGGCGTGAAGATCTTCAACTGGATCGGAACGCTCTGGCGCGGATCGGTGACGTTCGAGACCCCGATGGTCTTCGCCCTCGGATTCCTGGTCTCGTTCGTCTTCGGCGGTCTGACGGGCGTCATTCTGGCGGCCCCGCCGCTGGACTTCGCGCTCTCCGACTCGTACTTCGTCGTCGCGCACTTCCACTACGTCGTCTTCGGCACCGTCGTGTTCGCGATGTTCGCCGGCTTCTACTTCTGGTGGCCGAAGTGGACCGGACGGATGCTCAACGAGCGTCTCGGATACATCCACTTCTGGATGCTGTTCATCGGCTTCCACATGACCTTCCTCATTCAGCACTGGCTCGGTGTCGAAGGAATGGTGCGCCGTTATGCGGACTACTCCTCGTACGACAACTTCACGTGGCAGAACCAGGTGTCGACCATCGGCGCGATCATCCTCGGCGCGTCGATGCTGCCGTTCTTCCTGAACGTGTGGATCACGGCGCGCAAGGCGCCCAAGGTCACGGTCAACGACCCGTGGGGCTACGGCGGATCGCTCGAGTGGGCGACCAGCTGCCCGCCGCCTCGCCACAACTTCACGTCGATCCCGCGTATCCGCAGCGAGCGTCCTGCGTTCGACCTGAACCACCCGGAGGCCGTCGACTACCCGGTCGCCGGAGCAGAGCGAGAGGTGCACTGAGACATGCGCGACAACGTCATCCTCTGGTGGATCCTCACCGCGTTCTTCGCCCTGATCGGCGTGGTCTACACGGGCTGGAACATCCTCGCTCACCCTGATCTCCCGCTCGTGAACCAGATCGAATGGGTCGGCACGGTCGCCCTGTTCTTTGCGGCCTTCATGGGCGCGATGATCGCGTTCTATCTCGACCGCACGCACTCCGCGCAGGGTGGCGAGCTGCCCGAGGACATCCTGACGAGCGACATCGACGACGGCGATCCCGAGCTCGGCGAGTTCAGCCCGTGGTCCTGGTGGCCGCTCGTGCTGGCCGGCTCGGCCGCGGTGTTCATCATCGGCCTCGCCGTCGGACACTTCCTGCTGCCGATCGGACTGGCGATCTTCGTCGTCGCCATCGTCGGCTGGGTGTACGAGTACTACCGCGGGAACTTCGCGCGCTGACACGACTCACACGAGAAAGGCCCCTGCTTCGGCAGGGGCCTTTCTCATGTGCTCGGTCATCGAGGAGGTCGGACCGGATCAGGCGCGGGTGCGAACACGCGCAACTCCTGTCAGCGGATCGATGGGACGCCGGTGGACGCCGTCCGCATCTTCGACCGGATAGCCCTCTCGCACCCAGTACTCGAATCCGCCGATCATCTCGCGGACGTCATAGCCGAGCTTCGCGAACTCGAGAGCGCCTTTGGCGCCCGCGTTGCAGCCGGGGCTCCAGCAGTACACCACGACGCTGGCGTCGCCGGGGATCTCCTGCGGCGCTCGCTCGGCGATCTCGCTGTAGTGCATGTGGATCGCGCCGGCCACACGGCCCTGTGCCCACGCCTCGTCCGACCGCACGTCGACCACGTAGACGGTCTCGTCGGCCTTGCGGGCGGCGTGCACGTCACTGGCGTCGGTCTCGTAGGCGAGTTTGGCGGCGTAGTAGTCGGTGCGTTCGATCATGCCTTCAGCCTAGAGCCGGACGCGTGAGCCAGCCTCGTCGATTACTGCCGCGAGGGAGCGGAATCCCGCCAACGGGGGAGCGCGGCTGCCATCTGGAGCCGAGGTCCGTACTGGGTGAGCCCGAGCGCCTCCTCCACGCCGACCAGTGAACGCAGAAAGTCCGAATCTGGTTCGGAGGGAACGAAGCCACACGTCCGGTAGAACGGTGCGTTCCATGGGACGTCAGCGTACGTGCGAAGTGTGATCAGCGCATACCCACGCCGGGATGCTTCGTCCAGCGCCGCGTCGACGAGCAGCCGGCCGAGCCCGCGTCGCGAGTGTGAGGGGAGAACGGACAGCTGCTCGAGGTGTGCGTGACCGGCGATCTCGAGGACGTGGACGAACCCGACTGGCGTCGGTATCTGCTGATCCTCGGCGATCAGCACGAAACCGGGTGCAGCCGCGCGCTCCTCGGCAGTGCTCGGGCCCGGCCAGTGTCGTGCGTCGAAGAGATCGACCAGGAGGGCATCGGCGGCCGCCTCGATCAGAACCGTCGCCGGATAGTCCTCGGCCTTGGCGACGCGGATGCTGTGCGTCATGCGCCGATCTCCTCGATCGCGGCGATGGCTTCGATCTCGACGAGCTGGTCCGGGTAGCCGAGAACAGTGACTCCCATCAAGGTTCTGAGGCGACAAGAACGCGAGTGGAGCTGCACGACGGATGGCACCCCTCGAGGATAACGAAGAAGGCCCCGTCGCGAACTGATCGCGACGGGGCCTCGAGAAGATCGGCGTCGTTACTCGCCGTCCTCCGACTTCTTGCGGGGCTTCTTCACCGGCTCGGTGGCGATCACGGAACTCGGAGTGTTCGGCGTCTCGTCGATGTGCGTCTCCTCGGCGGGGGAGAGAGGAGCGTCCGGGAAGCCTGCGCGCTCGTGCGCACCCTGGATCTCAGCAGCCTCGGTCTCTTCGTTCTGAGCCGTGACGTGGTGCTGGTGAGCATCCGCTTCATCGATCTCGGCCTGCGTGAGCGGCGCCAGGCGGTCCTCGTAGAACCAGCGCGAGATCGCCGAGCGCAGATTCTCGGTCCACGGGATACGGCCCTGATCGTTCGGGCGCACCACGAGGGGCTCGTAGCCGTCGACATCGATGAGCTTCCAGCGGTCGTAGGTGTCGACGGGCTGGTGCACCTCGATGAACTCGCCGCCGGGGAGGCGGACGATGCGTCCTGACTCGTAGCCGTGCAGCACGATCTCGCGATCCTTCTTCTGCAGGGCGATCGCGATCCGCTTGGTCACGAAGTACCCGAGGATCGGGCCGAGGAACAGCAGAGCCTGGAGCGTGTGGATCACGCCCTCCATCGTCAGCATGAAGTGCGTGGCGATGAGGTCGGACGAAGCCGCCGCCCACAGCACCGCGTAGAAGATGACGCCGGCGACGCCGATCGCGGTGCGGGTTGCCGCGTTGCGCGGACGCTGTGCGATGTGGTGCTCGCGCTTGTCTCCGGTCACCCAGGCCTCGATGAACGGGTAGAGCGCCACGACTACGAGGAAGAGGCCGAGGACGGCGACCGGGATCAGAATGCCGAACGACCAGGTGTGGTCGAGGAAGACCACGTCGAGGTTGGACGGCGCCAGACGCAGAGCGCCGTCAGCGAAGCCGATGTACCAGTCCGGCTGCGTACCTGCCGACACCGGTGACGGGTCGTACGGGCCGTAGTTCCAGATCGGGTTGATCTGGAAGAACGTCGCGATCATGACGATCGTGCCGAACACGATGAACAGGTAGCCGCCCATCTTGGACATGTAGACCGGCATCATCGGGTAGCCCACGACGTTGTCGTTCGAACGGCCGGGGCCGGCGAACTGCGTGTGCTTGTTGATGACCATCAGCATCAGGTGCACGACGACGAGCGCGATCACCAGCAGCGGCAGCAGGAGGATGTGCAGCGTGTACAGGCGTCCGACGATCGCGGTGCCGGGGAACTCTCCGCCGAAGACGATGAACGAGGTCCAAGTGCCGATCAGGGGGAGACCCTTGACCATGCCGTCGATGATGCGCAGGCCGTTGCCCGACAGCAGATCGTCGGGGAGCGAATACCCGGTGAAGCCCTCGGCAAGGACGAGGATGAACAGCACGAAGCCGATCAGCCAGTTGAGCTCGCGCGGCTTGCGGAAGGCGCCGGTGAAGAAGACGCGCAGCATGTGCACGCCGATTCCGGCCACGAAGACGAGAGCGGCCCAGTGGTGGATCTGGCGGACCAGGAGACCACCGCGGAGGTCGAAGGAGATGTGCAGGGTCGACTCGAGCGCCGCCGACATCTCGATTCCGCGCATCGGCGCGTACGCGCCGGTGTAGTGGGTCTCGACCATGGAGGCCTGGAAGAAGAACGTCAGGAACGTGCCCGACAGGAACACGACGACGAAGCTCCACAGGGCGATCTCGCCGAGCATGAACGACCAGTGATCAGGGAAGATCTTCCGGCCGAGCTCCTTGACGAAGCCGGAGAGGCTGGTGCGCTCGTCGATGTAGTTCGACGCGGCACCGACGAAGCGGCCGCCAAGGGGTGCCTTGGTGTCCTGCTCGTCCTTGGACAGCGTTGCGGTGCTCAATGGCGCTCCCAGAAGCTCGGGCCGACGGGCTCGGTGAAGTCACTGCGTGCGATGAGGTAGCCCTCGTCGTCGACGGTGATGGGCAGCTGAGGCAGCGGACGAGCGGCCGGTCCGAAGATGACCTTGGCGTGATCCGTCACATCGAACTGCGACTGGTGGCAGGGGCAGAGAAGGTGGTGGGTCTGCTGCTCATACAGGGCGACGGGGCAGCCGACGTGAGTGCAGACCTTGGAGTAGGCGACGATCCCGTCGTAGGACCAGTCCTTGCGGTCCTCGGCCTCGATGAGCTGCTCCGGGCGCAGGCGCATCATCAGCACGATCGCCTTCGCCTTCTCCTCGAGATAGCCGTCGTGGTGGCTGAGCTCGGCGAGGTCCTCGGGGATCACGTGGAACGCCGATCCGAGAGTGACGTCAGCCGCGCGGATCGGCGTTCCGTCAGGGTCGCGCACAAGGCGCTGGCCCTTGTCCCACATGGTCTGCTTCAGCAGGACGACCGGGTCGCCCGCCGTGGGGTCTTCGGGCGTGGAATGCGGAGCGAGTCCGCGGAACAGCGTGACACCCGGGATGATCGAGGCGACCACGGCTGCGAGCAGCGAATTGCGGATCATCGTGCGGCGTCCGAAGCCGGACTCCTCGTTGGCGTCCGCGAACGCCTTGATGGCGGCCTCGCGAGTCGAGTCCTTTCCGCGGGTGGGATGCCGGTGCTCGATGTGCTCCTTGTCGCTCATCAGAGCCTTGGACCAGTGGATGGCGCCGATGCCGAGAGCGAGCAGCGCGAGAGCGATGCCGAGACCGATGAAGAGGTTGTTCTGGCGGATGTCGATCAGCGCGCCGCTCTCGATCGGGAAGAGCATGTAGGCGGCGACCGCCCAGATGCTTCCCGCGAGAGACAGGTAGAACAGCGTGTAGACGGTGCGGACTGCGGCCTTCTCGGCGCGCGGGTCCTTGTCGGTCATCCGCGCGCGGTGCGGCGGAAGCCCGGGGTTCTGCACGGGATCGCTGACTGCGACACCCAGCCCCGGAGAGGGCTGGTAGGCCCTGTCAAGAGCCTGCGAGTCGTCGTCGTGTGCCATGGTGCTCCTCGTACGTTCCTCTTCGATGATCAATCGTCAGTTGGACTTGGCCGTGATCCACACGGTGATGGCGACCAGAGCGCCGATACCGAAGATCCACACGAACAGGCCCTCCGACACGGGTCCGAGCGACCCGAGGGATGCGCCGCCGACCTGGACGGACTGCTGCTGGTAGAGCAGCGCCGAGATGATGTCGCGCTTGTCCTCGTCGGACAGGTTCATGTTGCCGAAGACCGGCATGTTCTGCGGGCCCGTGACCATGGCCGCGTACATGTGCAGCGCACTGGTCTCGGTCAGCGCCGGGGCGTACTTACCCTCCGTGAGCGCGCCGCCGGCGGCAGCCACGTTGTGGCACATCGCGCAGTTGACGCGGAAGAGCTCGGCACCGTGCGCCACGTCGCCCTTGCCGTCGAGGATCTTGTCCTCGGGGAAGGTCGGACCGGGGGCCTCGGACTGGATGTACGAGGAGATCGCGAGGATCTGCTCCTCGGTGAACTGCGGCTTCTTCTGCGGAGCCTGGGGCCCCTGCATCTGCAGCGGCATGCGACCGGTGGAGAGCTGGAACTCGGCCGCCAGCTCGCCGACGCCGTAGAGGCTCGGCCCGTTGGCGGTGCCCTGCAGGTCGAGGCCGTGGCAGGTGGCGCAGTTGGCGGTGAACAGCTTCTCGCCGTCTTCGACCGACAGCGTGGAGGCCGCTGCCGCCTGCGTGTCTGTCGACGCGAATGCCGCCGAGGCGCCGGCGTACACCGCGCCCGTGATCATGAGTCCAGCTCCGATGAGGGCTGCCGCTGCCAGGGGGCTGCGACGGCCGGTGGAACGGCGCTTCTTCTCTCGTGCCATCTCGGGGATCAGCTCCGCTCTTATTTCAGGAAGTAGATAACGACGAACAGCACGATCCAGACGACGTCGACGAAGTGCCAGTAGTAGGAGACGACGATCGAGGAGGTCGCCTCCTTGTGCCGGAAGTTCTTGACGGCGTAGGCGCGGCCGATGACGAGGAGGAATGCGATGAGACCGCCGGTGACGTGCAGGGCGTGGAAGCCGGTCGTCAGGTAGAAGGCCGAGGCGTAGGAGTCGGCGCTGATCGGCATGCCTTCGGCGACGAGCTGCGCGTACTCCCAGACCTGACCGGACACGAAGATCGCGCCCAGTGCGAAGGTGAGGAAGAACCACTCGACCATGCCCCAGCCGAACAGGCGGCGACGGCCTGCGGCGTTCTTCTCGCCCTTGGCGATGCGGTACGGCTGCAGGTCCTCCGCGGCGAACACGCCCATCTGGCACGTGAACGAGGAGAAGACGAGGATCGCCGTGTTGACGAACGCGTACGGAACGTTCAGGAGCTCGGTGCGCGCCGCCCACAGTTCAGGGGAGGTGCTGCGAAGGGTGAAGTAGATCGCGAAGAGTCCCGCGAAGAACATCACCTCACTGCCGAGCCACACAATGGTTCCGACAGCTACCGGGTTGGGCCGCTTGATCGTTCTCGCCGCCGGGGCATACGTCGCTGAGGTCGTCACCGTTCCATTATGGCCGATCCGCGGGAGTGATTCTTGCACCCGAGGCCGTCGTTTTGCCCCTCGCTCACTTAGGAGAGCCTAAGAAGAGTCTGCGAATCCGCGGTGAATACGCGGGAAAACAGCGGATGCGGTCGCCACCGGTCCGATCGACGCGAGTACTGCACGTTTTCTCTGCGCCGATAGGATCGCACACATGGCTGAATCGCTGACCTGGTCCGACGTGCTCACGACTCTCCTGGAGCGGCGCGACCTCAGCGTCTGGGAGTCGACGTGGGCCATGCGCCGGATCATGCAGGGAGAGGTCACCCAGGCTCAGCTGGCGGGCTTCCTGATCGCGCTTCGCGCCAAGGGCGAGACCATCGACGAGATCGTCGGTTTCCGCGACGCCATCCTCGAGGCGGCCGTCCCGCTGCCGGTCTCGCCGGACGTGCTCGACATCGTCGGCACCGGGGGAGACCGAGTGGGGACCGTGAACGTCTCGACGACGGCCGCAGTGATCATCGGCGCCACCGGCATCCCCGTGGTGAAGCACGGCAACAGGGCGGCGAGTTCGGCGTCCGGCTCATCCGACGTCCTCGGTGCCCTCGGCCTCGAGCTCACGCTCGACCCCGCGGCGGTCGCGACGATCCTCGATCGCACCGGAATCACCTTCGCGTGGGCCGGAGCGTTCCATCCGGGGTTCAAGCATGCGGGTCCGGTGCGCGCGGAGCTCGGCGTTCCCACGGTCTTCAACATGCTGGGTCCGCTCTGCAACCCGGCCCGCGCCGAGGCGAACGCCGTCGGGGTCGCGCAGATCGAGCGCGTGCCGCTGATCACAGGAGTGTTCCGCACCCGCGGGGCCACGGCTCTGGTCTTCCGCGGCGACGACGGGCTCGACGAACTCACCACGACCGGGCACAGCCGCATCTGGGAGGTGACCCGCGGCGACATCCACGAGCATGACCTCGACCCTCGAGACCTCGGCATCCCGCTCGCTGAGCTCTCGGATCTCATCGGCGGTTCTCCCGAGCACAATGCGCAGATCCTCCGTCGCACCCTTGAAGGGGAGCAGGGCGCGGTGCGCGACATCGTGCTGCTGAACGCGGCGGCCGGCATCGTCGCCTTCGAGCTCTCGCGCGATGCCGGCCAGGTGCAGCGCCCGATCCTCGACCGGCTGCAGGAGGGGTACGAACGCGCGGCGGCGGCGATCGACGATGGGCGAGCCTCGGCGAAGCTCAGCGAATGGATCGGCGTCAGCCGGGAGCTGGCTTCGGCCTGAGGTCGTCGTGGAACCCGTAGACGCGCTGCTCGAGATCGCCTCGCTTCTGGAGCGCGAGCGGGCGTCGAGATATCGGGCGAAGGCGTTCAGAGTCGCTGCTGCCGCGTTCGCGGACCTGCCGGACGACGTGAAGGACGATGCGACGCGGCTCAGAGCGGTGAAGGGGATCGGCGAGTCCACCTTCGCGGTCATCCGCGAGGCGCAGTCGGGGGTCGTCCCGACCTATCTGGTCGAGCTGCGCGGCGACGTCGAGCCCGAGATCGTCTCGGCTCTGCGCTCGGCCCTGCGTGGCGATCTGCACGCGCACACCGACTGGTCCGACGGGACGACCTCGATCTCCGTGATGGCTGAGGCCGCCCGTGCGCTGGGACACGAGTATCAGGCGGTGACCGATCATTCGCCGCGCCTGCGGGTCGCACGCGGTCTGTCGGCCGAGCGGCTGCGCTCCCAGATTCCGCTGGTCCGGGCGGAGTCACGCGAGGGATTAACGATGCTGGCCGGTATCGAGGTCGACATCCTCGACGACGGCGCGCTCGACCAGGACGATGAGCTTCTTGCGGACCTCGATGTGGTCGTCGCATCCGTCCACTCGCATCTGCGGATGGACTCGCGTGCCATGACGGCGCGCATGATCGCCGCCGTGTCCAACCCGCGCGTCAACGTGCTGGGTCACTGCACCGGGCGGCTCGTCGAAGGGTCGCGCGGCACCAGGCCGCAGTCCGAGTTCGACGCGGCCGCCGTCTTCGCCGCGTGCGCCGAGAACGGCGTCGCGGTCGAGATCAATTCGCGCCCGGAGCGGCAGGACCCGCCCGATGAGCTGATCGCGATCGCTCTCGATGCCGGATGCCTGTTCGCGATCGACTCCGACGCCCACGCGCCAGGCCAGCTCTCGCTGCTGGATCACGGAGCTCAACGGGCCGAGAGGGCCGGGGTGCCGTCCGGGCGCATCATCACGACCTGGGGTCTGGAGCGGCTGCTCGCCTGGACCCGGTGACTCAGTCGCCGATCGTCGCGACCGCGGCGACGGCGCGCGCCATCGACCCGCCGAGGTTCCATTTCTCGGCGAGAGCGGTCGCGACATCCTGCTCCGAGGGGTCGAGAGCGCGGATGCCCTCTAGTGGCGGCTCGATGTCGAGCGACCTTGCCACCTCGACCACGGTCGGCGCGACATCCAGATATGCGGAAGCCGCCAGGATCTTCGCCCGCACGCCGGCGCTCATGCCCTCTCCGGTCTCTGCAGCCGCGCGGATGCCGGAGAGGTCGCCGTGCGTCTGAAGAAGCGTCGCGGCCGTCTTCTCTCCGACTCCCGCGACTCCGGGAAGCCCATCCGATGCGTCGCCGCGCATCGTCGCGAAATCGGCGTACTGCGAGGGGAGCACCCCGTACTTCGAGACGACGACGGCATCCGTCACCACCTCGAGATTGCTCATGCCGCGCGCCGTATAGATGACGCGCACCCCGCGTGCGTCGTCGACGAGCTGGAACAGGTCTCGATCGCCGGTCACGATGTCGACGGGGATGCTCGACTTCGTGGCCAGGGTTCCGATGACGTCATCCGCCTCGTGCGCCATGACACCCACGATCGGGATGCCCAGTGCACCGAGTGCCTCGCGGATCAGAGGAAGCTGAGCCTCGAGCGGATCGGGAACCTCTTCGATGTCAGGTCCCACCTCCACGACCTCGACCACGCGGTGGGTCTTGTAGCTGGGGATCAGGTCGACGCGCCACTGCGGGCGCCAGTCATCGTCCCAGCAGGCAACGATATGGGTCGGCGGGTACAGCGTGATCAGCTTCGCGATGATGTCCAGCAGGCCTCTGGCCGCGTTGATCGGCGACCCGTCGGGGGCCGTGACCTTGTCGGGCACGCCGTAGAACGCGCGGAAGTACAGCGAGGCGGTGTCGAGCAGCATCAGACGTTCGGTCACGGACGACAGTCTGGCACGGCGCGGCGCGAGCGCACGGCATCCGCTCTCCACGCACCGTCGATATCTGATAGCCTGAACTGTCACTCGTGGCAGGCCTATGCATGCCCTCGTGACGAAGCAATCAAAATCCAACTGCTGCGGCGCATGCCGTCGGACGTGCGCGTCCGTTGCCTCGCAGCCCGAGTCTCCATTCAACAAGGACAACCCACTACATGACTACCGCAACGACCGCCCCGGCCACCAAGCAGGTCGCCATCAACGACATCGGATCTGCTGAGGACTTCCTGGCCGCGGTCGAGAAGACCCTGAAGTTCTTCAACGACGGCGACATCATCGAGGGCACGATCGTCAAGATCGACCGCGATGAGGTTCTGCTCGACGTCGGGTACAAGACCGAGGGTGTCATCCCCTCACGCGAGCTCTCCATCAAGCACGACGTCGACCCCAACGAGGTCGTCAAGGTCGGCGACGAGGTCGAGGCCCTGGTTCTCCAGAAGGAGGACAAGGAAGGCCGTCTGATCCTCTCCAAGAAGCGTGCGCAGTACGAGCGCGCCTGGGGAGACGTCGAGAAGATCAAGGAGAACGACGGCGTCGTCACCGGTACCGTCATCGAGGTCGTCAAGGGTGGACTCATCGTCGACATCGGCCTCCGCGGCTTCCTTCCGGCCTCGCTCATCGAGCTGCGCCGCGTCCGCGACCTCACGCCGTACCTCGGCCAGGAGATCGAGGCCAAGATCCTCGAACTCGACAAGAACCGCAACAACGTCGTCCTCAGCCGCCGCGCGCTGCTCGAGCAGACGCAGTCGGAGTCGCGCACCACGTTCCTGAACAACCTGCACAAGGGTCAGGTCCGCAAGGGTGTCGTGTCGTCGATCGTCAACTTCGGTGCGTTCGTCGACCTGGGCGGCGTGGACGGCCTCGTGCACGTCTCCGAGCTGTCCTGGAAGCACATCGAGCACGCCTCCGAGGTCGTCGAGGTCGGCCAGGAGGTCACCGTCGAGATCCTCGAGGTCGACCTCGACCGCGAGCGCGTCTCCCTGTCGCTGAAGGCGACGCAGGAGGACCCGTGGCAGGTGTTCGCCCGTACCCACGCGATCGGTCAGGTCACCCCGGGTAAGGTCACCAAGCTCGTTCCGTTCGGTGCGTTCGTGCGCGTCGCAGACGGCATCGAGGGCCTCGTCCACATCTCCGAGCTCTCCAGCAAGCACGTCGAGCTGGCCGAGCAGGTCGTCTCCGTCGGCGAAGAGGTCTTCGTCAAGGTCATCGACATCGACCTCGAGCGTCGCCGCATCTCGCTCTCGCTCAAGCAGGCCAACGAGTCGGTCGACCCCAACGGCACCGAGTTCGACCCGGCGCTGTACGGCATGCTCGCGGAGTACGACGAGAACGGCGAGTACAAGTACCCGGAGGGCTTCGACGCCGAGACCGGTGCGTGGAAGGAAGGCTTCGACGCTCAGCGCGAGGCTTGGGAGCAGGAGTACGCAGCGGCTCAGGCTCGCTGGGAGGCCCACAAGGCTCAGGTCGCCAAGGCGGCCGAGGCCGAGGCAGAGGCGGGCGCCGACTTCGGCGGCCAGTCCTTCTCCAGCGAGGCGACCGGTGCCGGTACGCTCGCCGACGACGAGGCTCTCGCCGCTCTGCGCGAGAAGCTCTCGGGCGGCAACGCTTAAGCATCTCCGTCAGAACGGGCCGTCATCCTTCGGGATGGCGGCCCGTTCCGCGTCTCCGCGGAGTCCGGGCGCCGGCGCGTGTCAGGATGGGGGCATGCCACTCATCGCTCTCACCGGCGGCATCGCCTCGGGCAAGTCGACCATCGCCCGACGCCTCGCGGAGCGCGGTGCCGTGATCGTCGATGCGGACGCGCTCGTCCGCGAGGTGCAGGCGCCGGGAACCCCCGTACTGCGGAGGATCGAGGAAGAGTTCGGCGCCGATGTGATCGCGGCCGACGGCGCGCTTGATCGGGCCGCGCTGGGACAGAAGGTGTTCGGCGATCCCGAGAGGCTCGCCGTCCTGAACCGCATCGTGCACCCCGCCGTGCGCGCCGAGTCGCAGCGACGGTTCGACGAGGCGCTTCTGGACGATCCCGAGGCAGTGGTGGTCTATGACGTGCCGCTGCTGGTGGAGGCGCGGGTCGACGACCCCTGGGACCTCGTCGTCGTCGCACATGCGCCGGCATCCGTGCGCCTGCGCCGTCTCATCGAGCTGCGCGGCATGGACGAAGCCGCCGCCCAGGCGCGGATCGACGCTCAGGTGCCGGATGACCGTCGCCTCGCGATCGCGGATGCGGTCATCGACACGGGTGGAACGGTGGCGAGCACGCTCGAGCAGGTGGACGCGCTCTGGGAGCGGATCCGCGCACGGTGACGTTCCCGGGACATGCTCCGGGCTCGCGCGAGTATCGCCGCCTGATCCTCGGTCTCTTCTTCGCGGGAGTCGCCACCTTCGCCCAGCTGTACGCGCCGCAGGCTGTGCTGCCGCTCATCACCGCGGATCTCCGCGTCGCACCTGCGACCGCCGCGCTGGCGGTCTCGGCGGCCACGCTCGGCCTGGCGGCCGCGGTCATTCCGTGGTCGGTGGTCGCCGATCGAAGGGGACGAGTTCCGGCCATGGCGGTCGGGATCATCGCCGCGACAGTGCTCGGGCTCGCGGCACCCTTCAGTCGCGAGATCGCAGTCCTCCTCGTGCTGCGCTTCGTCGAGGGCGTGGCACTCGGCGCCGTGCCCGGGGTGGCTCTGGTGTATCTGAACGAAGAGGTGTCGCGTCGGCACGCGGCGGCCGCGGCCGGCAGCTACATCGCTGGCACGACGGTCGGAGGTCTGCTCGGGCGCGTCGTGTCGGGCGTGATCGCCGACGTCTCTGACTGGCGCATCGGCGTCTGGAGCGCGACGGCGCTGTGCGCGGGATCGGCCGCACTGTTCCTATGGCTCGCTCCGAAGGCGCGGGGCTTCGTGCCCAGTCGGCAGCGTACGGCGGAGGAACCCGGCATCCGCTCGCGCCTGCTCGCACCGCTGCGCTCCCCGCGACAGCTCGCGCTCTACGGGCAGGGATTCCTGCTGATGGGCGCCTTCGTCGCGGTCTACAACTACCTGGGCTTCCATCTCTCCGCCTCACCGTTCCTCCTTCCCTCCTGGCTGGTGACTCTGCTCTTCCTCGCCTACCTCGCCGGCACCGTGTCCTCGCCGTGGGCGGGCGGGCTCGCGTCGTCGAGAGGACGGTACCCCGTGCTCCTCGGCTCCATCGCGGTCATGAGCGCCGGTGCCCTGCTGATGCTCGCGCCGCTTGCGGCCGTCGTCCTCGCAGGCCTCCTCCTCTTCACCGCCGGGTTCTTCGGCGCTCATGCCGTGGCGTCCGGCTGGACACCCGCAGCCGCACCGCCGGCCAGTCGATCTCAGGCGTCGTCGCTGTACTACTTCGCCTATTACGCCGGCTCCAGCGTGTTCGGCTGGGCGCTCGGACTCGTGTTCGGGGTCGCCGGCTGGCCGTGGTTCCTCGGAGGGGTCCTGGTCATGTGCGCCGTGGCGGCGATGCTGGCCGTCACAACGCTGCGAGAGGTGCCGAGCGGCCAGGCGTGACCTCGCACCGGGCGCGCTCTGAGAGAGTTGAGCACATGCAGCGATTCCTCGACGCCTACGACTCCCAGCTCCGCAGCGGCCCCGAGACGGCTCATGCGTCGGAGGTGATCAGGCGCGGTCCGCTGCACCTCGCGATCTTCGGCGGGCATCGCGGGTTCATCACCTACGTGGATCTCGGCGGAGCGGATGCGGTCGGCATCGGAGCACTCGTCGACGCCGCGCTCGATCATTTCCGTTCCCGACCCGAGGTGACCTCGGTCGAATGGAAGGCCCGCGGACACGATGTCGCGCCGGGGCTGCACGAGGCGCTGGTCTCGCGCGGTTTCATGCCGGAGGAACCCGAATCGATCATGATCGGCGAGGCGACGCTTCTCGCTCAGACGGTCGATCTGCCAGACGGCGTCGAGATCAGGCTCGCGACGACAGACGAAGAGGTGCTCGCAGCAGGGGAGATGCAGGGCGCGGTGTTCGACGATCCCGACTGGCGCTCGCGCGCCGAGGCCCTCATCGAACGCCTTCGCCGCGACGAGGGAGCCGAGCTGTGGATCGCTGTCGCGGAAGGCGCCGTGATCTGCGCCGGGCGGCTCGAGGCCGTCGCGGGCACGGAGTTCGGGGGTCTATGGGGCGGGGCGACGGAACCATCCTGGCGCGGCCGCGGGATCTACCGCGCGCTGACTGCCGAGCGGGCCCGTTCGGCGATGGCACGCGGCATCCGCTATCTCCAGTCGGATTCGACGGAGTTCTCCCGGCCCATCCTCGAACGGGCAGGGCTGCTCAAGGTCTCGACCACGACGCCCTACGTGTGGAGGCGCGCGTGAGCAGCGGCGCGCCGTCGACGTGAGAGCCTCCGCAGCAGGACGATCACGAGGACGGCGAAGCCGATCAGCAGGAGAACCGCCACGATCGGGATGACGATCGCCGCCGCGGCCAGCAGGAAGGATGCGCCGTCCTCGACGGTGCTGAGAACGGGGGCAGCGAGCCCCGCAGTGGTCGCATTGGCAGCCACGCGGGCGGTCGCCTTCGTGATGTGCACGGCCAGCGCGATCACGATGCCGGTCACGACGGGCACCCAGGCGTTGGTCGAGAAGAACGACGCGGGGTCGTCGACCGCCACGGTCTGCGCACTCGCGCCGGCTCCGAAGGCGATGCCGCCCGACGCGGGGCGCAGGATGCTCTGGATGACGTCGTTCACGGAGTCGAGAGCCGGGATCTTGTCGGCGACGATCTCGAAGAGCAGCAGCACGCCGACGACCCACAGCGCGAGGTCGCTGGACAGCCAGGACCATCCCGCCGGCAGCTGAACCGCAGGGACGAACCGGTCGGCGAGACCGAGCAGGAACAGCGGCATCCAGGCGTTGAGACCTGCGGATGCCGCGAGACTGGTGCCGATGATGAACTCGATCACGCCCCCAGACTAGGCGGCGTCCCGCCTCGACGCATCGCACCGGCCTCGATGCGGTGCACTGAGCGAGCGCAGCCGGCCTCGATGTCTGCGGTCCCGCCTACGCTGGAAGTATGCAACCCACGCGCAGCGTCCGTCCCTTCGAGGTCATCAGCGAGTACGAGCCCGCAGGCGACCAGCCGCAGGCCATCGCCGAGCTCGCGGCGCGCATCAACGCGGGAGAGACCGACATCGTCCTGCTCGGCGCGACCGGCACCGGAAAGTCCGCGACCACGGCGTGGCTGGTCGAGCAGGTGCAGCGTCCGACACTCGTCCTCGCGCACAACAAGACCCTCGCGGCGCAGCTGGCGAATGAGTTCCGAGAGCTCATGCCCAACAACGCCGTCGAGTACTTCGTCTCGTACTACGACTACTACCAGCCGGAAGCGTACGTCCCCCAGACCGACACCTTCATCGAGAAGGACTCCTCGATCAACTCCGAGGTCGAACGGCTTCGGCACTCGACGACCAACTCGCTGCTGAGCCGGCGCGACGTGGTCGTCGTCTCGACGGTGTCGTGCATCTACGGTCTCGGCGCGCCGGAAGAGTACATGCGGGCCATGGTCGCACTGCAGGTCGGCGAGCGCTACGACCGCGATGCGCTGATCCGGCAGTTCATCGCGATGCAGTACAACCGCAACGACGTCGATTTCTCGCGCGGCAACTTCCGGGTGCGCGGCGACACGATCGAGATCATCCCCGTCTACGAGGAGCACGCGATCCGGATCGAGCTGTTCGGCGACGAGATCGAAGCCCTGTACTCGCTGCATCCGCTCACGGGAGAGGTCATCGAGAAGCTCGATTCCGTGCCCATCTTCCCCGCATCGCACTATGTGGCGGGCACCGATGTGATCCAGCGATCGATCGGCACGATCGAGGCGGAGCTCGAAGAGCGCCTCGCCGAGTTCGAGAAGCAGGGGAAGCTTCTCGAGGCACAGCGACTTCGCATGCGCACGACGTTCGACCTCGAGATGCTGCAGCAGCTCGGCTTCTGCTCTGGTATCGAGAACTATTCGAGGCACATGGATGGCCGCGCTCCGGGCGAGCCGCCGCACACCCTGCTCGACTTCTTCCCTGACGACTTCCTGCTCGTGATCGACGAGTCGCACGTGACGGTCCCGCAGATCGGCGCGATGTACGAGGGCGACGCGTCTCGCAAGCGCACTCTGGTCGAGCACGGGTTCCGCCTGCCGAGCGCGATGGACAACCGGCCGCTGCGCTGGGACGAGTTCAAGAACCGCATCGGGCAGACGGTCTATCTGTCGGCGACGCCTGGCAAGTACGAGATGGGGATCGCCGATGGGGTGGTCGAGCAGATCATCCGCCCGACGGGCCTTGTCGACCCGCACATCATCGTGAAGCCCTCGAAGGGACAGATCGACGATCTCCTGGAGGAGATCCGCATCCGGGTCGAGAAGGACGAGCGCATCCTCGTCACCACGCTCACCAAGAAGATGGCCGAGGAGCTCACCGACTTCCTGGGCGAGCACGGCGTGCGCGTGCGATATCTGCACTCCGACGTCGACACGCTGCGCCGCGTCGAGTTGCTCAGCGAGCTGCGTGCGGGCGTCTACGACGTGCTCGTCGGCATCAACCTCCTCCGCGAGGGTCTCGACCTTCCCGAGGTGTCGCTGGTCGCGATCCTCGACGCAGACAAGGAGGGCTTCCTCCGGTCGGGAACGTCGCTGATCCAGACGATCGGCCGTGCGGCGCGAAACGTGTCGGGCGAGGTGCACATGTACGCCGATCGGATCACGGATTCGATGGCCAAGGCGATCGAGGAGACCGATCGCCGCCGCGAGAAGCAGGTGGCATACAACCTCGAGCACGGCATCGATCCCCAGCCGCTGCGCAAGCGCATCGCCGACATCACCGAGGTGCTGGCGCGCGAAGGCGCCGATACCGCAGACATGATGTCGAGCCGCGGGCGGGCGAGCGGCAAAGGCAAGTCGCCCACGCCCAATCTCCGTCGCACCGGGATCGCCGCCGAAGGCGCCCAGCAGCTCGAGGCGACGATCCAGGATCTCTCGGATCAGATGCTCGCCGCGGCGGGTGAGCTGAAGTTCGAGCTCGCGGCCCGCCTGCGTGACGAGGTGCAGGATCTCAAGAAGGAGCTGCGCGCCATGGAGCGCGCAGGTCACGCCTGATGGGAGTCATCGGCTGATGGATGCTGCCGGGGAGGAACTCGCCGACCGAGTCCGCGCGCTTCTCGGAGCGGATCCGGAGATCGAGGAGCGTCGCATGTTCGGCACGCGCGCGTTCCTGCTCGACGGCAGGATCCTCGTCGGGGCGCGCAAAGGCGGCACGCTGCTCGTGCGGGTGTCTGAAGAGCACGGTGCGGCGCTCCTCGTGCGCCCGGGCGTTTCGGTCGCAGTGATGGGAGCGAAGACCATGGGCCCCAGCTGGCTGGACGTCGAGGCCTCGGCCGCCGCCGACGACGCCGACCTGATGTTCTGGCTCGATGCCGCACGCGAGGACGGATCAGCTCCGGCCTGACGCTCGCCCGGGGTCAGGACAGTGCACGAGGGTTCTCGGGCCCGATCGGTCGATCTCGTGCTGCGTCATGGGCGCCCCGCAGAGCGGACACGCGCGCTCGGCGCGTTCCTCACTGCTCGGGGGAGGAGTCTTCTCGTACGGCCCCACCGACGCAGGCCCCGCGAAGCGGATCAGGTTCGTGTTGAACCAGGAGTAGAGGCCACCGGCCGCGCGGATGCGGTCGCGAAGAGGAGGACGATCTGAGTCGGCTGACATGTTAGTTAGTGTACTAATGATTAGTGCCTATGTATACTCGAGCCGTGACGGCATCCGATGACCTCCTCAAGCTCGAGAATCAGCTCTGCTTCGCGGTCGTCACCGCGGCGCGCAACATCGTCTCGATCTACCGCCCCATCCTCGAGCCACTCGGACTCACGCACCCGCAGTATCTTGTGATGCTCGCGCTCTGGGAGCGCGCTCCGCGCACGCTCAACGACCTCGCCGCGGATCTCGCGATGGAACCCGCGACCGCCTCGCCTCTTGTCAAGCGGCTCGAGGCGGACGGGCTCGTCGCCCGGCAACGCAGCGCGGAGGACGAGCGCCGGCTCGACATCACGCTCACAGACGGCGGCGTCCGTCTTCGTGAGCGCGCCGTAGAGGTGCCCCGCCAGGTGATGGAGGCCGTGGGCATGGATATCGAGGAGATCGCTGCGCTGCGTGACGGGTTGTCCACATTCGCGGGTGGCAGGCGCTCTGAGCGGGACCAGACGCCTTAGGGTGAGGGGATGCACCGACGGCCCGATCCCCGAGCGGGTCGTCGCATGGAGCGCGGGTGGCTCGTCATCGTCGTCACCGGGCTCTTCTGCGTCGTGATGATCGCAGCGGCGCTGCAAGGGGCGCCGAACATCCGTCCGATCAGCAGCACGTCGGAACCGCTCCCCGCGGAACCGCTGCCGGAGATCAGCGGCACCCCATCGCCGACGCCCACGCCGCCACCTGAGCCCGGTGTCGTAGCCGGAGTGCTCGGCGCGATCATGCTCGGCATCCTCGTCCTGCTGTGCCTGGTGGGACTGGTGCTCCTGGTCCTGTGGGTCATCAGGATGCTCATTCGTCTCTGGCGCGACCGGCCTTTGCCTCGTCGCGACGGAGGCGCGGTCGGTCTCGCGCCGGGCGATGCGCCGTCCGACGTCGAGCCGCACGTCGTCGAGGCGGCGATCCGTCGCGGCATCGCCGGCGCGCTCGAGGAGATCGAGGGGCATGCCGTTCCTGCGGATGCGATCGTCGCCGCGTGGATCGGGTTGGAGGAGAGCGCGGCCGACGCCGGCATCACGCGTGGTCAGAGCGAGACTCCCGGCGAGTTCACCGTGCGCATCATCTCCCGCAGATCGGGGATCTCCGCCGACGCCCAGACCCTCCTGCGGTTGTACGAGCGCGTGCGATTCGGCACCTACGTCGCCGTCGAAGACGATCGGTCGGCCGCCAGAACGGCTCTGCAGAGCATCGAGGCGGGGTGGCGATGAGCTGGTGGAGGTCTCTGCTCGGAGTGGGCGTCGCTGCGGTGGCAGCGCTGGGCCTCTCTGCTGTCGGCGTCGAGCCGGTCTTCGCGATCGGCTGGGGGCTCGCCGGTGCGGCCGTGGCGATGCTCATGCAGCTGGCGCTCCCCGCGGAGCCCGGGGCCGACGCGCCGCAGGTACCGGCCGATCTCGATCGCCGAGCGACCGAGATCTCACGCATGGCCTGGGCGCTGAATCCCCGCACGGGGCTTGCGGGCGAGCGCATCACACGGCGGGTGCGTGCAGTTCTCCGTCACCGGCTCGAGCGAATCGGTCTCGACCCGGAGCGTCCTGCGGACAGAGGCCGCTGCGATGCGCTGCTCGGCCAGGACCTCTGGGGTCGGCTCACCGGCAGGGCCACCAGCATCGCCGACATCGAGCGGGCCCTCGACGCCATCGACCGGCTCTCGCCCATCAAGGAGAAGAAATGACGAATCCCGCAGCGATCGCCGAGACCGGCGCGCAGATCCTCGCCGCCGTCCGCACGGCGGTGGTAGGCATGGATGATCCGCTCGAGATCGCGCTGGCGACAGTCCTCGCCGGCGGGCACGTGCTGTTCGAGGACGTGCCCGGCCTCGGCAAGACGCTGGCCGCGCGCAGCCTCGCCGCAGCGCTCGGGCTCTCGTTCAGACGTCTGCAGTGCACGCCGGACATGCTCCCCGGTGATGTCACCGGCTCCTACGTCTACTCGCCCGGCAGCGGCGACTTCGTCTTCCGTCCAGGGCCGATCTTCACGGGGCTCCTTCTCGCCGACGAGATCAACCGCACGACGCCGAAGACCCAGTCCGCGATGCTCGAGGCCATGGCCGAACAGCAGGTGACCGTCGAAGGCAACAGCTTCGCCCTGCAGCCGCCGTTCCACATCATCGCGACGTCGAACCCGATCGAGTACGAGGGCACGTACGCGCTTCCGGAGGCGCAGCTGGACCGCTTCATGGTGCGGCTGTCCGTGGGGTATCCGGCTCCGGAGGGCGAGACGCAGATCCTTCTGAACCGGGTCGCCAGGCAGCGGGAGGCGACCGCGGTCGCTCCGGTGCTCGATCCGGCGCGACTTCTCGCTCTCCAACGGGCCGTCGAGGCGATCCACATCGACCCCGACATCGCGCGCTACTGCGTCGAACTCGCCCGGGAGACGCGCATCGCGCCCAACGTCGAGGTGGGCGCGTCGCCGCGCGGCTCGCTGGCGCTCGTGCTGCTCGGGCGCGCGCTGGCGGCCCTCGACGGCCGCGACTTCGTCCGTCCTGACGACATCAAGCGCATCGCCGTCCCCGTCCTCGCCCACCGTCTCACGCTGACCCCGCAGGCCTGGGCGCAGGGCGTCTCGGCCGCGGATGTGGTCGAGGGCGTCGTAGGGCGGACCGCGGTGCCGCCCACGGTGAGGGCATTCGGATGACGACGTCCGCTGCCCGCGGCCGTTGGGGCCCGACACTCGTCGTGGCCATCGGAGCAGCCGTGCTGCTCGCTGCGGCAGGGCTCTTCTTCTCGCGTCCCGACATCGCCGCGGTGGGCCTCCCGCTCGCGATCTGGAGTGCTCTCGTCGCGGGGGGAGACCTGCGCGGGTCGGATGCCGTCGTCAGCCTCTCGGCGCTGCCCGGCGAAGACGGGCAGATCGCCACGGAGATCCGGGCCGAGGGCGAGGCGGACGCGGTGCAACTCGTCGTCCGGTTGTCGCAGCGGCGGAGCAGACGTCTCATCATCCCGGCATCCGGAGAGGCGGTCATCGCTCGCAGCAGAGTGCTGCACTCGGGTCCGGTCAACGCCGTCCAGGCATCCGCGCGCGGGTTCTCAGGCGACGGCGCTGTGCTCTCGGCGGCGTCCGAGCACGTCATCAGCGCGCGCAGCATCGCTCCCTCGCGCCGGCGACTCGATGCCGTGCCGGTGCCGCGACGGCTGACAGGACTGCACGGCGCCCACGAGGGACGGCGCCCAGGGCAGGGCGGGGACTTCCGAGACATCCATCCCTTCGCCCCGGGCGACGAGCTCAGACGCGTGGACTGGCGGGCGACCGCTCGTCTCGCGCGGCGTCCGGGCGAGCTGCTCGTCCGGCGCACGAACACCCTGAGCGAAGCGTCCGTGGTGATCGCCGTGGACACCGCAGAGGACCTCGGAGCGGCGGTGGCGTCGTGGGGGAGCGGGGACTTCGAGCGCAGCGGCGTCACCTCGCTCGACCGCGCGCGGCAGGCCGCCCGATCGATCGCGACGACGGCGATCGGCGTCGGCGACCGCGTCGCGCTGCACGTGCTCGTCTACGGTGGCCGCTCGGTGCGCAGCGGAGGAGGCGCGAGACACCTCGCGCGGCTGGAGACGGCCATCGCCGCGGTCGGCCAGGCAGATGAGGACTCCCGATTTCGTCGGACCCCGCAGGTTCCGCACGGGTCGGTGATCTTCGTCCTCTCCACCTTCTTCGAGGGCGCAGCCGCTGAGACCGCCCTGATGTGGCGGGCGAGCGGGCATCGGGTCGTGGCGGTCGACGTCCTTCCCGATCTGGATCGCTCGAGGCTCACGAAGAGCCAGCTGATCGCACTGCGAGTCGTGCTCGCCGAGCGCGAGAACGTGTTCAGCGATCTGCGCGGTGCCGGAGTCGACGTTCTCGTCTGGTCCGAAGCCGTGGAAGCCGACATGCGCGCGACCTTGAGGACCAGACGATGAGAGCCAACGACTCGGTGAGCACAGGCATCGCGCTGTCCTGGCTGGTGCTGCGGGCGATGCTGCTCGCGGTCGTCGTGATCGGCGCCGCGGTGCTGTCGCCGCTGATCGGCTGGCTCATCGCCGCTGTGGCGCTCGGCGTGATCGGAGCCGCCCTGCCGCAGTCTTTCGCGGCCTGGGGCTCGGTTGCCTGTCTGCTGATCGGAATGATGATCGCCGGGCCCGACCTCGGACGCACCATGCTCGCCGTGTTCGTCGTTCACGCGGTTCACGTCCTGACGACTCTCAACCTCGTCGTCCCCGTCGGCGCGCGCGTCGTCGTCGGAGCTCTGCGTCCGACGCTGATCCGGTTCCTCGTCGTGCAGGCGATCGCCCAGCCGCTCACGCTGCTCGTGATGCTCGGAGCGACGGCCGGAGTCGCCGTGATCCCCTGGGCCGTCGTGGCTGGCGCGGCGGCCCTGCTCGCGCTCGTGTTCCTGTTGATCTCCTCCATGAAGGCCGCCGAGGACTGAGCGGCGGAGCCAGTGTCCGTGGCCCCTCGTAGACTTGATCAGTGCCTATCGTCCCCGTTGCAACCTCAGGAAAACTCAGTGTTCGCGGTGCCCGCGTGCACAATCTCAAGAACGTCGACATCGACATCCCCCGCGACTCTCTCGTCGTGTTCACCGGCCTGTCCGGGTCGGGGAAGTCCAGCCTCGCGTTCGACACGATCTTCGCCGAGGGGCAGCGCCGTTACGTCGAATCGCTGAGCGCGTACGCGCGGCAGTTCCTCGGGCAGGTCGACCGGCCCGACGTCGACTTCATCGAAGGGCTGAGCCCCGCGGTCTCGATCGACCAGAAGTCGACCAACCGGAACCCGCGCTCGACGGTCGGCACGATCACCGAGATCTACGACTACATGCGCCTGCTCTGGGCGCGCATCGGCATCCCGCACTGTCCGCAGTGCGGTGAGAGGATCCAGCGTCAGACCGTGCAGCAGATCGCCGATCAGCTCATGGAGCTTCCCGAGCGCACGCGCTATCAGATCGTCGCCCCCATCGTCTCCCAGAAGAAGGGCGAATTCGTCGATCTCTTCCGCGAACTCGGGGCGAAGGGCTACTCTCGCGCCATCGTCGACGGCGAGCTGATCCAGCTCGCCGAACCGCCCACGCTGAAGAAGAGCTACAAGCACGACATCGCGGTCGTGGTCGACCGTCTCGTGGCCTCCGACGACATCCTCGGCCGCGTGACCGACTCGGTCGAGACCGCTCTCGGCCTCGCCGGGGGCGTCGTGCAGGTCAACTATGTCGATGCGGAGGGGGACGACGCCTGGCAGTCGTTCTCCGAGAAGCTCGCGTGTCCGAACGGCCATGCGCTCACCCTCACCGAGATCGAGCCGCGCACCTTCTCGTTCAACGCGCCGTTCGGCGCGTGCCCGGCCTGCTCGGGTCTCGGCACGCGCATGTCGGTGGATGTCGACCTGATGCTCGGCGACGAGGAGCTCTCGATCCGCGAGGGCGCGATCATCCCGTGGACGACGCAGGGCAAGGGGCTGTTCCAGTACTACGAGCGTCTGCTCGAGGGGCTGGCGGCCGATCTCAACTTCTCGCTCGACACCCCTTGGCAGGATCTGCGGGTCGATGTGCAGGATGCGATCCTCCGCGGCGACAACTACAAGGTGACCGTCAAGTGGAAGAACCGCTACGGCCGTGAGATGCGCTACGCCTCCGGCTTCGAGGGCGTCGTGCCCTACATCGAGCGGCAGTACGCGCAGGCCGAGTCCGACACGCAGCGTGCGCGCTGGGGCGAGTACCTGCGCGAGGTGCCGTGCCCGGTGTGCGACGGCAACCGCCTCAAGCCCGAGGTGCTCGCCGTGCAGGTGCACGGGCACTCGATCGCCGAGGTCTCCCACCTCAGCCTCGCCGACGCCCGCGACTTCATGGAGACGCTCACCCTCACCGACCGCGAGGCGAAGATCGCGGCGCAGGTGCTCCGCGAGATCAGGTTGCGGCTCGACTTCCTGCTGCAGGTCGGGCTGTCGTATCTGAACCTGAGCCGCTCGGCAGGCTCGCTCTCCGGAGGCGAAGCGCAGCGCATCCGTCTCGCCACGCAGATCGGCTCTGGGCTCACCGGCGTGCTCTACGTGCTCGACGAGCCGTCCATCGGCCTTCACCAGCGCGACAACCGACGTCTCATCGACACGCTGCTGAAGCTGCGCGACCTCGGCAACACCCTGATCGTGGTGGAGCACGACGAGGAGACCATCGAGGCGGCAGACTGGGTCGTCGACATCGGCCCCGGCGCCGGCGTCAACGGCGGCGAAGTCGTGTACTCCGGCCCGTATTCGGCGCTCCTGAGTGAATCGCACTCGATGACGGGGGAGTACCTCTCCGGTCGCCGCGAGATCCCGACGCCGAAGAAGCGTCGCAAGATCGACAAGAAGCGGATGCTGAGCGTCGTCGGCGCGCGTGAGAACAACCTCAAGAACGTCAACGCCGATTTCCCGCTCGGCTTGCTGACCGCGGTCACCGGCGTCAGCGGCTCAGGCAAATCGTCGCTCGTCAACGACATCCTGTACCAGGTGCTCGCCTCGCGTCTGAACGGCGCCCGCACCGTTCCGGGCAAGCACACTCGTGTGTCCGGGCTCGACAACCTCGACAAGGTCGTGCACGTCGACCAGGCTCCGATCGGCCGCACCCCGCGGTCGAACCCGGCGACCTACACCGGAGTGTTCGACCGCATTCGCACGCTGTTCAGCGAGACGCCTGAGGCGAAGGTGCGCGGCTACCAGCCCGGACGCTTCAGCTTCAACGTCAAGGGCGGACGCTGCGACGCCTGCTCGGGCGACGGCACGATCAAGATCGAGATGAACTTCCTTCCAGACGTGTACGTCGACTGCGAGGTCTGCCACGGCAAGCGGTACAACCGCGACACCCTGGCCGTGCACTACAAGGGCAAGAACATCGCCGAGGTGCTCGAGATGCCGATCGCCGAGGCTGCGGAGTTCTTCGAGCCGATCCAGGCGATCCACCGGTACATGAAGACGCTGGTCGACGTCGGGCTCGGCTACGTGCGTCTCGGCCAGTCGGCCACGACCCTCTCCGGCGGTGAAGCGCAGCGTGTCAAGCTCGCCACCGAACTCCAGCGGCGCAGCAACGGGCGCAGCATCTACGTGCTGGACGAGCCCACCACGGGCCTGCACTTCGAAGACGTGCGCAAGCTCCTCGAGGTCTTGAACGGCCTGGTCGACAAGGGCAACACCGTGATCGTGATCGAGCACAACCTCGATGTGATCAAGTCGGCCGACTGGGTGATCGATCTCGGTCCCGAGGGCGGCTCCGGCGGCGGCGAGATCCTCGCGACGGGAACCCCCGAGCAGATCGCCCGCGTCGACGAGAGCCACACCGGGCAGTTCCTCGCCGAGATCCTGGGTGAGGGGCGCGCCGCGCGGATGGCCGGCTGATGGCCGACGTGCTGCCCTACAAGCCGCGGGCGGGCGAGATCCCGACTGACCCCGGGGTGTACCGGTTCCGCGATGCGGACGGGCGCGTGCTCTACGTCGGCAAGGCGAAGAACCTGCGCCAGCGCCTGTCGAACTACTTCGCGCCGCTGCGCACGCTGCACGAGCGGACGAGACGCATGGTCACGACCGCGGCCTCCGTCGAGTGGACGGTCGTGTCCACGGACGTCGACTCGCTGCAGCTCGAGTACATGTGGATCAAGGAGTTCGATCCGCCCTTCAACGTGCGCTACAAGGACGACAAGTCCTACCCGTTCATGGCGGTCACACTCGGCGACGAGGCGCCGCGCGTGATCGTCACCCGCAATCGCAGGATTCCCGGCGCGCGCTACTTCGGCCCGTACCCGAAGGTGTGGGCGGTGCACGACACGATCGATCTGATGATCAAGGCGTTCCCGATCCGCACCTGCAGCGACGCCAGTTACAAGCGCGCGATGCAGACCGGCCGCCCCTGCTTCCCCGGTCAGATCGGCAAGTGCGGCGGGCCGTGCTCGATGACGGTGACGATCGAAGAGCACCGTGCCATGGTCGACGATTTCATCGCCTTCATGGCAGGCGGCGACGAGCGCTTCACCCGTGAGCTGACGAAGCGGATGCTGGCGGCATCCGCAGACATGGACTACGAGGCGGCGGCGAAGTACCGCGACAAGCTCTCGGCGATCGAGGCCGTGCTCGGCAAGAGCGCCCTGGTGCTCGCAGCCGATGAGGACGCCGACCTCTTCGGTATCGCCGAGGACGAGCTGTCGGCCGCCGTGCAGCATTTCGTCATCCGCGGAGGACGCGTCCGCGGCGTCAGAGCGCTGACGATCGACAAGGAGATCGACATCACGGGCCCCGAGCTCGTCGACCAGGTGCTGCAGCGGGCCTACGGAGACGCGCAGGACGTTCCCCGCCGCATCCTGGTGCCCGTGCTGCCGGATGATGCTGCCGAGCTCGAGCAGTGGCTGCGCGAGCGCAGGGGCAGGAAGGTCGAGATCGCCGTCGCGCAGCGCGGACAGCGCGCCGATCTCATGCGCACGGCGACGCTGAACGCGCAGCAGGCCCTGATCCGTCACAAGACGCGACGCACCAGCGACTACGTCGCCCGCACCCAGGCGCTCACCGATCTGCAGGATGCGCTGGGAATGACGGATGCTCCGCTGCGCATCGAGTGCTTCGACATCTCGCATCTCGGCGGGACGAACGTCGTCGCCTCGATGGTCGTGTTCGAGGACGGCCTGCCCCGCAAGGATCAGTACCGGTCGTTCAACATCGCCGAGACGACCGACGACACCGACTCGATGTACCAGGTGCTCACCCGGCGGCTCGCATACCTCGATCGCCCGGAGGCCGAGGACCCTTCGACGGGCCCAGGGGTCCAGGAACACGGATCAGAGACCCAGGAAGAAGCCTCGGGGCGGCGCAGGCCGCGCTTCGCCTATCCGCCGCAGCTGCTCCTCGTCGACGGCGGTCAGCCGCAGGTGGCGGCGGCGGCGCGCGCGCTGCGCGACTCCGGGCACACCGAGATCGCCGTGTGCGGCATCGCGAAGCGCCTCGAGGAGATTTGGCTGCCTGACGATGACTTCCCGGTCATCCTGCCTCGTACGAGCGAGGCGCTGTACCTGCTGCAGCGGCTCCGCGACGAGGCGCACCGCTTCGCGATCACGCACCAGCGCAAGCGCCGACGCAATGACATCGCCTCGGTGCTGTCGGAGGTGCCCGGCCTCGGCGCCGCGCGGATCAAGGTGCTTCTCAAGCACTTCGGATCCGTCACCGCCCTGCGCGCGGCGGACCCGGGCGAGATCGAGAAGGTTCAGGGCATCGGCCCCGTGCTCGCGCAGAACATCCACACGCATCTCTCCACTCGATAGGCTGGTCCCTGCGGGGGAGAAGGAGCAACGATGGCAGACGGGGACACGGGCGAGTTCCTCATCGTCACAGGCATGTCGGGTGCCGGGCGCACGACGGTCGCGAACGCGCTGGAGGACCTCGGCTGGTACGTGGTCGACAACCTGCCGCCGCAGATCCTGCGTCCCCTCCTCGATCTCACCGACATGGGCGGAGACGCCCTTCCGAAGATCGCGGCCGTGGTCGACGTGCGCGGCCGCAACCTCTTCGACGACTTCCCCGGTGTCGCGCGCGCGCTGCGCTCCCGCGGCTCGGTCAGGGTCCTTTTCCTCGACGCCTCAGACGACGTGCTGGTTCGTCGCTTCGAAGCGGTCCGCCGGCCCCATCCGCTGCAGGACGACGGCACGCTGCTCGACGGCATCCGCACCGAGCGGGCGAAACTCGCGCCGGTGCGTGAGGCAGCCGACCTCGTGATCGACACGTCGTCCCTCAACATCCATCAGCTGGCGACGCAGGTCTCCGACCTCTTCTCCGAGGAGGGCGCCGCGCGTCACCGCGTGACGCTGTTGAGCTTCGGCTTCAAGTACGGCCTGCCGACGGACGTCGATCTCGTCGCCGACATGCGCTTCCTGCCGAATCCGTTCTGGAACGAGGAGCTGCGCGGCCAGACCGGTCAGGATGAGGCCGTGCGCGAGTACGTGCTCTCCCGCGAGGGGGCGACGGAATTCCTCGACGCGTACGCGGCCGCGCTCACGCCGGTGCTCGAGGGGTACCAGCGCGAGAACAAGAGCCACTCGACCGTGGCCATCGGCTGCACGGGCGGAAAGCACCGCTCCGTGGCGATGAGCGAGGAGCTGGCACGGCGCCTCGCGGCGATCCCCGGAGTCGCCGTGAACGTGCGTCACAGAGACCTGGGCAGGGAATAGCCGGGAAGCAGTTCCGGGTAGGCTGGAGGTTTGCGTCGCGATCCGACGCGTCATCGTGAAGGAGTCCCGTGGCACTAACCACCGACGTCAAGGCTGAGCTCGTCAGCATCCGCAATGCACCCCCCACGGTGCGTGTCTCGGAGGTCACTGCTGTGCTCCGCTTCGCCGGCGGCCTGCACTCGATCGCCGGACGGGTAGCCGTCGAGGCCGAGGTGGATGCCGAGGTGCTCGCTCAGCGGGTCGCCAAGGACCTCGCCGAGATCTACGGCGTACGCCCTGAGATCGCTCAGGTGCAGTCGAGCACCGCGAACGACGGAGCCCGCTGGGCCGTCCGCGTCATCTCGGCCGGTGAGACGCTCGCGCGTCAGACGGGCCTGCTCGATCAGCGCCGTCGGCCCGTGCGCGGACTGCCGAATCGGCTCACCACGGGTTCGCGTGCGGAGATCGCCGGACTCTGGCGCGGCGCCTTCCTCGCCGCGGGAACGCTCAGCGAGCCCGGGCGTTCGGCCATGCTCGAGGTGTCCTGCCCGTCGTCGGAGGCGGCCATGGCGCTCGTCGGCGCCGCCCACCGTCTCGGCGTCGCTGCGAAGGCCCGCGAGGTCCGAGGGATGCCCCGCGTCGTGGTCCGCGAGGGCGAGGCGATCCGCAGCATCCTCAGCGAGATGGGTGCGCATCGCACAGCTGCGGCATGGGAGGAGATGCGTCAGCGCCGTGAGGTGCGCGCCGGGGTCAACCGGCTGGTGAACTTCGACGACGCGAACCTTCGCCGCTCGGCGCAGGCCGCTGTCGCCGCGTGCGCTCGGGTCGAGCGCGCGCTCGAGATCCTCGCCGACGACGTTCCCGATCACCTGCGAGTCGCCGGCGAGCTGCGCCTGGCGCACCGCGATGCCAGCCTGGATGAGCTCGGCCACCACGCCGACCCGCCGATGACGAAAGACGCCGTGGCCGGGCGCATCCGCCGTCTGCTCGCGATGGCGGACAAGCGCGCTCAGCAGGAAGGCATCCCCGGAACCGAGGCCGCTGTGCCTGCGGGTCTCGACGTCTGACGCCGATCAACGTCCGAAGCGAGCCGGTCCCCATGGGGCCGGCTCGCTTCGTCATATGGCGGAAGGAACCCGACCACGCGCGCGTTGTCGTCACTAGGATGAAAAGCGTCTGCTCCGCACCGCATTCGGTGGCGCGGAGGATCGGCAAGCGCCGCGGCGCGGCGCGGATTGGATGAAAGCGAAATGGCTGTATACACGCTCCCCGACCTTCCCTACGACTTCGCGGCGCTCGAACCGCACATCAGCGGCAAGATCATGGAACTCCACCATGACAAGCACCACGCCGCATACGTCGCCGGCGCCAACGCAGCTCTCGATGGCCTCGCAGAGGCTCGTGAGACGGGTAACCTCGCCAACGTCAACAAGCTCGAGAAGGACCTGGCGTTCAACCTCGGCGGCCACGTCAACCACTCGATCTTCTGGACCAACCTCTCCCCGAACGGCGGCGGCGAGCCCGAGGGCGAGCTGCGTGCGGCGATCGACGAGTTCTTCGGCTCGTTCGACAAGTTCCAGGCTCACTTCACGGCCAACGCCATGGGCATCCAGGGCTCCGGCTGGTCGGTGCTCAGCTGGGACTCGATCGGGCAGCGCCTGATCATCCAGCAGCTGTTCGACCAGCAGGGCAACACCGCTCAGGGCACGGTGCCGCTGTTCCAGCTCGACATGTGGGAGCACGCCTTCTACCTCGACTACCTCAACGTCAAGGCGGACTACGTCAAGGCGGCGTGGAACATCGCCAACTGGGAGAACGTCGCTCAGCGCTTCGAAACAGCCCGCGAGAAGACCTCGGGCCTGCTGGTACTGTCGTAAACAAGACGGGCGTCCCGACGGACTCTGCCCGTCGGGACGCCGTTGTCCAGAATCAAGTTGAAACCGCGCTCTCGCGCACAAGAAATCAGGAGACCTTAGTGTCTGTCAAGATCGGTATCAACGGCTTCGGCCGCATCGGACGTAACTTCCTTCGTGCGGCTCTCGCACAGGGCGCGGACCTCGACATCGTCGCAGTCAACGACCTCACTGACAACAAGACCCTCGCGCACCTGCTGAAGTACGACTCGGTCGGCGGTGTCCTCGACGCCGAGATCAGCTACGACGACGAGAGCATCACGGTCAACGGCAAGAAGATCAAGGCGTTCGCCGACCGCGACCCCGCCAACCTCCCGTGGGGCGAGCTGGGCGTCGACATCGTCATCGAGTCGACCGGCTTCTTCACCAAGGCCGAGCTGGCCAAGAAGCACATCGAGGCAGGCGCCAAGAAGGTCCTCATCTCGGCACCGGGCACCGGCGTCGACGGCACGTTCGTCATGGGCGTGAACGAAGACACCTACAACCCCGAGACGCACCACATCATCTCCAACGCGTCGTGCACCACGAACTGCCTCGCGCCGCTCGCCCAGGTCTTCAACGACGCGTTCGGCATCGACCGCGGCTTCATGATGACGGCTCACGCGTACACCGCCGACCAGAACCTGCAGGACGGCCCCCACGGCGACCTGCGTCGCGCACGCGCCGCCGCGATCAACATCACCCCGGCCTCGACCGGTGCGGCCAAGGCCATCGGAGAGGTCCTGCCGGAGCTCAACGGCAAGCTCTCGGGCTCGTCGTACCGCGTGCCGGTCCCCACCGGCTCGATCGTCGACCTCACCCTGATCACCGACCACGAGAACCTCACGGTCGACGAGGTCAACGAGGCGTACAAGAAGGCTGCCGCCGAGGGCCGCCTGGTCGGCTACCTGCAGTACAACGAGGACCCGATCGTCTCCAGCGACATCGTGCACAACCCGCACTCCTCGATCTTCGACTCGACGCTGACCAACGTCAGCGGCAACCTCGTCAAGGTCTCGAGCTGGTACGACAACGAGTGGGGCTACTCCAACCGTCTCGTCGACCTGACCGAGTACGTGGCCGAGCGTCTCTGAAGCTCAGACACATGACTCTGCGCACCCTGGACTCTCTGGGTCCGCTCGAGGGCAAGCGCGTCATCGTCCGTTGTGACCTGAACGTCCCGCTTCGGGATGGGGTCATAACGGACGATGGTCGTGTTCGCGCCTCGCTGCCGACTCTCAACGCACTCATCAACGCCGGAGCTCGCGTCGTCGTGTGCTCGCACCTGGGCCGCCCCGACGGCGCGCCCGACCCGCAGTACAGCCTGGAGCCGGTGGCCCAGCGGCTGTCCGAGCTGCTCGGCGCCCCGGTCGCGTTCGCGCGCGACACGGTCGGCGAGTCGGCGAGGGATGCTGTCGCCGCCCTCGAGGACGGCGGGGTCGTCGTCATCGAGAACCTGCGCTTCAACGCAGGGGAGACCGCGAAGGACGACGCCGAGCGCGCCGCGTTCGCGGCACAGCTCGCAGAGCTCGGTGATGTGCTGGTCTCCGACGGCTTCGGCGTCGTGCACCGCAAGCAGGCGAGCGTCTACGACCTCGCCCAGCTGCTCCCGTCGGCGGCGGGTCTGCTGATCGCCGCCGAGCTCGACGTACTCGACCGCCTCACCGAGAAGCCCGAGCGTCCGTACGCGGTCGTGCTCGGCGGCTCGAAGGTCAGCGACAAGCTCGGCGTGATCTCGCACCTGCTGCCTCGCGTCGACCGGATCCTGGTCGGCGGAGGGATGCTGTTCACCTTCCTCAAGGCGCAGGGCCACGAGGTCGCCTCGAGCCTGCTCGAAGAGGACCAGCTCGACACCGTCCGCGGCTACATCGCCGAGGCGGCGGAGCGCGGCGTGGAGCTCGTGCTCCCGACAGACGTGGTCGTGGCAGAGAAGTTCGCGGCGGATGCGGCGCACGAGGTCGTGGCGGCGGATGCGATCGAGTCGACAGCCTTCGGCAAGGCCGGCATCGGCCTCGACATCGGTCCCGAGACCGCGGCGCGATTCGCCGAGGTCGTCCGCGGCTCGAAGACGGTGTTCTGGAACGGCCCGATGGGCGTGTTCGAGTTCCCTGCGTTCGCAGCCGGAACCAAGGCAGTGGCTCAGGCGCTCACCGAGGTCGACGGACTCAGCGTCGTCGGCGGCGGCGACTCGGCGGCGGCCGTTCGCCAGCTCGGTTTCGCCGACGACCGCTTCGGCCACATCTCAACCGGCGGCGGCGCCAGCCTCGAGTTCCTCGAGGGCAAGAAACTACCCGGCCTGGAGGTGCTCGGATGGGCGTAGCGAATCGGACCCCGCTGATCGCGGGCAACTGGAAGATGAACCTCGACCACCTGCAGGCGGTCGCGTTCGTGCAGAAGCTGCACTGGACTCTGAAGGACGCCAAGCACGAGGACGGCTCGGTCGAGGTCGCGGTGTTCCCGCCCTTCACCGACATCCGCAGCGTGCAGACTCTGATCGACGCCGACAAGATCCCCTTCGCGCTCGGCGCGCAGGACCTGTCGGCGCATGACTCGGGTGCGTACACCGGTGAGGTGTCTGGCGCGTTCCTCGCGAAGCTCGATGCGAAGTACGTCATCATCGGCCACTCGGAGCGTCGTGAGTACCACTCGGAGTCCGATGAGGTCGTCGCGTCCAAGGTGAAGGCGGCGCTCAAGCACGGCCTGGTGCCGGTGATCTGCGTCGGCGAGACACTGGCCCAGCGCGAGGAGTCCGGGCCCACCGCGGTCTCGATCGCTCAGCTCGAGACCGCACTCGGCGCGGTCTCGGCTTCGGACGACATCGTGGTGGCCTACGAGCCGGTCTGGGCGATCGGCACCGGTCAGGTGGCCTCGCCGGAGCAGGCTCAGGAAGTGTGCTCCGCTCTTCGCGCCGTCATCGCAGCGAAGCTCGGCGACGAGGCTGCCGCGCGCACCCGCATCCTCTACGGCGGATCGGTGAAGTCGGCGAACATCGCCAGCTTCATGCGCGAGCCCGACGTCGACGGCGCTCTGGTCGGCGGAGCAAGTCTCGTGGTCGACGAGTTCGCGGCGATCATCCGCTTCGAGAAGCACGTAGGCGTATGAGCGTGTGGCGGGGCTCCGGCCCCGCCACACCGTATACTTGACCGTTACGGGGGCTATCCCGCCCCGGCGAAAGGCTTCTTCCTCGTGGAAATTCTCGAGTTCGTCCTGCAGGTGCTGCTGGGCATCACCAGCGTCCTGCTGACTCTCCTCATCCTGCTCCACAAGGGCCGCGGCGGCGGCCTGTCCGACATGTTCGGCGGTGGCATGTCCACGGCCGTCGGCTCGTCGGGTCTCGCGGAGCGCAACCTCAACCGCTTCACGGTGATCCTCGCCCTGATCTGGTTCGTGTCGATCGTCGCGCTCGGCCTCATCACGAAGTTCGAGGTGATCTGATGGCTACCGGCGGAAACGCGATCAGGGGCACCCGCGTCGGCTCCGGCCCGATGGGGGAGCAGGACCACGGCTACCACGCTGACCGCATCGCGGTCTCCTACTGGGACGGTCTCGGCAACGAGACGGTCCGATACTTCGCTGCGGGCCTGCCCGACGAGGAGATCCCGGAGATCATCGATCACCCGCAGTCTGGCCTGCCGGCCGGTCGCGACAAGGAGAACCCTCCTGCGCTCGCGAAGACCGAGCCGTACAAGACGCACCTCGCCTACGTGAAGGAGCGTCGCACCGACGAGGAAGCCGTTCAGCTTCTCGAAGACGCCCTTACGCAGCTGCGTGAGCGTCGCGGTCAGTAAGACCACGCACAGAAGCCGCCATGACCGTCAGGTCTCGGCGGCTTCTTCGTGTCGTCACCGGCATCCGGCTGCCGCGTCGATGTACGACTGGGGCGGATAGCCGTACGCCCACACCCCGTTCGCATCGTCGGTGTACCCCATGCTGATCGCCCAGGCCGTGGCCCACTTCTCGATGCTGTCCTGGGTGGAGGCGTCGTACATGCCCTGACACTTCACGCTGATCGCATGCCCGACCTCGTGGGCGACCAGCGACTTGCTCGTGATCGAGGGCCATTGCTCGGCGACCGAGTTGGAGAGCTCGATCACGGCGTGCCCGGGTGTCGACCACCACCACGTGGTGAGCCCGCCCATGCTCCCGTTGTCTCCGACGCCGTTGACGATCCGGTTCCAGTCGAACTCGAGGAGGACGCCGGGAGCCAGAGATCTGGCGAACGCCTCGATCGCCAGGCGGTTCTCCAGCAGCGGCCCGGCCTTCTCGGCGAGTTCCACCTGTTCGGAGGAGATGACCTGCGCGGCCGCGTCCTGAAGATCGGCGAACGATGCCACCGCGTCCTGATCGATGGTTGTGACGCCGGCGAGATCGGTCGCCGACTCCCTCAGTGCGATCACGGCATCGTTCTTCGCCGAGATGTGCGCAGCCTCGAAAGACGATGCGGCCGTCGCGGCGGAGGAGAGCAGCGCGAGCCCGGCATCCGACACCGCGGAACCGGCCTTCTCGACCAGAGGAGACGCCTCCTCCAGATCGTCTTCGAGAGCCGCGAGGTCCTCGCGGTCTTCGGAGAGGTGATCGGATGCTGCGAACAGCTCCCAGAACCAGCCGGGCTTCTCTCCCTGCTCAGGAATCTCGGTGTCGACGACATCGGCCGCCTCGGAGAGGACGCTCTGCGCCTCTCCCGTCGCGGTCGTCAGGGCGTCTTCCGTCTCGGCGGGCACGAGATCGCTGGCATCTCCACCGACCAGCTGAGTCGCCGCGTCGTTCAGAGTGCTGAGCTCGGTCGTGGACCCGCGCACCTCGAGGAGCATCGATCTCGTCGAATCGGCCTGCGTCGAGAACTGCTCTGCCGTGTCGTCGTAGCCGAGGTTGCCGGCGAGCTGCAGTCCTGCGAACACGCCGCCGACGATCAGAACGGCGAGGACGGCCGCGACCGGCCACCTGCGACGCCGACGGGCCGTGCGGACGATCTGGGACGCCCCGGAGAAGCGAGAGGGCAGTGTGTGATCGCCATGCGGTGCGCTGTTCGGATCAACCACGCATCCTCCCTAGTGAAAAGGTCCTCGCTGGAAAGCGAGGACCTGATCTGAGTGAGGGGGTGACGGGAATCGAACCCGCGCAATCAGTTTGGAAGACTGAGACTCTACCATTGAGCTACACCCCCGAACCGGCGAACCGGACTCAAACGACTATAGCGGACGAACAAGGGTGCTCATGTCCGTTAGACTCTTCGGGGCTGAATCTGCGTGCGGATTCCCCGGGGCGTAGCTCAGTTTGGTAGAGCGCCCGCTTTGGGAGCGGGAGGTCGCAGGTTCAACTCCTGTCGCCCCGACACGGCTTCACGAGCCTGACAGCTTCACAAGCCTGACAGCCGCGATTCAGCGCGGAAATCACAAGGAGAACACACCAGCATGGCGAACAGCACCGTCGAGAAGCTGACCCCGACCCGGGTCAAGCTCAGCATCACGGTCACCCCCGAAGACCTCAAGCCCAGCATCGCCCACGCCTACGAGCACATCGCTCAGGACGTGCAGATCCCCGGCTTCCGCAAGGGCAAGGTCCCCGCCCCGATCATCGACCAGCGCATCGGACGTGGCGCTGTCATCGAGCACGCCGTCAACGAGGGCCTCGACAAGTTCTTCCGCGAGGCGACCGTCGAGCACAAGGTGCGCGTCGTCGGCCGTCCCTCGGCCGAGATCACCCAGTGGCCGAGCGAGAAGGACTTCTCGGGCGACCTGCTCGTCGATGTCGAGGTCGATGTGCGTCCCGACATCGAGCTGCCCTCCTACGACGGCATCACGGTCACGGTCGACGCCGTCGAGACCGACGACGCGGCGATCGACGAGGAGCTCGAGCGCCTGCGGGCCCGCTTCGGCACGCTCGTGCCCGTCGACCGTCCTGCAGCGAAGGGCGACTTCGTCGAACTCGACCTCGTCGCAACGATCGACGGCGCCGAGATCGACCGCGCCGAGGGCGTCTCCTACGAGGTCGGCTCGGGCGAGCTGCTCGAGGGCATCGACGACGCGATCGAGTCGCTGACTGCCGGTGAGGACACCACGTTCCGCTCGTCGCTCGTGGGCGGCGACCACGCCGGCTCCGAGGCCGAGGTCTCCGTGACGGTCAAGGCGGTCAAGGAGCGCGAGCTTCCCGAGGCTGATGACGACTTCGCGCAGATCGCCAGCGAGTTCGACACGATCGCCGAGCTCCGCGCGAGCCTTGCCGAGCGCGTCGCGCAGCAGAGCGTCTTCACGCAGGGGTCGGCGGCGCGCGACAAGCTCGTCGAGACGCTGCTCGAGCAGATCGACATCCCCGTGCCGCCGCAGCTGATCGAGGACGAGGTGCACAACCACCTCGAGGGCGAAGGCCGTCTCGAGGACGACGCTCACCGCGCGGAGGTCACCGAGGCCAGCGAGAAGCAGTTCCGCACCCAGGTGCTGCTCGACACGATCGCCGAGCAGGCCGACGTGCAGGTCTCGCAGGACGAGCTCTCGCAGTACCTCATCCAGTCGGCGGCGCAGTACGGCATGGCGCCGCAGGAGTTCGTCGAGGCGCTGCAGTCCTCGAACCAGCTGCCCGCGCTTGTCGGCGAGGTCGCCCGCAACAAGGCGCTCGCGATCGCCCTGGGCAAGGTCAAGGTCGTCGACACCAACGGCAAGGCTGTGGACCTGAGCGACTTCATCGTGACCGATGACGAGGCTGAGGCCGAGACCGAGGCCGAGCAGGCCCCGGTCGAGGAGAAGAAGCCCGCCGCGAAGAAGGCTCCGGCCAAGAAGGCCCCGGCGAAGAAGGCTGACGCCGACACCGCCGACGAGCCTGCCGCTGAGAAGAAGCCGGCCGCGAAGAAGCCCGCAGCCAAGAAGGCTCCGGCCAAGAAGGCCGCCGACAAGGCTGAGTGATCGAACACGATCACTGTGGAAGGGGCGGATGCTGCGGCATCCGCCCCTTTCTCGTGAAAGAGGAGGAAGCCATGCCCGAACAGATGAAGAGCTGGGACCAGCGGATCGACGAGGTCTGGGCCGACGCGTCCGGCGAGGAGGTCGGCGCCGAGATCATCGCGCGCATCGACGCACTCGCCGCAGAACGAGGCGCGGACGACGCCCGTGCGGAGTTCGAGCGGGCGGGCGCCCGCGATTCGGCCGGGCGGCCGGAGGAGGCGGTGCCGCTGTACCGCCGGGCGCTGGAACTCGGTCTCGACGAGGAGCACCGGCCGCAGGCGGTCATCCAGCTCGCGAGCTCACTGCGCAACCTCGGTGAGTTCGACGCCGCGCTGGACGTGATCCGCACGGAGGAGAAGCTCTCGGCAGATGGTCCCTATCGTGACGCTGTGGCGGCCGTTCATGCGCTCATCCTCGCGAGTGCAGGGCGCCCTGCGCAGGGGCTCTCCGTCGCGCTTCTCGCACTGGTTCCGCACCTTCCCCGGTACCACCGATCGATGACGGCCTACGCGCACGACATCGCCGATGCCGACGCTTGATATGCCGACGGCGAACACGACCTGAACGCCGCGTTGTCGCCGGTAGATTCGAATCACTGAAACACGGAATCAGGAGCTGACATGGCTGCAGAACCCCTCCTCGCGACGAGCGTCTTCGATCGTCTGCTGAAGGATCGCATCATCTGGCTGGGCTCAGAGGTGCGTGACGAGAACGCCAATGAGATCTGCGCGAAGATCCTTCTTCTCGCCGCAGAAGACTCTGAGAAGGACATCTACCTCTACGTCAACTCGCCGGGTGGCTCGATCACCGCGGGTATGGCGATCTACGACACGATGCAGTTCGTCCCGAACGACATCGTCACGGTCGGCATCGGCATGGCCGCGTCGATGGGCCAGCTGCTGCTGACTGCCGGCACCAAGGGCAAGCGCTACATCACCCCCAACGCCCGGGTGCTGCTGCACCAGCCGCACGGCGGTTTCGGCGGCACCTCGAGCGACATCCAGACTCAGGCGCAGCTCATCACCTCGATGAAGAACCGCCTCGCCGAGATCACCGCGGCGCAGACCGGCAAGACGGTCGAGCAGATCAACGCCGACGGAGACCGCGACCGCTGGTTCACAGCCCAGGAGGCGCTCGAGTACGGCTTCGTCGACCACATCCGCGAATCGGCCTCCGACGTCGTCGGCGGCGGCGGCACCGAGCAGGACTCGAAGTAAGCGGAAAGAGAAGGAATCACATGTACACACCCACCTTCCGCGCGGCCGGCAATCTCCCGTCCAGCCGCTACGTGCTCCCGCAGTTCGAGGAGCGCACCGCTTACGGCTTCAAGCGTCAGGATCCGTACAACAAGCTGTTCGAAGACCGCGTGATCTTCCTCGGCGTGCAGGTCGACGACGCCTCGGCCGATGACGTGATGGCTCAGCTCCTGGTTCTCGAGAGCCAGGACTCCGAGCGCGACATCACGATGTACATCAACTCGCCCGGTGGTTCGTTCACCGCGATGACCGCGATCTACGACACCATGCAGTACGTGGCGCCGCAGATCCAGACGGTCGTGCTCGGGCAGGCCGCCTCCGCGGCATCGGTGCTGCTGGCTGCCGGCGCGCCGGGCAAGCGCCTCGCGCTGCCCAACGCCCGCGTACTGATGCACCAGCCGGCGATGGGCGAGGCCGGTCACGGCCAGGCATCCGACATCGAGATCCAGGCGGCGGAGATCCTCCGCATGCGCACCTGGCTCGAGGAGACGATGGCGAAGCACACGGGCAAGACCGCTGAGCAGGTCAACCGCGACATCGATCGCGACAAGATCCTCTCTGCGCCCGAGGCGCTGGAATACGGCATCGTCGATCAGGTGCTCAGCTCGCGCAAGCGCGTCTGAGCTCTCCATCAAAAGGACGCCGGTCAGCCGACCGGCGTCCTTTTGCGCACCCACCCGCGGGTGGGATGCTCATATGAGCAAGTTGCTGCGCGGACGCGGTAGACGGCCTATCCTTGTCGATGAAGGAGGATGCCGTGGAAGAAGAGCTGGTCATGGTTCGCGTCGCCGAGCTGTACTACGACGAGGACAAGACCCAGGACGAGATCGGCGCCCTCCTCAAGATCTCCCGATGGAAGGTCGGCCGCCTGCTGACGCAGGCCCGCGAGCGCGGCATCGTCCGCATCGAGATCGTCCATCCGCGCGCCCGGCGTCTCGGGCTCGAGCGGCAGCTGGTCGAGCAGCACGGTCTGGCTGCGGCCATCGTCGTTCCGTCGCCGGAGGGCGATGAGGGAACGCTCGAGCGGGTCGCGCAGGCCGCAGCCGACTTCCTGACCGCGATGCGTCCGGTGCCGCGCACGCTCGGCGTGAGCTGGGGTCGTACGCTGCGGGCTGTCGCCGAGGCGCTGCCTGATGGCTGGGCGACCGGCGTCACCGTCGTGCAGCTCAACGGGGGAGTGAGCCTCAACCGCCGCTCCGGAGGTGCAGCAGGACTCGCGGTCACGATCGCCCAAAGGGCTTCGGGCCATGTCTCGCTGCTGCCGAGCCCGGCGATCCTGGAGCGGGTCGAGACCAAGCAGGCCATCGAGGCCGACCGCACCGTCGCGGCGGTCCTCGAAGAGGCGGCCGAGGCGCAGGCGTTCCTTTTCACGGCCGGTCCGTGCGACGCGAGCTCGGCTCACGTCGAGAACGGCTACCTGACAGCATCCGAGGTGGAGGAGCTGGCCCGCCGTGGCGCTGTCGGCGATGTCCTCGGCAGGTACATCGATGCCGACGGCAACATCGTCGACCCGCAGCTCGATGCGCGCACCGTGGGCGTCGACCTGTCGCGGCTGCGTGCAGCAGAGCGCGCGGTCTTCGTCGCCACGGGCGAGGCCAAGCATGACATCGCGCGCACAGTCGTCACGAGCGGCCTGTGCAGCGTCATCGTGACCGATGAGAACACAGCCAGAGCATTGTTGGAGGAACAGTGACGACCAAGGAACTCAGTCGCCGCAGCGCGGTCGACGTACTGGGCGGTGAGCCCGACGATGCGACGCTTCGGCGGTTCCTGCACGGCCTGCCCGGAGTGGATGCGGTGGGGCTCGAGCAGCGTGCTGCAGGCCTCGGCACTCGATCGATCAAGACCACGTCGAAGGCGTGGGCGCTCGACACGATCATCAGGCTCATCGACCTGACGACGCTCGAGGGGGCGGACACGCCGGGTAAGGTGCGTTCCCTGGTCGCCAAGGCGAAGACGCCGGATGCGAGCGACCCGGCGACACCCCGCGTCGCCGCCGTCTGCGTCTATGGCGACATGGTCGGCCATGCCGTCGACGCGCTGGGCTCCGTCCACGGTGACCCGGACGATGGTCTGATCTCCGTCGCGGCCGTCGCCACAGCCTTCCCCAGCGGGCGCTCCTCGCTGGCCATCAAGCTCGCCGACACAGCAGAGGCAGTGGCGGCCGGGGCAGACGAGATCGACATGGTGATCGACCGCGGGGCGTTCCTCTCGGGGCGCTATGGCCTGGTGTTCGATCAGATCGCCGCAGTGAAGGAAGCATGCCGTCGTGAAGATGGCAGCTACGCCTCGCTCAAGGTGATCCTCGAGACCGGGGAGCTCAACACCTACGACAACATCAAGAGGGCCTCGTGGCTCGGCATCCTCGCGGGCGGCGACTTCATCAAGACATCCACGGGCAAGGTGCAGCCGGCAGCGACCCTTCCGACGACGCTGCTCATGCTCGAGACCGTGCGCGACTGGTACCGCGGTACCGGTGAGAAGATCGGCGTGAAGCCGGCAGGCGGCATCCGCTCGTCGAAGGATGCCGTGAAGTATCTCGTCACGGTCGCAGAGACGGTCGGCGAGGAATGGCTGCAGCCGCACCTGTTCCGCTTCGGCGCGTCCAGCCTGCTCAACGACGTGCTGCTGCAGCGTCAGAAGCTCACCACCGGCCACTACTCGGGCCCCGACTACGTCACGATCGACTAGGAACACTCCCCATGTCATTTCTGGAATACGCACCCGCGCCGGAATCGAAGGCGATCCTGAAGCTGCGCGACAGCTACGGCCTGTTCATCAACGGCGAGTTCGTCGACGGCTCAGGCCCCAGCTTCTCGACCATCTCGCCGTCGGACGAGACGCGCATCGCCGAGATCGCCTCGGCATCCGATGAAGACGTCGACCGTGCGGTCGCCGCGGCACGTCGCGCCTACGACAAGACCTGGTCGAAGATGAGTGGCCGCGATCGGGGCAAGTACCTGTTCCGTATCGCTCGTCTCGTGCAGGAGCGTGCTCGCGAGCTCGCGGTCGCTGAGAGCCTCGACAACGGCAAGCCGATCAAGGAGAGCCGCGACGTCGACGTGCCGCTCGTGGCCTCGTGGTTCTTCTACTACGCCGGCTGGGCCGACAAGCTCGACTACGCGGGTCTCGGAGCGAACCCGCGTGCCCTCGGCGTCGCCGGGCAGGTCATCCCGTGGAACTTCCCGCTGCTCATGCTGGCGTGGAAGCTCGCTCCGGCGCTGGCCGCCGGCAACACCGTCGTGCTCAAGCCCGCCGAGACCACGCCGCTGACGGCGCTCATCTTCGCGGAGATCCTGCAGCAGGCCGATCTTCCGCCGGGTGTCGTGAACATCATCACGGGAGCAGGCTCCACGGGCGCGGCGCTCGTGCGCCACCCGGACGTCGACAAGGTCGCGTTCACGGGCTCCACCGGCGTCGGACGTGACATCGCTCGCGCCGTGGCAGGCACCGGCAAGAAGCTCACGCTCGAACTCGGTGGCAAGGCCGCGAACATCGTCTTCGACGATGCGCCGATCGACCAGGCGATCGAAGGCATCGTCAACGGCATCTTCTTCAATCAGGGCCACGTGTGCTGCGCAGGCAGCCGCCTGCTCGTACAGGAGTCGATCCACGACGAGGTCGTCGATCGACTGAAGACCCGCCTGTCGACGCTGCGTCTGGGCGATCCGCTCGACAAGAACACCGACATCGGGGCCATCAACTCCGCAGCTCAGCTGGCCCGCATCCGCGAGCTCAGCGACATCGGCGAGGCGGAGGGCGCCGAGCGGTGGACCGCCGAGTGCGCGATCCCCGAGAAGGGGTTCTGGTTCGCACCGACGATCTTCACGGGCGTCGAGGCATCGCACCGCATCGCGCGCGACGAGGTGTTCGGGCCGGTTCTCTCCGTGCTCACGTTCCGCACGCCCGCAGAGGCGATCGCGAAGGCGAACAACACGCCGTACGGTCTCTCGGCCGGCATCTGGTCCGACAAGGGATCCCGCATCCTTGCGGTCGCCGACCGCCTGCGCGCAGGAGTCATCTGGGCGAACACCTTCAACCGTTTCGACCCGTCGAGCCCGTTCGGCGGGTACAAGGAGTCCGGATTCGGCCGCGAGGGCGGCCGCCAGGGCCTCACCGCCTACCTCCAGGGAGCAGCATCATGAGCAAGCGACTCACCGTGCCGAAGACCTACAAGCTCGCGATCGGCGGGGCGTTCCCTCGCAGCGAGTCCGGCCGCACCTACGAGGTCGTCTCGGCCAAGGGCGGGTTCCTGGCGAACGCGGCCCAGGCGTCGCGCAAGGATGCTCGGGATGCCGTCGTCGCCGCGCGCGCAGCCGTCAAGGGCTGGTCGGGTGCGACCGCGTACAACCGGGGCCAGGTGCTCTACCGCGTCGCCGAGGTGCTCGAGGGACGTCGGGCGCAGTTCATCGACGAGATCGTCGCGCAGGAGGGCGTGTCTGCAGCGGCGGCCGCAGTACAGGTCGACGACGCGATCGACCTCTGGGTCTGGTACGCCGGCTGGTGCGACAAGTACGCGCAGGTCGCAGGCAACGCGAACCCCGTCTCGGGACCGTACTTCAACATCTCCGTGCCGGAGCCGACGGGCGTCGTCGCGGTCGTCGCGCCCCAGGATTCCGCGCTGCTGGGACTCGTGTCCGTGGTCGCGCCAGCGCTCGTCGCGGGCAACACCGTCGTCGTGATCGCCAGTGAGCGGCATCCGCTCTCGGCCATCAGCCTCGCAGAAGTCCTCGCGACCAGCGACGTGCCGGGGGGAGTCGTGAACGTCCTCACGGGGTCGCCCGCAGAGATCGTGCCGTGGCTCGCCTCGCACCAGGACGTCAATGCGCTCGACCTCGCCGGAGCAGGCGACCTCGACTGGGTGGACATGCAGATCGCCGCGGCCGAGACGCTCAAGCGCGTGCTCGCGCCGGGGAAGGTCGTCGCCTCGCCGGAGCGCATCGGCGCCTTCACCGAGATCAAGACCGTCTGGCACACCAAGTCGATGGTCTGACCTGACCGATCCCTCGACGCCCCATGTGGCCGCCCACGCCCCCTTGGGCCGACGGCAACCACGTGGGGCGTCGGCGTTCAGGTGGGGCGTCGGCGTTCAGGCCGCCCTCCGGGCGTTCGCCTGGCGCGGACGCGGGCGAACGTATCCGCGCCAATGCATCCCGGTGTCCGATACAGCGGTTAGGCTCGGATGACGATCTCGGCATCCTGAGGAGGACGCGCATGGCCCGTATCGGTGAAAGCGCCGACCTGTTCAAGTGCTCCTTCTGCGGAAAGAGCCAGAAGCAGGTGCAGCAGCTCATCGCTGGCCCCGGTGTGTACATCTGCGACGAGTGCGTCGAGCTGTGCAACGAGATCATCGAGGAGCGGATGGCGGAGTCCGCCGCGACCGGCACCGCCGACTTCGAACTGCCCAAGCCTCGTGAGATCTTCTCGTTCCTCGAGGAGTACGTGGTCGGGCAGGAGCCGGCGAAGAAGGCTCTTGCCGTCGCGGTCTACAACCACTACAAGCGCATCCGCGCGCATGGCACCCTGCAGCCGGCCGAGCAGAAGGCCGAGAGCGTCGAGATCGCGAAGAGCAACATCCTGCTCATCGGCCCCACGGGCTGCGGCAAGACCTATCTCGCGCAGACTCTGGCCAAGCGCCTGAACGTGCCGTTCGCGGTCGCCGACGCCACGGCTCTCACCGAAGCCGGATACGTCGGCGAAGACGTCGAGAACATCCTCCTCAAGCTCATCCAGGCCGCGGACTACGACGTCAAGCGCGCCGAGCAGGGCATCATCTACATCGACGAGGTCGACAAGATCGCCCGCAAGGCCGAGAACCCGTCGATCACGCGTGACGTCTCCGGCGAGGGTGTGCAGCAGGCGCTGCTCAAGATTATCGAGGGCACGGTCGCCTCGGTGCCGCCGCAGGGCGGCCGAAAGCATCCGCACCAGGAATTCCTGCAGATCGACACCTCGAACGTGCTGTTCATCGTCGCCGGCGCCTTCGCTGGTCTCGAGGACATCGTCTCGGCACGCGTCGGCAAGCACGGCATCGGCTTCGGCGCCCCGCTGCACGACAAGGGCAAGGACCTCGACCTGTTCAGCGAAGTTCTGCCCGAGGATCTGCACAAGTTCGGGCTCATCCCCGAGTTCATCGGCCGTCTGCCCGTCGTGACCTCGGTGTCGCCGCTCGATCAGGATGCCCTGATCGACATCCTCACCGGTCCGCGCAACGCCCTGGTCAAGCAGTATCAGCGCATGTTCGAGCTCGACGGTGTGCAGCTCGAGTTCGAGGAAGACGCGCTGCGGTCGATCGCCGACCTCGCTGTCGAGCGCAAGACCGGTGCCCGTGGACTCCGCGCGATTCTCGAAGACGTGCTGGGCCCGATCATGTTCGAGATCCCCTCGACCGACGACGTCGCGAAGGTGATCATCACGCGCGCCTCCGTCGACGAGGGCGCACCGCCCACGATCGTGATGGAGCGCAAGCGCAAGAGCGCATGACGGCTGCCCCTGTACCCTGGCGGGTCGTGGACAGCGAGCTCGTCGTCGCTGACCGGTGGATCCGACTGCGTGCTGACGACTGCCGAGACGCGGAGAAGAGCACGATTGCGCCGTACTACGTGCTCGAGTACGACGATTGGATCTCGGTACTCGCACTCGATGACGCCGGCAATGCGGTGGTCGTCGAGGAATATCGGCACGGCGCGGGCATCGTCGCGGTGGGCGCGATCGGCGGGGGAGTCGAGCCCGGCGAGGGGCCGGCGGATGCCGCCCTGCGCGAGCTCCGCGAGGAGACCGGGTACGCAGCGGGCGAGCTGATCGAACTCGGAGCGACCTGGGCGAACTTCGGCAGTCACACGAACCGGGTGCATCACTTCCTCGCCCTCGGCTGCCGATCCGCCGGCGAACAGCAACTCGATGACAGCGAGGCGATCACGGTGCATCTGCTCTCGCCCGACGGCCTCGGCGAGCATCTCGAGCAGAGCTATCACCAGCTCACCTGGTACAAGGCGATGGAGTGGCTGGGACGCTGACGAGATCGATGACCTCGGATCCACAGGCGGCGTGCGGTGGAGCGCTGCACCACTCCACCGCTGTGGCTTCAGGCCAGTGGCAGCACGAGGTCGGTGCGCAGCGCCTCTGGTGCCTCGGTCGGATCGGACACGTAGATCTCGATCATGATGCCGCGCGACGAATGACCCTCGGCGAGCGTGCGCTGCAGGAGTCCCTGCCAGGCCGCGCCGAGACCCTCGTACGACCCGAAGACCGAGGTCGCCGTCGCAGGCCCCGCAGGCAGCACCGATGCCGTCACAGGGAGCCCGTTCGATTCGATGGCCTCGGCCGGCGCCGAGGCCACGGGGAATCCGAGCTCGAGATCGAAGGTCCCCATCGGATTGCCGTAGTACACGGCGAGCGCTGGTCCTGCATGGATCAGCCGGCCGTCCGCGAAGAGCTCGCTGATCGCGCGATATCCGCCGTCGAACGCGTCGCGCAGATCTGCGAGCGTGATCTGCTCGTGCCTGATCACGGCGAGCGGCATGGTGTCGATACGGATGTGATCGGTCGGCCCGAACGGGTCCTCTGGGAATGCGCTCATGACGGTCATCCTTCCAGACCCCGCCGCTTCAGCAGAGGACCGATCTCGGCGTCGCGCCCGCGGAAGTCGCGATAGGCCTCGAGAGGATCCATCGAGCCGCCCACACCGAGCAGGCGTGACCGGAACCGGTCGCCGTTCCCGCGCGTGAGGCCGCCGTTCTCGCGGAACCATTCGACGGTGTCGGCATCGAGCACCTCGCTCCAGATGTACGAGTAGTAGCCCGCGCTGTACCCGCCCGAGAAGACGTGGGCGAAGTATGCCGACGAGTAGCGGGTCGGCACGACAGGACCGTCGAGGCCGATGTCGGCGAGGGCCGCCGCTTCGAACACCGCGACGTCGGGGACCTCGGCATCCGTCCCGATGCGATGCCAGGCCTGATCGAGCCACGCCGCAGCCAGATACTCGCTCGTCGCATGCCCCTGATCGAAGGTCTCGGTCGCGCGAAGCCGCTCGACGACCGCCGGATCCAGCGGCTGGCCGGTCTCATGGTGGCGTGCATAGTTGTCGAGGACCTCAGGCCACAGGATCCACATCTCGTTCACCTGACTGGGGAACTCGACGAAGTCGCGGAACACGTTGGTGCCGGCGAAGTGCGGGAACGTCACGATCGCGAATAGGCCGTGCAGGGCGTGGCCGAACTCGTGGAACAGTGTCGTGACCTCGTCGAGCGTCAGCAGCGTCGGCTCGCCCTCGGCAGGTTGCGCCACGTTGAGGTTGTTCACGACGACCGGAGCTGTACCTCTCAACCGCGACTGGCTCACGATCGCATTCATCCACGCCCCGCCGCGCTTGGCGTCTCTCGTGTAGAGATCGAGCACGTATAGGCCCACAGGGCTTCCGTCCTCGTTGAACACCTCGAAGACGCGTGCGCCCGGATGGTACGAGGGGAGATCAGGGCGCTCGGTGAATGTCACGCCGTAGAGGCGGGTCGCCGCGAAGAAGACGCCGTCCTGCAGGACACGCTCGGCTTCGAACCACGGCCGCAGTGCGGCGGTGTCGATGTCGTATCTGGCAGTGCGGACCCTCTCTGTGTAGAACGCCCAGTCGTGAGCCTCCACGGCGAACGCCTCAGGCTCGGTGGCGTCGACGATCTCCTGCAGCGCCTCCCGCTCGGCCCGTGCGTTGCGGGCTGACGGAGCAGCCAACTCTCGCAGCATCCGCTCGACCGCTTCCGGTGTCTTGGCCGTTTCGTCGGCCGTCACATACGCGGCATGAGAGTCGTAGCCGAGGAGGGCTGCCCGCTCGGCCCGCAGCCGCACCATCTCCCTCAGCACGGGACGGTTGTCGTTCCCATTGTCGCGAGAGGCTCGGGAGAGGGATGCCGTCATGATACGGCGCCGGGACTCGCGGTTGCGCAGCTGGGCAAGGTACGGGTGGCCGGTGAACAGCGGCAGGGAGACGAGGTAGCGACCCTCCAGACCGCGGTCGGCGGCTGCACGAGCGGCCGCAGACACCTCGCCGCTGCTCAGGCCGTCGAGCTCGGAAGCTTCGTCGAAGACCACGGCCAGGTCGTTCGTGTCGTTGAGGAGGTTGCGCTCGAATGTCGTGCTGAGCGTCGACAGCTGCTGGTTCAGGTCGGTCAGCCTGGCCTTCGCCTCGTCGTCGAGCGCGGCGCCGGCGTGCGTCATCTCGCGGAAGCGCCGTTCGACCAGGTACCGCTGCTCGGCATCGAGGTCGAGGGCGTCGAGCTGGTCGTGCACTTGAGCGACACGCCAGTACAGGGCGCCGTCGAGCGTGATCGCGTCGTCGTGCGCAGCCATCAGCGGAGCGAGCTCCTCATCGACGGCCTGGATCTCGGGCGTCGCATCCGCGGAGCTCACGGTGTAGAACGCATGGGCGATGCGGTCGAGCATCTCACCTGATCGCTCCAGAGCTTCGATCGTGTTCTCGAACGTCGGCATGGATCTCACCATCGTGATCCGGGAGATCTCCCGCAGCTGCTCGGCGAACGCCGCTCTGAACGCCGGCAGATAGTGTTCGGGCCTGATCAGTCGGTAGTCCGGCAGCCCGTAGGGGAGAGCAGACGGCTGCAGCAGCGGATTCGAAGCGTCGGTCATTCCTCGAGCCTAGCCAGCGCCCTCGAAGCACCGGGCGTGTCGAGTGAAGGGCAGTTGCAAAGAAACCCTTGCAAAAGAACTCTTGCAAAGATATCTTTGCTTGTATGACGAACGAAGAAGGTCGCACCCTCGACTCCGGAGCCTTGAAGGCTCTCGCGCACCCGCTGCGGGTGCGCATCTTCGACCTGCTGAGCGAGCGAGGGCCGCAGACCGCGAGCACGCTGGCCGCTCTCGTCGGCGAGACCTCGGGCTCCATGAGCTATCACCTGCGAGCACTTGCCGCGCATGACCTCATCCAGGAGGTCGAGGGCAGGGGCACTGCCCGCGAGCGCTGGTGGGAGCGCCCGAAGGGCCGCATCGACCTGCCGGGCCCGGACGAGTCGATGACACCGTCGAATCGCGCCGCGGCGCAGATCGTCACCTCGGAATTCTTCCGACTGCGACACGAGACGCTGATGGCGTACCTCAACCGCAACGAATCCGAGATCCCGGAGGAATGGCGCGATGCCGGGATCATCATGACCACCTACCTCGACCTGACCATCGAGCAGATGGCCGAGCTCAAGGCCGAACTGAGCGGGGTCGTCGACCAGATCATCGCGCGGTACAAGGGCCAGACGGGCCCGGGCCGTCGGCGCGTCACCCTTCGCGCCGAGCTCTTCGACCTGTCCGCCTCTCTCACGAACACGGAGGAATCATGACCAGCGCAGCACTTCACCTGACGGCACCGACGCAGACCGAGCGCGGTCTGCTCCGGCTCGCCGAGCGCATCACGGCCTTCGTGGAAGGCCGTGTCGCGGCCCGCGCCGCGCGGCGCGAGATCGCTCTCGACCTGCTCCGCGAGCAGCAGGCCCGCAAACACGACCAGCGCGGGATCGACCACATGCTCGCGCAGGCGGGATTGCCGCGCCGCTGAGCTCTCCGCGACGAAGCGACCCCCTGCAGCAGCTGCAGGGGGTTGCTTCCGCGTCAGGCGGGTCAGTCTTCGAAGGGGCGCGAGACGACTCCGGACGCCGTCTGCAGGACTTCCCAGCCGGCATCGAGCTCCGCGATCGCGCGGCCCTCGAGCCAGGTCAGCGTCCAGTACCCGCTAGTCGGCAAGCTCGAGGACCCAGCGAGATTCGCCTCCGCCTCGGCGATCGCCGGCCGGAGCGCCGCCGGAACCGATGCCGGCGGCTCCGAACCCGCCGCCCAGCGCGTGCCCAGCTGCATCAGGCGCCCTCGACCGGAGCGAGCTCGATCGCCGTGACGGCGAAGGCTTCGGCCTCGGTGAACTCGAGCTCATCGATTCGGCCCACGGCGCGCAGATCGTCGGCCGCAGCGCGCAGGGCGTCGAGCTTGGCGGCAGGCGCCGCGATCGCCGCGCGCGAGACCGGGGTCTTCTGCGAGGCCTTGGCCTCGGTCTTCGCGCGACGGATGCCGATGAGCGCCTCGCTCGCCACGGAGAGCACTGCGGGGTCGCCCTCGATGCCGAGCGGCTCTGGCCAGGACGCCGTGTGCACCGAGCCCTCCTCGAACCACGACCACACCTCTTCGGTCGCGAACGACAGGATCGGCGCGAGCAGGCGGAGCAGCGTCGACAGGGCCAGACGCAGCGCGAGGGCGGCGGATGCCTGCCCCACGTCGTTCTGGTTGTAGGCGCGCTCCTTCACGAGCTCGAGGTAGTCGTCGCAGAACGTCCAGAAGAACGCCTCGGTGACCTCGAGCGCCTTCGCCTGGTCGTAGTTCTCGTACGCCTTCGTGGCCTCGACGATCACGCCGTCGAGAGCCGTGAGCATCGACGCGTCGAGTGCATGCGTGACCTGGGCGCCCTCGGGCACGGGGAACGACAGCACGAACTTCGCGGCGTTCAGGACCTTGATGGCAAGGCGACGCCCGATCTTCACCTGAGTGGGGTTCTGCGGGTCGAAGGCGGCGTCCATGCCCAGACGGCTCGACGCGGACCAGTAGCGCACAGCATCCGATCCGTGCGCATCGAGGATGTCTGCCGGGGTCACCACGTTGCCCTTGGACTTCGACATCTTCTTGCGGTCGGGGTCGACGATGAAGCCGCTGATCGCGGCGTTGCGCCACGGCGAGCGCCCGTCTTCCAGCGTCGAGCGCAGCATGGTCGAGAAGAGCCAGGTGCGGATGATGTCCTGGCCCTGCGGGCGCAGGTCGAACGGGGCGGTGAGCTGCCACAGCTCCTCGTCGCGCTGCCATCCTCCGGCCAGCTGCGGGGTGAGCGAGGACGTCGCCCAGGTGTCGAGGATGTCGGCCTCTGCCTCGAAGCCGCCCGGTACGCCGCGCTGGTCCTCGGTGAAGCCGTCGGGCACGTCGGTCGTCGGATCGATCGGCAGCTGCTCGTGCGAGGGGGTCAGCACGCGGTCGTAGTCGCGCTCGCCGTTCTCGTCGAGTCCGTACCACAGCGGAATCGGCACGCCGAAGAAGCGCTGGCGCGACACCAGCCAGTCGCCGGTGAGGCCGCCGACCCAGTTCTCGTAGCGCACCCGCATGAAGTCGGGATGCCAGGCGAGTTCGCTGCCGTGCGCGATCAGCTGGTCCCGCAGGTCGGCGTCACGGGCGCCGTTGCGGATGTACCACTGGCGGGTCGAGACGATCTCGAGCGGGCGGTCGCCTTTCTCGAAGAACTTCACGGCGTGGTTGAACGGCTTGCCGACGGCCGTCATGTCGCCGGTCTCCTGCAGCTTCTCGACGATCTCCTTGCGGGCGGAGAACACGGTCTTGCCGGCGAGGTGCTCCTCGTACCAGGTGCGGGCCTCGGCGGACCCGACCAGGGCGGGAGCTTCGGGGAGGAAGCGTCCGTCGAGCCCGATCGTCGTCATGTTCGGCAGGTCGCGGCCATCTGCGGTGCGGAGCTCCCGCCACCAGATGATGTCGGTCACGTCGCCGAAGGTGCAGACCATGGCGGCGCCGGTGCCCTTGTCGGCGAGGGCCAGATGGTGCCCGTGGATCTCGATCTCGGCGTCGAAGAACGGCGTCTTCACCTTGGTGCCGATCAGGTGCTTGTGCGGCCCCTCGGGGTGCGTGACGATCGCGATGCACGCGGGCAGCAGCTCGGGCCGGGTGGTCTCGATCGTGATCGCGCCGCTGCCGTCGGCGAACGGGAAATCGATCGTGTGATACGCCGCCTGCTGATCGCGGTCCTCGAGCTCGGCCTGGGCGATCGCCGAGCGGAAGTCGATGTCCCACAGCGTCGGTGCGAGCGCCTGGTAGGCCTCGCCGCGCTCGATGTTGCGCAGGAACGCGAGCTGGCTCTGACGGATGGTGTCGTCGGAGATCGTGCGGTAGGTCTGCGTCCAGTCCACACTCAGACCCAGCTGGCGGAACAGCGCCTCGAACTGCTTCTCGTCTTCGACCGTGAGCTTCTCGCACAGCTCGATGAAGTTGCGGCGGCTGATCGGCTTCTGGTCGGCCGCACGCGAGGACTTGTTGTCGCCGCCCTCGAACGGGGGAGTGAAGTCGGGATCGTAGGGGAGCGAGGGATCACAGCGCACGCCGTAGTAGTTCTGCACGCGGCGCTCGGTGGGCAGGCCGTTGTCATCCCACCCCATCGGGTAGAACACGGTCTTGCCGCGCATGCGCTCGAAGCGCGCCTTGATATCGGTGTGCGTGTACGAGAACACATGGCCGATGTGAAGCGAGCCGGATGCCGTCGGCGGGGGGGTGTCGATCGAGTACACGCCCTCACGACCGGACTGCGCGGCGCGGATGCGGTCGAACAGATACGTGCCCTGCTCGGACCAGCGGTCGTTCCACTTCGCTTCGAGACCTTCGAGTGCGGGCTTGTCGGGAATCACGGACATACGGGAGGTCTCCTCGAGCGATGTATGCGGCACTGTGTGAGCGTGCCTGAGTGTGGATGTGCTCCCAGTGTACCGACCGGGTAACGACCCGGCCGTACATCGACCGGGTCCAAGAATCGGCCGTAGAATCGGAGCATCCCGAATCGAATCTTCTGAGGAATCGTCATGCCTGCACGCCTCACGCGTCGCCTCCTTCCCCTCACCGCGCTCGCCGCGGCATCCGCTCTCGTCCTCAGCGCCTGCGCTCCCAGCGCCGGCGGGGAGAGCGACGGCGCTGAGCTCGTGTGGTCGATCGAGGGAGCCAACCTCTCCGCCGGGCATATGGACCCGCAGGTGAGCCAGCTCGACGTGTCGGGCATGGTGCAGCGCGCGGTGCTCGACTCGCTGGTCTTCCAGGAGGACGACGGCAGCTTCTCGCCGTGGCTGGCCACGAAGTGGGAGGTGTCGCCGGACAGCACGGAGTACACCTTCACCCTGCGTGACGACGTGACGTTCACGGACGGCGAGAAGTTCGACGCGGCGGCCGTGAAGGCGAACTTCGATCGCATCGTCGACCCCGAGACCGAGTCGGCACAGGCGGCGAGCATGCTCGGGGCCGATTTCTACAAGGGCACCGAGGTCGTCGACGACTACACCGTGAAGGTGAGCTTCACGCAGCCCTACGCGCCGTTCCTGCAGGCTGCGAGCACCCCGCAGCTCGGGTTCTACTCGCCGAAGGTGCTTAAGGAGTCGGCCGACAAGCTCAAGGCAGGCGGCCCCGGCATCACGGTCGGCACCGGTCCCTTCGAGCTGACCGAGTACACGCCCGACCAGGAGATCGTCTACACGCGCAACGACGACTACGCGTGGGGCCCGGGCACCGACGGCGCGAAGGCTCCGAAGTTCGAGACGCTGCGCGTGGAGATCCAGCCTGAGGCGTCGGTGCGCACCGGCGTGGTCGAAAGCGGCGAGTCCGATCTCACCAGCAACGTGCCGCCGAACCTCGTGGACGGACTCGACGAGAGCATCACGGTCGACTCGGTCGAGTACCCCGGTCTGCCCTACTCGCTCTACCTGAACGAGAAGTACGGCGTCTTCGCCGATGAGAAGGTCCGTGAGGCGTTCTCGCGCGGAATCGACATCGACGCTGCGGTCGAGGAGATCTACTTCGGTCAGTTCCCGCGGGCGTGGAGTGTCCTCGGTTCGACCACTCCCGGTTACGACGCCTCCCTCGAGGGCAGCTGGCCTTTCGACCAGGATGCGGCGAACAGTCTTCTCGACGAGGCCGGCTGGACCGCGCGCGATGCCGACGGCATCCGCATGAAGGACGGCAAGCGCCTCTCCGTGCGCTGGATCGCGTGGACTCCGATCCCCGACGACCGCAAGGCGCTGGCGAATGCGATCCAGTCGGATCTGAAGAAGATCGGGTTCGAGGTCGTGCGCGAGGAGCTCGAGCCCGGAGCGTACAACGAGCAGTACGGGCCGAAGGCCTTCGACCTCACGGACTGGGGCTTCTCGGGAGTCGACCCCGACTTCCTGCGCAACCACCTGCACACCGACGGCTTCCAGAACGCCTCCCAGGTCTCAGACCCCGCGCTCGACGCACTGCTCGACCAGGCCGTGGGCACGACCGATCAGAGCACGCGCAACCAGCTCTACACCGAGGTGCAGCAGTGGAACGCGCAGCATGTCGCGATCGTGCCGCTCTACAGCCCCTCGGCGATCACGGCGGTGGGCGAGCGCGTCAAGGGACTCGACTACGACCTCTACGGCCGGCCGCTGTTCTACGATGTGAGCGTCGGCTGAACCTCATCCGTCGTTGAGCGAGCAGAGCGAGCGCCGTACTGAGCGAGCGATGCGAGTCGAGGTGGTGAAACGGTGAGGGCGGTACTGCTGAGGATCGCCGGAGCCGCAGCATCCGCCGTCGTCGTCCTCTGGGGAGCCGCCACGCTCGCGTTCCTCGCGTTCCGGGTGATCCCCGGCGACCCCGTGTCTGTGATGCTCGGTCCGCAGGCCCAGGTGAGCGAGACCGTGAAGGACTCGATCCGTTCGGAGCTCGGCCTCGATCGCCCGCCGCTGGAGCAGTACCTCGCGTTCATCGGGCGGCTTGCTCAGGGAGATCTCGGCGAGTCGTACCAGCTGCGGATGCCGGTCGCCGAGGTGATCGGCAGGCAGCTCGGTGCGACACTGCAGCTGTCTGTGCTGGCTCTGCTGATCGCCCTCGTGCTGGCGCTCGCAGTGACGGTGATCGTGCGCGGCAGGATCGGGCGCGCGATCGCCGCAGGAGTCGAGCTGGTCGTGCTGTCGTCACCGGTGTTCTGGATCGGACTCCTGCTTCTCAGCGTGTTCGCGTTCGGACTGGGGTGGTTCCCCGTGTCGGGTGCGCGCAACCCCGCGACGCTCGTGCTCCCCGCCGTCACACTCGCACTGCCGGTGGCGGCGCTGTTGAGCCAGGTGCTCAGAGACGGCCTGGTGCAGGCCGAGCGGATGCCGTTCGCCGAGACGGTGCGCGCGCGGGGTGCCGGACCCTCCTGGTTCACGCTGCGGCACGGGCTGCGGCACGGCGGCGCAGGTGCGATCACGCTCGCGGCCTATCTCACGGGATCCGTGCTCGGCGGAGCCGTGCTCGTCGAGACCGTCTTCGCGCGCCCTGGTCTGGGACGCATCACGCTCTCGGCGATCGGAAACCGCGATCTGCCCGTCATCACCGGGATCATCCTGCTCAGCGCCCTCGTGTTCGTCGGCGTGAACATCGCGGTCGAGCTCCTGCATCCGCTGATCGACCCGCGGCTGCGGTCGCAGAGCGCGGGCGGACGATGAAGCGCGTGCTGTTGTGGGCGGCGGTCGCTGTGCTCGCGGTGATCGCGTTCGCCGCGGTGCTGCCCGACGCGCTGGCCCCGTCGAGTCCTCTGTCCACGGATGTGCGCTCCGCGCTGCTGCCGCCGAGCGCCGAGCATCTCTTCGGCACCGACCAGAGCGGGCGCGACGTGTTCTCCCGAGTGGTCCACGGGGCGGGGCGATCGGTCGGCATCGGGCTTCTCGCCACGAGCATCGCCCTGGTCGGAGGCCTGCTCATCGGTGCGGTGGCGGGCGTCGCACCTCGAGGAGTCGACGCGGCCATGATGCGGGTGAACGATGTGCTGATGGCGTTTCCCGAGTTCCTCGTCGCACTGGTGGTGGTCGCGGTGCTCGGTCCTGGGCCGGTCAACATCGCGATCGCGGTGACCCTGGCCGCGGCTCCCGTGTACATCCGTCTTGCTCGTGTGCAGACCCGCTCCCTGCGGCTGGCCGAGCATGTCGAGGCTGCGCGCATCCTCGGCGTGCCGCCGGTGCAGGCGTTCCTGCGGCACGTGATGCCCGGGGTGCTCGGCACGCTCAGCGTGCTGGCGACGATCGGGATCGGGTCGAGCATCCTCGCAGCGGCGGGCCTGAGCTTTCTCGGGCTCGGGCCGTCCGAGCCGACGCCGGAATGGGGTCTCATGCTCGCGGGCGGTCGCAACGTGCTCGGTCAGGCGTGGTGGGTCTCAGTCTTCCCCGGCATCGCCATCACCGTCACGGTCGTGGCAGCGACGGTCGTCGGTCGCGTTCTTCGCTCTGGGCGGACGTCGTGAACCCGGCGCTCGACGCTCGCGGGCTGCGCATCGCCTTCGCGGGAGTGCCTGTCGTCGACGGGGTGTCGCTCACGGTGTCGCCGGGCGAATGCGTGGCGATCGTGGGCGAGTCCGGGGCAGGCAAGTCGCTCACGGCGCGGGCGCTGCTGGGACTGCTGCCAGGAGAGGCCTCGGTGCGTGCCGAACGTCTCACGGTCGACGGCGTCGACGCAGGCGCCCTGAATGAGCACGGCTGGCGAAGACTTCGCGGCTCGCGCATCGCCCTGGTCTCGCAGGACGCGCTCGTGTCCCTCGATCCGCTGCAGCGCATCGGCCGCGAGGTCGCCGAGGCCCGGCGTCTGCATGGTCTTCCCGCCGAGACCGAGCAGGTGCACGCGCTGCTGCGACGCGTGTGGATGCCCGAGCCCGAGCGCAGAGCGCGTCAGTACTCGCATCAGCTGTCGGGCGGCTTGCGCCAGCGAGCGCTGATCGCCTCAGCGCTGTCTGCGGATCCTGCCGTGCTCGTGGCGGACGAGCCCACCACGGCCCTCGACGCCACGGTGCAGGCTCGCATCCTCTCGCTTCTGCGGGAGATCGCGGATGCCGGCACCGCGGTGCTGTTCATCAGCCACGACTTCGCGGCCGTGCGCCGTCTCGCCGATCGCGTGCTGGTGATGCGCAACGGCGTCGTCGTCGAAGAGGGGCTCGTGAGCGAGGTGCTCGAGAGTCCGCAGCACGAGTACACGCGCCGGCTCATCGACGCCACGCGGCATTCGCCCCGCGGCGTACAGGAGCCGGCCACCGATCAGGTGCTCGTGGCGACCGGCGTGACGAAGAGGTTCGGGGAGACCGAAGCCGTGAGCGAGGCGTCCTTCGTCGTGCCGCAGGGACGCACGCTCGGCATCGTGGGCGAGTCGGGGTCGGGGAAGACCACGCTCGCACGGATCATGGTGGGCGTCGAGAGACCGGATGCCGGTGAGCTGCGCTGGGCGGGCGCGCCCCGGGTGCAGCTCGTGCATCAGAACCCGCTGGGCGCCTTCGACCCGCGCTGGACGATCGACCGGTCGCTTCGCGAGGCGCTCGCCGCGGGCGGGGTGCCTCGGGCGCTCCGTTCGGCGCGGGTCGCCGACCTGATGAGAGAAGTGGATCTCGATCCCGCCCTGGCTGCGCGGCGGCCCATCGCGCTCTCCGGAGGGCAGCGTCAGCGCGCGGCGATCGCCCGTGCTCTTGCCGCCGAGCCCGAGGTGCTCGTGCTCGACGAGCCCGTGTCTGCGCTCGACCCCTCGGTGCGCGAGCGTGTGCTGCAGCTCCTGGTGCGGCTGCAGCGCGAGCGCCGGCTCACGATGGTCTTCGTGTCGCACGACCTCGACGTGGTCGGGGCCGTCGCGGATGAGGTGCTCGTGATGCAGGACGGGCGCATCGTCGAGCAGGGCCCGACCGGTGCCGTGTTCGCGGCGCCCCAGCATCCGTTCACGAAGGAGCTGCTCGCGGCGGGGTCCTGAGACTCAGTCTGCGACCTGGATGCCGATGCCGGCCGCGAGGACGGCAGCGAGCTGCTGAACCTGGAATGACGTCAGCGTCGTGCCGCGCAGGCTGTTCGCGTCGAGGTAGCTCAGTGCGTCGAGTCCTCGGAGGTCGACGTTCGCCGCCCGTAGGCCGCGTGGGTCGACTTCGTCGCTGGACGTCTCCGTGAAGCGCACGCGGGTCAGCTCGGCCTGGGGAAGATCGATCGTGCGGATGCCGCACCCGGTGATCTCGACATCGGTCGCCTTGGCGCCGCCGAGGTTCAGGTAGTCGATGCGCAGGTCGCGCAGCTCGAGTTCGTCGATGCGCGCCTCGCTGAGGTCGAGCGTGCCGATCCGGCCCCCTGAGATGCGGAGGCGGCGGATGCCTGCGCCGCGCATCTTGAGCGAGGCGATGCGAGCTCCTGTCATGGCGACGTCGAGGATCGTGGAGCCTGTGAGGTCGACGGCATCCGCGTCTGCCGCGATCGTGCACTGCTCGAGCGAGGCGTAGGCGAGGTTCGCGGTGCCGCTGAGATCGAGCCGGGCGGCGAGGAGGTCCGCGCCGCGCGTGGCAGTCGCGGGCTCGAGATCTTCGGGCAGGTCGGGAGGGGAGACGCGCGGAGCGGCAGGGGATTCGGGGGAGCGGGCCATGAAGAGAGCGTAGGCGCTGGCTCGGACATGGCTGTGCCCGCAGCGCACGTCCGGCGCCGCGTGCGCTTCGCTCGGAGAAGTGCAGGTGCCTCGGTCGACCTCTCGTGATTCCGCCGAGGGAAGCGCACAAGACCGAGGCAGGCGCGTTGCTTACTCTTTCTGCACCGGGAGGCGGGTCCGAGCGGTTCTCCACGGATGCCGGGGGACGCGTCTGCAGCCCGCTCCTGCGCGAGCACACTGAGGCGATGCAGAAGAAGATCGGGGAACTCGTCGCACTGCTGACCGAGCGCGGAGGAATCGTGCGGACACAGATCCTGACGGCGTGCGGATTCGCCCGGCGCACCATCGATGCCGCAACCGCTGCGGGTCTGCTGATCAGGCCTCGTCGCGGCTGGATCGCGTTGAAGGACGCGGATGCCGCGCTGGTGAGTGCTGCGCGTTTCGGAGTCGTCTTCACATGTCGTACCCAGGCACAGCGTTTGGGCCTCTGGCTGCATGAGGAGCCCGACATACCGCACGTCGCCGTGTCGCCGCATGCAACCGGTGGCCGCCACATCAAGGCGAAGGTCCATTGGGGTGAGCCGATCGTCCCACGCACCCCCGACGCGCTCGTCGACCCGATCGAGAACGTTCTCGCGAACATCGCCGAGTGCGAGCCGTTCGAGCAGGCGCTCGCCACATGGGAATCCGCGCTCAACAAGTCACTGGTGACGCTCGACACGCTGCGCGGCTATTCGTGGAAGCCCGCAGCGCGGCGAGTGCTCGAGCAGGCAATGCCCTTCGCGGATGCTGGCCTGGAGACGTATCTGCGAACTCGGCTCCGCTGGCTGAGGCTGCCTATGCTGACGCAGATCTGGATCGCAGGGCATCGTGTCGACACCCTGATCGGCGATCGTCTGGTCGTCCAGATCGACGGTGCGCATCACGTGGGCGCACAGCGCTCGGAGGACATCCGTCACGACGCCGAGCTGAGGCTGATGGGATACACCGTGATCCGCGTCTCGTACACGCAGATCATGTTCGAATGGCACAGGGTGCAGGACCTGATCATGCGAGCAGTGGCTCAGGGCCTGCATCTGGCGTCCTGAGCAGTGCACTTCCCTCGGAGACGGTCTCTTCCCTCGGAGGAATTCTGGAGATTCCGCCGCGGGAAGCGCACAAGACCGAGGCAAGTGCGCGGGCGGCGCACGGGCGACGCACAGACCCGGGAGGGGCGAGCGGATGCCGGTGCGCACGGCGTACACTGGAGACACGAGCATCGATCCGGCCATCACCGGGGAGCTCTCGGAAGAACGGTCTTCGGACTCAGTAGAACCGAGCGGGGCAGGCCCGTCACAGCCGCAGTGAGAGTGGCCCCGCCGTGAGGCGCGGTAAGCGAGGTGGTACCGCGGTTCGCCTGGTCAGTGATCCAGGCAGATCGTCCTCGCAGCAGCATCCGCCACGACTCCTGCGAGACGACATGACCTACCCCCGCACCTCCGCCTTCGGCCCCGCCGCCGACGCTTCGACCGGCTCAGAGACCCAGGTTGTCGCACCGAGCCCGCGCTTCCCTCAGATCGAGCGCGAGGTGCTCGACTTCTGGGAGACCGATCAGACGTTCCGCGCCTCGATCGAGCAGCGCGAGGGGAACGACGAGTGGGTCTTCTACGACGGCCCTCCGTTCGCCAACGGCCTGCCGCACTACGGCCACCTTCTCACCGGATACGCGAAGGACGTCTTCCCGCGCTTCCAGACCATGCTGGGCAAGAAGGTCGACCGCGTGTTCGGCTGGGATACGCATGGTCTCCCGGCAGAGCTCGAGGCGATGAAGCAACTGGGCATCACGGAGAAGAGCGAGATCGAGGCCATGGGCATCGACGTCTTCAACGCGAAGGCGAAGGACTCGGTGCTCACGTATACCCGCGAGTGGCAGGACTACGTCACCCGCCAGGCCCGCTGGGTCGACTTCGAGCGCGGCTACAAGACGCTCGACCTCGGCTACATGGAGAGCGTGCTCTGGGCGTTCAAGACCCTGTACGACAAGGGCCTCGCCTACGAGGGCTACCGCGTGCTGCCGTACTGCTGGCGAGATGAGACGCCGCTCAGCGCGCACGAGCTGCGCATGGACGACGACGTGTACAAGGACCGCCAGGATCCCTCGGTCACCGTCACGTTCCCGCTCACGGGCGCCAAGGCCGAGTCGCTCGGGCTCACCGGCGTGCGCGCGCTCGCCTGGACGACGACGCCCTGGACCCTCCCGACCAACCTCGCGCTCGCCGTCGGGCCCGACATCGAGTACGTGGTGCTCCCGGCCGGGCCGAACGGCGCTGCGGACGTGCATGCCGCCGCGGGCAGCGAGGACGCCGCGATCGAGGCATCCGCTCACCGCTACCTGCTCGCCCGCGAGCTGCTCGCCGGCTATGCCAAAGACCTGGGCTACGAGAGCGCCGAAGACGCGCTCGCCGCGGTCGACGCCACAGTGCGAGGAGCGGAGCTGCAGGACGTCACCTACGACCGCCTGTTCGACTACTACGCGGATGCCGAGACCTACGGCACCGAGAACGCCTGGCGCATCCTCGTCGACGACTACGTCACGACCAGCGACGGCACCGGCATCGTCCACCAGGCTCCCGCCTACGGTGAGGACGACCAGCGCGTGGCCGGGGCCGCGGGCATCCCGACCATCCTCTCTCTCGACGACGGCGGGAAGTTCCTCCCGAACGTCACCGACGTCGCCGGCCTGCTCTGGATGGATGCCAACACGCCGCTCATCCGCCTTCTGCGCGGCGAGGGCCGGCTGCTGCGCGAGCAGAGCTACGTGCACTCGTACCCGCACTGCTGGCGCTGCCGGAACCCCCTGATCTACAAGGCGGTCTCGAGCTGGTTCATCCGCGTGACCGACATCAAGGACCGGATGCTCGCGAACAACGAGCAGATCACGTGGGTGCCCGAGAACGTCAAGCACGGGCAGTTCGGCAAGTGGCTCGAGGGCGCGCGCGACTGGTCGATCAGCCGCAACCGCTACTGGGGCTCTCCGATCCCGATCTGGAAGAGCGACGACCCCGAGTATCCGCGCGTCGACGCGTACGGTTCGCTGGAAGACCTCGAGCGCGACTTCGGCACGCTGCCGCGCAACCCGGAGGGCGAGATCGACCTGCACCGCCCCTACATCGACGACCTGACGCGTCCGAACCCCGATGACCCCACAGGCAGGTCCACGATGCGCCGCATCGAGGACGTGTTCGACGTGTGGTTCGACTCCGGATCGATGCCCTACGCCCAGGTGCACTATCCGTTCGAGAACCAGGAGTGGTTCGACTCGCACGCCCCCGCCGACTTCATCGTCGAGTACATCGGGCAGACGCGCGGCTGGTTCTACGTCATGCACGTGCTATCCACTGCGCTGTTCGACCGTCCGGCGTTCACCGGCGTCAGCTGCCACGGCATCGTGCTCGGCAGCGACGGCTACAAGATGTCGAAGTCGCTGCGCAACTATCCCGACGTCTCCGAGGTGCTCGATCGCGACGGCTCCGACGCCATGCGCTGGTTCCTGATGTCGAGCTCTGTGCTCCGCGGCGGCAACCTCGCCGTCACGGAGGAGGGCATCCGCGCCGGCGTGCGCGAGTTCCTGCTGCCGCTGTGGAACTCCTGGTACTTCTTCGCCACCTACGCGAACGCGGCCAAGGAGGGCGGCTACGAGGCCTCCTGGCGGACCGATTCCACCGACGTGCTGGACCGGTATATCCTCGCCCGCCTCGGCGATCTCGTGCGCGACGTGAAGAGCGACCTCGAAGGTCTCGACTCGACGACGGCATCCGCTCGTCTTCGCGACTTCGCCGAGGTGCTGACCAACTGGTACATCCGTCGCTCACGCGACCGATTCTGGGAGGGTACGAGCACAGAGGCCTTCGACACGCTCTACACGGTGCTCGAGACCCTCTGCCGCGTCGCGGCTCCCCTCGTGCCGCTCGTGAGCGAGCGCGTCTGGCAGGGCCTCACCGGCGGGCGCAGCGTGCACCTGCAGGACTGGCCGGACGCTGGCGCCTTCCCGGCAGCCGACGAGATCCGTGACGCGATGGATGCCGTCCGCGAGCTCTCGAGCGTCGGCAACGCGCTGCGCAAGAAGGAGAAGCTGCGCGTGCGGCTCCCGCTCGCGCGGTTCACCGTCGTGTCGCCGCACGCTGCGACGCTCGGCCAGTTCGAGGACATCCTCCGCGAGGAGCTCAACGTGAAGTCCGTCGAGCTCGTGGCGCAGAGCGACACCACCGCAGCGGAGTTCGGCATCGACCACCGCCTGAGCGTCAACGCCCGGGCCGCGGGTCCGCGCCTCGGCAAAGAGGTGCAGAAGGTGATCCAGGCCGCGCGCAACGGCTTCTGGACGGAGGAGAACGGCGTCGTGACCGCCGACGGCATCGCGCTGGAGCCCGGGGAGTACGAGCTCGTGCTCGAGACCACCGGTCGCCCGGAGGGCGAGGCTCTCGCGATCGTGCCGAGTGGCGGGTTCGTGCTGCTCGACACCGCCACGACCCCCGAGCTCGAAGCCGAGGGCCTTGCGCGCGATGTGATCCGCGCCGTGCAGGAGACGCGCAAGAACGCGGGCTTCGACGTGAGCGACAGGATCCGCCTCGACCTGCGCTTCGCGAGCGAGGAGGACGCGGATGCCGTCGAGATGGCGTTCGACGCGGCGGATGTCGCGGGGGAGACGCTGGCCCTCGAGCACGGCGTCCACCGCAGCGATGCCGAGCTCCCGATCGCCGAGCACACGGCGGTGATCGCGCAGGGCACCTACGCGAACCGCGACGACTTCACGATCGCTGTCAGCCGGATCGGAGCAGGCGCATGAGCGCGCGCGACAGGGCGGATGCCGTCTACGAGACGCTCCTGAGCCGAGCAGGGGAGCGCTGGGTGCAGCCGCGCAAGGAGCGCGTCGCGCGGATCCTCGCGTTTCTCGATGATCCGCAGAAGACGTACCGGGTCGTGCACATCACGGGAACGAATGGCAAGACGTCGACCGCGCGCATGATCGAGACGCTGCTGCGCGCGCACGACCTGCGCACGGGGCTGTTCACGAGCCCGCATCTCGAGCGCTTCACCGAGCGCATCATGATCGACGGCGAGCCGATCTCGGACGAGGCCGTCGCCGACGCCTGGGACGAGATCGAGCCCTTCGTCGGCATCGTCGACGCCGAGCTGGAGGCCGCGGGCGACGCACCGCTGACGTTCTTCGAGCTGCTCACTGTGCTCGCGTTCGTGGCCGTCGCGGATGCCCCGGTCGACGTGCTCGTGCTCGAGGTCGGCATGGGCGGCGAATGGGACTCCACCAACACCGCCGATGGCGACGTCGCGGTCTTCGCGCCGATCGACATCGACCACGCGGACCGCCTCGGGAGCACGATCGAGGCGATCGCCGAGGTCAAGGCCGGCATCATCAAGGAGGGAGCGGCCGTGGTCTCCGCCGAGCAGCCGTCCGACGCAGCCGAGGTGCTGCGCCGGGTCGCCGCCGAGAGGAACGCCACGATCGCCTTCGAGGGCTCGGACTTCGGCCTCGCGGAGCAGAAGCTCGCGGTCGGCGGTCAGCTGCTGACGATCCGCGGCCTCGCCGGCACCTACGCCGAGGAGTACCTGCCGCTCTACGGCGCTCACCAGGGGCACAACGCCGCTCTCGCCGTGGCTGCGGTCGAATCGCTGATCGGCGGCGGGAACAAGGCGATCGCGCCTGACATCGTCACCGATGGACTGCAGTCGGTGACGTCGCCGGGCCGCCTGCAGCTGCTGGGAATCGCCCCGACCGTGATCGTCGACGCCGCCCACAACCCGCACGGTGCGGCCTCCCTCGTGCAGGCAATGGACGACAGCTTCGACTTCGACGAGTGGGGCGTCGTGCTCGGCGTGCTGGCCGACAAGGACGCCGCGGGCATCGTCGCGCGTCTGGCGCCGGCATCCGCTCATGTGTTCGCGACCGCCCCGGAGAGCGATCGCGCCAGCGATGCCGACACGATCGCAGACCTCGTCGAGGCCGCTGGTCATCGGGCGACCGTGCACCCGACGCTGGCCGATGCCGCCGACGCGGCGCGAGAATGGGCGGCGTCATCGGATCGGCGCGCCGTCATCATCGCGGGATCGGTCGTCCTGGCGGGCGAGGCGATCACCCTCGCCGAGGAAGAGGACTGGAAATCGGGGTGGCGCGCGTGAGTCCGCAGCGCACCCCCGCACGTCAACGAACACTCGTGCAGAAGCTCGCTCCGATCGTGCTGGGCTTCGAGTCGATCGTGGTTTTCCTCGCCGGCCTCACCGTGTTCGGGCTGAAGGCGCTGCCTGCGGGTGTGCCGCCGTGGTGGGGCATCGCAGGCGGTGCGGTGGTCGGCCTCGCCTGCATCGCGGTCGCGGGGATGATCACCAGGCCGTGGGCGATCACTGCGGGCTGGGTGATCCAGGCGATCATCGCCCTCTCCGCGATCCTCGTGCCTGCGATCCTGCTGGTCGTCGTGATTTTCGGCGGCATGTGGGCGTATGCGACGATCATGGGGGCGAAGCTGGACGCACGACGCCCCGCAGCCGAATCCCCGACTCAGACAGAGAGTGAATGACATGGCCACCGAAGAAACCCTCGTCCTCGTCAAGCCCGACGGCGTCGCTCGCGGCCTCACCGGCGCGATCCTCGCCCGCATCGAGGCGAAGGGGTACGCCCTCGTCGACATCCGCCTGGTCGACCCCGACCGCGACCTGCTCGCCGCGCACTACGCCGAGCACGAGGGCAAGCCCTTCTACGAGCCGCTGCTGGAGTTCATGCTCTCCGGCCCGTCGGTCGCCATCCGCCTCGCGGGCAATCGCGTGATCGAGGGCTTCCGCTCTCTCGCCGGCACCACCGACCCGACCACCGCGGCCCCCGGCACGATCCGCGGCGACTTCGGCCGCGACTGGGGACTTAAGGTGCAGCAGAACCTCGTGCACGGCTCCGACAGCCCGGAGTCCGCAGCTCGCGAGCTCGGCATCTGGTTCGGCTGAATCTCGCACAGACGCAAGAACGCCCTCCCGTTTGGGGGGGCGTTCTTCGCGTCTCCGGAGCGGATCAGGGGAACAGGCCGATGACCGAGCCGATGACGTCGACGCCGGCGACCTGAGCGAGCACGATGATGAGCGCGAAGGAGACGATGGATGCGAGCGGAACCCACGCCCCGAGGCGCTGTGCACGCTCCCGCGCGGACTCCGAGACGCGGAAGGTGCCGTTCTGGAAAAGCTGCAGGACCGTGGAGTAGAACGTGGGGATCACCACCACGTAGGTGAGCGCGCACCACGGGCACAGCGTGTGCAGGTCGAAGAAGCTCTGGCCGATCAGCCAGCAGATGAACACGAACGCACAGGCGATGCCGAGCCCGTACAGCGCCCAGAACCACCGGGGGAACCGGGCTCCGGCGAGGATCGCGACGCCCACCACGAGAGGCGCCATCCATCCGGTGAGCCCGATGATCGGGTTGGGGAAGCCGAACACGGACCCCTGCCACGACTGCAGGTTGGTGCCGCACTGCACGAAGACGCTGACGTCGCAGTTCAATGTCGTGTCAGGGTTCTCGAGCAGGGCGAACTTCTCGACGGTGAGCTGGAATGCGGCCCACCAGCCGAAGACGCTCGCGATGATCAGCCAGACGGCATAGACGACGGGGCGGGTGCGCTGCTCGCTCATATGTGGATTATCACAGTGATGGCTATGCGTCGGGCGAAAACGCACCGGCGAAACCCCGGCGAAGAGCGCGGATGCCGCGAACCGCGGCACATGGTGCGATAATGGCCTGTGATGCATCGCTCGGCGCATGCCGCAGCGCGCATCGACGCAGACTTCGGGGCCGGATGCCCCACGTGACCAGAGCCATGAGCCGGTCACACACCGAGTGAGTTCGCGGCACCCGCGGGTGCCGCATGAGATTTCGCGAGGCACGAAGTGTCCCGCGCGAGGAGCAAGCCAGAGATGGCCGATGAGACGAATGACTACGACACCCCTACCCTCGACTTCTCTGCGGATGCCGACGCACCCGCAGAGGTAGCGGTCGACACTCCGGAGGCTGCAGAGAGCTCCGGCACCGCAGGCGTGCCCGAAGCCGCTGAGTCTCCGGACGCGGAGTCGCCGAGCGACGACGGTGCGGCCGGGGAATCGGCGGCCTCCGCTGAGGGCGAGCCTCAGGAGCCGGCTGCGGACGCTGCCGCCGGCGACGCTTCCGAGGAAGCTGCCTCCGAGGACGCCGTTCCGGCTGACCCGGCAGCAGACGCTCCGGCTGACCCGGCAGCAGAGGCTCCGGCCGCGGAAGAGCCCGCTCCCGTCGACGAGCCCGCTCCTGCCGAGAAGCCTGTCACGGCGGTCACTCTCGGCCTGCTGCCCGAGGTGTTCGTCTCTCAGGTGTCCACTCAGCTGCACTTCTACGCGCCCGAGATCGTGCCCCTTCCGGCCCGCACCGGACGCATCTTCGATCGCATCGCCGATCGGGACCAGGACGAGCCCTCGGCATCCGCTCGCGGTCGCCGACGCCGCCGCGGCGGCTCCGACGCCGACGAAGAGCGCTCCGAGCCCCGTCAGCCGCGTCAGCGAGTCGTCGAGTACATCACCGAGCCCAAGGCCATCAAGGGCTCCACGCGCCTCGAGGCCAAGAAGCAGCGCCGTCGCGACGGCCGCGATGCCGGGCGTCGTCGTCCCGTCGTGACCGAGGCCGAGTTCCTCGCGCGCCGCGAGTCGGTCGACCGCAAGATGGTGGTCCGCTCCAAGAACGGCCGCACCCAGATCGGCGTCCTCGAGGACGGCGTGCTCGTCGAGCACTACGTCGCCCGCAACCAGGACGCATCGCTGATCGGCAACGTGTACCTCGGCCGCGTGCAGAACGTGCTGCCCAGCATGGAAGCAGCGTTCGTCGACATCGGCCGCGGCCGCAACGCCGTGCTGTACTCGGGCGAGGTCGACTGGGACGGCGTCGAGACCGGAAACCAGCCGCGCCGCATCGAGCTTGCTCTCAAGCCCGGCGATCGAGTCCTCGTGCAGGTCACCAAAGACCCCGTCGGCCACAAGGGCGCGCGCCTCACCAGCCAGATCTCGCTGCCCGGCCGCTACCTCGTCTACGTGCCCGGCGGCTCGATGAACGGCATCAGCCGCAAACTCCCCGACAACGAGCGCGCGCGCCTCAAGCGCATCCTCAAGGAGGTGCTCCCGGAGTCCTCCGGCGTGATCGTGCGCACGGCGGCAGAGGGCGCCACCGAAGACCAGCTGACCCGCGACGTGCAGCGCCTCACCACGCAGTGGGAGCACATTCAGAAGCAGGTCGAGAGCCAGCAGGCGCCCGCACTCCTGCACGCCGAGCCGGATCTGCTCGTCAAGATCGTCCGCGACGTCTTCAACGAGGACTTCACGAAGATGCTCATCCAGGGACAGGATGCTCAGCAGACGATCCGCGCCTACCTCGAGAGCGTCGCGCCCGATCTGCTCGAGCGGGTCGAGGCCTACGAGGACGAGACCGATCCGTTCGACGCGTTCCGCATCACGGAGCAGATCGAGAAGGCCCTCGACCGCAAGGTGTGGCTGCCTTCTGGCGGTTCGCTCGTGATCGACCGGACAGAGGCCATGACGGTCGTCGACGTCAACACCGGCAAGTTCGTCGGCTCGGGTGGAAACCTCGAGGAGACCGTCACCAAGAACAACCTCGAGGCTGCGGAGGAGATCGTCCGCCAGCTGCGCCTGCGGGACATCGGCGGCATCATCGTCGTCGACTTCATCGACATGGTGCTCGAGTCGAACCGCGACCTCGTGCTGCGCCGTCTGATCGAGTGCCTCAGCCGCGACCGGACCAAGCATCAGGTCGCCGAGGTGACCTCGCTCGGACTCGTGCAGATGACCCGCAAGAAGCTCGGCCTCGGCCTGCTGGAGACCTTCAGCGAGGCGTGCGACGTGTGCGCGGGCCGCGGCGTGGTCGTGCACCACGACCCGGTCGTGAAGCATCGCGCTCCGTCCAACGGCAACGGCAACGGCAACGGTCAGCAGGGACGTCGCCAGCGAGGAGGCGGCTCGCAGGGTCAGGCTCAGAGCGCGCAGCCGGTCCAGGTCGTCACGCACAGCATCCCCGAGGGAGCGAAGTCCGCACTCGCGCAGATCGCGGCGTCCACGAGGGTTCCGCATGCAGACGAGACGACGGATGCTGCAGCACCCGTCGTGGAGGCTGCAGCCGCCGAGCGCCCCAAGAAGCCGCGGAAGAAGCGCGGCGGAGAGCGCAAGGGGCCGAAGTCTCCCGCGGAGGCGCTGCTCGACTCGGTTCTCGACGCGCTGCCGGAGCCCAAGGCTCCCGGTCAGGGGCGGGGCCGTCGTCGTGTCACCACGGCGGCGCTGACCGGCACGCCGGTCGCCGTCAACAATGACTCGTCAGCGCCGGTCTCTGGCGGGGACGCGCAGTCCTGAGGCGATGAGCCGTCGCACCAGCTCCTTGCCGGAGACGTGGTGCGCACCGGCGGCGACGAGCCGGGGGAGCATCTCCTCCGGCACGTCGTAGTGGTCGAGATCGAACGCGCGCGCCGGCACGCTCTGCGAGCGCGCGAAGGCATGGAGCTCGTCGAGGCTGTCGTCGCTGACGAGGTGCGCCCACAGCCGTCCGTGCGCGGGCCAGAGAGGGTCGTCGACGAGAACGGTCATGTCTCCAGCGTAGGTTCAGACACGCCCCTCCGGGCGTTTTGCGACACTGCCCCGCATCCGGTAAAGTAGTCCCTTGGTGCGTAAGCCGCGTCGTTCCTGACGGACGAAGCGGAGAGTCTTGCGTTCGCACCCGTCGCTCTGCGGCGCATGCAAGCAACAGTCTTCCCGTGAGATTCTCGGAGCCGACGTGCTCCCCAACGAAACAGGTATGAAGTGGTTTACGCAGTAGTGCGCGCCGGTGGGCGGCAGGAGAAGGTCGAGGTCGGCACGATCGTTCAGCTCGACCGTGTGCAGGCTGCCCAGGGCGAGAAGATCGAGCTGGCCGCTGTGCTGCTCGTCGACGGCGCCACGGTGACCACCGACGCTGACAAGCTCGCGAAGGTCAAGGTCACGGCTGAGGTTCTCGGCAACCTCCGCGGCCCGAAGATCATCATCCAGAAGTACAAGAACAAGACCGGCTACAAGAAGCGTCAGGGCCACCGCCAGGAGCTCACGCGCGTCAAGATCACCGGCATCAAGTAAGACCGAGGAGACCAGGACATGGCACACAAAAAGGGCGCAAGCTCCACCCGTAACGGTCGTGACTCCAACGCACAGCGCCTTGGCGTCAAGCGCTTCGGCGGCCAGCAGGTCCTCGCAGGCGAGATCATCGTCCGCCAGCGCGGTACGCACTTCCACCCCGGCGTGAACGTCGGACGTGGCGGCGACGACACGCTGTTCGCTCTCGCCGCCGGTGCGGTCGAGTTCGGCGCGAAGGGCGGCCGCAAGGTCGTCAACATCGTCGCAGCAGCTGAGTAATCACACCAGCACAGCAGACATCCGATTCGGGGCGGGCTTCGGCCCGCCCCGAATCTGTTTTTGAGGAGAGAGAGACATGGTCACCTTCGTCGACACCGTGACGCTGCACCTGCGTGCCGGTAAGGGCGGGAACGGCTGTGTCTCCGTGCACCGCGAGAAGTTCAAGCCGCTCGGCGGTCCCGATGGCGGCAACGGCGGAGACGGCGGCGACATCGTGCTCGTCGCCGATCCGCAGACAGGCACGCTGCTCTCGTACCACCACTCGCCGCACCGGTCGTCCGGCAACGGCGGACCTGGGATGGGCGATCACCGCTCCGGATTCCTCGGCGAGACCCTCGAGCTCCCTGTTCCGGTCGGCACGGTGGTGAAGAGCACCGACGGCGAGGTGCTCGTCGACATGATCGTGCCCGGCGAGCGGTTCGTCGTCGCCAAGGGCGGCCAGGGTGGCCTCGGCAACGCGGCGCTCGCGACCCCCAAGCGCAAGGCGCCCGGTTTCGCTCTTCTCGGCACGCCGGGCTACGAGGGCGATGTGGTCCTCGAGCTGAAGACCGTCGCCGACGTGGCGCTGGTCGGCTACCCGTCGGCGGGCAAGTCGAGCCTGATCGGCGCGATCTCCGCCGCACGGCCGAAGATCGCGGACTACCCCTTCACGACTCTGCATCCGAATCTCGGTGTCGTCCAGCAGGGCGACTTCCGCTACACCGTCGCCGATGTCCCCGGGCTCATCGAGGGAGCGAGCGAAGGCCGTGGCCTCGGTCTCGAGTTCCTGCGGCACGTCGAGCGGTGCTCCGCGCTGCTGCACGTGCTCGACTGCGCCACGCTCGAGCCCGGCCGTGACCCGATCTCCGACCTCGATGTGATCCTCGCCGAGCTCGCCGCCTATGAGGTGCCCGAGGGGCAGACGCCTCTCCTGGAGCGCCCTCAGCTCGTCGCCCTGAACAAGATCGACGTGCCAGAGGCCCGCGATCTCGCTGACCTCGTCCGCCCCGACCTCGAGGCACGCGGATTCCGGGTGTTCGAGATCTCCACGGTCTCGCACGAGGGGCTTCGGCCGCTGACCTTCGCTCTCGGCGAGATCGTCGAGAAGCACCGCGCCGAGGCCGCGCTCGAGGTGCCGGCCGAACGCGTCGTGATCCGTCCGAAGGGGTCGAAGAAGGACTTCACGATCCGCGTCGAGGGCGGCACGTACGGCAACATCTACCGGATCCTCGGCGAGAAGCCGGTCCGCTGGGTTCAGCAGACCGACTTCCAGAATGAAGAGGCCGTCGGCTTCCTCGCGGATCGCCTCGAGAAGCTGGGCGTCGAAGACGAGCTCTTCCGCCTCGGCGCCGTCCAGGGATCGACCGTCGTCATCGGCGAGGGCGACAGCATCGTCTTCGACTGGGAGCCGACGATGGCCTCGGCCGCCGAGCTCATGGTCGCCCCCCGTGGCACCGACCCGCGTCTGGCCCCGAACGGCCGCCGCACCACATCCGAGCGCCGCGAGCAGTATTACGAGCGCATGGATGCCAAGGCCGAGGCTCGTGCGGAGGTGGAGGCTCAGCGCCTCGCGGCATACCGCGAGGACGAGAAGTGACGGCCCGCACGCGCGCGGACCTGGCCACAGCCTCCCGCATCGTCGTCAAGGTGGGCTCCTCGTCCATCAGCGGCGACTCGTCCTGGCGCATCCCCATGCTTGTGCACGCTCTCGCGGCCGCACACGCCCGCGGCACCGAGGTCGTGCTGGTGTCGTCGGGGGCCATCGCGACCGGCATCCCGTTCCTGCGCCTCGACGCCCGCCCCACAGACCTGGCCACGCAGCAGGCGGCGGCCGCCGTGGGGCAGAACATCCTGATCTTCCGGTACCAGGAGGCTCTTCGCCCCTTCGACATCGTGGCAGGTCAGGTGCTGCTCACCACGGGCGACCTCGAGCATCCGATGTCGCGCTCCAACGCCCGCCGGGCCATGGAGCGTCTGCTCGGACTGCGGATCCTGCCGATCGTGAACGAGAACGACACGGTCGCCACGCAGGAGATCCGCTTCGGCGACAACGACCGCCTCGGCGCTCTCGTCGCCCAACTCATCCAGGCCGACGCGCTCGTGCTGCTGAGCGACATCGAGTCGCTTTACACCAAACCGCCGACCGACCCCGGCGCCGAGCCGATAGACACGGTCGCGCCTGACGCCGATCTCACCGGCCTCGAGTTCGGGTCCACCGTGGTGAACAGCGTCGGCACGGGCGGCGCGGCCACGAAGGTCTCCGCTGCGCGGCTTGCCGCAGCATCCGGCATCGGCGTTCTCGTCACGAGCGCCGACCTCGTCGAGCGGGCGCTGAAGGGCGATGAAATAGGAACCTGGTTCGAGCCGGCCGTCTCCTAAACTGGCGAGATGACCGACCAGACCCCGCAGGCGCGCCTGGAGCGCGCCAAAGAGGCGTCTCGCGCCACGGCAGCCCTCACCAGCGACGACAAGGCACGTGTGCTCGAGGCCATCGCCGTGGCCCTTGAGCACAACGCCGCGCAGATCATCGAGGCGAACGCCAAGGACATCGTCCGCGGTCGTGAGGGGGGAATCGGCGAATCGCTGATCGACCGCCTGCGCCTCGATGACAAGCGAGTGGCAGCTCTCGCCTCGGCCGTGCGCGATGTGGCTGCTCTGCCGGACCCGGTCGGCCGGGTCGTCGGAGGGCACCGGATGCCGAACGGAGTCGCGCTCGAGCAGGTGCGCGTGCCCTTCGGCGTGGTCGGTGCGATCTACGAGGCGCGCCCGAACGTCACGGTCGACATCGCGGCCCTCGCGCTGCGCTCGGGCAACGCGATCGTGCTCCGCGGTGGCAGCGCCGCCCTGGAGTCGAACACGGTCCTGGTGGCTGTGATGCGCGACGCTGTGGCCGGCGCCGGGCTCACGCCCGAAGCGATCCAGACCGTCGATGACTTCGGTCGCGAGGGCGCCAAGGCGCTCATGCACGGCCGGGGGTTCATCGACGTGCTCGTGCCGCGGGGGAGCGCAGGCCTCATCGAAGCGGTGGTCACGGAATCGACCGTCCCCGTGATCGAGACCGGTGCGGGGAACGTGCACATCCTGCTCGACGAGAGCGCTCCGGACGACTGGGCGCGCGACATCGTCGTGAACGCCAAGGTGCAGCGTCCGAGCGTATGCAACGCGGTGGAGACCGTGCTGGTGCACCGTCAGGCGGCGCCGCGTCTCGTCCCCCTGGTCGCCAGTGCGCTGCAGAGCGAGGGCGTCGCGATCCACGGCGACGACATGGTCGCGGGCCTCGTGTCGAACGTGATCCCCGCCACCGAGGAGGACTGGGCGACGGAGTACCTGAGCCTCGACATCGCGATGAAGGTCGTCGACTCGCTCGACGAGGCACTCGAGCACATCAGGCGCTACAGCACGGGCCACACCGAATCGATCGTGACGACCGACTCCCGCAACGCCGAGCGGTTCCTCGCCGAGGTCGACTCGGCAGTCGTGATGGCGAACGCCTCGACCCGGTTCACCGACGGCGGAGAGTTCGGCTTCGGAGCCGAGGTCGGCATCTCGACGCAGAAGCTGCACGCGCGCGGCCCCATGGGCCTGGCCGAGCTGACCAGCACGAAGTGGTTGGCGCGTGGAGCGGGTCAGACCCGCGGCTGAGGGCTAGACTTAGGGGCGCTGTATCGCCCCCGGGTCACGAATTGGAGCAAGGATGAACCTCGTCGCACAGATCGCGATGGCCGCCGCAGAGACCGAGCATCACGGCAACGTGCCGCTCGAGACGCTGATCTTCGGAGTCATCGCCGCGATCGCGTTCACCGCGCTCGCTCTGGTGACGCTGTCGTACAAGAACGTCGCCAACCGTCACTCGGCCAAGGCCGAGGCATTCGCCGCGAAGCACGGCAAGGACGGCCACGGGGCGGGGCACGGCCACTAAGACCGCATGAGCACAACGACCTCGCGCGCCCCGCGCATCGGCGTGATGGGCGGGACGTTCGATCCGATCCATCACGGACATCTGGTCGCCGCCAGCGAGGTCGCGCACTCCTTCGATCTCGACGAGGTCGTCTTCGTGCCCACCGGGCGCCCGTGGCAGAAGCACGACGTCACGCCCAGCGAGCATCGCTATCTGATGACGGTCATCGCGACCGCATCCAACCCGCAGTTCACGGTCAGCCGGGTCGACATCGACCGCGAGGGGCCCACGTACACGATCGACACACTGCGCGATCTGAAGCGCGATCGACCGGATGCCGAGCTCTTCTTCATCACCGGAGCGGATGCCGTAGCGCAAATTCTCAGTTGGAGAGACCATGATGAGTTGTGGGAGCTGGCCCATTTCGTCGCGGTCTCTCGTCCAGGACATGTCCTGAGCACGGACGGCCTCCCACCCGGCGACGTCAGCCAGCTCGAGGTGCCGGCGCTGTCGATCTCGTCGACGGCATGCCGTGAGCGGGTGCACGACGGAGAGCCGGTGTGGTACCTCGTTCCCGACGGGGTCGTTCAATACATCGCGAAGCATCATCTGTATCGGAGCAAGGCATGAGTACATCGGATCAGCAAGAGCACGGTCCGCTGACGCGCAAGCAGCTGCGAGAGATCCGACTGACGGGTTCGACGCCGGTCATCTCCGCTGAAGACGCGGCGGCTGCAGCGGCAGCGCCCGCGGCACCGCCCGTCCCGCCGCTGCCGCGTCCGGCCGAACCGGTCGAGATCGCTCCCGCGCCGCGCCACGATGTCGACTCCGCAGGAGCCCCGCTGACCCGTCGTCAGATCCGCGAGCAGGAGCGCATCAAGACCGCATCCGTCCCGGTGATCGGCGGGGAGGATGCACCGACCGAGGAGGCTCCTGCCGAGGATGCTCCGGCCGAGGGCGCTCCGGCCGAGGAGACTCCGGCCGGGGAAGCCGCCGATGAGCAGACCCCCGCGGCGCCGCCCGCGCAGGACGAAACCGGCGCCGCTGACGCGGAGGAGATCGTCTCGGCGATCCCCGCGTTCGCGCCGTCGGCCCCTGCCACCTCCGACGACGACGATGACGACATCGACGAGCAGGTCGACGTCGCGCCGGTGAGTGCCGCGTCCGCGGCCGACACTGTCGGCGAGATGCCACTCGCAGACGACGCGACTCCGGTCGAGATCGATCTCGGTCACGTCGACGACGACCCGGTGGTCGCGGTCGCGGCTCTCGGCATCGAGGTGCAGGAGCCTGCCGAAGACGAGCACGACGATGCGGATGACGTGCTCGCCGACGTGAACAGCGCCGACGACGCCGATGTCGCCGAGGGCGAGCGCCCTGTCGTGAGCGAGACGTTCGGACACGGCCTCCTCGCGGATGCCGCGCCGGCGCAGTCGTTCGCTCCGTCGTTCGACGAACTGCTGTCGGCCGACAGCTCTGGCGGCTCGCAGCACACGGCATCCAACGCCCTGATCTTCAACCGTCCTGCCGGCGAGGGCTCCCTCGACGGCCCGGTCGCCTCGACCGGTGAGATCCTCGTGACCGGCTCCTACGAGCTCCCGCAGGGGATCGGCTCGCAGGGTCACGCGCACGGCGTCGCCGACGGCAAGGACGTCGACTCCGTGCTCATCGACGGCGAGCTGCCCCCGGCATCCTCGCCGACTCCGATCGCGGCGAGTGCCGCGGTCAGCACCATCAAGCCCGCCGGTGAGGTCATCCGACCGCCGGCACCCGAAAAGGGCAACAAGCTCATGCTCACCCTCGCGATCGTGGCGGGCGGTCTGGCGCTCGCGCTGGGTGTCGTCCTGATCGTCGCCTTCACAACGAAATTGATCTGATGCAGTCACCTGAAACCGCCGAAGAAATGCTGCAGATCGCAGTCGATGCCGCAGTCAGCAAGGGCGGGGAGGATCTGGTCGCGCTGAACGTGTCGGAGCCGCTGCCGCTCGTCGACATCTTCCTGCTCGTCACCGGAAACAGCGAGCGCAACGTCGCCGCGATCGCCGACGAGATCGAGGACAAGCTCCTCGAGTCGGGCCACAAGCGCGTGCGCCGCGAGGGGCGAGCCGAGGCCCGCTGGGTCCTGCTCGACTTCGGCGACCTGATCGTGCACGTCTTCCACCAGGAGGAGCGGGTCTACTACGGCCTGGAGCGCCTGTGGAAGGACTGCCCGGTCGTGCCGTTCGAGCTCGCGGCCGACCCCGCCTGATGCCTCTGCACCTGATCACAGGCGCCGGCTCCGGAATCGGGGCCGTGCTCGCGCGTCGTCTGATCGAACGCGGTGATCAGGTGGTGATGCTCGTGCGGGATGCCGGACGCGCGCGAGAGCTGTCGGAGCGCTTCCCCGGCGCGACGGCCCTCGTCGGCGACCTGTCGAACCCCGGGCGGCTGTCGTGGGCGCTGTCGAAGCAGGCGCTGCCCGAGCGCATCGACTCGCTGATCCACGTCGCCGGCGTCGTCGATCTCGGCGCGGTCGCGGATCTGCCGCCCTCGCTCTGGGAGCAGCAGCTCGCCGTGAACCTGGTCGGACCGGCCGAGCTGACGAGGCTCCTCCTGCCGGTGCTGCGCGTATCGCGCGGGCGCGTGGTGTTCGTGAACTCGGGCGCAGGGCTCAACGCCCACGCCGGCTGGTCGGCGTACGCGGCCTCGAAGCACGGGCTGAAGGCCCTGGCGGACTCGCTGCGCGCTGAAGAGGCCCCACACGGCGTGCGCGTCACCTCGGTGTACCCTGGGCGCACCGCGACGCCCATGCAGGAGAAGGTCCGTCAGCAGGAGGGGCGCGAGTACGACGCCTCCCGCTACATCGATCCCGAGTCCGTGGCGACGACGATCCTCCTCGCGCTCGATCTTCCGGACGATGCTCATCTCACGGATCTCACTGTCAGACCTTCCGGCTGAACTCCTTCCGGCTTCTCGGCCGCATTGTCAAGGGTCTTCACCTGTGTGAACGCTTCAGGCACTCTCTCTTCTGAGAGAACCTGGAGGGCCGCACGATGGCTTCCGATCCTGATCCGCGGTATGTGCTTCGCAGAATCACGACGTCCGAGTGGGTGATCAACGACCTGAGGTTCGCTCAGGACGATACGAGGCACGTGGTGGCCTGTGTGTACGAACTCGCGCCGACCGAGGTCGACGTGGTGTGGCTGAGAGATCTGCCGTTGCGAGGTACCTACTCGACCGCCTTCGAGGTGCTCGAGGATCTGGAGCGCATGCACGCACCCAGTCGTGCCACGAAGCCGGTCCAGATTCCGCATCTGCCGCCGTTGCTGGCCGACTGACCGGGCTACTCGTCATCCGTCGCGGACGTGCCGAGCCAGCCTCGCCTGCGGAACAGGGCGTAGGCGGCGACGTCGATCACGACGATGGCGATCGACGTGGCGATCCAGCCGTACTCCCATCCGAAGGGCGGGAGGTTCTTGAAGTTCATGCCGTAGATGCCGGCGATCACGGTGGGGATCGCGAGGAGCGCGGCGAACGCCGAGATCGTGCGCATGTCCTTGTTCTGGCGGGTCGCCACGTTGCTCTGATGGCTCGACACCAGCGCGTTCAGAGACTGGTGCTCGGTCGAGGTGAGCTGAGCGACTCCGCGTGCGTCGTTCAGGAGGTGGGTGAAGTACGGTCGCAGGTGCGACTGCCGCTCGGTGAGGCGGGTGATGTGATCGGACGCCGAGCTGAGCGCATCGGCGAGACCGGATGACGCCCTGTCGATCTGGCCGATGCGCTGCCTGAGCCGGTAGATGTGCCGATAGTCCTCCCGCACGCGGCTGTCGAACACATCCGCTTCGAGACGCTCGAGGTCCTTCTCGACCGCGGCCCCGAGCTCGATGAAGTCGCCCACCACGGCATCGAGCACTCGGTGAGCCGCAGCCAGAGGGGAGTCGATCCTCAACGGTCTCGGCTCCTCCAGCAGCGCGTCGAGATCACGGAACTCGTCGGTGTCGCCGCGCTGCACCAGGATCAGCTGCTCATCGGTGACGATCAGGGCGAGGTCGGTGTCGGTCATCGTCGCACCCCGGTCGCTGCGATCGATGTCCCAGATCGACAGATACAGAACACGATCGAACGTCTCGGCCTTCGGCTGCTGGCGTCCGGCGAGCAGATCGTCGATCACGAGCGGATGCAGGCCGAGACGCTTAGCGACGTCGTCGAGCTCTTCGCGGCGAGGATTGGTCAGTCGCGTCCACGGGCGCCGCACCGCGGGTCGATCAGCGTTGGTCGAGATCGGGATCGCCATGCTCCTCGGTCGATTGCGTCGCAGCGATGTCTGCGGCATGACTGTCGACAGCATCCTGATTCGCATCCGGGTCGAGCACCTCGTCGCCGTCGACCTCGCGGGTGGGAACGTCTTCTGTCTCGTCCGGTTCGCCGTCAGGGAACGGGAGCGGGGGGATCGGGTTGGACATGATCTTCCTCCTCGTTGATCGATGCACACGACGCTAGAGCGGAAGGCGGCCTCCGCCGAGAGGGTTGACCCGCGACCTGCCCGGCGCTAGCGGGCCCTCGAGCCGACGCGCCCGGGGGTCGTCCGCCGATTGGTGCTCACGAGGTTTCGTGTTGTATTCTTTTCGAGTTGCCCTGGTCGGTCCGGGGAAGCAGATGGGCCTGTGGCGCAGCTGGTAGCGCACCTGCATGGCATGCAGGGGGTCAGGGGTTCGAGTCCCCTCAGGTCCACCAGAGAGAAAGCCCCCGGCCACGCCGGGGGCTTTCTTCGTCACGGCGAAGACCGCGCGGATGCCGCCCGGCGACGCGCGGCATCCGCACCGGTCTCCCAGTAGGCTGGACGACGCTGCCGTCTTCCGGCGGCATGTCTTTCTTGGATCATCCGTTTCGGGAGCAGTGTGACCGGTACTCGAGCCGAAGCGGCCTATCTCCGCGCTCGCGCCGCGTTCAAGATCCCGACGCTCGACCTGCTTCACGGCCGCTATGCGCCCTTCGTCATCGCGGCGCTGAGCATCATGTTCACGGCGGACCGTCCGACGGTCGCCGTGGCGGACGCGCACGTCGAGGTGGGGGAGATGCTCGCGGAGCTGCGGGCAGCCGGGTACGAGGAGAACGGTCGAGGTCTGCCGTCGACGACCGGCCGCGAGGTCTGCCGATACTGGGTCAAGGTGGGCTGGCTCGGTCAGCAGATCGAGGGCGACGTCGAGGTGTACCGATGCACGGCGCACGCCGTCAGGGCACTCGAGATCGCCGATCTCACCGGCGGCAGCACCCGGGTCTCGCACTCGCGCGTGCGCACACTGCTCGACGCGGTCGAGCGCCTGGCCGGCGATGCGGACGAAGACCCGGCCCGGCGCCTTGCGCGATTGCGGGCCGAGCGGGCTGCTCTCGACGCGCAGATCGCCGCGCTCGAGAACCGCGAGGCCGACCCGATCACCGATGACGAGCTGCTCGAAGAAGCAGAGAACGTGCTGCATCTCGCACGCAGCCTGCCGGCCGACTTCACGCGCGTCGCCGAGTCGATCAAGGCGATGCAGCGCGACGTCATCCGCGATCTCCGCCGTGACGAGCGCCCCACCGGCGAAGTCCTGCGCGAGTACCTGCTCCGCGGGCAGCAGGTCATGCAGTCCACGCGCGAGGGCCAGGCGTTCGCGGGCGCCCTGCGCGTGATCGGCGACCCCGAGCGCATCGATGCGCTGACCGAGCAGCTGCACGAGCTGCTCGGGCGCCCGTTCGCGCGCATGCTCGACGCGGCCCAGCGCAGCGAGCTCGACACGATCGGCCGGCGCATGGAACTCGGGGTGCAGGAGGTCCTCACGGCTCAGCGGCGCGCGTCGCACGTGATCGCCGCCCAGGTGCGCACGCACGATCCGGCCCGTGACCGTCAGGTCGATGAGCTGCTGCGCGATGTCATCTCGGGGCTGCAGGCCTGGACTCAGACGAACACGCCGGAGACCCCTGTCGAGCCGCTGCGTCGTCTCCCGATCGCGAGTATCGGGCACCTCAGGCAGTCGCTGAGCGATGTGCGTCCTCCCGAGCCTCCCGCGCCGCTCGAAGACCGCGCCGGCGACGCGGTCTTCGTCGACGCAGACACGCGCGCGTGGGGCGGTCCTCGATACGCCGAGCTCGAGACCTATGTCGCGGGACTCGGCGAAGACTTCGACCTCGGCGACGCCTTCCTCGGCGCAGACGACGAGACCCGGCGACCCGTCGATCTGCTCGGACTGCTGGAGATCGCGCACCGCAACGGGATGACCGAGGGCGAGGAGGTCTCGGTCGTCGAGGCCGTGCGCCCCGACGGCACCACGCGCCGGTTCGCGTTCGGCTCCGTGACCGCGCGCACGAGGAAGGACGACGCAATGGCCCAGGCCGCGAAGGAGCAGGCGGATGACTGACCACGATCTCGCCTCGGACGGAGGCTTCATCGAGCCCGTCTCGATGGAGGAGGACCTCCCAGAGCTGTTCCCCGGCGACAGGGGAGTCCTCGACCCGGAGGTGCGCCGGACCCTCGCGCTGATCCTGCACCGCCGATTCCTGCTCGCGGAGCGCAACCGGCAGGAGTGGCGCACGCTCCTCGACAATCAGACCGTGATCGAGTCGCGCCTGAACGACCTCTACATCCGGCTGATCGTCGATCATGAGCACGGTCTCGCCTACAAGCAGCAGATCCGCGTCGACGAGCTCGACATCCCGATTCTGCTGCGCGACACGCCCTACACGCGCTCCGAGACGCTCGTGCTCGTGCATCTGCGCACCGTGTACGAACGTGAGAACGTGGCGGGCGAGTCGGCGCCTCGTATCGACATCGAAGACGTCGAGCAGACCGTGCTCAGCTACTTCACGGATGCCGACGGAGACATCTCACGACGGCAGAAGGCCGTGCGCGACGCGATGCGCAAGCTGGCGAACGACGGCATCATCAGCGAGGAGACCACTGGCCGTTACCGCATCGGGCCACTGGTCGAGGTCGTGCTGAGCGCCCAGAAGCTCACCGAGCTGCGGGACTGGCTGCGCGAATCGGCGCTCGGCCGTGAGGCGGATGCCCTCACAGAGCAAGACGCACGGGAAGGCGTTCTGTCATGACGATGATCGAGACGCTGTTCGGGCTCATCCCGCAGGGCTCCCGCGGCCAGCAGTGGGTGGCGGAGGACCTGCAGCTCGTGAACTGGGGAGGCTACGACGGCGGCCCGCACCGAGTGAGGTTCTCGCCCGCCGCGACGCTCCTGTGCGGAGGCTCCGGCTCCGGAAAGTCGACCCTCATGGACGCGTACATCGCGCTCATGATGCCGCACACCACACCATTCAACGGCGCATCCAACGGCGGGGTCACCGGACGCCCGCGCGGCGATGAGCAGCGCAACGTGCTCTCCTACGGACGTGGAAAGCTCGACGAGACGCGCACCGAGGAGGGCACGAAGGTCCAGGTGCTCCGCGGCGACGGCGAGGACACCTGGACCGCGATCTCGATGACCTGGCTCGACCACGACGGTGCGCGGTTCACCGCCGTGCGCGCGTGGTACATCCCCGCGGGCGCACGGATCCTGGAGGACACCGTGCGCGTGCGGGCGACCGTGCACGATGCCTTCGACCTCGCCTCTCTCGAGCGTGCGGCCACTCAGCGCCTCACCGACGCGTCGGTCAGAGCAGCCGGGCTCGATCCGGTCGGCACCGACCGGGAGTTCTCGGCGCGGCTGCACGCGGTGCTCGGCATCGGCGCCGCGGGTGCCGGATCCAACGCGATGAGCCTGCTGGCGCGGATCCAGGCCGGCCAGCAGATCACCACGGTCGACGACCTGTACAAGCGCCTCGTGCTGGAAGAGCCCGAGACCATGCGCACGGCCGACGCCGTGGTCGTGCACTTCGACGAGCTCGAGAGCACCCGCCAGCGCATGCTTGTCGCCCGTCAGCAGGTCGCAGCACTCGAGCCTATTCGCGATCTCCGCGCCAAGATCGCGACCACGGCCGAGCGCATGCGTCTGATCGACGAGATCGGCGTCTTCGCAGATCCCTCCTCGCTGGCGTCGCTGTGGCGAGCCGAACGGCGCATGACGCTGCTGCGCGACGTCGAGGAGGAGCTGCGCGACCGCAAGCTCGCCCTCGACGCGTCGATCCGCGAGAAGCGGGTGCAGGCGGACGCGGCGGATGCCGAACACGACGGCCTCCGTGACCTTCTTCGCGAAAGCGGCGGCGACAGGCTGGAGACAGCCCAGCGCGAGCTCCGAGGCGTCGAGCGTCGTCTCATGGAGGCCGAGGACGCGCGGGCGCGCCTCGATCAGGACCTGCGGATGCTGGGCGCCGAGGTCACCACGAAAGAGCAGTTCGACGCGCTGATCAGCCGCGCGCGTGCCGCGCTCGAGGATTCCGACGCCAAGGGTCGCGCACGCGACGCCTGGGCGCAGGCGCGCAGCGCCAGGGACGCGGCGTCCTCCGACCTCACCCGCCTCGAGCGCGAGCTCGCGGCATCGGCGTCGTTCACGGGCAACATCCCCGCAGACCTGTACGAGTCCCGCGCCCGTCTCGCCGCAGCCGCCGGTCTCGAGCCGCACGAGCTGCCGTTCGTGGGCGAGCTCATCGAGGTGAAGACCGAGTTCGAGCCCTGGCGCGAGGCGTTCAACCTCGCGCTCGGCGGTTTTGCGACGACGCTGCTGCTCGACGTCGCCCACCTCGACAGGTTCCGCGCCGCGATCGACAGCGTCCGCACATCGCGGCGGGTGAACTACCAGGGCGTGCACACCGGGCTTCGTCCAGGAGGCGGGGGAGCGGCCGACACTCTGCCTGGCAGGCTCGACTACAGCAGCACGCCCTTCACCGGCTGGCTGCAGCTGCGGCTCGAGGAGCGATTCGGCTTCGTCTGCGTGAACAGCGCCGCAGAACTCGCCGTGCACGATCAGGCTGTGACGATCACCGGGCAGATCTCCCGCGGCGAGCAGGGCGCGCACGGCGGTCACGGACGGGCGAACGTGCTCGGCTTCTCGAATCAGTCGAGGCTCCGCGAGCTGCGCGCCTCGCTCGACACCGCACGCCGCGAGCTCGATCAGGCTGAGGTGCGCCTCGATGTCGCCGCGGCCGATCTCGACGGAATCGACGCCCATCGCGCCGCGTACGCGAGGACCGTCGACGTCACCTGGGACCGGATCGACGTCGCATCGCTGCACGCGGAACGTGAGCGCTGGCTGTCGGTCGAATCCGATGTGGCGGAGTCGAACCCCGACATCGCCGCTCTGCGCGGGCAGATCGAGAAGGCGAAGAAGACAGTGACCCGCCTGCGCGAGGAGATCGCGGCGGCGACGGTCGAGCGCAACCAGGTCGAGACGACCTGGGGCGACATCATCGACGACGTCGACGCGGGGCAGAAGCTCATGGATGAGGCCGCCGAGGCGGGACGGGTGTTCGACGAGGCGCAGGCCGCCTACCTCGACGACCGGTTCGCCGCGCCGACCGGCAGCTCGGCGTCGGCATCCGCTCTGCTGAGCCGTTTCGACGGTGCGCTGTCCACCGCAGGGCAGCGGCTGGCCGAGGACCACGCGCGTGCCGTCGACGCCCACCGCGAGCAGCGCGAGAGCATGCGGCGGCTCATGCAGACGTTCCTCGAGCGCTGGGACAACCCCAACCTGCTGGCAGACCCCGACCTGTACGTCGACGACTTCGAGAGCATCCTCTCAGCCCTCGAGACGAGCGGCCTCCACGAGCTCGAGGGCGAATGGCGCGACAGCCTGCTGAACCTCTCGGGCAACGACCTCACCAACCTCGACTCGACGCTGGCGAGATCGCTGCGTGAGATCCGCGAGCGCATCGACCCGATCAACCGGATCATGCAGGACCTGCCGTTCTACGACGACGATCACCGGCTGCAGATCACGACGCGCGAGAGCCAATCGGAGGCCCGCAAGCGGTTCCGCCGGGATCTGCGCGAGGTCCGCGGTCTCATCGAGAACGCGTCGACGGATGCCGAGCGCGAGAACGCCTATCGCAGGATGTCGCGCCTGATCGGTCACCTGCGGCGATCCGCCCCGGACTTCAGCGACCTCGTCGACGTGCGCAACCACGTGCGCGTGAGCGCAGAGCGCGTGACGGCTGACACGAAGCAGCACGTGGCGCTCTACGACCACATCGGCGAGAAGTCGGGTGGCGAATCGCAGGAGCTCATCGCGTTCATCGTGGGCGCCGCGCTTCGCTATCAGCTGGGGGATGCCGGCGCAGAGCGTCCTCGCTATGCGCCCGTCTTCATGGACGAGGCCCTGATCAAGGCCGACGCGCACTTCACCAAGCGCGCGATCGGCGCCTGGCGCGGGCTGGGCTTCCAGCTCGTGATCGGCGCTCCCAACGACAAGTACAGTGCGATAGAGCCCCACGTCGACGTGGAGTACGACATCCTCAAGGACACGCAGGGGCGCTCGTGGGCGAAGCTGAAGGTCGGTCTCTGAGCGGTCCTCCCACTCAGAACGGCGTTGTTTGAACGTCGGGTGAACTCTTCCAGAAGACGGGATCCCGGCGCCGCGAGCGGTGCGAGACTCGCACCATGTCCGGCGAGTTCCTCATCCTGATCCTCGTGATCGTCACGGCCATCGGCTTCGACTTCACGAACGGCTTCCACGACACCGGCAACGCGATGGCCACGTCCATCGCCACCGGTGCGCTGAGGCCCAAGGCGGCCGTCACGATCGCGGCGATCCTGAACCTGGTCGGGGCGTTCCTGTCGGTGGAGGTCGCGGCGACCATCACCAAGGACGTGCTGAAGATCCAGACCGAGACCGGCGGTCTCGTCGAGGGACTCAGCGCCCAGACCGCGATGACGATCATCTTCGCGGGCCTCGTCGGCGGCATCCTGTGGAACCTCATCACCTGGCTGCTCGGACTCCCGTCGAGCTCCTCGCACGCGCTGTTCGGCGGCCTGATCGGAGCCGGCCTCGCCGGCGCCGTGACGATCAACTGGGCCGGCATCATCGGCAAGATCATCGTTCCCGCCTTCCTGTCGCCCGTCATCGCCGGGGTGGTCGCCGCGATCGGCACCTTCCTCGTGTACGCGATCACCAAGGGCGTCGCCGAGCGCCGTCGCGAGGCCGGGTTCCGCTGGGGGCAGATCGGCACGGCGTCCCTCGTCTCCCTCGCCCACGGCACCGGCGATGCGCAGAAGACGATGGGCGTCATCGCGCTCGCGCTCATCGCCCATGGATCACTGACCACTCAGGGCATCGAGGACGACGGCCTGCCGGTCTGGATCATCGTCGTCTGCGGACTCGCGATCGCCGTCGGCACCTACCTTGGCGGCTGGCGGATCATCCGCACACTCGGAAAGGGTCTCGTCGAGATCGATTCGCCGCAGGGCATGGCGGCGGAGGCCTCGTCGGCCGCGATCATCCTGACCTCGAGCTCGATGGGCATGGCGCTGTCGACCACCCACGTCGCGACGGGATCGATCCTCGGCTCGGGTGTCGGCAGGCCCGGAGGCGTCGTGCGCTGGGGCGTCGCAGGACGCATGGCTGCGGCCTGGCTCATCACGATGCCTGCGGCGGGCATCGTCGGCGCGCTCTGCTACTTCATCGCGAACGGCATCGGCGGGGTCGCCGGCGCGATCACGGTCTTCGCGCTCCTGATCGTCCTCTCCGCGTACATGTACCTGCGCAGCCGCCGTCAGAAGGTCGATGCCTCGAACGTGAACGCCGAGTGGGACGGCAAGGTCGTCCCTGAGGCCTCAGCCGCCACCGCAGCCTGATCCGCACGCGAGAGAATCGGAGCACTCATGGACATCATCTGGAGCGACATCGCCCTCGCCGCCGGCCGCGTGCTGCTCGTGGGCGCGCTGTTCGGCGCCGGCCTTCCCGCTCTGTTCGCCCTCGGCCTGCGTCTGCACGCGGCGGGATCCGGCGACCTCGACGGCGCCGAGCGACGGTCGGCTCTCACCGTCGTCGCGTACCTGCTCTTCGCGATCGTCGTCGCTGCGGTCGTCACGGGCGTCCTGTGGATCACCCGGTCGAGCCTGCACCACTATCTCGGCATCTCCCTGTTCGGAGCCTGAGGAGCCTGACATGCCCGACTCCGTCGTCTCATCGATCCTGCGCTGGCTGCGCGCCGGCTACCCCGAGGGCGTTCCGCCGAAGGACTACTACCCCCTGCTCGCTCTTCTGCGCGACACCCTGAGCCGCGAGGAGTTCGAGGAGGTCATCACGCGGATCGAGTCGCTGGACGCCGATCCGATCCGTGTTCGGGACATCAGGGCGGCGATCGAGCACGTGACCTCGGAGCGCCCCGGCGACGACGACGTGCGGGCCGTCGCAGCCCGTCTGGCGGCGGTGGGCTGGCCGCTCAGCGGCGGTGCGCGAAAGCGCGCGCAGCAGCACGCTGCGGAGTACCCGGTCGACCCGGCGCCGGTGCACGCCAACCCCGTGCAGCGGGCGCTGGCATGGCTGCGGGCCGGCTACCCCGACGGCATCCCCTCGACAGACTACGTGCCGATCCTCGCGCTGCTGCGTCGCCGTCTGAACGACGACGAGGTGCGCGAGGTCGCCGACGCGCTCATCTCGCACGACATCGAGGAGGACGGTGTCGTCTCGCGCGTCGAGGCGCAGGTGCTGATGACGAAGATCCTCGGCGAGCTGCCCTCCGACGAAGACCTGCACCGCGTCGAAGCCCGCCTCGCCGAGTCGGGCTGGAATCTGGTCTGAGGCGCGGCCCATAGGCTGGCGTCATGACGAGCATCCACGCGATCACCGCCTCGGACCACGACGAGTGGAAGGCGCTGTGGGCAGGATACCTCACCTTCTACGACGCGGAGATCGCCGACGACGTCACGGAGCACACGTTCGGTCGGATCGTCGACGACGCCGAGCTCCACGGCGCGATCGCACGCGACGAGCAGGGCCGTGCGATCGGGATCGTGCACTGGCTGACACATGCGGCCACGTGGAGCACGGGCTCGTACTGCTATCTCGAGGATCTCTTCGTAGCGCCCGATGTGCGCGGCGGCGGCGCGGGACGCGCGCTCATCGCTCACGTGAAGGGCTGGGCCGAGCACCACGGCAGCGCCAAGGTGTACTGGCTCACGCAGGAGGGCAACGACACCGCCCGGCGACTGTACGACAGCATGGCCGTGCACACCGGCTACACGCACTATCAGATCGCGCTCTGATCGCCGGCGGAACAAGGCGCGAGCCGGCGACGTTGACCCCCTCGTGGACATCTTCGACAGCGTCGTGATCGGAGCAGGGCAAGCCGGGCTCTCGACGTCGTACCATCTGAGTCGCCTCGGCATCCGCCACGTCGTGCTCGATGCGGACGACGAACCCGGCGGGGCCTGGCGTCACCGGTGGGACGCGCTGACCATGCGCGACGTGCACGGCGTCGCAGAGCTTCCCGGTGAGGCCGCCCCACCCCGCGACTCCCAGCGCGCGAACATCGCAGTGCCCGCATACTTCGCGGCCTATGAGAAGACGCACCGGCTGCCGATCGTCCGGCCCGTGCGTGCCGATCGCGTGGACGATGACGGCGGCGTGCTCGTCGTGCACGCGGGGGAGCGCGAGTGGCGCACGAAGACCCTGGTGAACGCCACGGGCACCTGGACCCATCCCTTCCTGCCGCACTATCCGGGCATGGAGACGTTCCTGGGCGAACAGCTGCACACGGTCGACTATCCCGGACCCGAGCACTTCATCGGCAAGCGTGTGCTGGTCGTGGGCGGCGGCGCATCGGCCGTGCAGTTCCTCGGCGCTCTCGCGCCCCTCACGCAGGTCTCCTGGGTCACCCGCCGCGAGCCCGTGTGGCGTGACGACGACTTCACCCCCGAAGCGGGAGCCGCAGCCGTCGCGCTCGTCGAGCAGCGGGTGGCGCAGGGCCTGCCGCCGCAAAGCGTCGTGAGCGTGACCGGCCTCATGCTGCGTCCCCAGGAGCGGGAGGCTGAGCGGCTCGGCGTGTACGCGGCCCGTCGGCCGATGTTCGAGCGCATCGAGCCCGACGGCGTGCGCTGGGCCGACGGCTCGTTCGAGCGAGTGGACGCGATCCTCTGGGCGACCGGGTTCCGCCCTGCCGTCGGCCACCTGGCGCCGCTGCATCTGCGTTCGGCCGCAGGAGGCATCCAGCTCGACCGCCACGGGCGCGGCACCACCGCAGTGGCTGATCCGCGGATCCAGCTGGTGGGCTACGGCCCCTCGGCCAGCACGATCGGCGCGAACAGGGCAGGGCGATCAGCGGCGAAGGGCGTGCAGCGGATGCTGGCGGCAGAGCTCTCCGCGACGCACTGAGAGACCGAAGTCGTGATCGGTAGGGTAAGCCGTCGCTCGATAGCCTGAGCACATGCTCCGCATCGTCTTCCTGATCGTCTGGCTGCTGTTGTCGGCATGGCTCCTCGTCTGGACCGGCGAGGGCCTTTTCGGCGTGGACCAGCGCCACTCGATCCTGCCGTTCGCGGGCGAGGACACCCTGGGCGCGCCGATCATGATCGGAGTCGCGTGGGGGCTCATCCTCACCTTCAGCGGCACCATGTCGGGTCTCGGGCGCCGCAAGAAGGTGCGCGGCGAAGCGCACATCGGTGTGGGTCGCATCGTCGAGATCTCGCGCACCGGACTCACCGTGAACGACGTGCCGCAGTACGACATCTTCATCCGGGTGACTCCGCGCGATGGCGATGAGTTCGTCGCCCAGATGCGGACGCTCGTCGACGCGAGCGACTTCGCCGACCTGCAGGTCGGTCAGCCGCTGCCGGTCCGCTACAGTCTCACGGACCAGGACACCATCGAACTCGCCGATGTGACGGATCCGCTCGTGCACGCAGCCCTCCTGCAGTGGCGCATCGATCGCGGACTCATCGACCCTCGGCTGGTCAAGGCGAGGACGACGGGCACGCAGGTGCCGGCATCCGTTCTCGAGATGCGGCCGACCGGACGGCGGCTGGAGGGCCAGAGCGAGCTCGCCCTCAAAGTGCTGATGGCACCGGAGGGAGCTGCGACCTGGGAGGCCGAGACGACCGTGTTCGCGTACCCGCAGGCCCTGTCGCACTTCCAGGTGGGCGCGCCGCTCTGGGCGTTCTACCGTCGGGAGGATCCGCAGACGGTTGCGGTCACGATCGAGAAGGAGGAGGGGCGATGAACATCCTCGACACGCTGATCTGGCTGGTGAACTTCCCCGCCTCCCACGGCTACGCGATGGTGTTCATCGCCGGGTTCTCGATTCTCGGGCTGTTCGCGATGTCGGCGGTCGGGTCCGCGCCAGGCGGCGCGCTGCGGCGCGTCCGCGAACGCGAAGGGCTCCTGCGCGAGACCGCACCGCAGCGCGGGCGGACCGCCGATCGCATCAGGCGCATCGTCTTCCGAGCCCTCGCCTTCGCGATGCTCGCGAATCTCGTGATCGGCCTCCTGAGCCTCACGGGCGTCCCCGTGACCAGGGCCTACATCTTCGAGCACGGCCAGCCGACAGCGGCGACGATCGACGGGGGCTGGGTCACCTTCACCACCGCCACGGGCGTCGAGTACACGCTCGAGAGCAACTTCTTCACGCCGGCCGGCTACCCGGATCGCGACGCCTACATACCGACGGGCGAGCCGATCACCGTACGGTATCTGCGCGGTCACCCGCAGGCGTTCGTGATCGACAGCACGCAGGGCCCGCGCTGACGTCGGGGCGCGAGCGTAGGCTGAGAGCATGTCCCGTGTCATCGTCTTCGGCGGCCACGGCCGCATCGCGCTCCTGCTCGCCCCACTGCTCGTCGAACGCGGGGTCGAGGTGACCTCCGTCATCCGCAATCCCGATCACACGGCCGATGTCGAAGCCGGAGGCGCGAGCGCTCTGGTCGCGGATGTCGAGCGGCTCGACACCGCCGAGCTCGCCGACATCATCCGCGGCCATGACGCCGTGGTGTGGTCGGCCGGCGCCGGCGGCGGCGACCCGCAGCGTACCTACGCGGTGGACCGCGATGCCGCGGTCAGGACCATGGATGCCGCGGCCATCGCGGGCGTGCACCGGTACCTCCTGGTCTCCTGGCTCGGGTCGACCGCCGACCACGGCATCCCCGAAGACGCGGACTTCTTCCCCTACGCCGATGCGAAGTGGGCAGCCGACGAGCATCTGCGCGGCACGGAGCTGGAGGGCACGATCCTCGCGCCGGGCACCCTCACCTTCGACGACCCCAGCGGTCGCATCCGCATCGACCCCGAGGGACGAGGCGAGGTGTCGCGTGCCGACGTCGCGGCGGTCATCGTGGCTGCGCTCGACTCTCCCGCGACCATCGGCCGCACCATCCGGTTCGGCAACGGCACGGCCGAGAACTCGCTCCCCATCGCCGAGGCGCTGTCGAACTGATGTCCGTGCGGCGCGCCGGTGCGGTCGCGCTCGCGATGATCATCGCGAGCGCGGCACTGGGCGCACCCGCTCAGGCTGCGCCGAGTCCGCCTGCCGTCGCGGCGCAGTCGAGCGGGCCGAGTGCACGCGCGGCCGAACTCGTCGCCGGCATGACGACGGCCGAGCAGGCCGCGAGCGTGATCATGGGCCACATCCCGACGACCGACCCCGCGGCTCTGAGCGCGTACATGGCGCAGGGGTTCGGCGGCTTCATCCTGATGGGTGCGAACGTGCCCGCTGAGGCGGCCGACCTCCGGACCGTGACGGCGGCTCTCGCCGTCGACCCGTCGCTGCCTCCGCTCATCGCGATCGACCAGGAGGGCGGCATCGTCTCGCGCCTGAGCGCAGACGCATATCCGGCGTCCACGGTTCTCAAATCGCAACCGGCGAGCGCCACCGCCGCGGCCTTCGCAGCGCGAGCCTCGCTCGTCGCGCAGGCGGGAATCTCGGTGAACTTCGGGACCATCGCCGACGTGCCCGCCGATCCGTCATCGTTCATCTACGGCCGAGCGCTCGGCACGGATCCGCAGTCGTCCGCGGAGCGCGTGGCAGCGGCCACGACGGCGCAGGAGCAGTTCCTGGCCTCCACGCTCAAGCACTTTCCCGGCCATGGCGCAGCACCTGGCGACTCCCACCACGCGATCCCGTCGACGGATGAGTCTCTGGAGCAGTGGCGTGCGACGGACGCCGTGCCGTTCGCGGCGGGGATCGAGGCGGGAGCATCGCTGCTCATGTTCGGCCACCTCGCGTACACGGCGGTCGACGCCGCCCCGGCGTCGCTGTCTGCGCGCTGGCATGAGATCGCCAGAGAGGATCTCGGCTTCGAGGGGGTCATCGTGACCGATGATCTCGGCATGCTGCTCTCGTCGGGGATCCCCGAGTACCAGGACCCGGTCGCCGATGCGGTCGCCGCGCTGGCCGCCGGCAGCGACCTCGTGCTCATGATCGCCGGGTCGACGCCCGACACAGCGGGACAGATGGCGGCAGGCATCGCGGCCGCGGTGGGGAGCGGATCCCTTCCCGCCGACCGCCTGGCCGATGCCGCGACCCGGGTGCTCGCTCTGCGGCTGAGTCTCACGGCGGCGAGCGCCGACTGGGCGCTGTGCCCTACGTGCGAACGGGCGAGCTGAGCCAGGCCTCGATCAGAGCTTCGCGCAGTGCGGCGCCGCGCTCGGCGAAGCCGCGCTGGCGCCGGACGTACTCGGCCTTGCCGTCCGTGGTCTCGATCGGCACCGGGACGACGCCCCAGTCCGAGAGATCGTAGGGCGCGGCCTCCATGTCGAGCCGCCTGATGTCGCGGGCGAGCTCGAACGTGTCGAGCAGCAACTCGCCCGGGACGAGCGGGCCGAGCTTCATGGCCCACTTGTAGAGATCCATGCCCGCGTGCAGACAGCCCGGCTGTTCGAACAGCGGCTGTTCCTCTCGCGTCAGCGCACTGCGGTTGCGAGGGACCGCATCCGGGGTGAAGAAGCGGAAGGCGTCGAAGTGCGTGCACCGCAGCTCGTGGCTCTCGACGACCGCGTCGGTGCCTGCCTGGCCCAATCGCAGCGGGACGGGATGCCGGTGCTCGTCCTGCCGGTAGACCATCGCCCATTCGTGCAGGCCGAAGCAGCCGAACTGCCCGGGTCGCGAGGCGGTGCGCCGCAGCATCCGCTCGATGAGCGCGGCGAGTTCGGGCTTGTCTGCGGCGAACGCGGCCGCGTCGGGAGTGACGTCATCGCCGACGGCGGTGTACCAGCGCCATTCCGCGCGCTCGGGTGCGTCGCTCAGCGTGACGCCCGCACCCGGATGCCAGCGGCGCAGCTGCGCAGGCTTGTAGGCGTAGTAGGTGAACAGGAAGTCCCACACCGGATGCTTCTCCCGCCGGGACGCGCGTTCACGGTGCTCCGCGGTGAGAGCGTCCGCTCGCTCCTGGTGCGCCTGTGCACGAGCGGTCCACTCGGCGCGGGGGAGGGAGGGAGAGGACACCTCTCGAGGATAGACGTCCAGCCCGCATCCGGGCTCGGCGGGTAGAATCGGCCCACCCGACCCCGACGCAGGACTCCTCGATGCCCGCTCACGCCCTTTCCGAACCGACGCCCGTGTTCGTAGACCCTCGAGGCCGACGCCGACGCTGGGCCGTCATCGCCGCATGGATCGGCTCGGCGGTGGCCGCGACCTACCTGGCGCTCGTGGTCAGCGCGCTTCTCGGGGGCCCGACCATCAACGCTCCGTTCTTCCCGACATCCATCGGTGAGAGCGTGGCACTGCCGCGCCCGCTGCCCTCGCCGGTGACGCCGCCGTCCGAGAGCCCCGCGCCGATCGCGACCGAGGAGTCAGACCCGGTCGTGACGACGACGACGGCGACGACCAGCGAGACGGCGGCGGCGCCCCCGGCCGACGTCTCCGAACCCGCCGCGACGGCGCCTGCGTCGGATGCACCGGGCAACAGCGAGTCGGCGCCAGGGCAGACCGTCAGCGCGACCTCGCCGGGAGCCGACAACAGGGCCGCCGTGCCCGATCCGCACAGCACGGGGCGCCCTCAGCCGTGAACGCCGCACGACCCGTGCGTGTCCGGGCGCACTGGGTGTCCCTCGTGGTCGTGCTCCTCGCGGTGGGAGCCGCTCTCGCAGTGCAGGGGTACACCCAGCATCTGTCCACGCTCGGCGACCGCGCACCCGCTGCCGACGCCTCGGCTGATGCCGTACCGGCAGACGCGATCGAGGGCGGGCCGATCGTCGATCCGCGGGCCACGGGCGGCTCCATCGCCCCGCGCGCCGGGACTCTCGCGCTGACCTTCGACGATGGCCCCGATCCCGAGTGGACTCCGAAGATCCTCGACGTCCTGGCGAAGCATCATGTGCACGCGACGTTCTTCGTGGTGGGCACCGCTGCGGCGCAGCACCCCGATCTCGTGCGGCGGATGATCGCCGAGGGGCACGAAGTCGGAGTGCACACGTTCACGCATGCGGATCTGGCCACCGCGCCCGGGTGGCGTCGCGACCTCGAGTTCCACGCGGCGCAGTCGGCACTTGCGGGGGCATCGGGTCTCACCTCCTCGCTGTTCCGGCCGCCGTACAGCTCCTCGCCTGCGGCTCTGACCGACGGCACCTGGTCGGTCGTCGTCGACGCCGCCGACCGCAGCTACGTCTCGGTGCTGTCGACACTCGACAGCAGGGACTGGGAGCGCCCCGGCGTTTCGGCGATCATTCGCAACGCGACGCCCGCGGAAGGCGGGTCCGGCGACGTGCTGCTGATGCACGACGGAGGAGGCGATCGCTCCGAGACCGTCGCGGCCCTCGACGAGCTCCTGAGCGAATATCAGGCCGCAGGCATCGAGGCGACCACGGTGAGCGGCGCGGCCGGTCTCAGCGGGGCGATGACTCCGGCATCCGCTGCTGATCGCGCCACGGGGGTCGCGGTGCTCGCGGCGCTGTCGATCAGCTCGTTCGTCGTGACCGCGATCAGTGTCGCTCTCGTGCTCAGCGGGGCGGTGATGCTGATCAGAGCCGTGCTCGTGATGGCGCTCGCGGTGCGGCACCGCCGCGGCGCGGTGGCCGCTGCCCGGCGGCGCCGCTGGCAGCATCGGGGAGTCGTCTCCGTGATCGTGCCCGCGCACAACGAGGAGGCGGGAATCGAGGCCGCCGTGCGGTCGATCGCGGCCTCGAGTCGCGAGGTCGAGATCATCGTGGTCGACGACGGGTCCACCGACGCCACGGCGGAGATCGTCTCGCGACTCGATCTGCCGCAGGTCACGCTGATCACGAAGCCCAACGGGGGTAAGCCCTCGGCGCTGAACGCCGGCATCGAGGCGGCCTCGGGCGAGCTGATCGTGATGGTCGACGGAGACACCGTGTTCGAGGAGGACACGGTCGAGCGGCTGCTGCAGCCCTTCGCCGATCCCGCTGTCGGCGCCGTGTCCGGCAACACCAAGGTCGCGAACCGCGGTGGCGTGCTGGGCGCGTGGCAGCACATCGAATACGTCGTGGGCTTCAACCTCGATCGACGCCTTTTCGACGTCGCGGAGTGCATGCCCACGGTCCCCGGCGCGATCGGCGGCTTTCGCAGGGAGGCTCTGCAGCGCGTCGGCGGCGTGAGCGACGACACGCTCGCCGAGGACACGGATCTCACGATGGCGCTGTGCCGCGACGGCTGGCGCGTCGTCTACCAGGACGACGCCAGGGCCTGGACCGAGGCGCCCGCGACGATCGGCGCCCTGTGGAAGCAGCGCTACCGGTGGTGCTACGGCACTCTGCAGGCCATGTGGAAGCACCGCGGGGCGCTCGTCGAGCGGGGTGCCGCAGGCAAGCTCGGGCGGCGCGGCCTGGTGTACCTGCTCATCCTGCAGGTCCTGCTGCCCCTGTTCGCCCCCGTGGTCGACGTGTTCGCGGTGTACGGTCTGCTGTTCCTGGACCCGCTGCGGATCGCGGCGCTGTGGCTGGGATTCCTCGCCATCCAGTTCGGAATGGCCGTGTACGCCTTCAAGATCGACGGGGAGCGGCTCGCCCCACTGTGGACGCTGCCTCTTCAGCAGGTCGTCTACCGGCAGCTCATGTATCTCGTCGTGATCCAGTCGGTGTTCACGGCGATCGCCGGCACCAGGCTGCGCTGGCACCGCATGCAGCGCTACGGCTCCTTGAAGGTGCCGCAGAACGCCTCCTGACCTCGGCCGAGCCGTTGAGCCCGTCGAAGGGTCAGTGCAGGATGCCGACCTCGCCGAGCTGATCCCGAAGGCCGGCGCCGTCCTCTGCGCTCACCCACGGAGCCGTGTGCTGCGCATGCTCCTCCTGGTCGGCGCGGCCACCGGCCAGCACCGCCTCCGCAGGGAGCAGCCGGCGGATCGCGACCGCGGCCACGGAACCCGGATGCTCCTGCATGAACTCCGAGTAGATCGCTTCGTCGTGCTGGCCGTCATCGCCGATCAGCAGCCACTGCACGTGCGGGAACTCGGCCGCGAGACGGCGGAGGTTCGTGAGCTTGTGCTCGCGCCCGCTGCGGAACCAGCGATCGTGCGTGGGACCCCAGTCGGTCAGGAGCATCGACCCGGTCGGGAAGAGATGGCGGCCGAGGAAGCGCTTGAGCGTGGGGGCGACGTTCCAGGCGCCGGTGGAGAGATACACCATCGGGGCGCCCGGATGCTGTCGGAGCAGCTGATCGAGGAGCACAGCCATACCCGGCACCGGGAGACGGGCGTGCTCGTCGACGACGAAGGAGTTCCATGCGGCGATGAACGGGCGGGGGAGAGCGGTGACCATGACGGTGTCGTCGACGTCGCAGACGACGCCGAACGTGGTGTCCTCCGCCACGACGAAGGCGGTCGCCTCGACTGCCGCCTGACCCTCCACCGAGACCGTGAACGTCTGCCAGCCCGGTTCGAGATCGGCGTCGATCACGGCGTCGATCACGCCGCCGCGGTCGGCGACCACATGGTGCGTCGTCTCGCCGAACTGCACCGTCACCTTCGCGAAGCTGACGGGGATGCCGACGAAGCTGCGCCAGCCGCGCACGCTCGCCGGCTCGCCCGTCTTCGTGCTGCGCTGCGGGGGCACGATCAGCACGCGTCCGACCACGCGGACCCACCCGGGACCGCCGTAGCCGGGGAACGGCACGATCGTCGCGGTGCGTCCCCGACGGCGCGCTCGTCCTTCGCGCCACACGTGGAGGCGGTGTTCGAGTCGGGCGAACCAGTGGATTCTGGCGGCCGGAGGAGATGAGGCCATTGCCTCAGTCTTTCACGTCGGCGCCGGCTTCTGCGTCGTCGGAGTCGAGGTGGTGCCGCTCCACGCGGGCGATGACCTTCTTGCTGAGCAGGACGAGCAGCAGGAAGACGACGATGATGCCCACGAAGATGTAGCCCGCGAAGTGCACCTGGTCGGCGAGTTCGTCGAAGCTGCCGACAGCGAGGGAGGTGATGCTCACATACGCCGTCGCCCACAGCAGACAGGCGGGAGCCGTCCAGGCGAGGAACCGCCGGTAGGAGTAATGGCTCATGCCGACCGTGAGCGGAACCAGCGAATGCAGCACGGGGAGGAAGCGGGAGAGGAAGATCGCGATGCCGCCTCGGCGGGCGAGGTAGCGCTCTGCCCTCACCCAGTTGTGCTCGCCGACGCGCCGGCCGATCCACGACGCGCGGATGTGCGGCCCGACCCAGCGACCCAGACCGAAGCCGATGCTCTCGCCGATCAGAGCGCCGACCACCACCGCGATCACCATGGCGACACCCTCCAGCGGGCTCGTGATGCCGATCGACGCGACCAGCACCACCGTGTCACCGGGAAAGACGAGACCGATGAGGATGCTGGTCTCCAGCAGCACGGCGAGACCCGCGAGCAGTGTGCGTGCGATCGGGTCGATCGACCGCATGAACTCGATCAGCCACGGCACGAAGTCATTCACGCCACGAGACTACGCCGGGCGGTGCGATCTAGGCTGGAACAGTGCCCGAAGCCCTGTCCGTCCGCGCCGTGACCGCACGCGTCGACCCGGCCGCGCTCTTCCTCGCACTCGAGGCCCACTCGCCGGACGTGTTCTGGCTCGATGCGGGCACGGGAGCCGGAGAGGGGTGGAGCTTCGTCGGCACGGGGGTCGCGGACGCCCTGCCCGCCGATGTGCGCATCGACCGGCAGCAGGTCGGGCGCATTCCGTTCTCCGGCGGCTGGGTGGGATGGTGCGACTACGAGACCGGAGCGCGCCGCGCCGGCGCCCCCGCAGCCGAGTCCGTCGGCAGCGCCTGGCTCCGCGCCACGAGGATCGCCGCGTTCGATCACGCGACCGGGGAGACCTGGCTGCTCGCCGCGGCAGGAGATCTCGACGACTGGGAGAGAGTCCTCCGAGTGCCCAGTGAGCCGGCATCCGCTCCCTCCGCCGTCACAGAGCGCACGGCATCCGCCCGTCATACTCCCGCCCAGTACGCGACCCTCATCGAAGAGTGCCGGGCGCTCATCCGCGCCGGTGTCGCGTATCAGCTCTGCCTCACGACCCGGTTCGCCGTGCCGGGAAGGCACGACGCCGTCGCCGCGTACCTGCGGCTGCGGGAGGCGACCCCCGCGCACCACGGCGGCTTCATCCGCATCGGCGGCCGGGCTCTGCTCAGCGCGAGTCCGGAGCAGTTCCTGCACGTCGAGGCGGGCGTCATCCGCACCAAGCCGATCAAGGGCACACGGCCGCGAGGCGCGGATGCGGAGACGGATGCTGCGCTCGCCGCAGAGCTGCAGGCCGATCCGAAGGAGCGCGCCGAGAACGTGATGATCGTCGATCTCATGCGCAACGACCTGTCACGCGTGTGCGACCCCGGCTCGATCCGCGTCGAGAGTCTGTGGGCGCTCGAGAGCTACCCGGCTGTCCACCAGCTGGTCAGCACGGTCAGCGGCACCGCCTCGGAAGGGACGACCGTGGGGATGCTGCTCGATGCGACGTTCCCCGCCGGCAGCATGACCGGGGCGCCCAAGCTGTCGGCGATGACGCGCCTGCACGAGCTCGAAGGCGGGCAGCGAGGCATCTACGCCGGCTGCTTCGGCTATCTGGGCGACGACGGCGCCGTCGACCTGGCGATGGTGATCCGCAGCATCGTGATCGACGCCGAGCAGGCAGTGGTGGGTGCGGGAGGCGGCATCACGTGGCGGTCGGTCGCGGCGAGCGAGGTCGCCGAGGTGGCGACCAAGGCGCGCGCTCCGCTGGCCGCACTCGGCGCCGGAATGCCTGCGCACTGGGGTTCAGATATCCTGAACTGATCCCGTTTTTCCTTCAGATTGGTTGTGCGTTCGTTGTCTGAGACCTTCTCCACCACTCCCGCCGAAGACGATGCACCCTCGGCGCATGCCATCCAGGCCAAGTGGCAGAAGTACTGGGCGGACAACGAGACCTTCGTGACGGGCGGCGAGGACGACAAGCGCCCGCGTCGTTACGTGCTCGCGATGTTCCCGTACCCCTCCGGTGACCTGCACATGGGGCACGCCGAGAACTACCTCTACTCCGACATCGTGGCGCGCTTCTGGCGTCACCGGGGGCACAACGTCCTGAACCCGATCGGCTGGGACTCCTTCGGCCTGCCCGCCGAGAACGCGGCGATCCGCCGCGGTGCCGACCCCCGCGAGTGGACGTACCAGAACATCGATCAGCAGAAGGCCGGCTTCCGCGCCTATGGGGTCTCGTTCGACTGGACGCGCGTTCTGCACACCTCCGACCCGGAGTACTACCGCTGGAACCAGTGGCTGTTCCTGAAGCTGTACGAGCGAGGCCTGGCCTACCGCAAGAAGAGCCCGGTGAACTGGTGCCCGAACGACCAGACCGTGCTCGCGAACGAGCAGGTCGTCGACGGGCGCTGCGAGCGCTGCGGTGCCGAGGTCGTCAAGAAGAAGCTGACCCAGTGGTACTTCAAGATCACGGACTACGCCGATCGCCTGCTCGACGACCTGAACCAGCTCGAGGGCTTCTGGCCGTCGAAGGTGCTGCAGATGCAGCGCAACTGGATCGGCCGCTCGATCGGCGCCGACGTCGACTTCCGCATCGAGGGGCGCGACGAGCCGGTCACGGTCTTCTCGACCCGCCCCGACACGCTGCACGGCGCGACCTTCTTCGTCGTCGCCCCTGACGGCGAGCTCGCGGCCGAGCTCGCGGCCCAGGCTCCTGACGAGGTGCGCGAGCGCTTCCGGTCGTACCTCGCCGACGTGCAGAAGGCGACGGACATCGACCGTCAGGCCACTGACCGGCCGAAGACCGGCGTGTTCCTCGAGCGCTATGCGATCAACCCGGTCAACGGCGAGAAGCTGCCGATCTGGGCCGCCGACTACGTGCTGGCCGACTACGGCCATGGCGCCGTCATGGCCGTGCCCGCGCACGACCAGCGCGACCTCGATTTCGCACGCGCCTTCGACCTGCCGGTCAAGGTCGTGGTCGACACCACCGCTCCGATCACGGGCGCCATGCCGGTGATCGAGGTCGACGACGAGGGAGTGCCGATCGACACCGGCGCGGCGCTCGACGAGCAGAACCCGGCGACCACGGGCATCGCGCTGACCGGCGAGGGACGGATGATCAACTCCGGTCCGCTGAACGGCCTGTCCAAGCGCAACGCGATCGCCCGCGCGATCGAGCAGCTCGAAGCATCGGGCACCGGCCGCGCGGCGAAGAACTACCGCCTGCGCGACTGGCTGATCTCGCGCCAGCGCTTCTGGGGCACCCCGATCCCGATGCTGCACACCGACGACGGGCGCATCATCCCGGTACCGGAGGATCAGCTGCCGGTGAAGCTGCCGAGCGTCGAGGGCCTCGACCTGTCGCCGAAGGGCGCGTCCCCCCTGGGCGCGGCCGAGGGCTGGGTGCGCACGGTCGACCCCGAGACCGGCGACCCGGTGCTTCGCGACCCCGACACCATGGACACCTTCGTCGACAGCTCCTGGTACTTCCTGCGCTTCCTGTCGCCGAACAGCGAACAGTTCGCGTTCGACCCGAAGGAGGCGTCGCGCTGGGCGCCCGTCGACTCGTACATCGGCGGCGTCGAGCACGCGATCTTGCACCTGCTGTACGCCCGTTTCATCACCAAGGTCCTGTTCGACATGGGGCTGATCGACTTCACCGAGCCGTTCTCCAACCTCATCAACCAGGGCATGGTCATCCTCAACGGCACCAAGATGTCGAAGAGCAAGGGCAATCTGGTGCTGTTCCAGGAGGAGCTCGACGCGCACGGCGCCGACGCGCTGCGTGTGGGACTGGCCTTCGCGGGCCCCGTGGAAGACGACAAGGACTGGGCCGACGTGTCGACCACCGGCGCCCAGAAGTTCCTGGCCCGCGCGATGCGCATCGCCGGCGAGGTGTCGAGCCCGGTCGACGTGGTCTTCGACGGCGGCGACTCGGCTCTGCGCCGCGCTACGCACAAGCTGCTCTCCGAGGCGCCGGCCCTGGTCGAGCAGACCAAGTTCAACGTGCTGGTCGCGCGCCTGATGGAGCTCGTGAACATCACTCGCAAGACGATCGACGGGCCGGCGGGCCCCGCAGACCCCGCCGTGCGCGAGGCTGCGGAGACGATCGCGGTGATGCTCGACCTCATCGCCCCGCACACCGCGGAGGAGATGTGGGAGATGCTCGGTCACGAGCCGTCTGTCGGCCTCGTGACCTGGCGCTCGGCAGATCCGGCGCTTCTCGTGGAGGACAAGATCACGGCCGTCGTGCAGGTGGGCGGCAAGGTCCGCGCGCAGCTCGAGGTGTCGGCGCGCATCGGCGAGGCGGAGCTCGAGGCTCTCGCCCGCGCGGATGAGCGCGTGATCCGGTCGATCGGCGACAAGGAGATCGTCAAGGTCGTCGTGCGCGCTCCGAAGATCGTGAGCTTCGTCGTCAAGGGCTGAGTCGCTCTGCACAGATCGGCGACCTGAGCGGGTTCTCCACCGCGCGCGTTTCTGACCATCCTGGCGGTGTGCCGACGGGCTTAGCGTGGGCGGATGCCCGATTCGTCGCCGCCGCCGCTCACGCCGCCGCGGAAGCTGCGGCTGAGTGTGGGCGCGGCGATCGTGCTCGCACTCGTGGTGCTCTCGGCCGCCGTCGGACTCGGGATCATGCGCGGTCAGGCGGCGCCGAGCGAGCGGGTGCCGGTGTCCGAGTCGACGGCGGCCTCGTCCACAGGCGAGCTGTACGTGCACGTGCTCGGCGCGGTGCACGTACCCGGCCTGTACGTGCTCGATCTCGACGCCCGGCTGGTCGATGCGGTCGCGGCTGCCGGCGGAACGACGGACGACGCCGACCTCGCCGGGATCAATCTGGCTCGTACGCTCACCGACGGCGAGTAGATCATCGTGCCGACGCTCGGTGCCGCGGCATCGGGTGCTCCCGGCGCAGCCCCGACCGACGCCCGCATCGACCTGAACACGGCCGATCAGGCTGCGCTGGAGACTCTGCCCCGCATCGGACCGGCTCTGGCGGAGCGGATCATCGCCTGGCGTGAGGAGAACGGTCGCTTCGCGTCTGTCGACGACCTGCTGGCGGTGCCGGGCATCGGCGAGAAGCTCCTCGAGGGCATCCGCGACGGAGTGCGGGTGTGAGGCGCGATCTGCGGATGCTGCCGCTGGCGGCCGCTGTCTGGGCGGTCGCGCTCCTGTGCGTCTTCGTGCCTGCTGCTGCCCCCTGGACCGCCGGAGCCGGCCTCGTCGGGGCGATCGTGATGCTGGCGCTTCGACGCCGCGGTGTCGCGCTCGTGGGCTTCGTGCTCGCCGTCGCGTCGGCGGTCGCGGTGTCGGTCATCCTGGCACTGCCAGGGCGGGGTGACGCGCAGGCGTGGAGCGGGCGGATCGTCGAGGCGACGGCGGAGATCACCTCGTCCGCGTCGATCGGGCAGGACGGGCGGCTGTGGTTCGAAGCGCAGCTCACCGGCATCGGGCCGCCTGGAGCGATCGCTCCGGTCGCGGCACCCGTGCGGATCGGCGTCGACCCCGGCGAGGGATTCGACATGGGGGCCGGCATCCGGGTGACGGGCCAGGCCGCCGAGACGGATGCGGGGGAGCGATCCGCGATCGTGGTGTTCGCGAGCTCTGCCGAGGTCGAGCACCCGGCATCCGGCGTCTTCGCTCTGGCGGCCGGCCTGAAGCACGACTTCGTGGCACGATCGACCACGCTGCCCGAGCCGGGCGCCGGGCTGCTCCCTGGGCTGGCCGTCGGCGACACCCGAGCCGTGTCGGCGCAGCTGAACGACGACATGCGCGCGAGCGGTCTGAGCCACCTGACGGCCGTCTCCGGACACGGCTCATACATGTGAGAAAAATCGTGAGAACGGAGGCAGCATCGAGCGAACAACCCGATCAGGAGCTAGTTCAGCCCCACCTGATCAAACAGTGGCTACCACCTTCTAAATCTGAGCGCCTCCTGGATCCCAGACGAGCTCCACTCGGTCCCCGTTGAGCGCTCGGGAGCTTCGGTTGGCGCGAACCACTGGATGAATCCGTGGAGTCACCATCTTCTGGACCACGTGTCGTCGCTGCGCGATTGGCATGGCATCCCAAACGAGCGGGGCGACGGGGAAATAATAGTTCAACCGGAAAATCAATGGATCGCGCTTCTCGAGTTCAAGGATCCTTTGATTGGCGGCCTGAATCCGGGGGAGCACGATGGCTTCCTGCTCCAGCAACATGGACTCGTTCCTGCGACGCTTGGACTCCACGCGAACCTCTCCGAGCCACCCCCGGAGAGAATCGATCTCATGGAGGAGCGCCTCGCGCTCCTCACGAGCTGATTCGCCCTTCAGGATGCGCGGCACTTCGAAGTACGGAGTCGCGATCCGTTCCAGTACCGCGTCCGTAACGATGCGATCGAGTCGCTCTTGGTGCATCGAGACGTGGAATCCGGGCTGCCCTGGCCATCCGGCGCACTCGTAGACGCGGTAGCGAGGCGGGGGAGTCGGAACGACGAGCCCGCGTGCTCTCCCGGCATTCTGAGCGCCGACCCTGACCGGCGCGTCGCACACGCCACACACGGCGATCCCGCTTAGGAGATGCCGGGCGGGGCGGCCGCGCTTTCGACTGACGTTCGTATCGTTCCCCGGCCCCATGCGATCCAGTCTCGCGCAGGCGTCAGACAGTCCGGACTCCGAGTCGAGCTGTGCCCGCCGATCTCGTGGATGTCCTGACCTTTGTGTGGGTGGAGCGGCGAACCCCACGCGCGCAACGTCAGGGTGATGCCCGCGTACCGATGGTGCACGTGCGGAGAATCGCCTCAGCCACAGTTCGATAGGTTCGCCGGCTGTCACGTGCTCCGCGCGGTACGGGTGAGCTGCGGAGGCGAAGACGATCGCGTCGCGCACGGCGTCGCCAATAGGAGTGCCATCGGTGGTCAACGCATCGAGCGCGGCCCCAGAGATGTCGTCAAGCGCGACGCTGATCTGCGCGCGCGTAGGTGGCATTCGTGGATCGCAGGTAGACGCGGGCAGCAGGCCGAGCGGCGAAACATCTCAGTCCTGAGCGCGGCACAGCTGAGGATGACCTGCCGCTACTGGAACCTATCAGTTCCAGTTATCGGCGAACGTCATGCAGTGCGTTAGCGACGCCACCAGCTGGGGCGGTCGCGCATTCCCGGGTGCCACGCCCGTGGCTGTGGCGAATGCTGGCCGTGCTGGTCGTGGGAGTCGCGACCGTTGCTGTAGTCCTTGTGGGGCGCTGAAGGGTTCCAACCCTCCATGTACGGTCGCAAGTCCTTGGCCGATGGCTCCGCGTCGAAGACGCTGTCGTCGAGGTGCGCGAGGTTCACGATCGGGTCGAACTCGTCTGCCCGACGTCGCGCCCATTCCAACCACTGCTGCAACCTGGGGTGATCTCCCAGCAGGCCTTTCGCGGTTGCTTCGGCCTCGAGCTGCCTCGCGAATTCCCGGAGCTCTTGCGCTCCTTGCCAGCTCTCGAATGCCTGCGCGAAGATCACCTCTCGCTGGACGAGGAGTGCCTTCTCGCGGGCGCGTTCGCGTATGGCTTCCCATGCTCGTCGCTCGGCAGCCTTCTCGCGCTCATGCTCCTCATGTGCCTCGGCACGTCGTTGCTTCTCGCGGTCGGCTGCATCGACGTCGTCGACCACGCCCTTCTTGATCGCGCGTGCGATCTCGCGGACTCGGGTCTCGAGTGGCTTCGCCTTCTCGTCGGACCAGCTCTCGCTGTTGCGTTCGTATGTGTAGCTTTGGCGGCCGAGGTCGACACGGTGCGAACCATCTCGTTCGATCTTGAGATGCAGCCGGCCGGACGGCACGCTGTCGAACTTCGGGATCTGTTTCCAAGGCGAGCGCCGGAGTTCTCGCTGCTCGGCGTCGGTGAGCACGTGAGGCACCTCGTCCAGCAGCTCGGTGAGCTCCAGGCTTCGGCGGCGGGTGTCGACCTGGATGAAGAGCTTCGGTGTCTTGAGCTTCTGGTTTACCGCGAGCCTCAGCTCGTGCGCGCGGAGCTCCTCGGCAAGACCGAGCACGACTTCGATGGCGCGGGGGCGAAGTGTCTCGCTGATCGAGTTCAGGATCGACGTGTTCTCCAACGCGGTGCGGAGCACGTCGAGATTCGTCGTGACGGTGCGCGCCGTCGTTCGGATGCGGTCCCAGTTCGTGGTGTCCGCCGGAGAGCCGGTGCTGAGCATGACCACGATGTCGCCCGAGCTGCGTCCCGTGAAGCGCAGTTCCTGTCCGTCCGGAACCAGGTGGTGGACCCTGCAGGCGTGCAGCACGCGTCGATAGCGGGCGCGGACCGACTCCGCCGGGTCGGGAACGGTGAGCTGTCCTTGATTCTGGAGCTGCGTGATCAGCGCTCTCGCCTCAGCGAGTGTTGCTGACGCGCCTTCGCCCAGATCGACCTTCGTCGGCTTCTCGCGGCGTGAGCGAACAGCGGGTACGACAGTGGCCGGCGGTTCGTCGCTCGGCGGGTAGCTCCCGTGCTCCAGGTAATGCTTGCCAGCCTCTGTGACCGTCGCGGTCCACGTCCGGCCGTGGCCGGTGACGGTCGCGAGGCCTCGGGACTTGAGCGCAGCGGCACTGATCTTGTGCACGTTGTCGTCCTCGGGCCATTTCCCGGCGGGACAGCCGTCGGCGATCCACTGCAGGACCTCCAACTGTCGGTCATTCACAGGCCGGTTCATACGAGCAACGGTATCGAAAGCCCCCGACGCTGGCCCGCCTGGTGTTTCGCGCTTGAACTTCCCTACTGACCGGAGATTGCCTGAGAGTCGGAGGATCACGACTGGCGGCGCACTAGTCCTGCTCCTGCTCGCCGTCCTCCCGCCGCGCTTCCTCGATCGCTTCGAGCATGCACCGCTTGTGCGCGTCCACAGCAGACCGGTCGACCGGATGGTCGACGACGAACTCGTCCAGACTCATCGCCATCTCATGCTCCCTACCGAACGTCGTCGAACGGATCGACGACGCCCTGCGGCCCGTGCTCCGGGCAGGTGAATGCGATGCGCACGCCGTGCTGCTCTGTGATCATGGGCTCCGGCTCGCAGTCGCCGCCGCAGACCGCGCAGGTGCGGTAGTCGTCGTCGCGTGGGACGCGGATCTCGAGTCCGTCCGGGCCCTCGAAGCGCTCGTAGTCCATGGGTCGAGCCTAGGGGAGAAGCGCCGCGCGCGGGCGGACAACCGGAACTTATAAGTACCTGGAAGCCATGAGTACCCGCCGCGACGCTTGAAAGGTGTCGAAATCCCTCCGATCGGTCCTGGGCGCGCAGCTGCGCGAACTCCGCCGGTCCCGAGGGCTCACGCAGGAAGGCCTAGCGGAGGAACTCGGCGTCACACCCCGCTACCTCGCTGGAATCGAGCGCGGTGAGCGGAATTTGACCTTGGACTCGGTCGACGCGCTGGCTGATCAGCTCGGTGTCGAGCCGCTGTCGCTCTTGAATCCGATGCGGGCATAGCGGGCCCCGAGTCACCCGGTCTCCCTTCTGTCGCCGCGCGGCACTCCGCCTCAGTCCCTGACCTCGTCGACATTCGTTCTCATGTCGGATTCACTCGATAGATTTGAAGTTCCTGGATTGGCCGGCGTTAGGGCTAATCCAACTTGGTGTGCGGCAACCGCAAGCGCCACCATGGCGAGATCGAGGAGCAACAAGTTCAGTGACGATCACTCAGCAAGAGCTCGAGTCCCGGTTGTGGGCCGCCGCCAACGCACTGCGTGGCCCGGTCGATCCGGCCGACTTCAAGACCTACGTCTTCCCGATGCTCTTCTGGAAGTGGATCAGCGATACCTGGGTCTACGAGCGCGAGGAGGCGCTCGACGAGTACGGCGACGAGCTTGACGACGAGATCGAGGCGGACTTCCACCGCTTCGAGCTGCCGCCGGGCACAATGTGGGACGAGGTCACCGCCACCGTCGTCAACCTCGGCGCAACGATCACGAAGACCTTCCAGCGCATCGAGAAGGCGAACCCGAAGTCTCTGGCCGGCGTGTTCGGCGATGCCTCCTGGGGCAACAAGGAGCGCATCCCGGAGTCGGCGCTGCTCGGTCTGATTCAAGCGTTCAACCAGATCCGCCTCGACCCGTCGACGGTCTCACACGATCTGCTCGGTGCCGGCTACGAGTACCTGCTGAAGAACTTCGCCGACGAGTCCGGCAAGAAAGCAGGGGAGTTCTTCACCCCTCGCGAGGTCGTGAACCTTCTCGTCGGGATCCTGCAGCCGGAGCCTGGCGAGTCTGTCTACGACCCGACCTGCGGCTCGGGCGGCATGCTCGTGGCCACGATCAACCAGCTTCGGGAGTCCGGCAAGGATCACCGCACGCTCCGGGTCTACGGACAGGAGATCAACCTGACCACCGCCTCGATCGCTCGGATGAACCTGTTCCTGCACGAGATCGAGGATTTCGAGATCAAGCGTGGCGACACTCTCCGTGCGCCGGCGTTCAAGGATACCCGAGGGGCTGTCCGCACCTTCGACGTCGTCATCGCGAACCCGCCGTTCTCCCTGGCGAACTGGGGAGCTGACCGCTGGGCGGCGGATCCGCGAGCGTTCTGCGGGGTGCCCCCGGCGAAGAACGGTGACTTCGCCTTCGTCCAGCACATGGTCTCGTCGATGAACCCGGGCACCGGTCGCGTGGGCGTCGTCATGCCCCACGGTGTGCTGTTCCGTGGCGGGGCCGAGGCGAAAATCCGGCAGTGCCTCATCAAGGAGGATCGTCTGGAGGCGGTCGTCGGCCTGCCTCCGAACCTGTTCTACTCGACGTCGATCCCGGCCTGCCTGCTGATCTTCCGTGAACGGAAGCCCGCCGAGCGCAAGGGTCACGTCCTGTTCATCGACGGCTCAGCCCGGTTCGACAAGGGCAAGAAGCAGAACGTCATGTCCGGGGACGACGTCAAGGCCCTCATTGACGCGTACCACACAGGCCAGGACCCAGATGGCGAGGACGGCACGGAAGTCCGGCTGGTGCCGCTCGAGGAGATCGAGAGCAACGCCTTCGACCTGAACATGGGGCGGTACATCAAGGTCGCCGCCGAGGAGACCGCCGACCTGGGTGCCGCGCTCGTCGCCTACGCGGATGCGCGCCAGCGCCGCATCGATGCCGAGAGCGCCATGTTCGAGCGCCTCGCTGCAGCGGGTATCGACCTGAGCATTCTCGAGGTGCCCGATGACGAGTGAATGGACACCGACGCGGCTGGGAGAAGTGACACACCAGGTCCAGGACTCCGTCAAGGTCGCGCCGGGTGAGGAGTATCCGCTCCTCGGAGTGAGGTGGTACGCGGAGGGTCCTTTCCTTCGCGAGATCGTGACCGCGGAGACGTCTAAAGCGACACGTTTCAACCGAGTTCAGCCTGGGCAATTCATCTACAATCGCCTTTTTGCCTGGAAGGGGTCATTCGGACTCGTTAATGACAACCTGGCAGGTTGCTATGTCTCCAACGAATTTCCACTGTTCGTCTGCGACCGCTCGCGACTATTGCCGGAATTCTTGAAGGTGCACTTCCAGCAGCGGTCTGTGTGGTCTTTCGTCGAGCGCGCGAGCACTGGCACGACTGCTAGCCGAAACCGGTGGAAAGAGTCACAGTTCAACGACTACGTAGTCGCTCTTCCGTCGGTAGTCGCACAACGTCGTATCGTCGACATTGTTGCCGCGGTGGACGCCCAGATCGAGGCGGTCGCGACCGAGGTGGACAGGCTCGAGCGGACCGCTTCCGTTCTTGGCACCGTGCTACTTACCCCCGAGCCCCATTGGGAACGCACGACCATCGGCGATGTTGCGGTCACGGCGACTGGGAGGGCTTTTCCCGATCGTTTCCAGGGCGAAGCGAGCGGGATGCTACCGTACTTCAAAGTGTCAGACATGAATCTCCGAGGGAACCAGCGGGAGATGCGTGTTGCGCCCAATTGGCTGACCCACGAGACCATCAGTGAAGTCAAGCCTCGCGTTTGCCCCGCTGGAACTGTGCTGTTCCCCATCATTGGTGCTGCTATGCGAACCGAAAAGCGCCGAGTTCTTGTCCAGCCATCGGCGTTCGATCAGAACATCATGGGCCTGATCCCCCGTGAGCGTGTCACAACTGACTTCCTGTTTGCTGTCATGTCGAATCTGCGGCTTGGCGAGCTGTCGCAGAGCGGAGCCGTCCCATCGGTCAATCAGAAGCTCGTCTCAGCGATCCAGTTCGCACTCCCGCCCCTCGAGGAGCAGATAGCGATTAGTGGGCAACTGCGGGCAACGTATGCGCAAGCCGAATCGCTTGCAGATGAGCTCTCTCGTTTGCGTGACTTCCGCTCCGTTCTCGTGAGCGCTCTCCTGACTCAGGAGATCGAAATACCCGACTCCTATGACAGAATTCTTGAGGAGGTGCCGTGACATGGGTTTCACCGAAGCGAGCACAATCCAACGGTCTCTGATCGAGTGGGCAGAAGAGGCCGGCTGGGAGTATCTCCGCGGCGATGAACTGCCCCGTGACGAGCACGACGTGATCGTCGAGGGCTGGGCCCGTGAGGCGCTGCTCGCGCTGAACACGGAACTCGCTGATGATCCCGAGTCTGCAGAGCTTGTGCTTCACGACCTCAACCAGGTGGTTCTGGATGCGCACAACGGGTTGGTCGCGGCCAACGAGCGTCTGACGGTGATGCTGCGGGGGGACCACTCGTTTCCGACCATCGACGGGGAACATGTGCCGCGTCGCCTGATCGATTTCGAGAACCTCGACAACAACCGGTTCACCGTCGCCGACGAGGTCACGATTGCTGGTGCAGGTAGGCCGCGCCGCTTCGACGTCGTCTACTACGTCAATGGCTTCCCACTGGTCGTCGTGGAGACGAAGACGCCTGTGAAGCAACAGGTCTCGTGGGTTAACGCCGCGCGCGACATCTACGGCACCTACGAGGAGGAGTATCCGAACTTCTTCGCGACGAACGTCTTCAACGTCGCGACCGAAGGTCTGGAACTCCGCATGGCTCCGATCCGTGCCGTCCCGGATCCCGCCTCCGAGATCTGGGCACCGTGGGGGTCGACTGAGGACGACCCGAAAGTCATCACGGGTCCTGCCCGCGTCGAGCGCGCGGCACGGCTGCTGCTTCGGCCGGAGACGATCCTGCCGATGCTCAAAGACCTGGCGATGTTCCGCCACGCGCGGGACGCTTCCGAGGTCGACCTCAAGTTCCTGCCCCGGTACCCACAGTTCGAGGCGGCTCTCGGCATCCACCAGAAAGTTCTCGACGGCCGCCCCGGCGGCCTGATCTGGCACCACCAGGGTTCGGGAAAGACTGAGCTGATGGCGTTCGCCGCGGCGCGCCTGCTGCGGGACCCGGCAGTGACCGAGGTCTTCGGCGGCGCGCCGACGGTCATCGTCATCGCCGACCGGAAGGATCTGGTCCGGCAGACGGCAGAGATGTTCGAGACCGCGGGCATGCCTCGCATGAGCGTGCCCAAGAATCGGCGTGAGCTGTTCGCCCTGCTCCGCAGTGGTGAGCCCGGGGTCGTCATCACTACCGTGCACAAGTTCGCCGAGGCCGGGCACCTCAACGACCGATCGAACATCGTCGTCCTCGTCGACGAGGCGCACCGCTCTCAGGAAGGGAAGTTCGGCGAGGCCTGGCGTGCCGCGGTGCCGAACGCCAAGTTCTTCGGCGCGACCGGCACCGCGATTCAGGACAAGGACCGATCCACCTTCAAGCTCTTCGGAGACCCCGACGACCCCGACTTCGTCATGTCTAGGTACACGCCCGAGCAGTCGATCGCCGACGGCTTCACGAAGCCGGTCATCGTCGAGGGCAGGTCCGTCGGCTTCAGTCTGGACAAGGATGCCCTGGACGAGGCCTTCGACGAGCTCGCGAGCGACGAGGCCCTCGATGAGGACGAGAAGGTCTACCTCTCTGGCAAGGCGTCCCACATCGAAACGATCCTGTCGAACCCGGAGCGCGTCGCCGCGGTGTGCGCCGACATCGTCGATCACTTCCTCGCTTACGTCGCACCTCTGGGACAGAAGGCGCAGGTGGTCGCATACAACCAGAGGCTCGTCATCGCGTACGCCCGCGCCATCGAGGACGAACTCGTGCGGCGGGGTGCGATCATGCCGGACGGTCAGCCCCGCGAGGTCGGAGTTGTGATGCACGTCGCCGACAGTAAGGACACTCCGAAGGAGTACCGGCAGTACCTGCTTACGCCCGAGCAGGAGGAAGCACTGAAACGCCGCTTCAAGAAGGTCGACGATCCCATGTCGTTCGTCGTCGTCACCGCGAAGTGGATGACCGGCTTCAACGCGCCGATCGAGGGCGTGCTGTACCTGGACAAGCCAGCGAAGGACGCGAACCTCTTCCAGACGATCACCCGGCCCAACCGACCGTGGAAGAACCCGATCACCGGGCAACGCAAGGACTACGGTCGCGTCGTCGACTACATCGGTTTGGCGAAAGCCATCGGCAACGCCATCGCCGGTCCCGAGGCCAGAGGCGGGGAAGACGACAAAGTGAACGTCACGGACGCCTCCAAGCTGGCCGGGAAGTTCGTCACCGACCTCACACGCCTGTTGCACCTGTTCGTCGGGATCGACACCACTGACTCCTCGTTCGACTCGCTCGCCGAGGCGCACGAGCGGATCCCCGAAGACAGCGCCGGGCGCTCTGAGTTCGTCGAGACGTACGTCGCGCTGCAGACCGTGTGGGAGTTCCTCGACCCGCACCCGATGCTCACACCCTTCAAGCAGCAGTACTACTGGCTCGCAAAGGTGTACGAGTCGATCCGGCCGAAGGACGTCTCAAGAGCTTTCCTCTGGGCGCGCCTCGGTGCCAAGACCACCGAACTTATCCACGGCCACATGAACGAAGTAGTCGTGAAGTCGATGGCGTCCAGAACGGTCACCCTCGACGCCGCCGGGCTGGCACTGGTGAAGCGCATCGCAGAGCAGCTGCGCCTACCCGGCAATCCGCCTGAAGGACCTGAGCATCCCGACGTCTACCAGCAGGTGCTCGACTCGATCGAAGCACGGCTCCACCGGCGTCTGGCCGAGGGCGAAAGCCCGGTGTACAAGTCGCTCGCCGAGCGGATCGAGAAGCTGCGGGCGAAGGCCATCGAGAATGTCGAGGACTCACTTGCGTTCCTCGAAGAGGCGCTGAGGATCGCTCAGGACGTCGTCGCCGCCGATCGAGCAGTAGAAGCGGGCGACGAAGACGCACTCGAGCGACTCGCGGATCCAAAGCGCGGCGTCCTCACACAGATCGTCGAGGAGAACACTCCACCGGGGCTCCATCAGATCGTTCCCGAGATTGTCGATCGCATCGACGCGATCGTCCATGAGGTCGCCTACACCGGCTGGACGTCGAGCGACGCGGGAGACAAGGCCGTTCGAAGAGAACTGCGCGCGGTGCTGAAGAACTACGGCCTGCCAATCAAAGGGGATCTGTTCGACCGGATTTACCAGTACGTGCGAGAGAACTACTGATCTCTGAGCGCGGTGCCTGTTCAATCCCGGCTGAGCTTCCGAAGGGAGCCCGGCACATCTCCAGGTTGGCGCGTCAGACGCGCCCACGGACGGTCGCGAGCTGCGGAGAATCTCGCCGCGACGTCCGATCCCCTCGCTAGAGTCGTCTGAGACTCGAGGGGGATCTGCATGAGCGTTCTATACCGGGCCGTTTGGTCGGACACTTCGACCACCGACCGCGTTCTCGCGGTTGAGCGACTGAAGCGGTGCGTGGCAGCCTGGACTCAGGAGTCGAATGAGCCTGAGGCGCTTTCCGAAGGGCAGAGCGACTTCGACGTCTCCCAGGGAAGGCATCGTGAAGTGGTGCTCCGGTCGCTCGGGGAAGACGGCTTTGAAGTCACCGCAACCGACCAGGTGTTCGGCGACCCGACCGACTGGGTCACCGTCGTTCGCGTTGTGGCGGATGACGATGGCATCCACACGCTCGTCGAGCTCAGCATGTCGTCGGAGGACCTCGCCCGCCGCGTTTCCGTCGGTCGGCCGAAACTGGTACACGATCTACTCGGTGCAGTTGAGAAGCCGCACCTTGGCGGGAGTGGTCTGCTGACGGAGCCCCTCGCCCTGCCGGCCATCGGGGTCGGAGTACTGACCGACATGCTCGCGAATCCGGCGCGAACTCTCCCGATCATCGTCTGCGCGGAGCCGAACGGCAGGCATGATGGCTCCTGGCTGCAGACGGCCTCGACGATCGCCGCGCGCGCTGAGGGAATCGCGGCCGTGGTCACTCTCGACCACGCGGCCGTCGCGGCGTTCAAGGATGAGTTCGGGCAGCTGGCGATCTGGGACGGCGGCATCCGCATCTATGCCCCGGGCGTCGTGACCAAGCACTCCGACGGGTGGCGTCACCGCTACTACGTCCGGTCACGACTCGAGGAATTCCTCTGGAGCACGGTCGACAGGATCGTCTACTCCGTCGCGCAGCTCTCGACGCGGCGTCGCGTACCCGACGCGTTCCGCGTCTTCGGTCAACAGAACGGGCTGCCGGCCGACGCGCTTGACGGCATGGTGCCAGTGAAGGATCTCACGGAAGCCCGTGACCAGTGGGAGTTCGAACTCGAGGTGGCCCGCGACGAGCAGAGCTCGGTCGAGCGCGAGCTCGCTAGTGCGAACGGCCACCTCTCCCGAATAAAGGACGCGCTGCTCGCTCAGGGGCTGTCTGATCTCTTCTGGGGATCCCAGCATGCCGAGGCCGCGTCCATCCCTGATGAGGTGCAGTACACCTCGGAGGCCGCTTTGGCCGCCCAGATCTACCTCTCTGAGTGGCTCTCGGTGCCGAACTCCGCCATCCGGGAGTTGGACGACATCGACACCGCGGCTGAGGCGTACAACTGGGGCAACAAGACTTGGCGTGGCCTTCGCGCTCTCGCGGCATACGCCAAGGACCGAGCCGAGGGATGGGACAAGGGCGGCTTCTGGGAGTGGTGCGCATCTGGTCCCGTGCTCGGGTGGCCGGCCACGCCCAAAAAGCTGGCGATGACCGAAAGCGAAGGCGTGCAGAACGGCGGCAAGTTCAAGGGGACTCGCGACTTCAAGATCGACACCGAAGTCGACCCGACCGGCGTCATCACCATGCTTTCGCACCTCAAGATCTCGGAAGGCGGAGGCAACCTCGCGCCCCGGGTCTACTTCCACGATGACACGAGTGGGCCGACGAAAAAGGTCCACGTTGGATTGATCGGGCCGCATTATCTCGTACCGAACAAGTCGACCAATTGACGCCGCTTGGTCCGACCGAGCAGCCGCCACGAGTCCCTTGATTGGGCTGACGGTATGGACCACCGGATCTGATTCAGGCACCGGAGGAGGGGCACGCGAGGATGACGTTGACGCTTGATCCGATCCTGCGAAGCGCAGGGATCGACCCGTTTGAAGCCCAGGTGATTCGGCACGCCTACGTGAAGGAGCACGAGGACACCGGCCTGCAAGGGATCAACGCCGACTCCACCGACGAGGAGATCCTGGTCTACACGAGCCAGCAGTCCGCGAATCCTCGGATCTTCCCGGTCATGCCGCCGGCGATCTGGGTTGTGTTCGTCCGCGAGGGCGGCGACCGTGCCCGCCTGTGGTCCGTGGTGGAGAACCGCGGCGAGATCGCGAACGACGGCGCGCTCAGGTCATTCGATCTCGTCGTGTCCGACCACATGGCGGACCTCAGGAACCGTCTCGTGATCGGTTGGAGATCGCCTCGCACCTGGCGGCTCAACGGAGCCACCGCCGCCGGATACCCGGTGATGGAGATCGCCGATGCCCAGCCGGTTCCGTTCCCAGGGTTCGATCGGCTCGTCCTGGATCACCAGCAGCTCCAAGCCGTGATGCGCGAGCACCGGTACGCGGCCTGGCGCACTGCACTGGCGTCGGTGGTCGGCGTCTACCTCATCACCGACACACGCGACGGCCGTCACTACATCGGTAAGGCCGACGGAGCCGAGAACATCCGGCAGCGTTGGAACGCCTACGCCACGAACGGGCATGGCGGAAACGTCGAGCTGCGCGGTCTCGACGCGTCGACATTCCGATTCTCGTTGCTGCGGGTGTTCGATCCGGCGACCCCGACGCGCGAAATCGACGCTGCCGAGAGCCATTCAAGCTCGCGCTCGACTCTCGCAGGTACGGGCTGAACCGAAACTGATCCGCGATACTAGAGGAATGTCTCGCAATTCTTCGCCTGCCGCCGTGCAGATCGGCAGCAACATCGCGAACGCGCGGAAGGCGTTGTCGATGACGGTGGACCAGCTCGCCGTCGCGAGTCGGATCGACTCGTCCAACATCCGTTCGTACGAAGCCGGCCGCGCGATGATGAACGTGCGATCTCTCGTGCGAATCGCAGAAGCCCTCAAGGTCGATCCAGGTGTTCTGCTCGATGGCGTGGTCTCGGAGATGTTCGTGACTTCAGACTGAGCAGGCACAGTCTTTTCGACTTCACCCGCTCCAAGTGGCTTGGTGCTCGGAATGAGAGTGAGGTCTACGGTGTCTGTATGGCAGGTATTCCGGTTCTCCTCGAGACGTTCAGTTGGCCGACGCGACGGGCGGCGGAAGCTGCATTCCGCGGAATACTCCGGAGCTCAGGTTACGCGGTCGGCGACGTTGTATCGGATCCCGTTCACCACCGCATGCTGATCGAACTTCTTGAACGTCACCCGGATCACGTCGAGAAGGTGGGCCCAGGGGTCAAGGAGTTCTACATCGGCAGAACACGCGACGCGAACGGCGTGTTCGTCGGTGCGAATGCGATCGGAATATGGATCCGCCGTGTGGATGGCGAGGAAGCGGACTTCAGCTATCTCAGCGCTATACGACAGAATTCGGCGATGTCGGACGCCAAAGAGGCGTTGCGGACTGAGGTGGACGAGCGCCGTCAGGCGTACCGGGAAGCCCGTTTCGCTTCGCGCGACGAAGTGCTGAGCGATCTCTCCGGAGAGCGGATCAGCGACCTTCGAGATGCTCAGGTGGTCTACGTAGCCCCATCTTGGGGTCAGCTCACATCGCGTTTTGCGGAAGGCGAGGGTGGGTGGGCGCACCTCGCAGTAGTCCCTGCATCGAGCGGGACAGCCGCGGTCGGTTCCAAGCTTGCCGACCGGAGCCAGGCGGGCCGTTGGCTGGAGTTCCATGCGCTCCACGCCAACCTCGGCCTCGCGACAGCCTCCGAAGCCTCGCGACGCCGTCAGGTCAGCAACCTCGATTGGCGACCTGAAGACTAGGCGCTGCTGCTCTCCGCGCGGCGCGACGCGATTTCGAGCACGTCAGCGACCTCGCGCTGGAGCAGCACCGGTACACCGAGCCCGTCGAGGTTCTGTGCCGCGAGCCACTCCAGGGCTTCCGCACGTGACCATTCGTCGACGCCGATGAAGCCGGCGAGCGCGACGGTCGCTGTCCGAGAGAGCCCAAGTGACATGAGTACGACCTCACTCGTGCGAGAGACGCCAAGTTCGAGCATCATCGCATAATCGGGGCGGTCCGTGGCTTCCAGCCCGAGCTCAGTTGAGTACACGGCGAGTACGTCGGCATAGCACGCGAGGTATTTGGGTGCGTGGAAGCGTGCGATCGATTCGATGTCTCGCATAACGTCTCGAATCGCGACCGCTGAGGTGAGTGAGGCATTGAACGCGAGCCGTTGATCGATCAGGCGTGCCAGAGGCATGCCCTTCATCCAGTTGACGATGAGGTTGGCAAGTTGCCACTTGCGGCGATCTTCGCCTGACCGTGGTGCGCCGAAGACGCTGGTCATTGTCGCGCCGATGCGTACCAGTGCCTCCTGGAACCGCGCCTTCGAATCTGGTTCTTCGGGGAGAGGGAGTTCGAGATCCGACGGCGGCTTCCCGGAGCGGCGGAAGCTGTCGAGTAGCCGTTCCATCGAGACAGGAGCGATGCCGGTGTGCCGAGTCACGACCTCGACGGGGATCGTTAGATCCAGCGCCGTATTGGTGATGGCTGAGGCGATCTCGCTCCGCTCGGACTCGAGAGGGATGCGTTCGAGTAGCCTCTCGACGGACTCGCCTCCGAGGTGTTTCGAGAACAAGTACGCGAAGAGACTTTCCGCGGTGCTGTCGTCATGTACTTCGTCTGCAGAGCGTACGAACGCGAGGAGGCCCGACGCATCGTCGAGGCCGGTGCTGACCGCTCGACTGATCTGTGATCGCTTTCGCACACGAGGCAGGTTGGGCCAAAGCCCGTCGACATCGGTGTCGATGCACACGACATTGCCTTCGAACTCTTTGCCCCAACGCCCTGCTCGCCCGGCCAGGTTCCAGAAGTCGCCTTCTTTGAGCGGTCGGCCGGTGCCCTTCTGCGGGTTGCGCATGAATATCGTCCGACACGGGAGGTTGACGCCTTCCAGCAGAGTCGAGGTGCACACCAGGTAGTGGATTTTGCCCTCACCGAAGAGTCGCTCAATCTCTGTCCGGATCACGAGTGGCATGTTCCCGTAGTGGAAAGCCACGCGGCGCGCGAGGACATCAGCGAGCAGATACTTGTTGTGGACCGCGGTCTTAATGAGGTCGCGCAGGTTGTCGAGCTCAGTATCGGGTTCCTTCAGTGCGGGGAGCTGCTCGTAGACGGCCTTCGCAACCTTCTCGGCCTCGCCGGGGCCGTTGACGTATATGACGTTTCCGGGGGAGCTTCCCGCCAGCGCATGAGCTACCAACGCGACACGCATCGGCACGCTCGTCGCCCGTTGCGCGAGCACCAGATCGCCGAGTCTGTGACGGTTTCCGTCCGCGACCAGGGACACGGCTCTGCGCTGAGGCTTCCGGTCGATGTGTTCGACCCAGATGAGATTCTGATTGACCGTCACCGTCTCGGACACGAACGAGCTTGAGCGCCGACTCGGGGGCGCGTCCTCCACTAGAAGCTCTGGATTGGAGCTCAGGGGACTGGCGAAGAGCACCTGGGCGTCTGGGCTGCGACGAATCGTGCGCTCGATCGCATGCTGGAGAAGGACACCTCGCGCGTCGCCGGCGAGCGACTGCGCTTCATCGACGAACAGGAGGTCCACCGTCAGAGACTGCAACAGCTCCAACACGAGGTGAAGCCGCTCCTGCGTGACGACCAGGACCGTCCTGGAGGAGTCGGCGAGGTCCGGGTCCCAGGGCATTGTGAAGACACCGACGTCCGGTGGAACTTCCCGTCGTAGGTCACGGGATACCTCTTCGATGAGAGCGCGCGTCGGCACCAGGTACACGAGGGTAAATGATCCGGCCCGGCGAGCGATCTCCAGGAAGTGCTCTCGGATGATGCGTGACTTCCCAGCCGACGTCGGCGCGGAAACGCTCAGCCAGTCGTTCGTCTCGACCGCGTCCCAGAACTTTCCCTGAAACGGGTTGACCGGCAGGACTCGGCCGTCGGAGAGACGGACCGAGTTCTCGATTCGGCTTCGGACGACTTCCAGCCGCAGTGCTCCCGGCAGTTGTTGCCAGGCGTCCGCCGGCAAGCGTTCTCGGGACTCTGCGAGCTCGACAGCCATGTGATTGCCACTGCGTTCGAGCAGTGCTGCGGCAGCCGCATGATGAGCTGCCTCCGCGTCCGAGGACAACATGCACGCCGTGGCGATCCGTAGGACCGCGGATTGAGCACGCTCTGACTGCGCCGAAGTGATCGCGCTGGCGTAGAGCAGAGCGAATCCCCAGTCGATCGGAGGCAGTTCCTCGTACCATTCCACAGTCGGGAACTCCGAACGTACGGTCAGTCTACGGGCGGATTCCAGCACGTCTCTGAACTTGTGAGAGGCGAAGACGATGTCTTCCAGTGCGTTGATGGAGGTCATTTTGCGCCCATCCGCTTCAGAACACGAGCGCGGAGATCAGCGACGTCCGGCATAGGGATGCAGAAGAGATCGATGTTCACGCCGACGATATCGAACTCCTTCAGTCGGCTTCCAACAGTCTTGTGCCATCGGCCCACGGCTTTCGAGACTGCCTGGCGCTGGGCGTCATCGAGAATCGCGATGTTCGGGTAGTTGTCGTGATCGAAACCGACCAGGCACACGCCGTTCCATCGTGCTTTAAGTGACTTCGGATTCGTCTCGTCGAAGTACTCCAGTAGGTGTGCTGCCAGTTCGATCTGGGTGACATTGAGATGATCACGCACCAGCAGGAGGTCCTGCTTGCGCTTGGAGTCACCGCTAGGGCGGAGGTAAGGGGCGATGCTGTCAAAGCACTCTTTGAAAGCGTCGGAGCTTGACTTGTAGAGTTTTGACTCTCCCCAGTACACGTCCAAGGTGCCGTCGTCGGCCAAGCTCGCATGGATGCCATCGGAACCGTGGACATGCATCGCCGTGTTCGTCTTCAGAGCCATCTTGGAGATCAACTGCGGGCGTTGCAGCACCCGCTCCATGAGCAGGAAGAGGAGGAGTTCACCTCCTTCTCCGGAGCTTTCCGACTTCACGAACAAATCGCGGGCCTGCTCCTGCAGGCTCACTATGGCCGCGGTCGAACCTGTCTCCTCCAGCTCTGCTACGGCTCGCTGAATCTTTGACCGAGGGATGCAGAAGTCCAAGGTCGCGGCAGCCATGGCTCCCGCGAGCTTCTCGACCGCAGGCACTCCATTGGCATCGTGAGCGATGAAGTGGGTTCGAACAAGCGTCGAAGTATCGGGCACGGTGACGGCCTCTTCAAAGGCGGGCAAGAAGTCGATCAGAGCGCTCGCTTTGCCGCGGGCCAACGCAACGAACTCCTCGACGATTGTCGCCTCGTCAACCATGTCTTCTCCTGAGGTCCCCCCGATGTCTCAGCGCGATTGCGGAGACTTCACTGCAGAATATCGATGCCCAGCCCAAACTACGGCTTTGCCACTCGACGTATGGGGTTCATAAATGCATGAGCCGGCCATCGGCCGGGAATTCGTGGGATCGAGCGCGATACACCCCACATCTCATGCAGAGGCTCGCGTAAGGCTGGTCACGATGTGGTGTCCCGCTTCGATGGTTACGCTGCCGGAGTAGGCGTGTTCTGTGCTTTGAGTCGGGCGGGCATCCCGGTGGTCGCTTCGAAGTCTTCGGCCGTCCCGCACTTCTTGATCAGATGTTGTACGTAGGCCTTCGTGTAGCGGTACGACTTCGTGGGCTCGTCGTACTCACAGAAGTCCGGATTCGTCCGGTGCGGGTTCGCGTCTCCTGCGGGAGGGCGAACCTTCAGTCGCCGCCAGGCTGCGGCGAAGTGATTGAGGTTGAAGATGAACGGGATGCCCTCCTGAATCATGGTGGACGCTGGCTTGGGCATGACCTTCCCGAGTCCAGACACAGGTTGTTTTCGATCGCGAACGATCACTTGCCCGCGGCGACCCATCTCCTCCACGGCCTCGCGTTCCGCGTCCGTCATATCGGAGTAGTGGGTGAACTGCACGGCAACCGCATCAGGGTCCTTCGGCGCGAGCTCCACGGTCGCGCGAAGCCGGAACTCATAGCGTGAGTCATTGATTACGGTCTCGTCGAGGCCGGACTCGTACTCCGTCAGAAATGCTCGTAGATCTTTCGGCAAGGTCTTGCGGAAGCGGCGGAGCGCCTGCTCGCCCTGTGGGCTGAAAGTGCCTACGAAGATCGGTAGTCGCAGGCGAAGAGCTAGTGACGAGTCATCGCCGAACTGGCTCGTCAGTTCATGTTCGAAGTTCACCAGGAGCGCGTGGGCATGACCCGCGAGATTCAGCATCAGAGCCTCATCGGCATGCGCGTGGCGGTGTTCGAGTCGATTGCGAAGCTTGATGAAGAGGCTGAGGTTTGCGCGGGTCGGATCGGAATCCGAGGGCCAGCGCTCCTTCATCGAGCGCTCTAGTTCCCACCGCTTGGCTTCGCCATCAATCTTCAGTAGGCGGTTTTTCCGTTGAAGATCCCAGTACCGATAATCGACGCCATCGCGCAGGAACTCGGCGTGCAGAAGGTACAGCCATGCGAGATGCATGTGTATGACGAAGCCTTCGAACGACCGTGACTCCGCCGAGTCGTTATACAGTCGAACGGCGAGGCATGCTTCTTCGACGCTTGCGTCGAGTGTCGACTGCCATCGTGGAGGTCGAGCCATATCCTGATAGTAGAGATCCCCGGGTGTCGCGCGGGTATTGCACGATGGCGCTTCGGGTGATTCCTCGCGTCAACGCCCGTCTTACAGGGCGTCAATGCCGTTTCGGGCCCGGATAGGCTCGCGAACGGAGTTGCAAAAAGACTCCTTGAACAGGGGAAAAACTCACAACCCACCTGCCAAGGAACAATTTGCGGGCGCGAACTGCGCGATCGTGGTCGGCGCGGTGTTCTGGCTCGTTGCGCTGTGTGGCGGCGGTCGACGGATGCGGGTGGGGATCGCCATCACGGCTCTGGCCGGCTTCGTCGTGCTCGTGACGCCCGAGCCGAGCGTGATCAGAGCCGCGGTGATGGCCGGTGTCGCGATGCTCTCCGTGCTGCTCGGCCGCCCGAGCGCGGGGGCGGGAATGCTCGCGCTGTGCGCCGCCGGCATCCTGATCGCCGATCCGTGGCTCGCCTCGACGCCGGGGTTCGCGTTGTCGGTCGTGGCGTCGGGGGCACTGATCATGCTCGCCCCGCCGCTCGCGCGCGGGATGAGGAGGTGGATGCCGCGGATCGTCGCCCTCGCGGTCGCGGTGCCGCTCGCGGCGCAGCTGGCGTGCGGTCCGATCATCGCGCTGTTCGCCGAGCAGCAGTCGCTCATCGGCGTCGCGGCCAACATGATCGCCGACCCGGCGGCGCCGATTGCGACCGTGATCGGACTGCTCGCGTGCCTGGCGGCGCCGGTTCCGCCGCTCGCCGATCTGCTCGCGGCGTCGGCATGGCTCCCTGCCGCGTGGATCGCGACGCTCGCGACGGTGAGCGCGGGCATGCCGCTGGCTCAGTTGTCGCTCGTTCCGGGGATCGGCAGCGCCGTGCTGGTCGCGGTGATCAGCGCGGCCATGGCAGTGGTGCTGATCGGTCCCCACAGCGCGGCGGTGCTGATCAGCCCGATGCGCTGGGTACGCCGCGGCTCTGTCGCCGTGATCATCGTCGTCTTCTCTCTGGGCGCGTCGCACCTGCTGCTGGCCGGTCCTCTCGCCACCGCGACCAGTCCGGACGGATGGTCCATCGCCGCGTGCGATGTCGGACAGGGCGATGGCCTGGTGGTGCGGTCGGAGGGAGCGGTCGCGGTGATCGACACAGGTCCGGAGCCTGGCCCGCTCGAGGACTGTCTGAGATCCCTCGGAATCGATCATGTCGACCTGCTGGTTCTCACCCACTTCGACCTCGATCACGTCGGCGGCGTGGACGCCGTGCAGGGGCGAGTCGATCGCGTTCTGCACAGCCCTCCCGGTGAGGCGCAGGACGAGCAGATGCTGGCGCGACTCGTCGACGGGGGAGCGGAGGTGGTTGACGCGACGGCAGGTCTGTCCGGAACGCTGGGGGGTGCGTCATGGAAGGTGCTGTGGCCGCAGCGAGGCTCGTCCGTCTTCCCGCCGGGAAACGACTCGAGCGTCGTGATGCTCTTCGAAGGCGGCGGGGTGCCGAAGTCCCTGTACCTCGGCGATCTGTCGGCCCCGGCGCAGCGGATGCTGCTGCGCACGGCTCACCTCGGCAGCGGTTTCGCGGTCGTGAAGGTCGCGCACCACGGCAGCGCGGATCAGGATGCCGGCCTGTACGAGGCGCTTCACCCCGCGGTCGCGGTGATCAGCGTCGGCGAGGGCAACGACTACGGTCATCCCCGCGCCGAGATCCTCGCGGTCCTCGACGCCATCGGCGCCCACGTGCTCCGCACGGATCAACAGGGCCGGGTGCTCCTCGGCATGGACGAGGGCGAGCTCGAGGTCTGGACGGACCGAGGCGGCTGAGCGGGCTCGATCCGCCGCGTCGGCGGCCCCCGGTAGGCTGAGAACATGGCAGCTTCGCGTACTCCGGCTCGTGGAACGGCGAAGGCGGCCAAGATCCCTCAGGTGTCGTGGCGCGATCCTCGCCCGGCATCCGTGGTTCTGGTCTTCGGTCCCGAAGAGGTGTGCGCAGAGCGTGCGATCGCCGGCGTGCGCGACTATCTGCGCGCTGAAGATCCTGCCCTCGAGGTGAGCGACGTGCGTGCCGACGACTATGCCCCGGGCACCCTGCTCTCGCTGACGTCCCCCTCGCTGTTCGGCGAGCCGCGCCTGGTGCGCGTCTCGGGCGTCGAGAAGTGCTCCGACGCCTTCCTGCAGGAGGCCGTGTCCTATCTCGACCACCCCCAGGAGGGCGCGACGGTGCTGCTGCGGCACACCGGCGCCAGCGTCAGAGGCAAGAAGCTGCTCGATGCGCTGCGGGCCGGCGCGGGCGACGGCATCGAGATTCCCGTGCCGGCGATCAAGCGCGACGGCGACCGCGCAGACTTCGCCGCAGGGGAGTTCAAGGCGGCGAAGAAGCGCATCGCCCCGCAGGCGCTGCGGGCGCTCGTCTCCGCCTTCGCCGACGACCTCACCGAACTCGCCGCCGCCTGCCAGCAGCTCATCGGCGACGTCGAGGGAGACGTCACCGAAGACGTCGTCACCAAGTACTACGGCGGCCGTGTCGAGGTCTCCGCTTTCGTGGTCGCAGACACGGCGATCGCAGGCAGGTACGGCGAAGCGCTCATCGCGCTCCGGCACGCGCTCGCCTCCGGTGCCGACCCGGTTCCCATGGTCGCGGCGTTCGCGATGAAGCTGCGCACGATGGCTCGTGTGGCCGGCAATCGCGAGCCCAGCCGGCAGCTCGCCCAGAGGCTCGGCATGAAGGACTGGCAGGTCGATCGGGCGCGGCGCGATCTCGCGGGCTGGAACGAGCGGTCACTGGGCATGGCGATCCAGGCCACGGCCAGAGCGGATGCCGAGGTCAAAGGCGCCTCGCGCGACCCCATCTTCGCTCTCGAGCGCATGGTCACCGTGATCGCCACCCGGCAGCCGTTCGGAGGAGACGCATGAGGCTTCTGCTCATCCGCCATGGGCAGACGCCCAGCAACGTCGTCGGCGCCCTCGACACCGGCCGACCCGGCCCGGGACTGACCGCGCTCGGTCAGACCCAGGCGGAGGCGATCCCCGGCGCCCTTGCCGAGGAGGCCATCGATGCGATCTACGCCTCCCCGCTGGTGCGCACGCAGCTCACTGCCGCGCCTCTCGCCGCAGCGCGAGGTCTCGATGCCGAGGTCCTCGAAGGCTTCGAGGAGATCGCGGCCGGCCGCTGGGAGATGCGAAACGACATGGAGGCGGTGCGCGCCTACATGGAGACGGCGAGCCGCTGGGCGGTCGGCGACCTCGACGCCACGATCGAGGGCGGAGAATCGGGTCACGAGTTCTTCGCGCGCTACGACAACGCGATCGCGAAGGTCGCCGCAGCGAACCCCGCTGCGACCGCAGTCGTCGTGAGCCACGGCGCGGCCATCCGCGTGTGGGCAGCCGCGCGCATCGCCGGCGTCGACCTGTCGGAGGCCGCGAAGTGGCGCATCTACAACACCGGCATGTGCGCGCTCGACGGCGACCCGCAGAACGGCTGGGAGCTCGTGCGGTGGGTGCGCGAGCCGCTGGGCGGTGTCGAACTCGAGGACGCACGCGCGCTCGACGTCGACCCGCCGATGCTTCGCTCCGGCCGCTGAACTTCAGAACCTGAGGCCCAGGCCGACTCGGTATCCCGACCTACGAAAAAGCCCGCCTCCGAAGAGACGGGCTTTTCACGCGATGGTTGCGGCTCAGAGAGCAGCGACCTGCTTGGCGATGGCCGACTTGCGGTTCGCGGCCTGGTTCTTGTGGACGACGCCCTTGCTGACGGCCTTGTCGAGCTTGACCGAAGCCTTCTTCAGTGCGGACTCGGCCTTGGTCTTGTCGCCGGCGGCGATGGCATCGCGGGTCTGACGAACGAGAGTCTTCAGCTCGCTCTTCACGGCCTTGTTGCGCTCGTGAGCCTTCTCGTTGGTCTTGTTGCGCTTGATCTGCGACTTGATGTTTGCCACGTGTGGACGCTTTCTGTACAGGAGTTGTTTCGGAATGCCGGCTGGAGAAGAGGGCTCCTGCGCGGCGGTCGTGAGGGAAGAACCCACACGCAAGCCAAGAACCAAGCTTACCAGCATCCGCCCCCATCTCCCTAAACGGCCGGAGGATCGCGAAACTCGGTCGCGCCCGACGTGGAACCGGGTGCAGAATCATCCTTGTCCCGACATCGACGTCAAGGAATGTGCATGACACTCGCTCTCCCGCCCGGATTCCGTTTCTCGGCCGCCACCTCCGCATTCCAGATCGAAGGATCCCGAGGCGCCGACGGGGGAGGGCGATCGATATGGGACGACTTCCTGGAGCCGCCCGGAGCGATCATCGACGGATCGACCGCCGATCCCGCGTGCGACAGCTACCGGCATCCCGAATCGGACGTCGCCCTCGCCGCGGGGCTCGGTCTCGACCGCTACCGCTTCTCGATCCCGTGGGCGCGCATCCAGCCCGAGGGCCGGGGGCACGCGAATGTCGCAGCTCTCGACCACTACTCTCGGCTCGTCGATCTGCTCCTCGATGCGGCCGTGACGCCGTTCCCCACGCTCTACCATTGGGAGATGCCGAGCGCCGTCGAGGCAGACGGCGGCTGGCTGAACCGCGACACCGCGGCCCGATTCTCCGAGTACGCGGCTCTCGTCGCCGCACGCCTCGGCGACCGGGTCTCGCACTGGTACACGCTGAACGAACCCGCAATGACGACGCTGCAGGGCTACGCGACCGGCGCACTCGCCCCGGGACGCCAGCTGCTGTTCGGCGCCCTGCCGACCGTGCACCACCAGCTGCTCGCGCACGCCGGGGCAGCGGAGGCGTTGCGGACTGCAGGGGCGGAACAGGTCGGCCTCCTGAACAACCACACCTGGGTGCGGCCCCTGCGCGACACCGACGAGGACCGCACAGCAGCTCACGTGTATGACATGATCCACAACAGGATCTTCAGCGAACCGCTCCTCGACGGCGTCTATCCGGATATCGAGAGCCTCGGCCTTCCCGCGATGCCGGTGCAGGCTGACGACATGGCCCGCATCCGGGGATCTATCGACTTCTACGGCATCAACTTCTACAATCCGACGACGGTCACCGCCGCAGAGGCTGCGGGCCCAATCCCGTTCGACATCGTGCCGACGCCCGGTGCGCCGGTCACCGGGTTCGGGCCCGAGTGGCCGATCGTGCCCGGCGCGCTGCGCGATCTGCTCATCGACCTGAAGCGACGTCATCCCGACCTGCCGCCGGTCATCATCGGAGAGAACGGCGCGTCCTTCCCCGAGCCGGAGCGGTCCGGGCCAGTGGACGACCAGAACCGCATCGACTACCTCGCGGGGCACCTCGCCGCGGTGGCCGACGCGATCGACGCAGGTGTCGCCGTCGAGGAGTACACGGTGTGGTCGCTTCTCGACAACTGGGAGTGGGCCGACGGGTACACGCAGCGATTCGGTCTCGTCCACGTCGACTTCGAGACAGGGGAGCGCACCCCCAAGGCCTCCTACGGCTGGTACCGGAACCTGATCGCGCGCCACCACGGAGAGGACGCCAGATGAACTCGACGACGAAGGCCGGCGGCGCATGGATGACACTGTTCACGCTCGCGTGGCTCGCGATCTGGACCGTGCAGCTCACCCCTGTGCAGCTTCTGCTGCCGCTGCAGCTGGACACCCCCGAGGACGACTGGATCCGCGGCGTCGTGTCATCGGGCCTTGTGCTCGGCATCGGAGGACTCGCGGGCATCATCGCGGGTCCGGTCGCCGGGGCCCTCTCCGACCGTGCACCGGTGGGGCGCCGTCGTCGGCGCCCGTGGGCGCTCGGCGCCGTCTGGCTCACGGCCGCGTGCCTCGCCGTCACGGGCTACGCCTCGGGGCCCTGGGCGGTCGGTGGGGCATGGGTCGGTGTCTCCATCGGCGTCGCGGTGTCGTCGGCGGCCTTCACCGCGATGATCGCCGATCAGCTGCCGCCCACACAGCGCGGCGCCGCATCCGCCGCGGTCGGGTCGAGTCAGGCCGCGGGCATCGTGCTCGGCGTAGGCCTGGTTGTGCTCCTCGGCCTCGACATCGTCACGGGCTACTGGCTTCTCGCCGGCGTCATCGCCGTGGTCGGCACGGTCGCAGCCCTGTTGCTGCCGGACCCGCCCGCGACCCAGAGCATGCGACCGGATCACCGCCGCAGCGTGCTTCTCAGCTCGCTGCGCGACCGTGATTTCGCGTGGATGCTGTCGGGCCGACTGGTGGCGAACATCGGCAACGCGCTCGGCACCGCGTTGTTCCTGTTCTTCCTGCTGCACGGGCTGAACCAGCCGAGCGCCGAGGCGCAGGACAACCTGCTTCTCCTGATCGTCGTCTACACCGTGTTCGTGGTCTTCGCCTCTGTGCTCACCGGCCTCGTCTCCGATCGCACGGGCGATCGCCGAGGGCTGACCGTGATCGCCGCGTTCGTACAGGCCGCATCCGGCGTCGTGATCGCCATCGTGCCGACCTTCGAGGCGACCATGATCGCGGCGGCGCTCATGGGGCTCGGCTACGGCGCCTTCTCGACGGTCGGTCTCGCATTCGCCGCCGATCTGCTGCCCGACGAGCAGGATCACGCGCGCGACCTCGGCATCGTCAATGTGACCGCGGCCCTGGGGCAGCTCATCGGCCCGATGCTCGGGGCGGGGCTCGTCGCGCTGGTCGGCGGGTTCTGGCTCGTGTTCATCGCCGCGGCCGTGCTCTCGGTCGTCGGCGGTGTGCTCACCGCGGTGGCGAAGCCGAAGACGCGCCGGCCTCGATCGTCGCGATCGCGAGCCGAAGCACCGCGTTGAAGACGCGCGGTCGCATGTTCGTGATCAGGTGGGTGGTCCGCGGCACGAGGATGAGCTCGGCCTGCGGAGCGAGTCGCCGGAACAGCGATTCGTTCACGCGCAGCTGATCGAACTGGCCGTTGACGAACCACAGCGGGATCGCGATGCGTGCCAGAGCAGTGGCGATGTCGACGCCGGCGAGACTGCGCAGCGCGCGATCCTGCATGTGCAGCGCGTAGCCGCCCGCGGCGTAGTCGCCGCGGGTGTCGGGCGGGATCGTCGCGGTCAGGATGCGATCGGTGAGCCACATGCCGCGGTCCGGCAGCGAGTTCACCGCTCCGGCGATGGCGCGGTACGCCGCGAGGGCGGCGCCGCGGGGGAGGGCAGTGCAGGATGCTGCGATCAGCCCCGCGACCGGCGGCCGCTGTTCGCCGCCCGTGTACGCGAGCGTCAGCAGCCCGCCCATCGAGTGCCCGACGAGGAGGACGGGGCCGTTCTCAGAGGCCGCCCGCACCGCAACGTCGATCGTGTGCAGAGCCTCATGGAGAGTGAAGTCCTCGTCCATGCGCGCGCCGTGCCCCGGAAGGTCGATCGCGGTCGCCGGGACGTCGATCGATTCCAGATACGCCAGCTGCGAGCGCCACATCGTGGCGGACGTGCGGATGCCGTGCACGAGGACGATCTGAACGGTCACGCACTCAGCCTAGAACGCCGCGCAGACGAAGAGGCGGGGCCGGTGGATGACCCACCGACCCCGCCTCTTTCTACTCGGAAGAGTTACTTCTCCCAGCCGAGGTCCTCGACCGGCGTGACGCCGAAGAGGTCCAGGCCCACGTAGGGCTCCGGCGTGAGGTTGGCGAGACCCTTCTGGGCGACGTAGACCGACGGGCCGTTGTAGAGCGGGATGACGCCCCACGTCTGCTCGATGATCTTCGGCTCGAGCTTCATCGCAGCCTCGGTCCAGCTCTCAGCATCCTTCTGCGACTCGACCTCGTCGGCGATCATCTTGTCGATGTCGGCCGTGCCGGTGCCGGACAGGTTCAGACCGCTGTCGGAGCAGTAGATCTGGCACATCCAGGCCGGTCCGAACGGGTCGGAGTCGGTGAAGCGGAGACCGAAGATGTCCCAGTTCTTCGACGTGAAGTCGTCGGAGAAGTCGGCCGATGCGCGGACCTCGATCTGGAGGTCGATGCCGAGCTCCTTCTCCTGAGCCTGCAGCGACTTCGCGAGAGCCTCCTGGACGGGGCTGTTGCTGAAGATCGGGTAGACGACCGAGAACTTCACGCCGTCCTTCTCGCGGATGCCGTCTTCGCCTTCCTTCCAGCCTGCCTCGTCGAGGAGCTTCTTGGCGGCGTCGACGTCGTTCTTCAGACCGGCCTCGCCGAATGCGTCGATCCAGCCATCCTGGAACGAGTACATGTTCAGCGAGCCGGCGGCCTTCTCCTCGTAGCCGAGGCCCTTCCACGCGATCTGCTTCTGCTGATCGATGTTGATGCCCATGAAGAAGGCCTTGCGGACGTTGACGTCCTCGAACTGCGGCTTGTCGGCGTCGACCATCAGAACCGTCTTGGCGGTCTGCTGGGCGCGACGCACGACGGCGCCGTCGACATCCTCGACCTGCTTCAGGCGCTCTTCGCTGCCGGCCTCGACCTGGTCGATCTCACCGTTCTTGAACGCGTTGATCGCAGCGTCGTCCTCGAGGGCGGTGAAGGTCACCTTGTCGAGCATGGGGGCGTTGCCCCACCACTCGGGGTTCGGCTTGAACGAGACGAAGCCGGCGTTGGCGTCGAACTCGTCGACGGTGTACGGGCCTGCGCCCCACTCCGCGTTGAGGTTGCCGATGTACGCGTTGTTGAACGTCTCGACGTCAGCGTGCTTCGGGTTCAGGACGCCACCCGTGAGGAAGGCCATGGACGGCCAGGCGTAGATTCCGTCGAAGGTGACGACGGCGGTCTTGGCGGTGTCGCCCTGCTCGACGGACTTGATCTGCTTGTAGCCGTCGGTCGCGTTGGGGTTGAAGCCCTCGTCGTACGAGCGGTTCGCCTTCCACGTCGCGTCGATGGCGGTCCAGTCCATGTCGGTGCCGTCGTTGAAGTGCGCCTTGTCGGTGAACGTGAAGGTGACGGTCGTGTTGCCGTCCTTCTCGCCGATCTCGTATGCGTCGAGGTAGGCGTCGTTCTTGTAGACCTCGCCCTCCGGCTTCACCAGGAGGATCTGCGGCATGTAGTAGTACCACAGGCGCGCGGTGTCGGCGCTGGCGTCGCTGTTGAACGCGTTCAGCTGCTCCGGAACCTCGTTGATCTCGAAGTTGACCTCGCCGCCCTCCTTGAGGTTCTCGCGAGGCTGCGGGTTGTAGTCGGCAGCCTTGGTCTCGACGGTCTCGCCGCCACCGTTGCCATTCCCGCCACCGGTGTTTCCGGAACTCGCGCAGCCCGCGAGGGCGAGTGCGAGGACGCCGCTGATCGCGATCGCCCCCAACAGCTTCTTGTGCTTCATGGTGCTCCTTTCGCCTTTCGGCGTTTCATAAAGGGAAGACTAGTTCTCGATGTCGGGGTGCCACAGCGTCGCGCAGTGAATACTGCCTAACTGTTATCGGACGGTGACCAGAGCGTCATCCGCTCGTCATCCGGCTTCCCCGGATACCGCCATGACCGCCCCCAGCGCGGTGCGTGGGGCGGTCATGGCGGACGCCGTCAGGCCGCGGTGACGGGGCGCGTCGTCTGCGTCTCGGGGTCGAACACGACCCGCTCGCGCGATCGCTCGATGTCCGGATCCGGCACCGGGATCGCCGAGAGCAGCGCCTTGGTGTACGGATGCTGCGGATTGTCGAAGACGTCGTCGACATCGCCATGCTCGACGAAGTCGCCGAGGTACATCACGGCCACGCGGTCGGCGATGTGGCGGACGACCGACAGGTCGTGCGCGACGAACAGGTACGACAGTCCCAGCTTCACCTTCAGCTCGTCCAGGAGATTGATGACGCCCGCCTGGATCGACACGTCGAGTGCCGAGACCGGCTCGTCCAGCACGACGATCTTCGGGTTCGTCGACAGCGCGCGGGCGATGCCGATGCGCTGACGCTGTCCACCCGAGAACGCCTGCGGGAAGCGGTCGCTGTGAGCCGGGTTGAGGCCCACGAGGTCCATGAGCTCGTCGACCCTGGCGTGGATCTCGTCCCTCGGCATGCCGATCGCCGACATGGGCTCCGCGATGATGTCGGCGACCGTCATGCGGGGGTCGAGCGCGCCCATCGGGTCCTGGAAGACGATCTGGATGTCGCGGCGCAGCTGACGCTCGATCTTGCGGCTGTGCAGCGCGTTGACGCTGGTGCCCGCGATGACGATGTCACCGTCCTTCTGCTTGACCATGTCCATGATCTGCAGCAGCGTGGTGGTCTTCCCTGATCCGGACTCGCCGACGATCGCCATCGTCTCGCCCTCGCGGACGTCGAAGCTGATGCCCTTGATGGCCTGCACCTCGCCGACCTTGCGCTTGAGGAACGCGCCCTTGAGAAGCGGGAAGGTCTTGGTGAGGTTCTTCACCTCGAGGGTCACCGGGCGCTCTTCACGAGGCGTCCGGGTCAGGGCGCTCTCGGGCACCTCGCGGACGGGGTAGATCGGCAGACCGCCCAGCTGGCCGTCGTCGTCGATCTCCTCGGCGCGGATGCACGCCGCCAGATGAGGCTCGCCGGTGCCGGTCGAGACCGGCAGGAGCTCGGGCTCGTGCGCGCGGCACGCGTCCTTCACGATCGGGCAGCGGTCGGCGAACGGGCACGCGTCGGGCAGGTTGATCAGCAGGGGCGGGTTGCCCTTGATCGGGGTGAGCGGCTCCTTCTCGGCCTTGTCGACCCGGGGGATGGCCCCGAGCAGGCCGATCGAGTACGGCATCCGCGTGCGGTGGAAGAGCTCGCGCGCGGGTGCGTGCTCGACGGGCTTGCCCGCGTACATGACCATGACGTCGTCCGCCGTGCGGGCGACCACGCCCATGTCGTGCGTGATCATGATCACGGCGGCGCCGGTCTCGTCCTGGGCCTTCTCGATCAGGTCGAGGATCTGCGCCTGGATCGTGACGTCGAGGGCGGTCGTCGGCTCGTCGCAGATGATGAGCTTCGGATTGTTCGCCATCGCGATCGCGATCACGACGCGCTGTCGCATGCCACCGGAGAACTCGTGCGGGAACGACTTCATGCGCCGTTCGGGCTCGGTGATGCCGACGAGCTTGAGCAGCTCGACCGAGCGATCCCACGCATCCTTCTTGGAGAGGTTGCGGTGCACCGTGAGCGCTTCGATCAGCTGGTCCCCGATCGTGAAGACCGGGGTGAGCGAGGTCAGCGGATCCTGGAAGACCATCGACATGCCGTTGCCGCGGATCATCGACAGCTGCTTGTCGCTCTTTCCGAGAAGCTCCTGGCCGTCGTAGACGATCGACCCGGTGACCCGGGCGTTCTCGTCGAGCAGGCCCATGATGGCGAGCGAGGTGACGGACTTGCCGGAGCCCGACTCGCCGACGATGCCGAGGGTCTTGCCGGCCTCGAGGTCGAAGGAGACGCCTCGGACGGCGTCGACGCGGCCGGCTTCTGACGCGAAGCTGACCTTGAGATCACGGACGGAGAGTACGGTGCTCATGCGCGGCCTCCCGCTGCGGATGTGGGATCGAGGGCGTCACGCAGGCCGTCGGCGATGAGCGCCATCGACACCGTGAGCATGACGAGGGCGGCTGCCGGGAAGTAGAACAGCCAGGGAGCGGTCACGAGCGAGCCCGAGCCGGACCCGATCAGCGCGCCGAGCGACACGTCGGGGATCTTGACGCCGAACCCGAGGAACGACAGGCCGGTCTCGGTGACGACGGCGTTGACCACGCCGAGCGTGAAGTTGATGACCAGGAGCGAGCCGATGTTCGGCAGCAGGTGCCGCAGCACGATCCGCATTCCGCTGACGCCCATGTAGCGGGCGGCGCTGACGTACTCGCGCTCACGCAGCGAGAGCGCCATGGTCCAGATCACGCGGGCGGGGAAGTACCAGCCGATCACGAAGATCATGATCAGCGAGATGACCCGCCAGTCGCCGCCCGCCTTGTTCGAGATCATCGCGAGGATGAGGAAGCTCGGGATCACCATCATGAAGTGGATGATCAGCAGGGCGATCCGCTCGGTCCATCCGCCGAAGTAGGCGGCAGCCGTGCCGACCAGCGCCGACACGATGGTGGTGCCGACCGACACGGTCACGGCGATCATGAGCGAGCGCTGGAGTCCGACCGCAACCTGGGCGAACAGGTCGTTGCCGGCGCTGTTCGTTCCGAACCAGTGCTCGGCCGAGGGACCGACATTGAGGTTCAGGAAGTCGAGGGCCGTGTGGTCGTAACGGGCGATCAGAGGCCCGATGATCGCGAACAGCACGAGAAGGACGAAGATGCCCATGCCGGCCATCGCGCCCTTGTTCCGGGCGAATCGACGGGAGTACAGGGTCCACTTCGACAGCCGCTTGGTCGCGACCTTGGGCGTGACGGCTGGCGCGTCCGACGGGTGGACAGTGGGGTCGATCATGTCGGTGGTCATGTCAGCTCACTCTCACGCGCGGGTCGAGCACGACGACGGCGATGTCGGCGAGAACCGCACCGATCGCCGTGAGCACGGCGCCGAACGCCGCGATCGCGACCGTGCCGTGGATGTCGTTCTTCGTGATGGTCTCGATGAAGTACTTGCCCATGCCGTTCCAGGCGAAGATCGTCTCGGTGAGGACGGCGCCGGTGAAGACGGCGGGGATCGTGAACGCGACCTGGGTCGCGACGGGGATCAGCGAGGTGCGCAGCGCGTGCTTGCGGATCGCCTCCTGCTTGGTGAGGCCCTTCGCACGAGCGGTGCGGACGTAGTCGGCGCTGATGTTGTCGAGCAGCAGGGACCGCTGCAGGAAGTGGATGCCGGCGTAGCCGATGAGCACGAGGGCGATCGTCGGCAGCGTGAGATGCTGCAACACGTCTATCAGCACAGGGAAGAAGCCCTCGACGTCTCGGCTGGCGTTGCCGGTGACGAAGAAGATGCGCACGCCGGTGGCGTTGTTGAGTCCGATGGCGAGCAGCACGATGCCGAAGGCGGCGACCACGATCGGGATGTTCATGGTGATGATGCTCGTGGCCTGGCCGATGCGGTCGGCGAGCTTGTACTGGCGCGACGCCGTGTACACGCCGAGCGCGATGCCGAGCACGGTCGTGAGGATCGTCGCACCGAGGACGAGCTCGGCGCTGACCCACATGCGGTAGGCGATCTGCTCGTTCACGGAGCCGCCGGTCGGGCTGACGCCCCAGTCCCAGTGCAGCACGATGTTCGTGAGCCAGGTCCACCACCGCTCGATGAGCGGGACCGTGTCGCTGAGGTTGCGCGGCTTGAGGGTGTTGACGATCTGCTCTTCGGTCAGCGGCGGGCGTCGACCCACGTAGTTGCTGCGCGGATCGAGGAAATTCCACGCCAGGAAGTACGTGAGATTCGTCGCGACCACGATCATGAGCAGCCAGCCGAGAGCTCGGCGCGCGAGATACTTGATCAAGGGTGTGATTCTTTCTCTTCTACAGACGCTCGCCAGGATCTGCCGACGCAACGCTGAGCCGGGTAGTCATTCAATCACCAACGGCCGTTCTGCGCGACATGACGCCAACACGCTGTCTGTGACGGAGTCCTATCGCCCGCGGGATTCGGTGTCATGCACTGCACCCGGGCAACTTCGCGAGACTATCACCGGTTTCGGGCGGAGTGAGCATTGCTCTGCCCTCACCGTAGAATCGAGGGGACATGTCACCACGCGCCCTCACACCTCTTCAGCCTGCCGCGACGCCCGCTGAACAGATCCGCAACTTCTGCATCATCGCTCACATCGATCACGGCAAGTCGACCCTCGCCGACCGCATGCTCCAGATCACGGGGGTGGTCGCGGACCGCGACATGCGCGCTCAGTACCTGGATCGCATGGACATCGAGCGGGAGCGCGGCATCACGATCAAGAGCCAGGCGGTGCGGATGCCGTGGGAGATCGACGGCGAGACCTTCGCACTCAACATGATCGACACCCCCGGGCACGTCGACTTCACATATGAGGTCTCGCGGTCCCTCGCCGCGTGCGAGGGCGCCATCCTCCTCGTCGACGCGGCACAGGGGATCGAGGCCCAGACCCTCGCGAACCTCTACCTCGCCCTCGAGAACGATCTGCACATCATCCCCGTGCTGAACAAGATCGATCTGCCGGCCGCAGACCCCGAGAAGTACGCGAAGGAGCTCGCCTCGCTCATCGGCGGCAAGCCCGAGGATGTGCTGCGCGTGTCGGGAAAGACCGGCGTCGGCGTCGAGGCGCTCCTCGACCGCCTGGTGCAGGAGATCCCGGCGCCGAAGGGCGATGTGGATGCTCCGGCGCGCGCCATGATCTTCGACTCGGTCTACGACGCCTACCGCGGCGTCGTCACGTATGTGCGTATGATCGACGGCTCGCTGTCGCCGCGCGAGCGCATCCAGATGATGTCGACGGGTGCGACTCACGAGCTCATCGAGATCGGTGTGTCGAGCCCGGAGCCGATCCCGAGCAAGGGGCTCGGCGTCGGAGAGGTGGGCTACCTCATCACGGGCGTGAAGGACGTGCGCCTGTCGAAGGTGGGCGACACGGTCACCGCCGCCCGCAAGCCCGCATCCGCCGCCCTCCCTGGGTACACCGATCCCAAGCCGATGGTCTTCTCGGGCATCTACCCGATCGACGGCAGCGACTATGCCGAGCTGCGCGAAGCGCTCGACAAGCTCAAGCTCTCGGACGCCTCGCTGCAGTACGAGCCGGAGACCTCGGTGGCGCTGGGCTTCGGCTTCCGCTGCGGGTTCCTGGGGCTGCTGCACCTCGAGATCATCACCGAACGCCTGTCGCGCGAGTTCGGCCTCGACCTCATCACGACCGCCCCGAGCGTGATCTACGAGGTGCTCACGAGCGACACGGGCGAGACCGTCACCGTCACGAACCCGAGCGAGTACCCGGACGGGCGCATCGGCTCGGTCTCGGAGCCCATGGTGAAGACCGCGATCCTGCTGCCGAAGGACTACGTCGGCACCGTGATGGAGCTGTGCCAGTCGCGCCGAGGCACCCTCCTGGGCATGGAGTACTTCTCCGAGGAGCGCGTCGAGCTGCGATACAACATGCCCCTCGGCGAGATCGTGTTCGACTTCTTCGACCAGCTGAAGTCGAAGACGCAGGGCTACGCGTCGCTCGACTACGAGCCCTCAGGTTCGCAGGAGGCCGACCTGGTCAAGGTCGACATCCTGCTGCAGGGCGAGAAGGTCGACGCCTTCAGCTCGATCGTGCACCGTGACAAGGCCTACGCCTACGGCACCATGATGGCCGAGCGGCTGCGAAAGCTCATCCCTCGCCAGCAGTTCGAGGTGCCCATCCAGGCGGCGATCGGCGCGCGCATCATCGCCCGCGAGACGATCCGCGCGATCCGCAAGGACGTGCTCGCGAAGTGCTACGGCGGTGACATCACCCGAAAGCGCAAGCTCCTCGAGAAGCAGAAAGAGGGCAAGAAGCGCATGAAGATGGTCGGCCGCGTCGAGGTGCCCCAGGAGGCGTTCATCGCCGCGCTCTCGGGCGATGTCGAGGGCAAGGACAAGAAGTAGCGATGCCGCGCCCCGCGTACGAACGGGGGATGACACGTCATCCGCTGGACGTCGTGCCCTCGGGGCTGCGCGGATCCGAGCGCTCTGTCGCAGTACCGCCCGCGGCGCGCCCGGCGGTCGCGGCGCTGGTGAGCTCGTGGGAGTTCAAACGGCGCGCCGGCTTCGAGGTTCCGGGCGAGCGCCCTTCGCCCGGCGTGGAGGGCACTCTCGCGAAGCGGCTCCTCGGCATCCGCTTCGCCGAGCCCGTGCGCGTGGTGTGGGCGGAGGCGAGCGGCTTCGGCTATGAGACCCGTCCCGGCCATCCGATCTACGGCGAGGAATCCCTCGTGCTCGGCGACGATGGCGTCTTCACCGCCCGCTCGGTCTCGCGCCCAGCCACCTGGAAGTGGCGTCTCCTGACGCCCGTGCTCCGGATGCTGCAGCATCGGGTGTTCGGTTCGTACATCCGCATCGTCGAGGACGAGATCCGTCGGGCGACGGCCGCGACGGAGGATCGCTGAGCCCGTCGAAGCGTCCGGGTCGACACGGTCGGGCGGGCGCAGGCGCCCAGGGGCCGATGTGTCGTCGCACGGCGCGTAGGGGTGATCACTCAGCTGAGCCGAAGTAGGGTGGAGATCATGCGGCGCGGGACTTTCCGAGACGACACGGTGGACTATGCGGCCGTGGGTGCGACTCATGCCCCTGATCTGATGCAGTATCCGCCGGAGCGCAGCATCCCTGCTGAGCAGTCGTGGCGCATCGGCAGCGGGGCGGAGCGCTTCCAGTCCGCCGGCGAGTCGCTGCTCACCTGGACCGCTCAGCGTGCGGCAGGCCTCAGCATCGAAGATGTGCGGCCGGCATCCGGTCCTGCGTATGCCGGCGTGAGCTTCGACGCGGAGGGCAACCCGATCGCCCCGAGCCGGCGCGACGTCGAGCAGCGCTTCGACGCAGAAGGCACGCCCTTCGTCGGGCCCGGCATGACGCTCAAGCTGCACGGTCATGTCGCCGGCATGCGGGCGGACGCCGAGCTCCGCGTGATCTCGGTCACCGAGGAGAAGCGCCGGATCGGCTTCGTGCTCGGCACGGTCGGCGGGTCGGTCGTCAGCGGCGAGGAGTCGTTCGACATCGACTGGCGCGAGGACAACGACGAGGTGTGGTTCACCGTGCGGGCGTTCGACGCCCCGAACTCCCTGCTGTACCGGCTGCTGCCGACCCTTGTGAAGCGTCGCCGCAAGGAGCTGTTCGCCCGCTATCTGCGCGCGATCTCGCCCCTGTACGCGACCCCCGTGTGATGGCGGGTCCTCTTCCTCTCGGCGACCCCGCCCCTGTCGACGGCAGACTCCCGGCCGACCTCCCGATCGACCCGGCCGTGCCGTTCTCCGCATACCTGCACGTGCCGTTCTGCCGCGTGCGCTGCGGCTATTGCGACTTCAACACGTACACCTCGGGTGAGCTGCGAGGAGCGAAGCAGGAGGACTACGCCACGACGCTGATCTCCGAGATCGCGATCGCCGAGCGGGCGCTCGGTGAGGCGGGCGCGCTTCGCCCGATGGATACCGTCTTCTTCGGCGGCGGGACGCCGACCCTGCTGCCCGCGGGCGACCTGGCCAGGATGCTCGACGCCGCAGCATCCGCCTTCGGTCTCGCCGAGGGCGCCGAGGTGACGGTGGAAGCCAACCCCGACACGGTGACTCCGGGTGTCGTGCGAACGCTGGCGGACGCCGGTGTCACGCGACTCTCGATCGGGATGCAGTCGGCCGTGCCTCACGTGCTCTCCGCGCTCGATCGCACTCATCGCCCCGAGAACGTGCAGACCGCCGTCGCCGCGGCCAAGGACGCCGGTCTCGCGGTGAGCGTCGATCTCATCTACGGCGCTCCGGGGGAGTCGCTCGGGGACTGGGAGCGGTCGCTGGACGCGGCTCTCGAACTCGACTCCGACCACATCTCCGCGTACGCGCTGATCATCGAGGACGGCACGAAGCTCGCGCGGCAGATCCGCCGCGGCGAAGTGCCGACCCCCGACGACGATCTGCAGGCGGACATGTACGAGCTCGCCGATTCGCGTCTCGCCGCGGCCGGGTTCGAATGGTACGAGGTCAGCAACTGGGCGCGCTCATCGGCCGGCTCAGGGAGCCGGCAGGACAATCGCTCGCGGCACAATCTGGCGTACTGGCGCGGCAGCGACTGGTGGGGCTTCGGGCCCGGTGCTCACAGCCACGTCGCGGGTCTGCGCTGGTGGAACGTCAAGCACCCCGCCGCTTACGCGCAGCGCCTCGCCACCTCCGAGTCGCCCGCCGCCGGTACCGAGCGCCCGGGTGAGGAGGCGCGGATGCTGGAGCGCGTGCTCCTGCTGAGCCGACTCGCCGAGGGCATCGCGGTCGAAGACCTGCCCGCGGGCAACCGCTCGCGGGTCGCCGGCCTGATCGCCGATGGCCTGGTCGATCCGGCATCCGCTCTCGGTGGACGAGTGCGCCTGACCCTGCGCGGCCGGCTGCTCGCGGATGCCGTGGTGCGTGCACTGACCGACTGAAGGCGCACCCGGTCGCCGTCGCGGGTCCGCTCATGAGCTGCTTTCCAGACGCACGCGTTAGGATTGGCACTCTAGGTGTCGGAGTGCCAGACGGGAGGATGCGATGGTCACCGAGCGAGGCCTTCAGGTGCTGCGCGCGATCGTGCAGGACTACGTAGAGACGCACGAACCCGTCGGAAGCCGATCGATCGTGGACCGGTACGCGTTCGGAGTGTCGGCCGCCACGATCCGCAACGACATGGCGCAGCTCGAGGACGAGGAGCTCATCACCGCACCGCACACGTCGTCCGGCCGCGTGCCCACAGACAAGGGCTACCGCGTGTTCGTCAACCACCTCGCTCAGCTGCGCCCGCTGACCGTGGCGCAGCGCACGGCCATCGAGTCGTTCCTCACCGACCCGGCCGACCTCGACGACCTGATGGCGCGCACCGTGCGGGTGCTGACGCAGCTCACCGGCCAGGTGGCGCTCGCGCAGTACCCGTCCTTCGCCCGCGCCCACGTGACGCACATCGAACTCGTTCTCCTGGCTCCGAACCGCATGCTGATCGTCCTGGTGACGGATGCTGGTGGCGTGTCGCAGCGGGTGACGGCACTTCCCGAGATGGTCGACGAGACCGATCTCGCCGTGCTGCGGGCTCGGCTGTCGGCGCTCATCACGGGGCAGGCCGTGAGCGAGGCCGCCGAGCGCCTCCAGTCACTCCTCGACGACGGCGGGACGACGGATGCCGTGCTGCGCACGCTGTCGAGCGTCGTGATCGACGAGCTGGGCGAGTTCCGGCAGGAGCGCCTGGTCATGGCGGGTGCGGCGACGCTGGCGCGTCGCGGCCAGGACTTCCGGGGCAGCATCCACCCCCTGCTCGAGGCGATCGAGGAGCAGGTGACGCTGCTGCGGCTGATGAGCGAGATGGAAGCCGACGCGCACGGGCTGTCGGCGAGCATCGGCACCGAGAACGCACCCTTCGGGCTCGGAGAGGCCTCCATCGTCGCGAGCGACTACGCGGCCCCCGGCGGCACCGCGCGGGTCGGCGTGATGGGGCCTACGCGCATGGACTACCCGAGCAATCTCGCGGCGGCGCGGGCTGTGGCCCGCTACCTGTCGCGGATGCTCGACGAAGACGAGGCGAGCCGCTGACGCGGCGCGCACGAAGACACACGCAGAAAGGCGATCGTGGCTGACCACTATGAGGTTCTCGGGGTGTCCCGGGACGCTTCCCTCGACGAGATCAAGAAGGCCTATCGGCGGCTCGCCCGCCAGCTGCACCCGGACGTGAACCCCGGGGACGATGCCGCCGAGCAGTTCAAGCTCGTGACGCACGCCTACGACGTGCTCAGCGACGAGGATTCGCGGCGCCGCTACGACATGGGCGGCGGCGACGGCGCACAGGGCAACTTCGGCGGTTTCGGCGGGTTCGGCGACATCTTCGAGACGTTCTTCGGAGCGTCTCAGGGAGGCCGTGCTCGGCCGAGATCGCGTCGCGAACGCGGCCAGGACGCGCTCGTGCGCGTGACGCTCGAACTCGGCGACGTCGTGTTCGGCGCCCACCGGGACATCGAGGTCGACACCGCCGTGCTGTGCGAGACCTGTCAGGGATCGTGCTGCCAGGAGGGCACCTCGCCCGTCACGTGCGACATCTGCGGAGGCTCCGGTCACGTCCAGCGCCAGGTGCGGAGCCTCCTGGGCAACGTCGTCACCTCCCAGCCCTGCGGCACCTGCGAGGGCTACGGCACCACCATCCCGTACCCGTGCGGAACGTGCGCGGGCCAGGGGCGGGTTCGCTCGCGTCGCACCGTGTCTCTCGACATCCCCGCGGGTGTCGAGACCGGTCTGCGTCTGCAGCTGCCAGGATCCGGCGAGGTCGGCAAGGCGGGCGGCCCCAACGGCGATCTCTACGTCGAGGTCACGGTCGAGCCGCACCCCGCGTTCAGCCGCGACGGCGACGACCTGCTCGCGACCCTCGAGGTGTCGATGACCGACGCGATCCTCGGCACCGAGACCACCATCCAGGGTCTCGACGGCGAGGTCGACCTCGAGATCCGCTCCGGCGTGCAATCGGGAGACGTGCTCACCATCAAGGGCAGGGGGATCACGCCTCTGCGCGGCAGCCAGCGCGGCGATCTGCGCGTCGGCGTGCAGGTCGTCACGCCGACCAGGCTCGATTCGGCGCAGCGCAAGCTCATCGAGGACTTCGCGAAGAAGGCGAAGGCCCCGGCTCCTCAGCTGGCCCAGTTCCAGCAGGGGCTGTTCTCCAAGCTGCGCGACCGCTTCCGCTCGCACTGATCATGGCTCTGCACTTCCTGGTCGAATCCGCGACGGATGCCGTCGAAGGCGGCGTCGTGTCGCTGACAGGCGCCGAGGCCAAGCACGCGGCCGTGGTGCGGCGCCTGCGCGTCGGCGAGGCCGTGACCGTCGGCGACGGTCGCGGAGTGTGGCTCACCGGCGTCGCAGAGGAGGTGACCCCGGCGCGCGTGGACGTGCGCATCCTGGAGCGGGTCGTGCACGAGGCCCCGACGCCGCGGGTCGTGCTCATCCAGGCGCTCGCCAAGGGCGATCGCGATGAGCTCGCCGTGCAGGCGGCGTGCGAACTCGGCGTGGACGAGATCGTGCCGTGGCAGGCGAGCCGCAGCGTGTCGCGCTGGGAGGGCGCCAAGGCGGTCAAGGGTCGTGAGCGCTGGGCGACGATCGTGCGCGAGGCCGCGAAGCAGGCGCACCGGACGTGGGTCCCTGAGGTGGCTCCGCCCGTATCGACCGCGCAGCTGGCCGAGCGCGCAGCGGATCAGCGGATGCTGCTGCTCGACCCCACGGCATCCACCAGGCTGTCCTCCCTGGAGCCGGACGGTCGCGACATCGTCCTGGTGGTGGGCCCTGAGGGCGGGATCTCTCCGGACGAGCTCGAGCGACTCGAGAATGCCGGTGCCGAGCGCATGCTCCTGGGAGACACCGTGCTGCGCACGTCGACCGCGGGTCCCGCGGCGATCGCCGTGCTCTCGGCGGCGCTCGGCCGCTGGTGACGCGCCCTCACTAGACTGAGACGCATGGCCGAGCCTTCGATCTTCACGCGCATCCTCACCGGCGACATCCCGGGAGAGATCCTCCTGGAGACCGAGCGGATCTTCGCGATTCGCGACATCAACCCGCAGGCGCCCCTGCACGTCCTGGTCATCCCTAAGACCGAGCAGTACCGCGACGTGACCGAGCTCGCGGCCGGTGACCCCGGCCTGCTCGCCGAGATCGTCGAGGTCGCCAAGCGGCTCGCAGACGAGCACGCGAACGGCGAGTACCGCCTGATCTTCAACAACGGCGCGAGCGCCGCCCAGTCCGTCTTCCACGTGCACGCCCATGTGCTCGGCAACTTCGAGGAGAACAAGCTCGTTGGCTTCTGACGACACCACCGAACGGATCTACGCCGACGGCGTGGCCATGGTCCAGCTGCTCGGCCCGCAGGACCGGCTGCTGCGGATGCTCGAGAAGGAGCACCCCGATGTGCAGGTCCTCGTGCGGGGCAACGAGATCACGCTGACCGGCGAGGCGGATGCCGTGGCTGCCGCGAAGCGGCTGGTCGACGAGCTTCTCACCATGACGAGGAACGGGCACGATCTGGCGCCGAGCGACGTCTCGAGCTCCGCCCAGATGCTGCGCCGCGACGGCGGCCCCCGCCCGAGCGAGGTGCTCGGCGAGGCGATCCTCTCCACCCGCGGCAAGGTGATCCGGCCCAAGACCCTCGGCCAGAAGGAGTACGTCGACGCGATCGAGGAGAACACGATCGTCTTCGGCATCGGCCCCGCCGGCACCGGCAAGACCTATCTCGCGATGGCGAAGGCCGTACAGGCCCTGCAGCGCAAAGAGGTCACGCGCATCATCCTCACGCGTCCCGCCGTCGAGGCGGGGGAGCGGCTCGGGTTCCTCCCCGGCACGCTGACCGACAAGATCGACCCGTACCTGCGGCCGCTCTACGACGCTCTCAACGAGATGATGGACCCGGAGATCGTGCCCCGTCTGATGGCCACGGGCACGATCGAGGTCGCCCCGCTCGCCTACATGCGCGGCCGCACCCTCAACGATTCGTTCGTGGTGCTCGACGAAGCGCAGAACACCACGCCGGAGCAGATGAAGATGTTCCTCACGCGTCTCGGGTTCGGCACGAAGATGGTCGTCACCGGCGACATCACGCAGGTCGACCTGCCGCAGGGATCGTCGGGCCTGCGCCTGGTGACGCGCGTGCTCAGCGACATCGACGACATCCACTTCTCGCGCCTGACGAGCGAGGACGTCGTGCGGCACTCGCTGGTCGGACGCATCGTCGACGCGTACAGCGAGTACGACGAGAAGCGCACGGCGCAGCGGTTCGAGCGCGAGCAGGCGGCGGAGTTGGCGAACCGCGCCGAGCGGCGGGGCGCACAGCGCCCCGGACCCAGAGACCGGATGCCGAAACGAGGCCTCTCCTGATGAAACGAGCACAGGCATGATCGAGATCAACAACGAGTCGGCGATCGACGTCGACGAGACCGTGCTGCAGCGACTCACCGACTTCAACCTGGCGCAGCTGCATGTCAGCCCGGACGCCGAGGTGGCGATCGTGCTCGTCGACGAGGGCGCGATGGAGGCTCTGCACGTGCAGTGGATGGACGAGCCGGGCCCGACGGACGTGCTCAGCTTCCCGATGGACGAGCTGCGCCCCGGCACCGAGGACCGGCCGACCGCCCCCGGCCTGCTCGGAGACATCGTGCTGTGCCCGCAGGTCGCCGAGACGCAGGCGCAGGCCGCGGGTCACACCCTCATGGACGAGCTGATCCTGCTCACGACCCACGGACTGCTGCATCTGCTCGGCTTCGATCATGCCGAGCCCGACGAGGAGCGTGAGATGTTCGGCCTGCAGAAGGAGCTCATCCAGGGCTTCGCGGCGGCTGAACGCCGACGATGACGGTCGCCTTCCTCCTGGTCGGCGCGGTGCTGCTGGTCGCCTTCGGCGGCCTGATGGCGGCGATCGACGCCGCGTTCGGCGTGAGGTCGCGCACCGACCTCGAGGAGATGGGAACCGAGGGGCGCAACGCGCAGCAGCTCGCTCGTATCGCCGCAGACCCCGACGCGCACGTCAACGCGGTCGCCTTCATCCGCGTGCTGTCCGAGACGACGGCCGCCGTACTGGTCACCGTCGCCTTCTCGAGCCTGTTCGACAACATCTGGTGGGCCATGCTCGCCGCTGCCGTCCTGATGACGGGCATCACCTTCGTGCTGGTCGGGGCGAGTCCGCGCACGTTCGGTCGCCACCACGCCGATCGGATGCTGCGCGCATGCGCGCCCGTCGTGCGCGGGGTGCGGATCATCCTCGGCCCCCTCGCGCAGGGTCTGGTCGTGCTCGGCAACCGGGTGACTCCCGGAGCCGGCCGCAGCACCTTCAGCTCGGAGGAGCAGCTGCTGAGCATGGTCGACGAAGCGGCCTCGAACGACCTCATCGAGGAGGACGACCGCGACCTCATCCACTCGGTGTTCGACTTCACCGACCAGTTCGTGCGCGCCGTGATGGTGCCGCGGACCGAGATGGTCGCCGTCGACGCCACCGCCACGACGAGCGAGGCGATGGCGCTGTTCCTGCACCGCGGCGTCTCGCGGATGCCGGTGGTCGACGATGAGGCCGACGACGTCGTCGGCGTGCTCTATCTGAAGGATCTCGTGCAGTTCGCCTTCCGCGACGAGAGCGCCTGGCGCACCGCGTCGATCCGTCCGATCTCGCGGCCGGCGACGTTCGTGCCCGAGTCGATGCGCGCGGAGACCCTGCTGCAGCAGATGAAGCGCGACGCCGTGCACGTGTGCCTCGTGATCGATGAGCACGGCGGGATCTCGGGCCTCGTCACGCTGGAGGATCTGATCGAGGAGCTCGTCGGGGAGATCTCGGACGAGTACGATCAGGTGTCGGCCGAAGTCGTCGACCTCGGCGAGGGCAGGTATCGCGTCAGCGCGCGCCTCCCGCTCGAAGACGTCGGCGATCTGTTCGGGCTCGAGCTCGAGGACGAGGATGTCGACTCGATCGGAGGCCTGCTGGGCAAAGCGCTCGGGCAGGTCCCGCAGCCGGGAGCCACGACGATCGTCGACGGGCTCCTGCTCACCGGCGGGGCGTCGAGAGGGCGCGGACGCGGAATCGCGACCGTGTTCGTTGAGAGGGCGCCGGGAGTGCCCGATGAAGGAGAAGCAGACGATGACTGAGCAGGCCAGGAGCGGCTTCGTGACCTTCGTCGGACGCCCCAACGTGGGCAAGTCCACCCTGACGAATGCACTGGTCGGCGAGAAGATCGCGATCATCAGCGACAAGCCTCAGACCACGCGGCGTGCGATTCGCGGCATCGTGAATCGGCCGGACGGTCAGCTCGTGATCGTCGACACCCCCGGCATCCACAAGCCCCGCACCCTGCTCGGCGAGCGACTCAACGATCTCGTCGAGCAGGTGCTCGGCGACGTCGATGTGATCGGCTTCTGCGTGCCGGCGACCGAGAAGGTCGGCCCCGGTGATCGGCGGATCGCGGCCTCGCTCGACGGCTACCCGCGCGCGAAGAAGATCGCGATCGTGACGAAGACGGATGCCGCGAGCCGCGACGACATCACCGAACGGCTCATGGAGGTGGACTCGCTGCGCGAGGACTGGGCCGCAGTCATCCCGCTCTCCGCGCTCACCCGCGATCAGCTCGACGTGCTGTCCGACGAGATCCTGCTCCTGATGCCGACCGGCCCCGCCCTGTATCCCGAGGGGATCACGACGGACGAGACCGAGGAGGACCGCATCGCGGAGATCATCCGCGAAGCCGCCCTCGACGGCGTCCGCGACGAGCTTCCGCACTCCATCGCCGTCGTGGTCGACGACATCGCGCCGCGCGAGGGCAGCGACCTCACAGACGTGCACGCCTCGATCGTGGTGGAGCGCGACAGCCAGAAGGCGATCATCATCGGCCGCAAGGGCTCTCGTCTGCGCGACGTCGGGGCCAAGGCGCGAGGCGAGATCGAGGGACTGCTCGGCACCCGCATCTTCCTGGGGCTGCATGTCAAGGTCGCCAAGGAATGGCAGCGCGACCCGAAGCAGCTCGGCCGACTCGGCTTCTGACATGGCCGGTCACGGTTACCAGGCGGCGCGGCCGCCGTTGCCGCCGTCATGAGCGGTCGCAGCGAAGACCCGGACTCGCTGCGCAACGAGGTCTTCTCCCGTGTGTTCGATGAGAACTGGGCTGCGGTCAGGCATCACATCGAGTGCGTCGTCGACGACGATGCAGAGGTGACCGAGCTCGTCTCGGAGGTCTTCCTCGGCGCCTGGGCCCGGCTGAAGCCGACCCGGCCATTCGATCGGGTGCAGCTCCTGAAGTTCGCCGATCGATCTCTGCGACGCAGATGGAATCGTGTGGCGGACCGGCCTGCGGTCACCGACGCGGTGCGGGCCGCAGTGACCGGCGCCGGCGTGGGAGACGAAGACGCAGAAGGCGATGCATCATCGACGCACGCAGAAGTGCTGCGAGCTCTCTCTGGCCTCAGCGCCCGCGAGCGGCGTATCATCATGCTCACGTACTGGGACGGACTCGCGGTGGGGGATATCGCCGGGTCGATGGGTGTTTCCCGTGCCTGTGCGGAACGCATTCATCGTCGCGCGGTCGTGAAGCTGCGCCGGGGGCTGGGCCTGGAGGGGGCAAACTGATGCCGAGGATCACTGATGAGGAGCTCGATCGCCTGCTGATCGAGGCCTCTTCGGCCCGGACGCCGATCGACGCCAAGCCCGATGCCGAGGCGATGGCGATGCTCGAGCGGATCATGGCGACCGATCCCCACCCGCATCGGCGACGCAATCGCATCGTCGGCGCGCTCGCGGGCCTCGCGGCCGCCGTGACCGCCACCGTCATCGGGATCAACGTGATGGTCCCGACGGGTGCGGCTGTGGCCGGCTCTCCTCAGCCGCTCGACTTCACCGGTGCGACCTCTGTCGCCGAGACGATCAGCGATGCGCAGACCGCTCTCGCGGCGGAACCCGGCCCCGCGGAGCCCGCGAGGTTCGTGCGCTCGGCGACGTGGTCCTTCAACATCGACGGTGACGACGCCACCGCCGTGGTCGTCCCGCAGCTGGTCACTCTGCAATGGGAGGCCGATCAGTCGGGGCGTGTCCTCGTCGTCGACGGGACGCCGTACGACCCGGCAGACGCCTCCGCCAACGTGTCGGCGGAGGTCACGAGCAGCGGCCGGGTGTCGATGGACCTGAAGATGTCCGCGGGCGAGTTCGCGACACCCGTGTCCGCCCCGCCGGGTGCGACGAAAGAGGAGATCAGGGGCGCCCTCGTCGCGTTCGGCATGCCTGCGGAGCCCACCGCGTTCGACGTGCTGTTTGCTGCATCATCTCTTCTCGAGCAGTGGACCCTGACGAACGAGCAGGAGTCGCAGATCCTGTCGATCCTCGACGAGACCGATGGGGCGACCGCGCTCGGTTCCTCGGTCGACCGGCTCGGCCGTGACGTCGTCGGCATGCGGGTGGCCTCGGCGGATGGTGCGGCGAGCGACGTCGTGCTGCTCTCGGCGGAGACCGGCCGCATCGTCGGCTTCGAGCGCACGAACGTCGTCGAAGACGACCTGCTGCCCGCCGGGGCGGTCATCGGCTACCGGCTGTTCGACGTCCCTGAAGAGGCCGTGAGATGATCCGACCTCGGTCGCTGATCGCGGTCGTGATCGGGATGCTGCTGGTGATCGGCGCGGCATCGCCGGTCGCCGCGTCTGCAGACGGGCAGGATGATGTGGCGCCGGACATCGTGCGGATGATGACGGAGGTACCTGGCGGTGTGCTGGTCGACGGCAACCACGCCGTGTGGCCGCGACTGGACATGGAGCTCGAGGTGCCCACTGCATCCCAGCGCTCTCTGTCGGCGACGTCGGTGGGCCCGTGCCCGAGCGACCGGATCTGCCTGTTCAGCGGCTACTCTCTCGGCGGCACGATGCTCTCGTTCGGAACCTGCGGCATCCACACCGTGCCCTCGACGTTCAGTGCCCGCTCGCTCGCCCATGCGCGAGCGACCGGGTACACGCAGGCCCGCAACGGGACAACCGTGATCGCAACGGCCTATGCCGGGGGATGGGCCAACATCTACAGCACGGCCACCAACATCCGCTGCGTGTTCTGAACGTCAATCCGCGGCGCGGAGCATCGACGTCACGATGACGACGTCTTCGCCGTACGCGGAGTCCACGGCATCCTGCAGGGTACCGTCGTCCCACGGGACTCCGACCCAAACGTAGCCGCGCTCGGTCCAGATGCTCGTGGCCTCGGCGTGGAGGCGTGATGCCAGCTCGTCCTGGATGCGGGTGAGCTCCGCCTCCGTCGTCGCACCTTCGCGTCCCCCGGTGGGATCCTCAGGGCTGACCGGATCGTACAGTGCCAGCATGATCGGCGGGTCGGTCACCTCGAGCCGCTCGCCGTCGAACAGGCCGTAGACGGCGTATGCGCCCCAGGTCGTGTCGCCGCTCGTCTCGCTGCCGTCGACGCCCTGCCAGGACCAGCCGTCGAGCGGGACGCCCTGGCACTGCGGTGGGTAGGACTCTGCGATCGCGCCGAGGCACAGCTCGGCGCCTTCCGGGCCGTCGATCACGGTCCCGGTGGCGATGACCCGGCCTTCGGGCGCGGGTGCGGTCGTGAGTGCCACGCTGGTCGGCGCCGAAGAGCCCGGCGCGGAGCCGCAGGCCGTGAGCGTGAGAAGGGCGACGGCCGCGACAGCGGTCATGGCGCGCGTGCGATGTGTGCTCATACCTGCGAGTGTCCGGGCCGGCCCGATCGTCTCACGCGTGTCGACCTGCTACCATGGCGGCATGCCTTTCGGCGGTCTGCTTCTTCTTAGCTGCCGCGACGAGTCCTGATAGCTAGGGCCTTCCTCGTCGCGGCGCTTGTGTTGGCCCGTACACATTCCTGACGAAGAGAAGAAGCCCCATCATGAAGAACACTCAGCGCCCCTCGTCGATGCCGATCCACAAGTACCGGCCGTACCACGAGCAGATCGCCGTCGACCTTCCCGACCGCACCTGGCCCGCCGCCCGCATCACGCGGGCGCCTCGCTGGTGCGCGGTCGACCTGCGCGACGGCAACCAGGCCCTCATCGACCCGATGTCCCCCGAGCGCAAGCGCGTGATGTTCGAGCTGCTCGTGGGCATGGGCTACAAGGAGATCGAGGTCGGATTCCCCTCCGCGAGCCAGACGGACTTCGACTTCGTGCGTCAGCTCATCGAAGAGAACCTGATTCCAGACGATGTCACGATCCAGGTGCTGACGCAGGCGCGAGAGCACCTCATCGAGCGCACCTACGAGTCCATCGCGGGCGCCAAGCAGGCGATCGTGCATCTGTACAACTCCACGAGCGTGCTGCAGCGCGAGGTCGTGTTCCGCACCGACAAGCAGGGGATCATCGACATCGCCCTCGAGGGCGCCCGTCTGTGCCGCAAGTTCGAGAAGACCATTCCCGACACGCAGGTGTACTACGAGTACTCGCCCGAGAGCTACACCGGCACAGAGCTCGAGTTCGCCGTCGACGTCTGCAACCAGGTCATCGAGATCTTCGAGCCGACGCCCGACCGCAAGGTCATCATCAACCTGCCGGCGACCGTGGAGATGGCGACGCCCAACGTCTACGCAGACTCGATCGAGTGGATGAGCCGTCATCTGGCGCACCGCGAGAACGTGATCCTGTCGCTGCATCCGCACAACGACCGGGGCACCGCGATCGCAGCGGCCGAGCTCGGCTACATGGCCGGCGCCGACCGCATCGAGGGCTGCCTGTTCGGAAACGGCGAGCGCACCGGCAATGTCGACCTCGTCGCGCTGGGCATCAACCTGTTCACGCAGGGCATCGACCCGCAGATCGACTTCAGCGACATCGACCAGGTCAAGCGCACGGTCGAGTACTGCAACCAGCTGCCGGTTCCCGAGCGCAGCCCGTGGGCGGGCGACCTCGTCTTCACCGCGTTCAGCGGTTCGCACCAGGACGCGATCAAGAAGGGCTTCGAGGCCATGGCCGCGACAGCCGAGGCGAAGGGCGTCACGGTCGACGAGATCGAGTGGGCGGTTCCGTACCTGCCGATCGACCCGAAGGACCTGGGTCGCTCGTACGAGGCCGTCATTCGGGTCAACTCGCAGTCGGGCAAGGGGGGTGTCGCGTACCTGCTGAAGGCGGACCACGCGATCGACCTGCCCCGCAAGCTCCAGATCGAGTTCTCCGGCGTCGTGCAGGCCAAGACGGATGCCGAGGGCGGCGAGGTCACGAGCGAGCAGATCTGGTCGATCTTCTCCGACGAGTACCTGCCTGCGGATGCCGCCGAGCACAAGTGGGGGCGGTTCGAGCTGCTGGCGACGCAGACGCGCAGCGACATGTCGGGAGAGGTCATCCTCGACGTCGTGCTGCGCGATGACGAGCAGCAGCTCACGGTCACGGGCTCGGGCAACGGCCCGGTCGCGGCGTTCGTCGAGGTGCTGCGCGAGCAGGGCTTCGACATCACCGTCTACGACTACGTCGAGCACGCCCTGAGCGCCGGGGGCGACGCGCAGGCCGCGGCCTACGTCGAGCTGCAGGTCGGCGATCAGCGCCTGTGGGGCGTCGGCATCGACGGCGACATCTCGACGGCGTCGCTCAAGGCGATCGTGTCGGGTGTGAACCGCTCGATCCGCACGCGTCAGCAGGACCTGGTGGTCGCCGGGCGTTGAGCTTCTCTCGCTGAAGGACCGGGGTGAGCTGTTCGGTCGTTGAGCGAAGGAGCGCAGCGACTGAGACGAGACGCGTCGGCTGACATGGAAGGTCTGCCGAGGCGTCTCGTCTCGCTGCGCTCGCTCAACGACCGGGGGAGCCTGTCCGGTCGAAACGCTCGATCGACGAGAGGCTCAGTCGGCCGAGGGCTTGATGATCGGGATCATCCCGGTCTCGGCGGCGACGCGGCGGCGGTAGAGTCGGCGCTGCTCGGGCAGCGAGACGTCGAAGCTCACGGCCAGGATGCGGATCACGGCGGTCACGACGATGCCGATGATCGCGGCGACCGTGACAGACATGCCGAAACCCTGTACGGCGATCACGATGAACGCGCACCCCGCGCCCGCGGCGACGGCGTAGAGCGAGCCGACGTGCATGATCGCGGTGGGCAGGCCCATCAGCATGTCGCGCAGCACGCCGCCGCCGACGGCCGCGCATGCGCCGATGAAGACGGCGGGGACGGGCGGGATGCCGAAGGCGATCGCCTTGCTCGTGCCGAAGGCGCCGAACATGCCGATCACGACCGCATCGAGCACCACGATGACCTTGTTGAGGCGGTCGAACAGGCCGGCGAGCAGCATCCCGAACAGCGATGCCCCGGTCGCCGTCACAAGATACCAGTTGTCGTGCAGAGTGGCGGGCGGCTGGCCGAGCAGGATGTCGCGGATGAGTCCGCCGCCCATGCCGATCATGATCCCGATGATCGCCACTCCGAGCCAATCCAGGCGGCGCTGACCCTGGAAGCCTGCGGCGAACATCGCGCCCTGCACGCCTCCGAGCCCGACGCCGAGGAGATCAGCCCAGAGCGGAACGGTGAAGAGCGGTTCGGTCACGCCTCTATTCTCCTGCACGGAGGATAATCGAGGGGTGCCGACGTACCGAGATGAAGCGGTGATCCTGCGCACTCACAAACTCGGTGAGGCGGATCGCATCGTCACCATGCTCTCGCGGCGGCACGGCAAGCTGCGGGCGGTCGCGAAGGGCGTGCGGCGTACCTCGTCGAAGTTCGGATCGCGGCTCGAGCCCTTCATGGTGGCGGACGTGCAGCTGTACCAGGGCCGTTCCCTCGACATCGTGCAGCAGGCGGAGTCGCTGGGCGCCTACGGTGCCGACATCGCCGCCCACTACGATCGGTTCACCGCGGCGAACGCCATGGTCGAGACGGCCGATCGGCTCAGCGATGCCGAGGCGACACCGGAGCAGTACCTGCTGCTGGTCGGCGGGCTCCGCGCGCTCTCGCGCGGCGAGCATGCCGCGCGCAGCATCCTCGATTCCTACCTTCTTCGCGTCATGGCGCTCTCGGGCTGGGCGCCGTCTCTCGGGGACTGCGCCCGATGCGGGGCGCCGGGTCCGCACGCGAACTTCGTCGGACAGCTGGGAGGGATGGTCTGCAGAGCCGACTCTCCCGCGGGCAGCCCGAAGATCGCCGAGCGCACGCTCGCGCTGCTGAGATCGCTCATGGCGGGGGAGTGGGACGTGATCGACGGCGCGTCGCCGGTGGAGACGGCGGCGGCATCCGGTCTGGTCGCCGCCTACGCACAATGGCATCTCGAGCGCGGCATCCGCTCGCTCGCCCACCTGGAAGGAACCCGGTGACCCCGAAGCCGTACACGCACAAGGATGCGATCGCGTACCGTCCGCTGGACTGGACCGGAGTCCAGCCCCCGGCCTTCCCCAAGGTCCCCGAGCACGTCGCGATCGTCATGGACGGCAACGGCCGCTGGGCGAATCGCCGTGGGCTCAACCGCATCGAAGGGCACAAGGCAGGGGAGGAGGTGCTGCTCGACGTCGTGGCGGGCGCCATCCAGGCGGGCGTGAAGCACCTGTCGGTGTACGCATTCTCGACCGAGAACTGGGCGCGCTCGCCTGAAGAGGTGCGGTTCCTGATGGGGTACAACCGCGACGTGCTGCACCGCCGCCGCGATCAGCTCAACGAGTGGGGTGTGCGGGTGCGCTGGGCCGGGCGCAAGCCGCGTCTGTGGGGCAGCGTGATCAAGGAGCTGCAGTACGCCGAGCAGCTGACTCGCGGCAACGACGTGCTCACCCTCACCATGTGCGTCAACTACGGCGGCCGCGTCGAACTCGTCGATGCGATGCGGGCGATCGCCGCAGATGTCGCCGCGGGACGGGTCAAGCCCAACGCGATCACCGAGAAGATGATCCGCCGGAACCTCTACATCCCCGACATGCCCGATGTCGACCTGTTCCTGCGCAGCTCCGGCGAGCAGCGCACCTCGAACTTCCTGCTGTGGGAGTCGGCGTACGCCGAGATGGTCTTCCTGGACACGCTCTGGCCGGACTTCTCGCGCGAAGAGCTGTGGCGTGCCATCGGGGTGTACCTCTCCCGCGACCGCCGGTTCGGCGGAGCGGTGGACTCGCCCGGTCAGGCCTGAGCGCGCAGCCAGCGCTCGGTCTCGCGCGGATGCCCCAGGCGCACGATCGTCAGGTGAGGGAAGCGCGTCTCGACGTCCGGCATCCGCTCCCTCCATTTGCGAAGCGTCCTCGACTGCCAGAGGAGGATGTTCTCCTCGGGGTCGCGGCTGAACATCTTCGCGAGTCCGCGCTCGGTGTTGCCGTTCCAGAGCTCGGTGCGCCGCACATGACGTGACACGGTCCGGCGGACGAGCCGGGTGCGCACCACGCGGTAGGGGTAGTCGATCCACAGCACGAGCTGCGCGCGGGGCGCCAGGATCGCGTCGGTGCCCTTGCTCGTGTACTGCCATTCGGTGACCCAGCGGTCCTCTGTGGCAAACGCACGCACGTCGTCGAGGAACGACGGGCGCGGGGTCCAGTCAGGACCATGGAAGAGACCATCGATCTCGACGTGGCGCAGTCCCCAGACGTCGCCCACGCGGCGAGCGAGGGTCGTCTTGCCGGAGCCGGTGACTCCCGCGATCAGGACGCGATCCGGGCGGCTCGGCAGCGGGTCGTCGGAAGAGAGCATCTGAGCATCGTATTTCAGGCGGAGGAATAGGGCATGCGCGCATGCGGTTGGATGAGAGTGTGACTGAACCCATCTCGATCGACATCTGGTCCGACATCGCCTGCCCGTGGTGCTACATCGGCAAGCGCAATCTCGAGAAGGGCCTGGATGCCGTGGCGGGAGATGACGACGCCCCGCAGGTCAACATCACGTTCCACTCCTTCGAGCTGTCACCCGACACCCCGGTGGACTTCCACGGCGACGAGGTCGACTTCCTCGCCGGGCACAAGGGCATGCCGCGCGCTCAGGTCGAGCAGATGCTCTCGCACGTCACAGGCGTCGCTGCGGAGGCCGGCCTCGAGTACCGGTTCGACCTGCTGCAGCACACGAACACCGTGAAGGCGCACGAGCTGCTGCACCACGCGAAGGCGAACGATCTTCAGCACGAGATGGAGGAGCGCCTCATGTCGGCGTACTTCACCGAGGGCAAGCACGTCGGACGCATCGACGATCTCGTCGACCTCGCGGTCGAGGTCGGATTGGATGCCGATGAGACCCGCCAGGCGCTGGAATCGTCCGTCCACCTGTCCGCCGTTCGCCAGGACCAGGCTCAGGCCCGGGCGTATGGCATCCAGGGTGTGCCGTTCTTCGTGATCGACGGCCAGTACGGCATCTCGGGTGCCCAGCCGCCGGCCGCGTTCGAGAACGTGCTGCGCGACCTGTGGTCGAAGCGCGGCGAGTCGGAGAGGGAGTCGGCGGCGGTCTAACGGCTCAGCGCCGCCTCGATGGCTCCGACGATGGCAGGGTCGTCCGGCGTCTGCTTCGGGCGGAAGCGCTGCACCGACCCGTCGGGCGAGATGAGGAACTTCTCGAAGTTCCACTCCACGCGCCCGGCCTTGCCACCGGCATCCGGCGTCTCCTTGAGCGCCTTGTACAGCTCGGCGGCATTCCTGCCGTTGACCTTCACCTTGTCGTTGATGGGGAAGGTGACGCCGTAGGTGACCGAGCAGAACTCGAGGATGTCCTCGACCGAACCCGGCTCCTGACCGAAGAACTGGTTGCACGGGAAGCCGACCACGCTGAAGCCCCGGTCGCCGAAGCGACGCTGCAGCTCTTCGAGCTGCTCGTACTGCGGCGTGAGGCCGCACTTCGACGCGACGTTGACCACGAGCACCACGTCGGCACCGAGATCATCGAGCGTCTTCTCCGCTCCCTGAGCGTCGACGAAGGGGATGCTGCGCACTGCGGAATCGGTCATATCCACAGCTTAGGTCGATGGGGCGCCACGGGCTCCGCGTCTGGGAGAATGGAAGGGTCATGACTGTCGCCACCGCTCCCGCCCGCCCGCTCCGCATCGGACCCATCGATCTCGACGTCCCCGTCGTGCTCGCGCCGATGGCGGGCATCACCAACACCGCGTTCCGGCGGCTCTGCCGCGAGTACGGCGCGGGTCTGTACGTGAGCGAGATGATCACCTCGCGCGCGCTCGTCGAGCGCAACGAGAGCACCATGCGCCTGATCCGCCACCACGAGTCGGAGACGCCCCGGTCGATCCAGCTGTACGGCGTGGACCCTGCGACGATCGCGGATGCCGTGCGCATCATCGTCGCCGAAGACCATGCAGACCACATCGACCTGAACTTCGGCTGCCCCGTGCCCAAGGTCACCCGTCGAGGCGGGGGTGCGGCGCTGCCGTGGAAGAACCGTCTGTTCGCCGACATCGTCACCCAGGCGGTGAAGGCCGCCGGCGACATCCCCCTCACCGTCAAGATGCGCAAGGGCATCGATCACGACCACCTCACCTTCATCGAGGCAGGGCGCGCCGCGGAAGACGCGGGCGCCGCGGCCGTCGCCCTGCACGCGCGCACCGCCGGGGAGTATTACTCCGGCCACGCCGACTGGAATGCGATCGGCGAGCTCAAGCAGGCGGTCACCAGCATCCCGGTGCTCGGCAACGGCGACATCTGGTCGGCCGACGACGCCGTGCGCATGATGGAGCAGACCGACTGCGACGGCGTCGTCGTCGGACGCGGATGCCTCGGGCGCCCGTGGCTGTTCGGAGACCTCGCCGCGGCCTTCGGTGCGGAGTCGACGCCTGTCGACGCGACGCTCGGCTTCGTGGCGGACGCGTTCCGTCGTCACGCGGAGCTGCTCGTCGAGTTCTTCGACGACGAGGACCACGGATGCCGCGATGTGCGCAAGCACGTGGCCTGGTACTTCAAGGGCTATCCGGTCGGCGGAGACATCCGCACCGGACTCGCGATGGCGTCCAGCCTGCAGCACATCGACGATCTGCTGGGCCAGCTCGATCGCGACGCTCCGTACCCCGGGGCGGACGCAGAGGGCCAGCGCGGCCGCGCCGGCCGCCCGAAGCGCACGGCGCTGCCGGACAAGTGGCTGGAGTCGCGCGAGATCGGCGAGTCGACGTCGGAGATGATGCGCGGAGCGGAGACCGAGAACAGTGGCGGCTGATCCTTCGGCGGCCCCGCGGACCGACGGCTACGACCCGCGCGATGCCGAGCGCTACTTCGACGAGACTCACCGATCCGAGCGCGATGACTTCGCCCGCGACCGCGCGCGCGTGCTGCACTCCGCGGCCCTTCGCCGCCTCGCGGCCAAGACCCAGGTGCTGAGCCCGGCGAGCACCGCCGACTTCGCCCGCAACCGCCTCACGCACTCGCTCGAGGTCGCGCAGGTGGGACGCGAGCTCGCCACGGCGCTGGGGGTCTCGGCGGATGTCGTCGACACCGCGTGCCTCAGCCATGACCTCGGTCACCCGCCGTTCGGCCACAACGGCGAACGGGCGCTCAACGAGTGGGCGGAGGACATCGGCGGCTTCGAGGGCAACGCCCAGTCGCTGCGCATCCTCACCCGCCTCGAGGCGAAGGTGCTCGACGACGATGACCGATCGGTCGGCCTGAATCTCACGCGGGCGAGCCTCGACGCCACCTGCAAGTACCCGTGGACCGTCGACAGCCCGGTCCCCGACCCCGGCGGCCGGCTCAAGTTCGGCGTCTACCCCGACGACGAGCCGGTGTTCCGGTGGATGCGCGAGGGCGCGCCGGGGCGGCTGCGGTGCATCGAAGCCGAGATCATGGATCTCTCCGACGACATCGGCTACTCGGTGCACGACTTCGAGGACGCGATCGTCAACGGCTACGTCGACGTCGCGCAGCTCTCGGACGCGCGCGAGCACGAGGCCCTGATCGATCGCATCCAGCAGTGGGTGGGCTACGACTTCACGCGCGACGAGCTGGCCGATGCGCTCTACCGGCTCGAGGGGCTGCCGATGTGGCTGGGCTCGTTCAACCGCTCGCGGCAGGATCTCGCCCGCCTGAAGAACCTCACCAGCGACTTCATCGGCCGTTTCGCCCGCGCCTCGGTCGCCGCGACCCGTGAGGCCTATGCGGGGCCTGCGCTCGTCCGCTACAACGCCCACGTCATCGTGCCGCGGGTGGTCGAGACCGAGATCGCGGTCCTCAAGGGCATCATGGGGCAGGCGATCGTCACGATCGACGCGCGCAAGGGCGTGTACAAGGAGCAGCGTCGGGTGCTCAAGCGCCTGGCTGATGCCCTGTGGTCCACAGACGCGCTGTGGTCTGCGGGCGCCGACGTGCTCGAGCCGGCATTCGCTGCGGACTTCGTCGCGGCGACGACGGATGCCGAGCGCGCCCGTGTCGTGGTCGACCAGATCGCGAGCCTGACCGATCAGAGTGCGATCGACTGGCACAACCGCCTGGTCGGAGAGATCGACCCCGCCGAGGTCGGCATCTGGACTCCGCGTCACGCGCGCCCCGGCGCCCGCCCGGCCGCTCCCGCCGAGCGCCGGGCCGCTGCCGAGGTGCGCTGATGCCGCGTATCCGCCAGGCCGATGTCGATGAGGTCAAGGCGCGTACGAACATCGCGGACATCGTCGGGGAGCGCGTCGCTCTGAAGTCCGCCGGCGTCGGTTCGCTCAAGGGCCTGTGCCCGTTCCACGACGAGAAGAGCCCCAGCTTCCACGTCCGGCCGCAGGTCGGCTACTACCACTGCTTCGGCTGCGGCGAGTCGGGCGACGTGTACTCGTTCCTGCGCGAGATCGACCACGTCAGCTTCACGGAGGCCGTCGAGAGGCTGGCCGGACGCATCGGCTACACGCTGCACTATGAAGACGGGGGAGCGGCTCCTGAGACCAGTGGGCGAGCGAGGCTCTACGCCGCGAACACGGCGGCAGCGGAGTTCTTCCGGGCTCAGCTGCTCTCGCCCGACGCCGAGGCGGGTCGGCGGTTCCTGGGCGAACGTGGCTTCGACGCGGGGGCAGCGGCTCATTTCGGCGTCGGTTTCGCGCCGCGCGGCTGGGACGGGATGCTGAAGGCGCTCACGGCTCAGGGCTTCACCCGGGAAGAGCTCAGCACGGCAGGTCTCGTCTCCACGGGACAGCGCGGTGTCTACGACCGCTTCCGCGGACGGCTGGTCTGGCCGATCCGCGACGTGTCGGGGCAGACCATCGGGTTCGGCGCACGCCGTCTCTTCGACGACGACAAAGGGCCGAAGTACCTCAACACCCCGGAGACGCCGATCTACAAGAAGGCGCAGGTTCTCTACGGCCTCGACCTCGCCAAGAAGGACATCGCGCGAGGCGATCCCCGTCGTGTCGTCGTCGTCGAGGGCTACACCGATGTGATGGCCTGCCACCTCGCAGGGCTCACGACGGCCATCGCGACCTGTGGCACCGCCTTCGGCACCGACCACATCAAGGTGCTGCGTCGTGTGATGGGCGATGACAACGCCTCCGGCGAAGTCGTCTTCACCTTCGATGGCGACGAGGCGGGGCAGAAGGCTGCGCTGCGCGCATTCACGGAGGACGAGCGCTTCAAGGCCCAGACCTTCGTGGCCGTGGCCCCGGATGGGCTCGACCCCTGCGATCTGCGCCTGCAACGGGGGGATGCCGCGGTGCGCAGCCTGATGGATGCCAAGGTGCCGATGTTCGAGTTCGCGATCGACCGGAGGCTGGCCGGTTTCGATCTCTCGACGGTCGAGGGGCGGGTCGGCGCTCTGCGTGCCGCCGCGCCCATCGTGGCGGAGATCAAGGACCCGCTGCTGCGTCCCGGATACGAGCGGGTGCTCGCGCGGCGATTGGGCATGGACCCGACCGAGGTGCACAACGAGGTACGGCGCTCCGGGCGCAGCGCATCGGCGCCTTCGCCCGGAGCATCACGCCCGGAGCAGGGGAACCACGAGTCGGCATCCACCGGGCCTGCACTCGCCCCCGTGACGCTGGCCAGCCTCCCGAGGACGGCACAGGCCGCGCTCGAGCGCGACGCGCTGATGGGAGCGCTGCAGTACGGTCACCAGATAGACCAGGCGCTGCTCGCGCGGGCTCTGAGCGCCCCGTTCCGCACTCCCGGGCTCGATGCGGTGCGCGAGGCGGTGGCCGCGGCTTCAGACCGAACCAGGGCCGGCTGGGTCACCGACGCCGTCAACTCCGTGCGAGAGCCCTATCGCTCCCTCGGCGGTGAGCTGCTTATGGCTCCGTTCCCCGCCCGCGACGAGGCCGGAGCGGTCGCGTCGGCGACGGATCTGTGCCGGCGGCTGATCATACGAAGCATCGAAGACGAGAAGAACGAGCTGCTCGGGGCTGTGCAGCGGGTGCCGGCGGATTCGGACGGCGGGCGTGCACTGCGCATGCGTCTGCGCGATCTCGACGTCGAGCGTCAGCGCTTCACCGAGTCGTAACGGGTTCGGCTGCCGCGTGCAGGGCAGGATGGAAGCATGTCCCGCCGGCACGACCCCACGCACGCGATCGACTGCTCGGATCTGGTGATCGACCGCGCAGGCCACGGTTCGCCGACCCGGGCGGTCGACGGCGTCACCTTCTCGCTGTCACCCGGAGGCCTGATCTGCGTCGCCGGTCCCACGGGGTCGGGCAAGTCCTCGCTCGTGCTCGCCCTGGCCGGGTCGACCGATCCGTCCGTGCGCATCGTCGGCGGCAGCGCGCACGTGTGCGGCGTGAACGTGCGCCGGCCCGGGCGCAAGCACCGGGTGCTGACGTATCGCACGGGATTCGTCCCGCAGGGGGCCGGCGCGGATCTGCCGCCTCGGCTCACGGTGCAGGAAGTGATCGCTGAGCCGATTCTCGCTCGCGAGCGCCGAGTGAACACCAAGGCACTGTCGATACGCGTCGCGACACTGCTCGACGAGATGCACCTTCCACTGGGCACTGCCGCGAAGTTCCCGTACGAGCTCAGCGCCGGCATGAGACAGCGCGTCGCGATCGCGCGATCCTTCGTCTTGGAGCCGATGGTGCTGATCGCCGACGAGATCCTCGCGAACCTCGATCTCGAGGTTCGCCCGGTGGTATTCGACGCGATCACGCGCCGGCGCAAGGAGCAGGGGATGGGGGCGCTTCTCGTGACGAACGACGCCGACTTCATCCGCGAGCTGAATGCCGAGACTCTGATGCTCAAGGGCGGCCATGTCGTCGCTCGCGGAGTCGGCAAGGACCTGCTCTGGGCGCCGAATGCCGAGGCGGATTCGCAGCCGTGAGCCTGAGCAGACACGACACGCCCGAGGCGAGGCCCATGTCACGAGCACGCGAAAGTCTTTGCTAGGATTGACGAGTTGCCCGCGCAGCGGAGCACATTCCTCGGTAGCTCAATTGGCAGAGCAGCCGGCTGTTAACCGGCAGGTTCTTGGTTCGAGTCCAAGCCGGGGAGCGATGAACCCCCACCAGGCAAATGGTGGGGGTTCTCTGCTTCTCGGAGCAGAATCCATGGCGGCTCAGCCGGTCACGAAGCATCGCCGGGGATTGGTTCCTGTCGCGGTCACGTGCTCGTGGACGACGGAGCCGACCGGCTCATTTCCCATCCGCGGTGACGGGGCTCCGTGTCGCGGCGGCGAGGGCCATGCCGGTGAGCGAGCCGTCCTGCGCCATCAGGTCGGCCGGCGCACCTTGGAACACCAGCCGGCCGCCGTCGGATCCCGCGCCGGGGCCGATGTCTATCACGTGATCGGCGCGCGCCACGACGCGCATGTTGTGCTCTATGACTACGAGCGTCGCCCCTTCGCCGATCAGATCGTCGAACAGCGTGTTGATCGTGTCGACGTCGCTGGGATGCAGTCCCGTCGTCGGCTCGTCGAGCACGATCCGGTCGGCGCTGTCTCGGCGCGGGTCGCTCAGGTGCCGGGCGAGGAGCAGCCGCTGCTTCTCACCGCCCGAGAGGGTGTCCAGCGATCGCCCGACCGCCATGTACCCGAGGCCCGTGCGCTGCACACATGACATCGCCGTCGCGATCGTGGCGTCGTCGGCGAAGAGCTCGGCGACCTGCGCGGGCGGCGCCGCGAGCACATCCGCGATGGACGTGCCGTCGAGCCGTGCGCCGAGCGCGGTGTCGTTGAAGCGCAGGCCCCCGCAGTCGTCGCACGGGGTGGAGACGTCATCGAGGAAAGCGAGCTCGGTGGTGATGTGCCCCTTGCCCTTGCATGTGGGGCAGGCGCCCTTGCCGTTGAAGCTGAACCACGACGGGTCGAGCCCCGACGCCCGGCCGAACGCACTGCGCACGGCATCGGCGACACCGAGCACGGTCAATGACATCGAGCGCACGCCGCCGCGCAGCGGATCCTGACCGACGACGGTGAAGTCCGGATGCTGCTGCGGCAGCTCGACCGTGGCGAACGAGCTCTTGCCCGATCCTGCGACGCCAGTGATCGCTGTCAGCACGCCGAGCGGCACCTCGGCGTCGAATCCGGTGAGGTTGTGGGCGCGAGCATCTGTCACCCGTACGCTGCCGCGCGCGGCGCGAATGCGGCGGCGCACCCGCAGCGGCTCCGCGAGCAGACGACCCGTCGTCGTGTCGCTCTCCCGCAGTTCCTCTGGCGTCCCCTGGAACCGGATGCGGCCTCCGGCGGCGCCCGCACCTGGCCCCAGGTCGACCACGTGATCGGCCGCTGCGATCACCTGCGGGTGGTGCTCGACCACGAGGATCGTGTTGCCCCGGTCGCGCAGCCGCCGGAGCAGCCGCACCAGGCGCTGGATGTCGGCCGGATGCAGGCCGGTGCTCGGCTCGTCGAAGACGTACGTGACGTCGGTCAGGGCGCTGCCCAGGTGCCGCACGATCTTCACCCGCTGCGCCTCGCCGCCCGAGAGCGTCGACGACTCGCGATCCAGCGTCAGGTACCCGAGGCCGACGGACAGCAGGGCGTCGAGCGTGTGCCGGATGCCCCGCAGCGCGGGCTCCACGCGGGGGTCGGCGAAGTCCTCGAGCAGACGCTGCAGATCGGCCACCGGCATCCGCATCCAGTCCACGATGGAACGCCCGTCGATACGGCTCGCCCGTGCCTCCGCGTTGACCCGCGCGCCCTTGCACTCGGGGCAGACGTGCGTCGTGACCAGGTGCTCGAGTTCGGCGCGCACGGATGCCGACATCTTCGAGCGCCCCTGTGTGAAGTACACGTCGCGCATGCGCGTGATCACGCCGTCGAAGCGGGCGGTCTGGGGGAATCGCGGATCGGGGTTCTCGAGCTTCAGCTTGTCGGCGTAGAGGAACTGCTCCCTCTCCTGCGCGGTGTAGTCCTTGAGCGGCTTCGACCGATCGAACAGCCCGGAGTACGCGAAGCGCTTCCAGCGGTACACCCCTGGACGGAAGATGCTGAAGCGAACCGGGCCCTCGTCGATGCTCTTCTCGGGGTCGAGGAGCTTCTCCTCGTCGATGTCGTACACAGTGCCGAGGCCCTCGCACACCGGACACATGCCCGAAGGGTCGTTGAATGAGTAAGCAGGGGAGTAGCCGGCCGACGGTTCGGCGATGCGCGAGAACACGAGTCGCAGCAGCGGTGCGAGGTCGGTCGCCGTGGCGACCGTCGAGCGCGAGTTGCCGGTGAAGCGGCGCTGGTCGATGAGGATCGTGAACGTGAGGCCGTCCATGGCCTGCACCTCGGGCGCAGGCAGCTGTGGCAGGCGCGCCCGGATGAACGTGGAGTACGAGTCGTTCACGAGCCGCTGCGATTCGGCCGCGATCGTGTCGAGAACGAGCGAGGACTTGCCGGATCCCGAGATGCCGGTGAACACCGTGTGCAGCTTCTTCGGGACCTCGAGGGACACGTCGCGGAGATTGTTGGTGCGGGCGCCCGTGATGACGATGGGCGTGGCGGCGGCCGGTTTCGCGGTGTGAAGGTCGGACATGGCGACAGCGTAGCCACGGGCGTGGACATCCAGAGGGGGGGTCCCGTCCGGTCGGCATCCTTGCGAGACTGCGCCGCCCCGGCTGCTACTCACATGCGGCGGATGCTCCACCGTTCACGGACGTCGGGAGGAGACGAAGAAGGCCCCGCCATCGGCGGAGCCTTCTTCGTGCTGTGTGAAAGAACTCGTCAGAGACCGCTGCCCGCGAGGGAACCGGTGGTCTGGCCGGCCGGGTTCGTGACGACGCACTGGATGACGCGGTCGTTCAGCTCGTCCCAGGTGTCCTGGGTCGGGGTGATGGGGTAGACCTCGAGCGACGAGGAGTTGTAGTCGATGCCGATGAAGTTCGTGAAGGCATCGCCGATGCACTCCTGCGAAGCGGCGTCGACGTCGTCGCTGGAGAACTCTCCGTCGTCCATCTTGAGCTCGTAGTAGACCTCTTCGTCGTGCGGCTGCTCGCACGGAACGACATCCGCGTCGGAGAGCAGCCCCTCGGGGCTCTCCATCTTGCAGTCGCCGACCTTCAGCGCGAAGATGTCGATGTTCGAGCTCTCGGTCACCTGCCCGGTGTCCTCGTCGCGGTCGGCGTCTCCCGAGCCGCCGCCGAGAATGCCGTTCAGCGCGCTGCATCCGGTCAGTGCGATCGACAGCGCTGCCGCAGCACCTGCGAGAGCGAGCGCGCGACGCGTGCGCAGTTTCATCATGTGTACCCCTCCAGAGACAAATGGTGCGCGGGCATGGAGACACACCCGCCTGAAACGACGCTATCTCTGAAGAAGTCTGTGACGCAACTCGAAAGACCCTTTGATCAGGCTGGGAGAATCATCCCTCGAGGTCGTCGACGCCCGGCATCCAGCTGGCGCCCGGCCGGCCCCATCCGCGCTTGCGAGCGATCTTCTGCACCGTCTTCCAGTCGCCGTCTGACAGTCGGTCCACATAGATGATGCCGTCGAGGTGATCGAACTCGTGCTGCATGATCCGCGCACGCCAGCCGTCGACGTCGATCTCGACCAGGGCGCCTTCGAGGTCGGTGCCGGTCACCCGCACACGGTCGGATCGGCGCAGCGGGAACCGCTCACCGGGGAACGAGAGGCACCCCTCCGACTCGAGGTCGGGATCAGGGTCGCCCGGCTCGGTGGGCACCATCCACAGCTCGGGATTGATGAGGACCCCGCGCCAGGGCTGGTCGTCGTCGTCCACATAGGAGTACGTGAAGATGCGCAGCGGCACGCCGACCTGCGGAGCCGCGAGCCCGACGCCGGGGGCCGCGTCCATCGTCTCGTACATGTCTGCGATGAGCGTGCGGATCTCGTCGGTGATCTCGTCGACAGCGGATGCGGGGGAGTGCAGGACGGGGTCGCCCATGATGCGAATCGGAAGTACAGCCACGCCATAACCCTACTTGGGCGAGGGTGCCGGGTAGTGTCGAAGGGTGAGCATTTCGGTGTGGCTGAGCAGCGAGGACGTGAGCGAACAGCTCGTCGGCGTCTTCAACAACCCCAAGCTCCTGCTCGGCATCCCGCTCGCTCTCGCGGGAGCCGTGTTCATGTCTCTGGGTGCGCAGTACCAGCACCGCGGCGTGGAGAAGGTCGAGCAGCTCAGTGGCTCGGATGCCGCGACCGGCCTGAGCTTCGACCAGCTCAGGCGGCTTCTCGCCAGGCCCTCCTGGCTCGTCGGCACACTCATGCTCGGTCTGGCGATCGTATGCCAGCTGTCGGCGCTTGCCGTGGCTCCGCTGATCGTGGTGCAGCCGCTCGGGGCGATCGCACTGGTGATCACCACACTGCTGAACGCGCGGGTCTCCGGGCATACGCCCACCAGACAGTCGATCACAGCCATCGTGTGCTGCGTCGGCGGAATCTTCCTGTTCGTCTCCTTCGCCGCGGTCTTCGCGACCGAGAAGGCCATCGGCGACATCGAGCTGTTCACGATCCTCGCGATCCTGCTGGTCGTGATCATCGCCCTGGGCGCCGCCTGGCTCGTGCTGCGTCACCGCATGCGCGCGCTGTTCTACGTGATCGGCGCCGGCATCCTCTACGGCTTCGTCGCCACGCTCGCGAAGGCGACCATCAACCGCATCGAGAACGGCAGCTTCGAGTGGATCACGGTGATCTGCGTGATCGCGCTGGTGGCGGCATCGGCCGTGGGCGCGTACTTCGTGCAGACCGCCTATGGTTCTGGCCCGCCCGACCTCGTGATCGCCGGCCTCACCGTCGTCGACCCGATGGTCGCGGTGCTGATCGGCATGCTGGTGCTGGGGGAGGCGGCGGCCGCGCCCGGCTGGGTTCTCGCGATCTTCGGCGTCGCCGGGGCGATCGCGGTGTTCGGGGTCGTCGGACTCGCCCGCTTCCACCCGCAGGTGCTCAGCGAGAGCCAGGAGCTCGGGATCGAGCGCGGATCAGACCCCGGTCCTTCGACAGGGTCAGGGACCCGGTAAGGCGTCCGCCGCGTCGACAGGCTCGGGATCCCGGGACTGCCCTTCGACAGGCTCGGGGACCCAGGGGGCCGGTTGCGCGGTGGGACCAATGACCGAGCAGGCACCCGGCCCAGCGGTCAGTACGCCGGGTCGATCAGGTCGGGCGAGACCTCTGACGCCGCAGCTTCGTCGACGAAGAACACGGTGCGCTTTCGTCCCTTGGCGCCTGCGGCCGGAACGCTCGTGTAGCTGGCGCCGGCAAGAGCGAGCCCGAGAGCTGAGGCCTTGTCCGCGCCGGTGATGACCAGCCACACCCGCTTCGACGAGTTCAGTACCGGACGGGTGAGAGTGACGCGCTCGGGCGGCGGCTTGGGCGACTCGCGCACGGGCAGCACCGCGGCGTCCGTCACCGTCACCTCAGGCCGGTCGGGGAAGAGCGAGGCGATGTGCCCGTCGGGGCCGACACCCAGGAAGCAGACCGCGAAGGTCGGCCAGGGATTCTCATCGGTCGCGAATCGGGCCAGCTCTGCGGCGTATGCGGCGGCCGACTCGTCGAGGCTGAGTCCGCTGTCTGGTCCCGCGACCTCGTGCACGTTCTCGGCCGGGACGTCGATGTGATCGAGCAGCGCCTCTCGCGACTGGAGAGAGTTGCGATCGGCGTCGCCGCGGGGCACGAAGCGCTCGTCGCCCCACCAGAAATGCACGAGCGACCAGTCGACGTCCGCCGAACGCGGGTTCTCGGCGACGGCACGCAGCACCGCCCCGCCCATGGAACCACCCGTCAGGGCGACGTGGGCGATGCGGCCGCTGCGCGTGCGCGCACGCAGTCGCGTGATGAACCTGTCAGCCACCCGGGCCGCGAGTGCGGCCGGGGTGGGTTCGACGACGACCCGCTTCTCTGCGGACGCTGCCTGCATCGACATCATTCTCCTGTCTCGGGCGGACCCAGCTTCTCCCAGCCCTCGGTGATGACTCGACCGTACAGGACATCCGGGTCGAGGCGCCGCAGCTCCTCCGCGAGGCACTCCCTGAGCGTGCGCCGAGGCAGGTGCAGGTCGTGGTTCGGCTGGTCGGGCTGCGTGAGCACCGCGACGCCCGGCGCAGGACGCTCGAGCAGAATGTCGCCGGCAGCGCGCGTCAGGCGCACGGACTTGATGCCCTCCTGCCAGTGCTCGGGGTCTTCGTAGGACCAGCGCACGGGCACGTCCAGAGCCATCTGCAGCCAGGCGGCGAGCAGCGCGGTCGAGGGCGAAGCCGATGCTCCACGGACCTCGACGTCGGTGACCTCGTCGAACGGGGGCTGATCCAGCACGGCGGCCAGCTGCTCACGCCAGTGGGTGAGTCGCGTCCATGCGAGGTCGGTGTCACCCGGGGCGTGGGTCTCACCCAGCAGATCGAGGCGCTGGCGCACGTCGGGAGCCGTGGCGGCATCCGTGATGCGCCGCTGCGCGATGCGTCCCAGCGGAGACGTCGACGGTGCGGCGGGCGCCTCTTCGGGCCACCACGCGACGACGGGCGCGTCCGGCAGCAGGAGACCGGTGACCAGGCTCTCCTCGTTGCTTGCCGCCTCGCCGTAGGCGCGCAGCACGACGACCTCGCTCGCTCCGGCGTCACCGCCTACGCGGATCTGCGCGTCGAGCCGCGATTCGCCGTCGCCGGTCGTGAGCACGATGACGCGCATCGGGTGCTCGCGGGAGGCATCGTTGGCGGCATCGATCGCGGCCTCTGCGACGCCGTTGCGCGCCGAGATCACGAGGGTGAGCACGCGCCCGAGGGCGACCACGCCGCCCTCCTCGCGGGCCTTGACGAGGTTCTTCGCGACCTGGCTGACGGTCGTGTCGGGAAGGTCGATGATCACGGTCGTCTCCAGACTCGTCCGTCGCGGGCCAGCAGGGCGTCGGCGGATGCCGGACCCCACGAGCCGGATGCGTACTGCTCGACAGGACCGCCCTCTGCGGCCCAGAACTTCTCCACGGGGTCGAGAATCTTCCAGGAGAGCTCGACCTCCTCGTGGCGGGGGAACAGGGGAGGATCGCCCAGCAGAACGTCGAGGATGAGACGCTCGTAGGCTTCGGGGCTCGCCTCGGTGAAGGCGTGCCCATAGCCGAAGTCCATGGTCACGTCGCGCACGTTGGTGCCGTTGCCTGGGACCTTCGAGCCGAAGCGGAGCGTGACGCCCTCGTCCGGCTGCACACGGATCACGAGTGCGTTCTGCCCGAGCTCAGAGGTGTTGTTGCGACCGAACAGGTGCTCGGGCGCGCGCTTGAACACGACGGCGACCTCGGTGACGCGGCGACCCAGGCGCTTGCCCGTACGCAGGTAGAACGGAACGCCCGACCAGCGGCGCGTGTCGATCTCGAGCTTGATGGCCGCATAGGTCTCGGTGGCGGACTGCGGGTCCATGCCCTCCTCGTCGAGGAAGCCGGTGACCTTCTCGCCGCCCTGCCAGCCGCCGGCGTACTGCCCGCGAGCGGTGGCCAGCGCCAGATCGTCCGGCACGTGCACTGCCGCGAGGACCTTCTCCTTCTCGGCACGCAGATGCTCGGCAGAGAGGCTGATCGGCTCCTCCATCGCGGTGAGAGCGAGGAGCTGCAGCAGGTGGTTCTGGATCACGTCGCGCGCTGCGCCGACGCCGTCGTAGTACCCGGCACGTCCGCCCACGCCGATGTCCTCGGCCATCGTGATCTGCACGTGATCGACGTAGTTGCGGTTCCAGATCGGCTCGTACAGCTCGTTCGCGAAGCGCAGCGCCAGGATGTTCTGGACCGTCTCCTTGCCGAGGTAGTGGTCGATGCGGAAGATGGAGTCGGCAGAGAACGCCACCTCGAGGGCCTTGTTCAGCTCGCGAGCCGACTCGAGATCGTGGCCGAACGGCTTCTCGATCACGACACGGCGCCAGCGGTCCTCGCCCTGATCCTCGCCGACGAGGCCCGAGTCCTTGAGCTGCTGTGCGACCACCGCGAACGACTTCGGCGGGATCGACAGGTAGAACGCGTGGTTGCCCATCGTGCCGCGCTCGATGTCGAGCTGGTCGACCGTCTCGCGGAGCTTGATGAAGGACTCGGGATTGTCGAACTCGCCCGAGACGAAGCGGATGCCCTGGAGAAGCTGCTCCCAGGTCTCCTCGCGGAACGGCGTACGGGCGTGCTGCTTGACCGCGTCGTAGACGACCTTCGCGAAGTCCTGATCCTCCCAGTCGCGTCGTGCGAAACCGACGAGGGCGAATCCGGGCGGCAGCAGGCCGCGGTTGGCGAGGTCGTAGACCGCGGGCATGAGCTTCTTGCGCGAGAGATCGCCGGTCACGCCGAAGATCACGAGGGCGCTGGGGCCTGCGATCCGGTTGAGACGGCGATCGTCGGGGTCGCGCAGCGGGTTGTGCCCGCGCGAGATGGGAACAGACATCGGTGGGGGATTCTCCTGGCTGTTACTTCTGGGCTGCTTCGAAAAGGGTGAGGACGTCGGCCGACGAGTCGGTGATCGTCAGAGTGACGACGGGACGGCCGTGCTCGGCGAGAACCGCGGCGTCGCCGGCGGCCTGCGCCTGGATGAGCTGGCCGAACGTGAACGGGCGACCGGGGATCTCGAGATCGACATCGGTGTGCTCGAGGATCTGCACGAACACGCCCTGGGCAGGGCCGCCCTTGTGGTACTGGCCCGTGGAGTGCAGGAAACGAGGACCCCAGCCGAACGTCGCCGGTCGCCCCGCGTCCGCGGCCACGAGCTCGCGCATGCCCTGGAGCTGCGGCACGTCGAGCCGGTTCACGTACGCCTGGATCGACACGTACCCGTCGTCGCCGAGGCGGGCCCAGAGCGCGTCGAGCACGCCTTCGACGGTTCCCGAAGCGGCGAGAGCGGCATCCGAGACGCGCACCTCCACGCCGTTCTCGACGAAGGCGGGTGCCGTGGGTTCAGGGCGAGCATCGAGCAGGCCGCGGGCCGCGACCTTCGCCGACTCGACATCGGGCTGGTCGAACGGATTGATGCCGAGCAGGTGCCCGGCGATCGCGGTCGCGTACTCCCAGACGATGAACTGCGCGCCGAGCGTGCCCGAGACGAGGATCTCGCCCTGGTGGCGCTCGCGCAGGTGGAACTCGTCGGCGTCGTCGACGAGACGGACGATCTGCAGATCGGCGGGCTTCGCGTCGAGCTCAGGCGAGACCGGGAGCAGGACGACCGGAAGGATGCCTGTTCCCTCCTTGCCCGTCGATTCGGCGATCAGCTGCTCGATCCAGTCGGGCAGCCCCTCGATGTGTGTGCCGTCGGTTACGAGTCCGAGCTTGTCGCGACGAGGGCTCGTGGCGGCGATGGCGGCCGCCAGGCGCAGCGCGGGGTTCTCGGCCGAGTCGACCGCGACCTCGAGCAGCGACGCCTCGGCCTCATCGAGCAGCTCGGCGATATCGACGCCTGCGAGTCCCGAGGGCACCAAGCCGAAGGCGGTGAGAGCGGAGTAGCGCCCGCCCACGTTCGGATCGGCGTTGAACACCCGGTAGCCGGCGGCGCGCGCGGATTCGTCGAGCGGAGAGCCCGGGTCGGTGACGACGACGATGCGCTCGACGGGATCGATTCCGAGGTCGCGGAACGCGGCCTCGAAGGTGCGTCGCTGCGAGTCGGTCTCGACCGTGGAGCCCGACTTCGACGAGACGACGAGCACGGTGCTCTCGATGCCGTGGTCGAGCGCGGCGAGCACCTGTCCCGGCGCGGTCGAGTCGAGGATCGTCAGATCGAGACCGGCGGTCTGGGCGATCACCTCGGGTGCGAGGGAGGAGCCGCCCATCCCGGCCAGCACGACGCGCGTGATGCCCTTGGCGGCCAGCTCCTCACGCAGTGCGACGATCTCCGCCACGAGGGGGCGCGAGACCGTGACGGCCTCGACCCACCCGAGCCGGACGGAGGCCTCAGCCTCAGCATCCGCTCCCCACAGCGTGGCGTCGCCGTTCGTGATGCGGGACGCCACGAGGTCGTGCACCAGACCGGGAACGGTCTCGTCGATCGCGGCCTTGGCCGCCCCCGACGCGTGCAGCGCGAAGGTCATCGCTGCGCCTCGAGCCCTTCCTTGACCTGGGTGAGCAGGTCGTGCCACGAGTCGATGAACTTGGCGACGCCTTCGTCCTCGAGCACCTGGGTGACATCGGCGAAGTCGATGCCGAGGTCGGCGAGGCCGGAGAAGACGGCACGAGCCTCTTCGTAGCCGCCCGTGATCGTGTCGCCCGTGACGACACCGTGGTCGAAGGTGGCCTCGAGGGTCTTCTCGGGCATCGTGTTGACGACGCCCTGGGCGACGAGCTCGGTCACGTACAGGGTGTCGGGCAGCGCGGGGTCCTTGACGCCGGTCGACGCCCACAGCGGACGCTGCACGTTCGCGCCGGCCTCGAGCAGAGCCTTGGCGCGGTCGCCCGCGAAGGTCTTCTCGTAGAGCTCGTAGGCGAGACGGGCGTTCGCGAGGCCTGCCTTGCTCTTGAGGGCCTCGGCCTCGGGGGTGCCGATCGCGGACAGGCGCTTGTCGGTCTCGGTGTCGACGCGCGACACGAAGAACGAGGCCACGGACTCGATGGTCGACAGGTCGATACCAGCAGCCTTCGCGGTCTCGAGACCGGTCAGGTAGGCCTCGATGACCTCGGCGTAGCGCTCCAGGCTGAAGATCAGCGTGACGTTGACGCTGATGCCGGCGCCGATCGCCTGCGCGATGGCCGGCAGACCGGCCTTCGTCGCGGGGATCTTGACCAGGAGGTTGGGGCGGTCGACCTTCGCCCAGAGCTCCTTGGCCTGCGCCACGGTGCCCTCGGTGTCGTGTGCGAGGTCGGGGGAGACCTCGATCGAGACGCGACCGTCGACGTGGTTCGACGCCTCCCAGACCGGGCGGAAGATGTCGAGGGCGGCCGCGACGTCCTGCGTCGTGGCGGCGAACACGGCCTCCTCGGCCGTTGCGCCCGATGCTGCGAGCTCGGTGACCTGCGCGTCGTACGACGTGTCATCCGGGTTCGTGATCGCGTTCGCGAAGATGGTCGGGTTGGTCGTGACGCCGACGACGTTGCGGTTCTCGATCAGCTCGGTCAGGTTCCCCGAGTTGATGCGGGCGCGAGAGAGGTCGTCGAGCCAGATGCTGACGCCGGCTGCTGCGAGATCTGCGGTGGGGGTGCTCATTGTCATGACTCCTTGATCAGTTGGCCTGTGCGGCCAGGGTCTCGCGGGCAGCGGCGATGACGGCCTCGGTCGTGATGCCGAACTCGCGGAACAGGGTCTTGTAATCGGCGGAGGCGCCGAAGTGGTCGATTCCGATGGAACGGCCGCGGTCGCCCACGATGCCGCGCCAGCTGAGGACCGAGCCGGCCTCGACGGAGACGCGGGCGGTGACGGATGCCGGCAGCACCGACTCGCGGTAGGCCTCGTCCTGCTCGGCGAACCACTCGAGCGAGGGCGCGGAGACGACGCGGACGTTCACGCCCTCGGCCGCGAGCGCGGAACGGGCGTCGACACCCAGCTGCACCTCGGAGCCGGTCGCGATGATGATGACGTCGGGCGTGCCGTTCGGGGCCTCGGCGAGGACGTAGGCGCCCTTGGCCGTGTTCGACGCGGAGGCGAACACGTCGCCGGATGCGTCGCCCTCGCCGCGCGCGAACACCGGGATGTTCTGACGGGTCAGCGCGAGACCTGCGGGCCCGCCGTTGCGGCGCAGGATCTCGAGCCACGCGGCGGCCGTCTCATTGGCGTCGGCCGGGCGCACCAGAGTGAAGTTCGGGATCGCACGCAGCGTCGCGATCTGCTCGACCGGCTGGTGCGTCGGACCGTCTTCACCGAGGGCGACGGAGTCGTGCGTCCACACGAAGATGCTGGGGATGTCCATCAGCGCGGCCAGACGCACCGGCGGGCGCATGTAGTCGCTGAAGATGAGGAACGTGCCACCGAACGGACGGGTCGGACCGTGCAGCTTGATGCCGTTGACGATCGCGCCCATCGCGTGCTCGCGGATGCCGAAGTGGAGCACACGGCCGTAGGGGCTGCCCGACCACTCGTGCGTCGACCACTCGGCCGGGATGAAGGACTTGGCGTCCTTGATCGTGGTGAGGTTCGACTCGGCGAGGTCGGCCGACCCGCCCCACAGCTCGGGGAGCTCGGCGGCGAGGGCGTTGATGACCTGGCCGGATGCGGCGCGGGTGGAGACCTCCTTGCCCGCCTCGAACACGGGGAGGGCGGAGTCGATGTCGGCCGGGAGCTCGCCCGCCTCGAGGCGGTCGAGCAGAGCCTTGCGCTCGGGGTTCGCGGCGGCCCAGGCGTCGAACGACTCCTGCCATGCCGCGCGCGCCTCGGATGCACGAGCGGCGAGCTCGCGGGTGTGGGTGATGACGTCATCGGCGACGGCGAAGCTCTGCTCCGGGTCGAAGCCCAGGACCTTCTTGGTCGCGGCGAGCTCTTCGGCGCCGAGCGCCGCGCCGTGGATCTTGCCCGAGTTCTGCTTGCCCGGCGACGGCCAGCCGATGATCGTCTTGAGGATGATCAGCGACGGCTTCGAGGTCTCGCCCTGGGCGGCCTCGATCGCGGAGTGCAGCTCGGCGACGTCTTCGACGTACTCGCCGGTCTTCTTCCAGTCGACGACCTGGACCTGCCAGCCGTACGACTCGTAGCGCTTCGCGACGTCCTCCGTGAAGGCGACGTTGGTGTCGTCCTCGATCGAGATCTGGTTCGAGTCGTAGATCGCGATGAGGTTGCCGAGCTGCTGGTGGCCGGCGAGAGAAGACGCTTCGCTCGTCACGCCCTCCTGCAGGTCGCCGTCGCCGGCGATCACGTAGATGAAGTGGTCGAAGGGGCTGGAGCCCGCCTGGGCCTCGGGGTCGAACAGACCGCGCTCGTAGCGGGCGGCGTACGCGAAGCCCACGGCGGACGCGAGACCCTGGCCGAGCGGGCCGGTGGTGATCTCGACGCCCTTGGTGTGGCCGTACTCGGGGTGGCCAGGAGTCAGCGAGCCCCACGTGCGCAGCGCCTTCAGGTCGTCGAGCTCGAGACCGAAGCCGCCCAGGTACAGCTGGACGTACTGGGTGAGGGAGGAGTGGCCCGCAGACAGGATGAACCGGTCGCGGCCGAGCCAGTCGGTGTCGGTCGGGTCATGACGCAGAACCCGCTGGTAGAGGAGGTAGGCCGCCGGCGCCAGGCTCATCGCGGTGCCGGGGTGGCCGTTGCCGACCTTCTCCACGGCATCCGCAGCCAGAATGCGTGCGGTGTCCACCGCGCGCCGATCGATCTCTTCCCACTGCAATTCCGACACGGTGAAGCCCTTCTCCAACAGTTCGAGAGCGCCCGGATTGCACTGTCGCGGTCCGCAACGATACGGAAGGGGATGCTTGAGCGCCGGGCGCGCGAGTGATTTCAGCATAGCGGTGCGTGTCACCTCGTTACAGCGTTTTACAACGCTTCACCCCGCTCAGAATTCCGATGTGAGAACACGTGTGCGCGGCGGGCGGCGGTTGTGGCGTGCCATAGACTGGGAGGGCTGTCTATGCACGCGCGGAGGAGGCGATCGAGATCTCGACGATGTCTGATCAGACCGTTGTGAAGAAGTCCATCGGTCGCACGGTGAAGGCGTACGTCGCCCTCACGAAGCCGCGCGTGCTCGAGCTTCTGCTGGTCTCCACCGTCCCCGTGATGTTCCTCGCCCAGGGCGGGATGCCGGATCTGTGGCTCGTGCTCGCCACGGTGATCGGCGGCTCGATGAGCGCCGGCTCTGCCGCCGCGTTCAACATGTACCTCGACCGCGACATCGACGCGCACATGCACCGCACCGAGAACCGTCCGCTCGTGACGGGCGAGATCACGCCCCGCGGCGCGCTCGTCTTCTCGTGGACCCTCGCGGTCCTGTCGACCGTCTGGCTCTGGTTCACGACGAACTGGCTCGCGGCGGTGCTCTCGGCATCCGCGATCTTCTTCTACGTCGTGATCTACACGATCATCCTCAAGCGCCGCACGGAGCAGAACATCATCTGGGGCGGCATCGCCGGGTGCTTCCCCGTGCTCATCGGCTGGGCGGCCGTCACCGGCTCTCTCGACTGGCCCGCGTTCATCCTGTTCGCCCTCATCTTCCTGTGGACGCCGCCGCACTACTGGCCGCTGTCGATGAAGTACAAGGACGACTACGACGACGTCGACGTGCCGATGCTCGGCGTCACCCGCAACGCATCGCAGGTCGGCCTGCAGGTCATCCTGTATGCGTGGGCGACGGTCGCCTGCTCGCTGCTGCTCGTTCCGATCGCGGGCATGGGCCTCGTCTACACCGTGTCGGCCCTGGTCTTCGGCGGCTGGTTCATCTACGAGTCGCACCGCCTCTACAACCGCGCGGTGCATGGCACCGAGGCGCGGCCGATGCGCGTGTTCCACGCGTCGATCACCTATCTGACGCTCATCTTCGTCGCGGTGGCGATCGATCCGCTGCTGCCTTTCTGACGCGGACGCGAAGAGGCGGGGCGCATCGTGATCGATGCGCCCCGCCTCTTTCGTGTGCGTCGCGTCAGCTGCGAGGCGTGCCGGTGAGCTCCGCGTCGGCGTGGGCTTCGGTGGCCACGTCGCCCGCCTGCGCAGAGGAGCAGGCCGGCGCGCTGTCGTCGGCATCCGTCACGGCGTCCTGCGCGGCGATCTCCGCGTCGACCGTCTGCGCGCTCCAGTCGATCGGCTCGACCGGCGCCGCGGCCGGGGTCGGGATCAGTGAGCGCAGGGCGACCAGGGCGAGCGCGATGAGGATGCCGAGCACTCCGGCGCCGATGAGGACAGAGCCGACCACGGCGAGCGACTGTCCGACGTAGACCTCGACGCCCGTCGCGGTTCCGTCGAGAAGGGTGGCGGTCATGGTGCTGAGCTGCGAGTTCACCAGCCAGCCGCCGACGGCACCGGAGGCGAGAGACAGGACGATGAGCAGCCAGAAGCCGATGCTGCGGGTGAGGGACTTGTTCATGTCCGCCACTCTGACCGGCGAATCGTGGCGTCCCCGATGCGTCGGCTATGCGTCGGCTGAGCGCTGTGCCGGTCGCTTCAGGCTCAGGGCGACCACGGTGTACGTCGCGGCGGAGAGCGAAGCGAGCACCATGTGGATGCCGACGAGCAGCTCGGGCAGCCCCTCACGGGCCTGCCACACGCCGACGCCGACCTGCACGAGGATCGCCACGACCAGCACGAGCAGCCACTTCCGCGGCTGCAGGCGCTGGACCCAGGAGGCGATCGTCAGAGTCAGCACGAGCGCGGCGAGGATGTAGCCGGGCCAGGAGTGCACATGCGCGAGGATGGTGGCGTCGAAGCCATGGCGCTCGATGTTCGCGTCGCCCGAATGCGGTCCGTTCCCGGTGGTGAGGACCCCGAAGAAGATGGTCGCGGCGAGTGCGAGGCCCGTGATGTGCGACAGGATCGAGAACCACGTCGGCACGGCCGGCTCGCGCGGGCCGGGCACCGCGTTCAGGCGTACGAGGAAGGCGGCAGTGACACACACCAGCAGGAGCGATGCGGTGTAGTGGAAGCCGACGATGAAGGGATTCAGATCGCTGATCACGGCGAATCCGCCGACGACGGCCTGCGCCATGATCCCGACCAGCACGACCCACGCGAGCACGGCGAGGTCGCGGCGTCGTGTGGTGCGCCGCAGCGAATCGGCGGCGCCTGCCACGACCGACAGCAGAAGTGCGGTGGACATCAGCGCGGCCCCGAGAACCGGGCCGAGCGTCGTGGTGGCGATGTACACGACGACGGCGAGCACGATGCCTCCGAGCGCGAACCAGAGTGCGCGCACGAGAAGACGGCGGCCGCCGATCGCATGCAGCGTCAGCAGCAGCACCGCGAGCGCCAGCAGGCCCACGACGCCGGTCATGGTGCGGTTGCCGAACTCGATGAGCCCGTGCACGCCCTGGTCGGCGTAGATCGGCACCAGCGACTCGGGCGTGCACAGCGGCCACTCCGAGCATCCGAGACCTGATCCCGTGAGGCGCACGGCGCCGCCGGTGCCGATGATGATGACCTCTGCGAGGAACGACAGCCAGGCGAGGACGCGCAGCGGCGCGCGGACGGCGAGCGGATCCTGATTCTGGACTCGGGTCAGAAATTCGCCGGTGGTCGAGGCGGATTCGGGAGCGGCTGCGTCGGGCATGGGGCCTCCGGAACCCTCTGGATGCAGACACGGCGGCCCGGATGTCAGAGGGAACCTGTAGAATCGGGATGTTGGGATGGCCGCGAGACTGCGGAACTCATCCCTGACAGTTTAGGCGCGACGGAAGCGCCGGTGATGAGGGCCCACCAGCGGCACCCGCTCCCGCAGACTCGACGGGGACAGGTGTGTCGGGGCGGATGACACCGTTGAGGCCCAATGAGGAGAGTGTGTGATGTCGGATGTGCTGATCGACCGCCCGGAGCTCGAAGGGCTGGGGGTGTACGAATTCGGCTGGCACGATGCCGACGCCGCCGGTGCCGTGGCGCAGCGAGGGATCTCCGAAGAGGTCGTCCGCGGGATCTCCGCGCTCAAGGATGAACCCGAATGGATGCTGAAGACCCGTCTCAAGGGATATCAGCTCTTCGGTCGCAAGCCGATGCCGACCTGGGGCGCCGACCTCAGCGAGATCGACTTCGACAACATCAAGTACTTCGTGCGTTCGACGGAGAAGCAGGCGCAGTCCTGGGAAGAGCTCCCGCAGGAGATCCGCGAGACCTACGAGCGCCTCGGCATCCCCGAGGCCGAGCGTCAGCGCCTGGTCGCCGGCGTCGCCGCCCAGTACGAGTCCGAGGTCGTCTACCACCAGATCCGCGAGGATCTGGAGGAGCAGGGCGTCATCTTCATGGACACCGACACCGCATTGCGCGAGCATCCGGAGTTCTTCGAGGAGTACTTCGGCACCGTGATCCCCGCCGGCGACAACAAGTTCGCGGCCCTCAACACGGCCGTGTGGTCGGGCGGCTCGTTCGTGTACGTCCCCAAGGGCGTGCACGTCGAGATCCCGCTGCAGGCGTACTTCCGCATCAACACCGAGAACATGGGTCAGTTCGAGCGGACCCTGATCATCGCGGATGAAGACAGCTATGTGCACTACATCGAGGGCTGCACGGCTCCGATCTACAAGTCCGACTCGCTGCACTCGGCCGTCGTCGAGATCATCGTGAAGAAGAACGCCCGCGTTCGCTACACGACGATCCAGAACTGGTCGAACAACGTGTACAACCTGGTCACCAAGCGCGCCGTGGCGCACGAGGGCGCGACCATGGAGTGGGTCGACGGCAACATCGGCTCCAAGGTGACGATGAAGTACCCGTCGATCTATCTGATGGGCGAGCACGCCAAGGGCGAGACCCTCTCGGTCGCGTTCGCGGGCCCCGGGCAGCACCAGGACGCCGGCGCCAAGATGATCCACATGGCCCCGTACACGCAGTCGTCGATCGTCTCGAAGTCGATCGCCCGCGGCGGCGGTCGCGCGGGCTACCGCGGCGAGGTGCGAGTGGATGCCGCCGCGCACCACTCCGCGAACACCGTGCGCTGCGATGCCCTGCTCGTCGACACGAAGTCGCGCAGCGACACGTATCCCGCCATCGACATCCGCGTCGACGACGTGCAGCTCGGCCACGAGGCCACGGTGTCGAAGGTCAGCGAGGAGCAGCTCTTCTACCTGCAGTCCCGCGGCATGCCGGAGGACGAGGCCATGGCGATGATCGTGCGCGGCTTCATCGAGCCGATCGCACGCGAGCTTCCCATGGAGTACGCGATGGAACTGAACAAGCTCATCGAGATGGGCATGGAAGGATCGGTCGGCTAGTGACGGCCCCTACGACGGCGCCCGCCGAGGCGCAGCGCACGAACGCGCACATCGACCCCGCCGCCCAGGTGGCTGACGCCGGATTCGTCCCGGTGCAGACCCGCTCTGAGCGGCCCCACTCCTTCGAGCCGGCCGACTTCGGCAGCCCCTCGGGGCGCGAGGTCAACTGGAAGCACACGCCGGTGGCGAAGCTCTCCGCGCTGTTCGCGGTCGCAGAGGCGAACGACGGCGTGAGCTACGCGTTCCGCTCCGGCGAGCAGTATGCGGCCCCGGGCCTCGCGGCCTCCGACGCGCCGCGCGGTGAGGTCTTCCTCGCGGAGGACGTCACGGCTGCCGTGGCCTGGCAGGGTGCGAAGGATGCACTGCACATCCGCATCCCGCGCGAGGAGGAGGTCGCCGAGCCGATCCTCCTCGAGATCGCCGGACTCGGCGCCGACCGCCGCGCCGACGCGCACATCGTGATCGAGGCTCTCGAGCACAGCTCGGCCACCGTGGTGCTCAAGCACACGGGAGCCGCGCAGTACGCGCAGAACCTCGAGATCATCGCCCGCGACGGCTCCAGGCTCACGGTCGTGAGCCTTCAGCAGTGGCAGGACGAGGCGATCCACGCGGCCGCGCACCAGGCGCGAGTCGGCGCGGATGCGACTCTCAAGCACTTCGTGATCAGCTTCGGGGGCGGCATCGTCCGGGTCAACCCGAACGTCGAGCTCGCGGGGAACGGCTCGGAGGGCTACCTCTACGGCCTCTCCTACGCGGATGCCGGGCAGCACCTGGAGAGTCAGGTCTACCTGCACCACAAGGGCGCTCACACCAAGGGCGACGTGCTGTACAAGGGCGCGCTCCAGGGCGAAGGCGCGCACAGCGTCTGGATCGGCGACGTGCTGATCGGCAAGGACGCGACGGGGACCGACTCCTACGAGGCGAACCGCAACCTGGTCCTCACCGAGGGTGCGCGCGCCGACTCGATCCCGAACCTCGAGATCGAGACCGGCGACATCCTGGGCGCAGGTCACGCCAGCGCCACGGGACGCTTCGACGATGAGCAGCTGTTCTACCTGCAGGCGCGCGGCATCACCGAGGAGGAGGCCCGTCGCCTCGTCGTGCTCGGCTTCCTCACCGACATCGTGCAGCGCCTGGGCATCCCCGCTCTCGAGACCGAGCTGCTCGACGCGATCGAGGCCGAGCTCGCCGCGGTGAGCGCATGAGCGCGGAACGCGTCTGCGGCGTCGACGAGCTCGAGACCGACACGCCCCTGCGTGTCGAGCCGAGTGGCGTCCCGATCACCGTGATCAAGGACGCCGATGGTGTGATCCACGCCATCGGCGACACCTGCACGCACGGTGACATCTCCCTCTCCGAGGGGTTCGTCGAGGGTGACACGGTCGAGTGCTGGGCCCACGGCTCGGCCTTCTCGCTGCTCACCGGCAAGCCCCAGAATCTCCCTGCTTTCGAGCCCGTCCCGGTCTACGTCGTCGAGATCGACGGCGACGACGTGCTCATCGACCCGACTGTCACGAAGGAAGTCTGAATGTCTGTTCTCGAGATCCGCGACCTGCACGTCACGGTTGAGACCGAGGCGGGGACCACCCCGATCCTCAACGGAATCACCCTCACCATGCGCACGGGCGAGACGCACGCCATCATGGGCCCCAACGGCTCGGGCAAGTCCACCCTGGCCTATACGATCGCCGGTCACCCGAAGTACACCGTGACCTCGGGCTCCATCACCTTCGACGGACAGGACGTCCTCGAGATGACCGTCGACGAACGGGCACGCGCCGGCCTCTTCCTCGCGATGCAGTACCCGGTCGAGATCCCGGGCGTCACCGTGACGAACTTCCTGCGCACCGCGAAGACCGCGCTCGACGGCGAGGCGCCCTCGATCCGCTCCTGGACCAAGGACGTCAAGGCGGCCATGGCGAACCTGCGCATGGACCCGAAGTTCGCGCAGCGCAACGTCAACGAGGGCTTCTCGGGCGGCGAGAAGAAGCGCCACGAGATCCTGCAGCTCGAGGTGCTCAAGCCGAAGTTCGCCGTTCTCGACGAGACCGACTCCGGACTCGACGTCGACGCGCTGAAGATCGTCTCCGAGGGCGTCAACCGCGCCAAGGAGGCCACCGGCCTCGGCGTGCTGCTGATCACGCACTACACGCGCATCCTTCGCTACATCCGCCCCGACTTCGTGCACGTGGTCGTCGCCGGAAAGATCGTGGAAGAGGGCGGCCCCGAGCTCGCCGACCGTCTCGAGGAAGAGGGCTACGACCGCTTCCTCGACCCTTCGGCTCCCATCGAAGCGTAGGCTGATCGCATGACAGCGACGCTCACGGCGGAGAAGTACGACGAGGTCACCGAGGCTCTCAAAGACGTCATGGACCCCGAGCTCGGGATCAACGTCGTCGACCTCGGTCTCATCTACGATCTCGCCTGGGATGACGAGAACGACGCTCTCGTCATCCACATGACGCTGACCAGCGCAGGCTGCCCGCTCACCGACGTGCTCGAGGAGCAGACGGCGCAGGCGCTGGACAACGTGGTCGATCGCTTCCGCATCAACTGGGTGTGGATGCCGCCGTGGGGTCCCGAGCGGATCACCGACGACGGTCGCGACATGATGCGCGCGCTCGGCTTCGCCATCTGACATCCGACACAGCGTCGCCGCCACCGCGGCGGCGCTGTGTCGCGTTTCCGGGAAGAGCACACCAGGAGGAGCGGATGCTCGAGGTCAAGGCCCTGTCGATAGATGAGCTCCGGCAGCGCACCAGCGAGAAATGGCGGGAGTACCCTGCAGACGTCCTGCCGCTGTTCGTCGCAGAGACCGACTTCCCGCTAGCGCCCACGGTGAAAGCCGCTCTGCAGCGTGCCGTCGACACCGGGGACACCGGATATGTCGCCTCCCGCGGCCCGCTCGCCGAGACCTACGCGTCTTTCGCGAAGCGCCGCTTCGACTGGGATGTCGATGCGTCCCGCATCCGGTCGACAGCAGATGTCAGCATGGGCATCGTCGAGATCCTCCGGCGCGTGGTCCAGCCGGGGGAGCGCGTGATCGTGATGCCTCCGGTGTATCCGCCGTTCTACGATCTCATCGCCGAGGCCGGCGCCGAGGTCGAGCGGGTGCCGCTGCGCGACACCGGCATGGCCTGGGAGATCGATCTCGACGGCATCCGCTCCGCCCTCGAAGAGGGGGCTCGGGCGATTCTGCTGTGCAATCCGCACAACCCCACGGGAACCGTGCACGCGGGGGAGTCTCTCGCCGCCCTCGCCGACCTTGCGGACGAGTTCGATGCAGCGGTCGTATCGGATGAGATCCATGCGCCGCTCGCGCAGCCGGGCGCCGGGTTCACCCCGTTCCTGTCGATCGGGTCGGCCGCGCAGAAGGTCGGCTACGCCGTCGTCAGCGCCAGCAAGGCCTTCAACCTCGCCGGCCTGAAATGCGCGCTCATGGTGTCGGCGCACGACGACACCGCCGCCGTTCTGCGGGGTCTGCCCGTCGAAGTGGTCTGGCGCACGGGCCAGCTCGGGCTGCTCGCCGCCGTCGCGGCCTTCGGCGAGGAGAGCGACCCCTGGCTCGACGGACTCCTGCACGCTCTCGACCACAACCGCGTGCTGCTCGAGGATCTGCTCGCGAGGCACCTCCCCGACGCCCGCTATCGGATACCGGCCGCCGGTTATCTCGCCTGGATCGACGTGTCCGATCTCGGGCTCGGGGACAATCCCGCCCGCCGCATCCTGAAGGACGCGAAGGTCGCGCTCAACGACGGCAGCGCCTTCGGCGCCGAAGGCACGGGTTTCGTGCGGCTCAACTTCGGCACGGGGCCTGAGATCATCACAGAGGCCATCGAGCGCATCGCGTCGCTCGTGAGCCGATGAGCGGCGTTCAGACAGCCGCGTCGATCTGGGATCGGGAGCGGATCTGGGTCACTGCCGGCGCTTCTGCGCTGATCTTCTTCGCGGCGATCGAGGCTCTCGCCGTCACCACGGTGATGCCTGTCGTCAGCGATGCGCTCGACGGCGACGCGCTCTACGCCGTCGCCTTCGCAGGGACGCTCGCCACGAGCGTGATCGGCATGGTCGCCGCCGGTGCCTGGTCGGATGCCCGTGGCCCTCGAGGTGCGCTCTACGTCGCCGTCTCGCTCTTCATCGCCGGTCTGCTCATCTCGGGCCTTGCGACGACGATGCATCAGTTCCTGCTCGGGCGTCTCGTGCAGGGGCTCGGAACGGGCGGCCAGACCGTCGCGCTGTATGTGGTCGTCGCACGTCTCTACCCTCCGCAGCTGCACGGGCGGGTGTTCGCGGCGTTTGCCGCCGCCTGGGTCGTGCCCTCTATGATCGGGCCGTTTCTCGCCGGCGCCGTCGCCGAGTATCTCGATTGGCGCTGGGCCTTCCTCGGCGTCGCCGTGCTGACGGGGATCGCGTTCGTGATCATCGTGGTGCGCCTGCGCAACCTCGATCTCGGGCACGGCGCACCTCAGGATCGGCGCGCCCTGAGAACCCGCCTGCTGCTGGCCGTCGTCGTCGCCGCTCTCGCGGTCCTCGTGGGCTTCTCCGCCGACATGCCTCCGCGGGCGGGCTGGCCGCTTGCGCTCGGAGCGTTGGTCGTCATCGGATTCGCGGTCGTGCCCCTTCTGCCGCGGCGCACGCTTCGTGCGGCAAGGGGGCTGCCGAGCGTGGTGCTGACGAGGGGCATCGCGGCCGGGGCGTTCTTCGCTGCGGAGGCGTACGTGCCCTATCTGCTCATGGAGCGGTTCGGGTTCACCGCCACCTGGGCGGGGGTCGGGCTCATGCTCGCCGCATTCGCCTGGGCGGGGGCATCGGATCTGCAGGGACGGTTCGGAGACCGCCTGGGCAACCGCCGCATCGTGCTGATCGGTCTCGGACTCATCCTGCTCGCGCTCGTCTGCGTCTTGATCGCTGCGCTCTTCGGGATCTCGCCCCTGATCGCGATCATCGGCTGGGCATTCGGCGGAGGCGGCATGGGACTGCTCTACCCGCGCCTGACCGTTCTGACTCTCGCGTACTCGGACGACGCGGATCAGGGATTCAACTCATCGGCTCTCTCGATCGCCGAGAACACGGGCTCCGCGCTGGTGATCGCGATCGCGGGACTCGCGGTGGCGAGCTTGGGTGGAGGCACCGGAGCCTTCGGCGCCGTCTACGCCCTCTGCATCGGACTCGCGCTGCTCGCCCTCGTCCCCGGCCTCAGGCTCGGTCACGCGGCTGAGATGCGCTGACTCCGGCGATCGCGGCGACGCCCAGGTCGAACACGGCGTCGAGCCCCGCCGTCGGATCGATCTCGTCGGCGGACGCCGCAGCTCCATGACTCTCGGCGTGCATGCGCAGCTGGGCGAGCGCGGCATGCCCGAGGATGAAGTGCAGCAGCGCCGTCGCGCGTTCAGAGCTCCCCGCGCCGAGTGATGTCTCGAGCGCGATCTGCGCATGCGAGGAGCCGAGCCGCAGAGCGTAGGTGCTGAGAACGAGTTCGGCGCCGTCGCGGTAGGCGAAGAGTGCGTCGCGGATGCTGCGGGCCGTCACGAGCACGTCGGAGGCGCCGGCCGGGATCCGAGCCGTGATGCGATCGGCGAGTTCTGCGAGCAGCTCCTGCTTGTTCGCGAAGTGCCAGTACAGGGCGCTCGGCTGCACGTCGAGACGTGCGGCGATGCGCCGCATCGACAGGTCCGCGAGCCCGACCTCGTCGAGCAGCGCCAGCGCGGCGCGGGCGACGCTGTCGCGATCGTGACGGGCCGGGTTGTGTTCGGGGCTCATGCACTCACTATAGTGAACAGCGTTCAGGTGAACAGTGTTCAGTACGAGCATCCGTCGGCATTCCCAGGAGAATCATGTCCGCCAGCAAGGCCATCGCCCGCATCGCGCTCTTCGCCGCCCTCATCGTGGTGCTCGGAATGGTGACGATCCCGCTCCCCGGCGGCGTCCCGATCACGGCGCAGACCCTGGGCGTGATGCTCGCGGGTACCGTCCTCGGGCCGCGGCGCGGTCCGCTGGCGGTGCTGCTCGTGCTCGTCCTGGCGGCGCTCGGCCTCCCCGTGCTGGCAGGTGGCCGCGGCGGACTCGGCGTGTTCGTGGGCCCGACAGCCGGGTACCTGCTCGGCTGGATCGCCGGAGTGATCGTGATCGGGCTGATCTCCCGTTCCGCGCGCGTCAGCTGGTGGCGCACGGCGGTGGGCGTCGTCGTCGGAGGGATCGTCGTGGTGTATCTCTTCGGCATCCCGGTGCAGGCCCTCGTCCTCGGGATGGACCCGGGCGCGGCCGCTGTGTCGACCCTGGTCTTCCTGCCGGGGGACCTCCTGAAGGCCGTCGCCGCGACCGTCCTCACTCTGGCGCTGAAGCGCGCCTATCCGCCGGCTTTCGACGACTCGCTGCGGCTCGAGCCGGCGACGCACGATGCGCGGTCTGCAGCCTGACACGGCGCAGCGCAGCATCGCGCTCGACGGGGTGACGGTGCTGCGCGGCGGGCGCCGCGTCCTCTCGGAGGTGAGTGCCGGGCTCGACGCCGCGAGCATCGCGGTGATCGGCGCGAACGGCTCGGGCAAGTCGACCTTCGCCCGGCTGCTCGACGGTCTCGTCGACCCGGACTCGGGTACGGTCAGCGTGCACGGGCTCGACGTGCGGCGGAACCGGCGCGAGATCCGCCGACGGGTCGGGTTCGTGTTCACCGATCCCCAGGCGCAGATCCTCATGCCCACGCCGGCGGAGGATCTGGCGTTCTCGCTGCGCGGTCGCCCACGAGACGAAGTCGCCCTGCGTGTGGCCGCGATGCTCGCGGAGCACGGTCTGACCGACAGAGCGGATGCTCCGGCATCCGCTCTGTCGGGTGGCCAGAAGCAGCTCCTCGCCCTCGCCTCGGTGCTGATCACCGGCCCGGCACTCATCGTCGCCGACGAGCCGACCACCCTGCTCGATCTGCGCAACGCCCGGCGGGTCGGCGATCTGCTGCTGTCACAGGCGGCCCAGGTCGTGCTGGTCACGCACGATCTTGAGCTCGCGGCGCGGTGTGAGGCCGCGCTGCTCTTCGATGACGGCGAGATCGCCGCGCTCGGAGAAGCGGATGACGTCGTCGCGCACTATCGGAGGGCGTGCGAGTGATCCAGCTGTATGTCCCGGGGGCGAGCGTCGTCCATCGGCTCGGCGCGGGAGCGAAGCTGCTGGCCCTGGCCGTCGCGGCGCTCGTGCTCTCGCTCGTGTCCCCGGACCCCTGGGGCATCGCGGCAGCGCTGGCGGGCGTGACTGCGCTGTACCTGCTCGCGCGTCTTCCACTGCGCGTGCTGGCCGCGGAGATCTGGCGGTTGCGATGGCTCATGGTCGTGCTGGGCGGAGCGCTGCTCGTCTTCGTCGGGCCGCTCGCGGCCTGGATCAGCACCGGGCGGGTGGTCACCATCGTGCTGCTGGCGAGCCTGCTGACCCTCACCACCCGGATGGGGGATCTGATCGACGTCCTGCGCCGCCTGATCGCGCCCGCCCGGCGATTCGGCGTCGATCCGGAGTCGGTGACGATGACGATCGCGCTGACCATCACCATGATCCCGGTCGTCGCGGGCTTCGCTTCGCAGGTGCGGGAGGCTCAGCGTGCACGCGGAGCGGCGCGCTCAGGGCTCCACGGCGTCGTCCCGCTCATGGTGCGTACGCTGCGCCATGCCGATGACGTGGCCGACGCGCTGGCCGCTCGCGGCGCTGTCTGATCCGGGGAGACCAGGCGCAGGGACACCAGCATCATGGCGACTGCTGCCGTCGCGGTGAGAGGAGTCGCACCCACGACGAGGAGCAGCGCGACGGCCGAGATGCCGACGCCGGCGGCTGCCGTCGAGCGCCGGATTCCCGTCGTGCGGGCGGGCGCGGCCTTCTCCTCGAACCGCGAGAGGGCGATCGCGACGGCGGCCGTCAGTGCGAGCGCGGTCACGAGCCAGAGGGGACGACCGAGCCACCACAGGCCGCTGCCCGGCGTCGGGAGCACGATCGCGTGCGCGAGCGCGAGGATCGAGGATGACCCGGCCATGGCGAGCAGCACGGGCATGTGCCAGAGGTAGATCGTCATGGTCCGCCGGTTCACGAACGCGCTCACGGCGGCGACGCGAGGACGCGTGCTGAACCGGGCGATGCGCTCGCGGAACAGCGACAGGAGGCTCAGATGCACGACCCCGACGAGCAGGAGGGCGCCGGTCGGCGGGTTGATGTTGGCGATGAGGTCGGGGGAGTAGACGCCGGTCGCGAAGGCGACGACGAGGGTCGCTGTGGCGGCGGCTGCCATCGCCGCCCGCGTCTGCCGGGAGAGCGCGTCCACCGCGCCGTCGGCGAAGAAGAATCCGAGCTGCTGCAGCGTGAGCCAGACGAAGGCGAGGTTGACGAAGCCGATGCCGTCGATGCCGGATGCAGCCCGGACGATGTCGACGATCACTGCGGAAGCGGCGAGCAGCGCGAGTGTGCGCCGCGGCGCCCTGTCGTGCAGCGCCGACAAAGCGGGCAGGAGCGCCTGACACAGCAGGAACACACCGAGAAACCACAGCGGCTGCGCGTACCGGAACCCGGCGATCGCCACGAGCTCGCCCGGGAGCCCGACCAGGAGCAGGATCAGCAGACCCGCCCCGGCGATCCCGACGGCGACCACGGCGGGGCGGAGCAGCCGGTGAATCCTCGCAGAGACGAAGCCCGTCGCCGTGCCGCCGCGCTCGCGCTGTCTGCGGTAGGCGACCACGCCGGCGAAGCCGCCGATCACGAAGAAGAGCGGCATGACCTGCAGCAGCCAGCTCACCGGCGCGATCCACCAGGCGCCCTCGCTCGCGTTGGTGAAGACCGGCCCGGCATCGGTGACGGTCACGCCCACCATGATGGCGTGCAGCAGCACGACCCCCGACACGCACGCCGCGCGGACGAGATCGACCCCGGTGTCGCGGGCGGGGGTGGGATGCGCGGCCGGGACTCTGGTCGGCGGTGCCTGCAGGTCGGTCATGGTTCCTCCTCGGAAGCGGTGTCCTCGGAGGTTATGGACGCGGTGCACCGGGGGACATCACCCCGCGGTGCGGTCTCGCCCCCTACCGTGGGGGGAGACCCGGCCGGCGGTGGCCCGTACTCAGGATGACGGCTCGACCAGGCCGGTGTCGTAGGCGAGGATCACGGCATGCACCCGGTCGCGCAGCGCGAGCTTCGAGAGCACCTTGCCCACGTGCGTCTTCACCGTCTGCTCGGCGATGAAGAGGTCCGTCGCGATCTCGGAGTTCGAGCGGCCCCTCCCGATCAGCACGAGCACCTCTCGTTCGCGCTCGGTGAGCTCGTTCAGGGCCGAGCTCGCACGAGGCGTGCGTGGTCTCCGACCGGCGAACTGCTCGATCATGCGGCGCGTCACACTCGGCGCGAGCAGCGCATCGCCGCCCGCGACCACCCGCACCGCGTGCACGAGCTCTTCCGGCAGCGCATCCTTGAGCAGGAAGCCGCTCGCGCCGGCCTCGAGCGCGTCGTAGACGTAGTCGTCGATGTCGAAGGTGGTGAGCATGATGATCCGCGGCACGTGAGCCGCAGGGTAAGACGGCCCGAGGATGCGGCGGGTCGCCTCGATGCCGTCGACTTCCGGCATCCGCACATCCATCAGGATGACGTCGGGATCGAGTCGCGCAGAAAGTGCGACCGCCTCGGCGCCGTCGGCCGCCTCCCCTGCGACGCGAATGCCCTCGTGGGCACCCAGCAGGGCGGCGAATCCGGCTCGCACCATGGCCTGGTCGTCGGCGATGAGGACGCTGATGGTCACGAGGTCTCCTGAGTGGCGGTGGCGGCGGGCTCGGTGAGGGGGAGTGCGGCGGTGACTTCCCAGCCGCCTTCAGAGGTCTCTCCGGCTGTCAGCGTTCCGCCGAGGAGTTCGGCGCGTTCGCGCATGCCGCGAAGGCCGTGGCCGTGCCCGGTCGGGGCGGGCGAGGAAACGGACGGCGCCGCATTCCGGACGCGGATGCCGACGGCGGTCGCGTCGGTCTGGATTCGCACGGTCACGGGTGCTCCGGCCGCATGGCGGACAGCGTTGCTCAGGGCCTCCTGAGTGATGCGGAAGGCGGCGATCTGCACGGTGGCCGGGGCGGCAGCGCTGTCGCCCGTGATCTCGAGCCCCACCGTGACACCCGCGCGCCGTACGGTGTCGACGAGAGCGGGGAGCTCGGCGATGCCCTGCTGCGGAGCGAGCTCGGCGGTCTGATCCTCGGTGCGCAGCACCCCCAGCATCCGTCGCATCTCGGTGAGCGACTCGCGAGCGGTCGCGGCGATGCTGTTGAACTCCGCCGCAGCCTCGGGCCCGATCTCAGTCAGGCGGTAACGGGCGGTGGACGCTTGCACCTGCACCATCGACAGGCTGTGCGCGATGACATCGTGCAGCTCGCGGGCGATGCGGGTGCGCTCTTCGACAAGCGCGCGCCGGGACTCCTCGAGCGCTGCGTGCTCGCGCTCCCTGGTCAGTTCGGCGCCGACGCGCAGTCGCCCGGCGAGCAGCGCCGCGAACAGGAACATGGCGCTCGCGACCGACTCTGTCACGACGAGGTTGGCCGTGGCGCTGGCAGCCGTCGCGGCGGTCGACACGATGTCGGGTCGCAGCACAGGAGCGGTGAGAGAAGCCACGGCCCCGACGCCGAGCGCGAACGCGCCGAGCCGTGCGCCGTGGAGGAGCGTCACTGTGCCGACCAGGAGCACGAAGGCGAGCAGCGCCGGAACAGACCACGGCCAGGGAGCGCCGATCGCGAGCGACTGCGACACGATGAGAGGCAGGATCAGGGCGGCGCCGGCGAATACGGCCAGGGCGCGGCGAGGATGGGACAGCGCCAGCAGGGGCGAGGCGCACAGCGCGGCGCCGAGAATGAAGGAGAGAGGCAGGGGAGTGCCGTAGAGCGATGTCTGAACGGGAACGAGCACCGCGAAGAGCGCGACGACGGCCGCGCACACCGCTGCGAGCGCGGCGGCGCGGCGGCTGATGCGCCTGGTCCGGCGGGTACGCGGAGCGCGCTCCGCACGCCTGCGTCGTCGTGCCATGTCTGTCATCCTGCCATCTGCAACTCGGCGGCGCGTCGGCGCCGGGCAGCCGTGAGCCGATCCACCACGATGCCGAGGACGAGCGCGATGCCGATGCCGATGCCTGCGCTGATCAGCGGCTGATCCTTGATCCACGACCCGGCGAAGAGGCCGATCAGGATGCTCAGCGCGCTCCAGCTGATTCCGGCGAAGACGCTCAGCGGGAGGTATCGGCGCCACGGGAAGCCGAGCGCACCGGCCGACATGTTCACCGCCACCCGCCCCACCGGGATGTAGCGGGCGCCGAGGATGAGCGCGGCGCTGCGCTGATCGAGCGCCTTCTCCGCATGGGCGAACGCGGCCCTGATGCGAGGACGTCGCATCCATGCGAAGCGCGTCGTGCCCACTTTCCGTCCGATGGCGAACGCGATGTTGTCTCCGATCGCGGCGCCGAGAGCCGCGATGAGACCGAGCGGCACGAGCATCCAGAGGTCGCCGGCGGAGACGGCGACCGCTGCGGCCGCGACGAGCACCGTCTCGCTCGGAACCGGCGGGAAGAACCCGTCGATGATCGTGACTGCGAACAGCACGAGGTAGAGCCAGGGAGAGGCGACAGTCTGCAGGATGAGTTCGTTGATGACGTCCACATCTCGACGGTACGAACAGGGCGCCATCCGGGGCATCACCCTGGAGTATCGACCGCATCCCTCCGCAGAGGGACATCTCCCGATCGGGCGTCGGCCCGAGCTTCCGGCGGAACGCACAGCCGTGGCGATCTATACTGGGAGGTCGGCCGCTCGGCCTGTCAACCACCCCTGAACGATCGGACGTCCCGCTGTGCTCGCCGTGCACGAACTCGAGATCCGCGTTGGCGCACGCCTGCTCATGGAGAACGTCTCGTTCCGCGTCTCCGACGGAGACAAGATCGGACTCGTCGGGCGCAATGGCGCCGGCAAGACCACGCTGACGAAGGTGCTCGCCGGAGACCTCCTGCCGTCGGGTGGCAGCGTCACCCGCTCGGGCGAGCTCGGCTATCTCCCGCAGGACCCGCGCTCGGGGGATCCCGAGATGCTTGCGCGCACGCGTATCCTCGATGCCCGGGGCCTCGGCTCGCTGGCACTCGGCATGGCCGAGGCGACGGTGGCGATGGGATCGGATGACCCGGCGGTCGCCGAGAAGGCGATGAAGCGCTACGCGCGCCTCACCGAGCAGTTCGAGGGACAGGGCGGCTACGCCGCCGAGGCGGAGGCCGCGTCCATCGCGAACAACCTCTCGCTGCCCGACCGCATCCTCGACCAGCCGCTGAAGACCCTCTCCGGTGGACAGCGCCGCCGTATCGAGCTGGCACGCATCCTGTTCTCCGATGCCGACACGATGATCCTCGACGAGCCGACCAACCACCTCGACGCGGACAGCGTCGTGTGGCTCCGCGAGTTCCTCAAGAACTACAAGGGCGGGCTGATCGTGATCAGCCACGATGTCGAGCTCGTCGGCGAGACGGTCAACCGCGTCTTCTATCTCGACGCGAACCGTCAGATCATCGACACGTACAACATGAACTGGAAGAACTACCTGCGCCAGCGGGTGGCCGATGAGGAGCGCCGCAAGAAGGAGCGCGCGAACGCCGAGAAGAAGGCCACCACGCTCCAGCAGCAGGCCGCGCGCTTCGGCGCCAAGGCGTCGAAGGCTGCCGCAGCCCACCAGATGATCGCCCGCGCCGAGAAGCTTCTGGCGGGCCTCGATGAGGTGCGGCAGGAAGACCGCGTCGCCAAGCTGCGCTTCCCGAAGCCGGCACCGTGCGGCAAGACGCCGCTCATGGCGTCGGGCCTGTCGAAGTCCTATGGCTCGCTGGAGATCTTCACAGACGTCGACCTCGCGATCGACCGTGGATCGAAGGTCGTGGTGCTCGGCCTCAACGGCGCGGGCAAGACCACCCTGCTGCGCATGCTGGCGGGCGTCGACCAGCCCGACACCGGGCAGCTCGAGCCGGGGCACGGCCTCAAGGTCGGCTACTACGCGCAGGAGCACGAGAACCTCGACGTCAACCGCTCGGTGCTCGAGAACATGGTCTCCGCGGCCCCGCACATCACCGAGACCGAGGCACGCAAGGTCCTGGGCTCGTTCCTGTTCACGGGCGACGACGTGCTCAAGCCCGCCGGCGTGCTCTCCGGCGGCGAGAAGACGCGCCTGTCGCTGGCGACGCTGGTCGTGTCATCCGCCAACCTGCTGCTTCTCGACGAGCCGACCAACAACCTCGACCCCGCCTCGCGCGAGGAGATCCTCGGCGCGCTCGCTCATTACGAAGGCGCGGTCGTGCTCGTCTCGCACGACCCCGGCGCGGTGCAGTCGCTGAACCCGGAGCGCGTGCTCATCCTGCCTGACGGCGTCGAGGACATCTGGAGCCAGGAGTACCAGGACCTGATCGAGCTCGCGTAGCCGAGTTCGCGCCGGGTGGCGTGACCTCCCGGATTCCGCACGACACCGGCCTTCCTGCCCAGGAGGTCGCGCGCGAAAGCGGGTCTCGATCCGCAAGGCGGTTCTCGCGAGCATGGCGGCGGTGAGAGCGGATGCTCTCGGAGCGCTCTAATGTGGAGCACATGCCGGAGGATCGTCGCACGGACGTCGCTGCATGGCTGCGCGCCCAACCAGCGCTCAGCGGCCGATCCCCGTCGCTCGACGTCGACGCCTTGCCAGACGATCCCGTCGTGCTGTTCCTCGACTGGCTGGCGACGGCGATCGACGGGGGCGTGGACGAACCTCATGCCATGACGCTGGCGACCGTCGACGCGGATGGGCTGCCCGATGCGAGAACGCTGATCCTCAAGGACGTCGATGAGCGCGGGTGGGCGTTCGCTTCGCAGCGTTCGTCTCGCAAGGCCCTGCAGCTGGCGGCTCAGCCGATGGCTGCCCTGAACTTCTGGTGGCAGCCGCAGATGCGGGCTGTGCGTGTACGCGGCGCCGTCATGGAGGCGTCCGCGGCCGAGAGCGCAGCCGATCTCGCCGCACGATCCGCTGCATCCCGAGCCGGCATCGCCGATGGCGAGTGGACGCTGTGGCGTGTCGTTCCCCGCCGGGTCGAGTTCTGGCACGGCGCCGTCGATCGCGACCACACCAGAATCGTGTTCGGCGCCGCCGACGGCGGCTGGCAGAGATCGATCGACGGAGGGAAGGGATGACGATGACCGGGTACCAGGTGACGGAGATCGGCGCGCTCGAGCAATGGCGCGGACACTTCGGAGGATTCGATGAGACGCGCTCGCGCGACGGCCGACGGGTGATCGATCACGAGCTGACCATGCAGTACATCGGGATGACGGCGAATGCGCTCGTCCCGGGAGAAGAAGCGGGGTACTGGCATGTGCACCAGCGAGTCGAAGAGGTCTACGTCTTCCTCGGCGGGCGCGGACAGATGGGGCTGGACGACGTCGTCGTCGAGGTCGGGCCGGGCACCGTCGTGCGCGTCGGGCAGGGCGTCGCGCGCACCTGGCGAGCGCGCCCCGACAGCGAGGGCGAGCTGCGCTGGCTCTGCATCCGAGCCGGTGGTGAAGAGCTGCCTCGTCTTCCGGATGACAGCTCTCGGCTTCCGGAGCGACCGATGCCCTGGACGGACTGAGTGAGCAGCGAACCGAACGGCTGCGTGCGCGAAGACGGGACATGTCGGCGGCTCATGAGAGCATGATGCGTGCTCGAGCCACACGATCGTCTGCCTGACCCTCCCCGTACAGACCCCGTCTTCGACGACGACTTCTCCCGGGACGTGGATCCCGCCCGCTGGATCGCGCACTACCTGCCGCACTGGAGCGTGCCGGAGCGCTCCGCCGCGCGGTATTCGACGAGGCCCGAGGGGCTCGAGCTGCGCATCGATGAGGATCAGCTCGACTGGCGCCCCGAAGACGCGCCCCTGCGCGTCTCCAACCTGCAGACCGGCGTCTTCGCCGGACCGCTCGGCTCTGCGCGGGGCACGCACAGGCACCGCCCCGACGGTCTGGTGGTGCGCACGGAGACTCCCACCCGCGTGATGTTCGCGCCGGAGCGAGGTCGGATCGACCTCACGGTGTCCGCCAGCACAGACCGCGCCTGCATGCTCGCCGCGTGGCTGGTGGGCACGGAGCATTCATCTCCTGACGATTCCAGCGAGATCTGCGTCTTCGAGATCGACGCCGATGCGGTAGGGGAATCAAGCAGGGCCCGTTCCGGGATCAAGGCCCATCACGATCGGCGGCTGCGCACGGATATGGCAGAGGTCGTGCTGCCGTTCGACGCGAGCAGGCCGCACACGTGGACGGTCATCTGGGGTGAGGGGAAGACGATCATCGGATGCGAGGGGCGTGTGCTCCGTCGGCTGGCCCAGGCTCCCGACTATCCGATGATCCTGCTGATCGACCTGTTCGAGATCGGACCGGCCGGCGGCACGTATCCGAAGACGGCCACGATCCACCGCGTCCGCGCGTGGGACCACTGAGGACTCCGCACCCGAGAGCGTTCGAGCCCACAAGACGGACTCCTAGTGAGCGTCGAGCAGTTCGTCCTCGACGTCGGCGTCCCTGTCGCGGCTGCGCTTCTTCTTCTCGCGCACCGGCCGATCCTCGAGATCTTCGCGATGCTTCACGATCTCGGTGCGGATGATGTAGCCGATGAAGATGAAGCCCATCACCGCGAACAGGATCCACTGGATCGCGTACGACAGATGCGGCCCGGGGTCGTCGGTGGGCGAGTCGAACGAGCCGAGCGCGGGTGCGGGGGGCGTTTCGCTGACCAGCTGCCCGTAGGCGCCCGTCACGACGTCACCGCCGACCATGTCGGCGATGGTCGGCAGATGAATCGTCGCCACCTGGCCCGGGGGAGCGCCCCGCGCCGGCGCAGCTGCCTCGCCGTCGCGCAGGCGCACGACCACGTCGACCGTGCCGCTCGGGGGCGCGGGTACCGCATCCGGCGCATCGCCGGAGCCGGGCGCCACCCAACCGCGATCGACGATGAGCACGCGGCCGTCATCGGTCTGGAACGGAACCAGCACCTCGAACGCGCTCGTGCCGCCGTGCGGCCTGTTGCGGACCAGGAGCTGCTCTTCAGCGAGATACTCGCCATGCAGCGCCACCGGGTGCCACTCGTCCTGGGGATGGAACACGCCGTCGGAGCCGATCAGGTCGGCGAGCGGCACCGCTTCGGCGTCGTAGTTCGCTTCGACGAGCGCGATCTGCTCGGAGCGCGCGGCGTTACGGTCGAACTGCCAGTGCGAGAGGAACACGCACGCCACCGCGAAACCGATCGCGATCAGCACGTAGACGCTCCAGCGCAGCATCCGGTCTCTCATGCGGGCACACCGTCGCGCAGTGCGGCCGGGAAGTCCCGCGCGGCGAGGTAGTCGTACAGGAACGCGGCGTGCTCGTCACAGGCGAGCCAGATCTTCTCCCGATCTGCCGAATGGATGCGCGGATTGCGCCACACGACGTGCTTCGTCGCCGCGTTCCGGCATCCGGCGCGGGAGCAGACCAGCTCGTTCACTCCTTGTCCTGCCGGCTCTCGTGAATCGTGATGATCGACGGATCGACGGCTTCCGCAGGGGCCTGGACGACGACCGGAGCCTCGATCTGCTGCACCGGCGACTCGGCGGTCGTCTCGGTGCTGTCGCTGCCCGCGTTCGCGAACACGACCGCGATGTACGGCAGCACGGCGGCCGCGATCGCGAACACCCAGGTGTACCAGCCATAGGGCTGCACGAGCACCATGAGACCGAAGCAGAGGATGCGGATCGTCATCGTCAGGGCGTATCGGCGCACACGATGGTCGGCCTCGTCCCGCGGCGACTGCGGCAGGGAGGTGACGGCGGGCACCAGACGCTTCTTCTTCACGATGCATCCAGCCTACGCCGCTGCGCGTGCAGGGGCGTGCCTCGATGCGTCAGCTGTACTCGACCAGGAACGGGATCGTGAAGGCGCCGAAGGCGAGGAAGACCAGGATGCCGATGATGATCTGGGCGACCATGATTCCGACACCGATGTACCCGGTGATCAGGCCGCCGATGGCCATCCCGCGACCACCGAGTGCGGGGTTGTTCTTGGTCTGCTTGAGGGCCATGTGACCCGTGATCACCGCCACGATGGATGCGATCACCGGAAGCCAGAGCCAGAACAGCACGAGCCCGGCGATCCCGCAGATCAGCGACGTGATCGCGAGTCCGCTGTTGGGACGCGGCGGCGCATAGGCGACGGGAGCGTACTGCGGGTACCCGCCATACGGCTGCACGGGAGCCGTGTACGGCTGTACCGGAGCCGCGTACGGCTGCGCCGGAGCCGCGTACGGCTGTACCGGAGCCGCGTACGGCTGCGCGGGGGCCGCGTACGGCTGGACCGCGCCGGACGGGGGAACGACCGCAGCGCCGAACTGCTGGGGAGCGACGCCATAGACCGGTGGCGGCGGCGGCCCCGCTGGCGCCGCGGCTGCAGGAGCGGCTTGCGAGGAGGGTGCCGGCGGTGCCGGGGGTGCGGGAGGCCGCGGCGGCACCACGGCGGAACCCGGGTCGGAGGCGTACGGGGGAATGGTGCTGTCGCTCACGTCGGCGCCTTTCGTCGGGTTCAGGGTTTCAGCAGGCCCTCGTTCTGTCAAACCTCGTCGCCCGACCGCGCGCGGCATCCTCGATAGGATCGATCCGTCCGGCCGTCGGCCGTCGTTCCGTCAGATCAGGAGTGGAAATGAGTTCTCAGCGCGTCGTCCTCGTCACGGGAGGCAACCGAGGCATCGGCTTCTCCATCGCCGAGCGCTTCGTGCGCGACGGCTACAAGGTCGCCGTGACCGCCCGCAGCGGCGAGGGACCCGAAGGCACTCTCACCGTTCGTGCGGACGTGACGGATGCTGCCGCTCTCGACGCCGCATTCACCGAGGTGGAGCAGCAGCTGGGACCGGTGGAGATCGTGGTCGCGAACGCGGGAATCACCAAGGACACCCTGCTCCTGCGCATGAGCGAGGACGACTTCGACAGCGTGGTCGCGACCAACCTGGGCGGCACCTTCCGCGTGGTCAAGCGCGCGTCCAAGGGCATGCTGCGCGCGCGCTTCGGGCGGGTCATCCTGATCTCGAGCGTGGTCGGTCTGTACGGCTCCGCGGGCCAGGTCAACTACTCCGCCTCGAAGAGCGCTCTCGTCGGCTTCGCGCGTTCGCTCACGCGCGAACTCGGCGGTCGCGGCATCACCGCCAACGTCGTCGCCCCAGGATTCATCGAGACCGACATGACTGCCGAGCTGCCCGAAGAGACGCAGAAGCAGTACAAGGCGAACATCCCGGCCGGCCGTTTCGCGACGCCCGACGAGGTGGCGGGCGTCGTCACGTGGCTCGCGGGCGACGACGCCGGCTACATCTCCGGCGCCGTCATCCCTGTCGACGGCGGACTCGGGATGGGGCACTGAGCCCTGCGGCTGGATCAGCGCGAGGCGGCCTCGGAGATGAGCTCGGCGAGGAGTGTGGGCATCGAGAACTGCGGCCAGTGCCCTGAACCGAGACGGATGACCTCTGCCTGCTCTATCGCGCGGAACTCGTCGGCGTAGGCGCCCCACTGCGCGAGGACGGATTCGAGCGATTCCCGATCGAGCCCGCCCATCAGCAGTGTGACCGGGATGCTGTGACGGCGGTCGTCGCCCAGCGCGATGGGGTCGGTCGGCACCCTCGCCGGCACGCTCAGGGCGAGAGCGGCGGTGCGGGCGCGTGTCGCCTCATCGAGGTCGTGGATGTCCTCCTCCGGGAAGAAGTCCCATCCGGGGAAAGGGATCACGCCGTCCGTGACCTCGAACTCGCTGATCCCGCTGCCGGGCGGCGGAGGCACGGTGTCGACGAACACCACACGGGACACACGGTCCGCCCGCGCATCCGCGACGCCCCACGCGACGTTGCCGCCGCCGCTGTGCCCGACGACCACGACCGGGCCGTCCACCGCGTCCACCGCGTCGACCGCGGCGGCGCCCGTCGCCACCCAGTCGGCGATGCCGATCCCGGATGATTCGGATGCCGGGGCGCCGAGTCCCGGCATGGTCAGCGCGTGAACGCGATGGCCCGCGCTCTCGAGGGAGGGGATCACCTCGTTCCAGCTGGATGCGTCGAGCCAGAGTCCGGGGATGAGGATGATGTCCATGCCGGTGAGAGTAGCGCGGACCTCCGACGCTGGCTAGGGCAGCAGCGCGATGACCTCGCTGAGGTCCTGAGGGCCGATGACCAGCGATGCCGCGGCGCGCACGGCGGGCTTGGCGTTGAACGCCAGGCCGAGTCCCGCGACCGCCATCATCTTCAGGTCGTTCGCACCGTCGCCGATCGCGATGGTCGACCGCAGCGGCACGCCGAGTTCCGAGGCCCACGCCTGCAGCGAGGCGGCCTTGGCCTCGGCATCCACGATCTCGCCGTCCACCCGTCCGGCGAGGGCGCCGTCGACCACCTCGAGCCGGTTCGCCCGCCAGCGGTCGACGCCCAGGCCGGGGGCGATGCCGTCAAGGATCTCGTGGAACCCGCCCGACACGACACCGACGACCCCGCCGCGCTCGTGCACGGCGGCGGTGAGCTCGCGCACACCCGGCGTCGGCTCGATGCGTGCGCGCACGCGCTCGAACGCCGACACCGGAACACCCACGAGAGCCGCGACGCGCGAGCGCAGGCTGGCGGCGAAGTCGACGTCGCCACGCATGGCTGCCTCGGTGGCCGCCTGCACCTCGGCGCGCCGGCCGGCCTCGTCGGCGAGAAGCTCGATCACCTCGTTGCGGATGAGCGTGGAATCGGCATCGAGGACGACGAGGAAGCGCGCGGCAGTCACAGGCTCGAGCCTAGCGACCGCCGCGCGCCTCGCGTGACGGATGACGTCAGCGGTCGACGAAGACGCCCTTGCCGACGACGGTGATGCCCGAATCGGTCACCGTGAACCCGCGAGCCAGGTCACGCTCTCGATCGACCCCGACGGTGGCGCCGTCGGCGAGGACGACGTTCTTGTCGAGGATCGCGCGATGAACGCGGGCGCCAGCGCCGACGCGGACGTGGTCGAACAGCACCGAGTCGGTGATGGTGGAGCCGCCTCCGGCGAGAGTCCACGGCCCGACGACGCTGCGTTCCACGTGGGTCCCGGAGAGCACGCAGCCCAGCGAGACGATCGAGTCGATCGCGTTGCCGATGCGCCCGACGGAATCGCGCACGAACTTCGCGGGCGGCGAGTTCACGGCCTGCGAGTGGATCGGCCATTCCATGTTGTACAGGTTGAACACCGGCAGGGTGGAGATCAGATCCATGTGGGCATCGAAGAACGAGTCGATGGTACCCACGTCTCGCCAATAGGAGCGGTCGCGCGGCGAGGAGCCCGGCACCTCGTTCTGCTTCATGTCGTAGTAGCCGGCTTCACTGCGCTCGACGAAATACGGCACGATGTCGCCGCCCATGTCATGCCCGGAGGTGGGCGACTCGCCGTCGGCTTCGACGGCGGCGATCAGCGCGTCGGCGTCGAAGATGTAGTTGCCCATGGATGCCAGCACCTCGTGCGGTGCATCCGGCAGGCCCTCGATCTCCGTCGGCTTCTCGAGGAACTGCTTGATCCGCCCTGTGTCCGTGTCGGCATCGATGACGCCGAACTGCGAGGCGAGAGCGAGAGGCTGACGGATGCCGGCGACCGTCGCCTTCGCGCCCGAGGCGATGTGCGCGTCGAGCATCTGCTGGAAGTCCATGCGATAGACGTGGTCGGCGCCGATCACGACCACGATGTCGGGCTTCTCGTCGTTGATCAGGTTCAGGCTCTGCAGGATCGCGTCGGCCGAGCCGGAGAACCAGCGCTTGCCGAGGCGCTGCTGTGCAGGCACCGAGGCGACGTAGGAGTCCAGAAGCGCGGACATGCGCCAGGTCTGGGAGATGTGACGGTCGAGGCTGTGCGACTTGTACTGCGTGAGGACCACGATCTGTCTCAGACCGGAGTTGATGAGGTTCGAGATCGCGAAATCGATCAATCGATACTGTCCGCCGAACGGCACCGCAGGTTTTGCCCGGTCGGCCGTGAGGGGCATGAGTCGCTTGCCCTCGCCGCCGGCGAGGATGATGCCGAAGATCTTCTTTGGTGCGGACATGGCTCCACCCTAGAGTGCCGATCCCGCCGTGTACTAGCGTTTCGCACATGCGAGTTGAAATGATCACGAAGGAGTACCCGCCGGAGATCTACGGCGGTGCCGGGGTGCACGTCGCGGAGCTGGTCGCAGCCCTTCGACAGCGCATCGACGTGAGTGTCCGGGCCTTCGGCGCGCCCCGCGATGAAGCGGGAACGTACGCGTACCGAGCGCCCTCCGAACTCGCGGGCGCCAATGCTGCGCTGCAGACCCTCGGCACGGATCTCGAGATCGTGTCGGCGATCTCGGATGCCGACCTCGTGCACAGCCACACCTGGTATGCGAACTTCGCGGGGCACATCGCATCCCAGCTGCACGGCATCCCGCACGTGCTCACGGCGCACAGCCTCGAGCCGCTCCGGCCGTGGAAGGCCGAGCAGCTCGGCGGCGGCTACGCGGTCTCCAGTGGCATCGAGAAGCTCGCCTATGAGAACGCCGCGGCCGTCATCGCCGTCAGTGCAGGGATGCGCAACGACATCCTGCGCAGCTACCCGAACGTCGACCCGGCGAAGGTGCGCGTGATCCACAACGGCATCGACGTCGAGCGCTGGCGACCTGTGCGGAACCCGGAGTTCCTGGCCTCCATCGGCATGGATCCGAACCGCCCTTCCGTGGTGTTCGTGGGGCGCATCACCCGGCAGAAGGGGCTGCCGTACCTGCTGCAGGCGGCGAGCCGGCTGCCCGCTGACGTGCAGCTGATCCTGTGCGCCGGCGCGCCGGACACCCCCGAGATCATGGCGGAGGTGCAGGAGGGCGTGCGTCTGCTGCAGCAGACTCGGGACGGAGTGATCTGGATCGAGCGGATGCTGCCACGCGACGAGCTCTCGGCCATCCTCACGGCCGCCACGACGTTCGTCTGCCCGTCGGTCTACGAGCCGCTCGGCATCGTGAACCTCGAGGCCATGGCCTGCGGCGCCGCCGTCGTCGGCACCGCGACCGGCGGCATCCCCGAGGTCGTCGCCGACGGCGTCACGGGTCGTCTGGTGCCGATCGACCAGGTTCAGGACGGAACCGGCACCCCCGTCGATCCGGAGAAGTACGTCGCAGACCTGGCCGCCGTCCTCACTGAAGTCGCTGCGGATCCTGAGAAGGCCAAGGCGTACGGAGAGGCCGGTCGGGAGCGCGCCAAGAGCGAGTTCAGCTGGGGCGCGATCGCCGACACCACGCGTGCGCTCTACGAGGAGTTGACCGACTGAGCCGATAGGCTTGGCAGCATGCCACGCGCTCTGGAATTCACCGACGTCGTCGTGCGCCGCGAAGGGCGCAACATCATCGATCACGTGAGCTGGCAGGTGCAGGACGACCAGCGCTGGGTTGTGCTCGGACCCAACGGCGCCGGTAAGACCACGCTGCTCCAGCTCGCCGACACGCTCATGCATCCGACGTCCGGAACCGTCGAGGTGCTGGGGGAGACGCTCGGCCGGACGGATGTCTTCGACGTTCGTCCGCGCATCGGATTCGCCTCCTCGGCCCTCGCCAAGCGCATTCCCCGGGACGAGACCGTGCTGAACGCGGTGCTCACGGCCGCGTATTCGGTCCTCGGGCGCTGGAACGAGGAGTACGAGGGCATTGACGACCGCCGCGCGCTGCGCGTGCTCGCGGACTGGAAGCTCGAGCATCTGGCAGATCGACTGTTCGGCACGCTCAGCGACGGCGAGCAGAAGCGCGTGCAGATCGCCAGGGCCGTGATGACAGACCCCGAGCTGCTGCTGCTCGATGAGCCGACCGCGTCGCTCGATCTCGGCTCGCGTGAAGAGCTGCTGGGTCTGCTCAGCGGTTTCGCGTCGTCGCCGACGACGCCCGCGATGCTCATGGTCACGCACCACGTCGAGGAGATCCCCGTGGGCTTCACCCACGTGCTGCTGATCCGTGAGGGCCGGGTCGTCGCCGCGGGCCCGATCGCCGACGCCCTCACCGCCGAGGCGCTGACGGAGACGTTCGGCATGCCGATCGTGCTCACCGCCGATGAAGGTCGCTTCGCGGCGCGCGCAGTATCCTGATTCTGCTAGAATCGATCCTTGGTGCTCTCTGCACCGCAGACTTCCCCGACTCTGGCACAATCCAGGGCATAGCTAAGGAATCCCATGAAGACTGACATCCACCCCGACTACCAGGCAGTCGTGTTCCGCGACCTCGGCTCGGGCGAGACCTTCCTCACCCGCTCCACCGTGACCAGCGACAAGACCATCGAGCTGGACGGTGTCGAGTACCCCGTCATCGACGTCGAGATCTCCTCGGCTTCGCACCCGTTCTACACGGGCAAGCAGCGCATCATGGACTCGGCCGGTCGCGTCGAGAAGTTCAACCAGCGCTTCAAGGGCTTCGGCGGCTCCAAGTAAGACCCCCCCGCCTTGAAGGCCCCGTTCTCCTCGGAGAGCGGGGCCTTCGCCGTTCTCAACGCCTTCAGAGATCGAGCGTGATGCGGCCCTGATCGATGGTGTCGGGCGGATCCCCGGGCGACGGGGCGGGTGCCGTGCGCTTGGTCTGACGATCGCGCTCCATTCCCGCCTCGTGCGCCGACGGCATCCAGATCGCGTCGAAGGCGCCGCCGAACCCGCCGCCGGCGTTCTCGTACTTCTTCTCGATCGGGACCTTCGCATAAGCGATCACGACGCCGGCGACGACCGCTGTCGCGATCAGCAGGAGGATCGCGACGGTCACGAGGTATCCCAGCACGTCGCCCACGAGCCCAGGCTAGACGCAATCAGAAGGCTCCGGCATCCCCCGTGCGGTGGATGCTCAGCGCAGGCGACGCCCGTGCGCGAGATCGATCAGTCGCGACAGCACAGGACCGGAGCGCAGCCCGTTGTGCTCGTGTTCGCTTGTGACCCACGTGTGCACGCCGGGCAGGAGTCGCGCGGTCTCCAGCGAGAACTCGAGCGGCACGTAGACATCGTTGACGTAGATCGCAGCCGCGCCAGTGGCGCCGGATGCGGCGATGGCTTCGGCATCGTAGATCGTCGGCCACTCGAACTCGGCGAGCTCGAGTGCCACCTCTCGCCAGGGCTGGAACGCGGGAACGGTCTCCGTCCACTCGCTGCGGATGTGCTCGCCGGTGAACAGCGTGACGTCGTCACGGAAGTCGTCGGGCTCGACCCGTTCGGCCGACCAGCGGGTGGCCTGGCCGCTCGCGTAGCTCGACTCATGGAACGCGAAGTACAGGGGATTGCGGCCGCCGAAGGGCATCGCATGCATGAGGTCGTAGCGGAAGGCGTTCGACGAGGGATCGCGCTCCAGCAACGACCAGACCGTCTGCCAGCCGTCGTCCGTGCCGAGAGCCGACCCGACCGAGCGCAGACGCGATGCCGAGACGACCTCACCGTCGGGAAGCACGATGTCGCCGGCATCCGCATGGTCGACCAGCCGCCGCATGACGTCGCGATGGTCGGGGAAGCGACGATAGTAGTTCTCGGATGCCGAGCGCATCTTGTCGTAGCAGACCGCGTACACCTCGTCCGCCGAGCGGGTGACCGTGCTGAGCCCGCCGGTGATGAAGACCTCGTCCAGCGAAGCGGAATCGGTGGAGAGATACGCGAGCGTCGTGAAGCCTCCGAAGGACTGGCCGAGCACGCTCCATCGGTCGGCTCCGAGGTGCTCGCGCATCGCCTCGCAGTCCCGCACGATCGCGTCGGCACGTAGGTGCGTGAGATGCTCGGCCATCGCGGCAGTGCCGCGGCCGAGGTCGGCATCGCCGACGGGGGAGGAGAGTCCGGTGCCGCGCTGGTCGAGCATGACCACGCGGTAATGGGCCAGGGCTTCGTCGAGCCAGGCCGGTGACGGCGAGGAGTGGAAGGGACGGGGCGCCTCGTGACCGGGACCGCCCTGCAGGAAGACGAGGTAGGGCAGAGCCTCACCGCCTTCGCGGGACACGACGCGGGCGAAGATGTCGATCGTGCGGGTGTCGGAGGGATCCGACCACACCAGAGGGACGGTGAGCGTGTGCTCGTCGATCGTCAGGTCGTTCATGTCACATCACGTTGCCTATGTAGGAGTACTTCACGAACACCTCGGATGCCAGGCCGGACTCCTCGAGAACGCCCTGGACGGCGTTCATCATGTAGTTGGAATCCCAACCCATGTAGAGGAAGTGCGACTCGTCGAGCTCGTCCCACTGCCCCTTCCAGGCCATCTCCCGGTAGATCGGTCCACCGTGCTTGGCGCAGTACGACAGCGCCGCCTCACGAGTGTCGGTCCACGCGCGCCGCATCACCCGGTTGAAGAGGTACTTGACGTTGGGCACCTCCCACCGCTCCCCGCGGTACTCGACGTAGTCGAACTCGCGCTCCCAGCCGGCCGGCCAGCCGCGTCGCCGGACGGCGTCGAGGATCGGCGTCAGTCCGTCGTCGTCGATCTCGGGCAGCGCGGGCCGCGCCCAGATCCGCAGCAGCTCGGCAGTCAGCCGGACGGTGCGCTGTGTGATCGCGGTGGAGCTCCAGACCTCGACCGACTGCAGCTCCCTGGTGGCCGGCACGGAGCTGCGCGCGTAGGCCTCGGCGCGCTTGACCGGGTAGGCGGCGCCGAACACGCGTTCCGCGAGACGCGGCTCGAGCAGGGTGAGGTTGCCGAGGGTCGGGGCCAGGGCCCGCAGGCTGTTCTGCTCGTCGTCGGTGTACTCCGACCAGGATCGGATGCCGTCACCGGACCAGCTGTCGCCGGGAACGGCCGGAACGAGCTTCTCCACGTCGTAGTCCAGAGGCTCGTCGACTCCTTCCAGACGACCGAGCACGTAGGCGGCATGGGGGAGCTCTGAATACTTGAGCACGGCACTGACCCGCTCGTCCGAAGGCGTGATGCGGGCGACCGCGCGGGCGAGCGAGTCACGTCCCTCGGCTCTGGCGCGGCACAGGCGCGCGACCAGGCGCTCGTTGGGCAGGTTCACCAGCGTGCGGCGCAGATAGAGCGCCTGGATCCACTCGAGCGTCTCGATGAGCTCGTCACGAGCGATGACTCCCCGCGCGTGGTCGCTGTACACGCTCATCACCAGCGGATACGCGGCACGGCCGAAGGTGTTCACGAAGCGCAGCTGCTGTGCGATTCCGGCATCCGCCTCCTGGGAAGGATCGAGCAGGATGCCGTAGATCTCCGCGTAGTGGCGCCAGACCTCGGCATCCGCCTGGAGGTGTGCGACGTCGACGCGCGGGAACGACTGGCGGAACGCGCTGTACACGCCGTGCTCGCCGCCTGCCGCGACCTCGCGGCCGGTCGTCATCACGAGGTAGTGCCGCCAGAAGGCGCCGATCGCCTCGCCCGTATGCTGCTCGATGGGAAGCCAGAAGCGCGCCTCGACCTCGAGCTGCTCGGAGTGGGTGAGGCCCATCAGGATGTAGTTGTGGATGAGCTCGTGGTCGCGCAGCGGCTCACCGGTGGAGTTCAGGCTCTCGAAGATCTGCTGAGCGTTCGCGTCAGACCCGAGAGTGATCGAGACGTGCTCCAGCCGCTGCAGGCCGCGCCAGATCCGCGGAACCTCGTCGACCTGGACCTGACTGCGGAAGAACGCGTAGTTGTCGTCGAAGCGGGATTCCCGGTCGGCACCGAGCCTGCGATCCAGCACGACCGACTCGTACAGATCCGCCCATGCGTCGTGCGGGCGGAGCCGGGTGCGTGCAGGGTCGTCGGTGCGCACGAGCACTCGAGCCAGCTCATCGGCGAGGGCAGGATCGCTGTCGCGGACGGCGTGCTGAAGGGCCGCGACGAGAAGCATGAGCGTGGTGATGCGCTGCTGGCCGTCGATCAGGATCAGATCCGCGGCGTCGGACGAATCGTGCGCCGAGAGGATCGAGCCGATGAAGTGGCGATGCCCGCCGTCTTCGTCCGCGACGGCGCGGACGTCGGCGAGCAGCCGCTCGCATCCGCCGATGTCCCACCGGTACTGGCGCTGGTAGACGGGCACCACGATCGTGGTGTTCCCGGCGGAGAGCCACTCGATCGTGTTGACAGCCGTCGCCTCGACATTGGTGGCAGTGCTCATGCGAAAAAGTCTATGCGGATAAACCCGGCGGCCATCCCGGGCGCTCCGAGGTCGCGCTGTTAGGCTTGCCTTATCAGGGCCTGTTAAAACGTGCTGGCCCCCGATGAGAGGATCTGGTTCAGATCATGGGATACATCAAGTCCGCCGCCCTCGAAGAAAAGGGCTTCGTCATCCTCGACAGCTACGACAAGGAGATCGACTCTCGCGAGTGGCTCGACATCGAGTACGTCGACTGGAAGTCCTCGGGCGACACGCGGTTCTCGCCGCTGGCAAGCGCCAAGGGCGAGATCGAGTGCAACGGCTTCTGGAACCACAAGCCGCCGCGCACCGACAAGGACGGCGTCTGGATCGACTCGCAGACGGCCATCGCGCCGACGCTGACCGCCCGCGCCAAGGAGCCGGGCGCGAACGTGGGCCGCTGCCGCGTGATCGAGCTGCAGCCGACGCCCTACGGCGAATGCCTCTACAACCTCCACCAGGACGACAACAACCGTCTGAACCCCGACGGCACCGGCTGGGTCGTCCGCGGCTTCTTCAACCTCACCGACGACAAGGACAGCTACTTCGTCCTGCGTGAGAACCGCACCGACCCGAGCATCGAGTACCGCATCGCCCTTCCCGCCGGCGCGCAGCTGATCGTCGACACGCAGCGTCTCTGGCACGCCACCACGCACAACGGCACCGAGCCGCGCTACTGCCTGATCACCTCGTGGGAGTCGGGCCCCGAGCTCGACGCCTACATCGAGAAGTACCACGGCACCGACCAGCACGAGCAGGTCGAGGTGCCCCAGGAGGTCCTCGAAGCGGGCTACGCCGAGCAGGCGCAGCGCGACGCAGCGCGCGCGGCCTACTACGCGGCCAAGGGTCAGCAGGTCAAGCAGGCCATGAGCGAGGCCTGACCTCCTCAGCTCTGTCCACGAAGGCGGGAATCACATCCTTGTGATTTCCGCCTTCGTGCGTGAGAATAGGCGCATAACCGCATATCGCGCCACGCTTCGTTGGTTTCAGGTCGTTGGGGAAGACGCACCTGATGAAACGGAGAGATCATGGCGACGGCTTACGCACGCGGAGTGGTGTTCATCCACTCCGCGCCACGCGCGCTCTGCCCGCACCTCGAGTGGGCGGTGGGTCGCGCTATCGGGCGTGCGGTGAACTTCGACTGGGCCGACCAGCCGGTGCTCGATGGCGCCCGCCGGGCCGAGTTCTACTGGGACGGGCCCGTGGGCACCGGAGCTGCTCTCGCCACCGCGATCCGGGGCTGGGAGCACCTGCGCTTCGAGGTCACAGAGGATCCGACGCCGCGCAGCGACGGCGGACGCTGGATGCACACACCCGACCTCGGCATCCATTACGCACAGACGGACGCCGCCGGCAACGTCGTGATCGGCGAGGACCGCATCCGCTACGCGATGGAGATCGCGGCGGGAAACGTGGCCGAGCTGCAGCGCGAGCTCGACATCGCGCTCGGCTCGGCCTGGGACGAGGAGCTGGAGCCCTTCCGGCACGCGAGCGACGATGCCCGCGTGGTGTGGCTCCACAAGGTCGGATAGCCGAGTGAGCCGGATAGTCCATGGACCTGGAGTGGGAAGGCGTGAGTACCGGATGCCGGTGAGTAGTCCCGGACGCTGAGAAGACGTATCCCACTCCAACGACGAGAACCCCGCTTCTGCGCACAGGAGGCGGGGTTCCCTCGTGTCCTGCGATCGATCAGATGACCGCCGCGTGCGCCAGGTCTCCGAGCGGTCTGACGTCTCCGGTCTGAACGTTCTGCCAGGCGCGACGGAATCGCGCCATCGCCTCTGCCGTGCGCTCGGGTGTGAGCGTGATGGGGATGCGCACGCGCCGCTCGAGAACCCCGCCGGTCGAGAAGCGCGGCCCCGGCGGCAGGATGAGTCCGTGTTCGCGGGCGGCCAGCGACAGCGGTGTCGAGATCGGCGCGCCCAGATCCACCCAGGTGGATAGGCCCCCCGGGGTCAGCGGCATGACGAGCCCGGTTCCCTCGAGCCCGGATTCCACGGCAGCGCGGCCGTCGCGCAGACGTTCGCGCACGTGCGCCGTGAGGGAACGCATGTCGGCGAGCAGCTCGACGGCGATGCACTGCTCGAGCAGGGCCGTGCCCAGTTCGAACGACGGCCGCACGGCGAGCAGCCGGTCGATGAGAGGCCGCTCCGCCCTGATCCAGCCGATCCTCATGCCGCCCCAGGCGATCTTCGACATCGACCCGACCGTGATCACCCGCGGGTTGTGCGCGGCCATGGGCAGAGGCGACCATCCGCGATCGATGTCGAGCTCGGCCGTGGTCTCATCGACGATCAGCGTCGTTCCGGTGCTGCGCGCGGTGGTCGCGACGCGGGAGCGCTCGGCATCGGGAAGCGTGGCTCCGGTCGGATTGTGGAAGTCGGGGATGAGATAGGCGACGTGCGGCCGGCCGCGCAGCAGAAGGTCGGTGAGATGTCGCTGATCCCAGCCGTGAACATCGACGGGAGTCGGCAGCATCCGATACCCATGGTGTCGCAGCGCCTCGAGCGCGTGCGGGAACGTCGGCTGCTCCACCAGTGCCCGCTGGCCGCGGCGCCCGATCGTCGCGAGCACGAGGTGCACGGCGTTCAGCGCTCCAGAGGTGATCACGATCTCGTCGGGGTCGGTGTCGACGCCGCGCTCGGTGAAGCGGTGCGCCACGGCTTCACGCAGCTCGGGCATGCCGCGCAGCGAGTATCCGCTTGTGCCGCGCAGCGCGGCCAGGCGCGGCAGCGACCGCACTGTGGCGTCGTACAGCCCGGGAGTCGAGTCCATCGAGGCGATCGAGAGGTCGATCGACGACTCGTCCGCATCGGTCGGAGCCGCCGTCGCCGAGTGCGGGAGCACGACGCGGGTGCCGCCGCCGTGCACCCGGTTCACGTAGCCGCCGGATTCGAGGATGTCGTACGCGCGGGTCATCGTGGAGCGGGACCGGCGGAGCTCCAACGCGAGCGATCGTTCGCTGGGCAGGCGCTCGCCCACCGTGAGGCGGCCGTCGAGCACCAGGGCGCGGATGCGTTCGGCGAGCGTCGCGGCGGTCGCGCCGGCAACCGAGTCGACGCCGAGCTGTTCGACGAGACGAGAGGTCATGAATCAATCATGGCCGCAAGTGGTCCGTGATCACCAGACCACTTTTCGATGAGTGGTCCTGAGATGGTCGGTGATCGGGGGATCATGATGGCTTCATGTCCAGGCCCGTTCACCGCAATCGCGTCTTCCGCAACACTCCTCTGTCGAGGGTCTTCCTGCCGATCGCGGCAGCGAGCCGCCGCGATCTCATTGAGCGTCTGGTCCAGCTCGTGGCCGGGCTGTTCCTCTACGGTGTGGCCCTGGGGCTCATGATCCGCGGCGGCATCGGCGTCGCCCCGTGGGACGTGCTGTCCCTGGGGCTCGCCGGCAGCAGCGGACTCGGATACGGGCTCATGACGAATCTCACCGCCGTCGTCGTGCTGCTGCTGTGGATCCCGCTGCGCCAGCGGGTCGGACTCGGCACCGTGGTCAATGCGCTCCTGATCGGACCCAGTGCCGACATCGCCCTCGCCGTCATCCCTCCGATGCCGTCGATCTGGGCCGGCGCGCCGCTCTTCCTCGCGGGTCTCGTGCTCCTCGCGTTCGCGACCGGACTCTACATCGCGGCGGATTTCGGTCCGGGCCCCCGGGACGGCCTGATGACGGGGCTCGTGCGCACGACCGGCTGGCCGGTGTGGCTCGTGCGCACGCTGATCGAGGGCACCGTGCTGGTCATCGGATTCCTGCTCGGCGGCCCGGTCGGCGTCGGCACCGTGATGTTCGCCTTCGGCGTCGGCCCGCTGATCGGCTGGTTCCTGCCGGTCATCTCGAGGATGCGTGAGAAGCGCTCCCGCATGCTCGCGGAAGCCTGACCCTCGCGACGAAAGAAGCGGCCCCCGGATCGGATCCGGGGGCCGCTTCGTGGTTCAGGCGGGCTCAGTCCTCAGCGCTGGCGAACGCGACGACGGCGTTGTGGCCGCCGAAGCCGAAGGAGTTGCTGATGGCGTACAGCGTGCCCTCGCCGAGCGGCTGGGCATCTCCGGAGAGCCTGAACGGCACAGCCGGGTCGGGCTCGGTCATGTTGATCGTCGGCGGTGCCACACGGTCGCGCAGCGCGAGGATCGTGAAGATCGCCTCGAGCGCTCCCGTGCCGCCGAGCAGGTGACCGGTCGACGCCTTGGTCGCAGAGACGGGGATCTCCTTGAGGCGGTCGCCGAAGACGCGCTCCAGGGCGACGTACTCGTTCGGGTCTCCGACCGGGGTCGAGGTCGCGTGAGCGTTGATGTGCGCGATCTGGTCGGGCGTGATGCCCGCTTCCTCGAGGGCCTGCGTGACCGCGCGTGCGGCGCCCGAGCCCTCGGGGTCGTTCCCGGTGATGTGGTAGGCGTCGGCCGTCACGCCGCCGCCGAGGACATAGCCGTAGATCTTCGCGCCACGGGCCTTCGCGTGCTCCTCGGTCTCGAGGATCAGAGCTGCAGCGCCCTCGCCCATGACGAATCCGTCGCGGTCGATCGCGCCAGGGCGAGAGGCGTGAGCAGGGTCGTCGTTGCGGCGCGAGAGCGCCTGGGCCGAGGCGAAGGACGCCATCGTGATCGGGTGGATCGCCGATTCGGTGCCGCCGGCGATCACGACGTCGGCGAGGCCCTCCTGCAGGTGGTGGAAGGCGTGCAGGATCGACTCGGTGCTCGAGGCGCAGGCGCTCACGACGGTCTGGGCGTAGGCGCGAGCGTGGAACTGCAGAGACAGGTTGCCGGCTGCGGCATTCGGCATGAGCATCGGCACAGTCAGCGGCATGACCCGTCGCGGGCCCTTCTCGCGCAGGGTGTCCCATGCGTCGAGGAGCGTCCACAGTCCGCCGATGCCGGTGGCGAAGTCGATTCCGAGGCGCTCGGGGGCGACCTCGGGGGAACCGGCGTCCTCCCACGCCTCGCGAGCCGCGATCAGCGCGAACTGCGATGACGGGTCGAGGCGCTTCGCCTCGTGCCGGGGGAGGACCTCTTCGGGACGCACGATCGCCTCGGCTGCGAAGGTGACCGGCAGCTCGTACTGCTGGACCCAGTCGTGCTCGAGCGTGCGGGTGCCGGACATTCCGGCGAGCAGGTTGCTCCAGTTGTCGGGAGCAGTCCCGCCGATGGCGGACGTGGCGCCGATGCCGGTGACGACGATGCGCTTGGTCATGGTGTGGTTCCTTGTCGTACGGGTTACGTGCGAGATGAGGGCAGAGTGGAGGATGCCACGCCCCGCGGGTGGCGGGGGTGGCATCCCGCCCGGATTACTCCTGGCCTGCGACGATGAAGTCGACGGCGTCGCCGACGGTCTTCAGGTTCTTGACCTCGTCGTCGGGGATGGTGACGCCGAACTTCTCCTCGGCGTTGACGACGATCGTCATCATCGAGATCGAGTCGATGTCGAGGTCGTCGGTGAACGACTTCTCGAGGGCGACCTCGGAGGCGTTGATGCCGGTCTCGTCGGTGATCAGCTCTGCGAGGCCTGCGAGAACCTCATCGTTGGTGAAAGCCATGTGGTCTTCCTCTTTCTTGCGGGTTGTATTCGGAACCGTGGAACAGTCTAGAGAAGGTCGGGCCGTTCTCAGGGGAGGACGACGACCTGGGCGGCGAAGACGAGACCGGCGCCGAAGCCGATCTGCAACGCGAGACCGCCGGAGAGCTCGGGGTGCTCGGCCATCAGCCGGTGGCTCGCGAGCGGGATCGAGGCAGCCGAGGTGTTTCCCGTGGTCTCGATGTCGCGGGCGATCACCGTCGTCTCGGGGAGCTTCAGCTGCTTCGCGAACTCGTCGATGATGCGCATGTTCGCCTGGTGCGGGATGAATGCGGCGATGTCGGCCGGCTCGACGCCGGCCTTGTCGAGTGCCTCGCGGGCCACCTTCGCCATCTCCCACACCGCCCAGCGGAAGACCGTCGGGCCCTCCTGGCGCAGCGTCGGCCACGGCGCCTGGCCGTCGCGGAAGTCGGTCAGCGTGTTGTTCATGCCCACCGCGTCGGCCTTCGAGCCGTCGGACCCCCAGACGGCCGGCGCGATGCCCGGCGTGTCGCTCGGGCCGATGAGCGCGGCGCCCGCGCCGTCGCCCAGAAGGAAGGAGATGCTGCGGTCGGTCGGGTCGACGATGTCGGAGAGCTTCTCGGTTCCGATGACGAGCGCGTACGTGGCGGCGCCGGCGCGGATGAGGGCGTCGGCCTGGGCGACGGCGTACGCGTACCCGGCGCATGCAGCGTTGATGTCGTAGGCGGCCGCGGGATTCGCGCCGACGCGATCGGCCACGATCGCCGAGACCGAGGGCGTCTGCTTCGGGTTGCTGATGGTCGCCACGATCACGAGGTCGACCTGGTCCGCCGGCACACCGGACTTCTCGATGGCCTCCTGGGCCGCTGCCGCAGCGAGATCGATCGCGTCGGTGTCCTTGTCGGCGCGCACGCGGGTGATGATGCCGGTGCGCTGGCGGATCCACTCGTCGCTCGAGTCGATCGGGCCCACGAGGTCGTCGTTCGGTACCGCGTTCTCGCCGCGCGCTGCTCCGTACGAGTAGACCCGCGTGTAGGCGGGACCGGTGAGCTGGTTCAGAGTGGCGCTCATGCGGCGTCTCCGTTCAGCAGCGCGACGGCTGCATCGAGGTCTTCGGGGGTCTTCACAGCCACGGTGGGAACACCGCGCAGCCCGCGCTTGGCGAGACCGACGAGGGCGCCCGCGGGGGTGAGCTCGACGAGTCCTGCGACGCCCTGCTCGGCGAAGGACGCCATGCACAGGTCCCACCGAACCGGGGACGACACCTGATCGACCAGGTAGCTCAGCGCCATCGCGCCGTCCGACACGGTCGAGCCGTCGCGGTTGGTCCAGAGTGTCACCTCGGGATCGGATGCTTCGACTCCCGCCACAGCGTCGCGGAGCGCCGCGACCGCGGAGGCCATGTACGAGGTGTGGAACGCGCCGGCGACCTGCAGCGGAATCACCCGGGTGCCGCGCAGCGGCTCCTCGGCGAGGGCGGCGAGCGCCGGGAGCGCGCCCGCGGCGACGATCTGGCCGCCGCCGTTGTAGTTCGCCGGCGTGAGCTCGAGTTCTTCGAGGCGGGCGAGTACGGCCTCCTCATCCCCGCCGAGCACGGCGCTCATTCCGGTCGGCGTGTGCGCCGCGGCATCCGCCATCGCCCTCCCGCGGATGCCGACCAGGCGCATCGCGTCATCGGCCGAGATCACGCCGGCGCCCGCGAGGGCGGCGAGTTCGCCGACCGAGTGCCCGGCGATGCCGTCGGGGCGTCGGCCGGCGCGTTCGAGCAGCTGACGCTCGGCGACGAGGGACGCTGCGACGATCAGCGGCTGCGCGATGCGCGTGTCGCGGATGGTGTCGGCATCCGATTCGGTGCCGTGCTGGATGAGGTCGACCTGAGCGGCCTCGGAGTATGCGGCGAGCTGCTCAGCCACGCCGTCGAGTTCGAGCCAGGGGGAGAGGAAGCCCGGGGTCTGGGAACCCTGACCGGGGCAGGCGTAGACGATCACCTCACCATCTTGCCAACGTTTCGCGGCAAGCGCTGGATGAACCATCACAAGATTCGTGAGAACGCTTGTGTGTGGCGCACAGGCTCAGCGGGTCGTGCGACGCAGCGGAGGGCGTCGGCGGATCTGATCGGCGGCGCCGATCGAGCCCAGCACGAGCGCTGTCTGCAGGATCAGCGCCTCGCGCGGGCCGGTCGCGTCCCATCCGATGACCTCGCTGACGCGCTTCAGGCGGTAGCGGACGGTGTTGGGATGCACGAACAGCTCGCGAGCTGTGGCCTCGAGCGACCGGCCATTGTCGAGATAGCTCCACAGCGTGGTCACGAGATCGGTGGAGTGCGCCTGCAGCGGCCGATAGATCCGCTCGATCAGCGTCTGCTTGGCGAGCGGGTCGCCGGCGAGGGCGCGCTCTGGGAGCAGGTCGTCTGCCTCGACAGGGCGAGGAGCGTTGCGCCAGGCGCGCGCGACCGCAAATCCCGCGAGCGCGGCTCGGGCGCTCTGACTCGCGTCGACGAGTGCCGCAACGGCGGGGCCGAGCACGACGTACCCCGGACCGAACGACGGCTCGAGCCGCTGCGCGATCTCCTGGAAGCCTAGTTCCTCGTCTTCGCCTTCTTGACCTGCGACCCGGGCACGACCCAGCACGAGGACGAGGCGGGAGCCCTGTACGCCGATGAGCACATCGACGCCGAGCTTCCTCGCCGTCCTGCGGACGAGGTCGACGTCGAACTGCGGGGGAGTCGTGCCGACGAGAACCGCCACCTCGCCGTGCCCGTGCCACCCGAGGGCGGCGATACGGCTCGGCAGCTCCTCGTCGGCTTCGCCGGTGAGGATCGAGTCGACGACCAGGGCCTCCAGGCGCGCGTCCCACAGTCCTCGCGCCTCGGCGGCCCGCGCGTACACGTCGGCCGCGGCGAAGGCCACGTCGCGCGAGTAGAGCAGGATCGCCTCGCGCAGGAGGTCGCCCTTGCCGGCGACGCGTTCCTCGGTGACCTCGACGGTGACGCGGATCAGCTGCAGGGTCTGCTGCAGGCTGACGCTGCGCAGCAGTTCACGCGGTGCCGCGGCGAAGATGTCGGCGGCGATCCACGGTGTCGAGTTCGGATCGTCGTACCACTGGATGAACGAGGTGATGCCGGCCTGCGCCACCAGCCCGACCGCGGAGCGGCGGGCTGGTGGCATGTCGGCGTACCAGGGGAGGGTGTCCTCCAGCCGCTTGATCGTCACCGAGGCGATGTCGCCGGAGATACGGCGCAGCCAGGTGAGAGTCGCGGCTTTGTCCATGCCCGCGGGAGACGAGTCTGTCACCGATTGCTCAGCTTTCGCCGCCCGCGTTTCCGCTGGTGCCGGCGTTCACGTCGTGCAGGCTGTACTTCTGGATCGCCTGCGCCGCGAGCGAGCGGTCGACGGCCCCGTCTTCTGCGAGCGCCTGCAGCGTGCGCACCACCATCGACGGGCCGTCGATCTTGAAGTAGCGGCGAGCGGCGGCGCGGGTGTCCGAGAATCCGAAGTCGTCGGCGCCGAGGGTCGCAAAGCGGTTCGGCACCCACGGACGGATCTGGTCCTGCACGGCGTGCATGAAGTCGCTGACGGCGATCACGGGGCCTTCGGCACCCTGCAGCTTCTGGGTGAGGTATGCCGTGCGCGGCTCCTCTTCCGGGTGCAGGAAGTTGTGCTCGTCGGCGGCGAGGCCGTCGCGGCGCAGCTCGGTCCACGAGGTGACCGACCACACGTCGGCGATCACGCCCCAGTCCTTCTTCAGCAGCTCCTGAGCCTCCAGCGCCCAGGGCAGGCCGACACCCGATGCGAACAGCTGCGCGCGGGGGCCTTCGCCCTCGCCGACGGACACACGGTGGATGCCGCGGACGATGCCGTCCACATCGACGTTCTCCGGCTCGGCCGGCTGCACGTAGGGCTCGTTGTACAGCGTGATGTAGTACATCACGTTCGGGTCGGCGTGGTTGCCGCCGTACATGCGCTCGATTCCGCTGCGCACGATGTGCGCGATCTCGTAGCCGTAGGCGGGGTCGTACGACACGGTCGCCGGGTTCGTCGAGGCCAGCAGGTGCGAGTGTCCGTCGGCGTGCTGCAGGCCCTCGCCGGTCAGCGTCGTGCGGCCCGCCGTCGCGCCCATGATGAATCCGCGCGCCATCTGGTCGCCGGCCGCCCACTGGGCGTCACCCGTGCGCTGGAAGCCGAACATCGAGTAGAAGATGTAGATCGGGATCAGCGGCTCGCCGTGCGTCGCGTAGGAGGTGCCGACACCTGTGAACGCGGCGAGCGCACCGGCCTCGTTGATGCCGACGTGCACGATCTGGCCCTGCGGGCTCTCCTTGTAGGCGAGGAGGAGCTCACGGTCGACCGAGGTGTAGTGCTGGCCGTTCGGGTTGTAGATTTTCGCGGTCGGGAAGTACGCGTCCATGCCGAAGGTGCGCGCCTCGTCGGGGATGATCGGCACGATGCGGTGGCCGAAGTCCTTCGAGCGCAGCAGGTCCTTCAGCAGGCGAACGAACGCCATGGTGGTGGCGATCTCCTGCGTGCCGGAGCCCTTCTTGGGCAGGGCGTAGGCCGAGTCGTCCGGCAGCGACAGGCCGACGTGCGTCGACCGGCGCTCGGGCAGGAATCCGCCGAGGCTGCGGCGGCGCTCGAGCATGTACTGGATGGTCTCGTCCTGGGGTCCCGGGTTGTAGTACGGGGGCAGGTACGGGTTCTCCTCGAGCTGCGCGTCCGTGATCGGGATGTGCATGGTGTCGCGGAACGTCTTGAGGTTGTCCAGCGTCATCTTCTTCATCTGGTGGGTCGCGTTGCGCCCCTCGAAGTGCGGGCCCAGGCCGTAGCCCTTGACCGTCTTCGCGAGGATGACGGTGGGCTGGCCCTTGTGCTCGGCCGCCGCCTTGAACGCCGCGTACACCTTGCGGTAGTCGTGGCCGCCGCGCTTGAGGCGCCAGATCTGGTCGTCGGTGTAGTCCGAAACCAGGGCGGCCGCGCGCTCGTCCTTGCCGAAGAAGTGCTCGCGGATGTACGCGCCCGACTCGGCCTTGTACGTCTGGTAGTCGCCGTCGGGGGTGGCGTTCATGATGTTGAGCAGAGCGCCGTCGGTGTCGCGGGCGAGCAGATCGTCCCACTCACGGCCCCACACGACCTTGATGACGTTCCAGCCTGCACCGCGGAAGTACGACTCCAGCTCCTGGATGATCTTGCCGTTTCCGCGCACGGGGCCGTCGAGGCGCTGCAGGTTGCAGTTGATCACGAAGTTGAGGTTGTCGAGTCCCTCGTTCGCCGCCACCTGCAGCTGACCGCGGCTCTCGATCTCGTCCATCTCGCCGTCGCCGAGGAACGCCCACACCTGCGAGGACGAGGTGTCCTTGATGCCGCGGTTCTCGAGGTAGCGGTTGGCCATGGCCTGGTAGATCGCGTTGATCGGGCCGAGACCCATCGACACGGTCGGGAACTGCCAGTAGTCCTGCATCTGGCGGGGGTGCGGATACGACGGGATCCCGAACGGCGCCTGCGACTGCTCCTGGCGGAAGCCGTCGAGGTGCTGCTCCGTCAGGCGGCCCTCGAGGAACGACCGGGCGTAGATGCCGGGGGAGGCGTGGCCCTGGATGAAGATCTGGTCGGCGCCGCCGGGGTTGTCCGCACCGCGGAAGAAGTGGTTGAAGCCCACCTCGTAGAGCGCGGCCGACGAGGCGTACGTCGAGATGTGGCCGCCCACGCCGATGCCGGGGCGCTGCGCGCGGTGCACGGTGACGGCCGCGTTCCAGCGGATCCAGGCACGGTAGCGTCGCTCGACCTCTTCGTCACCGGGGAACTCCGGCTCGTTCTCCGGCGCGATCGTGTTGATGTAATCGGTGGTCGGGACCATCGGCACACCCAGGTGCAGCTCCTTGGAGCGCTTGAGCAGGCTCAGCATGATCTCGCGGCCACGTCCGTGGCCCTTCGCGTCGACGAGCTCGTCGAGCGACTGCTGCCACTCGCCGGTCTCTTCGGGATCGCTGTCGAGGGGGCCCTGGGAGTACGGATCCTGGTCGTGCACGGTCACGGGGTGGAACCTTTCGTCAAGCTGGCGGGTCACGCCAAGAATCGGAGAGCGACGCGGGCAGCCTTGTCGGGAGTGCACAACGCGCGCCGATGTTTACCCTATCCCCGATCACGCAGGAGCGGATGCCGACGACGGTCACGGAGTCGGATGTCACAACGGGGAGGCGGGCGGTGTCTCCATGTCGAAGGCCCGGTTCACGGGCATCGACACAGGAGGAGCGATGAGCATGAACAGCACCACGACACGCATCCCGGCCGCCGAGGTCACGGGCGTCTACGGCGCCATGGTGAAGGTGTTCGCGAAGAAGATGATGGGGCGGGTGCCCGAATCGGTCGGCATCCTCTGGAACAACCCCGCCGTGATGAAGGACGCCATGGGCATCGGGCGCAAGGCCGAGGGGTGGAAGGCGCTCGATCCGGATCTCGCGTCATATGCGGCGATGGCGGCGGCCGCGACGATCGGCTGCAGCTTCTGCCTCGACTTCAACTACTTCATGGGGCACAATCGCGGGCTCGACGCGGACAAGATCCGTCAGGTTCCCCGGTGGCGGGACGCCACCGGCTTCTCACCGGTCGAGCGGAGGGTGATGGAGTACGCCGAAGCGGCGAGTCAGACGCCGCCTGCGGTCACGGACGAGCTCTCGGACGCGCTGCTCGCCGATCTCGGACCCGCCGCACTCGTCGAACTCGCCGCGAGAGTCGCGTTCATGAACATGAGCGCCCGCATGAACGTGGCGCTCGGCATCCGCTCGGAGGAGTTCGCCGACGCCTGCGGTCTGCCGCCGCTGGCCGAGCGATCGGCCCGTCATGACGCCTCGCCGGCGTCCGCGTAGGCTCGCGGTCATGGAACGCGCCGAGTCCGCCGCAGACGATCCGTTCGTCGTCCATCGAAACCTGCTCTTCACGATCGCGTACGAGATCCTCGGCTCGGCTGCGGACGCCGAGGACGTGCTGCAGGAGTCGTGGCTGCGCTGGGCCCAGGTGGATCGAGAACAGATCGCCGCGCCGAAGCCGTACCTCGTGCAGATCGTCAGCAGACAGGCGCTCAACCACATCCGGTCCGTGTCGCGGCGCCGCGAGGAGTACGTCGGGGAGTGGCTGCCCGAGCCGCTGCTCACGGCGCCCGATGTCGCGGACGACGTCGAGCTCGCCGACAGCGTGTCGATCGCGATGCTCACAGTGCTCGAGACGCTGAGCCCGGCAGAGCGCGCGGTGTTCGTGCTGCGCGAGGTGTTCGACGTTCCGTACGAGGAGATCGCGGATGCCGTCGCCAAGACGCCCGCCGCGGTGCGTCAGATCGCGCATCGCGCGAAAGGCCACGTCGCGGCGCGGCGGCCTCGAGTCACGGTGAAGCGCTCGGAGCACGAGCGCGCCGTGGATCGGCTGGTCGCGGCGCTCAACACCGGCGACATCCAGAGCCTGATGGACGTGCTCGCTCCTGACGCCGTTTCGGTCGCGGACGGCGGCGGCAAGGTCCGCGGCGCCGCCCGCCGCCCGCTCATCGGTGCCGCCACGATCATCCGCTATCTGTCGGGGAGCCTCGCCAAGGTGACGGGAGCCATCCATGCACGCGGCACGACGATCAACGGCCAGCCGGCGATCCGGGTCGATCTGGACGGGCAGCTGGCCGGGATCGTGACCGTGACGGTCGAGGAAGGGCGGATCACGCGTATCTACTCGGTCGCGAACCCCGACAAGCTGGGGCGGGCCGATCGCGAGGTCCGGCTGGCGCGGTGAGCGCGTGCCGCCGCGCACACGCGGTTAGGATGTTCAGGAAGGGCCTTTAGCTCAGCTGGTAGAGCGCCACGTTTACACCGTGGATGTCGTCGGTTCGATCCCGGCAGGGCCCACACTTGTGTCCTGCGCACACCGTGGCGATCTCCGGCGACGCTCTCTACACTCGCCCCATGGGAGTGTTGACCTTCAGCATCAACGTCACGCTGGACGGATGCATCGATCATCAAGAGGGCATCGCCGATGATGAGACGCACGCGTTCTTCACGCGGCTCATGGACGAGGCCGACGCCATGCTGTGGGGGCGCACGACCTACGAGATGATGGAGAGCTACTGGCCCGCGGTCGCCCGCGGCGATGTGGAGGCGCCGCAGGCTCTGCGCGAGTGGGCGATCAAGCTGGATGCGAAGCCGAAGCACGTGGTGTCCTCGACTCGCGACGATTTCCCGTGGACGAACAGCCACCATCTCACCGGGGATCGGCGCACGGCCGTTCAGGAGCTCAAGAACGCGGCGCCCGGCGGCGTCCTGCTCGGCAGCGCGATGCTGGCGGCCGAGCTCGACAGACTGGGTCTGATCGACGAGTACATGTTCCTCGTGCATCCGCGTATCGCCGGGCATGGGCCGACCCTGTACCAGAGCGGTCTCGCGAGCACCCGACGGCTCGAGCTGATCTCCGCCGAGCCCCTTCGGTGCGGCGCTGTCGCGATGCGCTATCGACGAGCATCCTGAGCAGGAGCAATAGGTCCGGCGCCGGCGCTGGCCGTCTTCCGGTTCGCCCTGCGAGACTGGCCGCATGGCAATCATCGAGAACTCGAAGCTCACGGTCGTCGGCGCGGGGAGCGTGGGCTCGAGCGTCGCCTATGCGGCTCTGATCCGCGGGTCTGCGCGCCACGTCGCTCTGTACGACATCGCCACGGAGAAGGTCGAGGCCGAGGTGCTCGACCTCGCACACGGCACGCAGTTCACCGGCTCCAGCGACATCACCGGCGGCAGCGACCTGTCGGTCGTCGAAGGCTCTCACGTGGTCGTCATCACGGCCGGCGCCAAGCAGCGGCCCGGGCAGACGCGCATGGAGCTCGCAGACGTGAATGCGCAGATCATCCGCACCATGATGCCGCAGCTGCTCGACGCAGCGCCGAATGCGGTCTTCGTGATCGTGACGAATCCGTGCGACGTGCTGACAGTGATCGCGCAGCAGGCGACGGGTCTTCCGCCCGAGCGCATCTTCGCCTCGGGGACCGTGCTCGACACATCACGGCTACGCTGGCAGCTCGCGCAGCGTGCCGGCGTGTCGACCAGCAGCGTGCACGCCCACATCGTCGGAGAGCACGGCGACACCGAGTTCCCCCTGTGGTCGAACGCCTCGATCGGCACGGTGCCGATCCTCGACTGGTCATCGCCCCCGCATCCGCCCCTGACTCTCGAGGAGCTCGGCTCGATCGCCGTCGACGTGCGCGACGCCGCATACAAGGTCATCCAGGGCAAGGGCGCCACGAACTACGCGATCGGGCTGTCGAGCGCACGCATCGTGGAGGCGATCCTGCGCGATGAGCACGCCGTCATGCCGGTGAGCACTGTGCTGCGCGACTTCCACGGCATCGACGGCATCGCTCTGTCCGTCCCCTCGATCGTGAGCGCGACCGGTGCCGTCCCCGTGCGCAACACGCCCTTCTCGGAGGACGAGCTCACACTGCTCCGACGCTCGGCGGATGCGCTCGCAGCGGCCGTGGCGGAGTTGCGATGAAGGTCGTCGTCAGCGGCGCCTCCGGGCTGATCGGCACCGCGCTGACCGCATCCCTGCGGGCAGACGGCGTCGACGTGATCACCCTCGTGCGCCGGCCCGCGCGCGACGCGAGCGAACGGCAGTGGATGCCGGGCGAGCAGCCCCTGGACCCCGACGTGCTGGCGGGAGCCGGCGCGGTCGTCGCGCTCGGCGGCGCGAGCGTTGGCCGCCTGCCGTGGACGCGCGGCTACCGTCGAGAACTCGTCCAGTCGCGGCTGCAGACCACGAAGACGCTGGCGGCGGCCGTGCGGGCGCTCGGCGCGGATGCACCGGCGCTGCTCTCGGGATCCGCCGTGGGCATATACGGCTCGGCCCCTGGCATGGTGCTCGATGAGACCTCGGCCGCCGGCAGCACATTCCTTGCCCGCCTCTGCGTGGCTTGGGAGGACGAAGCACGTCGCGCAGGCGACGACGCCAGGGTGGCGCTGCTGCGCACGGCTCCGGTGATCCACCGTCGCGGCGTGTTGAAGCCGCTCATCCAGCTCACGCGATTCGGCGTCTCGGGGCCTCTCGGCCGCGGCACGCAGATCTGGCCGTGGATCTCGCTCGACGATGAGGTGCGGGCGATCCGGCACATCATCGATGAGGGGATCGTGGGGCCGGTGAATCTGACCGGCCCCACCCCGGCCACGGCGAACGACACGGGGCGAGCGTTGGCCGAGCGCATGCGCCGCCCGTTCTGGCTGCCAGCGCCCGCGTGGGCGCTGCGTCTCGCACTCGGCGACGCGGCCGAGTCCCTGCTGCTCACGGATGCCGACGTACGGCCAGCCGTCCTGGCGAGCACGGGCTTCCGCTTCGAGCACGAGACCGTTCAGGATGCGGTCGCGGCCGCGGTGTGACCCTCAGCGCCCGTGCGGGTCGAGCCGGTTCAGCGTCGCGACGACCTGAGCGTAATCGCCCCGGGCCTCGCCGTAGCGGAGGAACTTCACGTTCTCGACCTGGATCTCGTCAGCATCCGGCTGTGTCTCGATCAGCGTCATGACCTCCGCGATGAAGTCGTCCAGGGGCATGGCGAACTCGCTCTCCTCCTGACCGGGCATGAGCGCGGTGCGCACCGACGGCGGCTCGAGCTCGACGACACGCACCGCGGATCCGGAGAGCTGCAGGCGAACGGACTCGCTCAGCATGTGGATCGCCGCCTTCGTGGCGTTGTATGTCGGCGTGACGCGCAGCGGTGCGAACGCGAGCCCGGACGAGACGGTCATGATGGTCGCCTCAGGCACGGATCGCAGATGCTCGATGAAGGCGGCGATCAGCCGGATCGGACCGAGCAGGTTCGTCGTGACCGTGGCCTCCGCCGTCTCGAGGAAGCCTTCGGGCGAGGTCCAGTCTTCGACCCGCATGATGCCGGCCATGGTGATGAGCACGTTCAGGTCGGGGTGCGCGGCCAGGACCGAGGCGGCGGCGGAGCGGATGCTGTCGGCATCCGACGTGTCGATCGCGACGGTGCGCAGCTCCGGCGTCTCCTGGGCGATGCGCTCGAGGAGGTCGGTGCGCCGCCCTCCCACGATGACCGTGTTGCCCCGGGCGCTCAGCGATCGTGCCAGGGCGAGGCCGATTCCGCTGGTCGCGCCGGGGATGAAGATGGTGTTTCCGGTGATGTTCATGCGACCAGCCTGCGAGCGATCGCGATCGCGGGGCAGAGAGCAGGTATCCGGGGAGTGCGGGTCCCTGGATACCTGGCCGCAGCGGGGGGATACTTCGAGGATGGATCGTGACGCGCTCGCCGACTTCCTGCTCCGTCGGCGGCAGGAGCTGAAGCCCTCCGACGTCGGCCTCAGCGAGGGGCCACGCCGTCGTACCGCAGGACTCCGTCGAGAAGAGGTGGCGATGCTCGCGGCCATGTCGACCGACTACTACACGCGTCTCGAGCAGCGTCGCGGACCTCAGCCGAGCGTGCAGATGCTCGCGGCCCTCGCACGGGCCCTGCGGCTCACGCCGGACGAGCGGGACTATCTGCATCGGGTGTGCGGACACAGCGCACCTGACCGGACGATGTTCAGCGACTACCTTCCGCCCGCGCTGCTGCGCGTGCTCGACCGGCTGCACGACACCCCCGCGTTCGTGGTGTCGGCCATCGATGAGGTGCTCGTCCAGAACGACGCCTCACGCGCTCTGATCGGCGACGCCACGGGACGCACCGGGATGGAGCGCAGCGGCATCTACCGCTGGTTCGCGCACCCCGACACCGAGCGCGCGCGCTACCCCGAGCGCGATCACGAACGCCAGGGCCGTACTCTGGCGGCGTCCCTTCGCGCGGCCCTCGGCGCCTGGGGGCCGGCCTCACGGGCCGCCGAGATCGAGAAGGCGCTGCGGGCGCTCAGCCCCGAGTTCGTCGGCTACTGGGAAGACCACGAGGTGCGCAGACGTTTCGAGGACCACAAGGTCCTCGTGCATCCGGAACTCGGAGAGATCGAGGTCGACTGTCAGGCTCTGATAACTCCGGATGAGTCGTGCGCGCTCATCGTGCTCACGGCTGCGCCCGGCAGCGAGGCGGCAGGCAAGCTCGATCTTCTCCGAGTCCTCGGGACGCAGAGCGTCGGCTCGGCCTGAGCTCAGAGCTTCTCGAAGACCAGGGTCGCCTGGATGCGGTCGCCTCCGCCGAAGCCGGTGCTCCCCGACGACGATGTCGTGATCGTGTGCAGGCGATAGCCGAGCGCCGCCTGTGTGTTGATCGCGTGCTCGAGCTCGGTGAGGTTGCCGGATCCTGAGCCGAAGAACTTCTCCTTCAGCACCACCTGGAGCACGACATAGCTCATGCCCTCGGCTGCCGGTCGCGGCTGCGCGCCGGCGACGGCTTCGGCCTGCGCCCTTTCGATGAAGCCGCCGATTCCGGGCTCGGGGGCTGCGGGCGGCTGGACGTTCTCGGTCCAGTTCTGCCCGTCCCACCAGCGCTGCGTGCCGGTGCCGTCGTCGTACCAACCGGCCTGAGGTGTACTCACAGATGTCTCTTCTCGCATGGATTCGCCATGATCCTCGTCGTCATGACTGATCGGATTGTATTGCCTCACGCCTCGCGCGCGAGACGCGGAAGCCAGCAGGCGACCCGACGACGATACTCCTCGAACTCGGCGCCGAAACGCTCCTCGAGATCGGCTTCCTCGAGCGGTCGCACGATCGCGTTCCAGAACAGCGATCCGGCGAGGGCGTACACGACGACCAGCCAGGAGCCCAGCATCATCCCGACGGCGACGCCCTGCGCGATACCGGCAACCGCCATCGGATTGCGGACGAACCGGTACGGGCCCACGATCACCAGGCGCCGTGCCATGTGCGAGGGCAGGGGTGTGTCACCTCCGACGACGAGCATGGACGCGGCGGACCAGATGCCGAGCGCGCCGGAGACGGCGAACAGCACGCCGCCGGTCAGGCGCACGGCGACGGGCACGTCCACCTACAGCCATCCATCGCAGCTCGAGGTTTGCGATGACGAAAGGGAGCAGACCGAGGAACAGCCCCCAGAACAGCAGCATCTGCCTCACGATCCGTGCGGTCAGACGTGAGCGTCCCTCGTCGTCGGCAGTCCGGAAAGCGAAGGGACCGCTGAGGATCCACTCCACGGGTGCTCGTCCGCAGACGATCATCACCCCCGCGGCGAGGGTTCCCATAGCGGCCAGCACCATGAGCAGAGCGCCCCACCCGGCCAAGCCCGTCACCGTCGCGTACAGCGCCATGGCCACCGCCACGAGTGACGTCCACGGTGCGGCAACCCAGACAGCCCAGCGGAAACCGTACGCCGCCAGAGCCGAAGCGAGGACGAACAGGGGGATGTCGGCGAGCGCGACGGGCACAGGGGGAAGCTCTCCCAGCGTCGCGCGGCGCACGGCTTCCCACGTGACGACGCCGATCCACCACAGCCCGCCGGCGACCGCCTGCAGCGCGAAGTAGCTTCGGGCCAGTGCGGGCGTGAGGCGCACGCCCGCGATGGCGGGCGCGGTGATCAGGATTCCTCGTGAGTTGCCGGATCGGCGTCGAACAGTCGTCCGTCCGGGCGGCCGAGAGCCGTGATGGCCTCGACTTCAGCCGGATCGAGCACGACAGACCCTGCGGCGAGGTTCGCGTTCTGATGCTCCATCGACGATGCCTTGGGGATCGCGACCGTCTCACGCGCGACGTGCCAGGCGAGCACCGCCTGCGCCGGCGAGATGCCGTGGGCCGCGGCGACTTCGGCGATCACGGGCTCCTCGAGAAGCGCATCCGCTCTCGCGATCGGGCTCCACGCCTCGGTGATGATGCCGTGCTCGCGGTGATAGGCCAGCTGCTCGCTCTGCGGGAAGTAGGGGTGCACCTCGATCTGGTTCACGACCGGGCGGACGCCCGTCTCCCGCTCGATGCGCTCGAGATGCTCAGGAAGGAAGTTCGAGACGCCGATCTGGCGCACGACGCCGCGCTGCTGCGCCTCAACGAGAGCCGCCCAGGCCTGCACGTACTCGCCCTGAGACGGGTTCGGCCAGTGGATCAGGTGCAGGTCGATCGCGTCGACGCCGAGGCGAGACCTGCTCTCCTCGATGCTCGTGCGCGCCTTCTCCGTGCTGTGGTGGCGCCCGGGGAGCTTGCTCGTCACGATGATCTCACCGCGATCGACTCCGGAGGCGGCGATGCCGCGGCCGACCGACCCTTCGTTCTCATAGTTGAACGCCGTGTCGATCAGGCGGTATCCCGCGCCGATCGCGGCGGTCACGGCATCCGCTCCCGCATCGCCCCACAGCGCGTACGTGCCGAGACCGAGGGCGGGCAGGGAGAAGCCGTTGTGCGCGGTGAACCGGGGAAGTGCAGTCATGCAGCCAGCGTACGCTGGAGCCATGACAGCAGGGGAGAGTGGTGCCATCGGGGATGCCGTGCGGTGCCCCTGCGCCTCGGGAGACGCGTATGGAGGATGCTGTGGTCCGCTGCATCGCGGGGCTCCGGCACCGACCGCCGAACGTCTCATGCGGTCGCGGTACACCGCCTTCGCACTCGAGGATGCCGCCTACCTGCACACGTCGTGGCATCCGTCCACCCGCCCGCGATCGATCGAGTTCGAACCCGGCCTGCGCTGGCGAACCCTTGTGATCGTCGACCGGGTCGCCGGCGGTCCCTTCGACGACGAGGGTGTGGTCGAGTTCGAGGCCTTCTGGCAGCAGGACCGCGCGCGCGGAACGCTGCACGAGCGCAGCCGTTTCGTGCGTGAAGACCGTCGCTGGCTGTACCTGGACGGCGAGGTGCAGTGATGCCCGGCGCTGCGCACCGACTAGATTTGACAGTGTGAACGCCTCTCCGGAACACCAGCGCATCCTGCTCGACGTCGCCGATCTCGATCGGCGCATCCTCCAGGCAGAGCGCGCGCGCACCAAGCCGGTGCAGGGGCCTCGCATCACGGAACTCGTCGCGATCCGCCAGGAGCAGCTGCGCGAGCTGACCGCGCTCACAGGAACCCGCGACGATGCGCGCATCGAGCTCTCGCGCCTGGAGTCGGACGTGAAGCTCGTCGAGCAGCGGCGCACACGAGACGCGGAGCGCCTCGCCGCAGCGACGAATTCGAAGGAGGCGCAAGCGCTCGAGCACGAGCTCGACAGCCTCGCCAAGCGCCAGAGCGATCTCGAAGACGCGGAACTCGACGTGATGGGACGCCTCGAAGAAGCCGAGGCCGCTGTGGCCGCGCAGCAGGCGCTGCTCGATGCCACGACCGCCGAGGGCTCGGCGCTCACGGCCCAGGCGAAGGCCGATGTCGCCGCGGCGACCGATCTGGGCGCGCAGCTCGCCCGCGATCGTGCTGCGGTGACCGAAGGGATCCCTGCGCCCCTGCTTGCCGACTACACTCGCCGCGCGAGCAACAGTGCCGGGGCGGCGCTGCTCACCCGCGGAATGTGCGAAGGCTGCAACATCATGCTGCCCGGCACGGATCTCAACGACATCCGCCGAGCCCCGGACGACGCGGTCGTCTCGTGCCCCGAGTGCGGATGCATCCTGGTGCGCACCGAGGAGTCCGGGCTGTCATGAACCGGCCCCGCTCGCGACAGCGGTGACCGCACCGCAGACCACCGAGCGCCGCATCGTCCTGGTCGCAGTCGGCGCGGCGGGTTATCTCGCTGTCGAGCTTGATGATTCGGGGGAGGAGACCGCGCGGCATCCGCTCGCTGCGAGCGAGCTGGCTCCGTTCGTCTCGGCCCGAGAGCGCGACGCCTCGCCCCGGTGGGTGCTCCGCAGCGCCAGGGACGTCTATCCGGCTCTTCTCGATGAGGGCGTGCTCCTTTCGCGTGCGCACGATCTGCTGCTCTGTCACGCGATCCTCAGGGACACCGACAAGGTCGCGCGACCTCTGGCGCCGTCGCCTCTGTGGGTGCGCCGCGAACCCGCTGAAGACGCCGCGCCGGCGCTCTTCGATGTCGTGGGGGAGCAAGAGCCGGAGGACCCGATCACCGAGGTGCTCGCGCAATACCGCGAACAGCGGCGAGTGATGGCGGACAGCAAGGACGGGCGTCTGACGCTCCTGTGCGCGGCCGAGTCCGCGGGCGGCCTGATCGCGGAGGAGATGCGCGCTGCGGGCCTGCCCTGGAACGAGGCGGTGCACGAGTCGATCCTCACCGAGATCCTCGGCACGCGTCCGGTGGCCGGCGGCATACCGAGCCGGATGGCGTCGCAGGCCGCGCGCGTGCGCGCGATCCTCGGTGATGCGTCGCTCAACCTCGACAGCCAGCCCAAGCTGCTGCGCGCCCTGCACCGCGTCGGCGTGCAGGTCGAGTCCACGAGCAAGTGGCAGCTCTCCGAGCACAGCCATGCGGTCGTCGAGCCACTTCTTGCGTACAAGAAGCTCTCGCGGCTGCTCAGCGCCAACGGCTGGGCGTGGCTGGCGGAGTGGGTGCATGACGGCAGGTTCCGGCCGATCTACATCCCCGGCGGTGTCGTCACGGGGCGCTGGGCCTCTGCCGGCGGGGGTGCGCTGCAGCTTCCGCGGAACCTGCGCGCGGCGGTGCGTGCCGACGACGGCTGGACGCTGGTCGTCGCAGATGTGGCTCAGCTCGAACCCCGTATGCTCGCCGCAATGGCGGGTGACCGCGCGATGGCGCGAGCCGCACAGGGAGCCGACCTCTACGCGGGAGTCGTCGAATCGGGTGCGGTCGCGACGCGCGAGGAGGCGAAGTACGCCGTGCTCGGCGCCATGTACGGCGCCACCACGGGTGACAGCGGACGCCTGGTGCCTCGGCTGCGGAAGGTGTACCCGCGCGCCATGGCACTCGTCGACAAGGCTGCGAGGTTCGGCGAGGACGGGGGAGTCGTCTCCACCTGGCTCGGACGCTCGTCGCCGCGGCCGTCGGAGGACTGGTCGCGCATGCAGGCGCATGCGACGGATGCGGATGCCGATCCGGCCGAGGTGGCGATGGCACGTCGGCGCGCACGCGACTGGGGGCGGTTCACGCGCAACTTCGTCGTGCAGGGGACCGCGGCCGAGTGGTCGCTGATCTGGCTCGCCGAGATCAGGCACCGGCTGAGGCAGTTTCCTGAATCCGAGGTGCCCGCGCCGGCATCCGGTGCGTTCTCCCGGCATCCGCACCTTGCGTTCTTCCTGCATGACGAAGTCATCCTGCATGTGCCGAAGGAGCAGGCGGATGCCGCCGCCGACGCCGTGCGCGAGGCCGCAGAGGTGGCGACCCGCCGCCTGTTCGGCTCTTTCCCGATCGACGTGCCGCTGGACCTTCGAATCGCGGAGTCCGCCGAGAAGTAGCCCCGGTAGACTGGACGGGCGAATGGGTCGACTGGACGGTCGCGTGGCGGGCAACCGCACCGAGGAACGTCCGGGCTCCTCAGGGCAGGACGGTGGGTAACGCCCACCCGGAGCAATCCGCGAGAAAGTGCCACAGAGAGCAGACCGCCCCGCAAGGGGTAAGGGTGAAAGGGTGGTGTAAGAGACCACCGGGGGCCGTGGTGACACGGCCCGCCAGGTAAACCTCGTCCGGAGCAAGGTCAGACAGAGGATGATGACGCGGCTCGCCGAGTCCTCGGGTAGACCGCTGGAGCGCCACGGCAACGTGTCGCCGAGAGAGATGGCCGTCGAAGGGGCGAAGAACCCCGGAACAGAACCCGGCGTACAGGTCGGCCCATTCGCATAAACCGACTTGACCAGGTGTTTCTCTACGACACTCCTTGCAGAGTCCGCCGAGAGTCCGCAGAATTCCCGAGCACGCTATCAACGGCTTCTCGAGTCCGGTCGTCAGAGTCCGCCCACATGTGGCCGTACGTATCCAGCGTCTCGGTCGCCGACTTGTGGCCCAACCGCGCCTGAACCGTCTTCACCGATTCGCCATACCGGATCAGCAGGCTTGCGTAGTAGTGGCGCAGAGCGTGCATCCCCGTGCCAGTCTCAGCGGTGAGGCCGGCTGTCTTCGCGATCGGTCGCCAGATGTGACCGAACCGCTGCCGGGTGAGCGGTTGACCGAGCCACGTGAACAGCAAATCCTGATCCCCGATGTCATATCGCGCCAGATGATCGTTCAGCGCAGTGACGACGACGCGGGGGAGCGGGATCACTCGATTCGATGCCTCTGTCTTTGGCGGCGCGAAGTCCGTCACGCCACCAGGCTTCGTCACGAGCTGTCGATCGACCGTCACAGCGGGATTCTTGCCTAGTAGCCGCAACCGGTCCCGTGTCAGCCCGAGCACTTCACCCTGTCGCATCCCCGTGCCCGCTGAGAGGATCACCAGCGCCCGCAACTCAGCAGGCAGGCTGTCGGCCATGAGATCCACTTGCGCGGTCGTCAGCGGGCGTATGCGCGTCTTCTCGACGGTCGGGAGCTTGATCCTCGTGCACGGGGAGGTGGCGAGCTTACGATCGCTCACAGCCGCGCGGAAGATCGACGCCACAACCGTGTACACGACGCCCACGGTTGCGGGTGCCAGACCTTTTCGCCCGGTACCTGGATCGCCAGTACCCAGCCGCTTCACCCAGCCCTGAACCGTCGTCGTCAGGATGCTGCCAAGCGGGAGATCACCGAGAACCGGGTAGGCGTGGCGCTCGAGGTGGCCACGGTACAGGGTCGCCGTCGCGTCCTTGTGCACCTGGGCGTCTAACCAGGCGTCGGCATACGCGCGGAACGTGACCTTGGCTGAGCGCGGATCGACGTACTGCCCAGTGACAACCGACGCCGTGACCTCATTCAGCCAGGTCTGCGCCAGCTTCTTCTGAGGGAAGTGCTTCGCATGCTCCTTGCCCGCAGCATCGAAGTACCGGGCGCGCCACTGCATCCCAGTGCCGTACCGATTCGAGCGCATGCGCTTGCCGTCGTCATCCCGACGATGCCAGCGATCTTCGATGTACTGCCTCACCATGCGCGGCTACCCTTCTGCGGGATCGTCGTCGTGACCCATATACCCGGTGCGGATCGCGGTCCAAAGCTCATCTTCTGCGGCGTCAAGATCGTTCTCGAGGCCCACGATCGTATTTAGCGACTCAGCGCGAGCCGTCTCCAAACCATCCAGAACGTCCGCCAACTTGGTGCGAGCGCCCCAAGCCGTAATTGGCAGATCCAAGTCCCGGAGTAGTGCCGCTGGACGTTCGTACTCAGATGTCTGCACAGTGAGTTCATCCAGGAGTCTTTCGAGGCTGCGCTTCGGGTCGCGAAGAATCTGCTCAATCCCCTGATCGACACCCTTACGGAGCAGCGCGTCGAGACGTTCGTCCAGTACCCAGGCGACATCTACCGCCTCAGCCAGACGAAGCGGGCGCTCGCCCTTCTCGATACTCCACACGGTCGCCTGGGACCATTTCCACCCGCGATCACGCATCGCGCTCGCAAGATCCTTCTGGCTCATGTCGCCTCGAAGTTGTATGAGGTTTTCGCCTATCCGTTCATCCAGTGCCATGCGTTGATTCTAGTCAACGGCGACGACAATTTCTAGTCCACATGCATTCCTAGTGTTGCGCAACTGGATTTGGAGGTGTACCTTGAATCCTAGTAGGAGACAACAAGATTCGAAGGAGGCGGTATGACCATCACGGCGACCGGGGAGCATGCGCTTCTCACAATCGATGAAGTCGCGACCGAGTTGCGACGCACCCCTGCATCTGTGCGGTGGCTCATCCAAGACGGACAGCTCAAGTCAGGAAAGCTCGGTGGGCGGCGGCTCATTCGTCGCTCCGACCTCAACGCATGGATCGAAGCCGCTTTCGCGGAGGCTGGATGACGTTCAACACGAGTCAGACCGGTGGGAACGCGAATACACGGGTCGATGAACTGCTCCGGTTCGGGATGGAGATGTTCAACCGGGCAGACATGTACGTGTCACCGTCGAAGCTCTCCAAGCTGGTTCGGCCCGTGCTGCGTGACGCGGGATACGAACGGGCGAGGGCTGAGATCGTGGCCTACTTCGATCGATGCGCCGAACGAGAGATCGCATCCTACGAACGCGCGCTGCTCACGTCGAGCATTCACAATATCGCCTATGTGGGCGAAAAGAAGAAAGCTCCCGAAGCCCTGGCCGGCTACGGGAGCGAATGACCCCCCTGAAGGAAGATCATGTTCGAAACAACCGTACCGCAGACCGCAGACACACGCACGCTCGACCACTACGCCGAACTTCTCGGCCTCACCACTGAGCAGGTAGCCCCTGACCCGTGGGCAACCTCAACGTCATTCAGCACCCAAGGCCCGTGCGTCACCCACTCCCACGATCTCGATCCGATAGCCGGGTTCAACGCGTGCATCACCCGGCTCATTATCGACGGCGAAGCGGGTGCTCCCGAGGTTGCCGTCCGCTGGGGCGACGGCGTGGAGGGGGAGGAGTTCTATGTCCCTGCCGACAAGATCCCTCACTTGATCGACGCCCTGAGGATCGCCCACGAGCGAGTGAACACCGCACCGAGAATCTTGCGCCGTCCTGTCACGGTCGGTATCGAACTCCTGGAGCGGGAAAAGTGACTGTTACCGCCGCCGCGCGGCCCGCCCACGGCACAGCGCACAATGCGCTTGAAACGATGCAGGCGATCGAAGATCAGCGTGCAGCCCTCGCAGCACGGCAGCAAGAAATCCTCAAGCTGCTCGTATCCGACCTCGAATGGATGGACGTACCTGTCCACCGACTTCGTGGCCACGGAGTGATGACCATCGTTTCAGACGCCACGCTCGGGGCACGGGTGCACCTGGTCAGGCAATACGAAGAGAACGGCCCGTACAGCAACACGTCGGCCCACCTCATAGGCGATTGCGGTTGGTACTGCGCTGGCCCCGGAAACATCGTCAAAGGTGGCGGGCGTGCGAGATGCCGCTACCTGTGCGAAGGCGAGTTCGAGTACATCGGCTCAGTCGAAGCAGACGGCCACACGGAATATCTGTTCTCCCCGGTCACCCGCTAACACGCAAGCTCAGTGCCCCTGATCCCCACCGGATGAGGGGCACTGCTCATTTAAACGGACACCCCAACGAGAGGGGATGACATGACTAATCCGAAGGAGACAGCCTCTCAGAGACGGATGCGGGAATTCCGCGAGGCACAGGAACAGATAGCGGTTGGTCGCCATCGGGCACGAGGGGGTGACGATGAGCATCGGAGCATTCCGCTGGGCGAAGGAACAGGAAGGCCTCAGGAGTAGCGAGAAGTTCGTATTGGTGATGATCGCGGATCACTACAACGACGAAGTGCATCGGTCCTGGCCCAGCATCGAACGCCTCGCAGACGAAACCGGCCTCAACCGCACGACTGTCATGCGGTGCATCAAGGCGCTCGAGACGGGTGGGTTCCTCAAGGTTGAACCGTGGGCGCGCGCATACGACGGCGGGCGGCTCAACAACCGCTACTGCCTACCCCTGTACGACGTCGAGTCGAAGCGGGCGAAGCGCCTTCCGGTCTTGTCGCACAAGTACTTCAACAACGAGGGAAAGGTGCGATTCGACACCTGGGAGCACACGTACAAGCACGGCGAAGAGATCCCCGCGTACGAATAGTTGTGGATAAATGTGTGCAAAACATGTGGATAACCCGTGGACAAATCAGCATGCGTCATGAACGTATCAAGGGCACAAGTCGCACCACGCCACTAGGGGTAGTCGCACCACGCGACCTAGGGGTAGTGGCACCACGCGACCCTATCTCTTAGTAACCAACTCAAAAGAAGAAACTCACAGCCTCGACTATTCGTCGAGGCCGGCATATTTCAAGGAAGGATCAGCGCATGGCTGACGTCGTTGTACCCAATCAGGTCATCGACCGCCTAGAAGCAACAACGGGCGGTCTGTGCACTGCAAACACTCGCAACGGTTCCCGCTGCCGAAACCCGATCTTCTACAGCCAGCAGTGGTTCTTCGCGGAAACCACCACAGGCGAGCACGTCGCCTTGATGACAGCCGCAGACTTCGAACGCTGGAAAGCCGGATCATGCCCGACCCACTACGCGATGTGGTTGGCGAGGAACACAGAATGACCGCACCCGCACCACTCAACCTCTCAGCAATGTCATCCGCATGGGACAACCCAACCGCATTCGCTCGAGAACTGTCGGTGTATTACACCCAGCTCGAAGCATCCGGGCACCGACCCCACGCACACGACTGGACAGAACGAAAGGAAAACGCATGACCATCAGAACCGCCATTTGTTGTGATCGCTGCGACAACGTATTCACCTCCGACCGTCGAGAAGCACGCGGAGAACTAACCAAACGCTCCCATGAGGCCGGATGGAAATCCATCGGCGTCAATGGCGTCTGGGAAAACATCTGCGACGAACACGACAGCACCGCATGACCGAGCAGGAACGTATCGCAGCCATCCGACGCGGCACACGCAAAACCGAACGACGCGAACGACGATACGTGTCACTGCTACGACGAACCGTCATCATCCTCGACGCGCTCGCAGACGAAATCGAAAAGGAGATTGAGAAATGACCGAAGACGAAGCCAAAGAGATCAGCGCACGCAACGGCCTCACACACGACGGCCCGCCGCGAGCTATCACCCGCACCGACCTCAAGACGATGACCCCCCAGCAGATCATGACCCACCTGAACGCCGGAGATCTCGAAGTCCTACTGGGACGCGCGACCGCCGACACCACCAGCAACGACACGGAGTAACCACATGGACACCAACCTCGCCCTCCTCACCCACGCCGTCCCCGCAGACCGCATCCCCCAGAAGGTCACCGACGCCAACGCGTTCGCCGAGTACGCCGCCAGAATGGCCGCACAGCTCGCAGAACGACCCACCATCGACGTCACCGCCATCACCACCAAAGAAGCCCTAGACGCGGCGCTCAAGGCCGCACAGGCCATCCCTGCACATGACGAACAGGCAACCATCGCACGACGGGTAGCAGCCCGAGCAGAAGCCGCAATCGAACAAGCGTGGGTCGAATCACTCGCCACCGAAGTCGACCCCACATTCGCCGAGATCTTCAACGCCACAGCCGCACGATTCACCGCAGCAGCAGAGGCAGCCGGCGACCTCACAGACCACTACCTCGCAGACAAGTACGACCCCGCAGGCGCACCACTACGACAGGCCATCGACGAACTCGACACACTCCGCGGACACCGAGATCGCATCGCCTCACTCAGCGGTGAAGCACGGACAGACGTCTACAGCACCAAGTACACGCAGCACAGCCGAACCCTCTGGATCAAAGATGCCGAGACGTGGCAGAAGTACATCGGTCGTGTCGCCAATGGCGAACCCGTGTGGATCGCAGCACACCGAGCAGGAGTAGCGATCCGGTGGCAGACGCTCGCCGAACAGCAGGCGCAGCCCATCCCCGCCGCAGTCGCTCGAGCACAGGCCGAGATGACATCAGTACGAGCATCCACAACAGGCTTCGGCAACTGATCAGACAGCACACACGGGACCGGTCGAGTAGGTGTCGACCGGTCCCGCGGCATGTCCGCAGTGCAAAGCCACACCCCCTGCCCCGCCCCCCACCTCGACCACCCCACCGCAGACCGCCTGGGAGGGCTTTTCCCTCTTTGGTAGAGCGGAGCGCGTCAGTTTCAGGGGCTTGAGGCCCGGTGGACAACATGAGAGGAGGTCCGGGAATGGATCTAAGAGAGAGTTTGGGGCCGCGGGGTCAGCGTCTTTGGGACGCGATTCTCGGGGCTGACGATGGACTCGATGGTGACCAGCACGACCAGGAGCTTGTGGCGGAGACGTGCCGCATCCTGGACGTGATTGATGGGTTGTCGGCTGCGGTGGAGCGTGACGGAGTGACTGTCACCGGCTCACGAGGTCAGACGGTGGTGCATCCGGCTGTGGCGGAGTTGCGTCAACAGCAGATCGCGTTTTCCCGGTTGATCGCGCAGCTCAACTTGGATGAGGCCGAGGTGGGCGCGATTCTGTCGGCCCGTGCGGCGTCGGCTAAGAGGGCGGGCCAGAAGCGTTGGCGGGCGTTGAAGGATCAGCAGCGTGGTTCTGCGTAGGAAGCGTGCCCCGTTGCCGGATGGGGTGCCTGCGGAGTTGTTCGATCTGGACAGCCCCGTGTGGGCCTCTGAGAAGCGCTATGAGACATGGTTGACGGTTCACGGGCTTGTTCGCCATGCGAAGCGAACAGCGGGGCCGGTGGACCGCCACCACGACGGTTTGTGTGCTGTCGCGATCCAGGCGGGCAGCCACCGGACCTATGGCGCGAGTTCGTACCCGTGGCCGAATCTCGCGTTTCTTGTGCATCTAGGCGTGCCCGTGCACGCGCGGCGCGGCGAGAGCAGCGCACGTGCTCGGCACGATGGCTTTTTGCGCACGCTCTGACAATCAATTTCAAGCAATCAACGGCTAGATCCCTTTGCGGGATGGGGCCGTTTTTTTATGCCTTCAGGACGGGTGGATATGGATAAGCACGAAGAGGTTTCGGCAATTGCTGATCGGTTGATCGATGCTTTTGTGAATCGAGCGGGTTCAGAAGATGCGCGAAACATTCTCACCGAGTATGCCGACAAAGAGGATGACGGCGATAGGCAAGTGGTCGCACTCGCTCGGTTGGTTATGAAATTGGCCGAACGGGCGGCAGATGCAACCACAGTGTATGACATTTGGTCGCCGGAACGTCCGATCGTGCCGGAGAAGATCAATCGCCTTACTGCGCTTGTTTTCGATGCGGGCATTCGGTGGGGCGAGGAATCGAAGAAACACTAGGGGGTCAATATGGGCGAACGGGTTACCGCGGTAATTCTCGAAGCGGATATCACGAACTACGAGAACGCGATGAATAGGGCGGCGGGTTCGACTAAGAACCTGTCCGCTGAGGGTAAGAAGCTGGCGGAAACGCATCGGGCTATGACCACGATTGGTTCGGGCATGCTTGTCGCTGGTGCGGCGGTCGCTGCGGGTGTCGGCATGGCGATTGCAAAGTTTGCCGAGTTCGATCAGGCGATGTCGTTTGTGGCGGCTACGGGCGATGATGCCCGGTCGAACATGGAAGCGTTGCGGGATGCCGCCTTGGATGCGGGTGCGAAGACCGTGTTTTCTGCCACGGAGTCTGCGAATGCGATCGAGGAACTGGCGAAGGCCGGTCTGTCTGCGAAGGACATTCTGGGCGGCGGGCTGAAGGGTTCGCTGGATCTCGCTGCTGCTGGTGGTCTTGATGTGGCGGATGCTGCGGGTATCGCGGCTACGGCGTTGAAGGTGTTCAACCTTCAGGGGTCGGACATGGGGCATGTTGCGGATCTGCTTGCGGCCGGTGCAGGCAAGGCGATGGGTGACGTCTCGGACCTGGGTATGGCTCTTCAGCAGAGCGGTCAGGTGGCTGCGGCTACTGGTTTGACGATTGAGGAGACGACGGCGACCCTGGCGGCGTTCGCGTCTCAGGGCTTGCTTGGGTCGGATGCGGGTACGTCGTTCAAGACGATGTTGCAGCGTCTCACGCCGCAGTCTGCTGAGGCTGCGGCGAAGATGAAGGAACTCGGGTTCACGGCGTTCGATGCGACGGGCAAGTTCGTCGGCATGGAGCAGGTTCAGAAGAACCTTCAGGCGTCGTTGAAGGGTCTGACGGATGAGCAGCGTAACTCTGCTCTGGCGACGATCTTCGGTGCGGATGCTGTGCGTGGCGCGAACGTGCTGTACAACGACGGCATTGTCTCGATTGGGCGGTGGACTGACGCGGTGAACGATCAGGGTTTCGCGGCAGATACTGCCAAGGAACGTATTGACAACCTGATGGGTGACTGGGAGCAGTTCACTGGGGCGTTGGATACGGCCTTCATCAGCATGGGCGAGGGGGCTAATGGACCGCTGCGTGATCTGATCCAGGGTCTTACTGGCCTGGTTGATGGCTTCAACGATCTTCCTGAGGGCGGCAAGCAGGCGGTTCTTTGGGTCGGTCTTGTGACGGCTGGCGTGGGCCTTCTGGGCGGTGGCGCTCTGGTTGCGATCCCCAAGCTTGCGGCTTTGAAGATCGCGTTGGATACGCTGAGTATTACGGGCGCGTCTACTCGTGCTGGCCTGTTGCGATTCGCGTCGTTCTTGACGGGGCCGTGGGGTATCGCGATCGTTGCGGCCACTACTGCGGTGATGGCGTTGACGTCCATGCAGGACAAGTTGCGTACGTCGACTGAGGCTTTCCAGAACGTCATCAAGAACGCGAAGGGTGTGGATGAGCTGTTCAACGCGGCTGATTCCGCGTTGCCGGTGTTCTCGCAGTTGGAGGAAGCGACGAAGGACGCGAAGACGTTCAAGGAGAACCTTGACATCATCGCGCACAACGACTTTCTACGTGGTCTGCGTGGTGAGACAAGCCAGTTGTCTGCATCGTTGACGACGATCGGTGAAGAACTGTCGAAGACGGCTCAGGAGGATGCGCCCGCTGCGGCGAAGTCATTCAAGATGCTGGCCGATCAGATGCAGTTGTCGAAGCATGAGCAGATCGATTTGCTGAATGCGATGAAGCCGTATCGGGATGAGTTGGTGAAGCTCGCCAACGCACAGGACGTTGATGTGACGACCAAGGGCGACCAAATTGACATGAACGCTCTCCTCAGGTTCGCGCTCGACGGTGCCACCACCGCAACAGGCTCAGCTTCCCGCGCAACTCAAGACCTTGAGGCTGCTGCGGCTGAGGCTGTGGGCACTCTCGATGACATGAAGCGTGCTCTGGATGACGTGGCGGGGACGGCCATTTCGATGGCTGAGGCACATGACAGTGCGCTGTCTGCGATCAATGGGCTTGTGGATGCGGCGGCGGCTGAGGGCGTGACCTTGGATGGCACGAACGATGCGTCGATCCGGTTCCGTGACTCTGTCCGTGAGGTGGAGCAGGCGCATCGCGATTCGGCTGCGGCGATCCTCGAGAACGGCGGGACGCTTGCTGCTGCACAGTCTGAGTGGCAGGCGGGCCGCGAGAAGGTCATTGAGATGCGTGTGGCGATGGGGGAGTCGCGGGAGGAAGCAATCAATTGGGCGAATCAGAATCTTGGTTCGGCTGAGCAGGTTGTGGGTGCGATGGCGGATGTGTCTACGGCTGTCAACGCGGTCCCGGATAACAAGAACATCAACATCACGCTGTCTGGTAGTGCGGTGGCGATCTCGCAGATTCAGGCGATCAACGCACAGTTGGACAGTCTGCCGCAGTACAAGGGCATCACGGTTGGTGTGAATGGTGGCGTGTCGGGTCTGGAAACGGGTGGGCTGCTGACGTATAAGCAGTTCGCGAATGGTGGCATGAACTCGGGTATCTATCCGGGTGGTGCGGAGATCCATAAGTTCGCTGAACGGACGTTGCCGTGGGAGGCGTACATCTCGCCTAAGTCGGATCAGCGTCAGCAGAACTATGGGACGTGGATGGAGGTCGGCAACCGACTGGGATTCATGCAGTCTCAGCCCGCATCTACCAACAGTGCACCGATCTACAACCTGACCGGCGACATCTACGGGCAAGACCCTGAAGAGATCGCCCGCGAGGTCAACAAGCAGATCAGCCGTGGCGTCAGGACCGCGGGCATTCGAAAGACAGTAGGTGACTGACCCGAGGTGTACATACACCTCAAGGCCCGTCCTAGCTTCGGCTGGGGCGGGCCTTTCTGCGTTCACGGGGGGTGCACCTCGAGGCCGCAGAGTCCGCAGATAGTCCGCAGAATACTCAATCAGCGCCATTCCCGCCCATCACCAGCCAACAGGAAAACACCTGGTCAAGCATGACCTACGATGTTCGCCAATCATGGCCAATAACCCAGGTTCAGAACCCGGCGTACAGGTCGGCCCATTCGCACCTCTGATGCTGGTCACGCCGGCGTACGCGCGGTAGGTTTCGTCCATGTCCTATCGTGCACTCTCCCGGGTGGCGCTTGTCGCCGGTCTCGCGGTCGTCGCGCTGACGGGATGCACGGCTCCCGAGCCGAAACCTGCTGCACGCACGCCCGCAGCGGTTCAGCCGTCGCCGGCGCCGACAGCCGCCCTCGCGCAGGCTGAGGCAGCCGAGCCCGTCGACACCGGCTCGATCGACGGCGCGGAGGGCGAGCCCGTCTTCCACGAGGACGCGCTCGTCGGCTACGTCGTCACCTACGGCGACATCATGAGCGCGATCGAGCAGAGGTTCGGCGTCGACCGGCTGGCGTCTCTCAACGGCGTCGCCCCCGAGACCATCGCGCCGGGAGACCGCCTGCTTCTGCGCAGGGGCGCCGTCATGCCCGATATCAGCGGATGCATCGAGCGGACGAAGCTGGGATTCCTGGACGGCGGCGGAGTCGACGGGCATTGGGTCTTCTGGACCGGCCCCGAATTGGTCGACCGAGGCGGGAGCGATGGGGCGGCCGGGACTGTCGCGACGGATTCCAGCGGACGCATCGTGTCGTACACAGTCGCAGCCGGCGACGGAGAGTTCGCGATCGGCGACCGGTTCTGCCTGGAACCGTATTCGTTCATGAAGTACAGCGGGCTGGAGTGGCCCGTCGACCCCGGCGACGTGGTGAAGCTGGCGGTGGAGCCGGCCGACCTGTTCGAAGCCGCCCGGTAGGCGAGCGTCACACGGCGAAGGCCCCGCTGCAGCGCAGCGAGGCCTTCATCGTTGATGCGGGGGTGAGTCTCAGTCGCCGGCGAGCGAGGCTGCGCCGATGATGCCCGAGTTGTTGCGGTGGATGGCCGGGACGATCGGCGTGTTGAGCTCGAGGAGCGGCAGGAAGTCGCCGGCGTTCTTCGAGACGCCGCCGCCGACGACGAAGAGGTCGGGGCTGAAGAGGAACTCGATGTGCGTGTAGAAGGCCTGCAGGCGCTCCGCCCACGCCTCCCAGCTGAGTCCTTCGCGCTCGCGCGCCGAGGTGGCGGCCCACGTCTCCACGGAGTCGAACTCGCGGAAGTTCAGGTGCCCGAGCTCGGAATTGGGGATGAGCACGCCGTCGTAGAGCAGGGCGGATCCGATGCCGGTGCCGAGCGTGGTGAGCAGGGTGAGTCCGCGCACGTCGCGCGCCGCGCCGTGCCGCGCCTCGGCGACGCCGGCGGCATCCGCATCGTTCACGAAGACGATGTTGCGGCCGAGCCCATCGCGGAAGAAGCGCTCGGCGTCGAAGTGCAGCCATTCCTTCGAGACGTTGGCGGCGGACAGCGTCTTGCCGCGCTTGACGATCGCGGGGAAGGCGACGCCGAGCGGAAGCGTGGACTCGTGCACGTCGAGCGTCCGGAGCACCGTCTGCACGGCTGTCAGCACATCCTGGGGCGACGCGCCCTCAGGAGTGGGTACGCGCACGCGGTCGGACGCCATGGTCCCGTGCTCGAGGTCGACGATTCCTGCCTTGATACCCGTGCCGCCGATGTCGACGCCGATCGCTTTTGCCATGGTCGCTAGCTTAGCGACAGGCGTCAGCGCCAGTAGGATCGATGACATCACGGGAAGAAGGAGTGCTCATGTCGACTGGCGACGAGAAGTACTGGTACAACCTGGCCACCGGGCAGGTCGAGTTCGGCATGATCTCGCCTTCCGTCGATCGCGTCGGGCCCTTCGACACCGAGGCGGAGGCGGCGAACGCCCCCGCGCTGCTGCGAGAACGCGCCCGTGCCTGGGCGGATGAGGACGCGGCTGAAGACGCCGCCAAGGGCCAGGACGCCGAGTGAGCATGGACAAGCAGCGTGATTTCGTGCTCCGCACGATCGAAGAGCGGGGCGTGAAGTTCGTCCGTCTGTGGTTCACGGATGTGATCGGCACTCTCAAATCGGTCGCGATCGCCCCGGCCGAGGTCGAGGGCGCTTTCGCCGAGGGCATCGGCTTCGACGGGTCTGCCATCGAGGGCCTCACCCGCAGCTATGAGTCGGACCTGCTCGCGCAGCCCGACCCCACGACCTTCCAGATCCTGCCGTGGCGTGGCGAGATCGACCCCACGGCGCGCATGTTCTGCGACATCACGACCCCCGACGGGCGCCCGGCCGTCTCCGACCCGCGCCACGTGCTCAAGCGCACACTCGCGAAGGCCGCAGACGCCGGTTTCACGTTCTACACGCATCCCGAGATCGAGTTCTACCTTCTGAAGTCGTCGTCGTTCGGCCCCGAAGGACCGGTACCCGTCGATTCGGCCGGCTACTTCGACAACGTGCCCGGCGGCACGGCGCACGACTTCCGCCGGCGTTCGGTGCGGATGCTGGAAGACCTCGGCATCTCGGTCGAGTTCAGCCACCACGAGGGCGGTCCCGGCCAGAACGAGATCGATCTGCGGTACGCCGATGCGCTGACAATGGCCGACAACGTCATGACCTTCCGCACCGTCATCAAGGAGGTCGCGATCGAGCAGGGCGTCTATGCGACGTTCATGCCGAAGCCTCTGAGCGGGCACCCGGGCAGCGGCATGCACACGCACATGTCGCTCTTCGAAGGCGAGCGCAACGCCTTCTACGAAGAGGGTGCGAAGTATCAGCTCTCCAAGACCGGGCGCCACTTCATCGCGGGTCTGCTGCGGCATGCCAACGAGATCGCGGCTGTGACCAACCAGTTCGTGAACTCGTACAAGCGGCTCTGGGGCGGAGACGAGGCCCCGAGCTTCGTCACCTGGGGTCACAACAACCGCTCCGCCCTTGTGCGCGTGCCGATGTACAAGCCGAACAAGGGCGGCTCGACGCGTGTCGAGTACCGCGCGCTGGACTCGGCCGTGAACCCGTACCTCGCTTACGCGCTCATGCTCGCGGCCGGCCTGAAGGGCATCGAAGAGGGCTACGAGCTGCCGCCCGAGTCCGAGGACAACGTGTGGCAGATGACCGACGCCGAGCGTCGCGCGCTCGGGTACTCGGCGCTTCCCGCGAGCCTCGACCACGCTCTGGAGTACATGGAGACCTCGGAGCTGGTCGCCGAGACGCTGGGCGAGTCGGTCTTCAACTACGTGCTGCGCAACAAGCGCATGGAGTGGGAGGCCTATCGCGGTCAGGTCACGCCGCTGGAGCTGAAGAACAACCTCGAGCTCCTCTGAGGCGCGCATGGCTCGTTCGGACGAACCCGGCTCGCTCTCTGCCCTGGCGAGACTCGGCTTCGCGGGACTGAGCGAGGCGGCCGGCTCGCTCGACGAGCTGGCGGGCCTGCTCGGTCTCGACCGTGCAGCGCTTCTCGACGGCGCGCAGGCCGCAGACCCCGATGCCGCGGTCGAGGGCATGCTCCGTGTGGCGAGGCGCGACGCCGGTCCGCTCAAGGAGCTGTTCCTCGATGCGGACTCGCGTCTGCGGGCTTGGCGCGTGTTCGGGTCGTCGCCGGGCCTGGCCGGATTTTTCCTGCGGCATCCGTCCGAGCTCTCGGTGCTGTCCGCGCAGAGGGATCGCCTGCCCACCGCGATCGAGCTGCGCGCGCGCCTGCTCGAGGCCGTCGGGGTCGTCGACGGATTCGCCGCCACGGCCGGCGACAGCGCGCTCGTGGCGCTGCGCGTCGCCTATCGACGAGAACTCGCTGGGATCGCCGCGTTCGATGTGAGTCATGAGCGTCCGGTCGACGTGGTGGGCGACGTGGCGGCCGCTCTCGCCGACATCGCGGGGGCGGCCCTCGAGGCGTCTCTCGCCGTCGCGCGCACCCAGGTGCGATCCGCGTTCCCCGGCGAGGAGATCGCGGCGACTCAGCTCGCCGTCATCGGCATGGGCAAGGCGGGAGCGCGCGAGTTGAACTACGTGAGCGACGTCGACGTCATCTTCGTCGGCGGCACTTCGGACGAAGACGCCGTCTCCGAGGCCCGTGCGATCGACATCGCGACCCGCCTGGCCCGCGAGACCATGCGAGGACTGAGCGGCATCGAGGCGGAGCCGCCGCTGTGGGAGGTCGACGCAGCCCTCCGGCCGGAGGGCAAGCAGGGCGCGCTGGTGCGCTCTCTCGCCTCACACCTCGCCTACTACGACCGGTGGGCGAAGAGCTGGGAGTTCCAGGCCCTGCTGAAGGCGCGTCCTCTTGCCGGCGATGCGGCTCTCGGCGCCGCCTACATCGAGGCAGTGCAGCCGAAGGTGTGGTCGAGCGCGGCGCGCGAGAACTTCGTCGACAGCGTGCAGCGGATGCGCGAGCGGGTGATGGAGCACATCGACCCCGAAGACGCGCCGTATCAGCTCAAGCTCGGCGCCGGCGGTCTCCGCGACATCGAGTTCACGGTACAGCTTCTGCAGCTCGTGCACGGACTCACAGACCCTACGATCCGCACCAGAGGAACGCTCGAGAGCATCGACGCCCTCGTCGAAGGCGGCTACATCGGCCGCGCGGAGGCGGCGACTTTCGCAGACGACTATCGCGTGCTCCGGCTCATGGAGCATCGTCTGCAGCTGCGCGAGCTGAGTCGCACCCACCTCATGCCGCGCACGCCGGCAGGACTTCGTGTGCTCGCACGCAGCACGGGCCTCGCCGAATCAGGCGAGGCGATCTGGCAGCGCTGGGAGAGCGTGCGCCGCGAAGTGCGCGAGATCCACATCCGCCTCTTCTACCGTCCGCTGCTCAGCGCGGTCGCGTCGCTGCCTGAAGACGAGCGCACGCTCTCGACCGCGCAGGCGCACGACCGCCTCGCCGCCATCGGCTTCCGGGATCCGACCGGCGCGCTCCGGCACATCGGCGCGCTGACCACGGGCCTCAGCCGCAAGGCGACGATCCAGCGGCATCTCATGCCGGTCATGGTGCGCTGGTTCGCCGACGGCAGCGACCCCGATTACGCGCTCATCGCCTTCCGGAGGATCAGCGAGCGCCTCGGCGACACCCCGTGGTTCCTGAGGATGCTGCGCGACTCCTCGGGTGCCGCGGAGAGCCTGACCAGACTGCTGTCGTCGTCACGGTACATCGGCGAGCTCATGGAGTGGATCCCCGAATCAGTCGCCTGGCTGGACAGCACCGAACTGCTCCGCCCGCGAAGTCGCGCGGCGATAGACGAGGAGGCCCGCGCGATTCAGACCAGGCACGACAGCGTGCAGGGCGCGCTGCGAGCCGTTCGGGCCCTTCGACGGCGAGAGCTGCTGCGGACAGCCATGGGCGCCGTGCTCGACGTCCTCACGATCGAGGAGGTCGCGACCTCTCTCACCGAGATCACCGACGCCACGATTCAGGCGGCGCTGCGGGCGGTCTACCGCGAAGTCGTTCCCCCCGAAGACAGCGCGCTCGACTTCGCCGTGATCGGCATGGGCCGTTTCGGCGGTGCCGAGCTGGGATTCGGATCGGATGCCGACATCCTCTTCGTCTATGACGCGAACGGCGTCGATCCCGAACGCGCGCGGAAGCTCTCGATGCTGATCGTCAACGGGCTGCGCGAGCACCTCAGCGACAATCGGGTGCCTCTCGACCTCGACGCGGACCTGCGCCCTGAGGGACGCAACGGCCCCGTCGTGCGTTCGATCGAGGCGTATGCCGAGTATTACCGGCGCTGGTCGCTTTCGTGGGAGGCGCAGGCACTGCTGCGGGCACGCGGTGTCGCAGGCAGCGCCAAGCTCACGAGCCGGTTCATGGCTCTTGCCGACAGCATCCGCTATCCCGCGGCCATCGACCTGCAGGGCACGCGCGAGATCAAGCGCATCAAGGCGCGCGTCGAGGGGGAGCGGCTTCCGCAGGGAGCTGATCCGCGCCGGCACCTCAAGCTCGGCCCTGGCACGCTGAGCGACGTCGAATGGCTCGTGCAGCTCTTGCAGCTCCAGCATGCGCACGACGTGCCCGCACTGCGGACGACCTCGACCATGGCCGCCCTCGATGCGGCCGTCGAGGCGGAGCTGGTCCCTGCGGCATCCGCCGACCTGCTGCGAGAGGCATGGCGTCTGTCGAGCCGACTGCGATCGGCGATCACGCTGTTCACCGGCCAGACGAGCGACGTGCTGCCCACCGAGCCGCGACAGCTCGACGCCATCGGCATCCTTCTGGGCTATCCCGAGCGTTCTGCCACCGTGCTGGAAGACGACTACCTCGGCGTGACCCGACGAGCCCGAAAGGCGTTCGAGACGCTGTTCTACGGCTGATCACCGGTTTGCGATATCGGCGTCTCTCGCCCAAGCTGGCCACATGACGATCTCTAGACTCGGCGTGATCTGGAACCCTTCGAAGATCGACGAGGAGCAGCTGCGCACAGCGGTCGCCGAATCGATCACCGGCGAGGTTCTGTGGTGGGAGACCAGCGAGGACGACCCCGGTCGGGGCATGGCGGCCGCGGCCGTCGATGAAGGCTGCGACGTGGTCGTCGCGGTCGGCGGCGATGGCACGGTGAGGGCCGTGGCCGAGGTTCTGGCCGGGAGCGGCGTCGCGCTCGGCATCGTGCCGCAGGGAACAGGGAACCTGCTCGCACGGAACCTCGGTGTGCCTCTCGACGATCTGAACGCCGCGCTCGAGCGGGTGCGCGACGGAGAGCCCCGCACGATCGACATCGGCTGGGTCGAGTTCGGCGGGGAGAAGCGCGCATTCACCGTCATGGTCGGCTTCGGGGTCGACGCGCAGATGCTCGTCGAGACGAGCGACGACCTCAAGGACCGCGCCGGCTGGCTGGCGTATGTGGAGGCCATGGGACGCGCGCTCGCTGGCACCGAGATGACCGACATCATGCTGACCCTCGACGACGGCGAGGCGCAGGAGGTCAGGGGACACACCATGATCGTCGGCAACTGCGGGATGCTGCAGGGCGGCATCCGTCTGCTCCCCGACGCGGTGCTCGACGACGGTCAGCTCGATCTGCTCCTCGTGAGCGCAGACGGCGCACTGCAGTGGCTCGACACGGTCCGATCTGTGGTCTGGGACAACGGCATCCGGCGCGTCTTCGGCGGCGTGACCGAAGCGGTGAGCACGGAATCGACCCGCCACGTCGCGGCGCAGACCGTGTCGGTGACCCTGGAGTCTCCTCAGCAGTTCGAGGTCGATGGCGAAGAGGTCGGCGAGGTGTCGTCCTTCGTCGCCAGCGTTCAGCCGGGAGCGCTCATCGTGCGATGACCTCGGGCGGCACCGTCTTGCGGTCCTGGGCGGGGAACAGCACCTTCTGCACGATGATGATGATGCTCGCCGCAACCGGGATCGCCACCAGGGCGCCGGCGATCCCGCCCAGTGCGCCGCCGGCCACCGCCGCGATCACGACGAGGGAGCCGGGTACCGCCACAGCCTTGCTCATGATGCGGGGCGAGAGCACGTATGCCTCGATCTGCATGTAGACGAGGTAGTAGGCGAAGGCGATGATCGCCGTCACCGGGCTCACCACGAGGCAGATCAGGGCGTTGATGATCGACGCCGAGAGCGTGCCGACGAGCGGGATCATCGAGCCGATGAACGCGATGAGCGCGAGGAGCGCGGGCACGGGGGCGCCGATGATCGACAGCATGACAAGGCTCAGGATGCCGTTCACGAGCGCCAGGCTCACCTGCCCGATCACGTAGCGACCGACCGCGCCGGAGACGTCCTCTACGAGGCTGCTGAAGGTGTCGCGCTGGTACGCGGGGACGAAGCGAGCGGCGACCTTCTTCATGCTCCGCAGCGACGCCATGAAGTAGAGGGTCAGGATGAGCACGATCGTGACGCCGGTGAAGCCGCCGGCGATGCCGGTGCCCACCGCGAGCACGCCGCCGCTGATGTTCAGGAGGTTCGTCGGATCCTGCACGAAGGTCAGCGCCGACGCTGCGGCGTCTTCGAAGTTCGCGCCGAACTGAGCTGTGAGGTTCTGGTACCAGTCCGCGTTCTGGATGTCCTCCACCATCTGCGGTCCGTTGTCGATCAGGTTGGAGATCTGCGTGACGAGCACGGGGACGATGGCGAGGATGATGCCCGCGAACAGCAGCAGCACGACGGCGACGACGATCGCGACGGCACCGCCTCTGGGCATCGAGAACCGCCGTTCGAGGAACGTGACGATCGGATCGAGGCCGAGCGCGAGGAACACCGCGAAGCCGATGTACACCAGCACTGTGCCGAGCTGGGTGACGATTCCGCCGACCGTCAGCGCGACCAGCACGCCGAGCGCTCCGAGCAACCCGAAGATGAACGGGTTGATCCGCGCGATCGCGGCGGCGGCCGTGGTCGGCTGCGTCTGCGGGCGCGTTCCCTGATAGGGCTGGACGGCTGTCGTCGGCTCGGGTGTGGTGATCGGTCGACGACGTCGCATCGTGCCCCCTCTGTGTCGGATCGGAACTGTCAGTTGAGCAGGCGCGCGCTCCGGAGTCAAGCCGGTTGCGTCCCGCATCCTCTCGCCCTCATAGCGGACGACGAAGGCCCGCCCCGGTGACCGGAGCGGGCCTTCATGCGGTTCGATCAGACGCCGTAGTACAGCTCGAACTCGAACGGGTGCGGACGCTGTGCCATCGGCAGGATCTCGTTCTCGTACTTGTAGGAGATCCAGGTCTCGATGAGCTCCTCCGTGAACACGCCGCCCTCGAGGAGGAAGGCGTGGTCCTCGCGCAGGGCCTCGAGCGAGTCGAGCAGCGAGTTGGGGACCTGCGGGATGTTCTTGGCCTCCTCGGGCGGCAGCTCGTAGAGGTCCTTGTCGACCGGCTCGTGCGGCTCGATGCGGTTCTTGATGCCGTCGAGGCCGGCCATCAGCTGTGCGGCGAAGGCGAGGTACGGGTTGCCCGAGGCGTCGGGAGCGCGGAACTCGATGCGCTTGGCCTTGGGGTTCGAGCCCGTGATCGGGATGCGGATCGCGGCGGAGCGGTTACCTGCCGAGTAGACCAGGTTGACCGGAGCCTCGAAGCCCTTGACCAGACGGTGGTAGCTGTTCAGGGTCGGGTTCGTGAACGCGAGCAGCGCCGGGGCGTGCGCCAGGATGCCGCCGATGTACCAGCGTGCGATGTCGCTGAGCTGGCCGTAGCCGGCCTCGTCGTAGAAGAGCGGCTTGCCGTCGCTCCACAGCGACTGGTGCGTGTGCATGCCCGAGCCGTTGTCGCCGAAGAGCGGCTTCGGCATGAAGGTCGCGGTCTTGCCCCAGAGGTCTGCGGTGTTCTTGACGATGTACTTGAACTTCAGGATGTCGTCGGCCGCGTGCACCATGGTGTCGAAGCGGTAGTTGATCTCCTGCTGACCGGCGGTGCCGACCTCGTGGTGCGAGCGCTCGAGGATGAATCCGGCGTCGATGAGCTTGAGGGTGATGTCGTCGCGCAGGTCGGCCGTCTTGTCGACGGGGGAGACCGGGAAGTAACCGCCCTTGTACGGGGTCTTGTTGCCGAGGTTGCCGCCCTCTTCCTCACGGCCGGTGTTCCATGCGGCCTCTTCGGAGTCGACCTTGTAGAAGCTCTCACCGGCGGTGACCGAATAGCGGACCTCGTCGAAGATGTAGAACTCGGCCTCGGGGGCGAAGAACGCGGTGTCGGCGATGCCGGTCGACGCGAGGTACTTCTCGGCGTTCTTGGCGACCTGACGCGGGTCCTTCGAGTAGATCTCACCCGTGCGCGGGTTGTAGATGTCGAAGACCATGACCAGCGTGCTCGCCTCGCGGAACGGGTCGACGTACGCGGTCGTCACGTCCGGGATGAGCTGCATGTCGGACTCGTGGATGCTGGCGAAGCCGCGGATCGAGGAGCCGTCGAAGAGCTGACCGTTGACGAAGAAGTCCTCGTCGACCGTCGATGCCGGGATGTTGAAGTGCTGCTGCACACCAGGGAGGTCGGTGAAGCGGATGTCAAGGAACTTGACGTCGTTCTCCTTGATGTAGCTCAGTACCTCGGACGAATCTTTGAACATGGACGACTCCTGTAATGCGGATCGAGGGCTTCACGGCCATTGTGCACAGTACGTGCGGAGGATTTCCCCTTGGTGTCCGCTTTGTTTCGGGCATGTTACGCGCCGGTAGGCTGGAGGGGTGACGGATGCTGTGAACACGTACCCCGGCGAGCGACTCGGTCTTCCCGAGAATGGCCCGGGGAGCATCGCCCGTCCCGGCAGGAGGATCGGCGCTCTCGCGATCGACTGGGCGGCGGCCGTGATCATCTCGATCGCCTTCTTCCAGTACGACTCCCTTGCGACGCTGATCGTGTTCGCGATCGTGCAGATCCTGTTCATCCCCACCGCCGGCGGGAGTCCGGGGCATCGGATCCTGGGAATGCGCGTGGTGCTGTTCTCGGGTCCTGGATGGGTCGGGCTGTGGCGACCGCTCGTGCGCACGCTGCTGCTCGTGCTGGTGATTCCGGCAGTGGTGTGGGATCCGGATCAGCGTGGACTGCACGACAAGGTCGCGGGACTCGTGCTCATCAGGGCGTGAGCCCTCTCGGATGCCGGCCGGCTACTGCGCAGCGGCGCTTGCGGCATCCTTGCCTCGGTTGCGGCGCCGTGCTTCACGAGGAGCCTTGCCTCCGACGAACGAGCGCGCGGGGTCGACAATATAGCCCTGGCGCAGTGCTTCGCGCCCGATCAGCATCCGAAATCCCATCTCGTCGCGATTGCTGAGCGTGACCTCCGCCAGCACCTCGCGGTCGTAGAGGCGGATGAGGAGCTCGACCACGAACCGCTGCTGAGCGTGCCCCGATGAACTGCGCACCTCGCGTCGATCCCGCACCGGGCACTCGACCTCCACCGCGTCGTCCTGGCTGTGCTGCCACGGCTTGACCCAGAATCGGACCCAGTCCTCGCCGTCGCGTTCGAACTCGCGGATGCCGAATGCATGCAGTGAGGAGGTCCGCGCGCCGGTGTCGATCTTCGCCTTCAGCCAGTCGACGCCGAGATCGGGCAGGCTCACCCATTCTCGCCACCCGATAAGAGTGTTTGAATGGGATGTCTTACTCACCCGTACATCCTGGCAGGAAATCTCCGTGAAGATCGCAGTGCTGTCCCGTGCGCCTCAGGCGTACTCCACTCAACGACTACGGTCTGCAGCGCTGCAGCGCGGGCACAACGTGAAGGTGCTGAACACTCTGCGCTTCGCGATCGACCTGACAGCCGATGCTCCCGACCTGCACTACCGCGGTCGCCAGCTCAGCGACTACGACGCGATCCTCCCGCGCATCGGCAACTCGATCACCTACTTCGGCACGGCGGTCGTGCGGCAGTTCGAGCAGATGGACGTCTACACGCCGAACACGGCGAACGGCATCTCGAGCGCGCGAGACAAGCTCCGCGCGAACCAGATCCTCTCCCGCCACAACATCGCGATGCCGCCGACAGCCTTCGTGCGCAATCGCGCCGACGTGCGCCCCGCGATCGAGCGAGTGGGCGGCGCGCCGGTCGTGATCAAGCTGCTCGAGGGCACGCAGGGGATCGGCGTGATCCTCGCGCCTCAGGTCAAGGTCGCCGAGGCGATCATCGAGACTCTGCACTCCACCAAGCAGAACGTGCTCATCCAGAAGTTCATCGCCGAGAGCAGAGGGCGCGACATCCGTGCGCTGGTGGTCGGCGACCGCGTCGTCGCCGCCATGCGCCGTTCTGCGGCGGGCGACGAGTTCCGCTCGAACGTGCATCGCGGCGGCTCGGTCGAAGCGGTCACGCTCGACCCCGTGTACGAGCAGACCGCGGTGCGGGCCGCGCAGATCATGGGCCTGCGGGTGGCGGGCGTCGACATGCTGGAAGGCGAGGATGGTCCTCTCGTCATGGAGGTCAACTCCTCGCCGGGCCTGCAGGGCATCGAACAGGCGACGGGTCTCGATGTGGCCGGTGCGATCATCGACTACATCGCCAACCAGGTGAACTTCCCCGAGATCGATGTGCGCCAGCGCCTGAGCGTCTCCACCGGCTACGGCGTGGCCGAGCTCGTGATCCACGCCGGTGCCGAGCAGGTCGGAAAGCAGCTGGGCGATCTCGGGCTGTGGGACCGCGACATCACTGTGCTGACGCTGCACCGCGGAGTCACCGTCATCCCGAACCCGCGCAAGCACGTTCTGCTCGAGGACGAGGACCGCCTGCTCTGCTTCGGGAAGCTCGACGAGATGCGGTCGATGATTCCGGAGCGCCGCCGCCGCCGTGCCAAGGTGCGCCGGCTCCCGAAGGAGTTCCTCGCCGAGGGATGAGACGGACAAGGGCCGCTCTCCTCGGAGAGCGGCCCTTGTCCGTGTGCGACGACTGATCAGCGCGGACGCTGCGAGCGCACCTTGGTCGGATCGATGCCCTTCGGGATCGGCAGCGAGGAGATCGACTGCGAGACCGAGTCGATTCGGCGGATCACGGCGGCCATCGTGGTCTTGTCGATCGCCTTGGGAAGCTTCTTGATGGTCTTCGCCAGATCGGCGATCGAGACGTCGTCGTCGCCGTGTCCTACGTAGAGCACGGTCACCGGGACGCCGTGAGCGACTCGCGCCGCCTTGCTGCGCTCGTCGTTGACGAGACGGGTGAGCCGGCCGCGGGAGCCTTCGCCGACGACCACGACGCCGCCGCGGCCGACGGTGCGGTAGACGGCGTCCTGCGTCTTCGGGTTGATTCCGACGGGAGCCTCGGAGGCCTGCCAGTTTCGGCCGAGGCTCGTGCTCAGCACATGGCCGGTGGCGCCCGGCATCCCGTCGATCTTCTGGTACATGGCAGACGTCGACAGCCGGGTCATCAGGAACATCGAGGCGAGGACGCCGAGCATGAGACCCGAGACGCCCCAGAGGACCATGGTCCAGACGTTCACCGGGGGAATGAACGCGCCGATGAGAAGGCCGATCAGCACGCCGCCGATGAGCATGGCGATCTGCGCCCAGGGGAGCCAGGGGTAGATCTCGCGGGTGAACGTGAAGAGGGACTTGATCTGGGAGAAGAACCCAGGACGCTTCTCAGGTTCAGACGTACGGTTTGCCATACCTACCAGCCTACCGATTCCCGCTCCCCGGCGATGTCTCGTTCGCGTCGGGCGGATTCGACTCTCCCTGCACATTTCGGAGTTCGGGGGAATCGATTCACATCGGCGTCTTTCGGGCTCCGGTGGCGCTTCGGATGCGCTGTCATGGAGGCATGACACAGACGGAAGGCAGCGGCACCGCCCTGATACCCGGTGCGCACCGGATCATCAGGGCGCTCGGGGTCGACGAGGGGCCGTTCCGCGGGATTCTCGTCACGGCGGGTGAGGCCGTTGCCGTGATGACGGATGCCGAGGTCCTGAGCGGATGGGCGGGCTGGCGCTATGCGGGCAAAGACCATGTCGCGGGTCCGCTCGATCTGGTTCGTCGTGCCGACGGTCATGACGTCCTGCTTCCGTGGTGCACGGAGAGCGTCGACGCCTTTCTGGGGCGGCGCGCCGCAATCGAGGCCCCTCTCGCCGCGGGGGAGGCGAGCACTCTCGTCGTGAGTCTGCTCCGGGGAGTGGGCGAAGTGGCCGACGAGGCCGATCACGGGCGCTGGTGGCTCACCGACGGCGGGAGGCCGGTGTTCGTGGTCGGAGCAGGCGGCGACGTGCGGGACGAGGCCGCAGCGATCGTCGGCAGGCTGCACCGCGAGGGGACCGATCGGGCGCTGGGGCGCCTGCTCGCCGCGGTGCGCGACGGGTTGGCCGAGGGGAAGGCCCGCCCGCAGATGTCTGCGACGCAGCTCGAGCGATGGGAGGCCGAGCTCTTCGAGATGGCCGCGCCGCGGGCGCTCGACACCGCTGTGCATGCTCCGGAGCGTGTGCGCGGGATCGAGATGCTCCGCGACGACGGTCGGCGCCCGCCCGCGACCCGGCGGGCGGCGCGTGGCGGTGGACGGCGGGGCGGGCTCGGCGAGCGGCTACGGTCGGAGCTCGCGGATGCCGCTGAGCGCGTGCATCGCGGCCTGCAGGTGCTGTCCGCCAGGGGTCGGCGGCGTGACCGTGACGGACCCCGGCCGGCGCCTGGCACGTCGTCCTCATCGTCCCGAGGCAGGATCGCGATCGCTGGCGCCGCTGCGGTCGCTGTGATCGCCGGCGGACTGCTGTGGCCTGGGGGAGCCACGGGGGAGGCGCCGCCATCGGCCCCTGCGTCCGCACGCTCGGCACCCGAAGCCGGGCAGGGCTCCGCCGCGCCGTCCGCGAACCCGAACGCGGAGCGACCGGGGGAGCCCGTGGAGTCGACGGAGCCTGCGAAAGAGACCGAGGGCCAGGGAGACCCCGACGATCCCGTCGGGGCTACGAAGGCGCTGCTCGACGCCGTCCTGGTCTGCGCGTCCCAGGAGGATCTCCTCTGCGAGGGAGCCGTGGCGAACGGTTCGGCGGGAGTCGTGGAGGCGCTGCGCGCCCCGCTGTCGGCGTCGCACCCGCCGGTCGCCGAGCTTGTCGACGCCTACGGCGACATCGCTGTGATCAGGCTCTCACCGGCAGACGCAGGCTCTGAGGAGGCAACCGGCGAACTCATGCTCGTGCTCGTGCGCATGAAAGACGAATGGCTGGTCCGCGACGTCTACGGCGTCGCGGACCAGCCAGGTTGATCGTGTCGTCAGGCTCCCAGCACCGCTGCGAAGTCCGCGGCCTCCAGACGGGCCTTGACGGCGCCGAGGAAGCGTGCGGCGTCCGCACCGTCGATGATCCGGTGATCGTAGGAGATCGCGAGGAACACGTAGGAGCGCACGGCGATCGCATCCGCACCGTCGACCGTGACCACACCGGGGCGCTTGAACACCGTGCCGGTGCCGAGAATCGCCGACTGGGGCAGGAACACGAGCGGAGTGTCGAACAGCGCGCCACGCGAACCGGTGTTGGTCACCGTGAACGTGCCGCCGGCCAGCTCATCGGGCTTCAGCTTGTTGTCGCGAGTGCGCGCCGCGAGATCGGCGATCTCGTGCGCGAGCTGAGCGAGGTTCTTGCCGGCTGCGTCGCGGACGACCGGGGTGAGCAGGCCACGCTCGGTGTCGACCGCGATCGAGATGTTCTCGGATGCGGGATAGACGATGCTGTCGCCGTCGACCGTCGCGTTGATGATCGGGAACGCCTGCAGCGCCTCGGCGGCGGCCAGTGTGAAGAACGGCAGGAACGACAGCTTGTCGCCCGTCTTCTGCTGGAACGAGACCTTCACGCTGTCGCGGTATGCCGCGAGGGCCGTGACGTCGACCTCGACGAACGTCGTCAGCTGAGCCGTCTGCTGCATGGATGCGACGGCACGCTCCGCGACGACCTTACGCAGACGCGACATCTTCTGAGTCGTGCCGCGCAGCGGCGAAACCTCGAGCGCGGGGGCGGCCTGGGCGGCCGCCGCTGCCGCGGGAGAGGCAGCGGTCGTGGCGGCGTTCAGGACGTCCTCCTTGCGGATGCGTCCTCCCACGCCTGTTCCCTTGACCGTGCTGAGGTCGACGCCCTGCTGGGTAGCGAGGCGACGCACGAGCGGGGTCACGTACAGGTTGTCGCTGTCAGCTGCCGGGGCAGGAGCTGCCGCCGGAGCTGCAGCGGGTGCCGCGGCGGCCGGAGCCGGAGCAGCAGCAGGTGCGGCGGCCGGAGCCGGAGCAGCGGTCGGAGCCGGAGCGGCAGCAGCCGGAGCCGGAGCAGCAGCGGGTGCAGGCGCGGACTCGGCGGCAGGTGCCTGCTCAGCGGTCGGCGCGGGCTCCGCGGCAGGAGCGGCAGCGGGAGCCGCGCCCGATCCGACCCGAGCGAGGACGGCGCCGACTTCAACGGTCTCATCTTCGCCCGCGACGATCTCCTGCAGGACGCCGGCGACCGGCGACGGGATCTCGGTGTCGACCTTGTCGGTCGAGATCTCGAGCAGAGCCTCGTCGACCGCCACGGTGTCGCCGACCTGCTTGAGCCAGCGAGTCACGGTGCCCTCGGTCACGCTCTCGCCGAGTTCGGGGAGCACGATGTCGGTCGCGTCGCCGCCTGCGGCCGGAGCTGCCTCGGCTGCGGGAGCAGCAGGCTCGGCCGGGGCCTCGGCTGCCGGGGCCGGCGCAGCCGGCTCGGGCGCTGCTTCTGCGGCAGGCGCAGCGGCGGCGGGCGCATCTGCCGCAGGGGCGGTGCTGCTGCCGTCGCCGATGCGGGCGAGCAGGGCTCCGACCTCGACGGTCTCGTCCTCGGCGACCAGGATCTCCTCGATCACACCGGTGACGGGCGACGGGATCTCGGTGTCGACCTTGTCGGTCGAGATCTCGAGCAGGCCCTCGTCCGCCTGCACTGTGTCACCGACCTGCTTCAGCCAGCGGGTGACCGTACCCTCTGTGACGCTCTCACCGAGAGCGGGGAGGACCACGGATGTGCTCATGACGGAGTCTCCTTCAAGATGTTGTATGACGCGTGTCTAGCTTAGTGAACTGCGCACCGATTGGTGCTCAGAGGGCGTGAAGCGGCTTTCCGGCCAGCGCCAGGAACGCCTCGCCGAGCGCTTCGCTCTGCGTGGGGTGCGCATGGATCAGCGGAGCGATGTCCTCGGGATGCGCCTCCCACACGACGGCCAGCTGGCCCTCGGTGATGAGCTCTCCCACACGGTCGCCGAGCAGGTGCACGCCGAGGACGGGGCCATCCTTCAGCCGCACGACCTTGACGAGGCCGCCGGTGCCGATGATCTCGCTCTTGCCGTTGCCGGCGAGGTTGTACTCGTAGGAGACGACGGCATCCGCGCCGAGCGCAGCGACCGCCGACTCCTCGCTCAGGCCGACAGACGCGACCTCCGGGCTCGAGTAGGTGACCTTCGGGATCTGCGAGTCCGGGATGGTCACCGGCGAGAGGCCGGCGATGCGCTCGGCCACGGCGATGCCCTGCTGGAAACCGCGGTGCGCGAGCTGGAGACCCGGGACGATGTCGCCCACGGCCCAGATGCCGGGCACACCGGTGCGGAGGTTCTGGTCGACGGTGACGAAGCCGCGGTCAAGCGCGACGCCCGCCTCTTCGAAGCCGAGGTCAGCGGTGACCGGCCCGCGGCCGACGGCCACGAGCAGGTAGTCGGCGGTGAACTCCTTGCCGTCCTCGAGGGTGACCGTGACGGAGGTGTCGTCCTGCACGGCCGAGGCGAAGCGGATGCCGAGGGAGTACTGGATGCCGCGTCGGCGGAACGCCCGCTCGAGTCCCTTGCTGAGCACGACGTCCTCATTGGGGACCAGGTGCGGCAGCGCTTCGATGATCGTGACCTCTGCGCCGAAGGAGCGCCACACGCTCGCGAACTCGACGCCGATGACCCCGCCGCCGAGGATGAGTACCCGCTCGGGGATCACATCGAGCGACAGCGCCTGCTCGCTGGTGAGGATGCGTCCGCCGATGTCGAGACCGGGAAGCGTGCGACTGTACGAGCCCGTCGCGAGGATGACGTCGGAGCCGACGTACACGTCGTCGCCCACGCTCACCGAGCGGTCGGGGTTGAGTCGGCCCATGCCCGCGACGGTCGTGATGCCGCGCGCTTTGACCAGCCCCTCCAGACCCTTGAACTTCTTCGCGACGATGCCCTCGCGGTAGGCGCGCACGCCCACGGGATCGATGCCTTCGAGCGTGGCGGTGATGCCGACGTGCGCGGCGTCGCGGACGTGCTCGGCGACCTCGGCCGCGTGCAGCAGAGCCTTGGTCGGGATGCAGCCCCGATGCAGGCAGGTGCCGCCGACCTTGTCCTTCTCGATGAGAGCGACGGACTTGCCGAGTTCGCTGGCGCGGAGGGCGGCGGCGTAGCCGCCGCTGCCGCCACCCAGGACGACGATGTCGAAGGTGTGGGTTGTCATGGTCATGCCTCCTGGTGGGATGCGTCGGCGAAGGCGATGATCGATCGGACCATCGCCCCCGTGGGGCCCTTCTCGATGAAGCCGTAGGGTGCGCCGCTGTGCTCGCTGGAGCCGGCGATGTCGAGATGCACCCACGAGATGCGCGGCGCGTCCGCGGCATCCGATGTGCGACCGATGAAGCGTCGCAGGAACAAGCCCGCATATGAGGCGCCGCCCATGCGGTCGCCCATGTTCGCGTTCTGCAGGTCGGCGATGGGGGAGTCCATGAGGTCCTCCATGTGCTCGGGCAGCGGCATGTGCCACACGAGCTCGTCGCTCGACGACGCGGCGGCGAGGAACTCTGCGACCGTCTCATCGTCGCCGAACACGCCGGTGTGGCGGTGCCCGAGGGCGGCGATGATCGCGCCGGTCAGCGTCGCGACGTCGATGATCACGTCGGGGTGCTCACGGCTGGCCGCGACGAGTCCGTCGGCCAGCACCAGACGGCCCTCGGCATCCGTGTTCGTGACCTCGACAGTCGTGCCATCGAGCATGCGCAGGACGTCACCGGGGCGGATGGCCCGGCCCGACGGCATGTTGTCGGTGATGCAGAGCCATGCCGTCACGCGAACCGGGAGGCGGAGGGCCGCGATCGCACGAAGGGCGGCCAGAGCGGTCGCCGCTCCTGCCATGTCGAACTTCATTCCGACCATGGATGCCGCGGGCTTCAGCGACAGTCCACCGGTGTCGAACGTGATGCCCTTGCCGACGAGCGCGATGTGGCGCTGCGGATTCGCAGGGGAGTAGTCCAGGCGCACGAGACGCGGCGGACGGTCGGACCCCTGTCCGACGCCGAGGATGCCGCCGAAGCCTTGTTCGGCGAGCGCCTTCTCGTCGAGGATCTCGACCGACACGTCGAGGTCGGCGACGCTGTCTGCGGCGCTCTGCGCGAGCTGCTCGGGGCTCTGCCACTCCGCGGGGACGTTCACCAGGTCTTTCACGAGCGCGACGGCTTCGCCGACGGCTGTCGCACGCGCCACCGTGCTGTCGTCGATATCCGCGTGCAGCACGACCGCTCGTGCGCGCGGCTTGGGCGGGTCGGCCTTGTAGCCGTCGAACCGGTGACCGCCCAGCACGGCGCCCTCGGCAGCGGCATCCGCGAACTCCTCGAGGCCCGGCGCGAGCGTCAGCGAGACGGTCTCGAATCCGGTCAGGGTGCGCAGCGCTGCGCCGACCGCGTTGCGCACCGCCTCGGCCGTCGGGGACCCACCGACGCCGACCACGGCGAGCGGCAGGGAGGTCACCTCGGGCGCGTAGACGCGTGCGAAGGCCGATGCGGCGCCCGTGAACCCGATGGCCGCGAGGCTCTCGGCGAGGCCGGGGTAGGAGGCCACGGATCCGGTCGAGTCGGCGATGTCGGGCACGACGAGCACTGCGGCATCTGCAGCGCTTCCGGGGAAAGAGTCAGTGGTGCGTGAGAGCGCGGGAAGCGTCATGTCTCCATCCTAGAGAGCCTGCGCGCGGCGGCCGGCCGGAGGAGGCCGTGGCGTGTTCGCTGTCAGCAAGACCTCCGCCGCCCTCACGGGCGACACGGCTCGTAGCATGGAAGCATGCCCCACCCTTCAGACATCCACGAACGAGTAGCGAACGCCCCGGCCGTGCCGCACGGGCTTCCGCTCGTCGTTCTGCTGACCGGATTCACCGACGCGGGCAGCGCAGTGTCTGGGCTCATCGACCACCTGCGCGACAGCGCCGACCTGCAGCCCGTCGTCGTGTTCGACAATGATGCGCTTCTCGACTACCGAGCCCGCCGTCCCGTGATCTCCTTCGACCAGGATCACCTGACGGAGTTCCGTCCCCAGCGGCTCGAGCTCTCGCTCGGCACCGACGCGCTGGGCCAGAAGTTCCTGCTGCTCGCCGGATACGAGCCCGACTTCCTCTGGAATCAGTTCGCGCGCGTGGTGCTCGAGCTCGCCGACGAGTACGAGGTGTCGGGCTTGAACTGGGTGCACTCGATCGCGATGCCGGTGCCGCACACCCGCCCCATCGGGACGACGGTCAGCGGCAACCGGCGAGAGCTCACCGTGGCGCACTCGGTCTGGCGGCCGCGCACTCAGGTTCCCGCGACGGCAGGGCACCTGCTCGAGTTCCGCTTCGCCGAGCGCGGCGACCGGGTGGTCGGCTTCGTTCTGCTCGTTCCTCACTATCTGGCCGAGACGGAGAACCCGGATGCCGTGATCACGGCGGCCGAGCGACTCATGGCATCCACCGGCCTCGTGCTGATGCTCGACGAGGTGCGCGCCCGGCGTGAGGACTACCTGGCCCGCGTGGACGAGCAGGTCATCGGCAACGACGAGCTGCAGCAGATGGTGCTGGGTCTCGAGCGCCGCTACGACGCCTACATGGCCGGCCGCGACCCGGAGGACGGCTCGTACGACGAGGGCGGATTCAACGAGCGCGACCTTCCCAGTGCCGACGAGCTCGCAGCCGAGCTCGAGCGCTACCTCGCCTCGCGCCCCTCCGGCGATGACGACAAGCCGGGGCGCGGCTGAGCTTCGAGGCCAACACGGCGCGAATGCACCCGCACCCGCTCAGGTGTGCGATACTAGGTGTCTGACCCGTTGTCAATCAGTCTTTTCGAAGACCGGACTTGACAAGGGTCTTACTAGTGTCCGAAAGTCCCGGGGCGATGCAGCTGCCCCGTGAAAGGCGAAACGTGACTCCTGCCACGACAAACAAATCCCGGACGAAGAAGACCGCCGACGCCCCCGAGACCGACGAGCAGATCGACGCGGTCGAGGAGAAGGCCGTACCCAAGACGGCAGCCCAGCGTGCGGCCGCGAAGCGCGCTCCCGTCAAGAAGAAGAAGTCCGACGACATCGTCGAAGACGACGATGCACCCGCCGCGCCGGCCGACGAGGCCGACGACGAGGAGGACGACGCCAAGCCGAAGTTCACCGAACCCCTGCCGACGGGTGCGATCGTCATCTCGTCGAACGACGACGAAGACGTCCCGGTCTACTCCACGCAGATCACGGGCGCCACGGCCGACCCCGTCAAGGACTACCTGAAGCAGATCGGAAAGGTCGCGCTCCTGAACGCGGCCGAAGAGGTCGAGCTCGCGATGCGCATCGAGGCGGGCCTGTTCGCCGAAGAGAAGCTGTCGACCATGACGGCGGCCGAGAAGACCAGTCAGCTGGGCCTCGACCTGCAGTGGGTCGCACGAGACGGACAGCGTGCGAAGAGCCACCTTCTGGGCGCGAACCTGCGTCTGGTGGTGTCGCTCGCCAAGCGCTACACCGGCCGTGGCATGCAGTTCCTCGACCTGATCCAGGAGGGGAACCTGGGCCTCATCCGTGCGGTCGAGAAGTTCGACTACACCAAGGGCTTCAAGTTCTCCACGTACGCCACATGGTGGATCCGTCAGGCGATCACGCGCGCCATGGCCGACCAGGCCCGCACCATCCGCATCCCCGTGCACATGGTCGAGGTCATCAACAAGCTCGCGCGCGTGCAGCGTCAGATGCTGCAGGACCTCGGTCGCGAACCCACTCCTGAGGAGCTCAGCCGCGAGCTCGACATGACGCCCGAGAAGGTCGTCGAGGTGCAGAAGTACGGCCGCGAGCCCATCTCGCTGCACACGCCTCTCGGTGAGGACGGCGACAGCGAGTTCGGAGACCTCATCGAGGACACCGAGGCTGTCGTGCCCGCCGACGCGGTGGGCTTCACCATGCTGCAGCGCCAGCTCGAGCAGCTGCTCGACTCGCTCTCCGAGCGAGAGGCCGGCGTGATCCGGATGCGCTTCGGACTGGGCGACGGTCAGCCCAAGACGCTCGATCAGATCGGCGACACCTTCGGCGTGACGCGTGAGCGCATCCGCCAGATCGAGTCGAAGACGATGGCGAAGCTGCGTCACCCGAGCCGGTCGCAGTCGCTGCGGGACTACCTCGAATGATGTCGGGCGCACCTCAGGCGCGCTCGGCAGGCATCCGCTACGTCTTCCCCGTTCTCGCGGGCAAGCTCGCGCGGTTCGCCACGCGTCTGCGCGGCGGTGGGTCGGCGTTCCCCGGATACCTGACCAACCGGCTCGCGCCGACGCTGCTGCCCACGCTCGCCGGGCAGTTCCGCTACGGCGTGGTCTTCGTGCTCGGCTCGAACGGCAAGACCACGACCACGCACATGATCAGCGAGGTGCTGCGTGCGCACGGGCTGCGGGTCTTCACGAACCCGACGGGGGCGAACCTCCCGCAGGGCGTGACGAGCGCGCTGCTGGCGGATGCGACTCTCACCGGCCGCATCAAGGCCGATGTCGCGGTGCTCGAGATCGACGAGGGCTACGCGGCCGACCTGGCAGACCGGCTGTCGCCGTCGGTGATCCTGTCGCTCAACGTCCAGGTCGACCAGCTGTACCGCTTCTACGAGACCGAGCGCGTCGCCGACATGATGCTCGAGGCGTCGAAGCGCGCGTCCGCGCACGTCGTCGTCAACCGCGACGACCCCTATCTCAGCAAGATCGATGTGGGCGCAATGCGCGGCGAGGTGTCGTTCTTCGGCGTCTCCGGCGAACTGGTCGCCGCGTCGGCGCACGGCCTCGCCAACGCGGCCGACACGCGCAGCGGCAACGCGGGGATCCTCGATCACGATGCGTTCGCCGAGGTCGTCAGCACTGAGGGTCGCAAGGTCGTCGTGCGCGTCGACGGCACGGATGCCGCGATCACGCTTCCCGCACGGGGTCTGCATTACGCAGCCGACGCCGCCGCCGCGCTGGCCGTGGCCGCGCGTGTCCTCGGCGCCGAGTTCGCTGTGGAGAAGGCCGCGAACGGCTTCGCGAAGATGGCTCCGGCGTACGGACGCGGCGAGGTCATCCCGCTGCGCCGCGACCCTGAGGGCGAACAGGTCGAGTTCGTGATGTTCAAGAACGCGCCGAGCCTGCAGATGAACCTCGACGCGCTCGAGGCCACGCCCGAGCGCGCCCTGATCGCGATCGACGAAGGCACCCCCGATGTGTCGTGGCTCTACGACGTCGACTTCGATGTGCTCAAGCGCATCGACGTCGTCACGGGCGAGAAGGCCTACCAGCTCGCGCTGAGCCTCGAGCACGCCGGTGTCGAGATCGGCGTGGTCGAGCCCGACATGGAGAAGGCTGTCGCGCTCATGCGCGCGCTCGCCCCGTCGTCGTCCGGCACTCAGACGTGGTTCGTCAACTACGAGCTGATGATGATCGGGCGCCGGCTTCTCGGCCACGGAGACCAGGAGATCGCGCGCCGATGACCGACGCAGTCCGTATCGTTCAGCTCTACCCCGTCGAGCTCGGGATCACCGGCGACCGCGGCAACGTCCGCGCCCTGCAGGTGCGACTCGAGCGCGCCGGCGTCCCTGTCGAGGTCACGCGCGTCGGCATCGGAGAGGCGATCCCGGCGGATGCCGACATCCTCGTCTTCGGGAACGGCCCGCTCTCGGCCATGCGCCTCGTCGTTGACGATCTGCGCGCGCGATCCGCGGAGCTCGAGGCCTTCGTCGCCTCTGGCCGCTCGCTCTTCTCCATCGGCGCCTCGGCAGAGCTGCTCAGCCAGGGAGTCGACCTGCTCGACGGCGACACGCTCGAAGGTCTCGGTCTCTTCCCGTTCCGCGTCGCACGCACTCGTGAGCGCAACGTCGGCTACATCATCGCCGATACCCCCGACGGCCGGGTCATCGGCTTCGAGGATCACGCATCGCGGTGGGCCCTGGGAGCGGATGCCGAGGTCTACGGCACCGTCGTGGCCGGCAGGGGCAGTTTCGCCCACGGTGAGGGCTCCGGCGAGATCGTCCGGCGCGACCAGGCGTTCGCGTCGAACGTGCAGGGTCCGGCGCTGCCGTTGAACCCGCAGTGGACCGACGCGATCCTCACAGCGGCGACCGCTCGTCGGGGGATCGAGTGGTCGGCCGGCGATGCGCACGCGCACTTGAACGAGTACGCCGAAGGCGCTCGCACGACGATCGAGCGCCTCGTCCACAGCAAGGACTTCCGCACGATCGGACTCTGATGCTCCCCAGCAGCGCGCTTCCTCGCGCGGTGATCTCCCGGTCGGCGCTCACCGCTGCCGCCGCAGTCGCCGCCGCGGCTGGCGGGCGTATCGCGGATCTCCGCCATGATGCGTGGGGCCACGGCATCCTCGCGGTCGCGCAGGCGGCGCGGGCTGCGGGGATCGACAGGGTGCTGGTCGACTCGCCGAGCGAGGCCGAGGCGCTGAGCCTCGAAGGGATCGACGCGGTCGTCGGCGTGACCCCTGACGTCAATTCGATGCTGCTGTACGGGTTGCCTGACGCCGACGGTGTTCTGGCCAGCCAGCCGGTCATGCGGCTCTCTGGCCGCGTGATGTCGACCAAGCAGCTGAACCCCGGTGACGCCGTCTCCTACGGCTACACGTATCGGGCCTCCGAGCACACGGTGGTCGCTCTCGTCACGGGCGGTTACGCCCAGGGAATCGTCCGCGCGCTCGGAAACAACGCGCACGTCGAGGTCGAGGGCGTCGAGCGCCCGATCATCGGCAGGGTCGCGATGGACGTGTGCGTGGTCGACCTGCAGGGTCATGAGGCGCCGGTCGGTGCCGACGTCACCTACTTCGGCGGCAAGGGCCCCGCGGCTCCGGCACTTTCGCGATGGAGCGTCGTCACGGGGCTCACGGTCGCCGAACTCGTGGCGGTCGCCGGTGCGCATGCGCAGAGGGAGTGGGAAGCATGACCCGTCCGGAACTCCGACTGAGCAGCAGTCAGCTCGCCACGAACATCGAGGCGGTGCGCGAGCGCATCGCGCCCTCGGCTCTGATGCTGGTGATGAAGGACGACGCCTACGGGCACGGGATCACATGGACCGTCGAGACGGCTGAGCGAGCCGGAGTCGAGTGGTTCGGAAGCTACGATGTCGCGGGTGGTCTGGAGATCAGGCGCGTGCTCGAACGGCCGGCGCACGTGTTCGCATGGGCGACGTCGACCGACTCCGAGATCGATGAGGCGCTGCTGCAGCAGATCGACCTGGGCGTCGGGACAGCCGAGTATCTCGCGCGCATCATCGCCAGGGCAGATATTCTCGGCATCCGAGCCCGCGTCCACCTGAAGATCGACACCGGACTGCACCGCAACGGCATCCTCGTCGAGGACTGGCCCTCCGTCATGCAGATCGCCCGCGAAGCCGAGGCGCACGGCGCGATCGAGCTGGTCGGGGTATGGAGCCACCTCGCGGAGGCGAGTGACCCGGAGGACGACGACGCCCAGCGACTGTTCCTGCAGGCGGTCCAGGAGGCCGCGGAGTCGGGGCCGACGCCGCCCTGGCAGCACCTGACGGCGTCTGCTGCGTCGTGGTGGCGTCCGGAGCTTCGCGGCACGCTGTCGCGCATCGGGGCGTTCTGCTACGGCATCCGCTCAGCCGACGGCCCGGACCTCGAGGGCGTGCGTCCTGTCGCCGAGTTGACGGCGACCGTGATCGATCGGACCGAGGCAGGAGCCGTCGTCGCCATCGGCTCCTTCGACGGACTTCCGTCGACGCTCGCGGGCATGCCCGTGGGTACCGAGCATGGTGTGGGGACGCTGTCGTCCATCGACCTGACGACGGGTGTCGTCTCCGGCGTGGAGCTCTCGATCGGCGATCGGGTCTGGTGCTTCGGCGCCGGGGTGCATGGTGAGGAGACGGCGACCACGCTCGCGGAGCGCATAGGCACTGTGGGCGAGGAGATCCTCACTCGGCTCACCGCACGGGTGCGCCGAGTGATCGTCGACTGACACCTCGAAGGGCCGAGCCTCGAGAAGGGCTGGGCTCCGAGAAGCTCAGGCCTCGATCAGCCGCGCGGTCTCGTCGTGCCAGCTGGTGGCGACGCTGCGGAGCTTCTCTTCGTACTTGCGGCCGTGGTGCGCGCAGAAGAGCATCTCGGTGCCGTTGACCTCGGCGGCGATGTACGCCTGCGCTCCGCAGGAATCGCAGCGGTCCATGGCGGTCAGCCGGTACTCGACGGCGGAGGCCTCACGTTCGGTCGTTGCATTCATCTCGGTGCCTCCTTGAGTATCGGGTTCACTGTCAGGACTTGATCAATACAACCACGCAGAACCTGGGTGCATGCCCGGATCTCGGCGTGTTTCGCTCAGCGCGTACGCGCGGGGGCCCAGGTGAACCCGTCGGGGGAGTGTCTGCGGGGTGCGGCCGGGTGTGGCGAATAGACTCGGAGATTGTGACAGCCGAGTATTCCGCCCATCATCTCCAGGTTCTTGAGGGGCTCGAGGCCGTCCGCAAGCGACCAGGCATGTACATCGGGTCGAACGGCTCGCCGGGCCTCATGCACTGCCTCTGGGAGATCATCGACAACTCCGTCGACGAGGCCGTCGCCGGCAACGGCTCGAAGATCGACATCATCCTGCATTCCGACGGGAGCGTCGAGGTGCACGACCGCGGTCGCGGCATCCCCGTCGACGTCGAGCCGCGCACCGGGTTGACGGGTGTCGAGGTGGTCTTCACCAAGCTCCACGCCGGCGGCAAGTTCGGTGGCGGCTCCTATGCGGCATCCGGCGGCCTGCACGGCGTCGGCGCGTCCGTCGTCAACGCGCTGTCCGAGCGTCTCGATGTCGAAGTGGATCGCGGCGGCAAGACCTACGCCATGTCGTTCCGGCGCGGTGAGCCGGGCATCTTCGATGACAAGGGTGGCGAGAAGCGCCCGGACGCTCCCTTCACGCCGTTCCAGGAGAACAGCGAGCTGCGCATCGTCGGCAAGGCTCCGCGAGGGGTGACCGGAACCCGTATCCGCTACTGGGCGGATCGTCAGATCTTCACGAAAGACGCCGCGTTCCAGCTGGGTGAGCTCGAGACGCGTGCGCGTCAGACCGCGTTCCTCGTCCCGGGACTCGAACTCGTCGTCCGCGACCAGCGTGCGGAAGACCCTGCCACCGGCGCAGGCGTCAACGAGACGTCGTATCACTACGAGGGCGGGATCTCGGAGTTCGTCGAGTACCTCGCCTCCGACGCGCCCGTCACCGACACCTGGCGCATCCAGGGCGAGGGGACGTTCAAGGAGACGGTGCCCGTCCTGCAGCCCGACGGGCACATGGTCTCCACCGAGGTCGAGCGGGTCTGCGGTGTCGACATCGCGATGCGCTGGGGCACGGGGTACGAGACCACGACCCGGTCCTTCGTCAACATCATCTCCACGCCCAAGGGCGGAACCCATCAGCAGGGCTTCGAGCAGGAGCTCCTGAAGGTGCTGCGCTCGCAGGTCGAGCAGAACGCCCGTCGGCTCAAGGTCGGCAACGACAAGCTCGAGAAGGACGACGTGCTGGCAGGGCTCACCGCCGTGCTCACGGTGAACGTCCCCGAGCCGCAGTTCGAGGGTCAGACCAAAGAGGTCCTCGGCACACCGGCCGTGCGTCAGATCGTCGCCCAGGTGCTGCGCAGGGATCTGGGCGAGCGCTTCAGCTCCACCAAGCGCGACGACAAGAGCCAGGCGACCCAGCTGCTCGACAAGATCGTCGCCGAGATGAAGGCCCGCGTGTCGGCGCGTGCACACAAGGAGACGCAGCGGCGCAAGAACGCCCTCGAGTCCTCGACGCTGCCGACCAAGCTCGTCGACTGCCGCACGAACGACGTCGATCGCAGCGAACTGTTCATCGTCGAGGGCGACTCGGCGCTCGGCACCGCGAAGAACGCGCGCAACAGCGAGTTCCAGGCGCTGCTGCCCATTCGCGGCAAGATCCTCAACGTGCAGAAGGCCTCGGTGGGCGACATGCTCTCCAACGCCGAGTGCGCGTCGATCATCCAGGTGATCGGCGCGGGATCGGGACGCAGCTTCGACATCGGCGCCGCGCGCTACGGCAAGGTGATCCTGATGAGCGACGCCGACGTCGACGGCGCGCACATCCGCACCCTCCTGCTGACGCTGTTCTTCCGCTACATGCGCCCTTTGATCGAGGAGGGGCGCGTCTTCGCGGCTGTTCCTCCGCTGCATCGCGTGATCGTGATGAACCCCGGCTCGAAGCCGAACGAGACGATCTACACCTACAGCGAGCAGGAGATGCACGCCCTGCTGGCGAAGCTCAAGAAGGCCGGCAAGCGCTGGCACGAGCCCATCCAGCGGTACAAGGGACTCGGCGAGATGGATGCCGAGCAGCTGGCATCGACGACGATGGACCGCGGCGGCCGCCTGCTGCGTCGGGTGCGCATGGAGGATGCCGAGGCAGCGGGCCGCGTCTTCGAACTGCTGATGGGCAACGAGGTGGCACCTCGGCGCGAGTTCATCATCGACTCCGCCGGCAACCTCTCGCGCGAGTCGATCGACGCCTGAGCACCCGGCGGGTGCGCCGCGGCCTGCGTGTACTGCGGATGCCCGAAGGGCGTCCTGTCAGGATGGGACGATGATCGCGATCGTCTCGGCACCGTCGAACCTGGGGCTGCGCCCGCCGCAGCGCGGCGCTGTTCCTGGCACGGCGAAGGCACCGGAAGCGCTTCGCGACGCCGGGCTGCACGCGGCTCTCGCACCGCACGGCGCGCTAGAGGCCGGTGCTGTGCTGCCCGGCCGATACCTCGACGACGAACGACGTCCTGCCGGTACGGTGCGCAATCAGGATGCCGTTGTCGATCACGCCCGTCGTCTGGCGCATCGCCTGGTTTCGCTGCGCCGCGAGGGGCACTCGCCCCTTGTGCTCGGCGGCGACTGCAGTCTCCTGCTCGCGGCCGGACTCGCCTCCAAGGTCAGCGGCGGAGCAGGTCTCGTGCACGTCGACGGCCACACGGACTTCCGGCATCCGGGTAACAGCGACTCCTTCGGCGCGCTCGCGGGCGAGGATCTCGCCGCGGCGATCGGCAGGCACGTTCCCGCTGTGGCGGACATCGACGGGCTCGGCCCGTACTTCGACGCCGCGCGCACGGCCCATGTCGGGTGCCGACGCGAAGACGAGGAGCTCGACGAGGTCTCCGATGCGATCGCACTCACGATTCCGGCCGACGACATCATCCTGTATGGGGCGGCCCGGGCTGCCTCGCGCATTCTCACCGCACCGGGCCTCGATCGGGGCTTCTGGCTGCAGGTCGACGTCGACGTGCTCGACCCCGCGCATATGCCGGCGGTCGACAGCCCCGACCCTGGGGGTCTGTCCCCGCAGGAGCTCACCGACTTCCTGCGTGCGGTCGCGCCCAGGGCGTGGGGCGCCTCCGTGACGGTGTTCGACCCCGACCTCGACCCAGACGGGACGCACGCGCGCACGATCGCCGCCATCGTCGCTGAGGGGCTCGTGCGCCTCGGTGAGGAGTCCGCGGCGCCCTCCGAGTGATCGGGAGGCCGTGCCGCGAGATCAGACGATGGTGCGGCCGATGGAGCCGATCACGCCCTCGATCGGCTGTCCTGATGCGTCACGACGTGCGCCGGCCTCTGGGAGCTTGCGCACCGCACCCGTCGGATCGACCGCGAGAGCCGGAGCAGGCCCGACCCAGGCGACGGTCAGACGATCCTCGCCCTTCAGGAACGCGTGAGCCCTGACTCCGCCCGTGGCTCGGCCCTTGGCGGGATACTCCGCGAACGCTGAGACCTTTGCACGCCCGGGGTCGGTGCCCGGCAGCGCGCTCTCCGCGCCCGAGACGGTGGCGACAACGGCATCCGTCTCCGGCGTCACCACGCCGAAGAACAGCACCGTGGCGCCTGCGCCGAGCTTGATGCCGGCCATACCGGCGGCCGGGGCGCCCTGCGGCCGGACAGCGGATGCCGCGAACCGCAGCAGCTGCGCATCGGTCGTGATGAACACGAGCTCCGCGTCGTCGGACGCCTCCGCGGCGCCGACGACGCTGTCGCCGGCCTTCATGCCGATCACCTCGAGCTCTGGCCTTACAGGCAGAGCCGAGGGCACGATGCGCTTCACGGTGCCCTGAGCGGTGCCCAGCGCGACGGGGGTGTCGCTGTCGAACCGCACGAAGCCGACGATGCGCTCACCGCGCGTGGTGATGCCGAGATAGTCGCGCAGCGGAGCCCCCGCGGCGAGCTGCACGGAGCTCGAGGGCACGGAAGGCAGGTCGACGGGCGAGAACCGCACCACGCGACCGAGACTGGTCAGCGCACCGAGCTCGGCGCGGACCGTCGTCTCGACGGTCGCGAGGATCGCGTCGTGCTTGCTGCGACGCGCGGGTGCGCTCAGCTCCTGGCCCTCGGCGAGATCCACGCGCACGGCGCGTCCGGTGGTCGACAGCACGAGAACCGTCGGCGCATCGGCGATCTGCAGGTCGGGGGCGCCCTTCGCCGCGCGGGGCTTCGGCGGGGCGGCGTTCATGAGCAGGGTTCGGCGAGGGGTTCCGTAGGCCTCGGCCACGGCGTCGAGCTCGGCGGCCACCGCAGAGCGCAGTCGCGCAGGGCTCCCGAGCAGCTCTTTCAGCGCGGCGATGTCGGCGAGCAGGGCGTCGCGCTCGGCCTCCAGTTCGATGCGCGAGAACCTCGTGAGACGCCGCAGACGCAGCTCGAGAATGTACTCGGCCTGCAGCTCGCTGAGGTCGAACACCGAGCGCAGACGCGCGCGAGCCTGCTCCGAATCATCGGACGAGCGGATGACCTGGATGACCTCGTCGATGTCGAGGATCGCGATGAGCAGGCCCTCGACCAGATGCAGACGCTCTTCACGGCGCGCGAGCCGATAGCGGCTTCGCCGCGTGATGACCTCGAGACGGTGCATCACGTAGACGCTGAGCATCTCTTTGAGGCCGAGCGTTCTCGGCTGTCCGTCGACGAGGGCGACGTTGTTGATGCTGAACGAGTCCTCCAGTGGAGTCAGCCGGTAGAGCTGCTCGAGAACCGCGTTCGGGTCGAAGCCCGTCTTGATGCCGATCGAGACGCGCAGTCCGTGGTTGCGGTCGGTGAGGTCGGTGACGTCGCTGATGCCCTGCAGCTTCTTCGACTGGACCGCGTCGCGGATCTTCTCGATGAGTCGCTCGGGTCCCACCATGTAGGGAAGCTCAGACACGATGATGCCCGTACGGCGCGGCCCGATCTGCTCGACCGAGACCTTGCCGCGCACCTTGAGCGCGCCGCGGCCGGTCGTGTAGGCGTCCTTGACGCCGTCGAGACCCATGAGGATGCCGCCGGAGGGGAAATCGGGGCCCGGTACGAACTCCATGAGCTCTTCGGTTGTGGCATCGGGGTTCTCGAGCAGGTGAGTCGCGGCCGCGACGACCTCGATGAGGTTGTGCGGCGCCATGTTGGTCGCCATGCCCACGGCGATGCCGCTGGCACCGTTGACGAGGAGGTTCGGGAACGCCGCGGGGAGCACGGCGGGCTGCTGGAACTGGCCGTCGTAGTTCGGGATGAAGTCGACGACGTCCTCGTCGAGGTTCTCGGTGAGCGCCATAGCAGGCGACGCCAGTCGGGCCTCGGTGTACCGGGCGGCGGCGGGCCCGTCATCCAGCGAGCCGAAGTTGCCGTGGCCGTCGACCAGGGGCACCCGCAGCGCCCAGTCCTGCGCGAGGCGCACCAGGGCGTCGTAGATCGCGGAATCGCCGTGCGGATGCAGCTTTCCCATCACCTCGCCGACGACGCGCGCGCTCTTCACATGCCCGCGGTCCGGTCGGAGGCCCATCTCGGCCATCTGGTACAGGATGCGGCGCTGTACGGGCTTGAGCCCGTCGCGCGCATCGGGCAGGGCACGCGAGTAGATCACCGAGTACGCGTACTCGAGGAACGATCCCTGCATCTCGCTCTCGAGGTCGATGTCCTGGATTCGCTCCGGGGCGAGCTCGGGCGGCGGGGTTTTCGGCATGGACTTCCTGAAGGGCACGGGGAGCCTGTGACAGACTGGCTCGGATGTCCCTCATGCTACCGTCCGAGTCACCCACGGCCCGGAGCGTCGTCGGGGTGGCGGAGGACCTGTTCGCCGCACTCCGCGGCGAATCCGCGACGCTGCCGCGAGCGGAGTCCGTCGTGCTCGTGCTGATCGACGGGCTCGGCGCGATCAGCCTGCGCGCGCACGCGGGGCATGCGAGGGCGCTGACTGCGGGTATGGCCAAGAAGGACGTCGCCACCTCGGTGTTCCCCTCCACGACGGCGGCGGCGCTCACCAGCATCCTGACGGGGGCCTGGCCGGGCGAGCACGGGCTCGTCGGCTACAGCGTGCTCGACAGGTCGCGGGGCGTCATGGTCAACCAGCTGTCCGGGTGGGAGAGCGCAGGCGTCGATCCGGCATCCTGGCAGGTCGCCCCGACTGTGTTCGAGAAGGCGGCAGCCCAGGGGCGTCAGGCGTTCGCGGTCGGTGTCGCCGCATATGCGGGCAGCGGATTCAGCCGAGCGACCCTGCGCGGCGCAGAGTTCGTCTCGGCGGCTTCGCCTGGCGACCGCGTGGCGGCCGCGTACGACCTCGCCGAGCGGCATCCCGGCTCGCTGGTGTACTGCTACCTGCCTGAAGTCGACAAGGCCGGACACCGGCACGGAATCGCATCCCGGCAGTGGGTCTCGGCTCTCGAGGACGTCGATGCCGCACTCGCCCGTCGCGTGCCTCCGGGTGTCGGAGTGATCGTGACCTCCGACCACGGAATGGTAGACGTCCCGGCGCACAAGCAGTTCGTGCTCGAGGCCGAGCATCTCGCGGGAGTCGGCCACATCGGCGGCGAACCGCGGATGCTGCATGTCTACCTCGACCCCGACGCGGACGCCGATGGAGTCCTGGCGCGCTGGCGTGGGGACCTCGCCGGGGCGGCCGATGTAGGCACCCGTGCCGAGGCGATCGCCTCAGGCCTGTTCGGCGCGCACGTGACGGATGCTGCGGCGTCGCGCATCGGCGACCTGCTCGTCGTGTCGCGGGGCAACGGTGCCGTGTACGACGGCACGGCGCCGGATCAGCGCAGCAGAGGCATGGTCGGGCAGCACGGCGGGATCACGCCAGAAGAGCGTCAGGTGCCGGTCCTCCGCTTCGGGGCCTTTGCCCGCTGAACCTGCGGCTCGATCGATCGGCCGTGACGGTCGACCGCGCGCGAGGTCTTACTCGTCGGTGCGCGCGCCGAAGACGATCTCGTCCCACGACGGCATGGCGTTGCGGCGCCGACGGCGACCGTTGTCGGGCGCGGGCTCCGGTGCGGGAGCGGGTTCCGGCTCGTCGTCCTGATCGCTCTCGAGCGCATCGAAGAGCGCGATGGGGCTCACCTCTTCAGGCTCGTCCCGATCGTCGATGTCGATGATGGGCGAGCTCTCACGCTGGCCGCGACGGCGGCGCAGCGCCTCAAGGAGGTCTGCCGTCTCCGGGCTCGTGGTCTGCGACTCCGGGGCGCGCTTGATCGCGGCATCCTGGACCGCTGAGCCCGACCGCTCAGGCGTCGACGGGTCTTCGCTGTCGGCCTCGGGGGCCGGCACCAGACGAGGACCGAACGCGCCGGAGTCGAAGCGGCTGTCGTCCTTGTAGGGCGAGGTGGTGCGCTCGGCGTCGACGGCCCGCAAGCGGGGGATGAGACCCTCGGGAAGAGAGCCCTGTCGTGACAGCTGGGTGGCGTCGGCATTCAGGGGAGCCAGTGCGCTGCGTCGCGGATCGAAGCTCCATCGCGCGTCGTGCTCGACCTCGTTCGCCGTGAACTCGAGCTTGACGATCCAGCCGCTGTCATCCTTCCAGCTCGCCCAGCGCTCCGCCGTGGCCTCGAGATCGGCCAGCTTCGCCCGGATGGCGGTGCCGAACGTCGGCTGCGCGTCGGGCTCGACCTCGCTGCCGATGAGGACGGGGACGGCGAGAGCCTGCCCGATGATGTGCTCGCGCTCGGCGAGCACCGGACCTTCGAAGCGGATGACGTCGTCGACACCGATCCCGAGGAGTTCGGCGACCTCGGGTGCTGTGAGGCCGGCGCGGATCTGCGCCTGGATGTCGCGCGGACTTGCGGCGAGCTTCTGCGTGACTGGCTCGCCCTGACGCGTGGCGCGACGGATCTCGCGGTGCAGCACGTCGTCGATGGGCAGCGCGAAACGCGTGCCGGATTCGGTCGCGAGTACGAGGACTCCTGCTTCTGTGCCGACGATGGTGACGTTTTCCATGCGAATGCCCCTCAGGAATGGGTGTCCGACCATGGTGTCACGCCGGTTACACAGCAGGCGGGAATACCCTGGGCGTGCCGTCAGTTTGCTCAGTCGCACCCGGCGACATTTGCGAAATCTCTCGCGGTCGTGCAAACTATGGCCGCCGAACCCTGCGGCACAACCCCCCACCACTCGCACCATGAAAGTGGAGACCTACCCAATGGCAACCGATTACGACGCTCCGCGAAAGAGTGAAGACGACTCCGAGTCGATCGAAGCCCTCAAGGAGCGTGTGCCGGACAAGCTGTCAGGCTCGTCCGGCGATGAGGACTCGGACAACCCGTCCAGCTTCGATCTTCCCGGTGCCGATCTGTCCGACCTCGAGCTCGACGTCGTCGTGCTGCCCGCGCAGGATGACGAGTTCACCTGCATGAGCTGCTTCCTGGTGAAGCACCGCTCGCAGCTCGACCACGAGGGCGCTTCCGGCCCGATCTGCAAGGAGTGCGCTGCCTGATCGCAGCGTCGATGCACGCGTCACGCGCCCAGAACCGCACGGTTCCGGGCGCGTCGTCGTTTCCGCCCGAGGCCTGGCCCTGTCGGTCCGGCGGGAGATCAGGCGCCGCGGGCTGCGCGGATCGCGGCGGCGAGGCGGTCGGGTGTGCGCGACGAGATCGTCCACGAGTCCACCGGGTCGTCGGCATCCGTGTTCGGCACGACGACGATCCCGTCGATGCCTCCGCGGATCAGGTGCCAGCCTCGCGCCGGCAGAAGCGGACCGCGGGCCTGGCGGGCTTCGTCGCCCGTGAGCACCACGGGTTCGCCGAGGAACCTCGCGTCGATGTGCGCGCGGCCCGCACGCAGCACGGTGCCGTCGACCGCGACCACGGGAGTCAGCCAGACGAACATCGTGACCAGAGCGGCCGATACCGCCGCTCCCGCGACGAGGGCGATCGTGGAGCCGACCGGCACGAACACCAGAGACACCATGGGGCCGGCGAGCGCGACGGTCACCAGAAGCCGGAGGCTCGGCGACAGCCGCTCGCGATAAAGCGGACGTGTCTCAGCGGTGCGGATCTGCATTAGCCTCATGGGGTGACTGAATCGGTTGACGTCCCCATTATCGCCCCTGTGCTCGATGGAATCGCCGTCGTGCCCGGCTACGCACACCCCGGAGACGCCGGCGCCGACCTCGTCGCCGCCGAGGCCGTGCACCTGGAGCCGGGGGAGCGGGCGCTCGTCGCGACCGGCGTCCGCATCGCCCTGCCGGAGGGATTCGCGGCGTTCGTCGTTCCCCGCAGCGGCCTCGCCGCCAAGCACGGCATCTCGATCGTGAACTCGCCCGGGACCGTCGACGCCGGCTACCGCGGCGAGATCAAGGTGAGTCTGGTCAACACGGACATTCGCAGCGCGTACGATGTCGCCGTCGGCGATCGCATCGCGCAGCTGATCATCATGCCGGTGACCCGCGCCACGTTCATCCCCGTCGAGGAGCTGCCGGAGAGCACTCGCGGCGAGGGCGGATTCGGCTCCACCGGATACCAGGCAGCACCCCACCAGTAACGAAGCAGGACAAAGCTGATGACTGACAACAACGCCACACCTTCGAAGTCGGCACCTGAGAACCGCGCGACCGAAGGGCCGTTGGACGACTCCGAGGCGAACCCGGTTCGCCCGTACATCGATCTCGGCGGGATCAAGATCCTTCCGCGCGAGGGGCTGAACCTGCGTCTCGAGGTCGAGGAGCAGACCAAGCGCATCGTCGCGGTCGGTCTCGACTATGCCGACTCCTCGCTCCAGGTGCAGCCCTTCGCGGCGCCGCGCTCCGGGGGTCTCTGGGACGAGACTCGTGTGCAGCTGCGCGACCAGGTCAAGGCGCAGGGCGGACGGGTGGAGGAGCGCGAGGGCCCGCTCGGCAAAGAGCTCCTCGCCGAAGTCCCGGCATCCGCCAACGAGGGCTCCGAGCTCCGCCTCGCGCGCTTCGTCGGCGTCGACGGGCCGCGATGGTTCCTGCGCGGGGTGATCGGGGGAGCTGCGGCATCCGATCTGGAGGCCGCGGCCAAGGTAGAAGACCTGTTCCGCTCGATCGTGGTCGTCCGCGGCGGGGCGCCCATGCCGCCTCGCGACCTGATCCCGCTGAAGATGCCGGCGACGCCGGGATCCGCGTGAGCACGCCTGAACCCGACGCCGAGCGCGAGCCGTCAGCATCCGAGATCCTCGGTGCGGCCCTCGGCGGCGCCGCGCGCAGGGCAGGCATCGATCCGGATGCCGATGTGTCGACCGGCCGCATGGTCTGGGGCGTCATCGGCGGATGGCGCGGCATCGTGGAGTCGGTGCTGCCGCTTCTCGCGTTCATCGTCACCTACACCGTCAGCAGCAACCTGATCCTCGCGCTGATCCTGTCGGTGGGCTCCGCGGCGATCTTCACGATCATCCGCCTGGTGATGAAGTCGCCGCCGGTCGCCGCGCTGTCCGGTCTTGTCGCGGCGGTCGTCGCCGCCGGGCTGCCGCTGTTCACCGGCCGCGCCGCAGACCAGTTCGTCGTCGGCTTCATCACGAACATCGCATACGGCACCGCGTTCCTCGTGTCAGCCGCGGTGCGCTGGCCCCTGATCGGCGTGGTTGTCGGATTCCTGATGGGCGAGGGCGTCTCCTGGCGTACCGACCCGCGCAAGCGCCGGACGTTCTTCTGGCTCTCCGTCGCGTGGGCGCTGCTGTTCCTCGCCCGGCTCGGCGTGCAGCTGCCCTTCTACTTCTCGGGAGACGTGGCGACGCTCGGCACGGTCAAGATCGTCATGGGCATCCCGTTCTTCGCCGTTCTCCTGGCCACGACGTGGATCGTCGCCAGGCGTCTCTATCCTCGCGAGTCGGATGCCGGAGACGCCCGGCGGTCGTGATAGATTTATCTTGATATCAAGATAAATTGCAGGCTTCCCCCCACGGCCCCGCGGGAGCAGACTGGTTAGGTCTGCCTTGCTAGCCGACCGGGCTCGCTGGCGAGCAAGATGGAGGCGCCTGTCGCTCCCATCCGAATAGAAGGAGACGGATTCGTGTCCACGGTGAACAGCTTCGGTGCCAAGAGCACCCTGACGGTCGGCAGCACCGACTACGAGATCTTCCGCATCGACACGGTGCCCGGTTTCGACAAGCTCCCCTTCAGTCTCAAGGTCCTCCTCGAGAACCTGCTTCGCACCGAGGACGGCGCGAACGTGACCAAGGCGCAGATCGAGGCCCTCGGATCGTGGGATGCCGCGGCCGAGCCGAACACCGAGATCCAGTTCACGCCGGCGCGCGTGGTCATGCAGGACTTCACGGGCGTTCCCTGCATCGTCGACCTCGCCACGATGCGCGAGGCAGTGACGGCGCTCGGCGGCGACGCGAACAAGATCAACCCGCTCTCGCCCGCCGAGATGGTGATCGACCACTCGGTCATCGCCGACCTCTTCGGCACCGAGAACGCACTCGAGCGCAACGTCGAGATCGAGTACGAGCGCAACGGCGAGCGGTACCAGTTCCTCCGCTGGGGCCAGACGGCCTTCCAGGACTTCAAGGTCGTTCCCCCGGGAACCGGCATCGTGCACCAGGTGAACATCGAGCACCTGGCGAAGGTCATCTACGACCGCGACGTCGACGGCGTCCTGCGGGCGTACCCCGACACCTGCGTCGGCACCGACTCGCACACCACGATGGTCAACGGCCTCGGCGTGCTGGGCTGGGGCGTCGGCGGCATCGAGGCCGAGGCGGCCATGCTCGGCCAGCCCGTGTCCATGCTCATCCCGCGTGTCGTGGGCTTCAAGCTCACCGGCGAGATCCCCGCAGGCGTGACGGCGACCGACGTCGTCCTCACGATCACCGACCTGCTGCGCAAGCACGGCGTGGTCGGCAAGTTCGTCGAGTTCTACGGCGAGGGCGTGGCATCCGTGCCGCTGGCCAACCGCGCCACCATCGGCAACATGTCGCCGGAGTTCGGCTCGACCGCCGCGATCTTCCCGATCGACGACGTCACGCTCGACTACCTGCGCCTCACCGGCCGCAGCGAAGAGGCCGTCGCCCTCGTCGAGGCGTACGCCAAGGAGCAGTCGCTGTGGCACGACGCGACTCGCGAGCCGATCTTCAGCGAGTACCTCGAACTCGATCTCGGCACGGTCGTCCCGTCGATCGCCGGGCCGAAGCGCCCGCAGGACCGCATCCTGCTCTCCGAGGCGAAGAACCAGTTCGAGAAGGACATCCTGAACTACGCCAGCATCGACGAGGACACCGTCGAGGTCGAGGGCACGTTCCCGGCATCCGACCCCGGCACCACCCCCGGTGTCGAGAAGGAGCACGTCGCGCAGGATGGCGTCTCGCACCAGCACGAGGGCCAGCACGCCGAGTCGATGCTGCTCTTCAGCGGTGGTCCGCACCCGGCGTCCAAGCCGGTCGAGGTCTCGACCCCCGAGGGCCAGCGCTACATGCTCGACAACGGCGCCGTGACGCTCGCCGCCATCACGTCGTGCACCAACACCTCGAACCCGTCGGTCATGATCGCCGCCGGCCTTCTCGCCCGCAAGGCGCGTGAGAAGGGCCTGAAGCAGAAGCCGTGGGTGAAGACCACTCTCGGCCCCGGCTCGAAGGTCGTCACCGACTACTACGAGAAGTCGGGTCTCGACAAGGATCTCGAGGGTCTCGGCTTCTACACCGTCGGCTACGGCTGCACGATCTGCATCGGCAACTCGGGTCCGCTCATCGACGAGGTCTCGGCCGCCGTCAACGAGCACGACCTCGCCGTGACCGCGGTGCTCTCCGGAAACCGCAACTTCGAGGGCCGCATCAGCCCCGACGTCAAGATGAACTACCTCGCGAGCCCGCCGCTCGTCGTGGCCTACGCTCTCGCAGGATCGATGCACTTCGACTTCGAGACCGACGCGCTCGGCAAGGATGCGGACGGCAACGAGGTGTTCCTGAAGGACATCTGGCCCGCGCCCGACGAGGTGCAGGAGATCATCGACTCGTCGATCTCGCGCGACCAGTTCATCAAGCAGTACGCGACCGTGTTCGACGGAGACGACCGCTGGCGCAACCTGCCCACGCCGACGGGCCCGGTCTTCGAGTGGGACGAGAACTCGACCTACGTGCGCAAGGCCCCGTACTTCGACGGCATGGAGGCGACCCCTGCCCCGGTGACGGACATCAGTGGAGCTCGCGTGCTCGCAGCGCTCGGCGACTCGGTCACCACCGACCACATCTCGCCCGCCGGCAACATCAAGGCCGGAACGCCCGCCGCTCAGTACCTCACCGAGCACGGCGTCGCGCAGAAGGACTTCAACTCCTACGGCTCGCGCCGCGGAAACCACGAGGTGATGATCCGAGGCACCTTCGCCAACATCCGCCTGAAGAACGCACTCGTCAAGGCCGTCAACGGCGGACAGCAGATCGAGGGCGGCTACACGCGCGACTTCACGAAGCCCGAGGGCCCGCAGTCCTTCATCTACGACGCGTCGATGAACTATCAGGCGCAGGGCACCCCGCTGGTCATCTTCGGCGGCAAGGAGTACGGCTCCGGCTCGTCGCGCGACTGGGCGGCGAAGGGGACCAACCTCCTCGGTGTGAAGGCTGTCATCACCGAGAGCTTCGAGCGCATCCACCGCTCGAACCTCATCGGCATGGGCGTGGTCCCGCTGCAGTTCCCCGCCGGCGAGAGCTGGGAGTCGCTGGGCCTTGACGGCACCGAGGTCGTCTCGATCTCGGGTCTCGAGGAGCTCAACAACGGCGTCACCCCGAAGACCGTGCACGTCACGGCGACGCCGAGCGAGCACTCGCCCGAGGGCAAGCAGCCGATCGAGTTCGACGCCGTGGTGCGCATCGACACCCCCGGTGAGGCGGACTACTACCGCAACGGCGGCATCCTGCAGTACGTTCTGCGTTCGCTGGTCTGATCAGCGACACACCGACAGCGCCCCGTCCGGTTTCGACCGGGCGGGGCGCTGTCGTGCGCGGACGGGCATGTCAAGGGTGCCCCGCTCACGGGGCTTTCCCCGCCACGCGCGATAGGATCGCAGAGGCGCCCGAACCGGAAATCGGATGCCGCGCACGGAGCCTGTGAGGAGGCGCAGATGCCCATTCTTCCGAGCATCTCAGGTCCCCGAGATCTGGACGGACTGTCCACAGACCAGCTGACCGAGCTCGCCGGGGAGATCCGCGAGTTCCTCGTCGAGAACGTCTCCCGCACCGGGGGGCACCTCGGACCGAATCTCGGCGTCGTCGAGCTCACGATCGCGCTGCACCGCGTGTTCTCGTCGCCCGATGACCCGTTCATCTTCGATACCGGTCACCAGTCCTACGTGCACAAGCTCCTCACGGGGCGACAGGACTTCTCGGGCCTTCGTGTCCGTGGCGGTCTCGCGGGCTATCCGCAGCGGAGCGAGAGCCCGCACGACGTCGTCGAGTCCTCGCACGCGTCGAGCTCCCTGAGCTGGGCTGACGGCATCAGCCGCGCACTGACGGCCACCGGCCGCGCCGACCGGCACGTGGTGGCCGTGGTCGGCGACGGCGCCCTCACCGGCGGCATGACCTGGGAGGCGCTCAACAACATCTCCGATGACAACGACCGCAACCTCGTGATCGTGGTCAACGACAACGGCCGCTCCTACGCCCCGACGATCGGAGGCATGTCGAGGTACCTGAACCGTGTGCGCACCGCCGCGGCATACAAGGACCTGCATCGCAAGTCCGATCGGCTGTTCCGCGCGCTCGGACCGGTCGGCCGCGCCGTGTTCCGCGGAGTGCGCGGAGGCACCCACGGGTTCCTCTCGCGGTTCACGAACAACGAGGCCCTGTATTCCAACCTCGACATCAAGTACCTCGGCCCGGTGGACGGCCACGATCTTCCGGCTCTCCTCGAGACGCTCGAGCTGGCGAAGTCCTACGGCGCCCCCGTCATCGTGCACGCGATCACGGAGAAGGGGCGCGGCTACCAGCCCGCCCGGGATGACGAGGCCGACCAGTTCCATGCGGTCAACCGCATCGATCCGACGACCGGCGAGCCGCTCTCGAGCAGCGGCCGCGGCTGGACCGACGTGTTCTCCGAGGCGCTCGTCGCCGTGGGGGAGCGCGATCCGAAGGTCATCGCCATGACCGCGGCGATGCTGCGCCCCACGGGCCTTGCGCCGTTCGCCGAGCGGTTCCCTGACCGTGTGTACGACGTGGGGATCGCCGAGCAGCACGCGGTGGCATCCGCCGCCGGTCTCGCGTTCGGCGGCCTGCATCCGGTCGTCGCGCTGTACGCGACCTTCATGAACCGCGCCTTCGACCAGGTGCTCATGGATGTCGCCCTCCATCGCGCGGGTGTCACCTTCGTCCTCGATCGGGCGGGTGTCACGGGTCCCGACGGACCGAGCCATCACGGCATGTGGGACCTGGCGATGCTGCAGATCGTGCCCCACATCCGCATCGCCGCGCCCCGCGACGGCACGCGTCTGGCAGAGGCCCTGGACGAGGCCGTCCTCATCGACGACGCGCCCACCGTCATCCGCTTCCCGAAGGGCGAGGTCGCGCATGATCTCCCCGCGATCGAGCGGCTGGACGACGGTGTCGACGTGCTCGCCCGAGGCGAGACGGAGGACGTGCTCATCGTCGGCATCGGTCCCTTCGCCGCCCTCGGGATGGAGGTGGCCCGCCGGCTCCGGGCGCAGGGGATCGGCGCCACCGTGATCGACCCGCGTTGGGCCATCCCGGTGCAGCCGTCCGTCGTCGAGCTCGCAGCGCATCACCGTCTCGTGATCACGCTCGAGGACGGCATCCGCGTCGGCGGCATCGGCACGAGGGTGCGCCAGGTGCTCCGCGAGGCGGGGATCGACACGGCGGTCGACGAGCTCGGACTGCCTGACGAGTTCATCGACCACGCGTCTCGCGACCAGGTGCTTGCGGATGCCGGACTCACCGCCTCGAAGATCGCGCAAGACGTCGTCGCACAGGTGCTCGGTACCCGCATCCCGGTCGCACGCAACGCGGGGGAGACCGGCGCGATCGACCTGCCGCTGCACGAGCGGCGCTGAGGGCTTCAGTTCAACGCGTGCAGGGCGGCGACCGCCTGCGCGCCGCGATCGGCGTCGCGCAGTGCGGTCGAGAGCAGGTAGCCGTCGGTCAGCGCGTCGCCTGTGACCATCACGCGCACGAGCTCCACGCCGCAGGCGCGGCGGACCTCATCGGCGCTGGCCGCGATCACACGCGTATTGATCTCGTCGTTGTGGGGCAGTTCAGGGCCGTCGAGTCCCCGGATCACGTCTCTGAGGGCCGCGCCGACGATGTTCGAGGCGCGCTCCTTGACGTTCACGACGTCGAGCTCGAAGACGCGAAGATCTCGCCCGGTCGGGATCGGGCGCCATTCAAACGACGCGTGCACCCGGTGCTGGTGACCGGTGGCTCCACTCATGTCCCGTGCCGGCAGGTCGGTGGCGCGGCAGCGCACGTCGATCAGGCGGTACCAGTAGAACAGAGGGAAGGCCCCGTGCGAACCGGGGTCGAGTACGACGACCTCGCCGACGGCTCCGCCGCGGTTGGTGGGACGCCGCTGCGGCCGGTTGCGGATGATCGGCTTGCCGTTGCGCGTGCGGATCGCCGCCCAGCCCTCGTCGACCGTGACGATGAACAGCTTCAGCATGGCGGGGACGATCAGAAGGATCGTGAGCACGGCGGTTCCGGTCTTCAGCAGACCCGACAGACCCTTGCCGCCCAGCATCGTGAGGATCATCTCCATGCCACCACTGTGCCGCCTCCGTCGCCCCTGCGGCGACCGGGAAGCCACCCGTCCGCGTGTGTTCATGCGCTGTTCCACACGCGTTCCCCGCGCCGCCGCGAGACGGATACGCTGCGGCTCGTGCCGAAGCGCGTCAGCATCTGCGCCGTCTCATGCGACGAGAAAGGGACGCACCTCCGTCGTGCGACGGACGGTGCGTCCCCTCGGAGACAGACGCGACTAGCGCTGTTCGATGCCGCGGATCTGCGGGGTGTGGAACGAGCCGCCGAAGGCGCGCTCCGAGGCTCCCTCCCGGTCGAGGTACGGCGATGCGCCGCCGTCGATGAACGGCCATCCGGCGCCCAGGATCAGGCACAGGTCGATGTCCTCGACCTCGGGCACCACGCCCTCGTCGAGCATGAGCTTGATCTCGGTCGCGAGACCGTCCTGCACGCGCTGCAGGATCGTCGCCGCCGACGCCGGAGACTTCCCGACGGCGGGCTTGATGACCTTCTCCGCCTGCTTCGTCCAGCCGGTGACCCGACCGCCCTTGTCCTTCTCGACGACGGCATCCAGTGAGGCGAGCTCATGGAAGTTCTCGTTCGCGTAGAAGCGATCCGGGAACGCCTTCACCATGGTGTCCTGCACGTGCGCGGCGACCTTCCAGCCGACGAGGTCGATGAGCTGGAACGGCCCCATCGGCAGGCCCAGCGGCGCGAAGGCCTTCTCGACCTCGGCGACCGGAGTGCCCTCGTAGACGGCGCGCGCCGCCTCGCCCATGACCTTGGCCAGCAGCCGGTTCACGACGAAGCCGGGAGCATCGGCGGTCAGCACGGCGTTCTTGCCCAGGCCCTTCGCGACCACGAAGGCGGTCGACAGGGCGGCGTCGACCGTCGCCGGCGTCTTCACGATCTCGATCAGCGGCATCACCGCGACCGGGTTGAAGAAGTGGAAGCCGACCAGACGCTCGGGGTGCGCGAGCTTCGAGCCGATCTCCTCGACCGACAGCGATGAGGTGTTGGTCGCGAGGATCGCGTCCTCCGCGATGATCTTCTCGATCTCGCCGAACACCTGCTGCTTGACCCCGACCTCCTCGAAGACGGCTTCGATCACGAAGTCGCAGTCGGCGTACAGGCTCTTGTCGGTCGTGCCGGTTACGAGGCCGCGCAGCTTGTTCGCCGAGTCGGCATCCAGCCTTCCCTTGGCCTCGAGCTTGCCGATCTCGTCGTGGATGTACGCGACGCCCTTGTCGACGCGCGCCTGATCGAGGTCGGTGATGAGCACCGGCACCTGCAGCTTGCGCACGAAGAGGAGCGCGAACTGGCTGGCCATGAGACCTGCGCCGATGATGCCGACCTTCGTCACCTTCTTCGCAAGCGCCTTGTCCGGCGCACCGACGGGACGCTTGGCGCGCTTCTGAACGAGGTCGAACGCATACATGGATGCCGCGAACTGATCCCCTGTGACGAGCTCGGCGAGAGCCTCGTCCTCCCGCGCGAATGCCTCCGCCTTGGTGCCGCTCTTCGCCTTGTCGAGCAGCTCCAGGGCGGCGTACGGCGACTTCGGGACGGTGCCGATCTTCGACTCCAGCATGCCGCGGGCCATCTTGATCGCGATCGGCCACTTGGTGAGGCGCTCGATCTTGCCCGGCTCGTTCTTGCGCTCGACCTTCTTGCCGCCGAGCACCGCATCGGCCCAGGCGAGTGAGTTCTCGAGGTAGTTCGCGGCGGGGAAGATCGCGTCGACGATGCCCAGATCGAACGCCTGCTGCGGCTTGAGCATGCGGTTCTGCTTGAGCGGGTTGGAGATCACGACCTCGAGCGCGTTCTCGATGCCGATCAGGTTCGGCAGCAGGTACGCACCACCCCAGCCGGGGATGATGCCGAGGAAGACCTCGGGGAGGGCGATCGCCGCTGCGGAGGCGTCGACCGTGCGGTAGGTCGAGTTCAGAGCGATCTCGAGTCCGCCGCCGAGAGCCAGGCCGTTCACGAACGCGAACGACGGGACGCCGAGCTCGGAGAGCTTGCCGAGGACCTTGTGGCCCAGTTGCGCGATCAGCCTTGCGTTGTCGCGCGAACCGACCTTGCTGATGTCAGAGAGGTCGGCACCGGCGGCCAGGATGTACTGCTTGCCCGTGATCCCGACGGCCTGGATCTCTCCGGCGGACGCGCGGGCCTTGAGGGCATCCAGGGTCTGACCGAGCTCCGTGAGGGTGGCCGGGCCCAGCGTGTTGGGGCGCGTGTGGTCGCGGCCGTTGTCGAGCGTGATGAGAGCGAGCACCTTGCCGGACGCGAGACGGATGTCGCGAACGGGGGAGTGCGTGACGACCTCGCCCTCGGTGAGTGCCTGGATAGGGGAGAAGTCGACGTCTTCGTATGCCATTACTTCTTCTTCTTTCCGTCGAAGTGCGGGTTCTCCCAGATCACGGATCCGCCCTGACCGAGGCCGACGCACATCGCAGTCAGGCCGTAGCGGACGTCGGGTCGCTCGGCGAACTGCGCCGCGAGCTGGATCATCAGACGGACGCCGGACGCTGCGAGCGGATGCCCGAGCGCTATCGCGCCGCCCCACTGGTTGACGCGGGGGTCGTCATCTGCGATGCCGAAGTGATCGAGCAGCGAGATCACCTGGATGGCGAACGCCTCGTTGAGCTCGAACAGGCCGATGTCCTCGATGGTGAGGCCGGCTTTCTTCAGCGCCTTCTCGGTCGACGGGATCGGGCCGATGCCCATGATCTCCGGCTGCACGCCGGCGAACGCGAACGAGACCATGCGCATCTTCGGGGCCAGCCCGAACTCCTTCACGGCGCCGCCGCCCGCGAGCAGGGACATCGTCGCGCCATCGGTGAGGGGCGACGAGGTGCCCGCGGTGACGCGGCCGTGCGGACGGAACGGCGTCTTGAGCGCGGCGAGGTCCTCCATGGTGGTCTGAGGACGACGGCCCTCATCCTCCGTGGCCAGGCCCCATGCGCCCTCCGCGTCCTTGATCGCAACCGACACGAGGTCGGGCTGGATCTTCCCGGCGTCGTACGCGGCCTGCACCTTGTGCTGGCTGAGCATGCCGAAGCGGTCGGAGCGCTCCTTGGTGAGGTGCGGGAAACGGTCGAAGATGCGCTCGGCCGTGACGCCCATGTTGAGAGCGCCGGGGTCGACCATCTTCTCCGCGACGAAGCGCGGGTTGGGGTCGGCGTTGCCGCCGATCGGGTGGTGACCCATGTGCTCCACGCCGCCGGCGAGGGCGAAGTCGTACATCCCGACGCCGATCGACGCGGCCATGGTCGTGACGCTCGTCATCGCGCCGGCGCACATGCGCTCGACGGCGAGGCCCGGCACGGTCTGCGGCAGCCCCGCGAGGATCGCCACGGAGCGTCCGAGCGTGAGGCCCTGGTCTCCGGTCTGCGAGGTCGCGGCGATCGCGACGTCATCGATCCGGTCGGCCGGTACAGCCGAGTTGCGTTCCATCAGGCCGATGGTCGCCTTCACGGCGAGGTCATCTGCGCGGGTGTTCCAGTACATGCCTTTTTCGCCGGCGCGCCCGAAGGGGGTGCGCACTCCATCGACGAAGAAGACGTCCGAGATCTCGGCCACTCTGCCTCCAAGTTTGTGCGGTGCCCTCAGTCTAAGAAGGCCTCCGAAACGGGAGGAATCGGTTGGGTCGAACCTACGAAGCGGGCGCGGGAGCCTCGTCAGGTGATTGCGCCGCCTCTACAAAGGCGTCGGCGATCTTCTGTGCAGTCTGTGCAATCTGCCACGGGCGTGCGCCCAGCGCCGCGAGTGCGGCACCGATCTCTTCGGGGGTCGTGCCGGGCAGATCCCAGCAGACGCGACGCAGGTACTCGGGTGTCAGCAGATTCTCGGTCGGCATCCCGAGTTCCGCGGCGATCCCCTCGACCACGGGACGCGCGGCCTTCAGCCGGGCATCCGCCTCCGGATTGCGGTCCGCCCATGCGCGGGGCGGAGGGAGCGCGTCGCTCGGGACCCGCTCACGAGGAAGCTCCTCCGTCGCACGGCCGTCGACGATCGCCTGCCACCAGCGATCGATCTGCGTGCGGCTGGCGCGCCCCTGGAACTCCTTGATGCCCGCGAGAGCCGACTTGCTCTGGGGGTTGCCGAGAACGGCGGCGACGAGCGACCGATCAGGGACGAGCCTGCCGGGGGAGACGTCCTGCTCCTGCGCGAAGGCCTCGCGTGCGCGCCACAGCTCTCGCGCGACGGCGAGGTTGCGGGAGCCGCGAACCTGGTGAAGGCCGCTCAGACGCCGCCACGGGTCTTCGCGAGGAGGCTTCGGCGGGCGACTCAGCGTCGCGGCGAACTCCTCGGCGGCGAACTCGGCCTTGCCCTGCTCGTCGAGCTCGGCGATCAGCGCCTCCTGCACGTCGATCAGGTGCAGGACGTCGAGGGCGGCGTATTCGAGCCAGGCAGCGGGAAGCGGACGCGTGGACCAGTCCGCGGCGGAATGCTCCTTCTTCAGAACGATCCCCAGTGTGTCCTCCACCACTGCTCCCAGCCCGACCCGCTCATGGCCGAGGAGGCGGGATGCGAGTTCGGTGTCGAAGATCGTCGCAGGTTCCAGGCCGAGCTCCCGCAGCGACGGAAGGTCCTGGCTCGCGGCGTGGAAGACCCACTGCGCGCTACCGATCGCTTCCTGGAGCGGCGAGAAATCGCCGATCGCGGGCGGGTCGAAGAGAAAGACGCCGGCATCGCGACGGAAGACCTGAACCAGATATGCGCGCTGGGAGTAGCGGAACCCGGATGCACGTTCGACGTCGACGGCCACGGAACCCGTCCCGTCTGCGAGTGCGGCACAGGCCGCGAGGAACTCCTCGGCATCCGAGATCACGGAGTATTCAGTCACGTGCAGCCTTTCGCGCGCCGATCACGGCGATGCCCTCGGAACCGGGCGGAAGACCCGCCAGCATTCCGACCAGCTCGGCCCATGCCTCGACGTGCGGTCGGAAGGGGCCCTCTGGTGTCCAGGACGCCCGCAATTCTATCTGGGCGCCGTCGCCTTCCACGGCGAGGCCGCCGAATCCCTTCGAGAGGGTCTTGGTCGAGGTGCCGGATGCCGAGTGGTACGCGGCATTCCGCGAGTCGAGCGCATCGATCAGCCAGGACCAGGCGACGTCCGCCAAGAGAGGGTCGGTGCCGATCTCGGTCTCCAGCGGCGCCTGTGCGAAGAGCACGATGCGCCAGGTTCCGTCCCATGCGGCCGGGCCCTCCGGATCGTGCAGCAGGACGAACCGTCCGGTGCCGTACACCGACTCGCCGTCGTCGCCGGGGCGGACATCCGCCGCGAGCGCGATCGCGTACGGCGCCAGCCCCTGTGGTGTGGGTATCTCGCGGACCGTGATGTCGGCGCGGAAGACGGTCTCACGAAGCTCCGCCGCGGCGGCCTCGAACTCGCTCCCGGCATCGGGGTGTCCTGTCACGGCAACAGGCTAGAGTCAGGAAGCGATGAAGAGTCTCAGGCACGCCGTTGCGCTCCTTGTCCCCGGGCTTCTGGCCTTCGGGGCGGCCATCGCCGCCCTGCTCGTGTTCGGAACGGCTCGCAGGGTGGTGAGCGTGGGCAAGCGAGTGCCCGACGTCGTGATCCGCTCGGTCGACACGGGCGCTCAGACGATCGAGCTGCAGCGCACGCTCGACACCGAGCTGCCAGGCCGCTACGGGCTGTTCACGACCGGAACCTACGGCTACGTGAAGCTGGGAGCCGTGCTGAGCGCCGATGCCACGACAGTGCGACGCAAGCTGCTCACGCAGATAGAGCCGGGCGCCAAGGTCGATCGGGACGCTCTGTTCAGCGGCTGGTACTACTCGACTCCGAGCGAACTCCACCTGCCCTCCGAGAACGTGCTGATCGGTTCGCCCGCCGGCCCGTGCCCCGCGTGGTTCTTCCCCGGGTCCTCCTCGACGTGGGTGATCCAGGTGCACGGACGCGGCACGATGCGTGCCGAGTGCCTGCGGGCGGTGCCGGTGCTTCACGCAGCCGGCCTGCCCAACCTCGTGGTGTCCTATCGCAACGACGGCGAGGCGCCGCGCAGCCGAGCCGGCGCCTACGCGCTGGGTGCGGCCGAATGGCGAGACGTCGACGCAGCGATCTCCTACGCTCTGCGACACGGTTCCGAGAACGTCATCCTGATGGGCTGGTCCATGGGCGGTGCGATCGCGCTGCAGACGGCTGTCAACTCGGCGAACCGCGATCGCATCCTGGGCCTCATCCTGGAGTCGCCGGTGGTCGACTGGCGCACCGTCCTGCGATTCCAGGCGCGGGAGACCGGGCTGCGCGCGCCACTGCCGGCTCTCGCGATGAGCGCGCTCGAAGTGCCGCTGATGGCGCGGCTCAGCGGCGCAGACGAGGCGATCTCCTTCGACCGGCTCGACATGGTCGCACGCGCAGAGGAGCTCTCCGCGCCGATCCTGATCCTGCACAGCGACGACGACGGCTTCGTGCCCTCGGACGCCTCGCACGCCCTGCAGCTGGCGCGCCCTGATCTGGTCACGATGCCGCACTTCACCGTCGCTCGGCACACCAAGATCTGGAACTACGACCAGAACGCCTGGACCGCCGCGATCGAGGAGTGGCTGAAGGAGCAGGGGCTCAGCGCTTCTGCATGACCTGGTTCTTCGCCCGCATCAGCATTCCGGTCATGCCGCCGATGCGCAGCGGAGAGACGGCCCTCGTCAGCCCGATCGTCTGCGGATAGTCGGACGGGATCGCGAGAACCTCGTCAGGGGTGAGACCCGTGATGCCCTGGACGAGGATGCTGGCGAAGCCGCGCGTCGTGGGTGCCTCGGCAGGCGCGGTGGCGTGCATCGTGACGATGCCGTCCTGGATCTCCAGATGGATGTACACCGGAGACTGGCATTCGGCGACGCGTTCGTACATCTCCGGGTGGGCCGCGACCTCGTCGGATACCGGAGGCAGTTCGTCGGCGAACTCCAGAAGGAGCAGCAGACGATCGGCCTCGGGGGTCTCCAGGAACGTGTCGCGGATCTCGGCGAGGGAGTCAGGAACGTGCGCGGTGCTCATCCCTGCCATTGTCACACGGTCAGAGCGAGCCGGGTTCGGCGCCCGTGACGATCGGCACGCGCACGGCGCTGCCCCATTCGGTCCACGAACCGTCGTAGTTGCGCACGTTCTCGAACCCCAGCAGGTGCTTCAGCACGAACCAGGTGTGGCTCGAGCGCTCGCCGATCCGGCAGTAGGCGATCACGGAGTCGCCCTCGCCGAGGCCGGCTCCGTCGCGGTAGATCTCCTCGAGCTCGGCCCGCGGCTTGAACCCGCCGTCCTCTGCCACTGCCTTGCCCCAGGGCACCGACTGCGCCGTGGGGATGTGGCCGGCGCGGAGCGCGCCCTCTTCGGGATAGGCGGGGGCGGTGGTGCGCTCACCGGTGTACTCCTCGGGCGAGCGGACGTCGATGAGCGGGTTGCCGAGGTGCGCGAGGACGTCTTCCTTGTAGGCGCGGATGACCGAATCGTCGCGCTCGATCACGGGATACCGGGTCTCGGGACGGTTCGCCGGCTCCCGGGTGAGCTCACGGCCCTCGGCGATCCAGCGATCGCGGCCGCCGTCGAGCAGACGCACATCCTGGTGGCCGAACAGCGAGAACACCCACAGTGCATACGCCGCCCACCAGTTGTTCTTGTCGCCGTAGATGACGATGGTGTCGTCGCGCGAGATGCCCTTGCGGCTGAGGAGTGCGGCGAAGCCCTCTCCATCGACGTAGTCGCGCACGACCGGGTCGTTGAGCTCGGTGTGCCAGTCGACCTTGACGGCGCCGGGGATATGGCCGGTCTCGTAGAGCAGCACGTCTTCATCGGACTCCACCACGACCAGGCCAGGCGTGCCGAGGTTCGCGGCGAGCCATTCGGTCGTGACCAGCCGTCCGGGCTCGGCATACTCGGCGAACTTGGCGGAAGACGGATCGAACTCGATGGCCACAGGGATCTCCTCAGACGGTGAGCGCGCGCCGAAGCCGGCGCGCTGACGGCGTAGTGTTGAGCCGTCCCTTTCGACGATAGATCCCCGCTGCACCCCCGGCACCGGATTCGTAAGACTTCGACACAGGAAAATCCGATGACTGACACCGCGAGCAGCCCCCGCGTCGTGCACCTGACCGAGCGCCAGCCGACCGTCACCGGTCCGGAGATGCTGGCGAGTCTGGTGCCCCCGCCCCAGTTCGACGGCGCCACGTTCGACAGTTATCGCGCGGATGCCGCCTACCCCTCGCAGGAGGAGGCGAAGGAGACCCTGATCAGATTCGCCGGGCGGGGTGCGCCGGCGAAGCGCGGCGGGCTCTTCAGCCGCGCGAAGAAGGAGCCCGACGTCAAGCCGGGTGTGTATCTCGACGGCGGGTTCGGGGTCGGCAAGACGCACCTGCTCGCCTCGATCTACCATGCCATGCCTGCACGCCGGAAGTACTTCGGCTCGTTCATCGAGTACACCGCACTCGTGGGTGCGCTGGGTTACAAGAACACGGTCGACCTGCTCAAGGGCGCGGATCTGCTCTGCATCGACGAGTTCGAGCTCGATGACCCGGGCGACACGATGGTGATGACCCGGCTGCTCGGGGAGCTCGTCCCCACGGGGACCCGGCTCGCCGCCACGTCGAACACGCCGCCGAACGCGCTGGGGGAGGGACGCTTCGCCGCACAGGACTTCCTCCGCGAGATCCACGCGATGTCCGACAGCTTCCAGACGCTTCGCATCGACGGCGTCGACTTCCGTCAGCGTGCGCTCGACGGGCACGCCGTGGTGTCCACGCCGGAGGAGTACGAGAGCGCGATCGAGGCGGGCGCTGCTCGCGGCACGGCATCCGACGATTCCTTCTCCGCGGTGATCGCTCATCTCGCTCAGGTGCATCCCTCGCGCTATCTCCGGGTGATCGCGGGCATCGGACTGGTCGGGCTGCGCGATGTGAGCGTGCTGACGGACCAGTCCGAAGCGCTGCGATTCGTCGCCTTCGTCGACCGCGTGTACGACGCGCAGATCCCGATCGTGGCCACCGGCGTCAGTCTCGACCAGGTCTTCGCGGAGGAGATGCTCGGGGGCGGCTACCGCAAGAAGTACCTGCGCGCGATCTCGCGACTGAACGCTCTCACGCACGCTGAACGCTGAATGTGCGGGCTGTGTAACGCGATGTTCACACGAACGGCCCCGCTGTAACCTCGGCGCAACAAACTTCACGCTTTCCGGAAATCGGGCATCGCCACACTGAAGCTCACAGTTTCCCGAATGTGAGGTTTACACATGGATGCACCCGGCAACATCTCCTGGGCGATCACAGCCACAGCCCTTGTGCTGCTGATGACCCCGGGCGTCGCCTTCTTCTACGGAGGACTCGTCAAGGCAAAGAGCGTCGTCAGCATGATGATGATGAGCTTCGGATCGATCGGTCTTGTCGCGGTCCTCTGGATCCTCTTCGGCTTCTCGATGAGCGCGGTGGAGAGCCCGGCCCAGTTCGCCGGCAACCCCTTCGCCGACTTCGGCCTGTCGAACCTCGCAGCCGGTGACGGCTCGAACGTCGCCCTGCTGGGCGTTGCGTACGGCGCAACCTTCGCGATCATCACGGTCGCACTGATCTCCGGCGCCATCGCCGACCGCGCGAAGTTCGGATCCTGGCTGATCTTCGCGGGCGTGTTCGCCACGGTCGGCTACTTCCCCGTCGCGGCCTGGGTCTGGGGCGGCGGCTGGATCATGAACCTCGGCACGACCCTCTTCGGCGAGGACAGCGGCGTCGGCGTCATCGACTACGCGGGCGGCACCGCAGTGCACATCAACGCGGGTGCGGCAGCTCTCGCTCTCGCCATCGTCCTCGGCAAGCGCATCGGCTTCCAGAAGGGCATCCTCAAGCCCCACAACGTTCCCCTCACGCTTCTCGGCGCGGCCCTGCTGTGGTTCGGCTGGTTCGGCTTCAACGCCGGTGCGGAGTGGCTCGCCGAGGACATGGGCGGCGTGGGCCTGATCGGTCTGAACACGCTGGGCGCCACCGCGGCTGCCATCCTCGGCTGGATCCTCGTGGAGCGCATCAAGGACGGCAAGGCGACCTCGGTCGGTGCGGCATCGGGTGCGGTCGCAGGTCTCGTCGCGATCACCCCGGCGTGCGCCAACCTCACCCCGGGCTGGTCGCTGCTGCTCGGCGCACTCGCCGGCGTGCTGTGCGCGGTCGCCGTCGAGCTGAAGTTCCGCCTCGGATTCGACGACTCGCTCGACGTGGTCGGCATCCACCTCGTCGGCGGACTCTTCGGAACCCTGTACCTCGGCCTGTTCGCGACGGGCACCGGCCTGTTCGTCGGCGGTGACATCCGTCAGCTCGCTGTGCAGGCGATCGCGGCGTTCGGAGTGCTGATCTACTCCTTCGTGGTCTCGTTCATCATCGGCTTCGCGATCGAGAAGACGATCGGGTTCCGTATCACGAACGAGGACGAGATCGCCGGTGTCGACCTGGTCGTGCACGGCGAAGAGGGATACGCCCTCGTCGACTGAGCAACCCGTTTCGCGAGCGCCCCGGCCCCGGTGAAGGGTCGGGGCGCTCGTGCGCGCGGCGGCTAGGGTGATGGCGTGGCCAAACCGAATCGCGTCGTGTCGGCGCTCCTCGACATCCTGCTGTCGATCGTCCGTTCAGGGCGAACACCCGAGCGGGCCGGGACACCCGATCGGCCGCACGCGCGGATTCGCAGGGGATCAACGTCAGATGCCGTCGCCGACCCCGGTCGCATCGCCGGCACGGCCACGGTGCGCATCGAGCCCGGCAGCATCCGCGATCTGCGCATCGAATACTCGCCCGACCGCGACGGAGCTCCCGACGCGGGTGAGATCGTCTGGACCTGGGTCCCGTACGAGGAGAACGATGGCCGGGGCAAAGACCGCCCCGTCCTCGTGATCGGCCGCCAGTCAGCCGATCGGGTCTACGCCGTCAGGATGACCAGCAAGGCGCACGAGCGCGATCGCGATTTCCTCTCGATCGGCAGCGGTTCGTGGGATTCGCAGGGGCGGGAGTCCTGGGTCGACATCGAGCAGCTGTACAGCGTGCACGAGAAGGGCCTGCGCCGCGAGGCGGCCGTTCTCGACAGGAGCCGGTACGGCAGCGTCGCCCGCGCCCTCAGCGGGCGGTACGGCTGGTCAGCTGCGGGCTGAGCGCAGGGAGGGCCTGCAGCACCATCTCGACCAGCTCGCTCGTCGGCCGGGTGAGGGGATCGGTGGCCGGCACGCCGAGATCGAGCTCGATCTCGTCGATCGCCTCAGCGAGCTGCGCGTCCGTCAGGTTCTCGTGGTTGACGGTGATGCCGATCACCCGTGTGTCTGCGAACGCCTCGATCAGGGCGACCTCGCTGGAGACGGACGGCATGGGGATCATCGGGAAATCACTGAGCACGCGCCTGCCCGGCGCATGCTGCACGATCACGGCCTCGGGGCGGCTGCCTCGGAGGATGTGAGCGGACGTGAGGTAAGCGGGATGGCTGAGCGCCCCCTGTCCTTCGACGACGATCACGTCGGGATCCTCGCCCTCGAATGCCGCGACGACCTGATCCTCGACCTCTCCTGAGCAGAACTGGGGAACGAGCGCGTCGAGCGCGACGCCGTAGCGCCCTCCCTGGATGATCGTGGTCTGTCCGGTGCCGACCAGCACGGCGCGGATGCCGTGCGTGTTGAGCGCCTGGACCAGAAGCGTCGCGGTGGTGCGCTTGCCGATGGCTCCATCGGTTCCGAGCACGGCGATGCGGGGGCAGGTGACATCGAAGATCCGCCCGGAGAAGAGATGGAGGTCCTTGGTGCTGCGCGGCCGACGCACATCGGTGATCGTCACACCGGCGATGAGCGCGGCGGCGACGAACTCGTCGTCATCGCCGAGGAACTCGTGCAGGCCGCTGATGATGTTCATGCCGTGGGCGATTCCGTCGAGCAGCACCGTGCGCTGGGCCGCGGAGAGCAGGCCGTCGGCTGGCGCGACACCGCAGATCAGGTAATCCGGCACATGCCCGGCGTCGACGATCGACTGGGCGAGGTTCGCCAGGATCGGGATGCCGTTCGGCACGCCGTCGAGGAGCATGCCGGCGTCCTGGAACGCGTGGACGCTGTCGATGACGCTGAGCATCTCGTATCTCTCAGAGTGTCGGACGAGGCCGTTGGCGGTCTTTCCGTCCTGCTCGCCGAACTGCCCTTCGCAGTACACGACTGCGGTGGTGCCGGCGGGGCGGACGGGCAGCTCGCGGGAGCTGAGGGGGCGGGGGACGGGCATGGCGTGCTCCTAGGATCACCCAGAGGAGGCGACGGAGAACGAAATGGCCGATGCGGCCCGTTGGTCGACGAGAAGTCTTCCCTGACGTCGGCGAGATGCCGACACGCTCACCGTAGCAGTGCAGGCTGAGACGACGCCGCGAGGGCCGGTTGCGCATCCGGGCGCCGGAGATGGCCGTCCAATCCGGATTCGCGCGGGCTCCGAACGATGTGTGAGCCGCTCTTGCGCGGCGTACCCAAGGAGGAATCATGCGCTTCATCCCCACCAAGGTCCATGGTGCTCTCGACTACATCGTCGGAGTCGCGCTGATCGCGGCGCCGTGGCTGTTCGGTTTCGCCGGCGTCGGCGGAGCCGCCGTGATCATCCCGATCGTGCTCGGTGTCGGTCTCATCGTCTACAGCCTGTTCACCAGGTACGAATGGGGACCGTTCGGACTGATCCCGATGCCCGTCCACCTCGTGTTCGACGTCGCGGCGAGCCTGTTTCTCGCTCTGTCGCCGTGGCTCTTCGGCTTCTCGGGAGAGGCTCTGAACGTCTGGCTGCCGCATGTCGTGGTCGGCGCGGCGGTGATCGTCGTCGTGCTGTTCTCGCAGCCTCAGCCCGCTTCGGCGAAGGCGAGCCCTGTGCGGGCCTGAGCAGAGCGAGTCGAGGCGCGGATGGCGTCGCGGACTCCGGAGACGGACGTCCGTGACGCCATCCGCCCGTGCCCGTCTCAGGACAGTGCTTCGGCGATCCAGCGGGCGTACCTGCTCCAGGGGTCGTCGCGCCCTCGCAACGAGGAGACATGCCGGCGGAGATCGGCGGTCAGCGTGAACCACTCGCCGCCTTCCCGCACATCGGCGAACTCTCGGTGCCTTTGCTGTTCGAGCGCGCGGCCGCCTCGTTCGAACGCCAGAAGCTCGTGATGACGGATGCTGGCGAGTCGCTGCCGGGGCCTGCGGCTCGTGCCGATCTTCACGCGGCGGTCGTAGCGGATGTAGTAGACGACCTCGACGACCGGTCGTGGGAGATCAGGGTCGGGGGAGTCGCCGTAGCGCCATCCGCAGACCGCGCACAGCCAGGCGCCATCAGGATGCACGCCCGTCGTCGACCCGCACAGCGAGCACGGGCCGGGGAGACGAGCGGGAGCAGCCATCTCCGGGACGCTACCGAGTGGGTCGGACACCGAGTCGGCTGCCGATGCTCGGCGGCGTCTGGGGGGCGACTTCGAAGACCCTGATGCGGCTCATCGCCCAGACGAGCGACGCGCACACGAGAAGAGTGGCCATCAGCATCCCCACGCTCGCCGCGAGCTGCGCGACGCCCCGTGACGGCAGGAGGAAGCCATATGGCACCCACCCGTCCGTGACACCGCGGACCAGGGTGACGCCGAGCCACAGGAGCGGATAGGGGAGCACGAGCCAGATCCGTCGCCATTCGAGCGGAGGACGGTCGGCTATGACGAGCCAGTCGACCAGGAGCAGCAGAGGGAACGCGAGATGCAGGGTGACGCTCACCCACCCCGGAGCAGTACCGGTCCCTGGGACGACGAGGTTGTAGATGAGCGCGACGACGATCATCGCCGTGACGGCCGCTCCGCGGGCGAGGTGCAGCCACGCGGGAGGACGGCCGTCACGCAGCGTCCGCGCTCCGACGGCGATGAGCACGCCGGCGGCGAGCAGACTCGTGAGATTGGTGAAATAGCCGAAGTAGTCGAAAGGGTCGGCGCGGCCCGCGGGGATGCCGAGCACGTAGGTGTACACCAGCACGCCGATGACGACGATGCCGACGACCATGCGCAGCACGCCTGTCGACGTCGGCATCGACGGACGCGGCGGGCGGACCGGCGGGCTCATCGCGCCAGTGTACGACGAGCGGGGCCCTGGTCGCCTGTGTCCTTGCGGACCGGAGACCAGGGCTCGCTCTGATCGGGCGCTATGCGCTCCGTCGCCTGGATATCCCGGTCAGCCCGGCTCCCACGGCGCCGAGCAGGAGCGCGAACGTGACCAGCCCGACGGGGGCGTCGGCGCCGGTCGCGGCGAGCGAGCCTCGTGAGCCCGCTCCGGACGTACCAGGCGCCGTCGCGGCGGCCGTCACCGTGAGCGGTGCGCTCGCGATCACCGTCGACGGGTCCACGGCCGCGGAGACGGTCACGGTGTGGGCTCCTGCGGGGACGGATGCCGGGACTGTGACGCGGGTGAGGGCGAGCCTTCCGGTGGCATCAGCCGTCGCCGTGCCCAGCGTGATCGGGTCGGAGTGCAGGACGACCGCGTAGGCCGCACCAGGGGTCAGACCGGATGCGAAGACGTCGATCGTTCCGCCGGCCGTGACGGATGCCGAGCTCAGCGTCACCGACGCGTCGATGTGGTCGACGAATCCGAGATCGCAGGAGACCGTGCCGGCCCACAGGGAGTGACCGCCGTTGTTGCCGTCGTCGGAGCGCACCACCTGCTTCACGCCGTCGACGCAGGTCGAGTCCGGCGCGAGAGCGAAGCCTTCGAGGTTGAGGTTGGCGAGCCCTGTGGGGCGGTTGTACACGCGGTCGACGGCGAAGCCGCCGGCATCCGCCTTGAGCACGGTGACCGACCCTCCGACGCTGTCGTCCGCGACCGCCCACAGGCGGTCGTTGTCTGCGTCCCACTGCACCTCGGCGATCCGTGGCATCCCCGTCGTCACGGTCGCGATGCGGTGTGCGGATGCGCCGTCGCCGCTCAAGGCGTAGGCGTACAGGTTGCCGTTCTTCTCGAGCGCGAGGAAGAAGAGACCGTCGCCGTGACCTTCGTAGTCGGATGGGTCGTAGGCACGCCCCGTGGACTCGTCGACGAAGCCGCTTGCGGTGAGTGCAGCATCCGGAACCCAGGTGATGCCTTCGAAGCCGAGGTTCGCGTCGTCCTTGATCGCCGGGTCGATGACTCCCGCGAGATCCGCCGTCACGTTCCACTGTGCGGTCGGGTGAAGGATGCCGCCGGCCTCGTTCGGGTCGAATCGCAGGACGCTGTCGAGTGCGACGGACTTGTTCTTGTTGTCGCGCTCCGTGGTCACGTAGAGGAAGCCATCCGGCCCCACGGTGATGCTCTCCGTGTCGGGCTGGCTGGCCGTCGGATCGGTCGCGCCGGGGAACACGAGATCCTTGCCCTCAGCCCAGCCGTCAGCGGGGTCCTTGACCCAGCGGTCGCCGTCTTTGATGAGGCGGTAGACGTGGTTCTTGTTCTTCACGGCCCACATGACGTCGGGGTCGTTCGGGTCGATGTCGAGCCCCGACACGTCCTGCCCGGAGACGGCGGAGGTGAACTGGCACTGGTTGTCTGCGACCTTCCAGTCCTGGCTGCCGGGCCAGGTCAGCCCGCCCGGCTGCTCGGCGCCGAGGTCAGATGCCGGCTCCGTCTGGCACGGCACGGCGCCGCCGCTGAGATCGATGATGCGGCCGCTGCAGGCGGTGGCGTTGGATTCGCCGAAGCTGTCGCGTTCTGTGTGCAGCCAGTTCTCAGAACCGTCGCCGCATCGGGACAGGGAGCCGGGCTGGGCGTCCATGCCCGTCCAGACGATCTCATCGACGAGCGTGGTGCCGTCGGAGAGGTAGAGCCGCACGGCGTCGCCGTCCTTGCTGAGACCCTGGTTCGAGTTCAGGGTGAGGAACCCGTGCGCGGGCACGACGGTGCCGTTCGGCGCGTCGAGAGCCGAGGGGGTGTGCGAACTGTCGTTCTGCAGCCAGTCGGCCACATCGAGGTCGGTATCGCCGCTGTTGAACAGCTCGTACGTGTCGGACTCGGAGGTGACCTCGTTGATCGAGATCGCACTGTACGAGTCGTCGACAGGCGTGCCGTCTCCGCCCTGTCCGGGGTTGAGCTCTCCCGGTGTCTTGATGTCGAGGTGCACTAACTCTCCGGCACTGTTCAGGCCTGACGTGCTGAGGTGCGTGTCGCCCCAGGTCTGAGCGTCGATGCGGGTCGTGCCGTCGGCCGCGAGGACTGTGAGGGTGTCGCCCTTCTTCAGCTTCAGCGCGGGGAACTGCGTGCCGCTGGCGACGTACACTCCGCCGGCAGGGAGCACCGTGTTCGCAGGCAGGGTCACCGAGAAGCCGTTCAGCGAACCGGTGAGCACATAGCCGGACGCATCCAGCGGGTCGGCGGAGAAGTTGATGAGCTCCACCCAATCGGGGCTGCCGTCGGTCTCGATCTCGTTGATCCGGAGAGACGGGGCAGACGCAGTCGGGTCGGCGGATGCGCCGGCCGCACCTCCGAGCGTCGTGAGGGCGATGCCCAGCACGATGGCTGTCGTCTTGATGAGAGTGTTTCGGGGCACCACAGATCCTTCTTCGGGCGGACAGTCGTCTGCGAAGACCATCAGGTGCCGGTGACGAGCGTCGGTCGTGCGGGTGGCCGGAAGATGAACGGATGCCGGAGCCCGGCTCATGAACGACGAAACCCCGCCTCGCTGAGCGAGACGGGGTTGTGCTGTGGGCGATACCGGACTCGAACCGATGACCTCTTCCGTGTGAAGGAAGCGCGCTACCAACTGCGCCAATCGCCCATACCTTGCGGGTACGTCAACCGATACTACCCGACGCTCGGAGGCTCAGATGACCAGAAACCGAGACACGCGCGAGATTCGGTTCTGGTTTTGACAACGGCCGAACGTCGGCTAATGTTTATCAAGTGCTCGGGGCAACAACCCGGGAACAACGCGGATGTAGCGCAGTTGGTAGCGCACAACCTTGCCAAGGTTGGGGTCGCGAGTTCGAGTCTCGTCATCCGCTCAAGTGCAGGGGCCTTCTTCGGAAGGCCTTCCGCACGTGGGGTCAATCCACACGGTGGCGTGGCCGAGCGGCTAGGCACCGGCCTGCAAAGCCGTTTACACGGGTTCGAATCCCGTCGCCACCTCGTAGAAACTGAATAGCCCACTTGGGCGCGATTGGCGCAGCGGTAGCGCGCTTCCCTGACACGGAAGAGGTCACTGGTTCGATCCCAGTATCGCGCACAGACGAGAACCCCCGGCTTCGGCCGGGGGTTCTCTCGTTTCCGGCCTGGACTCGGTTGACCGGAGCGACGGACCGCATCGCACGCCTGGGACACTGATGGGATGAGCGTCTTCCGCATCAGCATCCTCTTCGTCCTGGCCGCGATCGCGGAGATCGGCGGCGCCTGGCTGATCTGGCAGGCGGTGAAAGAAGACCGCGGGTGGCTGTTCGCCGTCCTCGGCGTGATGGCTCTCGGGGCATACGGGTTCATCGCCGCACTGCAGCCTGACGCCCACTTCGGACGCGTCCTCGCCTCGTACGGCGGGGTCTTCATCGCGGGCTCGCTCGCCTGGGGCATCATCGTCGACGGCTTCAAGCCCACGATGTGGGACTGGGTGGGGTCTGTCGTCGCCTTGGTCGGCGCGGCGATCATCATCTTCGCGCCGACGGGGCAGGGTGCGGATGCCGTGTCCTGAGGGCCCATCGACGCGCTGAGCTGTCAAGCCCCTCTCGCAGGAGCTGCGTCGGCACCACAGTGGGTGGCACGACCGCGACCAGAGGAGGCGGAGATGTCAGATCCCCGAGCGATTCCGGATGAAGAGCGTCCGATGGTGCCGGAAGAACTGGTGCCACGGCAGGAGAGCGACGATCCCGTCGATGCCGATCACACGGGTGCCGGATCCGACCCTGCACATAGTGAGGGCGACGAGGACGACGACACCGTCGAGGTCGAGGATCTTCCCTAGCGGGGTCGGGCGTCGAGCGCGCCGGGCGAGGACGGCGTCCGACGTGCCGACCTGCCCGTGGGCCTTCAGTGCCACACGCAAGGATCCCGATGTCTGAGGTGCTCCGCACCGACCGGCTCATCCTCGCCGCGAAGGCGGCGGCAGCGGCATCCGTCGCCTGGCTGCTCGCGCCTTACGTGCCCTACGCCGACGCCGAGTACTCCTATTACGCGCCACTGGGCGTTCTTGTGAGCATGTACCCGACGGTCGCGGGGTCGGCGCGTGCGGGGGCGCAGTCGCTCGCCGGGCTCGGGATCGGCATCGCGCTCGGTCTCGGCATGCTCGGTCTCGTGTACATCGGGCTGCCGGCCGTCATTGCAGTCGCACTCGTGATCGGGGCAGGCATCCTCATCAGCGGCATCCGCACGCTGGGCGTCGGCGGCGACTGGGTGGCGATCGCCGCGCTTTTCGTGCTCCTGCTGGGCGGCCCGGACGCCGACCAATTCTCCCTGTCCTACCTGCTGACGATGGCCTTCGGGGTGCTCGTGGGAGTCCTGACCAACATTCTGATCGTGCCGCCGCTGTACCTCCGACGGGCGTCAGAGCGCCTCACCGCACTCCGGGATGCAGTCTGCGCGGATCTGCGCGACGTCGCGGACGCACTCGACCGAGGAAGGATCGACCCCGACTGGCTGTCGGACGCCGGGACGAGGCTCGCCGGCATGCTCGACGACGTCGCGGATGAAGTCCGGATCGCGGAGGAGAGCAGCAGAGCGAATCCGAGAAGCAGGCGGCGCGGTGCCGATCGGCGATTGAACGAGCGACGCATGGCCGCGCTCGAGCGATCGACGCGAGCGGTCGCAGAACTCGCCGACCTGCTGTCACGCGGATCGGCGGGACGCCTCTTCGCCGATGCCCCGACCCGCCGGGCACTCGCATCCGCGGTGAGGGCGAGTGCAGCTCTGGTCGAGGCTCCGGCCGCCGATCCGCGAGCGCAGCAACGACTCGACTCTGCCACCGGGGCTCTGGACGACGCGCTCGCGCAGCTTGGTCGCGGCGGCGCTCCGCCCGACGACGAACCGGAGGCTCGCGCCTACGCCTACGCGGCGACCCTGTGCGTACGGCGGATCGTCGACGCGTCGCGAGACTTCATCGCCGGCACGGCATGATCCGGGTCGGGGAGGGCGCGGGTGAGGCCGGTGCTCTGCAGGCGAGTAACCTGGAGGGGACCCCGAGATGGAGTGCTCAGTGCCTGAAAATGCCCAGCCGAAAGACGGCTTCGCCCTGTTCTCTGATCGATCCGTCGTCGCGATGCGCGTCAACGGCGTCCTCAAGGACCTCGCCGCCACCGTGACCGACGCCGACGAGGTCGAGCCGGTCACGATCGACAGCCCCGAGGGGCTCAGCATCCTGCGCCACTCCACGGCGCACGTGCTCGCGCAGGCGGTGCAGCGGATCAACCCGCAGGCCAACCTCGGCATCGGCCCGCCCATCACCGACGGCTTCTACTACGACTTCGGCGTCGAGCAGCCGTTCACGCCCGAGGATCTCAAGGCCATCACCAAGGAGATGCAGCGCATCGTGCGCGAGGGCCAGCGCTTCGTGCGTCGTGTCGTGACCGACGACGAGGCGCGCGCCGAGCTCGCCGACGAGCCCTTCAAGCTCGAGCTGATCGGCCTCAAGGGCGGCAAGGAGGCCGCTGAGGGCGCCTCGGTCGAGGTCGGCGAGGGCGAACTGACGATCTACGACAACACGACGCGCGACGGCGAGGTGGTCTGGAAGGACCTCTGCCGCGGTCCGCACCTGCCCAATACGCGCATGATCGGGAACGGCTGGGATCTCACCCGCATCGCCGCCGCGTACTGGCGCGGCAGCGAGAAGAACCCGCAGCTGCAGCGCATCTACGGCACGGCCTGGCCCACGAAGGACGAGCTGCGCGAGTACCAGCATCGCCTCGAGGAGGCGGCCAAGCGCGACCATCGTCGACTCGGCAAGGAGCTCGACCTGTTCTCCTTCCCGGAGGAGATCGGCTCGGGACTGAGCGTCTGGCATCCTCGCGGCGGCATCGTGCGGGGGGAGATGGAGCAGCACGCACGAAAGCGGCACATCGAGGGCGGCTACACGTACGTGTACACGCCGCACATCTCGAAGGAGGACCTCTTCCTCACCTCGAACCACCTCGTCACGTACAAGGAGGGCATGTACCCGCCGATCGTGATGGACGAGGAGCGCGACGACGAGGGCAACATCACCAAGCAGGGCCAGGACTACTACCTGAAGCCCATGAACTGCCCGATGCACATCCTCATCTACAAGGAGCGCGCGCGCAGCTACCGCGATCTGCCGCTGCGCTTCGCGGAGAACGGCACCGTGTACCGCAACGAGCTCTCCGGCGCGCTGCACGGCCTCACCCGCGTGCGCGGCTTCACCCAGGACGACTCGCACCTGTTCGTCACTCCCGACCAGCTCGAGGGTGAGGTCTCGAAGGTCCTCGAATTCATCCTGTCGATGCTCCGCGACTTCGGCCTGACCGATTTCGAACTCGAACTCTCCATGAAGGACGACGAGAAGTCGAAGTGGATCGGCTCGGATGAGTTCTGGGAGTCGTCGACCGATGCTCTGCGTCGTGTCGCGCTCGCCTCGGGACTCAAGCTCACCGAGGTTCCCGGCGAAGCCGCGTTCTACGGCCCCAAGATCGATCTGAAGACGCGAGATGCCATCGGCCGCACGTGGCAGCTGTCCACGGTGCAGGTCGACCCGAACCTGCCGGAACGCTTCGACCTGGAGTTCATGGACAAGGACGGGCAGAAGAAGCGCCCGATCATGATCCACCGCGCGCTGTTCGGATCCATCGAGCGGTTCTTCGCGATCCTGCTCGAGCACTACGCGGGCGACTTCCCGGTGTGGCTGTCGCCGGTGCAGGTCGTCGGCATCCCTGTCGCGGAGGACTTCGCCGACTACCTCGGCGACGTCATCTCGACGCTGCGCAGCCAGGGCGTGCGCGCCGAGCTCGACACCTCTGACGACCGGATGCAGAAGAAGATCCGCACGCACACGACCGGCAAGGTGCCGCTGCTGCTGATCGCGGGGGAGCAGGACCGCAATGCCGGCACCGTCTCGTTCCGGTTCCGCGACGGCACACAGGAGAACGGCGTGCCCATCGCGGATGCCGTCGCCCGCATCCGGGCGGCGATCGACGCACACGCGCTGGTGCAGACAGCAGGGGACCTCGCGTGAGCTCAGGCCCAGAGTCGTTGGAGGATGCCGGCCATCTGGTCGGCGTCCCCGACGAGTTCCAGCGGCTGTGGACCCCGCATCGGATGGCGTACATCCAGGCGGGGCCCGAGCCCCTGCGCGAAGAGTGCCCGTTCTGCGAGGCGCCGAAGTTCCCTGACGCCGAGCGGCTGATCGTCGCGCGCGGCGAGACCGCGTACGTGCTGCTGAACCTGTTCCCGTACAACTCGGGGCACATGCTCGTGTGCCCGTACCGGCACATCGCGACCTACGATCAGGCGACGGCTGAGGAGGTCACCGAGATCGGCGAGCTCACGCAGACGGCCATGCGCGTGCTGCGCGAGGTCTCGCGCTGCGACGGCTTCAACCTGGGCATGAACCAGGGCGCTGTCGCCGGGGCCGGTGTCGACGCCCACCTGCACCAGCATGTGGTGCCGCGGTGGACCTCCGACGCCAACTTCTTCCCGATCATCGCCAAGACCAAGGCGCTGCCGCAGCTGCTCGGCGAGGTCCGCGATGCCGTCGCGCACGCCTGGCCGCGGTGACACGCGGCCGGCCCTTCGACGAGCTCAGGGACCCAGGAAGGCTCGGGGACCCAGGAAGACTCAGGGACCCAGGAAGACTCAGGGACCCAGACAAGCTCAGAGACCCTCTGGGTCGCTGAGCCTGTCGAAGCGCCTCAGCGAACCTGGCGGGCCTCGAACTGCAGACGCGGGTTCGCGTAGAACTCCTGCGCCTCGATGAGCTGCAGCTCGCGCTCGCCCGACTCGAGGGTCAGCGACAGCAGATCGAACACGCTCGACGCGGTGCGCTCCAGCGCGGTCTTCGCGCTGCCGGTCTCGACGTAGTGAGCCGTGAACAGCGCCGCCGTGACGTCGCCCGAGCCGTTCGCCTTCATCGGAAGCCGCGGCGTCTGCACGATCCACGCGCCGGCAGCGTCGGCGACGAGCATCTCGATCGTCCCCTCCTCGCGGTCGGGACGCTCGACGCTCGTGACCAGCACGGTCTTCGGCCCCATGGCCATCGCCAGGTCGACCGAGGCGAGCGTCGACTCCAGGGTGTCCGGCTCCGTCTCGGTGAGGAAACCGAGCTCGAACTGGTTCGGCGTGATGATGTCAGCGACAGGGACGACCTTGTCGCGGAGCAGGATCGGGATCGCCGGCGCGACGAAGCATCCGCTCTTCGCATTGCCCATCACCGGATCGCAGGCGTAGACCGCGCCAGGGTTGGCGGCCTTGACCCGTGCGACGGCGTCGATGATCACGTCGCCGATGCCCTCTCCGCCCTGGTATCCGCTGAGGATCGCGTCGATCTGCCCGAACACGCCGCGCTCTTCGATGCCCGTGATGACCTCGGCGACGTCGGCGGGAGCGATCAGCGGACCGCGCCAGGCGCCGTAGCCGGTGTGGTTGGAGAAGTTGACCGTGTAGACGGGCAGCACCTCGACGCCGATGCGCTGCAGCGGGAAGACCGCCGCGGAGTTGCCGACGTGGCCGTAGGCGACGGCCGACTGGATGGAGAGGACCTTCATTCCTCGATCCCTTCGTGTGGACGCGGGCCGATGTCCGCGTGGATGGTCATCGCAGGGCCGCGACGAGGTCTGCGACGAGCGTCTCCGCATCGTCGTCCGAGAGGTCGTGCACGGTCAAGCGCAGGTGCCTCGATGGCTCGGTGCGGTCGCCGAGGGCGAACTCGTCGCCGGTGCGCGCCAGCCATCCACGGCGCATCAGCCGCTCCGTGACGACGCGGGCGGGCAGGGGGAGCGGAATCCACAGGCTCAGACCGTCGGATGCCGGCGCGTCGATGCCGTGCGCGCGAAGTCGCGCCGAGAACGCCTCGTTGCGAGCGGCGTAGTGCGCGGCGGCGTCGGCGACGTCGGCGGCGACCTGCGGATCCGTCAACTGGGCCAGCGCGAGCCGCTGCAGCAGATGACTGACCCAGGTCGTCCCAGGGCTCAGCCGCATCGCGAGCCGGTTCGCGGTTTCGGGGTCGGTCGCGGCGATCGCCAGGCACATGTCGGGCCCGAGGAACTTCGACACCGAGCGCACGAGCGCGAACCGACGATGCCCGGGGCCGATCAGCGATTCGTAGGGGCGCTGAGACAACAACGAGAAGTGGTCGTCCTCGATGATCAGCACGTACGGATGGTCCGCGAGGACGGCGCGAAGTTCGGCGGCACGCCGGGCGGTCAGGCTCGCCCCGGTCGGATTCTGCGCCCTCGGGGTGCAGATGACGGCCCGGACGCCGGCGTCGAGCGCCGCGCGGAGTCCCGCCACGGTCATGCCCTCGTCGTCGACCGCGACGGGGATCGCGCGATAGCCGCCCAGACGGACGGTATGGATGCTGGCGAGGAAGCAGGGGTCCTCCAGCGCGACCGCGTCATCGCGCATCAGCGCCTGTGCGAGCAGTCGCTCGACGGCATCGACCGCTCCGCTCGTGACCGTGATGCGGAAGTCTGCCTCGAGATCGGCCGCGATCCAGTCGCGCGCCCATGCGTCCAGCGCCTCGTCGATCACAGGTTCGCCGTAGAGGACGGGCCGGCCGGCGACCGTGGTGAGAGCTCTGGTCGGATCGGGGATGAGCCGGGGGTCGGGGTTTCCCGTGGCCACGTCGCGCAGAACCGTGTCGGCCGCGTAGCCCTCCTGGGCGACGGATTCGTGACCGGCGACGACCGTGCCTGCACGGCCCCGTGAGACCACGAGGCCGGCCTGGGCGAGCTGGCGGTACGCGGCGACAGCGGTGTTTCGATTGATGCCCAGGGTGGCGGCGAGCTCCCGCACCGGAGGAAGCACGGTTCCGGGAGGCAGAGCCCCGCGATCGCGCAGGGCGCGCACGCTGTCGGCGATCTCCGCCGCGGTGGTGCCTGTGATGTCGTCGCTCATGTGTCCTCATGTTGATTCTAGGTTGTTCCGGACGGTGCTACTGTTTGGCATAGATCAAACCCGACTTTGGTTGCACCGAGGAGCTTCCCATGACCGAACAGACCACCACCGGATCCTCGCGCGTCAAGCGCGGCCTCGCCGAGATGCTCAAGGGCGGCGTCATCATGGACGTCGTCACCGCGGAGCAGGCGAAGATCGCCGAGGACGCAGGCGCCGTCGCCGTGATGGCCCTCGAGCGGGTCCCCGCCGACATCCGCGCCCAGGGTGGCGTCTCCCGGATGAGCGATCCCGACATGATCGACAGCATCATCGACGCGGTCTCGATCCCGGTCATGGCGAAGGCCCGTATCGGCCACTTCGTCGAGGCGCAGGTGCTGCAGGAGCTCGGCGTCGACTACATCGACGAGTCCGAGGTGCTCTCGCCTGCCGACTACGTCAACCACATCGACAAGTACGACTTCACCGTGCCGTTCGTCTGCGGCGCCACCAACCTCGGCGAGGCCCTGCGTCGCATCAACGAGGGAGCAGCCATGATCCGGTCCAAGGGCGAGGCCGGAACCGGCGACGTATCCGAGGCGATGAAGCACATCCGCAAGATCCGCGGCGAGATCGCGGCCCTCGCGGCGCTGCCCAAGGACGAGCTGTACGTCGCGGCGAAGGAGCTGCAGGCGCCCTACGAGCTGGTCGCCGAGATCGCCGAGACCGGCACGCTGCCGGTCGTCCTGTTCGTCGCCGGTGGCGTCGCGACCCCGGCGGATGCCGCCATGATGATGCAGCTCGGCGCGGACGGCGTGTTCGTCGGCTCCGGGATCTTCAAGTCCGGCAACCCCGCCGAGCGCGCCAAGGCGATCGTCAAGGCCACGACGTTCTACGACGACCCCAAGGTCATCGCCGAGGTCTCGCGTGGCCTGGGCGAGGCCATGGTCGGCATCAACGTCTCCGACCTCCCGGCGCCGCACCGCCTCGCCGAGCGTGGCTGGTAACCCCGCAACGGTCGGCGTCCTCGCGCTGCAGGGCGACGTGCGCGAGCACGCCGCTCTGCTCGCGTCGCTCGGCGCCGAGGCCGTGCTGGTCCGCCGCCCTGCGGAGCTCGCCGAGGTCGACGGGCTCGTGATCCCCGGAGGCGAATCGAGCGTGATCGACAAGCTGTCCCGCATCTTCGGGATGCAGGAGCCGATCCGCATCGCGATCGCCGACGGGATGCCGATGCTCGGCACCTGCGCGGGGCTCATCATGCTCGCCGACAACGTCACGGACGCGATCGAAGGCCAGGAGTCGTTCGGTGGTCTCGACGTGGTCGTGCGGCGGAACGCCTTCGGGCGCCAGGTCGAGTCCTTCGAGGCCGAGCTCGACGTCCCGGAACTCGATGGCGGGCCCGTGAGGGCCGCGTTCATCCGAGGGCCCGTCGTCGAGAGCGTGGGACCGGCTGCATCCACCCTCGCCTCACTGCCTGACGGCCGCGTGGTCGCGGTGGAACAGGGGAGTCTGCTGGGTCTGAGCTTCCACCCCGAGATCACCGGGGAGACCCGCTTCCACGAGCGGTTCCTCGCACGGGTAACCGCGCGCAAGAGCCGACTTCGTTAGACTGGACGATGCCCTGTGCCAGGCGCCGGGGCGGATTCGACGAGCGGAGAGTTATGTCCGGGCATTCCAAGTGGGCCACGACCAAGCACAAGAAGGCGATCATCGACTCGCGTCGTGCGAAGTCGTGGGCCAAGCTCATCAAGAACATCGAGGTCGCGGCCAAGCTCGGCGGCGCTGACCTCCAGGGCAACCCGACCCTGTTCGACGCTGTTCTCAAGGCGAAGAAGACCTCGGTCCCGAAGGACAACATCGACCGTGCGATCAAGCGCGGTGCAGGCATCGGCGGCGAAGCCGTCGAGTACACCTCGATCATGTACGAAGGCTACGGTCCCAACGGCGTCGCCCTCATGATCGAGTGTCTGACCGACAACAAGAACCGCGCCGCCGCCGAGGTGCGCACGGCTCTCAGCCGCAACGGCGGCACGCTGGCCGACCCCGGCAGCGTCGCGTACAACTTCAGCCGCAAGGGCGTCATCGTGGTCAAGTCCGAGGGCACCACCGAGGACGACGTCATGATGGCAGCGCTCGAGGCGGGTGCGGAGGAGATCGAACCGCACGCCGAGGGCTTCGAGATCGTGACCGAGCCGACCGACATGGTCGCGGTCCGCTCGGCCCTCGTCGACGCCGGCATCGAGTACGAGTCGGCCGACGTCGAGTTCGTGCCGAACCTCAAGGTCGAGATCGACGCCGACACCGCGCGCAAGGTCTTCCGTCTCATCGACGCCCTCGAAGACAGCGAGGACGTGCAGAACGTCTTCAGCAACTTCGACCTGTCGGCCGAGGTCCAGGCGGAGCTCGAAGACGACGAGTGAGTCGCGCCGCGTGGCAGCGCCAGGGCGCCGCTGACCGCGCATAGCCTGGGGGAGTGACCTCTTCGCTGCGCGTGCTCGGCATCGACCCCGGCCTCACCCGCTGCGGCGTCGGCATCGTCGACGTCGATCGGGCGCGCCGAGGGACCCTCGTGCACGTGGGCGTCATCCGCACGCCGCCGGATGCGCCCATCGGCGAGCGGCTCGCGGCGGTCGCCGCGGGGATCCGCGAGGTCATCGAGATCCACACGCCGGATGCGGTCGCGGTCGAGCGCGTCTTCGCCCAGCAGAACAGCCATACGGTGATGGGCACGGCGCAGGCCAGTGGCGTCGCTCTGCTGCTCGCCGCAGAGGCCGGCCTGCCGGCCGCGACGCACACGCCGAGCGAGGTGAAGGCGGCGGTCACCGGCTACGGAGCCGCGGACAAGAAGCAGGTGCAGGCGATGATCGCCCGGATCCTGCGCCTTGATGCCCCACCGCAGCCCGCCGACGCCGCGGATGCCCTCGCGATCGCGCTGTGCCATGCCTGGCGGCGCGGCGCGGCCGGCGCTCCTGGGCACGACGTGCTCACGCCCGCCCAGAAGGCCTGGGCCGACGCCGAGCGTGTCGCTCGAACGTATGTACGATCGCGCGCCTAAGCTGGAGCCATGATCTCCTCCCTGCACGGCACCGTGCTGCACACGACGTCCGATCAGGTCGTCATCGAGGTCGGCGGAGTCGGCTTCTCGGTCGCCGTTCCTGCAGACGTCGCGCACACCGCATCGATCGGCGAGCGGATGCTGCTGCACACCAGCCTCATCGTGCGCGAGGACGCGCTGTCGCTGTACGGCTTCGCCGACCGCGACGAGCTGGAGATCTTCGGTCTTCTGATCAGTGTCACGGGGGTCGGTCCGAAGTCCGCTCTCGGCGTGCTCTCTCACCTCACGGTCGATCAGATCGCCGAGGCCGTCACTGCCGAAGACGATGCGCCCTTCCGTCGGGTCTCCGGCATCGGCCCGAAGACCGCCAAGCTCATCGTGCTGCAGCTCGCAGGCAAGGTGCGGGCAGCGGCGCCGACGACGAAGACCGCCGCCGCGAGCGGCGGCGACGTCATCGATCAGGTCGCTACCGCACTGGTCGGGCTCGGCTGGTCCGAGAAGGTCGCCGTCGAGGCGGCCGCGCAGACGGCATCCGATGCGTCCGACGCCGAGCGCGCCTCCGTGTCCTCGCTGCTGCGCCGAGCGCTTGCGGCATTGGGGCCGGCACGTGTCTGACGCTCGCGACGCCATGGAGCCGATCGACGAGGCGGAGCTCGCGATCGAGGGCGCGCTGCGGCCGAGCAGCCTCGATGAGTTCGTCGGCCAGGCGAAGGTGCGTGGTCAGCTGCAGCTGCTTCTCGAGGCCGCTGCGATCCAGGGGCGCTCTGCCGATCACATCCTGCTGGCCGGTCCTCCCGGTCTCGGCAAGACCACACTCGCCATGATCGTGGCGCATGAGAGCGGCCGGCCGCTGCGCATGTCGAGCGGCCCGGCCATCCAGCACGCGGGTGACCTGGCAGCCCTGCTGTCGAGCCTCACGCCCGGCGAGGTGCTCTTCATCGACGAGATCCACCGCATGGCGCGCTCCGCCGAGGAGATGCTGTATCTCGCGATGGAGGACTTCCGCATCGACATCATGGTCGGCAAGGGAGCGGGGGCCACGAGCATCCCGCTGGAGCTCGCGCCGTTCACCCTGGTCGGTGCGACGACCCGATCAGGGCTCCTGCCGAACCCGCTGCGCGACCGCTTCGGCTTCACCGGGCATCTCGAGTTCTACGACGAGGGCGAGCTCGAACAGGTCATCGCGCGATCGGCGCTCGTTCTCGGAGTCGACCTGCCCTCGGATTCCCTCGCCGAGATCGCGCGGCGATCGCGCGGCACACCCCGCATCGCGAACAGGCTGCTGCGCCGGGTGCGCGACTATGCGCTCGTGCACGGCGGGGGAGCAGCGTCGCTCTCCGGCGTCCGCGCGGCTCTCGAGCTCTACGACGTCGACCCGATCGGTCTCGATCGTCTGGATCGGGCGGTGCTCGAAGCGCTTGTCCGTCGGTTCCGCGGCGGTCCTGTGGGCCTCAGCACACTCGCCGTCGCGGTCGGTGAAGAGGCCGAGACGGTCGAGAGCGTGGTCGAGCCCTATCTCGTGAGAATCGGCTTCCTCGGCCGGACGCCTCGCGGGCGGGTTGCGATGCCCGAGGCGTTCGCGCACCTGGGCCTCGCGCACCACGCCGAGGCCGGACTCTTCGATAACCTATAATCGCTGGAGACTTCCGTCTCATCCCCCGAAGTGCAGGCCGCTGTTGGCGTGTGCGCGAATGAAAGGCATCCGTTTTGGATCCCACACTCCTCATGCTCCCGGTCCTCGGCGTCCTGATCGTCTTCATGTTCGTGAACAGCCGCAAGCGGCAGAAGCAGATGAAGGCGGAGCAGGAGGAGAAGGCGACCAAGACGGTCCCCGGCGCCAAGGTGCTGCTGCAGGGCGGGCTCTACGGAACCATCGTGGCCTACGACCCCGAGAACCTGGATGAGCCGGCGCTCGTCGAGATCGCCCCCGGAACCGTCATCGAGGTGCACAGCCAGGCGATCCTTCGGGTCGTCGAGCCGACGGTCGCAGAAGAGACGGATGCGGCGGACGAGACGGATGCCGCCGACGCCGTCGTCCAGGCGCCTTCCATCGAGACCGCAGAAGAGACGCGTGCGCGTCTCGAGCGCGACGCGGACGACAAGTAATCTTCTTCAGGATCTGCGCGCCGCAGCGGCGCGCCGGCATGTCAGAAAGCTGAGCACGTGGCTTCTTCCTCACCGGTCCGTCACGCCTGGAGGGTCCTTCTCGGGCTGCTCCTGGTGACAGGCGTCCTCTTCGGCATCAACGCGCTCGGCGTGTACGTGTTCCAGAAGAGCTCTTGGACCCCAGAACTCGCCCTCGACCTCCAGGGCGGAACGCAGATCGTCCTGCAGGCGCAGACCGAAGACGGCGCCGCTCCCTCGCAGGAGCAGATGGACCAGGCTGCGGCGATCATCCGCCAGCGCGTGGATGCGTCCGGTGTCAGCGAAGCCGACATCACCACCGAGGGCGGACAGAACATCGTCGTCCAGATCCCCGGTGTCGCCGATGAGGCAACCCGCAACCGGATCAAGTCGAGCGCGCAGCTGGAGTTCCGCGCGGTCCTCGATACAACGGCTGCGGCGACAGAATTCACAGGTGAGGACGGCAAGACGACGCCGTACCCCACGCCGGACGACTCGATGAATGCGACCCCGAGTCCCGAACCGACCGACGCAAGCGACCCGTCTTGGATCACCGAGAGGCTACGCGCCGAGTTCCTCGCGTACGACTGCGCGAACCCGCAGAGCGACCCGGCTCGGGCCCCCAAGGACCAGCCGCTCATCGCGTGCGACCCGAGCGGCACCGCCAAGTACCTGCTCGGTCCGGCAGAGCTCGACGGCACCGCGATCACCGACGCGACGTCGGGCCGCGACCCGAAGTCGGGGGCATGGCTCGTGCAGCTCACGATGACCGCCGACGGGGCCGATGCCTTCGGCAAGGTCAGCACCCGGCTCTACCAGAACAAGCTCGCAAGCCTCTCGCCGCGCGACCAGTTCGCGTTCGTGCTCGACGGCAGCGTCATCAGCGCACCGCAGATGAACGGGCAGATCCTCGACGGCCGTCCGAGCATCTCGGGCAGCTTCACGCAGGAGTCCTCGAAGACGCTGGCCGACCAGCTCAAGTTCGGCGCGCTGCCGCTGAGCTTCGAGGTGCAGAGCTCAGGCACCGTCTCGGCAACCCTCGGCACCCAGCAGCTTCAGATCGGCCTCATAGCAGGTCTCATCGGTCTCGCGCTCGTCGCGATCTACTCGCTGATCGTCTACCGAGCGCTCGGAGCCGTCATCGTCGCCTCGATCGCGGTGATGGGCGTCCTGACGTACATCATCATCTGCATCCTCGCGTGGCGCATGGGCTTCCGCCTGTCGCTCGCCGGAGTGGCGGGTCTGATCGTGTCCATCGGATTCGTCGCCGACTCGTTCATCGTGTACTTCGAGCGAATCCGCGACGAGCTCCGCGACGGCAAGTCGATCACCGCCGCGGTGGAAGATGGCTGGGGCCGTGCGAAGCGCACGATCTACATCTCCAAGTCCATCAACATCCTCGCGGCCGTCGTGCTGTACATCCTGGCCGACGCCACGGTGAAGGGCTTCGCGTTCACGCTCGGCCTCACGACGATCATCGATGTGTTCATCTTCGTGATCTTCACGCACCCGGTCATGCAGCTGCTCGTGCGCACGCGGTTCTTCGGCAACGGCCACCCGCTGTCGGGGCTCGACCCCGAATCGCTCGGCGCGGTGTACCGCAGCCGGTCGCAGTACCGCGAAGTGGTCACCGCGGCCAGCGGACGTGGAGCCAAGAACGTCCGCTCCCGCGCCGAGGCCGACCGCCGCCAGACCATCGCCGAGCGCAAGCGCGCCGAAGCCCTGGCCACAGCGGGCACCACCACCGACGAGAGTCCGCGCAGCAAGGCAGAGGAGGGGGAGAACTGATGGCCTCCATGAACGAATTCGGTAACAACCTCTATTCGGGCAAGACCTCCTTCCCGTTCGTCGGCAGGCGCCGGCTCTGGTTCATCATCGCAATCGCCCTCGTGGTGGGTTCGGTGCTCGTCCCGGTGTTCCGCCCGGTGCAGTTCTCGATCGAGTTCACCGGCGGCTCGCAGTTCACGGTCACCGCCCCCAAGAGCACCGATCAGTCCAAGGCCACGGACGCCGTGCACTCGGTCGTCTCGGGTGCCGCGACCAAGGTCGTGACGGTGAACGAGAAGGACATCCGCGTTCAGACCGACCAGATGAGCGACGACGAGACCCAGAAGGTCTCGGACGCTCTGGCCGAGGCCTACGGCGTCGACCCCGACAGCGTCACCTCCTCGTTCATCGGCCCGGCCTGGGGCGAGAACGTCACCAAGCAGTCGCTGTGGGGCCTCGCGATCTTCCTCGCCCTGACGTTCCTGATCCTGGCGCTGTACTTCCGCACGTGGAAGATGTCGGCTGCAGCGATCATCGGCCTGCTCGACGTGCTGGTCATCACGATCGGGGTCTACGCCCTCGCGGGCTTCGAGATCTCTCCGGCTGCCGTCATCGGCTTCCTGACGATCCTCGCGTACTCGCTGTACGACACCACGGTGGTGTTCGACAAGATCCGCGAGAACACCACGGAAGACGGTGACAAGTCCGGGCGCACCTTCGGCGAGGCCGTGAACCTCGCGGTGAACCAGACGCTGGTCCGCTCGATCAACACGTCGATCGTGGCAGCTCTCCCGGTGGGCGCGATCCTGTTCATCGGCGCCTTCTGGCTGGGCGCCGAGACGCTCACCGACATCTCGCTGTCGATCTTCGTCGGCATCCTGGTCGCCACGTACTCGACGCTCTTCGTCGCGGCTCCGCTGTACTCGTTGTTCCGCGAGAACGAGCCCAAGATCAAGGCGCGCGACGCCAAGATCCTCGAAGCTCGCAACAAGGCGACCGTAGAGGCGTGACCGTCCGCGTCCTGCGGGGCCGAGCCCCGCAGGACGCGCGTAAGATGTAGAAGTTCGGGAGGTACGCGGATGGCGGAACCGCAGTCGTCGTCGCAGGGATCGAGTCTGCGACGCCTGGTTCCCCGCATCTTCTCCCGCGCCTCCCGGATCAATGACGTCGACAACCTGATCCGCACCGTCCGGGCGAATCATCCCCGTGGCGATTTCGCCGTGATCGAGCGGGCCTACGCCGTCGCGAAGCAGAAGCACGAGGGCCAGAAGCGCCAGAGCGGCGAGCCCTACATCACCCACCCGCTCGCGGTCGCGCAGATCCTCGCGGAGCTGGGGCTGGGTCCGCGCGCCGTCGCCGCGGCACTGCTGCACGACACGGTGGAGGACACAGGTTACGCGCTGAGTGAGCTGACGGCCGAGTTCGGCGACGAGGTCGCCATGCTCGTCGACGGCGTCACCAAGCTCGACAAGGTCAAATACGGCGAGAGCGCTCAGGCGGAGACCGTCCGCAAGATGATCGTCGCGATGTCGAAAGACATCCGCGTGCTCCTGATCAAGCTCGCCGATCGCCTGCACAACGCGCGCACCTGGGGCTTCGTCCCGCCAGAGAAGGCGGCGAAGAAGGCCAAGGAGACGCTCGAGATCTACGCGCCGCTGGCGAACAGGCTCGGCATCCAGGCGATCAAGTCCGAGCTCGAAGACCTGTCCTTCGCCGTCCTGCATCCGAAGATCTACAACGAGATCCAGAGTCTCATCGCGCAGCGCACCCCGCAGCGCGAGAAGTACCTGAACCAGGTCGTCGAGGAGATAGACGAGGATCTGCGCGATCTCCGCATCCGGGGAACCGTGGTGGGGCGCCCGAAGCAACTGTACTCGGTGTACCAGAAGATGGTCGTCAGAGGGCGCGAGTTCGACGACATCTACGACCTGATCGGCATCCGCGTCATCGTCGGCTCGGTGCGCGACTGCTACGCCGTTCTCGGTGCGATCCACGCACGGTGGACCCCGCTTCCCGGCCGGTTCAAGGACTACATCGCCACTCCGAAGTTCAACCTGTATCAGTCGCTCCACACGACGGTGATCGGTCCTGCAGGCCGCACGGTCGAGATCCAGATCCGCACGCAGGAGATGCACCACCAGGCCGAGTACGGCGTTGCGGCGCACTGGATGTACAAGGAGCGGATGAACGGCGGCAAGACGGAGGTCCGTGCCGCGGATGCGGACATGGCCTGGCTTGCGCACATCTCCGACTGGCAGGCCGAGACCGCCGATCCCGGCGAGTTCCTCGACTCGCTGCGCTTCGAGATCGGCGCCAAGGAGGTCTACGTCTTCACGCCCAAGGGTCGTGTGATCGGACTGCCCGCCGGCGCGTCGCCGGTCGACTTCGCGTATGCCGTGCACACCGAGATCGGCCACCGCACGATGGGCGCCAAGGTCAACGGGCGCCTTGTGCCGCTGGAATCGGAGCTGAAGAGCGGCGACGTGGTCGAGGTGTTCACCTCCAAGAACCCCGATGCCGGTCCCAGCCAGGACTGGCTCGGCTTCGTCAAGAGCACTCGCGCGCGCAACAAGATCCGCGGATGGTTCACGAAGGAGCGGCGCGAAGAGGCCATCGAGCAGGGCAAGGAAGCCATCGCCCGGGCGATGCGCAGGCAGAACCTACCCCTGCAGCGCCTGATGAACCAGGATTCGTTCGCCGAGGTGGCAAGGCAGCTCCGCTACGAAGACGTCTCGGCGCTGTACGCCGCAGTGGGCGAAGGACACGTCTCCACTCAGTCGGTGCTCGAGAAGGTCACCGCGCTCGTCGCGGCGGACGACCCGGCGACCGGGCCCATCGATGTTCCTGGCCGCGTGCAGACCCGCGAGTCCCGCTCCGGCGACTCCGGAGTCCTGGTCCGCGGTGCCTCCGACATCCTGGTGAAGCTCGCGAAGTGCTGCACCCCCGTACCGGGGGACCAGATCGTGGGATTCGTCACGCGCGGAAGCGGCGTCTCGGTGCACCGCGCGGACTGCGTCAACGTCAAGGCGCTGAGCGGCGAAGCCGAGCAGGATCGCTTCGTCGACGTCTCCTGGGCGCCGACCACCAAGAGCGTGTTCCGTGTGCAGATCCAGGTCGAGGCGCTCGACCGTTCGGGCCTGCTCTCCGACGTGACTCGCGTTCTCAGCGAGCACCACGTGAACATCCTCTCTGCGACCGTGTCCACGACCGATGAGCGTCTGGCGCTCAGCCGTTTCGTCTTCGAGATGGGCGACGCCGTGCATCTCGATCGGGTGCTGAACGCCGTGCGCCGCATCGATGCGGTCTACGACGTGTACCGCGTCACGTCCTCCTGAGGCCCAGACCCCTCAGCGCAGCAAGCGCCTGTCTGCGACCGGGGACGCGATGCAGCGACTCGATCTCACGCGCGGCAGGTGCGACGGCTTCGGGCAGCGCATCGGCGAGGAGATCGGCCCACGGCAGGAACGACGGCGTGCGGCCCGCACCCAGCAGCAGGTCGACCATCGTCCGCACCGGCGTCGTCACGGCGGTGCCGCTCAGCAGGCACGTGTCGCCGGTCTCGAGTCGTCGATCGTGGAAGAACACGCGCCGATCTGTGTCGAGCCGCAGTCGCTGAGCCGTGGTCCGGTTCACATGATGCCGCGCGGGCGGCGGCACGCCGCCCGCATGGATCCACGCGGCAGTCGGGCCGCTCGCCGCCGTGCCCGCGGGAATCAACGGGGCCACGGCTCGCGCCCGAAGTTCCGGGCCCTCAACGAGGTCGGCGGGGATGTACCCCTCGCCGAGTTCGATGACGTGCCCGTCGAGGCGAGCGGCGCTCAGCTCGCTGAGGCTCAGTCTGGCGCCCGGCAGATACAGGAACGCGGGATGCATCACGCCAGTGTGGCGCACTGCATCCCGCGTTCGGGCATCTCTGCCGGGATCTGTGGAGAGGTCAGCCGCCCAGCGCGCTGAGCCAGGTGCGGCGCGCCTCGAGAGCATCCGCCGCCGCCTTGGCGGCCTTCTTGTCTCCGGCCTTCTCTGCGGCCGCGAGCTCGGCCTCGAGCTTCTCGATCGCCTCGAGCAGCTGCGAGCTCATGTCGTTCGCGCGCGCCTTGGTCTCGGGGTTGTTCTTCTTCCAGTCGACCTCTTCGCGGGCCTTCAGGGCCTGCTCGATCACGCGCAGACGGTCGTCGAGCGCGCGCTCCTTCTCGCGGGGGAAGATGCGTCCGATCTCGTCCCACTGACGCTGGATGCGGGTGAGCAGAGCCCGGGCGCTCTTGATGTTCGGCTCGTCGGCCACTGCCTTCGCCTCTTCGAGGAGAGCCTGACGGGCCTCGATCTTCGGAGCGGAGTCAGCTTCCTCGGCGGCGGCCTGTTCGGCGCGTGCCGAGTACAGCGCGTCGCCTGCGGCCTTGAAGCGAGCCCACAGCGCGTCATCGGCCTTGCGACCGGCGCGCCCAGCGGACTTCCACTCGTCGAGCAGCGTGCGGTAGGCGGGGATCCCGTCGACTCCGCGGGGAGCCAGGGCCTCTGCGCGCTCGACCAGCCGGGTCTTGGCGTCACGTGCGGACTTGTGCGCGTCGTCGAGCTCGGCGTAGAAGGCACGGCGATGCTTGTCTACCGTGGCTCGCGCATCGCGGAATCGCTTCCACAGCTGCTGCGAGACGCTCTTCGACAGACGAGGGCCGTTCTGCTGGTGAGCCTGCCATTCGCCGAAGAGCTCACCGAGCTCGGCCGTGACCTGCTTCCACTGCACCTTCGACAGATCACGTGCGGCGATGGCCTCGGCGCGCTCGACGAGAGCGGTGCGCTCGGCGATCGCCTTGTCGACGAGCTCCTTGGCTGCCTGCGCCTCCTGCGCGGTCGCCTCGGACAGCGAGTCTGTGAGCGCGTTGAGACGTCCGCGCAGTCCGGCGAGGTCGCCGACTGCAGCGGCGTCGGTCGCCTCCTCGAGGAGGTGCGCGGCCTGCTTGGCGAGGTCGCTCGCCGATGCGCCACCGGCCTGATGACGCTGCTCGAGCGTGTGCACCTTGAAGGCGATGTCGTCGTACTTGCGCACGAAGTAGGCCAGCGCCTCTTCAGGCGTGCCGTCGGGGTACTGGCCGACCACGCGCCAGGTCTCGTTCTCGAGAACCTCGACGGTGCCGTCTTCGGACACCCGACCCCACTTGGCGACCTCCTCAGGGGAGGACGTGGGTGCCACGGGGGCAGCAGGCGCCTGCGCGGCCGCGGGGGCCTTCGGCGGCAGCTTGCGCGGCAGCGGCGCTGCCGGGGGACCGGGAACGGGGGGAGTCGGCTTCGAGGGCTCGGTGGCAGACACTATTGATCTCCTTGCGCGGACGACCGCGGGAGGCGGAAAGGACGAACTTCAGCCTAGTACGCGCGGGCATCTTTCCGAGTGGATGCCGATCTCACATCGGCCGTTACCGATCTGTGAGCGAATCGTTCGATCGAGGAAACACGCCGTGCCCTCTCCGGGAAACACGGCTTTCCTATCGTCGCAGTCATGAACCAGACAGCATCCGAGATCGTGGTCGTCGGCGCCGGCATGGTCGCGCACCGTTTCGTGGAGAGCCTGCTGAGCCGCGCGGACGCCTCAGTGCGCGTCCATGTGTTCGGCGACGAGGGCCGGGGCCCCTACGACCGCGTCGGTCTCACCGGGTTCTTCTCGGGAGCGACCGGCGACGACCTCGCGCTGGACAGGTCGATCTTCGACGACGAGCGCGTCCGGCTGCACCCCGGCGACCGGGTCACGCAGATCGACCGTGCGGCTCGCACGGTGACGACGACGTCGCGCCGGGTGGTGGGCTACGACACCCTGGTGCTGGCCACGGGCTCCTACGCGGCGCGGGTCGCGGTCGACGGTGCGGATCTGCCCGGCTGCTTCGTCTACCGCACCATCGATGACGTGCAGGCGCTGAAGGACTTCGTGGAGCGCCGGGGACGGATGCTCGGACGCCCGCTGCGCGGCGCCGTGATCGGCGGCGGCCTACTCGGCCTGGAGGCCGCCGGCGCGCTGCAGGGCATGGACGTCGACGCGACCGTGGTGCAGTACTCCGACCGCCTGATGTCGCAGCAGCTCGACAGCGCGGGCGCCGGGATGCTCCGGCGGCTGCTCGAGGCGCGAGGCATCAACGTCCGTACCGAGTCCCGGACCACGCGGCTCGATCCCGACCGCTCAGGAGCCGTGGCGGCTCTCGAGTTCCAGGACGGCTCGATGCATGAGGCCGACGTCGTCGTGTTCACGGTGGGCGTGCGTCCCCGGGACGAGCTCGCCCGCGCGGCGGGACTGAAGGTCGACCCGCGCGGGGGCGTCCTGATCGACGAGCGCTGCGTCACGAGCGATCAGGACATCCTCGCGATCGGCGAGGTCGCGAACTTCGACGGACGCTGCGTCGGCCTCGTGGCTCCCGGTTATGCGATGGCCGAGGTCGCCGCCACCCGGCTGCTGGGCGGAGACGCGTCCTTCCCCGGATACGACGACTCGTCCAAGCTCAAGCTCTCCGGCGTCGATGTGGCGAGTTTCGGCGATGCGATGGCGACCACCCCGAACGCTCTCGACGTCGTGTACGCCGACGCGGTCGCGGGCGTCTACAAGAAGCTCGTGCTATCGGACGACGCGCAGACTCTTCTCGGCGGCATCCTCGTCGGCGACGCCTCCGCGTACGGCTCGCTGCGTCCGCTGCTCGGCGCGAGGCTCGGGGCCGACCCCGCGGCCTACCTGCTCCCGGAGGGTGGCAATGAGGCGCCGGGCGGAGAGCTCCCCGACGAGGCCGTGGTGTGCTCGTGCTCGAACGTGACGGCAGGGCGGATCCGCCAGGCGGTGCACGAAGAGGGATGCACGGACGCGGCTGCGGTCAAGGGATGCACGAAGGCCGGCGCGACCTGCGGCTCATGCGTGCTGATGGTCAAGAAGGTCGTCGGGCAGGAGCTCACGAAGCTCGGCCAGACCGTCTCGAACGCGCTGTGCGAGCACTTCGACATGTCGCGGCGTCAGCTGTTCGACGCCGTGCGCGTCGCCGAGCTCACGACGTTCAGCTCGATCGTCGAGCGCTTCGGCCGCGGGCGCGGCTGCGACATCTGCAAGCCGGCGATCGCCAGCATCCTCTCCGTCCTCGTCGGAGCCCACGTGCTCGACGGAGAGAACGCGACGCTGCAGGACACCAACGACCACGTGATGGCGAACATGCAGAAGGACGGCACCTACTCGGTCGTGCCGCGCATGCCCGGCGGTGAGGTCACACCCGAGGGTCTTCTCGCTATCGGCCAGATCGCCAAGGACTACGGGCTGTACACGAAGATCACCGGCGGCCAGCGCATCGACATGTTCGGTGCGCGTCTCGAGCAGCTCCCGGCGATCTGGGGACGCCTGGTGGATGCAGGCTTCGAATCCGGGCACGCGTACGGCAAGTCGCTGCGCACCGTGAAGTCGTGCGTCGGGTCGACTTGGTGCCGCTACGGGGTCCTCGACTCCGTGGGTATGGCCGTGAAGCTCGAGCTGCGCTATCGCGGTCTGCGGGCTCCGCACAAGCTCAAGCTCGGCGTCTCGGGCTGCGCCCGTGAATGCGCCGAGGCGCGAGGCAAGGACGTCGGCGTGATCGCGACCGAGACCGGCTGGAACATGTACGTGGGGGGCAACGGCGGATTCGCTCCCAAGCACGCGCAGCTGCTGGCCTCCGATCTCGACGACGATGCCCTCATCCAGGCGATCGACCGCTTCTTCATGTACTACATCCGCACGGCTGACCGCCTGCAGCGCACCGCACCCTGGCTCGACGACCTGGAGGGCGGGCTGGACGAGCTTCGCCGAGTGATCTTCGACGACAGCCTCGGGATCTGCGCCGACCTCGACGCGGCCATGGCCACGCACGTCGACCGCTATGAGGACGAATGGGCGGCGACGCTCCGCGACCCGGAGAAGCTGCAGCGGTTCCACTCGTTCGTGAACGCCACCGACACACCGGACCCGTCGCTCGCGTACGTCGCCGAGCGCGGGCAGATCCGACCAGCCACATCAGAGGAACGACGCAGCGGCGGTGTGCTCATCGCCGGAACTGCACTGGAGGTACGCCGATGACGCTCATCACGGAGGACACGCTCGTGCGCGTCTGCTCGATCGACGATCTGGAGATCGAACGGGGGAGGGCCGCACTGGTCGACGTGCAGCAGATCGCGCTGTTCCGTCTCACGGATGGAACGGTGCGGGCGGTCGACAACTTCGACCCGTTCAGCGGCGCGAACGTGATCTCGCGCGGCATCGTGGGAACGCGGGGCGCCTCTGCCACGGTCGCCTCGCCGCTGCACAAGCAGGTGTTCGACCTCGCGACCGGCGCCTGCCTCGACTCCCAGGGAAAGCGCCCGGTGAGCGGGACGGATGCCGCGCTGCGCGTGTGGCCGGTGCGGGTCATCGGCGCCGACGTGTACATCGAGGTCGCATCATGAGGCGCACGCGCGTCGGCCGCGTCGACCTCATAGGCGGAGGCCCCGGCCCCGCCGACCTGATGACGATCCGCGCATACCGACTTCTCCAGGAGGCGGAGGTGATCGTCGCGGACCGGCTCGGCCCCTTCGACGAGCTGCGCGCCGAGATCGGTCCCGAGGTGCTCGTGATCGACGTGGGCAAGAGACCGGGCCACCATCCGGTTCCGCAGGAGCAGATCAACGCGCTGCTCGTCCAGCACGCGAAGGCGGGCAAGCGCGTCGTGCGGCTCAAGGGCGGCGACCCGTTCGTGTTCGGACGCGGCGGCGAAGAGGTCATCGCGTGCCAGGCCGCAGGGATCCCCGTGAGCGTGACACCGGGAATCAGCAGCGTGATCTCGGTCCCTCAGGCGGCGGGCATCCCGGTCACGCACCGGGGCGTCTCGGCGGGGATCCACGTCATGAACGGTCAGGGTGAGATCACGCCGAGCGCCCTCGCCTCGATGGGCGACCCGGCCGTGACCACGGTCGTGCTCATGGGCGTCGCCGCTATCGGCCGGATCGCGGAGTCCGCTCTTCGCGCCGGAGTCGCAGCGTCCACGCCGATCGCGATCGTGGAGAACGGCTCCACGCCGCAGCAGCGCACCATCCGCACGACTCTGGGCAGTATCGTGGCGGATGCAGAGGAGGCCGACGTGATCAATCCCGCCGTGATCGTCATCGGAGAGGTGGCCAGAGAAGGGCTCCTGCTCCCCGCTGATGTTCTGGCCGTGAGCACCGCGTGACCCGGCCGCGAACCCTCGACCATGCTCTCGCCGGCTGCACGATCATCGTGGCAGCCGATCGTCGTTCCATCGACCTCGCCACGGCGCTCGAGCGTCGTGGCGCCGTTGTGCATCGCGCTCCCGCCCTGAGCATCGTGCCCAACGTCGATGACGCCGAGCTTCTGCGTCGCACCAAGCTTCTGCTCGAAACCCCTCCGGACATCGTGATCGTCACGACCGGCGTCGGCTTCCGGGGCTGGATGGACGCCGTGCACGAGCACGGCATAGACGAGAAGCTGAGCGCGTCCTTCGAGGGTGCTCAGTTCATCGCCAGGGGCCCGAAGGCGCACGGCGCGATCCAGCAGGCGGGATTCAGCGCCGACTGGGTCGCCGAGTCGGAGACGTCGGCAGAGGTGGGGGAGTATCTTCTCGCCTCGGGCGTGGAGGGAAAACGCATCGTCGTCCAGCATCACGGCGCCGGCTCCGATGGACTCGACGAGCTGCTGGCGGACGCGGGCGCGGATGTTCTCAGCGTCGTCGTGTATCGCTGGGGTCCGCCGCCGAATCCGGATGTGGTGCGCAGGTCGGCGCTGCAGGCGGCGGCGGGCGAAGCGGATGCCGTGCTCTTCACATCCGCGCCGGGCGCTGCGTCCTGGCTCGCGGTGGCAGAGGAGGCGGGCGCGTTGGAGGGCATCCGTCGTCGTGCGGCATCCGGACGGCTGCTGCTTGCCGCAGTCGGCCCCGTCACCGCCGTGCCGCTGCAGGAGGCCGATCTCGCCCTGACGATCGCCGACCGCGGGCGCCTCGGCTCGCTGGCGCGCACGGTCATCGCCTACTTCGGCGGCGGCAAGGCGCCGTCGGTGCACACCGACGAAGGACGAGTCGAGGTGCGCAGCGGAGGCGCTCTGGTCGACGGCCGTTTCGTGCCCCTCTCACGCACCGGCTCAGTGCTGCTCGAGGTGCTGGCGGATGCGGGAGGACGTGTGCTCTCACGTGCAGAGCTCGGCGCGATCCTGCCCGGCGGCGAGCGCAACGCGCACGCTGTGGAAGTGGCAGTCGCCCGGGTGCGGGAATCTCTCGGCGCTCGCGACCTCATCCAGACCGTGGTCAAACGCGGCTACCGGCTCGCGGTCTCCGACCGCTGATCCACCCACGACGATGGGCCCGGCGGAATCCCGCCGGGCCCATCGTCGTCGCCAAGGTCAGACGGCGCCGAGCACCTCGGCGGGGCTCGCGACGCCGGCCTTGGCGCGGGCCTGACGCGGCTCGCGCACCTTCCGTGCGACGGTGCGGCCGTAGGTGAGATACAGGGGGAGTCCGGCGAGGAGCAGTCCGCCGACGAGGTTGCCCACCACTGTGGGGATCTCGTTCCAGATCAGGTAGTCCATGATCGTGAAGTCGGCGCCGAGCAGGAGACCGGAGGGGAACAGGAACATGTTGACGATCGAGTGCTCGAAGCCCATGTAGAAGAACAGGCTGATCGGCAGCCACATGGCGACGATCTTGCCGAGCACGTTGCTGGACACCATCGACAGGATGACACCGGTCGACACCATCCAGTTGCACAGGACGCCGCGGATGAACAGGGTCAGCATGCCTGCGGCGCCGTGCTCGGCGTATCCGACGGTGCGCCCGTGCCCGATCTCGCCGATCGCGAGGCCGACAGGGCTCGGGTCGGACGAGAATCCGTATGTGAAGTAGATCGCCATCAGGACCGCCACGAGCAGGGCGCCGCCGAAGTTGCCGAGGAACACGAGTCCCCAGTTGCGCAGCATCGCGCCGATCGTGGCGCCGGGGCGCTTGTCGAGCACGGCCAGCGGGCCGAGTGTGAACACGCCCGTGAGCAGGTCGTAGCCGAGAAGGTACAGCAGGACGAAGCCGATCGGGAAGAGCAGCGCGCCCAGCAGCGGCTGGCCGGTCTGCGTCGACACGGTGACGGCGAACGCGGCCCCGAGGGTGAGGATCGCGGCTCCCATGAACGCGCGGATCAGTGTGTCCCGCGTGGACAGCTGCATCTTGTAGGCGCCGGCGTCGACCATCAGGGTGACGAGCTCGGCGGGCTTGGTATACGACATGGGCGGGCCTCCATGGGATCAGAGACGAGCTCTCCGCTCGCTCCGCCCAGGCTCTCCCACGCGCGTTTCGGTCTCTCGCGCGGACCGTTACGGCCGTGCGGCGATTCGCTCACAGGCGGGAAGCGCCGACTGTGAGCGTCGACTCACTCGGCTGGGGTCTCGCCGGACGTGGGCTCGGGGGTCGGTGCGCCGGGAAGCGGTGCGTCCGAGGGGGCGACGGTCGAGGTCGGTGTCGGCGTCGGCTCAGGGGCGGTGACCTGAGCGTGCACGACCTGGCTGGCGATGGCGCCGATCACGAGGAGGCCGCCGACGATGCCGGCGATCGTATTGTCACGTACGCGTCGACGGATCCGGCCATCGTGCCAGGACTTGCGCGCTGCGTGCAGTCGTGCGCGTTCCGCCTCCGTGCGCGCCTGTGCGCTCTTCGAACCGCGTGCGGCCATGCCGTGTACTCCCTTGCTGGACGTGAATCGACGACGTCGCCTGAGAGCCTATCGTCGCCGACGTCGGAGGCCGGCATTAGCCTGGACTGATGACCTCCGCAGCCGCGCTCCTCTCCGGGCAGACCCCGCTCGCTGTGCGCATGCGGCCGATCTCGCTGGCCGAGGTCGCCGGTCAGAAGCACCTGCTGCGCGCCGGCTCTCCGATCGTGGCGCTGGCCGATCCTGCGGCCGCATCGCCGGGCGCCGTGTCCATCATCCTGTGGGGTCCGCCCGGCACGGGCAAGACGACCCTCGCACAGGCGATCGCCCGGTCGTCGGGGCGGCGCTTCGTCGAGCTCTCCGCGATCACCGCGGGCGTGAAAGACGTGCGCGAGGTCATGCAGGAGGCGATCACGCAGCGCGACCTCTACGGGCAGACGACCATCCTGTTCCTCGACGAGATCCATCGCTTCACGAAGGCCCAGCAGGACGCTCTGCTTCCCGGCGTCGAGAACGGCTGGGTGATCCTCATCGCGGCGACCACCGAGAACCCCTCGTTCTCCGTGATCTCGCCGCTGCTGTCGCGCTCGCTGCTGCTCACCCTGCAGCCGCTCACAGACGACGACATCGGTCTCCTCGTCGACAGGGCCGTCACGGATGCCCGGGGTCTGAACGGCGCTGTCACTCTTGCAGATGAGGCGCGCTCCTCGCTGATCCGGCTCGCCTCGGGCGATGCCCGGCGGGCTCTCACCGGTCTCGAGGCCGCGGCGGCCGTCGCGACCTCGAACGCCGGCGACGACGAGAAGCCGCCTGCCGTCACGGCCGACGATGTGGCCCAGGCAGTCGACAAGGCGCTGCTCCGGTACGACCGCCAGGGTGACGAGCACTACGACGTCATCAGCGCCTTCATCAAGTCGATCAGGGGGTCCGACCCCGACGCGGCTCTGCACTACCTGGCGCGCATGATCGAAGCGGGGGAAGACCCGCGCTTCATCGCGCGGCGCCTGGTCATCTCGGCCTCGGAGGACGTCGGTCTCGCCGACCCTCAGGCGCTCAGCATCGCGGTCGCCGCGGCTGACGCGGTGGCGTTCATCGGAATGCCGGAGGGGCGGATCCCGCTCGCCGAGGCGACCGTGTATCTGGCGACGACAGCCAAGTCGAACGCCGCCTACGCCGGCATCAACGCGGCGATCGCCGACATCCGCGCCGGCGGCTTCGGTCGCGTGCCTGTGCACCTGCGCGACGCCCACTACCCGGGAGCGAAGCGCCTCGGCCACGGACGCGGCTACGTGTATCCGCACGACAGCGAGTTCGGCATCCTTCCCCAGCAGTATCTCCCCGAGGAGCTCGAAGGCCGCCGCTACTACGAGCCGAAGAACCTCGGCGCCGAGCGCGACATCTCGGCGCGCCTCGAGAAGATCCGCCGCATCCTCGACGATCGCTGATCCGCACTCCGATCGTGCGCACCCCTAGAGTGGGGCCCATGTCACGCAGTCCGATCCGGATCCCGCCCGACCGCGATCTCTCGATCGACTTCGTCCGGGCGATCTGCCTGCCGATCGTCGTGCTGCTGCACGCGTTCCAGATGGGCATCGACGGCGAGCCGCTGCGGGCGTTCAACGCCCTCGCGGAGTGGACGCCCCTGGCCGGCATCACGTGGATCGGCATGATCATGCCGACCTTCTTCATCGCCGGCGGCTTCGCCGGCATCACGACGTGGCGACGGCTGCGGCATCGAGGAGAGAGCGCGGCCGAGTACATCAGAGTGCGCGCGCTCCGATTGGCGCGACCTGTGCTGCTCGCGATGGCCGGCGTGCTGGTGACGCTCGGCGCGATGGCCGCTCTCGGAGCCGACCCCGAATTCCTCCGCAGCTTCGCGTTCCGCCTCGCCGAGCCCCTGTGGTTCATCGCGGTGTACGCGATCTGCACGTCTTTCGTGCCGCTGATGTCCTGGTTCCATCACCGCGCGGCCTGGGCGACCTACTTCACGCTGGCCGGGCTTGTTGTCGCGATCGATCTTGCCGGGAGGTATCTGGGCCTGCCGCTCGGCGCGCTCAACTGGCTGTTCCTGTGGCTGTTCGTGCAGCAGCTCGGCTTCGGTGTGCGCGATCAGTGGTACTCACGCCGTCCGCGGTGGCTGCTGCTCCTTCTCGCGGTCGTCGCGTACGGCCTGATCTGCGTCGCAGTCTTCGGCATGGGCTACGACCCCGACATGATCGCGAACCTGAACCCGCCGACCGTGGTTCTGCTCCTGCTCGGGCTCGCCCAGGTCTACCTGTTCACTCTGCTGCAGCCGTCGATCCGCGCGCTCATGCGTCGGCGAGCCGTGCTGGTCACGATCGGCGCCCTGGGCATCTACGGCATGGTCATCTACCTGTGGCACACGGTCGCGATGGCTGTGGTCGTCGGCATCCAGCTCGCGCTGGGGCTGCCGTTCCCGACCGTCTTGACCTCCGAGTGGTGGATCACTCGCATCCCGTGGCTGCTCGCGATCTGCGCGGTGATCGCGATCTTCTGCGTGATCGTCCCGCCCATCGAGAAGCGCTGGCCGGCCGAGCGTCCGAGGGGCATGCCGCTGTGGGCGTCGATCCTGTGCACGCTGCTGCTGGTCGCGGCGGTCGGCTGCGTGCTGACGCAGGGCTACCTGACGCCGTTGACCGCCTTCGCGATGGGCGGACTGGCGGCGGCGATCGTGTGGCTGACGGTCGGAGGTCCGGGCGCGATGCAGGGCGAGCGGATGCTGGAAGATGCCGCCGTCCGCGGCATCCCGCGGGAGTGACGCCCGATCTGTTAGACTTGATCGGCTCGAAACCGAGTTTTCGGGCATCTCCTCGTTCACACCCCACCTTGCTGGCGCCCCGGCGTGCGCTCCAAGGCAGAACGCGGTGATACGTCCGCGAGTCGCGAAAGTCGCGACCGCGTCATCGGAAGGACAGCTTCGTGACCACGAAGTCCCAGGACCGCCGCAAGGTGCGTCTCAGCCGCGCCCTCGGCGTCGCTCTCACCCCGAAGGCCGCCCGCTACCTCGAGAAGCGTCCCTACGCTCCGGGCGAGCACGGCCGAACCAAGCGCAAGGCCGACAGCGACTACGCCGTCCGCCTCCGTGAGAAGCAGCGTCTGCGCGAGCAGTACGGCATCCGCGAGAAGCAGATGCGCAACACGTTCAACGAGGCTCGCCGCACCGAGGGCCTGACCGGTGAGAACCTGGTCGAGCTCCTCGAGATGCGTCTCGACGCCCTCGTGCTGCGTTCGGGCTTCGCCCGCACCACGGCACAGGCTCGTCAGCTCGTCGTGCACCGTCACATCCTCGTCGACGGCCAGCTCGTCGACCGCCCGTCGTTCCGCGTGAAGCCGGGTCAGCTCATCCACGTCAAGGCCAAGAGCGAGGGTACCGAGCCCTTCCAGGTCGCAGCAGCCGGCGGTCACGCCGAGGTCCTGCCGCCGGTTCCGGGCTACCTCGAGGTCGAGCTCGACAAGCTCCAGGCTCGCCTGGTGCGTCGTCCGAAGCGCGCCGAGGTCCCCGTGACCTGTGAAGTGCAGCTCGTCGTCGAGTACTACGCAGCTCGCTGATCCAGCGATCAGTGCAAGAGGCGTCGGGGTGACCCGACGCCTCTTGTCGTTTCCGCATACGATGGAGGCACCGCGCCCTCGCGGGTTCAAGGCAAGGATGACCACATGAAGAACGTGCTCTGGTTCCTGATCGGCGTGATCGGCGGCTTCGTCGCGGCGCACTTCATGAACAAGGACCCGCGCGGTCACGACCTCCTGGCCGAGCTCGACGCCAGGATCAACGGGTTCACCGCGATCATCGGCGACGCGTATCGCGAGCAGGAGGCGCGGCTCACCGAGCCCGCCGACGACTGAACGCGTTCCCTCACGCGGCACCTCACTCCCTTCCACACGCAAGGACACCCGGCACAGCTATGAAAACTGCGGAGATCGCGCAGCGCTATCTCGATTTCTTCGAGAAGAACGACCACCTCATCGTCCCCTCGGCATCGCTGGTGAGCGACGATCCGTCGCTGCTGTTCACGGTCGCCGGCATGGTGCCGATGATCCCGTACCTCACGGGCGTCGTTCCCGCACCTCACCCGCGCATCGCCGACCTGCAGAAGTGCATCCGCACCAACGACATCGAAGAGGTCGGCCGCACGGCCCGCCACGGCACGTTCTTCCAGATGCTCGGCAACTGGTCGTTCGGCGACTACTTCAAAGAGGGCGCCATCCGCTACGCCTGGGAACTGCTCACGTCGTCAGAGGCTGACGGCGGCCTGGGCTTCGACGAGAAGGATCTCTGGGTCACGGTTTACGAGACCGACGACGAGGCCGAAGCCATCTGGCGCGACATCATCGGCCTCAAGCCCGAGCGCATCCAGCGTCTCGGACGGGCCGACAACTACTGGAACACCGGGCAGCCCGGTCCCGGTGGACCCGACAGCGAGATCTTCTTCGACCGCGGTCCGGCGTACGGCAAGGACGGCGGACCGGCGGCCGACGACTCGAGGTTCCTGGAGATCTGGAACCTCGTGTTCATGCAGGATTTCATCGAGAACATCCGCGGCAAGACGGAGTTCGACATCGTCGGCGAGCTGCCGATGAAGAACATCGACACCGGCATGGGGCTCGAGCGCGTGGCGTTCCTCAAGCAGGGCGTCGAGAACATGTACGAGACCGACCAGGTGCGTCCGGTCCTCGACCGCGCCGTCGAGCTGTCGGGCCGCACGTATGGCAAGGTCCACGAGGACGACGTCCGCTTCCGGGTCATCGCCGATCACGTCCGCTCTTCGCTCATGCTGCTCTCCGATGGCGTGCGCCCGTCGAACGAGGGTCGCGGGTACATCCTGCGCCGCCTGATGCGCCGCACCGTCCGCGCCATGCGTCTGCTCGGTGTCGACGAGCCGGTCTTCCCCGAGCTGTTCGCCACCTCGCGCGACGCGATGAAGACGGCGTACCCCGTGCTCGAGGCGGACTGGTCCACGCTGTCGGCGTCTGCCTTCGCCGAGGAGGAGACGTTCCGCCGCACGCTCGCAGCGGGCTCGACGATCCTCGACCTCGCCCTCGACGAGACCAAGAAGAGCGGCGGCTCGCAGCTCAGCGGCTCCGAGGCCTTCCTGCTGCACGACACGTACGGCTTCCCGATCGACCTCACGCTCGAAGTGGCCGAAGAGGCGGGGCTGGCCGTCGACCGCGCGGCGTTCGACACTCTCATGCAGGAGCAGCGTCAGCGTGCGAAGGCCGATGCACGTAACCGCAAGCGCCAGCTGGCGGACGTGTCGGTGTACCGCGATCTCCGCGCCCTGGGCGAGACCGGCTTCGACGGCTACACCGCGCTCGAGGTGGAGTCGCGCATCCTCGGGATCCTCGTGGACGGTCAGTCCGTCGCCAGCGCGTCCGAGGGCCAGATCGCCGAGGTCGTTCTCGCGGAGACCACGCTGTACGCCGAGTCCGGCGGACAGGTCGCCGACAAGGGCACCATCGTCGGTCCCGGATTCGAGCTCGAGGTGCTCGACGTGCAGCGCCCGGTGCCGGGCCTCATCAGCCACACCGTCGAGGTCAGCCGCGGCGCGGTGGCGGTGCAGGACACCGCGACGACTGTCGTGGATGCCGCGAACCGGCGCGCCGCTCGTCAGGCCCACTCCGCCACGCACCTCGTGCACGCAGCACTCCGCGATACGCTCGGCAAGACGGCCACCCAGGCCGGTTCGCTGAACCGCGCCGGATACATGCGCTTCGACTTCTCGTGGTCGCAGGCGCTCTCGGCAGACACCCGCACTGAGATCGAGGAGATCACCAACCGCGCCGTGCAGGATGCGCTCGAGGTCACCACGCGCATCGTCTCGCTCGACGAGGCGAAGGCCGCGGGTGCCATGGCGCTCTTCGGCGAGAAGTACGGCGATGTCGTGCGCATGGTGGACATCGGCGGCCCGTGGTCGCGCGAGCTCTGTGCCGGCACGCACGTGTCGACCAGCGCCGAGATCGGCCTGGTCAGCATCGTCGGAGAGTCCTCTGTGGGCGCATCCAACCGTCGTATCGAGGCTCTCGTCGGCCAGGACGCGTTCCGTGAGCTCGCAGCCGAGCGTGCTCTCGTGTCGCAGCTGAGCGCCTCGCTGAAGACTCCGCGCGAGCAGCTCCCGGAGCGCATCGCCGATCTCGCCGCGAGCCTGAAGGCCGCCGAGAAGCGCATCGCCCAGTTCGAGGCCAAGGAGCGCGCCGGGCAGGTGCCGGCCATCGCCGACGCTGCTGTGCGCATCGGAGCCTTCCACGTCGCTGCGCAGTCGGTCGGCGAGGTCGCCTCGGCCGATGACGTGCGCGAGCTCGTGCTCGGGGTACGCGACCGTCTGGGTTCTGCTGCGGCGGTCGTCGCCCTCGGTGCTGTCGTGAACGGCCGGCCCGTCGTGGTCGTGGCCACGAATGACGCCGCACGCGCGGCGGGCGCCAAGGCCGGCGCTCTCGCGAAGCGCGCGGCCGGCGTCCTCGGCGGCGGCGGCGGCGGACGTGACGACGTCGCGCAGGGTGGTGGGACGGATGCCGCGGCTCTGCCCGCTGCGCTCGACGCCGTCTCGCAGGAGCTGCACGCAGCGTGAGCGGTTTCCGTCGCGGCGTGCGGCTGGGGATCGACGTCGGCAAGGCGCGAGTGGGCGTTGCCCGCTGCGACCCAGACGGAATGCTGGCCGTGCCGATCGAGACCGTTCCCCGCTCCGAGTCGTCGATCGGCCGGCTGGTCGAGATCGCGGCGGAGTACGAGCCGCTCGAGTTCGTGGTCGGACTGCCCGTGAACATGCGCGGAGACGACACCGCCTCGACCCTCGATGCGCGGGAGTTCGCCGCCGCGCTGGGTGAGCGCTCCGGGATCCCGGTGCGCCTGGTCGACGAGCGGCTGAGCACGGTCTCCGCGCACGCCGCCCTTCGTTCTTCGGGGAGAACCCAGAAGAACTCTCGTAGCATTGTGGATCAGGTCGCCGCGGTTGTGCTTCTGCAGCAGGCGATCGACACGGAGAAGAGCACGGGAAGACCTCCCGGTTCCACGATTCCGCTCGATGAGGAGTCCCGCTGACCATGCCCGAACGTGAGAGTGCGTCCCCCCAGCACGATCCGGACGCCCGTCTCGGCGACCTGTTCGAGAATCTTCCCGATCCCGCGCCGCAGATCCCGGTGGTCGAGGACTCGCGTCCTGCTCCCGGCTCCCGGCGTGCGGCGCGCGAGGCGGCGGCCGCAGCCGGGGCAGCCCCGCAGTCTGCAGCGGCTCCACAGCCCTCGGCATCAGCGCAGCCTGCGGCGGCCGATGCCGCAGCGCAGGACGCATCGTCAGCACGGCGCGAGATGGTCGAGCAGCAGGCCTCGCCCGAGCAGGCTCCTGCGACCGAGACCTCGCCGGCCGGGCATCCTGCGCCGGTCAGCGCGACGCAGGCATCCGACGCGGCAGAACCCGCACCCGTCCGCACGGATGCGGCGGTCTCGCCTCGATCAGAAGACGGCGATTCTCCGGCGGAGCCGGTCTCTCGACCCGCCATCGGCGGCGGACTCGACGACCTGTTCCATGACGATCACGAAGACCACCCGCGCGCACCGAAGAAGAAGCGTCGCACCGGGTGCCTGGTCGCGCTCGTGATCGTGCTGGCACTGCTCGGCGGGCTCGCGGCCGGCGGTGCATGGGTGTGGAACACCTACGGCGACAAGATCAGCGACGCGATGGGCTGGGGCGACCCGAAGGACTGGGAGCCGGGGCTCGCGACGGGAGAGGCGATGGTGACGATCAGCGAGGGCGACACCGGGCAGCCGGTGTCGCAGGCACTGTTCGACGCGGGCGTCACCCGCACCGAAGACGTCTTCTACGACTATCTGGTCGAAGAGAACGTCTCGGCGACGTTCTACCCGGGCGTCTACAGGTTGCAGAAGAAGATGACCGCTGCTGCCGCGCTCGAGGCCCTGCAGAACCCGGAGAACAAGCTCGAGAACACGGTGTCGGTCGCGGAGGGCGGGACGATCTCGTCGATCCTGCCGAGCATCGCGGAGACGATGGAGTTCCCGATCGAGGAGCTGCAGGCAGCCGTCGCCGATCCCAGCGTGTACGGAGTCGCCGCGCAGTCCCTCGAAGGTTGGCTGTTCCCGGCTGTCTACACCTTCGACCCCGGTGTGACGGCGACGCAGGTGATCCAGAAGATGGTCGACCGCACGCGAGAGTCGCTCGCGTCCGCCGGCGTGCCTGACGCAGACGCCGAGCGGATCCTCACGATCGCGTCGATCATCCAGCGCGAGGGGCGCACAGACGACTTCGACAAGGTCTCGCGCGTCATCCAGAACCGTCTCGACATCGACATGAAGCTGCAGATGGACTCGACCGCGCAGTACGGCTACGGCTCGCTCCACGAGGGTGTCGTATCGAGCTCCAAGGAGGCGCTCGAAGATCCGAATCCGTGGAACACCTACGTCAACACGGGTCTTCCGGTGACGCCGATCGCGAGTGCGAGCGATGCGGCGATCAATGCCGCGATGCATCCGGCCGACGGCCCGTGGCTCTACTTCGTGACGGTCAACCTCGAGACCGGCGAGACGGTGTTCTCCACCACCTACGAGGAGCACCAGGCGGCGATCGAGCAGTGGGACGCGTGGTGCAAGGCGAATCCTGACGGCGGCTGCAGCTGATGAGCCGCACCCGGCTGGCGGTGTGGGGCGACCCCATCGCGCATTCGAAGTCTCCGCTGCTGCACGCCGCGGCGTACGAGGTGCTGGGACTCGACTGGGAGTACGAGCGCCGGCAGGTGACCGAGGCGGAGTTCGCCGGCGCCGTGCGCGGTCTGGACGACTCCTGGCGGGGTCTGTCGCTGACCATGCCGCTGAAAGACGAGGCGTTCCGGATCGCGGACTCGCGCGACGCGCACGCCGAGCTCACCGGCGTCGCGAACACGCTGCTGCTGGGCGCGTCGATCGCGGCCTTCAACACCGACGTCGGCGGGATCATCGACGCCCTCGCGGAGAAAGACCTGAGCGGCGTCGGCGAGGTGCGCCTGCTCGGCGCCGGTGCGACCGCGGCATCCGCTCTTGTGGCGGTGAAGGACATGGGGGCGACCCGCGTCGATGTGCGGGCCCGGCGCCCCGAGCGCGCGTCGGCGCTGATCGCCCTCGGTGAGCGACTGGGCGTCACGATCACGGTGTCGACGTTCGACGAACCCGCGTCGTCGGTCGATCTGACGATCGCGTCGCTCCCGGGCGGCACCGTGCTCGACGAGAGCATCGTGCGCCCGCTCTCGGACGAGGGCGGGAAGCTGTTCGACGTCGCCTACTCGCCCTGGCCGTCTGCGCTCGCTATGGCGTGGACCGGTGGAGAGGCCATCGCCGGACTCGGGATGCTGCTGCACCAGGCCGTGCGCCAGATCCGCATCTTCCTGCACGGCGACCCCTCGGCTGAGCTGCCCGACGAGATCGCCGTCGTCGCGGCGATGCGGGCCGCTCTACAGGCCTGAGACGTCACGCGGGACGAGCAATGCCTGAACGCGTGGGAGACTAGAGCAATGCTCCGCGTGCTCACGGCCGGCGAATCGCACGGCCCAGAACTCATTGCCGTCATGGAGGGTCTTCCCTCCGGCGTCCCGGTGTCTTCCGTGGCCATCCAGGCCGATCTCGAGCGCCGCAAGCTCGGCTACGGCCGAGGCTCGCGCATGAAGTTCGAGCAGGACGAGCTCACGATCTCTGGCGGCGTCCGCCACGGCAAGACCCTGGGCAGCCCGATCGCCTTGCGCATCGGCAACACGGAGTGGCCGAAGTGGATCGAGGTCATGAACCCCGAGCCCGTCGAGCTCACCGACAAGTCCCGCGGCCGCAGCGCCCCGCTGACCCGCCCGCGGCCGGGGCATGCCGACCTCGTCGGCATGCAGAAGTACGACTTCGACGAGGCGCGGCCGATCCTCGAGCGTGCGAGCGCCCGTGAGACAGCCGCCCGTGTCGCCCTCGGCGCGATCGCCCGGTCCTTCCTGGGCGAGCTTGGCATCCGCCTGGTCAGTCACACGCTGTCGATCGGACCGGTGCAGGTTCCCGACGGGTCGCCTGTTCCGACTCCGGACGACGTCGACGCGCTCGACGCCGATCCGCTGCGCTGCTTCGACCCCTCCACCTCGGCCCTCATGGTCGCCGAGGTCGACGACGCGAAGAAGGACGGCGACACGCTCGGCGGCATCGTCGAGGTGCTTGCCTACGGCCTGCCACCCGGGCTCGGCTCGCACGTGCAGTGGGACCGGCGCCTCGACGCGCGTCTCGCTCAGGCGCTCATGAGCATCCAGGCGATCAAGGGTGTCGAGGTCGGAGACGGCTTCGAGACCACGCGCCGCCGCGGCTCCGCCGCGCACGACGAGCTGTTCGCCACCGGCGACGGCATCACGCGCGGCTCCGACCGTGCGGGTGGCACCGAGGGCGGGATGTCGACCGGCACTGTGCTCCGCGTCCGCGCGGGAATGAAGCCGATCGCCACCGTTCCGCACGCTCTGCGCACGATCGACGTGTCGACCGGAGAGGACGCCACGGCCCACCACCAGCGCTCGGACGTGTGCGCGGTGCCCGCAGCCGGCGTGGTCGCAGAGGCCATGGTGGCGATCGAGCTCGCGAACGCCGTGCTCGAGAAGTTCGGGGGCGACAGCATCCGCGAGACCCGGCGCAACCTCGAGAGCTACCTCGACGCCATCCCGGCCGAGCTGCGCACCGCTCCGGCATCCGAGGCGGCGCTCATCGCGCATGACGAGCGCGCCTGATCGGATGACGCTGGTGCTGGTCGGCCCCATGGGGGCCGGCAAGACCAGCGTCGGACGACGAGTGGCCCGACGGCTCGGCGTGGCGTTCATCGACACCGACAAGCGGATCGCGCGAGCGCATGGCCCGATCCCGGCCATCTTCGCCGAGCACGGCGAAGAGCGATTCCGCGAGCTCGAGCGCGAGGCGGTCAGCGCCGCCCTCGACGAGGGCGGCGTGGTGTCGCTCGGCGGTGGCGCGGTGACGGATGCCGGAACGCGGGAGCTGCTGCGACGGCATCCGGTCGTCTATCTGACGGTGAGCCCAGAGGCGGTCGCGGAGCGCATCACCGGCAGCGGCCGTCCGCTGCTCGCCGGGGAGGACCCCGTCGCGCGATGGACGGAGATCTTCGCGCAGCGACGCGACCTGTACGACGAAGTGGCCACGGTGACCTTCGACACGTCCCGCCGCCCGATGCAGCGGATCGCGGAGGAGATCGCGGCCTGGAGGAGAGAACAGCCATGAGCACGACCACCATCCCCGTCACCGGGAACGACCCCTATGACATCGCGATCGGGCGCGGCATCCTCGACCAGGTGTCCGCGGCTCTCGCGCCGACCGTGCGCAAGGTGCTCGTCGTGCACCCGCCCACGCTGGCGGCCAGGGCGGCCGAGCTGCGTGAGCGACTTCTCGCCGATACCGAGAACGGGCCGCGCGAGGTGCTGCTCGCCGAGGTGCCGGACGCGGAGCAGGGCAAGCGCATCGAAGTCGCCGCATTCTGCTGGCAGGTCATGGGGCAGGCCGACTTCACGCGTACCGATGCGGTGATCGGCTACGGCGGGGGAGCGGTGACCGACCTCGCAGGCTTCGTCGCGGCCACCTGGCTGCGAGGGGTTCAGGTCGTGCAGGTTCCGACCACGGTGCTGGGGCTCGTCGACGCCTCTGTCGGCGGCAAGACCGGAATCAACACGGCAGAGGGCAAGAATCTCGTCGGGGCGTTCTGGTCACCGCGGGCGGTGATCGGCGATCTCGACGAACTGGGCAGCCTCAGCGCCAATGAGGCGACCGCGGGCTTCGCAGAGGTCGTCAAGGCCGGATTCATCTGGGCGCCGGAGATCCTCGACATCGTCGAGGCCGACCCCGCCCGAGCGGTGGACACGACCACTCCCGAGTTCCGCCGCGCTGTCGAGCTCGCAGTCGGCATGAAGGCGGAGGTCGTCTCCGAGGACTTCCGCGAGGCCGGTCAGCGCGAGATCCTCAACTACGGCCACACTCTGGGACACGCGATCGAGCACGCGGAGCGCTACAAGTGGCGGCACGGGGCGGCGGTCTCGGTCGGCATGATGTACGCGGCCGAGCTGTCGCGGCTGGCAGGACGCCTGTCGGATGCCTCGGCAGAGCGCCACCGCGGCATCCTCGAATCCCTCGGCCTGCCGACCTCGTACCGCGCCGGCGCCTGGCCGCAGCTGCTCGCGACCATGCAGCGCGACAAGAAGAGCCGGGGCGGCATGCTGCGCTTCATCGTGCTCGACGAGATCGGCAAGCCGACCGTGCTGCAGGCGCCCGACGAGTCGCTGCTGTTCGCCGCATACCAGGAGGTCGGGGCGTGAGCGATCCTCGCCGCCTCCTGCTCGTAAACGGGCCGAACCTGAACCTGCTGGGAACGCGTGAGCCGGGCATCTATGGATCCGCGACCCTCGCCGACGTCGAGAGGATCACCGCGGATGCCGCAGCATCCGCAGGTTTCGAGATCCGCGCCATCCAGAGCAACCACGAGGGCGTGCTGATCGACGCGATCCACGCGGCCCGCGAGGACTGCGCGGGCATCGTGATCAACCCTGGCGGACTCACGCACACGTCGGTGTCGCTGCGCGACGCGCTGACCGGTGTCGGGCTGCCGTTCGCCGAGGTGCACATCTCCGACGTGTACGCGCGTGAAGGGTTCCGGCATCATTCGTACCTGCACGACGTCGCCGCCGTGCGGGTCGTCGGACGTGGCGTGGACGGCTACGCGGATGCCGTGAGGCAGCTCGCAGAGCTTCTCTGAGCCGAGCGCCGACTCATCCGGTCAGCGGAGCCCACACGATCGCGACGCAGATCAGCAGACCGATCAGCGCCACGAGCGCCATGCCGAGGAAGCAGCCTGCCAAAGCGCGCAGACGGGGCGAGCCTTCGGGAACGCTCACACGCACGATGACCATGGCGACGAGCGCGGCGACCAGCAGGGATGCTGTCACGAGCGCAACAGGTGCGGCGGGGCTGCCATCCGCCACGATCGCGATGAGCGGCACGAGGCTCACCGCTGTGAACAGCGCGGCGACGATGATCCAGATCGCACCTGAAGACGTTCGCAGCGCGGGCTGATTCGTCACCATCGTCGGGTCCTGCGAGCGCGCCGTCCCTGTCGTCCTCCGCGCGGATGGCCTGCTGAACATGGGATGCACCTCCTTGATCGGCTCCAGGATGAGCCGTTGATCGATCGGCGTCAATGGGGTCGTTCGCCGAGGCGTCGAGAGCTAGATTTCCTCGTGCCGGTGCGCCGAGCGCGGCGCCTCCCGGCGACGGAGAGGAGAGACGCATGAGCGTGCGATTGAACAAGGAAGCACTCGAGTTCGCCCGCCGGATGATCGGCGACGGGAAAGTCATCAACGACGAAAGAGACGACTGGAGCGAGCACGCGCCCAGCACCGATGACGAGAACGCGTTCATCGAGAAGCACGGTATGGAGGAGTTCGCGAAGTGGCACCTCGGTGAGGACACCGACGAGACGGAGGGCACGAAGGGCCGGTGCAAGTTCCCGTATGGAGACTTCCGCAAGGTGCACCGCTGCGCGGTGATCTCTGGGGAGAGCCGTGCCGGCCAGTACGACCACGCTTCGATTGAGAAGGCGCTGAAGGATCTGCTCGCAGAGATCGATGAGGACCGCTCCTGAGCAGGTCGTGCCGTCTGCGGGCATCTGCCCCGAGTCTATCTCGAATATAGCTTCGAATATCCGCAGGGTGACGGGCTCGCATTTCGTCGTTCCTCCGAAGCCGGTCCGCTCATCCCGTAGAATCGACTGTCGGCTCCATCGAGCCCCGCAGACTCACGAACGGAACTCCTTTTCGCATGGCATCTACCGCAGACATCAAGAACGGCGTCGTCCTCAACCTCGAGGGCCAGCTCTGGAGCGTCGTCGAGTTCCAGCACGTGAAGCCGGGCAAGGGCGGCGCGTTCGTGCGCACCAAGCTCAAGAACGTCCTCACCGGCAAGGTCGTCGACAAGACGTTCAACGCGGGCGCCAAGGTCGAGATCGAGAACGTCGACCGCCGCGACTACACCTACCTGTACACCGATGGCGACGGCTACGTCTTCATGGACCAGACCGACTTCGACCAGATCACGGTGGGAGCGGCGACCGTCGGCGACGCCAAGAACTTCCTCCTCGAGAACCAGCAGGTCACGATCGCCCTGAACAACGGCAACCCGCTGTACATCGATCTGCCGGCATCCGTCATCCTCGAGGTGACCTACACCGAGCCCGGCCTGCAGGGCGACCGTTCTTCGGCCGGCACCAAGCCCGCCACGCTCGAGACCGGCTACGAGATCCAGGTTCCGCTGTTCCTCGAGACCGGCACCAAGGTCAAGGTCGACACCCGCACGGGTGACTACCTCGGTCGCGAGAAGTAAGGCGTGGGCGCTCGGACGAAGGCGCGCAAGCGCGCACTCGACATCCTGTTCTCGGCAGATGTCCGAGGCGACGAGGTCTCGGTGACCCTGGCTGCCGAGGCGAAGCGCGCAGCGAGCGAACCTGCCAGAGAGGCCTCGTGGCTCTATGCGCGCGAGGTCGTCGACGGGATCATCGATCACCGCGATGAGATCGACGAGCAGATCACGACGCACAGTCGTGATTGGAAGCTCGAGCGGATGCCGGCGGTCGATCGCGCCCTGCTGCGCATCGGCGTGTGGGAGATCCTCTACAACGACGAGGTTCCCACGGCTGTCGCGATCGACGAGGCAGTCGAACTCGCCAAGGAGTTCTCGACCGACGACTCCGGCGCCTTCGTGCACGGCGTGCTGGCCCGCGTGGCACGCGCCGTCTAATATCCGCTCGTTCGGCGCCGCACCGATGATGTCGGATGCAGCGGGAAGGATATCGGCATGCCCGCGCCACATGTAGATCTTCGTGATCTGATGCAGATCACGAACGCGGGCGGGTACACGCGCGGGCTCGCGTACTTCCGCGAAGGCAACGTGCTCGACCTGATCTGGCACGAGGACCGCCAGGAACTCGAGGCCTACGTCAAAGGCAGTGCGGGCGCGCAGTACGTCAGCGAAGTCACGTTCATCTCCTCGAGCGGCAAGAGGCGTGTGCGCTCGACGCGGTGCACATGCCCGGTCGGCACGGCGTGCAAGCACGTGGTCGCAGCCCTGCTCGCATCGAACGTGCACGAGTACAACCAGCAGACCGGGGGAGCATCGAGCGTGCAGGTCGCCGCAGATCCTGCCCCGGCGCCCGCGCCCGCAGCGCCCTCGTGGCGGGCACTCGCCGCCACGGCATCCGCCGAGCACTTCCAGCCGCTGAGCCTGGGCGTCGAGCTCCGCCACCGCGAGCCGCGGGGCGAGAACCACTGGGCGCCGCGTACCGTGCGCCCGGCCACTCCACGCGACCTCGCGAAGCCGAGTGGCGATCTGCAGCTCGCGATTCGTCCCCTCATGCGCAGCCGGCAGACGGGCGCCTGGATCCAGGGCCACGCCGGGTGGGACACGGTGCGAAGGGACGCGGCGCAGTTCGGCCGCGCGCAGAGCCGATGGTTCGGGGATCTGCTGAGCATCTCGCGCGACTCGCTGCTCTCGGGCAACGCCGGAGAGTGGCTCGTTCTGGACCAGATCGAATCGACTCTGCTCTGGGCGCACCTGCGTGCGGGTGCGGCGCTCGGCATACCTCTGGTCAGCGTGCACAAGAGCGCCTCGGTGCGGCTCGCCGAGTCCGCCGAGATCACAGCGAGCATCGCCCGCGACGACGCGGGGGCGCTGGAGATCTCGGCCGAGATCTCCATCGACGGCCGCTCCGTGCTCGCGGCCGAGGTGCACCCCATCGGTCACAGCGGCGTGTACGCGGCGACGCTGCGGGGCAGCACGATGGAGATCACCCTCGTCGAGCATGCGCTCTCGGCCCCCGTGCACACCCTGCTCTCCGCACGACGGGCGATCGAGGTTCCGGCTGCAGAGGAGAAGGCGTTCGTGGCCGATGCCTATCCGCTGCTCGCCCGGAGCGTGCCGGTGCGCACCGCCGGTCCCGTCGAGCTTCCGGAGGTGCCGGCGCCGCGACCCCAGCTCACGGTCGCCTTCGAGCGCGGCGACGTGGTCAGCTACGCGTTCCGATGGAACTACCGGGGCTTCGGGACTGTCCCGTTCGAGTGGAGCAGGGCCGCAGTCCGCGATGCGGACGCAGAGGCGGCGAAGCGCGCCGAGCTCGAAGCCGTCTGGCAGGAGCACAGCGAGACCCGGTTCCGCGCATCCGGATCGTTCCACGACATCGATGCGGCGGCTTTCGTCGCGCATGTCGTGCCCGCTTTCGAAGCCGCCGGCGTCGTGGTCGAGACCACGGGTACTCGCAAGGAGTATCGCGAGCTCACCGGCGACCCCGAGGTCAAGGTCTCGACCTTCGAGTCCACCGACTCCGACTGGTTCGACCTCGGCATCGTCGTGACGATCGACGGGCGCAGCATCCCCTTCGGCCCGCTGTTCACTGCGTTGAGCAAGGGCAAGAAGAAGCTTCTGCTCGTCGATGGCAGCTACTTCTCGCTCGCTCATCCCGCTCTCGACCGGCTTCGCGAGCTCATCGACGAAGCCGGCGAGCTCGACGAGTGGGAGACCGGACCGCGCATCAGCCGCTATCAGACCGATCTCTGGGAGGAGTTCGAAGACCTCGCAGACGAATCGGAGTCGGCGGTGAGCTGGCGGTCGATGGCCGACGGGCTGCGCCAGGCCACGGGGGTGCCTCCGACGGCGCTACCGCAGGGCCTGGTCGCCGAGCTGCGTCCGTATCAGAAGACCGGCTTCGACTGGCTCGCGTTTCTCTGGCGGCATCGGCTCGGCGGGATCCTCGCCGACGACATGGGTCTCGGCAAGACGCTGCAGCTGCTCAGCTTCGTGCAGCACACACGGGAGGCGGGGGAGAAGCGGCCGTTCCTCGTGCTGGCGCCGACCTCGGTGCTCAGCACCTGGAGGTCGGAGGCTGCGCGCTTCACGCCCGATCTGCGGGTCGCGCTCGTCGAGAGCACGAGCGGAAAGAGGACGGGCCGACTGGCGGATGCCGCGGCATCCGCCGACATCGTCGTGAGCTCCTACACCGTCGCCCGCCTCGATGAGAGGGAGTTCGCGACCGTCGAATGGGCGGGACTGATCCTCGACGAGGCGCAGTTCGTCAAGAACCCCAAGACGAAGCTGCACCGGGCGATCTCCACATTCCGGGCCGATGTCACCTACGCCGTGACGGGCACGCCCATGGAGAACAGCCTGTCTGAGCTGTGGTCCCTCCTGAAGCTGGCCGCCCCTGGGCTGTTCCCCTCGGCGCGGAAGTTCCGCGACCGCTACATCCAGCCCATCGAGAAGGGCAAGGTTCCCGAGAACGAAGAGGGCGGCGAGTACCGCCAGCGACGACTCGCGCAGCTGCGCCGCCGCATCCGTCCGCTCATGCTGCGGCGCACCAAGGAGCTCGTGGCCGCTGATCTTCCGCCCAAGCAGGAGCAGCTGCTCGAGGTGGAGCTGAGCCCGGCGCATCGCGCCCTCTACGACGTGGTGCTGCAGCGGGAACGGCAGAAGGTCCTCGGGCTGATCGACGATCTCGACAAGAACCGGTTCATCGTGTTCCGCTCGCTCACGCTGCTGCGCATGCTGAGCCTCGCGCCGGGACTGATCGACGAGAACGACGCGGAGATCGGCTCGAGCAAGCTCGACACGGTGCTCGAGCGCGTCGTCGAGCTGCAGGCGGAGGGACACCGGGCTCTCGTCTTCAGCCAGTTCACGTCGTTCCTCGATCTGGCGGCGCAACGGCTCGACCAGGCGGGCATCCCGTACGCGCATCTGGACGGCTCGACCCGACGCCGCCAGGATGTGATCGATGGCTTCAAGGCGGGGGAGCAGCCGGTGTTCCTCATCAGCCTCAAGGCCGGCGGTTTCGGTCTCACCCTCACAGAGGCCGATTACGTCTTCCTTCTCGATCCCTGGTGGAACCCGGCGGCCGAGGCGCAGGCCGTCGACCGCACCCACCGCATCGGCCAGACGAGCCAGGTGTTCGTCTACCGGATGATCTCGGCGGGGACGATCGAGGAGAAGGTCCTCGAGCTGCAGCAGCGCAAGGCGCGGCTCTTCACCGCGGTGATGGACGACGACGAGCTGTTCGCCCAGTCGCTGACCGCAGAGGACATCCGGGGCCTGTTCGAGGACTAGCGAGGCGCGGGCGCATCCTCAGGTGTCGGCGGGGTGGTCGTATCCAGGGCGGGGAACAGCGCCGCGTCGAGCCCGGATGCGGCCGGTCGAGACGGGAGTCGCCTGCGGGCTCTGATCGAGACCCAGATCACGAACGCCGTGATCGCCCCGATCGTCGCGAGCCAGGGCAGCATCACGCCCAGCGCGATGACCACGGAGCCCCAGAACCCTATGAATCCGCTCCAGCCCACAGCCAGAGCCTCGCCGAAGTCGGAGGGGGCGGTCTTCGGCGGCACGTACTCGGACAAGAGGCTGAGAGTCACGGTCGACATCGCGATCTGGTCGTCGAGCGCCCTCGCCTGCGCCTCCAGACCCTCCAGCTCGGTCTGCCGCTCGGAGATCTCGGACTCCAGCTCGATCAGATCGGACGTCGCGGATGCTGTGGCCAGCCACTCGTTGTACCGGGCGATAGCCGTGCGCAGCGTCGTCATCCTGGCTTCGAGATCACGCTGCGTGCCGCCGACCTCGACCGACTCCATGCTCGTGTCCTTCACCGTGCCGAGTCCCGCGAGCGCAGAGCGCACATCTTCGAGTCCGTCAGCGGGGATCCGCAACGTGAGCTCGGCCGAAGCCTGACCTCCATCCTCCGCCGCATGCTCGCTTCGGCCGCTCACACGGCCACCGGCATCCGTCACGATCGAGGTCGCCTCGGCCGCCGCATCTATCGGGTCCTCGGTCTCGATCGTGATGCGGCCGGTGATCACGACCGCGGCATCCGGTGCGGTCTCGTCGGTCGCCGCCTCCGGCGCCGGCGCCTGCGCCGCGCTGTCGGCGCCTCCGCCCGATGAGGCGCCGAGACCGGCGCATCCGGCGAGGCCGAGTGCCGCTGCTCCGGCGACGACGAGTAGTGCCAGGACCCTCGGTGTCTTGTTCATCCCGGCAGGCTATTGGCCGTACTCCGCAAGGCCGCCGTGAGAACGGTCACGAACGGATCGCCGTTGCGTAACGAGTGCGCAACGGCGATTGTCACGGCCGTTCTCCGGCGGTGTCCAGAGGGCCGCCGGTAGACTCGATGAGTCCACTTCGAGAGGAATGCAATGCGGATCACGGGACTCGGCCACGCGGGAATGTTCATCGAGACGGTCGGTGGCAACATCATCTGCGACCCCGTGCTCGGTCCGTCTTTCTTCGGCTCGTGGTTCCCGTTCCCTGACAACAGGGGCCTGGACTGGGAGCGGTTCGGGCGAGAGGCGGACTTCCTCTACATCTCGCACCGGCACCGCGACCATTTCGATCCGAGACTGCTCGAGCGCTACATCCGCAAAGACATCGAGGTGCTGCTTCCCGAGTACCCGACCGATGATCTCGAGCAGGACATCCGCGCCCTCGGCTACACCAACATCACCTACGCTCCGGCCGGCGAGATCATCCAGCGCGGCGAGCTGAAGCTCATGATCACACCGCTTCGCGCCCCCAGCGACGGCCCGATCGGAGACTCCTCGCTCAGCGTCGACGACGGCACCGGCTCTGTGCTCAATCAGAACGACTCGCACCCGCTCGATCTCGACAAGCTCATGCACTTCGGCAAGCCCGACGCGTACTTCACACAGGTCTCCGGCGCGATCTGGTGGCCGATGGTCTACGACCTGCCGCTCGACGCCAAGCAGAACTTCGCGCAGCTGAAGCGCGATGCGCAGAACAAGCGCGCGATGTACTACATCGAGAAGGTCGATGCCCCGCACGTCTTCCCGATGGCGGGGCCGCCGATGTTCCTCCGCGACGACCTGTTCGACTTCAACGGCATCGGCCGCAACGGCGAATCGATCTTCACGGACCAGAAGCAGTTCCTCGCCCACATGAAGGAGCTCGCGCCGCAGTACGACGGACAGCTCTTCGTCCCCGGCACCGTGGTCACGGTCGACGGCGGCGAGGTCACCACCGAGCAGACGCTCTACACGGATGCCGAGATCGCCCACATCTTCGATGAGAAGTGGGACTACCTCGAGGAGCAGCGCGCGAGCCGGCAGCAGGAGATCTCCGATGAGATCGCCTCTCGAGCAGAACCCCTGCCCCCGCAGGAGATCCTCGCCGCGATCAAGGAGTGGTGGGAGCCGCTGCTCAAGAAGTCGCGCACGATCCGTCTCGGAGTGGGCGGCTGCGTGCGCTTCAGGATCGGCGACCTGGACATGGTGGTCGATTTCCCCCGCGCGAAGGTGCGCGAGTACGCGGGGGAGGAGTGCGTCTACTGGTACACGATTCCTGCGGATCTGGTGTCGACGAACATCCGAGACCACGAGATCGACTGGTCGAACTCGATCTTCCTCTCCATGCAGTTCTCCGTCGGTCGCAGCGGCAAGTTCAACGAGTTCCTCACGACGTTCCTCAAGTGCCTCTCGGTCGACCGCATCGAGTACGTCGAGAACTGGTACCAGGAGCAGACCGATCAGACCGAAGACGCGGAGATCGGCGACTGGGTCGTGCAGCGGCGCTGCCCCCACCTGCGCGCCGACCTGACCAAGACCGGCAAGGTCGACGACGACGGCATCCTGACCTGCAGCATGCACGACTGGAAGTGGGACCTCAAGACCGGCCGCTGCCTCTCGACCTCCGGTCACCCGATCCGGTCGTCCCGGATCATCGAGACCGGCCGGGTCTCCGACGAGGATCTTCAGCCGACGCCGTGAGGGCTGCCCGTCCGAGCCTGTAGACTCGACACACCGAAGCAACCTTTAACACCGTCCAGAGAGGCGGAGAAGGGAGCGGCTGATGAGCGCACGTACTGTGCTGCACGAAGCCGACGTGGCGCGCGCGCTGACCCGTATCGCGCACGAGATCCTCGAATCGAATCGAGGGGCTGAGAACCTCGTCCTGCTGGGCATTCCGACCCGCGGCGTCACTCTCGCCCACCGCCTGGCCGCACTGATCAGCGAGATCGCGCAGACACCCGTGACCTCGGGTGCGCTCGACGTCACGCTCTTCCGTGACGATCTGGCCAAGCATCCGACCCGCTCGCCGCACCCCACGGACATCCCCGCCGGCGGGATCGACGGCAAGACCGTCGTGCTCGTCGATGACGTGCTGTTCTCGGGTCGCAGCATCCGTGCAGCCCTCGACGCGCTGCAGTCGATCGGCCGTCCTGCGATCGTGCGTCTCGCGATCCTGATCGACCGGGGTCACCGGGAGCTCCCGATCCGGCCCGACTTCATCGGCAAGAACATCCCCTCGGCGCGCAGCGAGCGCGTCAACGTGCGCCTGCTCGAGAACGACGGCGCCGAAGGGGTGACGATCGAAGCATGAGGCACCTTCTCGACACCAAGAACCTCGACAGGGCGACAGCGCTGCGCATCCTCGACATCGCCGAGGACATGTCGGACACGCAGTCGCGCGAGGTCAAGAAGCTTCCGACGCTTCGCGGCAAGACCGTCGTCAACCTGTTCTTCGAAGACTCGACCCGCACGCGCATCTCCTTCGAGGCCGCGGCGAAGCGTCTCTCTGCCGATGTCATCAACTTCGCGGCCAAGGGCTCGAGCGTCTCCAAGGGCGAGAGCCTGAAGGACACGGCGCAGACCCTCGAGGCCATCGGAGCGGATGCCGTCGTGGTGCGGCATCCGTCATCCGGCGCCCCGCAGACCCTCGCGACGAGCGGCTGGATCTCCGCCGGCGTCGTGAACGCGGGAGACGGCACCCACGAGCACCCCACACAGGCGCTGCTCGATGCGTTCACGATCCGCAAGCGCCGGTTCGGAGCCGACAGCCGCGGGCGTGACCTCAGCGGGCTCAAAGTCGTGATCGTCGGGGACGTGCTGCACTCGCGCGTCGCGCGCTCGAACGTGTGGCTGCTCACGACGCTCGGTGCGGAGGTCACGCTCGTCTCGCCGCCCACGCTCGTTCCTCAGAACGTGTCGCTGTGGCCTGTGCAGGTGCTCTTCGACCTCGACCAGGCCCTCGCACAGGGACCGGACGCCGTCATGATGCTCCGCATCCAGCTGGAGCGCATGAATGCCGCGTATTTCCCCACTGAGCGGGAGTATTCCAGGCTGTGGGGCCTTGACGCATTGCGCGTCGACGGGCTGCCGGACGGTAGCATTGTGATGCACCCTGGGCCCATGAACCGGGGCCTGGAGATATCCTCCGAAGCCGCCGACTCCGCACGCTCGACCGTGCTCGAGCAGGTCGCGAACGGGGTGTCCATCCGCATGGCGGTGCTGTACCTGCTCCTTGCAGGAGAACGAGACGACGAACGAGGGGGAGACCAGTGAGCGAGACCCTCGTCATCACCGGCGCACAGCTTCTCGGCGCCGAGAGCGCCGACATCATCGTGGAGGACGGCGTGATCGCCGAGATCGGCTCCGGTCTCAGCCGCGCAGGCGCCCGCGTCATCGACGCGGACGGCCTGGTGGCGCTTCCCGGGCTCGTCGACCTGCACACGCATCTGCGCGAGCCCGGCTACGAGGCGTCGGAGACGATCCTCACCGGGACGAAGGCGGCGGCGGCGGGCGGATTCACCGCGGTCTTCGCGATGCCGAACACCTCGCCCGTGGCCGACACCGCAGGAGTCGTCGAGCAGGAGCTCGCCCTCGGAGAGGCAGCGGGGTACGCCACGGTGCAGCCCATCGGGGCCGTCACGGTCGGTCAGAAGGGCGAGCGCCTCGCCGAGCTGGGGGCCATGGCCACCTCCCGTGCTCAGGTGCGCGTCTTCAGCGACGACGGCTTCTGCGTCTTCGACCCGCTGATCATGCGACGCGCGCTCGAGTACGTGAAGTCCTTCGGCGGAGTCATCGCCCAGCACGCTCAGGACCCGCGCCTCACCGAGGGCGCGCAGATGAACGAGGGCACCGTCTCCGCCGAGCTCGGCCTCGCCGGCTGGCCCGCGGTCGCCGAGGAGTCGATCATCGCCAGGGATGTGCTGCTGGCCGAGCATGTGGGCTCGCGCCTGCACGTCTGCCACCTGTCCACCGCAGGATCGGTCGACATCATCCGGTGGGCGAAGAAGCGCGGCATCGACGTCACGGCGGAGGTGACGCCGCATCACCTGCTCCTGACCGACGAGCTCGTGCGCGGCTACGACGCGCGCTACAAGGTCAACCCGCCGCTGCGCCGCGAAGAGGACGTGCTGGCCGTGCGCGAGGGGCTTGCGGACGGCACGATCGACATCGTCGCCACCGACCACGCCCCGCACCCCAGCGAGCACAAGGCGTGCGAGTGGCAGGCAGCGGCGAACGGCATGGTCGGGCTCGAGAGCGCGCTGCGGGTCGTGCACCAGTCGATGGTGCAGACCGGGCTCATCGGCTGGGACGACGTGGCCAGGGTCATGAGCGCGGCACCCGCGCGCATCGGACGCCTCTCGGGGCACGGCACGCCGCTCGAGGTGGGCCGGGCGGCCCACATCGCGCTGTACGACGCCTCTGCGGCGGGGGTCTTCACAGCAGCCGATCTGCACGGACGCAGCGTGAACTCGCCGTACCTCGGTCGCGAACTGCCCGGGCGGGTGGAGTACACGCTGCACGGCGGTGTGCTGACGGTCGATGGCGGTGCGGTCGTCGCCGAGCTCGGTGATCGGAGCGGGTCGAAGTGACGCGCGAACTCGCGATCGGAGCCATGATCGCGCTGGCAGCCGTCGTGCTGCTCGCGATGCTCCTCGCCTGGCGGGCCCGCATGCGCCGCGACTCGGGGCTGACCGCGCCGCTCGGAGTGCCGGAGCATGCGGAGGTCGTCGCCAGGCACGAAGTGCTCTACGTGTCGACGACCAAGCACGAGCAGCCGCTCGAGCGACTGACCATCTCGCCGCTCGCCTACCGGGCCAGGGGAGAGGCCGCCGTGACCGACCGGGGCCTCGCACTGTGCCTCGACGGGGCACCCACCGTGTTCCTCGCATCGTCTCGCCTGCTCGGCGTCGACCGGGCGACGGTCACGATCGGCAAGGTCGTGGAGCCCGGTGGACTCGTGCGCATCGCGTGGAGCGCCTCCGACGACACGGTGGTCGACTCGTACATCCGGATCGCCGACGGCGACCCGAAGAACTTCATCGCAGAACTGCGGCGGCTCGTACCCGCCGCCGACGACACAGGAGCCACGTCATGACCTTCGATAAGGCAGTCCTCGTCCTGGAGGACGGAACCCGCCATGTCGGCCGCGCCTACGGCGCCCTCGGCACGACCCTCGGCGAGGTGGTCTTCGCCACGGGCATGTCCGGCTACCAGGAGACCCTCACCGACCCCTCGTACGCCGGTCAGATCGTGCTGCAGACGGCGCCGCACATCGGCAACACCGGCATGAACGACGAAGACCCCGAGTCGCGCCGCATCTGGGTGGCCGGCTACATCGTCCGCGACCCCTCGCGCGTCGTGTCGAACTGGCGCGCGAACGCGTCGCTCGACGAGATCCTCGTGCAGGACGGCATCGTCGGCATCAGCGGCATCGACACCCGCTCCATCACGAGGCACATCCGCTCGGCCGGTTCCATGCGCGGAGGCATCTTCTCCGGTGAGGCTGCGGCGCTCGACGCGGACGAGCAGCTGCGCATCGTCCGCGAGGCGCCCGAGATGGCAGGTCAGAACCTGTCGGCGCAGGTCTCGGTCGAAGTCGCGACCGTCACCACGGCCATCGGCGACAAGATCGGCAATCTCGCCGTGCTCGACCTCGGCGTCAAGCAGGCCACGATCGACAACCTCGCGGCCCGCGGGTTCGAGGTGCACGTGCTGCCGCAGTCGTCGACCTTCGCGGATATCACCGCGATCGACCCGGTCGCGGTGTTCTACTCGAACGGACCCGGTGACCCCTCGGCATCCGGCGCCCAGGTGGCGGTGCTCCGCGAAGTGCTCGACGCCAAGCTGCCCTACTTCGGCATCTGCTTCGGGAACCAGCTCTTCGGCCGCGCCCTGGGTCTCAGCACCTACAAGCTCACGTTCGGACACCGCGGCATCAACCAGCCTGTCCTCGACAAGTCGACCGGCCGAGTCGAGATCACCTCTCACAACCACGGCTTCGCTGTCGACGCCCCGCTCGACGGCCCGTTCGCGAGCCCGAACGGCTACGGCCAGGTCGAGGTGAGCCACGTGGGCCTCAACGACCAGGTGGTCGAAGGCCTGCGCGCCCTCGACATCCCCGCGTTCTCGGTGCAGTACCACCCGGAGGCGGCCGCAGGCCCCCACGACGCCAACTACCTCTTCGACCGGTTCCGCGACCTGGTCATCGCCAGCCAGAAGGACGCCAAGTAATGCCCAAGCGCGACGACATCTCCTCCGTCCTCGTCATCGGCTCCGGCCCGATCGTCATCGGCCAGGCCTGCGAGTTCGACTACTCCGGCACCCAGGCGTGCCGTGTCCTCCGTGAAGAGGGCGTGCGCGTGATCCTGGTGAACTCCAACCCCGCCACGATCATGACCGATCCCGACTTCGCCGATGCGACGTACATCGAGCCGATCACTCCCGAGGTGATCGAGACGATCATCGCCAAGGAGAAGCCCGATGCGATCCTGCCGACCCTCGGCGGGCAGACCGCTCTGAACGCGGCCATGGCCCTGCACGAGCGCGGCATCCTCGAGAAGTACGGCGTCGAGCTCATCGGCGCCAAGGTCGAGGCGATCCGGAAGGGCGAGGACCGTCAGATCTTCAAGCAGCTCGTGCTCGACGCGGGCGCAGACGTGGCCCGCAGCATCATCGCCCACACCATGGACGACCTGCTCGCGGGTGCTGCAGAGCTCGGCTACCCGCTGGTCGTCCGCCCGTCGTTCACGATGGGCGGACTCGGCTCCGGCTTCGCATACGACGAGGAAGACCTTCGCCGCATCGGCGGCGCCGGACTTCGCGACTCGCCGACGACCGAGGTGCTCCTGGAGGAGTCGATCCTCGGCTGGAAGGAGTACGAGCTCGAGCTCATGCGCGACACCGCCGACAACACGGTCGTGGTCTGCTCGATCGAGAACGTCGACCCTGTCGGCGTGCACACCGGCGACTCCATCACCGTGGCTCCGGCGCTGACCTTGACCGACCGCGAGTACCAGAAGCTGCGTGACATCGGCATCGACATCATCCGCGCCGTCGGCGTCGACACCGGAGGCTGCAACATCCAGTTCGCGGTGGATCCGTCCAACGGCCGCATCATCGTGATCGAGATGAACCCGCGCGTCTCGCGTTCGAGCGCCCTCGCCTCCAAGGCGACCGGGTTCCCGATCGCAAAGCTCGCCGCCAAGCTCGCACTCGGCTATCGCCTCGATGAGATCCCGAACGACATCACGGGCGTCACACCGGCGAGCTTCGAGCCCACGCTCGACTACGTCGTGGTCAAGGTGCCGCGGTTCGCGTTCGAGAAGTTCCCGGCGGCGGACGCGACGCTGACCACGACCATGAAGTCGGTCGGTGAGGCGATGGCGATCGGCCGTAACTACGCCACAGCCCTGCAGAAGGCCCTCCGCTCGCTGGAGAAGCGCGGATCGAGCTTCCACTGGGGCGCGGAGGACCGCTCGGTCGACGAGCTCCTCGAGATCTCCAAGGTGCCCACGGACGGCCGGATCGTCACGCTGCAGCAGGCGCTGCGCAAGGGCGCCACGGTCGAGCAGGCGTTCGAGGCGACGGCCATCGACCCCTGGTTCCTCGACCAGATCGTGCTGATCAACGAGGTCGCCGAGACCGTCCGCACCGCGGCCGAGCTCGACGCCGACACGATCCGCTACGCCAAGGAGCACGGCTTCTCCGACGCGCAACTCGCCGAGATCCGCGGCATCTCCGAGCAGGAGGTGCGCGGCCTCCGCCACGGCCTCGGCATCCGCCCGGTCTACAAGACGGTCGACACCTGCGCCGGCGAGTTCCCCGCTCTCACCCCGTACCACTACTCGAGCTACGACTTCGAGACCGAGGTCGCGCCGTCGGAGCGCACCAAGGTGGTCATCATCGGCTCGGGCCCGAACCGCATCGGCCAGGGTGTCGAGTTCGACTACTCGTGCGTGCACGCGTCGTTCGCCCTGTCGGATGCCGGTTTCGAGACCGTCATGGTCAACTGCAACCCGGAGACCGTGTCGACCGACTACGACACCTCGGACCGCCTGTACTTCGAGCCGCTGACGCTCGAGGACGTGCTCGAGGTCCTCGACGCGGAAGCTGCCAGCGGCACGATCCTCGGCGTCGTCTGCCAGCTCGGCGGACAGACTCCACTGGGCCTCGCCAAGGGCATCGAGGCCGCGGGGTACACCGTGCTGGGCACCAGCCCGGCGGCGATCGACCTCGCCGAAGAGCGCGAGCTGTTCTCGCAGCTTCTCGACAGGGCCGGTCTGCTCGCGCCTCGCAACGGCACGGCGATCGACGTCGACGGCGCGGTGCGCATCGCCGAGGAGATCGGCTATCCCGTTCTCGTGCGTCCGAGCTTCGTGCTCGGCGGTCGCGGTATGGAGATCGTCTACAGCACGGATGCGCTGCGCGACTACTTCGTGCGCACCGCCGGTGAGGTCATCATCGAGGAGGGCAAGCCGCTCCTCGTCGACCGCTTCCTCGACGACGCGATCGAGCTCGACGTCGACGCGCTCTACGACGGGACCGACCTGTTCATCGGCGGAGTCATGGAGCACCTCGAGGAGGCCGGCATCCACTCCGGCGACTCCAGCTGCACCCTGCCGCCGGTCTCGCTCGGCCGCACCGACGTCGATCGCGTTCGCGAGGCGACCCTCGCCATCGCGAAGGGCGTGGGTGTGCGCGGCCTGCTGAACGTGCAGTTCGCGATCAGTGCCGGCGTGCTCTACGTGATCGAGGCCAACCCGCGTGCGAGCCGCACGGTGCCGTTCGTCTCGAAGGCCCTGGGCATCCCGATGGCGAAGGCAGCCAGCCGCATCATGGCCGGAAGCACGATCGCCGAGCTGCGTGCCGAGGGAATGCTGCCCGAGCAGGACGGATCGCGCGTGCCGCTCGGCTCGCCCGTCTCGGTCAAGGAGGCGGTGCTGCCGTTCAAGCGGTTCCGCACCGCCGAGGGCAAGACCGTCGACTCGATCCTCGGCCCGGAGATGCGCTCGACCGGTGAGGTCATGGGCATCGACCGCGACTTCCCGACCGCGTTCGCCAAGAGCCAGGCGGCGGCCTACGGCGGCATGCCGACCTCGGGGACGGTGTTCATCTCGGTGGCCGACTCGGACAAGCGCGCGGTGATCCTGCCGGCGCATCGCCTGCAGCAGCTCGGCTTCACGATCGTCGCCACCGAGGGCACGGCCGAGATCCTCTCGCGCAACGGCATCGCGGTGACGGTGGTCGAGAAGTACAGCGAGACGCAGGAATCGGGCGCGAAGAACGTCGTCGACCTCATCAACGAGGGCGCGATCGACATCGTCGTGAACACGCCGTCGGGCGGCGCGACGCGTGCAGACGGCTACGAGATCCGCGCGGCGGCGGTCGCGGCCGACAAGGCGCTGTTCACCACGATGGCCGTGCTCGGCGCCGCGGTGAGCGGAATGGATGCGGCGCACGAGGGCTTCCAGGTGCGCAGCCTGCAGGAGTACGCGCAGGACCGGAAGGCGATGGTGTGAGCATGAACTTCGGAGAGCGCGCGCGTGCTGCGCTCGAGGCGCACGGACCGCTGTGCGTCGGCATCGACCCTCACGCGGCGCTGCTCGACGCCTGGGGCCTGCCGCAGAGCGGCGACGGCGTTCGCGAGTTCGGATTGAGGACGGTGGAAGCCGCTGCGGGACGCGTGGGCGCTGTCAAGCCGCAGGTCTCGTTCTTCGAGCGCTTCGGCTCGGCCGGGTTCGCGGCCCTCGAAGAGGTGATCGCGGCCGCCCGCACGGCGGGCCTGCTCGTGATCGCCGATGCGAAGCGCGGCGACATCGGCACCACGATGGACGCGTATGCCGCCGCGTGGTTCATGCCAGGCTCACCGCTCGAGGCCGATGCGCTGACCGTGAGTCCGTACCTGGGCGTCGGAGTGCTCGGCGGGACGTTCGAGCTCGCCGAGCGCCACGGCAAGGGCACGTTCGTCCTCGCCGCGACGAGCAATCCAGAGGCGGCCGGCGTGCAGCGTGCCCGCACCGCTTCCGGTGACACGGTGTCGGCATCCGTCATCGCCGAGGTCTCGGCGCGCAATGCGGCCGCGACCGCGGAGGGGGAGTGGGGCAGCCACGGCTTCGTCGTGGGTGCGACCGTGGACTGGGCGGATGCAGGCATCGCGCCGTTCTCTCCCCCCGCGCCGATCCTCGGCCCCGGATTCGGAACCCAGGGTGCGGGACCCGCTGATCTGCGTGTGCGATACGGCCAGGCGGCGGCTCAGGTGTTCGCGAGCGAAAGCCGCAGCATCCTCGCATCGGGTGCCGCAGGGATCGCGGATGCGATCGATGCGGCAGCAGCGGCCTACCGGGAGGTTCTGCAGCATGGCTGAGAATCGTTCTGTACCAGAGGTCGACCGCGCAGCGGCCGCTCGGCGCGCCGTCGAGCGTCGACGCGCCAGGGCGGCGCTGAAGCGCGACCTCACGATGCGCGTCGTCACTCCGCAGAAGGTGCTCGAGCGTGCGACCGCAGACGCGGATTCGGTCGAGGGATCGATGCGCATCACCGACTTCCTGCTGGCTCTGCCCGCGATCGGTGCAGGCAAGCGCGACCGGATCCTCGCCGAGCTGCAGATCTCGCCGGTCAAGCGCCTGGGTGGCCTCGGTGTGCGCCAGCGCGGCGTGCTCCGCGGCTGGCTCGACAGTCGCTTCCCCGTACTCGAGCCGCGCGGCGCCCGCAGCCGGCTGCTTGTCCTGGCGGGCCCGACAGCGGTGGGCAAGGGCACCGTCGCGGCGTACATCCGCGAGCACAACCCGGAGATCCACCTTTCGGTGTCCGCGACCACGCGCGCTCCGCGTCCTGGGGAGATCGACGGGGTGCACTACTACTTCGTGGACGACGCGGAGTTCGACCGGCTGATCGCCGACGGCGAGCTGCTCGAATACGCCGTGGTGCATAACAAGTCCCGCTACGGCACCCCGCGTGCGCCGATCGACGCGGCCCTGGCCGCGGGAAAGACGGTTCTGCTCGAGATCGACCTTCAGGGCGCCCGCCAGGTGCGACGTGCGGAACCTGCGGCCACGCTGATCTTCCTGCTGCCTCCGACGTGGGACGAACTCGTGCAGCGCCTGGTCGGGCGAGGCACCGAGAACGCCGAGGAGCGGACCCGCCGGCTCAAGACGGCGAAGGTCGAACTGGCCGCCCAGAACGAGTTCGATCACCTCATCGTGAACGAGGACGTCGCCACGGCCGCCGCAGAGGTCGTAGAATTGTCTCTAGGCTCTGCGCGCTGACACGTCTTGACCCGAGTTCATCGAAGGGTCGCGCGCCCATTGCACCGTCTTCGCGACGCATCCGTCGCCTGATCAGGAGGTCCCACCATGGCCGGACACCACAACAAGGGCATCATCGATCCCCCCATCGACAACCTGCTCGACCGCGTCGACTCCAAGTACGAGCTCGTGATCTATGCGGCCAAGCGCGCACGTCAGATCAACGACTACTACTCCGACCTGCACGAGGGCAACCTGTTCGATAACGTCGGCCCGCTCGTCGACTCGTCCGTCGAGGACAAGCCGCTCACGATCGCGCTCCACGAGATCAACGAGGACAAGCTCCGCCTTCGTCACGCAGAGTGATATTCGTGAACCGCACCTCTCGCACTGTCGGAGGTGCGGTTCACTATGTATGCGACCCCTTTCCGATCCCGTTCTGGAGCCCTGATGAGCGCGCTGCGTCTGTTCACGTCCGAGTCCGTCACCGAGGGGCATCCTGACAAGATCTGCGATCAGATCTCCGACAGCATCCTCGACGGACTCATCGCGAAAGACCCAGGTTCGCGCGTCGCGGTCGAGACGCTCGTCACGACCGGACTCGTGCACGTCGCGGGAGAGATCCGCACCGAGGCGTACGTCGACATCCCCACGATCGTGCGCGACGTGGTCAACGGCATCGGCTACACGTCGAGCGACACCGGCTTCGACGGCTCGTCGTGCGGCGTGAGCATCTCGGTCGGCGAACAGTCAGGCGACATCGCGAGCGGGGTCGACAACGCTCAGGAGCACCGCGACGGCACCTCGACCGATCCGCTCGACGGGCTCGGCGCCGGCGATCAGGGCATCATGTTCGGCTTCGCGACGGACGAGACGCCTCAGCTCATGCCGATGGCCGCGTGGACCGCGCATCGTCTGGCCGAGCGCCTCACCGAGGTGCGCCGCTCGGGCGCGCTGCCCTTCCTTCGCCCCGACGGCAAGACCCAGGTCACCCTCGGCTACGACGGCTTCACCCCGAAGACCGTCGATGCGGTCGTGCTCTCGACCCAGCATCACCCCGACATCTCGCAGGACGAGCTCAAGGAGCTCGTGCGCGAACACGTGATCGAACCTGTGCTCGCCACGACCGGACTCGATCTCGACGACGTCACGTTCTACATCAACCCCGCCGGTCCCTTCGTGACGGGCGGCCCGAAGGGCGACGCCGGGCTCACCGGACGCAAGATCATCATCGACACATACGGCGGGGCGGCCCGTCACGGCGGCGGCGCCTTCAGCGGCAAGGACCCGTCGAAGGTCGACCGCTCAGGCGCCTACGCGATGCGCTGGGTGGCGAAGAACGCCGTGGCGGCGGGCCTCGCGGAGCGGCTCGAGGTCCAGGTCGCGTACGCGATCGGGGTCGCCCGGCCCGTCGGGCTCTACGTCGAGACCTTCGGCACCGGCAAGGTGTCCGACGAGAAGATCACGCGCGCCATCACCGACGTCTTCGATCTGCGCCCGCAGGCGATCATCGAACAGCTCGACCTGCTGCGCCCGATCTACGCGCAGACCGCAGCGTACGGGCACTTCGGCCGTGACCTGCCCGACTTCACCTGGGAGCGCACCGACCGCGCCGAAGAGCTCCGGCGCGCCGCCGGACTCTGATGGAGAACGAGAGCCGGCGCATCGCGCGCGTGCTCCTCGACTCGCCGCTGCCGCAGCTCGACCGGCTGTTCGACTACGCCCTGCCCCCGGAACTCGGCGACGTGCCGCTGGGCGTTCGCGTGAAGGTGCCGTTGCGCAGCGCGGGGCGCGTGGTCGACGGCTACGTGGTCGAGATCGACTCCGAGGACGACGCGGATCGGCCGCTGTCGGAGGTCGACAGCGTGGTGTCCGACGTGTGCGTCCTGCCGGAGCGGCTGCATCGACTCGCACGACGGGTGGCCGACCGTGCGGCGGGCTCGGCATCAGACGTGCTGCGACTGGTCATCCCCAAGCGACAGGTGCGCGTCGAGAAGGCGTGGACAGCGGACTCCGCGCCCGTCGAGCCTTCGCCCGCCGCCCAGATGAAGGCTCGCGAGGTCGTCGACGCCTACGAGGGGCTCGAAGCCGTTCTCGCAGAGCACGGCAGAGCTGCGGTGGAGGCGATCCCGCTGCTGCACGGCGACGTGCAGGGCTGGGCGGCGATCCTCGCCGCCTCCGCCACGCGCATGCTCGCGGCGGGGGAGTCCACGGTTCTCGTGGTGCCCGATCATCGAGATCTCGACCGTCTGCTCGCGGCGCTCGAGGAGCTCCTGCCCGCCGAGGCGATCGCACGGTTCGACTCGCGTCAGACGAATCCGGAGCGCTACCGCTCGTTCCTGCGCAGTCTTGAGGACGCCCCGTGCATCGTCGTCGGCAACAGATCGGCCGTGTATGCGCCGGTGCGCGCCGGTCTCGTGGCGATCTGGGATGACGGCGATCCTCTGCTGGGCGAACAGCTCGCCCCTTACGTCAACGCTCGCGACGTGGCGCTGCTGCGGCAGGAGCAGGAGGGGTCGGCTCTGCTGTACGTCGGTCACACCCGGACCACCGACGTCGAGCGGCTGGTCGCTCACGGCTGGCTCGTCGACGTGAGGGCTGCCCGGCGTGTGCTCCCGCGTGTGGTGCTCAGCACGCCCCAGGAGATGGATCAGCCGACAGCGCAGCGGATGCCGTCTTCCGCGTTCCTCTCCGCCCGGAACGCGGCGGGCGAAGGCCCGGTCCTTGTACAGGTGTCGCGCCCGGGATTCGCACCCTCCCTCGTGTGCGCCGAGTGCCGTACGCCCGCGCGCTGCGCACAGTGCGGCGGTCCGCTGGGGGCGAAGCACCGCGGTGCCGTGCCGGTGTGCGGATGGTGCGGCCGGGGCGCGCGGGCATGGGCCTGCACCTCTTGCTCGTCGACGCAGCTGCGGCTGGCCTCCTCAGGGAGCGAGCGCACGGCAGATGAGCTCGGGCGGGCGTTCCCCGGCGTGCGGGTGATCGTCGCCGACAGCGCGCATCCTGTCGAGCGCGTGGCGGACAAGCCGGCCCTGGTCGTCGCCACGCGGGGTGCGGAGCCGCTGGCGGAGGGCGGCTATCGCGCGGTGGTGTTGCTCGACGGCCCGCGGATGCTGCAGGCCCCGGATCTGCGCATCGGCGAGTCGTGCCTGCGATGGTGGTCGAATGCGGCCGCTCTCGCCGCTCCCGGTGCGCCCGTGCACCTCGTCGGGGTCGACGGCGGCGTCGCCCGAGCTCTCGCGACGTGGAACCACTCGTCGTACGCCCGCGCAGAACTGGCCGAGCGCGCCCCGCTGCACATGCCGCCGGCCGCTCGCGTCGCCCTCGTCGAGGGGACTCAGGCCGCGGTCGCGCGTGCGCTTGACGGACTCACCGAGATCGGGCTGCCGAGAGACGCCGTTCTCGGACCTGTCCCCGTCGAATCCGACGACGTGCCTGCGCGGGTCCGAGCCCTGGTGCGCTTCGAGTACGGCGCCGGAACCCGCGTCGCGGCCGCCCTCAGGGCAGCGGTCGTCGCCGAGGCGGTCGCCGCCCGACGAGGCAAGGGCCGCACAGCACGCATAGCGCTCACAGTGCGCCTCGATATCCTCGATCCAGAACTCTGATCCCTTCCGGAGAACCTTCATGCGCCTCGTCTTCGCCGGCACGCCAATGGCTGCCGTCCCCACTCTTCGCCGGCTCGCGGCCGAACACGATGTCGCCGCGGTCGTGACCCGTCCTGATGCGCCACTCGGTCGCAGGCGCGTGCTCACGCCGTCGCCCGTCGCTCAGGTCGCCGAGGAGCTCGGCCTCCCGATCATCAAGGCCGCGCGGCTCGACGACGAGGCGACTGCGGCTGTCACGGCCCTGCACGCCGAACTCGGCGTCATCGTCGCGTACGGGGGCCTGGTCCGCGAGCCCCTGCTGTCGGCGCCCGCACACGGCTGGATCAATCTGCACTTCTCGCTTCTGCCGCAGTGGCGGGGTGCGGCTCCCGTGCAGCGCGCCCTGATCGCCGGCGACGCCGAGCTGGGAGCGAGCGTGTTCCAGCTCGTGCCCGCGCTCGACGCCGGCGACGTGTTCGCGATGCGCGTCGTCGACGTGGCCGAGGACGCGACGGCGGATGCCGCGCTCGAGACCCTTGCGGTCGACGGAGCGCAGCTCACCGCGGAGGTCGTCGCCGCGATCGCAGACGGCACCGCGCGCGCGATCCCGCAGACAGGAGAGCCCACGCTCGCCCCCAAGCTCACGCTGGAGGACGGTCTGCTCGACTGGCACCAGCCGGTCGAGCAGGTGTTCGCGCGATTCCGGGGAGTCACCCCGGAACCTGGAGCCCACACGACGATCGACGGCGTGCGAGTCAAGGTTCTGGAGGCGTCGCCGAGCACCGAGGACCCGCGCGAACCGGGCGAGATCGCCGCCACGAAGAACGCCCTGCTGTTCGGCACCGCGACGCGGCCCCTCGCCGTCACCCGCGTGCAGCCCGCAGGCAAGGGAGCGATGAGCGCCGTCGACTGGTGGCGCGGGCAGCGTGCTCCCGAGGGTCTGCGAGCGGGCGCATGACCGGCTCGCAGCGCGGAGGCCGTCGGCAGGGTCCGCCTCGTTCCGGTCACTCCCGCCCCGAGCGCACTGTGCAGCCGGCCAGGAAGGCCGCCTACGACGTGCTGAGGGCTGTCTCGGCCTCAGACGCGTACGCGAACCTGATGCTGCCGGCCGTCATCGCAGAAGCGGGGCTCGACCCGCAGGACGCGGCGCTCGCGACCGAGCTGACCTACGGCACTCTGCGCCGCCGCGGCACCTATGACGCCATCATCGCCGCGGCCGCCGATCGACCGGCCTCCGACATAGATCCTGCCGTCCTCGATGCTCTGCGTCTCGGCGCACATCAGCTGCTGGCGACCCGCGTCGCGCCGCACGCCGCGGTGAACGAGTCCGTGAACCTCGTGGCGGCGGCGCAGGGCCGCGGCGCCTCGAGCTTCGCGAACGCCGTGCTGCGCCGGATCTCCCGTGAGGGCGCCGAGCGCTGGCAGGAGATCATCGAGTCCGGGGCCCGCTCCGATGACGAGCGCCTCGCGCTGCGGACCGCGCATCCCGTCTGGGTGATCAGGGCGCTGCGTCGCGCTCTCGCCGCAGAGGAGCGGGCAGCAGAGCTCGACGCGCTGCTCGATGCGGACAACGTCTCTCCCGAGGTGACGCTGGTCGCGCTGCCAGGTCTCGCCGAGCCAGGCGACCCGCGACGGCCCTACGCGGCGACGGCATTCGCCTCACCCGGAGGCGATCCGCACCGCATCGTGGCAGGCAGCGGAGGACGAATCCGCGTGCAGGACGAAGGGTCGCAGCTGGTGGCCCTCGCGCTGGCGGCGGCCGCCCCGATTCGCGCGGGTGAGCGCTGGCTCGACCTGTGCGCGGGCCCCGGCGGGAAGACGGCCCTGCTCGCCGCGATCGCGCACGAGAGCGGCGTGACGCTCGAGGCCAATGAGGTCGTTCCCGCGCGCGCGGGTCTGGTGCGCAATGCTCTGCGACCCGTGCCCGGCGAAGTCGTGGTGCACGAGCAGGACGGCCGCGAGTTCGCGAGCGGCCGTCCCGGGGCCTTCGATCGCATTCTCGTCGATGCGCCGTGCACGGGCCTCGGCGCTCTGCGCCGTCGCCCTGAGGCGCGGTGGCGGAAGTCGCCCGCGGATGTCGCCGAGCTCGTGCCGCTGCAGACGCAGCTGCTCTCCGCGGCCCTCGACGCCCTGGCGCCGGGCGGGATCGTAGCCTACGTGACCTGCTCTCCGCACCTGGCCGAGACGACCGGCGTGGTGCAGGAGGTGCTGCGCGAGCGGCCCGAGTACGTGGAGCTCGACGCCGCACGGGTCGTCGCCGGTCTCGCGCGCAACCCGATCGACCTCGCGGAGGGCTCGGGTCACGTGCAGCTGTGGCCGCATCGCCACAGAACAGACGCGATGTTCCTTGCGCTCATCCAGCGACCAGCATCCGACTCACAGGGAGACTGACAACATGCACCTGCACAACCCGCTTCCTCGCGCTCCGCGGATCAATCCCAGCATCCTCGCGGCCGACTTCGTGAACATGCAGCGCGACCTTGCGAAGATCGCGACCGCGGACTTCGCGCACGTCGACGTGATGGACAACCACTTCGTGCCGAACCTGACCTTCGGCCCGCAGATGGTCGAGCGGATCCAGGCCACGAGTCCCGTGCCGCTCGACGTGCACCTGATGATCACGGACCCCGATCGCTGGGCGCCCGGCTACGCGGAGCTGGGGGCTGCGAGCGTGACCTTCCATCTCGAGGCCGCCGCCGATCCGGTCGCTCTCGCCAGGAAGCTTCGCGCGATCGGTGCACGCGCCGGCGTTGCGATCAAGCCAGGGACCGCGGGGGAGAGCCTGTACGACATCATCGACGAGTTCGACCAGATCCTCGTGATGACGGTCGAGCCGGGTTTCGGCGGGCAGGGATTCATGTCCGAGACCATGCCGAAGCTGCGCGGCCTGGCGGATGAGGCGAAGCGCCGCGGATCGGATGTGTGGCTGCAGGTCGATGGAGGCATCTCCGACAGCACGATCGAGATCGCGGCGGCCGCCGGCGCCGACACCTTCGTCGCGGGCTCGGCCGTGTACGGTGCGGATGACGTCGAGGCTGCCGTCATGCGGCTGAGAGACCTCGCCAGAGCGGCTAGCCTGGAATCGTGAAGACTTTCGACGAGCTGTTCGCCGAGCTCAGCGTCAAGGCCGAGACCCGCCCTGAAGGATCGGGAACGGTCGCCGAGCTCGATGGCGGTGTGCACACGATCGGCAAGAAGATCGTGGAAGAGGCCGCCGAGGTGTGGATGGCGTCCGAGTACGAATCCGACGAGGCCGCCGCCGAGGAGATCTCGCAGCTGCTGTACCACGTGCAGGTGATGATGATCGCGAAGGGCCTGACCCTCGCGGACGTCTACCGACATCTGTGATGCGCTCCGCCCCACTCGTTTCGACCTGAAGGCTGTTCATGCTGCGCATCGCTGTTCCCAACAAGGGCTCTCTCTCCGAGACCGCCGCCGACATGCTCGCGGAGGCCGGCTACGCCGGACGCCGTGATCCCAAGACCCTGCACGTCGTCGATTCCGAGAACGACGTCGAGTTCTTCTTCCTCCGTCCCAAGGACATCGCGACCTATGTCGGGTCGGGTGCGATCGATGTGGGCATCACCGGCCGTGACCTCCTGCTCGACGCGCGGATGCCCGGCGCACGAGAGATCGAAGCGCTCGGCTTCGCGGCATCGACGTTCCGCTTCGCCGCTCCGACCGGGCGCTACAGCGACGTCTCGCAGCTCGACGGGCTCCGCATCGCGACCTCCTACCCCGGACTCGTGGACGCGTTCCTCGACGAGCGCGGCATCGCCGTCGATCTCGTCCCGCTGGACGGCGCGGTGGAGTCGGCTGTGCGCCTTGGCGTCGCGGATGCCGTCGCCGATGTCGTGGAGACGGGGACGACCCTCCGTCAGGCAGGACTCGAGGTGTTCGGTCCGGTCATCCTGGAGTCCGAAGCCGTCCTGATCTCAGGTCCCGCCGACGCTGAGGGGGCCGACACGCTCCTGCGTCGCCTGCGCGGCGTGATGGTGGCACGACGCTTCGTGATGATCGACTACGACCTCCCGGCCGCACTCCTCGACGAAGCGGTGAAGATCGCGGGCGGCATCGAATCGCCCACGGTGTCTCCGCTGCGCGACCCCGAATGGGTGGCGGTGCGGGTCATGGTGGCACGCTCGCGAGTCAACCCGGTCATGGACGAGCTGTACGCCCTGGGCGCGCGGGCGATCCTCGTCACGGCCATCCACAACGCGAGGCTCTGATGGCCCTCGCGAAGCGCGTCATCCCCTGTCTCGACGTCGCCGAAGGGCGCGTGGTGAAGGGTGTGAACTTCGAGAACCTGCGCGACATGGGCGATCCGGTCGAACTCGCGCGGCACTACGCCGCGCAGGGAGCCGACGAGATCACGTTCCTCGACGTCACGGCGACCGTGGATGCTCGCGCGACGACGTACGACGTCGTGCAGCGTACCGCCGAGCAGGTCTTCGTGCCGCTGACGGTCGGCGGGGGAGTCCGCTCGGTCGATGACGTCGCCCGGCTGCTCGGGGTGGGTGCGGACAAGGTCGGCGTGAACTCGGCCGCTATCGCCCGCCCGGCCCTGATCGGCGAGATCGCCGACCGTTTCGGCGCGCAGGTGCTCGTGCTGTCGCTCGACGTCAAGCGCGCCGGCACCACGCCATCGGGCTTCGTGGTCACCACGCACGGCGGGCGCAACCTGACCGAGATCGATGCGATCGAGTGGGCGCGCGAAGCGGCCGAGCGCGGGGCAGGCGAGCTGCTCGTCAACTCGATCGACGCCGACGGCACCCGCGACGGCTTCGATCTGGAGCTTGTGGGGCTCATGCGCGAGGCCGCGCGGGTGCCGGTGATCGCCTCGGGAGGTGCGGGATCCGTGGAGCACTTCGCTCCGGCGATCAAGGCCGGAGCCGATGCTGTGCTCGCCGCGAGCGTCTTCCACACGGGCGCCCTCACCGTGGGAGACGTGAAGGACGCTCTGCGCGCCGAAGGAGTGCTGGTCCGGTGAGCGTGGAGGAGAAGATCGCGCAGGTCGCGTTCAACGGCGACGGGCTCGCACCCGTGATCGTGCAGCAGTTCGATACGCGCGAGGTGCTGATGATGGCGTGGATGAACGACGAGGCCCTGCGGCGCACGCTCACCTCGGGCCGGGCCGTGTACTGGTCGCGCTCTCGTCAGGAGTACTGGCGCAAGGGCGACACCTCCGGCAACATCCAGGTCGTGCACGAGGCTCGTCTCGACTGCGACGGCGACGCGATCCTGCTGATCGTCGATCAGACAGGACCCGCGTGCCACACCGGAACCCGCACCTGCTTCGACACGACCGACCTCGAGGCCGTCCCCGGGACCGACGACTGATGGATCTCGCACGCAGAGGACGCTCGATCGCCGTCTCCGGGTTCCTGCTCGGGGGTGCCGTCGGCATCATCGCGTCGACGCAGACCTGGCTCACCGTGCAGCGCGCAGACGCCGGCGCCGACATCCTCGTGCCCGGTGCATCCGCTCTGCCGCTGCTCGCCCCGCTGAGCCTCGCGGTCCTCGCGCTCGGTGCCGCGCTGTCGCTCACGGGATCCGTGCTGCGCCTGATCTTCGGCGCCCTGGCCGGAGCCGTCGCGATCCTGATGGGGTGGAGCACCTTGCAGCTGCTCCTCTCCTCTCCAGTCTCCGCCGTGGCCTCGACCGTCACGGATGCGACCGGCATCGCCGGTGCCGCGGGGCTTGCGGACGTCATCGGCGCGATCGTTCCCACGGCGTGGCCCGTCATCGCACTCGTCGGCTGGGCGATCCTGCTGATCGCGGCCGTCGTGGTCGTTCTCACCGGCCGCACATGGAAGAGCGGCGGCCGCCGCTACCGGACGGATGCCGGCGCAGCCGCCGTCGCCGAAGGCCCCGTCGACGCCGTCGATTCCTGGGACGACCTGTCCCGTGGCACGGATCCGACGCGCTGACCCCGATAGACTGAACCCGATCCAGCTACACCGTCCCCCGGAGGAGAACATGACCAACCCGATCGCCGACCCCGGACACGGACACTCGCCTGCTGCCTGGACTGGCGTTATCATCATGCTCCTCGGCTTCACGCTCGGCACTCTCTTCTTCTGCCTCGAGATGCCCAGCCTGGTGTGGGCATCCGTCGTGCTCATCCCCGTCGGGGCGCTCATCGGCTGGATCCTGTCGAAGGCCGGATGGGGCGCGAAGGGTCCCAAGTACCAGCCGAAGGCGCACTAGTGGTCCTCGCCGACCTGACGGCCGGCGCTGTCGCAGACGCCGAGCGTCGCAAGCTCTCCCGGCCTCTGGCAGATGTCGAGCGGGTGGCATTGGCACGTCCGGCCGCCAAGGACGCGCTCGGATTCCTGGCGCCCGCGGATCGGGTCAAGATCATCGCCGAGGTCAAGCGCGCGAGTCCGTCTCGCGGCGCCCTCGCGGAGATCCCCGACCCCGCCCTGCAGGCGTCGCTGTACGAGACCGGCGGCGCCTCGGCGATCAGCGTTCTCACCGAAGAACGCCGCTTCGGGGGCAGCCTCGCCGATCTCGAGGCGGTCACGGCCCGCGTGTCGCTGCCGGTGCTGCGCAAGGACTTCATCGCCACGCGCTACCAGGTGCTCGAGGCGCGGGCAGCAGGTGCCGACCTGGTGCTGCTGATCGTCGCCGGTCTGGAGCCCGCGGTTCTGAAGGACCTGTTCGGCTTCATCACAGAACTCGGGATGACGCCTCTCGTCGAGACGCACTCCGCCGACGAGCTCGAGGCGGCGATCGACCTCGGGTCGCCGCTGATCGGCGTGAACGCGCGGGATCTCAAGACCCTCGAACTCGACCGCGACCTGTTCGGCCGCCTGGTCGAGCGCATCCCCGACTCCGCGGTCAAGATCGCCGAGTCGGCGGTGCTCACCCCTGCCGATGTCGCGCACTACCGCTCTGCGGGGGCCGACGTCGTCCTGATCGGGGAAGCGCTCGTCACGGGCGACCCGGTCGCCACACTCAAGAGCTTCCTGGAGGTCTGATGCCCAGCACCGAGCGTCCGCCGGGCAGTCTGCGCGAGCAGCACGGCCCGCTTTTCGGCGAGTACGGCGGGCGCTACATGCCCGAATCGCTGATCGCGGCGATCGACGAGCTCACCGAGGCGTATGCCGAGGCGATCGTCGACCCGGGTTTCCGCGCGGAGCTCGCGCACCTGCTGAGCTCGTACGCGGGGCGCCCGTCTCCGCTCACGGAGGTCGCCCGGTTCGCCGAGCACGCCGGCGGCGCCCGCGTCTTCCTCAAGCGCGAAGACCTCAACCACACGGGGTCGCACAAGATCAACAACGTGCTCGGACAGGCGCTGCTCACCAAGCGCCTTGGCAAGACGCGGGTGATCGCCGAGACGGGTGCCGGACAGCATGGGGTCGCCACGGCGACGGCGGCCGCCCTGTTCGGACTCGACTGCACGATCTACATGGGCGAGGTCGACACCGAGCGCCAGGCGCTCAACGTCGCGCGCATGCGCCTGCTGGGCGCGGAGGTCGTCGCCGTGAAGTCCGGCTCGCGCACCCTCAAGGACGCGATCAACGACGCCTACCGCGACTGGGTCGCCTCGGTCGAGACCACCAACTACATCTTCGGCACGGCCGCCGGTCCGCACCCGTTCCCTGCGATGGTGCGCGACTTCCAGAAGATCATCGGCGAGGAGGCGCGCCAGCAGCTGCTCGACGAGGTCGGGCGTCTCCCGGATGCCGTCATCGCGTGCGTGGGCGGCGGCTCGAACGCGATCGGCATGTTCGACGCCTTCCTCGACGACGAGAACGTGAAGCTCTATGGAGTGGAGGCGGCCGGTGACGGCGTCGACACACCGAAGCACGCCGCGTCGATCGAGCGAGGACGCCCTGGCATCCTGCACGGCGCGAAGACCTATGTGCTGCAGGACGAGGACGGGCAGACGATCGAGTCGCACTCGATCTCGGCCGGTCTGGACTACCCGGGTGTCGGTCCTGAGCACTCCTGGCTGGCTGACATCGGCCGCGCCGAGTACATCCCCGCCACCGACGACGAGGCGATGCAGGCCCTTCGCCTGCTGAGCCGCACCGAAGGCATCATCCCCGCTGTCGAGTCGGCGCACGCCCTCGCGGGCGCACTGCGCCTGGGCAAGGTGCTCGGTCCCGACGCCGTGCTCGCGGTGTGCCTCTCCGGCCGCGGCGACAAGGACATGGACACGGCGGCGAAGTACTTCAAGCTCTACGACGAGGGAGCATCCGAGTGACCGCCGACGTCGCCGCACGACCCGGAAGAGTCGAGGCCGCGATCCAGAAGGCCGAGGCCGCAGGGCGCAGCGCCTTCGTGGGCTATCTGCCCGTGGGTTTCCCCGATCTCGAGACGAGCATCCAGGCGGCGATCGCCCTCGCCGAGAACGGCGTCGACATCATCGAGCTGGGGCCGCCCTACAGCGACCCCGTCATGGACGGCTCCGTGATCCAGGAGGCCACGACGGCCGCCCTTGCGAACGGCTTCAAGATGGCCGATCTCTTCACCGCGGTCCGCGCGATCACCGCCGCCACCGACGTGCCGGTCCTCGTGATGACCTATTGGAACCCGGTCTTCCAGTACGGCGTCGACCGCTACGCCGACGATCTTCTCGCCGCCGGCGGTGCCGGGCTGATCACGCCCGACATCACGCCGGAGGTCGCAGGGGAGTGGATCGCCGCGAGCGAGCGCACCGGGCTCGACCGCGTCTTCCTCGCAGCTCCCACCTCGACCGATGCGCGACTCGACCTCGTGGTCACGGCATCCACCGGGTTCGTCTACACGGTCTCCACCATGGGGATCACGGGCGAACGGGCCGAACTCGACCGCGCCGCTCGGACCCTCGTGGGCCGGCTGCGCGCGCACGGCGCGAAGCGCGCGTGCGTCGGCATCGGCATCTCCACCGCCGAGCAGATCGCCGGGGTCAGCGAATACGCCGACGGCGCCATCGTCGGCACCGCACTGGTCCGCGCCCTCCGCGACGGCGGCGTGTCCGCCCTCGCCGAAGTCACCCGCACACTGGCTGCCGGCACATCGTCGGCACGCCCCGTACACGAGAACTAGAATCGCACTCATGTCCCTCGCGCTCCACAGCACCTTCACCGGCGTGCTCGCCAGCATCCCGAGCCCTCCCGTCGCCTACTTCGACCTGGGCCCGATCCGGATCCACTTCTACGCGCTCTGCATCATCGCCGGCATCATCGCCGCCGTGCTGCTGACGAACCACCGCCTCACCAAGCGCGGGGCGGAGCCGTGGGTCGTGATCGACATCTCGATCCTCGCCGTGCCGCTCGCGATCATCACCGCGCGGTTCTACCACGTGTTCACGCACCCGAACGACTACTTCGGGGCCGGCCACAACACGTGGAATCCCTTGCAGCCCGGTTCCATCTGGGCGATCTGGGAGGGCGGCATCGCCATCTACGGCGCCCTCATCGGCGGTGCCATCGGCGCCTGGCTCGGCTGCCGCTGGACCGGCATCCGCTTCTGGACCTTCGCCGACGCCCTCGCACCTGGCCTGCTGCTCGCGCAGGCGATGGGCCGCTTCGGCAACTGGTTCAACCACGAGCTCTTCGGCCTGCCCACCGACCTGCCCTGGGGCCTGGAGATCGAGTCGACCAACTCGGCGTTCCCCCCTGGCCTGCCCGACGGCACGCTGTTCCACCCCACCTTCCTCTACGAGGTGATCTGGAACGGCCTGGGTGTGCTCGTGCTGCTCTGGCTGAGCCGCAAGGCGACCGCTCTGCAGTGGGGACGCCTGTTCGCGATCTACCTCATCTGGTACAGCGCGGGCCGCATCGTGTGGGAATCCATCCGCATCGATCCGAGCGAGATCTACTTCGGTCTGCGCAGCAACGTCTGGGCCGCGATCCTCGGTGTCGTCGTCGGTCTGGTGATCCTGATCGTCCAGAGTCGCAGGCACCCCGGGCTCGAGCCCTCGCCGTATCAGCCGGGTCGCGGCCGGAACGATGCCGACGCTGTTGTAGACTCGCAGGACAATCCCTCTGACTTCGTGGATCTCAGCGAGCCTGATGCCGAAGAAGTCCCCGCAGGAGCCGCAGCCACAAGCACCGCTCCCACGGAAGCGGAAGGCTCCCGATAGCCGCCGATCCGTGCGGAACCCCATGCATTCGCCCGGCCAATGACGTCCCCGGGTCTCCCCGACTGATCTGAGGACGGTTCAGGTGTATTTCCAGCCTCCCTACGGCGCATCCGGCGCTTACCCCCCGAAGCAGGGCATGTACAACCCCGCGTTCGAGAAGGACGCGTGCGGCCTCGCCATGGTCGCGACCCTGCGGGGCGAAGCGGGCCACGACATCATCTCGCTGGCACTGGAAGCCCTGCGCAACCTCGAGCACCGCGGTGCCATCGGCTCGGATGCCGGCACCGGAGACGGCGCAGGCATCCTCACGCAGATGCCCGATGCCTTCCTGCGGGCGGTCACGGGCTTCGAGCTGCCGCCGGTCGGCGAGTACGCCGCCGGAATGGCGTTCCTCCCGCGCGACTCGAGCCAGCGCCGTCAGCAGAAGGCCGGCATCGAGAAGATCGCGAAGGAAGAGGGCCTCCGCGTCCTGGGCTGGCGCGAGGTCCCGACCGTCAACGAGCACCTCGGCAAGCTGGCCGACGAGGCCCGTCCGGCCTTCGAGCAGCTGTTCGTGAGCGCAGGGGGAGCGACGCACGCCGATGCCCCGCTCACCGGCATCGCGCTCGACCGCGTCGCCTATCGCCTGCGCAAGCGCGCCGGTCATGAGCTGGGCGCCTACTTCGTGTCGCTGTCTGCACGCACCCTCGGCTACAAGGGAATGGTCACGACGCTTCAGCTCGAGCCGTTCTACCCCGACCTTCAGGACGAGCGCTTCGCCTCCGAGCTCGCCGTCGTGCACTCGCGCTACTCGACCAACACGTTCCCGTCGTGGCCGCTTGCGCAGCCGCTGCGCATGCTCGCGCACAACGGCGAGATCAACACGGTCGGCGGAAACCGCAACTGGATGCGCGCCCGCCAGTCGCAGCTCGAATCCGAGCTTCTCGGCGACATCGATCCGCTGCTGCCGATCTGCACCGACGGCGCGAGCGACTCCGCATCCTTCGACGAGGTGCTCGAGCTGCTGACCCTCACCGGGCGCAGCCTTCCGCACGCCATCATGATGATGGTTCCGGAGGCCTACGAGAAGCAGTCCGACATCTCTCCGGAGCTGCGTTCCTTCTACGAGTACCACGCCAATCAGATGGAGCCGTGGGACGGCCCTGCCGCCCTCATCTTCACCGACGGCACCCTCGTGGGGGCCACCCTCGACCGCAACGGCCTCCGCCCAGGGCGGTGGACCGAGACCACCGACGGCCTCATCGTGATCGGCTCCGAGACCGGCGTGCTCACGTTCGAGCCGGAGCGCATCAAGCGTCGCGGACGCCTGCAGCCGGGCAAGATGTTCCTCGTCGACACGGCCCAGCGCCGGATCGTCGAGGATGAGGAGATCAAGCGCGAGCTCGCGACCATGCACCCGTGGCAGGAGTGGCTGGATGCCGGTTCGGTGCGCCTCGCCGACCTCCCTGAGCGCGAGCACATCGTGCACCCGCCGGCGTCGATCACCCGCCGTCAGCGCACGTTCGGCTACACCGAGGAAGAAGTCCGCATCCTGCTGACCCCGATGGGCCAGAACGGCGTCGAGCCGCTCGGCGCCATGGGCTCGGACACGCCGATCGCCGTTCTCAGCAAGCGGCCTCGTCTGCTGTTCGACTACTTCACCCAGCAGTTCGCGCAGGTGACCAACCCGCCGCTCGACTCGATCCGCGAAGAGGTCGTCACGAGCCTCAAGCTGGGTCTCGGCCCTGAGCGCAACCTGCTCACGTGGGGACCGGAGCACACCCGCACGGTCTCGCTCGACTTCCCCGTGATCGACAACGACGAACTGTCGAAGATCCGTCACATCGACAAGGCTCTGCCCGGTCGCTCGAGCGCGACGATCCGCGGTCTCTACCACTTCGACGCCGGCCCCCAGACGCTCGCCGCGCGTCTGGACGAGATGTGCGCCGAGGTCGACGAGGCCATCGAGCGCGGTGCCGAGTTCATCATCCTGTCGGACCGCGACTCCAACAAGGACCTCACGCCGATCCCGTCGCTGCTCATGGTGGCTGCCGTGCACCACCACCTGATCCGGCGCGAGAACCGCATGAAGGTCGGTCTGATCGTCGAGGCCGGTGACGTGCGCGAGGTGCACCACGTGGCCACGCTGATCGGATACGGCGCCTCTGCGGTGAACCCGTACCTGGCGATGGAGACGGTCGAGCACCTTGTGCGCACGGGCTACATCACCGGCATCACGCCGGAGAAGGCCGTCCGGAACCTGATCTACGCGCTCGGCAAGGGCGTGCTCAAGATCATGTCGAAGATGGGCATCTCGACCGTGTCGTCGTACGCGGGCGCACAGGTGTTCGAGGCGATCGGTCTCAGCCAGGAGGTCATCGACGCGTACTTCACGCGCACCGAGTCGAAGCTCGGCGGCATCACGATCGAGGACATCTTCGCCGAGAACCAGGCACGTCACGACTACGCCTACCCCGAGGACGCCGCTGCGCGCGCTCACGAGCGCCTGTGGACGGGTGGCGAGTACCAGTGGCGACGCGACGGCTCTCCGCACCTGTTCAACCCCGAGACGGTCTTCAAGCTGCAGCACTCCACGCGAGAGCGCCGCTACGACATCTTCCGTCAGTACACGAAGCTCGTGGACGACCAGGCGGCGGAGCTGAAGACGCTGCGCGGTCTGTTCACGCTGCGCACCGGCCACCGCAAGCCGGTGCCGCTCAGCGAGGTCGAGCCGGTCTCCGAGATCGTCAAGCGGTTCTCCACGGGAGCGATGAGCTACGGCTCGATCTCCAAGGAGGCGCACGAGACGCTCGCGATCGCGATGAACCGGATCGGCGGCAAGTCGAACACCGGTGAGGGCGGAGAGGACGCCGACCGCCTGGTCGATCCTGAGCGCCGCAGTGCCATCAAGCAGGTCGCCTCCGGTCGCTTCGGCGTCACGAGCCAGTACCTCACGGAGTCGGATGACATCCAGATCAAGCTCGCACAGGGCGCCAAGCCGGGCGAGGGCGGTCAGCTGCCTCCGCAGAAGGTGTACCCGTGGGTGGCGCGCACGCGTGGCGGCACGCCGGGCGTCGGTCTCATCTCGCCGCCGCCGCACCACGACATCTACTCGATCGAAGACCTCAAGCAGCTGATCTTCGACCTGAAGCGTGCGAACCCCGAGGCGCGGATCCACACCAAGCTGGTGAGCCAGTCGGGCATCGGCGCGGTGTCGGCCGGTGTCGCCAAGGCGCTCAGCGACGTGATCCTGGTCTCGGGCCACGACGGCGGAACGGGCGCGAGCCCGATGAACTCGCTCAAGCACGCCGGCACCCCGTGGGAGCTGGGTCTCGCCGAGACGCAGCAGACGCTCATGCTCAACGGCATGCGCGACCGCGTCGTGGTGCAGGTCGACGGCCAGCTCAAGACCGGACGCGACGTGATCATCGGAGCGCTGCTGGGCGCGGAGGAGTTCGGCTTCGCCACGGCTCCGCTCGTCGTCAGCGGCTGCATCATGATGCGCGTGTGCCACCTCGACACGTGCCCCGTGGGCGTCGCGACGCAGAACCCGGTGCTTCGTGAGCGCTTCACCGGCAAGCCCGAGTTCGTCGTGAACTTCATGGAGTTCATCGCCGAGGAGGTGCGCGAGATCCTCGCCGAGCTCGGCTTCCGCTCGATCGACGAGATCGTCGGACGCACCGAGCTGCTCGGCGTCGATGCCGCCGTGGAGCACTGGAAGACCGAGGGCCTCGACCTCACCCCGATCCTCGAGGGTCCGGCCTTCCCGGCGGGCGAGCCGCGCAGGAGCGCGCGCACGCAGGATCACGAGCTCGAGAAGCACTTCGACGTGCAGCTCATCGACATCGCGAAGGATGCTCTGCTGAACGGCGAGCATGTCGTGATCGAGCTGCCGATCGCCAACACCGAGCGTGCCGTCGGCACGATGCTCGGTCACCAGGTGACCGCGCGATACGGTGCGGCGGGTCTTCCGCGGGAGACGATCGACGTCACTCTGCACGGCACGGCCGGGCAGTCGCTCGGCGCCTTCATGCCGGCCGGAATCGTGCTGCGCCTGGAGGGCGACGCCAACGACTACGTCGGCAAGGGCCTCTCCGGCGGTGACATCACGATCCGTCCGCCGCGAGGCTCGTCGATCGCACCCCACGAGAACGTCATCGCGGGCAATGTCATCGGCTACGGAGCGACGTCGGGTTCGATGTTCATCTCCGGCGTCGTCGGCGAGCGGTTCCTGGTGCGCAACTCCGGAGCCACCGCGGTCGTCGAGGGTGTGGGCGACCACGCGCTCGAGTACATGACCGGGGGAGTCGCCGTGATCCTGGGCCCGACCGGACGCAACTTCGGCGCAGGCATGTCCGGGGGAGTGGCGTACGTCCGCTCGCTCGACAGCGCCAAGATCAACGCGCAGTCGCTCGGCAGCGGGGAGCTCCTGCTCATGCCGTTGGATCGCGCCGATCTCGAGGTGCTTCGCGGGCTCGTATCCGAGCACGTCGAGCGCACGGCATCCCCTCTCGGTGCGGAGATCCTCGCGGACTTCGAGAACATCGCGACCGAGTTCGTGAAGGTCCTCCCGCGTGACTACGCCGCCGTGCGCAGCATGCGCGAGGAAGCAGTGGCCGAGGGGATCGACCCCGACGGCGATATCGTCTGGAACCGCATCCTGGAGGTGACCGGTGGCTGATCCCAAAGGTTTTCTGAAGGTCACCGAGCGTGAGCTTCCCGCTCGCCGCCCGGTTCCCGTGCGCATCCTCGACTGGAAGGAGGTTTACGAGCCGGGCGACCAGGCCGTGCTCCGTCGCCAGGCGAGCCGCTGCATGGACTGCGGTGTGCCGTTCTGCCACCAGGGCTGCCCGCTCGGCAACCTGATCCCGGAGTGGAACGATCTCACCTGGCGGGGGGAGGGGCGCGCGGCGATCGACCGTCTGCACGCGACCAACAACTTCCCCGAGTTCACCGGTCGTCTGTGCCCTGCACCGTGTGAGAGCGCGTGCGTGCTGGGCATCAACCAGCCGGCCGTGACGATCAAGCAGATCGAGGTCTCGATCATCGACGAGGCCTTCAGCAAGGGCTGGGTCGAGGCCCAGCCGCCTGCTCGTCTGACCGGCAAGACCGTCGCGATCGTGGGTTCGGGGCCTGCAGGACTCGCAGCCGCCCAGCAGCTGACCCGCGCCGGCCACACCGTCGCGGTGTTCGAGCGCGACGACCGGATCGGCGGCCTCATCCGCTACGGCATCCCGGACTTCAAGATGGAGAAGTCGCAGCTCGAAGCCCGGCTGCGTCAGATGCAGGAGGAGGGCACCCGTTTCCGTGCGGGCGTCGAGATCGGCAAGGACATCAGCTGGGCCGACCTCCGTGCGCGCTATGACGCGGTCGTCGTCGCCACAGGCTCGACCGTGCCGCGCGACCTGCCGATCCCCGGCCGTGACCTCGACGGCGTGCACTTCGCGATGGAGTACCTCGTGGAGTCGAACCACGCGGTCGCCGGCGACAAGGTGCCCGAGCAGATCACGGCAGAGGGCAAGCACGTCATCGTGATCGGCGGCGGCGACACCGGCGCCGACTGCATCGGCACCGCACACCGCCAGGGTGCGCTGAGTGTCACGAACCTCGCGATCGGCAAGCAGCCCAGCGCCGAGCGCCCTGGGCACCAGCCCTGGCCGATGATGCCGACGATCTTCGAGGTCTCCTCGGCGCACGAGGAGGGCGGAGAGCGCATGTATCTCGCGTCGACCGTCGAGTTCCTCTCGAATGAGGTCGGCGAGGTGCGCGCACTGCGTGTGGCGGAGACGGAGTACGTCGACGGACGTCGCGTGCCCAAGAGCGGCACCGAGCGCGAGATCCCCGCCGATCTCGTGCTGATCGCGATGGGCTTCACCGGCCCGGAGCAGGACGGCTTCTCCGACGACGAGCGTCCCCAGTTCACCGACCGCGGCAACTTCCAGCGCGACTCGTCGTACCAGTCGACTCTGCCTGGCGTGTTCGTAGCCGGTGACGCCGGCCGCGGCCAGTCGCTGATCGTCTGGGCGATTGCGGAAGGCCGAGCCGCCGCGGCGAACGTCGACCGGTTCCTGATGGGCGAGACCGTGCTTCCCGAGCCGGTGCGTCCGACCGATGTCGCGATCGGGCTTCAGCCCGCGTAGGCTGAGCCCGGCATCGTCGCCTGATCTATATCCCCCTCTACCCTGGAGAATCTGTTGAGACGCGCGAAAATCGTCGCCACCCTGGGCCCCGCAACGTCCACGTATGAAACCGTGCGAGCCATCATCGATGCGGGGGTCGACGTCGCCCGGCTGAACCTCAGCCACGGTGACTACTCCGTGCACGAGAACAACTACGCGAACGTCCGCCGCGCGGCCGACGACGCCGGCAGGGCCGTTGCGGTCCTCGTCGACCTGCAGGGCCCGAAGATCCGCCTCGGCCGGTTCGAGAACGGTCCCTACGAGCTCGAGGCCGGTGACATCTTCAAGATCACCACCGAGGACATCATCGGCAACAAGGATATCTGCGGCACGACCTTCAAGGGTCTGCCCCAGGACGTCAAGCCCGGCGACTTCCTGCTCATCGACGACGGCAAGGTCCGCGTGGAGGTCGTCGAGACCGACGGCGTCACCGTCACGACCAAGGTCATCGTCGCCGGTGCCGTGTCGAACAACAAGGGCATCAACCTGCCCGGCGTCGCCGTCAACGTCCCCGCTCTGAGCGAGAAAGACGAGGACGACCTGCGCTGGGGCCTGCGCACCGGCGCCGACCTCATCGCGCTCTCGTTCGTGCGCAACGCCTCCGACGTCGACCGCGTCCACGAGATCATGGCCGAAGAGGGCGTCAGGGTGCCGGTGATCGCCAAGATCGAGAAGCCGCAGGCTGTCGACGCGCTCGAGGGCATCGTCGACGCGTTCGACGGCATCATGGTCGCCCGCGGTGACCTCGGCGTCGAGCTGCCTCTCGAGGCGGTCCCGATCGTGCAGAAGCGCGCGGTCGAGCTGGCGCGCCGCATGGCCAAGCCCGTCATCGTCGCGACTCAGATGCTGGAGTCCATGATCAACAGCCCGGTTCCGACCCGGGCCGAGACCTCGGACGTCGCGAACGCGGTGCTCGACGGTGCGGATGCGGTGATGCTCTCGGGCGAGACCAGCGTCGGCGACTACCCGGTGATCGTGGTCGAGACCATGGCTCGCATCATCGAGTCGACCGAGGAGCACGGCCTCGAGCGCGTGCTGCCTCTCACCACCAAGCCGCGCACGCAGGGCGGTGCGATCACCCTCGCCGCACTCGAGGTCGCCGAGTTCGTCGAGGCCAAGTACCTCTGCGTCTTCACGCAGTCTGGTGACTCGGCTCGCCGCCTGTCGCGCCTGCGCTCGCGCATCCCGATGCTCGCGTTCACGCCGGAGCCCGGCATCCGTCGCCGCATGGCGCTGACGTGGGGCATCACGTCGACCCTGGTCGACGTCGTGCAGCACACGGATGCCATGTACCACCAGGTCGACGAGCACCTGCTCAGCAACGGTCTTGCGGAAGAAGGGGACAAGGTCGTCGTGATCTCCGGTTCCCCTCCCGGCATCATCGGCTCGACGAACGACCTCCGCGTCCACAAGGTCGGCGACACCATCCGCGGTGCTGCTCCGATCTACAAGGCCGGAATCTGATCGTCTGACCGAAGAGGGGCGAGGCTGCGGCCTCGCCCCTCTTTCTGCGTCGGCGTGATCCCACGGCAGCCCACGCGCCGCTCCGCGGCCGCGATCGAGCCGGTGGACGCGATAGGTTGCCGTCATGACTGCAATCGGACGCCGTGTCGAGATCGGCGGGCTGGCGTTTCGCGTGATCCAGAGCACGCGCCCGGCGGGAGCGACGGCACCCGCCGTGGTTCTCATCCACGGGATCGGCGTATCGCACCGCTACCTCGCCAGGCTGCACGACGAGCTCAGCATGACGACCGCAGTCGCGTCGATAGATCTGCCGGGCTTCGGAGGCCTGCCGAAGCCCTCGGGCGACGTGGGCATCGAGAGGATGTCTGCGGCGCTGGGTGAGATCGTCGCGGCGCTCGGGCATGAGAGGGTCGTGCTGGTGGGGCACTCGATGGGGGCTCAGTGGGCGATCGAGACGGCGTCGCAGCGCCCGGAGATCGCGAGCATGGTGGTCGCCATCGGGCCGGTCGCGGACGACAGGCACCGCACACCCGCGTCTCAGGCGCGAGCCCTCGCCGTCGACACGCTCGGTGAGACACCCGCGATCAACGCGATCGTGCTCGCGGACTACCTGCGCTGCGGCATCCCCTGGTATCTGACGCAGCTGCGGCACATGCTCGCGTATCCCACGGAGGAGAAGGTCGCCGCGCTGACGCGGCCGCTGCTCGTGGTGCGCGGCGGATCCGACCCGGTGGCCGGACGCGATTGGTGTCGCCGGCTGGCGTTGCGCGCTCCTGCCGGTCGGCTGGTGGAGGTGCCCGGGGGACACCATGTCGTGCAGCAGTCGTCCCCGCGCGCCGTCGCGTCCGCGATCCGCTTCCATGCTGAGCACTTCTGGCCGACACCATGACGGCACTGCGGACACTGAGGTGGTGGGCCGCCGATTACGCCTACGCGGCGGTATGGCAGGTGCGAGCGCTCTTCCGAGGCGCCGACGCCGAGTCCTTCGCGAGCGGGAGGGGTGCGACCATCATCGTCCTCCCGGGTGTGTATGAGACGTGGCGGTTCCTGCAGCCGCTGGTCGCGGCCATGCACGATCGCGGCCATGCCGTGCACGTGCTCGAGGTGCTCGCGCACAGCCGACGGCCCGTGACCGAGATGGCGGACCAGGTCACGAGGTACCTGCATGAGCACGATCTGCACGAGGTGATCCTCGTCGCGCACAGCAAGGGAGGGCTGGCCGGAAAGCAGGTCATGCTCGGACCTGAGGGACGCAGAGTGCACTCGATGCTCGCGATCGCAACTCCTTTCGGCGGATCGCGCTACGCGCGACGGATGCCGGTGCGCACTCTTCGGGCGCTCGCGCCCGAAGATCCAGCCATCCTTGCACTGGCAGGGCGCGCTGACGTCAACGCCAGGATCGTCTCGGTCTACGCGCGCTTCGATCCGCACATCCCCGAGGGCAGTGAGCTGCCGGGCGCGAAGAACGTCCCGCTCGACACGGGCGGGCATTTCCGTGTGCTCGCGCACCCTCGGGTGATGGCGGAACTCGCGTCTCTCGCGGAGTAAGAGCGGCACCTGCACTCCGAAACGGGTTCAAAGCACGTGTAGGTTCGTCGACCTCGCTGGTGCCGGCGGTGGGACTCGAACCCACACGCCCTCTCGGACAAAGCATTTTGAGTGCTCCGCGTCTGCCATTCCGCCACGCCGGCTCGTGTGTCGCACCTTCGACCTTAGCGCAGGAGGTCCGCGCGAACCGCCCGAACGGACAGCCTGAGGCGTGCGCACGGCACGGCTCTACTAAGATGGACGGGTGACCGAAGAACAGGTTGAGCAGCCCACGGCATCCGCCCCCCGACGCGTCGTCGTCGCCGAGGACGAATCGCTGATCCGTCTCGACATCGTCGAGATCCTCCGCGACAACGGCTTCGACGTCGTCGGAGAAGCAGGCGACGGCGAGACGGCGGTGGCCCTCGCGACCGAACTGCGCCCGGATCTCGTGATCATGGATGTGAAGATGCCTCAGCTCGACGGCATCAGCGCGGCCGAGAAGCTGCACAAGGGCAACATCGCTCCCGTCGTGCTGCTCACGGCGTTCAGCCAGAAGGAGCTCGTCGAGCGCGCAAGCGAGGCGGGCGCTCTCGCCTACGTGGTCAAGCCGTTCACTCCGAATGACCTGCTGCCCGCGATCGAGATCGCACTCGCGCGCCACGAGCAGATCATCACGCTCGAGGCCGAGGTCGCCGACATGGTCGAGCGCTTCGAGACCCGTAAGCTCGTCGACCGGGCCAAGGGCCTGCTCAACGAGAAGATGGGCCTGAGCGAGCCCGAGGCGTTCCGCTGGATCCAGAAGGCATCCATGGACCGCCGCCTCACAATGCAGGACGTGGCCAAGGCCATCATCGAACAGCTCGCACCGAAGAAGTAGGCCGTGCGGCCGCTCGACGCGGAGCACACGCTTCGCGCGGTGCGCACGGGGGACGGTGCGGCTCTCGCCCGGGCGTACTCAGCGAATCGCGCGCACCTCGCACCCTGGGAGCCCACTCGGTCCGCGGAGTTCTTCACGGCCGAATGGCAGGAGAATCACGTCAGGCAGTGCGTCGATGACGCAGCGGCAGGGCGAAGCATCCGGTTCGTGATCGAATCGTCCGACGGCGAGATCCGCGGCCGGGTCAACATCAACAACATCGTGCGCGGAGCATTCTGGAGCGCGGACCTCGGGTACTGGATCGACGCCTCGCGTACCGGTCGAGGACTCGCGACCCGGGCGGTCGCCCAGGTGCTCGATCACGCGCGTTCCGAGCTGCGGCTGCACCGGATGCAGGCAGCGACGCTGCGTCACAACGAGGGATCGCAGCGTGTGCTCGCCGCCAACGGCTTCGAGCGCATCGGCCTGGCTCCCGAGTACCTGAAGATCGCGGGGGAGTGGCAGGACCACATGCTGTTCCAGCGGATCCTGCACGCATGAGCCGTCGTCGGGAACACGGGCGGGAGCCGAACGGACGCTGATCCTCGCCCGTTTCGCACCCGGAGTCAAGGGGGCGGCGCGCGTGCGCATCCCCTTCTAACATCGAAGCGCGTCGCCCGGGAGAGACGGCGCGAGTCAATGCGAACCGAGGGTCCTGATGAAGCGCATCGTCATGAGCTTCGGCGAATTCCTCACAGGGGATGAGATCGCAGACGCGGTCAGCAGATACTCGCTGGCCCTGGCGAAGACTCACCAGACGGAAGTCGTCGAGATCCCGTACCGATCGACGCCCGGACGCGTCGAGCGCGTCCGGCTGCAGATCGGCTGGCTCGTCGACATCGGCGTCGCCGACGACAGGGAGGGCGGACGAGAACTGCTCGAACCCGAGACCGTGCAGCTCATCCAGGAGTCGGCGGATGCCTTGAAACGGGTCGGTTCCCTCGGGGAGGAACCCCGGTCCTGGACGAGGTGGGAGTACGACCTCTGACGGCGGTCAGTGCGCCGGCGTGTCCTTGATCATGTTCGTGATGCGGATCGTCGAGCACCGTCGGCCTTGATCGTCCGTCACCACGATCTCGTGCACGGTGATGCTGCGGCCGAGGTGGATCGGCGTGCACACGCCCGTCACGAGACCCGAGGTCGCCGACCTCGTGTGCGTGGCGTTGATGTCTACGCCCACTGCGAGCTTGCCAGGGCCCGCGTGCAGATTCGCGGCCATCGACCCGAGCGATTCGCCGAGCACCACGTACGCACCGCCGTGCACGAGGCCGACCGGCTGCGTGTTGCCCTCCACGGGCATCGTCGCGACAGCGCGCTGGATCGAGAACTCGGTGAACTCGATGCCCATCTTCTCGGCGAGCGCGCCCATCCCGCGGGCCGTGGCCCATTCGAGTCCTTCGCTCATCGCGACCTCGCTCATGCATCCTCCTCAGCGGGTGTCTGCCGTCCTCGTTAGGCTGACAGGGTGACGGACTCCGCAAAGCCTACCCTCATGGTCGTCGACGGCCATTCGCTCGCCTATCGTGCCTTCTTCGCCCTCCCGGTCGAGAACTTCACGACGAAGGACAACCAGCACACGAACGCCATCTACGGCTTCCTGTCGATGTTCGTGAACCTCATCAAGGCCGAGAAGCCGACGCACCTGGCGGTCGCGTTCGACACCTCACGTCACTCCTTCCGCACCGACGTCTACCCCGAATACAAGGCGACACGATCCGAGACGCCGCAGGAGTTCCGCGGGCAGATCCCGCTGCTGCAGGACTGCCTCGCGGCGATGTCCGTCCCCGTTCTCACGAAGGAGGGGATCGAGGCCGACGACATCCTCGCGACACTCGCGACTCAGGGTGCCCAGCAGGGATACGACGTCCTGGTCGTGTCAGGAGACCGCGACACGATCCAGCTCGTGACGGATGACGTGACGCTTCTCTACCCGTCCGTGCAGGGCGTGTCCCAGTTGAAGCGCTACGACCCGGTGACCGTCCAGGACCGCTATGGGGTCCGGCCCGAGCAGTATCCCGACATCGCTGCGCTCGTCGGCGAGACCAGCGACAATCTCCCGGGAGTTCCCAAAGTCGGCGAGAAGACGGCGGTCAAGTGGCTCACGCAGTTCGGCTCACTCGATGAGCTGCTCGAGCGAGCCGAGGAGATCAAGGGCGTCGTGGGCGGAAACCTCCGGGAGCACCTCGAGGATGTTCGTCGCAACCGCAGGCTCAACAGGCTGCTCACCGACGTCGAGCTGCCGGTCGCCCCGGCCGACCTCGTGGTGGCTCCGATCGATGCGCAGGGCGTTCGCGACATCTTCGCCCGTCTTGAGTTCCGCACGCTGCTGCCGCGCGTGTTCGAAGCGGTGGGTGCCGGAGAAGTCGCCGACGACCCGGCATCCGCCGTCGTGCTCCCGCAGCCGGTCGAGCTGGCGGCCGCCGAGTTCGCGACCTGGGTCGAGGCCCAGGAGGGCGAGGTCGCGCTGCGCATCACCACCCAGGGCGGAGCACCCACGCGCGTCGGAGCTGCGACCGGAACCGAGGTGCGCGAGATCGACTGGAGCGAGGCGGCGGCCGACTCTCTGCGTGGCTGGCTGGAATCGGACAGCCCGAAGGTGCTGCACGACGCGAAGCCGCAGGTGAAGGCGCTGCTGGGTGCCGGCATCCGTCTCGCCGGACTCGCATACGACACGAGTCTCGCCGGCTGGCTTCTGCGCCCCAGCTTCCCGGACAAGACACTCGTCGATCTGGTGGAGCGCTACCTCGGCGAGAAGCTGCCCCAGGCCGATCCGTCGCAGCTGGTGCCAGAGACCGAGGGGGCGACGCCCTCCCAAGAGGCATGGTTCGCGCTCCGAGTCGCGGCCGCCCTCCGCGAGGACATCCCGGAGTCGGTGGCGCGCGTGCTCACCGAGATCGAGCTGCCCACGCTTCTCACGCTCGCCGACATGGAGGTCGCGGGCGTGGCAGTCTCGCACGACGTGCTCTCCGGATTCTCGGGGGAACTCGCCACGCGTGCCGACGGTCTCGCGCAGGACGCGTTCGCCCTCGTGGGTCGCGAGTTCAATCTCGGATCGCCGAAGCAGCTGCAGGAAGTGCTGTTCGACGACCTGCAGCTGCCGAAGACGCGCAAGACCAAGACGGGCTACTCCACGGATGCCGCGGTGCTCGCGGACCTGCAGGAGAGCAATCCGCACCCGTTCCTCGGACTGCTGCTGCAGCACCGCGAGGCGACCAAGCTGCGGCAGATCATCGAGTCGCTCGACACGGCGATCCGCGACGACCACCGGGTGCACACCACATATGTGCAGACCGGCAGCCAGACCGGCCGTCTTTCAAGCACCGATCCGAACCTGCAGAACATCCCCGTGCGCACCGAGGAGTCGCGTCGCATCCGCAGCGCTTTCCAAGTCGGCGACGGCTACGAGGCGCTGCTCACCGCCGACTACTCCCAGATCGAGATGCGCATCATGGCGCACCTCTCGGGAGACGAGGGCCTCATCGAGGCGTTCAACAGCGGCGAAGATCTGCACAGGTTCGTCGGCGCCCGTGTCTTCGGCGTCGAGCCCTCCGATGTGACGGCAGCGATGCGCACCAAGGTCAAGGCCATGTCGTACGGCCTCGTGTACGGCCTCAGCGCTTTCGGCCTGTCGAAGCAGCTGCGCATCGAGCAGTCGGAGGCCAAGCAGCTGATGGTGGAGTACTTCGCGCGCTTCGGCGCGGTGCGCGACTACCTGCGAGCATCCGTTCTGAAGGCGAAGGAGGTCGGGTACACCGAGACGATCTTCGGTCGTCGTCGCCCGTTCCCCGATCTGTCCAGCCCGAACCGCGTTCTGCGCGAGAACGCCGAGCGTGCCGCTCTCAACGCTCCGATCCAGGGCAGCGCAGCCGACATCATGAAGATCGCGCTGTTCCACATCCACGACGACCTGCGATCCGAGGGGCTCGCCTCGCGGGTGCTGCTGCAGATCCACGATGAGCTCGTGGTCGAGGTCGCACCAGGGGAGTGGGATGCCGCCGAGCGCATCGTCCGTTCGCGAATGGGCGACGCTGCCGAGCTGTCGGTTCCGCTCGACGTGCAGGTCGGCCGCGGCCAGGACTGGAACGAGGCCGCCCACTGATCCTGGGCACCGGGTACCCGAGATGCTGCGACGGGGTGCCGCGGGCTAGTCTGGACGGATGACTTCCGCACCGCGCACCCCGTCAGCGATCGACAAGGTCGCCGATGAGTGGGTCGACACGATTGTCGAACTCTCCCCGATCCTCGGAACGTACATCGGCCGCACCGAGGTGAACGATCGCTTCGGCGACTTCAGCCCTGAGGGGCATGAAGAGATCATCACCGCGACACGTGCGACGCTCGCCAAGCTGCAGTCGCTCGAGCCGGTCGACGCGATCGACGAGGTGACGAAGACCGACCTCTCGTCGGAGCTCGCTCTCGACCTCGAACTGCACGAGGCGAAGTGGCACTTGCGCGACGTCAACGTCATCGCCTCCGCTGCTCAGGACGTGCGCAGCGCCTTCGATCTGATGCCCACCGACACCGCGGAGGACTGGGCGGTCATCGCCACACGTCTCGCAGCCGTCCCCGACGCGCTCCGCGGTTACACCGAGACGCTGCGCGCAGGCATCGCGGCGGGTGTCGTCCCCGCTCGTCGACAGGTCGTCGAGGTCGCCGGCCAGATCGCGCGCTACACCGCTGATGACGGCTTCTTCGCCGAGTTCGTCGCCGAGGCTGGTCCCGCCGAGGGAAACCTGCCTGCATCCCTCGCGCGTTCGCTCGCCGACAACTCCGCCGCCGCGCGCGTCGCGTATGACGAACTCGGGCGGTTCCTCTCTGAAGAGCTGGCCCCCATGGCCGGCGATGCGGATGCCGTGGGGCGCGAGCTGTACGCGCTGAACTCCAGGCGATTCCTCGGCGCGACGATCGACCTCGACGAGACGTACGAGTGGGGTCGCGAGGAGCTGGCGCGCATGGTCGCCGAGCAGACAGCGATCGCGAATGAGATCCTGCCCGGCGCATCGGTCGAGGAAGCGGTCGCGCACCTCGAGGCCGACCCGGCGCGCAAGCTGGTCGGCACCGAGGCCCTGCGGCGCTGGATGCAGGAGACCAGCGACCGCGCGATCGCCGAACTCGGCGCGTCGCACTTCGACATCCCCGAGGCCATCCGCACGCTCGAGTGCATGATCGCGCCGACGCAGGAAGGCGGGATCTACTACACGGGTCCGACCGACGACTTCTCGCGGCCTGGCCGCATGTGGTGGTCGGTGCCCGAGGGCGTCACCGAATTCGACACCTGGCGCGAGCTGACGACGGTCTACCACGAGGGCGTCCCGGGGCATCACCTGCAGATCGCGCAGGCCGTGTACAACCGCTCAGAGCTCAACTCCTGGCGCCGCCTGCTGGCCGGCACCTCGGGTCACGCCGAGGGCTGGGCGCTCTACGCCGAGCGTCTGATGCAGCAGCTCGGGTATCTCGACGACCCGGCAGATCGCCTCGGCATGCTCGACGGACAGCGCATGCGCGCTGCCCGGGTCGTGCTCGACATCGGCGTGCACCTGGGCAAGCCGCGTCTCGATGGCGAAGGTGTGTGGGACGCCGAGTACGCGCTGGAATTCATGCGCAAGAACGTGAACATGTCAGACCAGTTCATCCAGTTCGAGGTGAACCGGTACCTGGGCTGGCCGGGACAGGCTCCCTCGTACAAGGTGGGCCAGCGCATCTGGGAGCAGGTGCGTGACGCGTACCAGGCCGAGCGCGGCGCGGACTTCGACATCAAGGAGTTCCACAAGCGCGCGCTCGACATGGGCGGCGTCGGCCTCGACACCCTCCGGACGGCGCTTCTGAAGAAGTAGGGAATGGCCGGCTTCGATTCGCTGTTCATTCACCTGAATGGAAAGGGATGACATGGACATCGAGTTCGGGCTGGACACCTTCGGCGACATCACCCGCGGCACGGATGGGGAGCTCCTCAGCGGCGCGCAGACGATCCGCAACATCGTCGCGCAGGCCGAGCGGGCCGATGCGGTCGGCGTCGACTTCTTCGGTGTGGGGGAGCACCATCGTCCCGAGTTCGCGGTCTCCGCGCCCGAGATGGTGCTGGCGGCGATCGCCGGCCGCACGGAGCGCATCCGCCTCGGCACCGCGGTGACGGTGCTGTCCTCCGACGATCCGGTGCGCGTGTACGAGCGCTTCGCGACGCTCGACGCGGTCTCGAACGGACGTGCCGAGGTCGTGCTCGGCCGCGGATCGTTCATCGAGTCGTTCCCGCTCTTCGGCTACGACCTGCGCGACTACGACGCGCTCTTCGAGCAGAAGCTCGACCTCTTTGTCCAGCTGCTCGAGGAGAAGCCCGTCACCTGGTCGGGAACGATGCGCGCCTCGCTCGAGAACGCCGACGTGTTCCCGAAGACCGAGAAGGGCCTGCGCACCTGGGTGGGCGTCGGCGGCAGCCCGGAGTCGGTCGTCCGGGTCGCCCGCCACGGTCTCGGACTCATGCTCGCGATCATCGGCGGTCCGGCGGGACGGTTCAAGCCCTTCGTCGACCTGTACCACCGCTCCGTGTCGTCGTTCGGAACAACCGCGCACCCCGTGTCCGTGCACTCTCCCGGGCACATCGCCGCCACGGACGCTGAGGCCTGGGACGAGGCGTACTCCGGCTTCGAGGCGATGAACAACACGATCGGCCGGGAGCGCGGCTGGCCGGCCTACAGCCGAGCGCGATTCCAGAACGACGTGGGCCCTGAGGGTGCTCTCTACGTCGGCTCTCCCGACCGCGTGGCCGCGAAGATCGCCGAGACGGTGAAGCTCCTGGGCCTCGGCCGCTTCGACCTGAAGTACGCGACGGGCACGCTGTCGCACGAGTCGATGATGCGCAGCATCGAGCTGTACGGAACCGAAGTCATCCCACGCGTGCGCCGTCTCCTCGCCGACTGACCCGGATCGGCACGCCGTCGGCTCTACGATGAAGGGCATGGCCAACACAGCGCTGCCGAGCCGTGCCTCTCTCGCTCAGAGACTCGATGACGTGCCGTTCACGAGGAGACATCTTCGTCTCCTGACCGGATCCGGTCTCGGCTGGGCCCTCGACGCGATGGACGTCGGGCTCATCTCGTTCATCCTCGCGGCGCTCACGCAGCAATGGGGACTCACGAAGCCGGAAGCGGGATGGGTCGCATCCGTCGGCTTCATCGGGATGGCGCTCGGCGCCACGCTCGGAGGGCTCCTCGCCGACCGGCTCGGACGCCGGCATGTCTTCGCCATGACCCTCCTCGTGTACGGGATCGCGACCGGGGCGAGTGCGCTGGTCGGCGGCCTCGCGATGCTTCTCGTCCTCCGCTTCTTCGTGGGTCTCGGACTCGGCGCGGAACTGCCCGTCGTCTCGACGTACGTGAGCGAGTTCGCGCCCGCACGCATCAGAGGACGACTGATCGTCATCCTCGAAGCGTTCTGGGCTCTGGGATGGACCGCGGCAGCCCTGATCGGCTACCTCGTGATCCCGGCATCCGCCGATGGCTGGCGCTGGGCCTTCGCGCTCGGCGCGATTCCGGCCGTCTATGCGCTGATCGTCCGCTGGCGTCTTCCCGAGTCGCCGCGCTGGCTCGCCCTGCGGGGCCGGATCTCCGAGGCGGAGAAGGTCGTGGTGTCGTTCGAGCTCGACGCCGGAATCGTCGCGGGCCCTGCCATCCGGAAGGAGCCGCCCTCCCGAGCGATCACGGCGACGACACGCGCCCGGGTCACGACGCTGTGGCACCCCGAGTTCCGACTGCGCACCGTGTGCCTGTGGATTGTCTGGCTCTGCGTGAACTTCGCCTATTACGGCGCGTTCATCTGGATTCCCAGTCTGCTCGTCGACGCCGGCTTCGACCTGGTCAGGTCGTTCGGGTTCACGCTGGTCATCACTCTCGCACAGCTGCCCGGATACGCAGTCGCCGCGTGGCTGATCGAGGTGTGGGGGCGCCGTAGCACGCTGTCGGTGTTCCTGATCGGGTCTGCGGCGTCGGCGCTGTTCTTCGGCACGGCGAGCAGCCCTGGCGCGATCATCGCCTCGGGCATGGCGCTGTCGTTCTTCAACCTCGGGGCCTGGGGCGCCTTGTACGCCATCACCCCTGAGATCTACCCGACCTCGCTCAGAGCGACCGGGGCCGGATGGGCTGCCGGCGTGGGGCGGATCGCGTCGATCGTCGCACCGCTTGCCGTGCCCGCCATGCTTCTGCTCGGCGGAGCGCCGTTCGTATTCGTCGTCTTCGGCGTCTGCTTCGTCGTCGCCGCCGCTGCAACGTGGGGCCTCAGCGACCGCAAGGGGCAGGCGCTCGACGATCGCTGAGCGGGCTTAGGCTGATCGTGTGAGTGATGTGCGTTATGTGGCCATCGGCGATTCGTTCACCGAGGGCGTCGGCGACGAGCTGCCCGACGGTCAGGTTCGCGGGTGGGCCGATCTCACAGCGCAGGGTTGGGCGGATGCTGCGGGCCACCCGATCCGGTACGCCAATCTCGCCATCCGCGGACGTCTGGCCTGGCCGATCGTCGAGCAGCAGCTCGAGCCGGCTCTGGCGCTGCGGCCTACGCATCTTTCCTTCAACGGCGGTGGCAACGATGTCCTGCGACCGCGGGCGGATGTCGAGCACATCGCCGATGCGTTCAGCCGGGTTCTCCGCCGGTGCGATGAGGAAGGCGTCACGCTGATCCTGCTGTCCGGCGCGAATCCGAGCGGTCAGCTGCCGATGGGCAAGGTGTTCCAGAAGCGCGGAGACCTCCTGTCGGAGGCGGTTCTGCGTCGCGTTGAGAACCGACCCGACGTCATCACCGCCCTCAACTGGCCGGATCGTGAGCTGTCGGAGCCGCAGTACTGGTCAGAGGACCGTCTGCACATGAACGCCGCCGGCCATCATCGAGTGGCTGCCAGAGTGCTGCATGCCCTCGGGTTCGAGCCGCCGGAGACGTGGTGGGCGCCGGGAGTTGCAGGCCTGCCCGGCCCCAGCGGTTACGCGTACTACCGTGAGTTCGTCGGACCCTGGGTGAAGCGTCGCGTGACCGGCACATCGTCGGGCGACGGCCGAACCGCGAAGTATCCGAGCTGGGTCGAGCTCCCACCCCGTCGGGCATGACCGACATCGAGATGCGGCGCATCCGCGGGGGCTCCGTGACCCTGCACGATGAACGCCGGAAGATCCAGCGAGTCGTCGAACTCGAGGACTTCGAGATAGGCGTCTTCGCGATCACCGAGGAGCAGTTCGCCGAGATCCTGCCGGTGCCGTCACAGCACCCGCGGCGCCCTGCGACAGATGTGAGCTGGCTGCGCGCCGTGCACTTCTGCAATGCGGCATCCGAATGGGAGGGGCTCGAGCCCGTGTACCGGTTCGACGGCGAGGATGTCACCTGGGACCCGACCGGCGAGGGGTATCGGCTGCCCACCGAGGCCGAGTGGGAGTTCGCGTGCCGGGCAGGTTCATCAGGTCCGCACTACGCCCCGCTCGCAGATGCTGCCTGGACGAGCGCGGAGAGCGTGCGCACACCCCAGGACGTCGGCGGGAAGCTGCCGAACCTCAACGGCCTGTTCGACATGCTCGGCAACGTGTGGGAGTGGTGCTGGGACTACCTGGACCCCGCACGGTATGACGACTACCGGGTGTTCCGCGGCGGAGGGTACGCCGACGATGCCTGGAGCGTGCGCGCCGGGGTGCGACGAGGGGGCGCACCGCGCATGCATCATGCCGACGTGGGGGTGCGCGTGGCTCGAGGGGCGTTCGACACGCCCGGCGCAGCGCAGGGATGGTCGGCGTCCGCGGATCGCGAACGTGCGGCGTTCGACGGACCCGTGCCGTTCGGGTGGACGCATCTCGCCCGCAGGTAGAGCGGTTGCGGAAATCGCGTCTTCATGCCTCGGCATCTTCGCTCGCCGCGCGCCAGCGGCGGGGCTGAAGAGGCCAGATCCGGGCGGGAAAGTCAAAGTTGTCTTTTCTGTTTCGACCCTTCAAGGTGGACGCTGGATGAGGGGAGCACCTGGTGGCAGAGGCAGTCGTCGGCAAGGCGGATCAGCTCGAATCGGAGCAGCGTGCGGTCGGGATGATGTACGCGCGCCTGGATACGGAGAGATCAGAGCATGAGGCTGCGCGTGCCAGATTGATCGCCGCGCAGGTCGAGGGGCCGGTGGCTCGCCTCACGAAGGACGTCGAGGTCGCGCGGTTGAACGGAGCGTTGCGGCGGCTTCAGCTCGCGGATCGTTCTCTGTGCTTCGGGCGGATAGACAGCAGCGCCGGCCCGTCGCTGCATGTCGGTCGTATCGGGCTGCGCTCCGAGACGGGCGAGATGCTCCTGGTCGACTGGCGGGCGGAGGCGGCTCGACCCTTCTACACGGCGACCCTCGCTTCTCCATCGGGAGTGCGCCGCCGCCGTCATCTGCGCCTCGAGGGCCGCCAGGTGGTCGATATCTCCGACGAGATCCTGGACGGAACGGCCCCGACCACCGCGGATGTGATCGGCGATGGACCTCTCGTCTCGGCGCTGGGCGGAGCACGGACAGGGCGTATGCGCGAAGCGGCATCGACACTGCAGCGAGAGCAGGATCAGATCGTGCGCTCCGAGCATCGGGGCGTGATGGTCGTCGACGGGGGCCCCGGCACGGGAAAGACCATCGTCGCACTGCACCGGGCAGCATATGTTCTCTATGCGTTCCCTTCGGTCGCCGAGCGCGGAGTCCTCGTGTACGGCCCGAACAGACGCTTTCTGGACTACATCTCCGAGGTGCTGCCCTCACTCGGGGAGAACGACGTCGAACTGGCCACGGCGCCGGATCTCGTCGCGGCGGAGGCGACGAGACCCGAATCGGATGCGCTCGCGCGCGCGAAAGGCCGCCGAGGCTTCGGTGAAGCGCTCGCACGACGAGTCCACGCGCGGCAGCCGCAGGGCGTGCCTCTGCGGCTCACGACCGCGCACGGGCAGGTCGTCCTCGACGCCCGACGGGTCGACGCGGCTCGCCGCAGCGCCCTCCAGGGCGGGATCGGTCACAACCGCGCACGAGGCCTGTTCCTGGAACTCGTGGTGGAGGACCTGGTGCACGAACTGGAGCAGCAGACGGCGAAGGAGATGTCGGATTTCGAGGAGGAGCTGAGGGAGGTCGGAATCGACCTCGACAGCATGTTCGCGGGGCCTGGCGAACATGCGCGACACGAGGTCGAGTCCTCCGCTGAAGGGCTGGACATCGATTGGGATCGCATCCGCGATGATCTGCTCGAGGACCACGGCATCGAGCGGACCATCTCCGAGGTGTGGCCGTCGCTCCGGGCGGAGGAGGTGCTGCAGGAGTTCCTCGCGGATGCCGAGGCCTTGGCCGATGTCCTGCCAGAGCTCTCTGCGGAGCATCTCGCCTCGATCTCACCTGAGTCGGGGGCTGGATGGAGCAGAGCCGATCTCGCGGCGCTGGACGAGGCGCGGGCGCTCGTGGACGGACTCCCTGAGATCGTCTACGGTCACATCGTGGTCGACGAGGCGCAACAGCTCTCCGAGATGGAGTGGCGGATGCTGATGCGCCGTTGCCCGAGCCGCTCGATGACGATCGTGGGGGACCTCGCCCAGGCGGGTCCGACGACCACCATCACCGACTGGGAAGAGGCCCTGGAGCCGTTCATGTCCGATCGGTACGCGCACCACACTCTGAGCATCAACTATCGAACTACCGCCGAGATCCTCGACGCCACGCTGCCCGTACTCGCCCGCATCGCACCGTCGCAGAGCCTCTCGTACTCGATCCGCTACGGCGAACTGCCGATCAGCCATTCGGTCGCCGAACCCGACGCCGATGCGGTGGTGGGAGACCTCGTCACTCGACTGCAGCACGAGCATCCTCACGACCTGGTCGGGATCATCGCCGCACCGCGCCGCGCGCGAGAGCTGGATCTCAGGTTCCCCGACGATGGCGTCGCCGTCGTGCCGGCTCCGGACGCGAGAGGACTGGAGTTCGATGCGGTGATCATCGTCGATCCCGACGAGATCGAACGCGGGAGCGAAGCGGGTCTCCGCGATCTCTACGTCGCGCAGACCCGAGCGACCAAACGCCTCATCACGGTCATGATCGCATCGCCCTCCACGGCCGAGCCGTCAGCCGCGTCGTCGTCCTGAGCGGGAGGACCGTACCGAGCCCGGACTCGACCGTCTGCAGGCGAGTGCCCGATTTAGGGCGTCATCTGCTTGATCATGAAGCGATTCGGGTCCTCTGCCGGTGCGAACCCGTAACGGGCGTAGAGTCCGTGAGCGTCGGCGGTCGCGAGCATGACACGCCGGAGCCCCAGGGGCTCGAGGTCGGCGAGCACGCCCTCGATGAGCGTCTTGCCGAGGCCACCCCCGCGAATGCCGGGGTCGACGAAGACGTCGCAGAGCCAGGCGAAGGTGACGCCATCCGTCACGACGCGTGCGTACGCGACCTGCTCGCCATCCGCGTCCCAGATGCCGTAATTGCGCGAAGCGTCGATCGCTGCGTCCTGGGTTTCACGCGAGCGGCCTTTCGCCCAGTATGCATCCTCGCTGAGCCAGGCGTGCACACGGGCTCGATCGATCAGAGAGGAGTCGTTCGAGAAGCGGAAGGGGGAGCGCATCGCCCCATCCTAGAAGGACTAGCGCCGTCTCTCAGGATCCAGCCCGATCCGGATGCGCGTGCGTTTGCGTTCGATGAGGATGAAGACGGTTCCGATCAGCCAGATGGGAACGGGCATCAGGAATGCGATGCGGAAAGCGTCGAACGAATAGGTCTCGGGCGTGCCGGCACCCTGGAGGTCGAGGGCGAGACCGATGAGGAAGATCGCGATGAGAGCGGCGATGAACCCGCCGGCGTTGGTCACGCCGGTGGCAGTGCTCAGTCGATGCGTGGGGTTGTGCGTGCGCGCATGGTCGAACGCGATCATGCTGGCGGGTCCGCCCGTGCCGAGAGCGATCGCGAGCACGTAGAGCATCCACAGCGGCGCGGGACCCGGGAGTGCGATCACCGCAACCCAGGCGACGAACTGCAGACCCACAGACGGCAGGACGAGCGCGTAGGAGCGGTGATAGGGCAGACGCCGGGAGAGATCGCCGATGACGGGACCGAGCACCATTCCGGCGACCACGTACACCGAGATGATGCCGGCGGCGTGGGCAGTGTCGAGGCCCTGGGCGGCGGTGAGGAACGGCATTCCCCACAGAAGCACGAAGGCGGTGCCGGCGAAAGGCGAGGTGAAGTGCGACCAGAAGGCGAGGCGGGTGCCGGGGTGGGCCCATGCCGCGCGGATGCCGACACCGGTGTCGATCGCCGAGGTGACCACCTGCACGAGACCGGTGTCGGTGTTGACGGTGACATCGGCGCCGCGCTCGGGCGGGTGGTTGCGGATGACGAGGAACACCAGGATGCTGAACAGCACGCCGAGGCCGGCGATGCTGCCGAAGGTGATCGACCAGCTCGTCGCGTGCAGGAAGGCGGCGAGCGGCACCAGAGCGACGAGCTGGCCCGCTTGACCGAGGATCCCCGTGAACTGCACCATCAGAGGCCCGCGCTGGGCGGGGAACCACGTTGCGACGAGGCGCAGCACGGCCGGGAAGATCGCCGCATCACCCGCTCCGAGCAGGATACGGGCGATGATCGCTATGCCGATGCTGGGGGAGAGGGCCATCGTCAGCTGGCCGGCGGCCATCAGCACCATGCCGATCGTCATGATCGGGCGCGAGCCGTACCGGTCGAGGAGAATCCCGATCGGGATCTGCATGCCGCCGTACACCGCGAGCTGGACGACCGCGAACAGGGCGAGAGTCGATGCGTCCGCGTGGAAGCGGTCGGCGGCTTCGACGCCGACCGCGCCGAGGGAGGTGCGGTTCGTGATCGCGAGGACGTAGGCGGCGACGCCGACCGACCAGATGAGCCAGGCGCGCCACCCGGGAGTTGCTGAGGGGGAGACGGGGACCTGCTTCACCCCTCTACGCTACTCCTGACGGGCAGGGTGATTCGGCGCGACGTTCGGGGACGCAGCCGGATCCCCATGATCTGTGTGGGATGACTCGCCGACACTCTTAGGCAGGGATCGATGACGGTCCATCCCAGCGACGTGTAGAGCCCCTGCGGTGCCACTGCATCCGGGTAGCAGGCGAGAAGAGCGCTGTTGTAGGGGAGGCCGTCGAGCACGTTATTCATGAGCGCCCTGCCCAATCCGGAACGGCGGTGCGACGGCTTCACGACGAGTTCTGCGACCCCGAACTGCTGCTGTTCGAGCCATCGCGCGCGGTGCGGCGCGGCGAGCGTCGCGTTCAGACGGTCCCACCACCAATCGCCGGGCCCGATTCCGGTTCCGAGGACGAAACCGACCAGATCTCCGTCCTCTGTCGCAGTGCGGAGCCGGAACTCCGGCTTCTCTGCCGCGTACCGTCGTATCCGCTGAGGGAACTCGATGAGGTTGCGGGCCGGATCCTCATCGTACGGCGGCTCTGCGAATGCGTCCGCATAGAGCCGTGCGATCGCGTCGAGCTGATCTTCGGTGCCGTCCCACTGCGAGATCTTCACCGCTCGATCTTCGCACGATCGATGCCCGAGGCCTGGGCACGAGGCTCAGCTGAGCCGCTCGGTGAGGTGCACGGTGACGTCGTCGCCGTCGGTCTTCCCGATCTGCTTCCGGATCGCCGCGGTGATGGGGAGCTTGTGCGTGCCGTCTCCGAGCGCCATGAACGCGCCTCGGAAGGGCTCACCGTCGACAGTACCGGCAACCTTCACGAGTCCGCGGGTGCCGAAGATCGTCACGGAATCCGGGAGCTGCACGCACGTCCAGGTATCGCCCTCCCGGACTTTGCCGAGAGTCGCGGTGAACGTCAGGTCAAGAGGTCGAGCGCTCATTTGGTGCCTTCTTTCGTGGGTTCAGACGAAGAGCCCGACGAGGATGCCGATCAGCGTGAGCTTGATGATCCAGTCGAGCAGGTGGACGCAGGCGGTCGGGATCGCGGTGTTCTCGTGCACGACGCCGCCGAACAGCAGGATGAGGGGCAGAGCCGAGAGCGTCAGGCCGAGCAGGGCTCCGACGGCGGCGCCATGCCAGTCGGCTGTCGCCATGAGACCGGCGATGAGCAGTGACGCCAGAAGGCTGCGCAAGATCACCGAGAGCATCTGCACGGGGAACGGGATGCCGGGTCGCGGCGTGCTGGTCCGGGCGACGAGCCGAGAGACCGGCGGGATCGCGTAGAGCGCCGCGCTGGCGATGAAGGATGCGATCGTGGCGATCAGTATGCCGATGACGATCATGACGCCCCCTTGAGTACTTGATGGTACTCAAATGGTATGACTCGCTTAAAGAACCGTCAAGTACTAATATTCGAGGTATGAGCGAGACTGCGACGCGAACCAGAGGCCGTCCCGCCGGGTCGACGGGGGATGAGCTGCTCGACGTGGCCCGCGGGGTGTTCCTCGAATTCGGCTACCGCGGCGCGTCGATGGACGAGGTTGCGAAGCGCGCGAAGATCTCCAAGTCGTCGCTGTATCGCGAGCACTCGTCGAAGAAGGCGCTCTACGCGGCCGTCGTGCATGCGTGGGCGAGGGCCGGCCGCGACGCCATGCGACCGTCGCTCGAGAGGCTGCGGGGGAGCGGTGACCTCCGCTCACGGCTCATCGAGCTCGCGCAGACCATGCGGGCCGGCATTCTGAGTCCGCCCGTGCTGGAGATGCGCCGTCTCGTCACCGCCGAGGCGCAGTCGCAGCCCGAGGTCGCACGGGTGTACCTCGAGGAGAGCTGGAACTCGAACATCCGAAACCTCGGCGAGGCGCTGGGCGAGATCGCAGACGGGGGAGAGCTGCGGATCGACGACCCGGACGCCGCGGCCGCCCAGTTCACGTGGCTGGTGATCGGCGCGCCCCTGAATGCCCGGCTGTTGAGCGCTGTTGTCGACGAGCCGCGTGTCGAGACCGCCGTCGACCTTTTTCTCGCGGGGTATGCTCCGCGCTGACCGGCGATACTGGAACCCATGTATGGGGGAGGGCGTGTTGAATAGGCGGATGAGTACCTCCGTCTCATCGCCCGACCCGGCTGCACCGACTGCGGAACCCTCACGCCGGCGCTTTCTCATCGCCGCGGGGGCGGGACTCGCCGTGACCGCAGCGGGAATCTGGTTGGCTGCCGTACCTGAAGGCGGCGAGGAGGCTGGATCCCCCGTGGACCCGGACAACCCACGGGGCCTGACTGAGTACGCCCCGGTTTACGAGCGAGCCGTGAAGGGCCTAGAAGTGCCTCTGGGGTTCGAGGACTGCGCGAACCCCACTACGAGGGCGAGCCGCGCCACAGCGGGGAGCGACCATCACACAGTGACCCCGCTCATCGACCGATTCGTCATCCATCACACGGGAACAACCGCTGATCAGCTCGATTTCCTCTCGCGGTGCAACAAGCGATCCTCCGCGCCCACGTTCTATCTCCGAAACGATGGCACCGTTTTCGAGCTCATCCGCCCCGGCGCGAAACCCGCGTCGACGGGCGCGGACTGGAACTGGAGATCTCTCGCGGTGGAGACGCTGGACCACACCGGGGCGCCCGACTACGCCGTGACTGCGGAGCAGCTCGAGGAACTCGCGCAGATGATCGCGTGGCTGGCCACGTTCGACGGAGGAACACTGGACGGCGTTCCCGTGTCGTTCACGATCGATCGCGACCACGTCATCAGCCACCAGGAGACGTGGTCGGGAACTGAATGCCCCGGCCCGTACCTCCAGGCTCGACTCGATGACATCGTGGCCCGAGCTCGGGAGATCTTCGAGAAGAACACGGCCGCTTGACCGGGTGACACGTTCTGCGGAGTCGGCGCGATTGCGGTGCCGACTCCTCCTGCGCTTCTACGCTGGTGGCATGGATGACGAAGCCGGCCGCGCCGTGATCGCAGATCTGTGCCGCCTCCCGAATCCCGAGGCAATCGATCGCACGGCGTATGTGGAACTCGGAGGGGTCAGCCAGTTCGTGTCGATCCGCGGGCGAAGCGCGAGCAATCCGGTGCTCGTCGTGTGTCATGGCGGCCCAGCGCTCCCTTCGCTGCCGTCTTCGTGGATCTGGCAGCGAGGCGTCGAGGACTACTTCACCGTCGTCAACTACGACCAGCGCGCCAGCGGCAAGTCGGCGGCGAACGTGCCGGACGGGCTGGATCTGAGCATCGACAGGTATGTCGATGACCTTGTGGAGCTGATCGAGTGGCTTCGGAGTGAGGTGGGCGTGACGAAGGTGGGTGTTCTCGGCCACAGCTGGGGAACGCTCATCGGCGTCACTCTGGCAGAACGGCGAGCAGATCTGCTCTGGGCGTACATCGGCGTCGGCCAGGTGATCTCGGGGGCGGAGAACGAGATCGAGAGCTTCGGCCACGCGGTGCGCAGCGCCATTGCGGATCATAACGACGAGGCCGTGTCAGAGCTCACCGCTCTCGGAGAGTACCCCGGCGTGCAGCAGCTCACAGTGGAGCGAATCGTGACGTGCAGGAGGTGGGCCCAGCACTACGGGGGATTGGCCGCATATCGCTCGGGAGCAGGCTATTTCATCGACGCGGAGGAGTTGTCGCCGTACTACACGAGCGATGAGCTCGAGCTGATCGGCACGGGGCAGCGGGCGACGATGCCCGCTGTGCTTCCCGCGCTGCTCGGCTTCGATGCGCGAGACCGTATCGAGTTCGACGTCCCGATGATCCAGTTCCTCGGGCGGCACGACTGGACGACTCCGACGGGCCCCGTCGAGCGATGGTTCGAGAAGGTCGCGGCTCCATCGAAGAGCCTCATCTGGTTCGAGAACTCGGCCCACCTGTGCATGTTCGAGGAACCAGGAAAGTTCGTCGTGAGCCTGGTGAACTCGGCGCTGCCGCACGCAGCGGTATGAGGAGAAGCGACCGACTCGGCACCGCGGACGCGCTCTGATGACGAGAGGCGGGTGCGTATATCGAACGACGCGTGTTCGCATCCGGGTAGCGATGATGTTCTAGTATCCGAGAGTGTCTGACTTGATGACGCGTTTCCCAGCGGGTGCGGCAGTCCGCGCGATTCGGTTTCCGACCACGGTGCAAGCGGTGGAGTCTTTGGGTGGCCCTCGCATGCCGCTGGCGTTCGTAGTCGCCGTGGAGTCGGGTAAGGTCGCCTTCATCGGGTGGCGCAAGTCGAGTCTGCTCTGGGACATTCCTGTCTCAAACGTCCAGTCGATCAGCGTTGCTGAGACCAGGTCTTCGCCACCGTTTCCGCAAGTTGCTCTGGCTATCGTCTTGACTGTGCAGACCAGCACCGGCTTGACGGAGCTTCCGATTGTGCCTGTTGCGGACGACGGTGAGCAGTCATTGACGTGGAAAGATCGCGAGGTGCGAGCATTGGCAAAGCGGCTTTCAGACGCGATGGCGACAGAGCCCGGCATCAGCTGAGAGATTTGAGCAACGTCAGTCAGTCAGGGGCGTGGCGTCCTACGTGATCTGACATAATGTGCATTATCGGCTATCTCGCGATCGTTGGAACCAGCGAGAGCGGACGCGAGGTTGGCAGATCTCCAGCCTCACCGAAAGACAGGTCGCTGAGGGGTGTTCGTTGGCGGGACAGCACTAGGACGAGCCTGGGGCGCGTCGTCGCTTCGTCGATGTCACGCCTCGACAACTCGGCCCGGTCTACGGGCATCCGCATCGTTGTCTGCGTCCGGGTGCCAATATCGTCCTCGATTCGTGCGCGTTCTCGCCCGGTGGATATACGCGCGTCCGCGACGTGAGCTGGCCGCTTCTTCCACGCACGTCCGGCCCTACGGTATCGTTGGTGACACCAACGATACCGTATTCTCGCTCTCACCGACAGAGAGGTCGCGTGATGTTCTTCGCCGAACTGCCTACCTGGGTGCTCAGCCAGGCCCACCTGCGGGCGCACTCCATCCTCACGGCGAAGCTGGTGGCCGTCGGCGCGCGTGTCTACGACCACCGCATCCTCGACGTGCTCGACCGCAACCCCGAGCCTCTCTCCCAGGTCGGCATCGGTACGCTCGCGCGTCTGGACCGCCGTGACGTGACGCTGACGCTCACGACACTCGAAGAGGAAGGTTATGTGGTGCGCCGTCCCGATCCTGATGATGCCCGCCGTAACGTCGTCGAGCTGACGCCTGAAGGACGCGAACGTCAGCGCTTGCTCGCGGCACTGGCCGCTGATGCGCAGGAGGACGTGCTCGCGCCGCTCGATGCGGACGCGCGCGGAGCCTTCCTCGGTGCGCTCGCGCTCCTCGCAGGCAGTCGCTCGCTACTCGGGACCGAGGCGTGAGGCCTACTCCCCCGGCACGCATGCCGATGTGATGGTCGCTGTACCGGATGTCCTCCTGCATCGCGCGGTCCCGGTCGTATCCGGCAGCGTCCCACACCTCGAGGATCCGAGCCAGCGACCGCGCATTGTCCTCGGTTCGGAAATCGATCGATAGCTCCTTCTGGATACCCGCGGTATCGGCGCAACCCGCGATCACCGGAGTGAGACCCGACACGTCGATCGGTGCGCCTGACGCGTCAAGAACCGCCCCCGCGCTCGCATCGATCGACGCTGTCAGCAGTTCGCGGAGGCCTTCATCGATCGATTCGGCCGTGATCGGTGCGCGTGGCGAAGTCGACGGCGGCGCCGGGAAGAGATCCCGCGGACCCGTCAGACCGCACTGATGCGGTCCGGGCAGCGCCGGCAGCACCAGGGTGGGATATCCAGCGGCCGTGAGATCAGTGTCCTCAGAAGGACGATCGACGGAGTAGTGGATGGTCAGCGTGTCACCATCAGCCGTCACGGCGTATCCACCGGTCGAGAACGGCTGGTATCCGTCGTCTCCTGAAGCCCGCCCGACCCGGACGATCGTGAGCGGGCCGTCCATCCGGTACACCGTGCTGTTCCCGCCCAGGAGGAACGAGCGCTCCACGACCACGTAGCCCGTGTCGCATCCGTCGCTGAGCACCGCAGTGACGTTCGCCTCGACGGTCAGGACCACATCGAGCATCGCGACGGCGGCAGCGCACGCCGCGAGGACCGCCCCCACGATCTTCAGCGGCAGCATCCACCGCGGCGGCGCGACGCCCAGCAAGCCGACGCATAACGCGGACACCGCGACGAGCATCGCCAGGCTCAGCACGCTCTGCCCGTCGAGCGCGCCGAGGAGGACGGATGCCGTGCCCGACGACGCCGCGTCCAGTGCGAGCATCCAGACGATGATCGCCGTTGCGATCGCGAAGAGACCGCCCGCGATCCGCGTCACAGTTCGTCGGGTGGTCTCCATGCCAGCACTCACGTGTGAAGCCTAGGCGGGCACTGCGCCATTGTCGTCGTCTCACAGCCTTCTGGGAGCAGACGAAAACTGGTCACGCCTCGTGCCCCGCCACGCTCACCCGTCAGCGTCGACTTCGCCGAGACGAGCTCGGCAGGTGTGCCTTCGAATACGATACGACCGCCGTCGTGCCCTGTGCCGGGGCCGATGTCGATGTGCCAGTCAGGGCACTCGTCAATCTTGATGGATGGTGCGCAGCAGCGCGGTGACGATGCCTGCTTTGCGGGCGGTGTACTCCCCCCATCCCGTGGCATCAGCCGCCGCAGCTCGTTTGACACTCAGATACCGGGCGCGGGCACCTGAATCGGATCGAAGGAGATCGCGGAATGCCACACGATCGTGCCATTCCTGCCCCTCGGCCTCCACCACGTGGACGACCACGGTCCGCTCCTGTCGGTGCGGCCAACTCAGCCAAGAGTGCCCGGCACGTTGGCCCTCGAGATCGAACTCGTGGTCTGACAAAAGCGATGCAGTCTCTGCAACGTGGTCGTGGTCGACGCCGACCAGCACGTCGACGACGTCCTTCGACGGCAGGTCCGGCACAGCCGTTGAGCCTATGTGTTCGATAAGCGCAGTGGGAACGATTCCCTGCAGCTGTGAACGCAGCACCTCGAAGCGCCGATTCCAGTCTGCGGGACGGCATTCGACAAGGGTGACAGCTCCGATGTGGCTCACGCCCCGACGTACTCCGCCAGGTGCTCACCCGTCAGCGTCGACTTCGCCGCGACGAGCTCGGCAGGCGTGCCTTCGAACACGACCCGACCGCCGTCGTGCCCTGCGCCGGGACCGATGTCGATGAGCCAGTCGGCGTGGGCCATCACCGCCTGATGGTGCTCGATCACGATCACTGTCTTACCGGACTCGACCAGGCGATCGAGCAGACCCAGGATGTTCTGCACATCGGCGAGGTGAAGACCGGTCGTGGGTTCGTCGAGCACGTAGACGTCGCCCTTCTCCCCCATCTGGATCGCGAGTTTGATGCGCTGCCGCTCACCGCCAGAGAGCGTCGACAGCGGCTGCCCCAGTGAGAGGTAGCCGAGCCCCACATCCTCGAGTCTGCCGAGGATGGCCGCGGCCGCAGGCAGCTTCGCCTCGCCCTCCGAGAAGAAGACCCGCGCCTCGGCCACCGGCAGGTCGAGCACCTCGGTGATGTCCTTGCCGGCGAGCTTGTACTCGAGTACCGCTGCCTGGAAGCGCTTGCCACCGCAGTCCTCGCACGGCGTCTCGATCGTGTCCATGAAGCCCAGCTCGGTGATGATCACACCGGCGCCCTTGCAAGTCGGGCAGGCACCCTCGGAGTTCGCGCTGAACAGAGCCGGCTTGACGCCGTTCGCCTTCGCGAAGGCCTTGCGGATCGGCTCGAGCAAGCCCGTGTAGGTCGCGGGGTTGCTTCGTCGTGAACCCTTGATCGCACCCTGGTCGATTGCGACGACGCCCTCTCGCTTGGACACCGATCCGTGGATCAGCGAGCTCTTGCCTGATCCCGCGACGCCTGTGACGACCGTGAGCACGCCCTTCGGGATGTCGACGTCGACGTTCTGGAGGTTGTTCGCGTTCGCGCCGCGGACCTCGATCGACCCGGCACCGGAACGCACCGATTCCTTCAACGCAGCGCGGTCGTCCAGATGCGTACCGGTCTTCGTGCCGCTGCCCTTCAGACCCTCGACCGTGCCCTCGAAGCAGATCTCGCCACCAGCGCTCCCCGCGCCGGGTCCCAGATCGACGACGTGGTCGGCGATCACGATCGTCTCGGGCTTGTGCTCCACCACGAGCACGGTGTTGCCCTTGTCCCGCAGGCGCAGCAGCAGCGAGTTCATGCGCTGGATGTCGTGCGGGTGCAACCCGATCGTCGGCTCGTCGAACACGTAGGTGACATCGGTGAGTGAGGATCCGAGGTGGCGCAGCATCTTGATGCGCTGCGCCTCTCCCCCGCTCAGCGTGCCCGAAGGCCGCTCCAGCGACAGGTATCCGAGCCCGAGCGTCACGAATGCGTCGAGGTTCGCGCTCAGGGCATCGAGCAGCGGGCCCGCCCCTGGCAGCGTGAGCCCGCGCACCCAGTCGGCGAGATCCGTGACCTGCATCCGGCAGGCATCCGCGATGCTGATGCCGTCGATCTTCGACGACCGCGCCCCCTCGGTGAGGCGGGTGCCGTCGCACTCGGGACATGTCGCGAAGGTCGCGACCCGCTCGACGAAGGCGCGGATGTGCGGCTGCAGGGCGTCAAGGTCCTTCGAGAGCATCGACTTCGTGATCTTGGGGATCAGGCCCTCGTAGGTCATGTTGATGCCGGAGATCTTGACCTTCGTGACCTCGCCGTAGAGGAACAGGTGCCGCTGCTTCTCGGTGAACGAGGCGATCGGCTTGTCGGCCGGGTAGAAGCCGGACTCGGAGAAGCCCTTCACCATCCAGCCGTCCGCCGTGTATCCCGGCACCATGATCGCGCCCTCGTTCAGGGACTTCGACTCGTCGACGATCTGAGCGAGGTCGAGGTCTGACACTGCTCCCCTGCCCTCGCACCTCGGGCACATGCCGCCAAGATAGATCGCGTCCTTCACGATCTTCTTCTCGCCGCCGGGACCGGTCATCACGCCGCTCGCCTTCTGCGTCGGGATGTTGAACGAGAACGCGGTCGGGCCGCCGATGTACGGCTGGCCCAGCTTGGAGAACAGGATGCGCAGCATCGCGTTCGCGTCGGTCACGGTGCCGACCGTCGAGCGCGGGTTCGCGCCGAGCCGTTCCTGATCGACGATGATCGCCGTGGTGAGGCCTTCGAGCACGTCGACGTCGGGCCGCGGCACCGACGGCATGAACCCCTGCACGAACGCGCTGTAGGTCTCGTCGATCATCCGTCGCGACTCCGCGGCGATGGTGTCGAAGACGAGCGAGCTCTTCCCTGAGCCCGAGACGCCTGTGAACACCGTCAGACGGCGCTTGGGAATGTCGACGCTCACCTCTTTGAGGTTGTTCTCCCTGGCGCCCTGTACACGGATGATGTCGTGAGTGTCTGCGGGGTGTTCGACGGTCATCGTCATCCTTCTCGTGTTCGGTTCAGGCGCTCTGCTGCAGACGAACCATATTGCCAGCGGGGTCGCGGAACGCGCAGTCCCGCACGCCGTACGGCTGATCGATCGGCTCCTGAACGATATCCGCACCGCGGGACTCGATCGCGGCGAAGGCCGCATCGACGTCGTCGGTCGCGAGAACGATGCCGCCGAAGCTGCCCTTCGCCATGAGCTCGAGAATGGTGGCTCGCTCTTCCTCGTTGATGCCCGGGTCCACGGCCGGCGGGGTGAGCACGATAGACGTGTCTGGCTGGCCCTGCGGTCCCACGGTGATCCACCGCATCCGGTCGTATCCGACGTCTTTTCGGACCTCGAAACCGAGCACGTCGCGGTAGAAGGAGACGGATGCCTCGGCATCCGTGTGCGGAAGGAAGCTGGCGTTGATCGTGATGTTCATGAAGTTCAGGCTAGGTGCGCATCCGTGCGCGGCGCTTCTTGATTCCTGATCGGTCTGATGACCTGCTTCGCCTGGAACGTGGGGATGCCGTCGACATGCGCCGCGCGCTCGCGATAGACACTCGGCGACACGCCCACCAGTTCGCTGAAACGCGTGCTGAAGGTGCCGAGCGAAGAGAACCCCACTTCGAAGCAGACCTCGGTCACGCTGAGATCACCCCGGCGCAGCAGCGCCATGGCGCGTTCGATGCGACGGGTCATCAGATATGAGTACGGCGACTCCCCGTACGTGTCGCGGAATGTGCGGCTCAGGTGCCCCGCCGACATGTGCACGCCGCGCGCAAGCGCCTCCACGTCGAGGGGCTTCGAGTACTCCCGATCGATCCGGTCGCGCACTCTGCGCATCAGCACCAGTTCGCGCAGTCGTGCGTCATCGGCGTGATTCACAGTTCGATCCTGCCATGTCGCTCCCTACGCTCATATATCGGTCTGTGACGCCGAGCCGCGTACCTCCCCCGCGTCGCGCACTCCGGCGACTACCCTGAGGGCATCCCTCACAGGATCTTCCCAGAAAGGGTCTACACATGTCCGAATCCCTCGCTGCAGACGCCAAGGCCGCCTTCAAGGCGATCCGCGTCTCGCTTGCCGTCTCAGGTGCCCTCTCGCTCCTCGCCGGCATCGTCCTGCTGGTGTGGCCGATCAAGTCGATCGTCTTCGTCACCGGCATCTTCGCCGCATATCTGATCGTCGCCGGCCTCGTCTACATCGGCCTCGGCATCTTCTCCAGTTCCAAGGGCGGGTGGGCTCGTGCGGGTCATATCGCCCTGGGTGTGCTCTACATCGTCGCCGGTGTCATCGCCTTCTCCAACCTTCAAGAGGCGGCTGTCACGTTCGCGCTGATCACCGTCATCTTCATCGGCATCAGCTGGCTGTTCGACGGCATCGTCTCGCTGACGCTGCTCGGCAGCGACGGCTCGCGCACGTGGACGCTGCTGTACGCGATCCTCAGCATCGTCGCGGGTGTCTTCGTGCTGTTCAACGTGCTCGCCGCGGGCATCTGGCTGTGGATCTTCTTCGGAGCGTCGCTGGTCGTCCTCGGCATCGTGCAGATCGTCCGGGCCATCACGCTCGGTCGTGACGCGAAGTCGGTCGCCGGCGCAGTCAACGGCTGAGTGCTGCCGCCGAGACGCACATCGGCCCCGAACTGTTCGCAGTTCGGGGCCGATGTCGATTCAGTGAGTCACTCCGCGACGAAACCGCTGACGTCGCCGACGAGGCGGGTGTTGTCAGCGGGAACCGGGTCGATCGCCGCCTGTGCCACCTCGGCCGCGAACTCCGACACGTTGTAGAGCTTGCCGGCCGACTCGCGGCGCTCCGAGATCGCGCCCGGGTTGGCACGCTCGAGAAGAGTCGCGGTGATCGTGCCCTCGATCATGTCGCCCGAGACGACGGTGAAGCCGATCCCCTTCTCGGCGAGGCTCGGGATGAGCTCGCGCAGAGCGTCTTCGCCTGCACGCTTCGACAGCGCGACCGGCAGGTACTCGGGCATCGTGGGTGTGGTGCGGATGAAGTGCGCCTGGTGGCTCGTCACGAACACGACGCGCGAGCCCTCGCCCAGCAGCGGGGTCGCGGCGCCCAGAACGTTGAGCTGCGCATCGCGGTTGAGGGTGAGGGCGTAGTCCTCAGCCATTCCCGATTCCATGCCGCCCGAGGCGTTGAGGACGAGAACGTCGAGCCGGCCGAACTCGCTCTTCACCGCGTCGAACATGTCGGCGACGGATGCCGGGTCGGTGAGGTCCGCGCCGACCACGAGCACACGGCGGCCGAGTCCACGCAGCTCGGCGGCGAGCTTCTCGGCGCGGGGCGCCTTGTTGCGGAAGTTGATGACGACGTCGGCTCCGGCCTCGGCGAAGTAGCGCACCGTGTCGGCGCCGATGCCGCGGGACGAGCCGGTGACAAGAGCGACCTTGCCGTCGAGGGAACCTGCGGGAAGAACGTCGGACACGGTGACTCCTAGAGATGCGCTGATCGCCGCGAGAACGCGACCCACTCACATTACCAACGGCCGCTCGCGGCACCCGGATCGGCGCTCGGCACCGTGATAGGTTGACCGCAAAGGAGGCCGCATGAACGACGTCACGACTTTCGTAGAGTTCATCGACCAGTGGGCATGGATCGGGTGGCTGGTGCTGATCGCCGCCTTCCTCGTGATCGAGATGCTCTCGTTGGACTTCACCTTCCTGATGCTGAGCTTCGGAGCGGCCGTCGGCCTCATCACCGATCTCGTCGGCATCCCGGTCTGGGCGCAGGTGATCATCGCGGCAGCCGCCGCCGGCCTCTTCATCCTGTTCATCCGGCCGCCCCTGCTCAGGAGGCTGCATCGGGGTGAGGACCCGACGAAGTCGAACGTCGATGCGCTCATCGACCTCCGCGGTCTCGCCCAGCAGGAGATCACCCAGGTCTCCGGGCAGGTGAAGCTCAGCAACGGCGACACCTGGACGGCCCGCACGGCCTCTCCCGTCGCGATTCCCGCAGGGGCCGCGATCGCCGTCACCGCGATCCACGGCGCCACCGCCATCGTCCGTCCCGTCAACGACTAGGAGAACAAGTGGACGACTCCAATTTCATCCCCACCGCGATCGGATGGATCCTCGCGATCGCCGTCATCATCTTCGTGGTGGTCACGATCGCACGCTCGATCCGCATCATCCCCCAGGCGACCGCCGGCGTCGTGGAGCGGCTCGGCCGCTATCACAAGACGCTCATGCCCGGCCTGAACATCCTGGTGCCGTTCATCGACCGGCTGCGGCCGCTGATCGACATGCGCGAGCAGGTCGTGTCCTTCCCGCCGCAGCCCGTGATCACCGAGGACAACCTCGTCGTGTCGATCGACACCGTCGTCTACTTCCAGGTGACGGATGCGCGCGCGGCGACCTATGAGATCGCCAACTACCTCGGGGCTGTCGAACAGCTCACCACCACCACGCTCCGCAACGTGGTCGGCGGCCTGAACCTCGAAGAGGCGCTGACCAGCCGCGACAACATCAACGGCCAGCTGCGCGTCGTGCTCGACGAGGCCACCGGCAAGTGGGGAATCCGCGTCGGACGCGTCGAGCTCAAGGCGATCGACCCGCCCGTCTCCATCCAGGACTCGATGGAGAAGCAGATGCGCGCCGAGCGAGACCGCCGCGCCGCCATCCTCACGGCCGAGGGATCGAAGCAGTCTCAGATCCTCGAAGCCGAGGGTCAGCGCCAGGCCGCCATCCTCCAGGCCGAGGGTGACAAGCAGGCGGCAGTGCTCCGCGCCCAGGGTGAGGCCGAGGCGATCCAGAACGTCTTCAGCGCCATTCATCAGGGACAGCCGGACGACAAGCTCCTCGCATACCAGTACCTGCAGATGCTGCCGAAGATCAGCGAGAGCTCCTCGAGCAAGCTGTGGATCATCCCGAGCGAGCTCACCGAGGCGCTCAAGGGCATCGGCAGCGCGTTCACTCCGAAGCCTCCGACGGGCACTCCGGGCGCGTGACGCACCCGTACTTCGCGAAGACACGTCACCCCCGAGTCCTCGCCCACCGCGGTCTTGTCACCGCTGCGGGCGAGGACTCGGGCGTGTGGGAGAACAGCGCGGTGGCGTTCGCCGCAGCTCATGCGGCAGGGGTCGAGTACATCGAAACCGACTGCCATCTGACGGCGGACGGTGATGTGGTCCTCCTGCACGATCCCGACCTCAGCCGTCTGAACGGCGACGAGCGAGCGGTGGCCGACATCGGCACGCGCGAGCTTCGCGACATCTTCGCTGGGCACGGCGGTCTGCTCACTGCCGGAGAGGCGCTCGATGCCTTCCCCGAGGTGCGCTTCAACATCGATGTGAAGACGGATGCCGCGGCGGTGACGCTCGGACGGGTCGTAGCCCCGCACGCTCACAGGGTGCTCGTGACGAGCTTCTCTGATGCGAGACGGCGGGTCGCGGTCGCTGCAGCCGTCGATGCGGGAGCCGACATCCGCCCTGCCACCTCCGGCGGCAGCCGTACGATCGCGCAGATGGTCGCTCGGTCCGCCCTGCGCCTCTCCCCTGCTCGCCTCCTCCGGGACCTCGATGCGCTGCAGATACCCGAGCGACAGCGCGGCATCCACGTGCTCACCCCGGCGCTCCTGCGCGCCGCACACCGACACGGCGTCGAGGTCCACGTATGGACGGTGAACGATCCTGCGGACATGACGCGCCTCGTCGCCGCGGGCGTCGACGGCGTGGTCTCCGACCGGGCGGATCTCGCCCTCGAGGTGCTCGGCGCGCCATAGGTCGTCGCGCTGGGATTCACCTGTGAATCCCAGCGAGAACACGTCTTCTCGGATGAGAAGCACAGGCTCGAGCGTTATACCTGACAGCGACGAGAGGACCACACAATGGCAGATCGCAGCCTGCGCGGCATCCGACTCGGCGCCCAGAGCCTACAGAGCGAAGAGGGCGTCGTTTTCATGGAGCGCCGTGAGACCACCTACACCTGTGACACATGCGGCCACGTCACGAACCTGATGTTCGCGGCGGACGCCGAGCCGCCCCAGACTTGGGAGTGCCGCTCCTGCGGCGCTGAGGCACGCCTGAACGTCGATGGCCAGGCCGTCACGCTCGAGGCCACCGACGAGAAGGCCGCACGTACGCACTGGGACATGCTCCTGGAGCGCCGTACCCGCGCCGAGCTCGAAGAACTGCTCGAGGAGCGTCTCGCGGTTCTGCGTGCCCGCCGCGGCGCCGGGGAAGACCCCAGCCGTCAGAAGATCGGCGCCTAGGCGCGCCGGGAGCGCCAGCCTCCGAACAGGAGCGCTCCGATCCCGCCCCACACCAGCAGCTGCTGAATCCAGGGGCTGAGGATCACCCCAGCCGTGAGGCCGGAGCGAAGCTCGACATCCTCGAGCATCGCCCCGGCCTCATCTGCATCCAGCGCTGTCACCGTCGATCCGTCGGGCCGGATGATCTGGCTCGTTCCGACCGTGGAGACGTTCACCACGCTGCGTCCCGTCTCGATCGCGCGCATGCGTGCGAACGCGAGCTGCTGCAGATTCTCATCTGTGCCGCGGAAGTCCGCGTTGTTCGTCTGAAAGACGAGCACCTCCGCGCCATCGGACACTCCTTCATGCACGAGGTCGTCGTAGATCACGTCGAAGCAGATCGCGAGGCCGACCTTCACCCCGTCGACGTCCACGACGGGCGGGTTCGTGCCCGGCGTGTACTCACGCCCGATCAGCCCGATGAGGTCGGGCACGATCGCGTAATAGAAGGCGCGGTCCGGTACGTACTCGCCGAACGGCACCGGATGCCGTTTGTCGTGCACCTGCTCGGCGGCTCCCTGTCGGGGCCACAGCATCGAGGTGTTGAAGTAGAGGTCGTCACGGCCGGTCGCCGCGTTCGCGAGCAGCGGCGCGTCGATGCTGTTCGCGACGCGGGTCATCCTGCGGGCGGTCGCGGCGTCTTGGAACGGATCGTAGTCGAGCGACCCCTCTGGCCACACCAGCAGATCGACATCCTTGCCGTAGAGCGGCTCAGTGGCAGCCGTCTGCGCGTCGATCACCGAATACGGCTCGCGCTGGTCGAAGTATCCGGTCGGCCCGTTCCCCTGCACGGCGGCGATGCGCAGAGATCCGGCATGCGCCGTCGGGAAGAGCGGCGTGAACAGCAGAACAGCCGCCACCGCAGCAGGGGCGATCAGTCTGAGCGGCCGCCTCCAGATGCCGAGCCGTGTCGTCTCGATCAGCATCGCGACCAGCAGCACCATGAGGAAGCTCAGCCCGCTGACGCCCAGCCATGAGGTCACAGGCGCGAGCGGGCTCTCGGCCTGGGTCATGCCCAGACGCGCCCACGGGAAGCCGCCGTACGGCCAGTTGCCGATGAACAGCTCGCGGCCGACCCACAGCGCAGCGACGACTGCAGGAAGCAGCAGAAGCCGCCCTGCGGGCCCGGGGGCCGCGCGCGGAAGCCACCGGTACGCCAACGCGATCGGGACCAGCGCGATGGCCGTCAGACCGCCCTCGACGACGCTCAGAGCCGCCCACGGGATCGGGCCGAGATACCGCGAGGTCCATGAGACGAGCAGCGCGAAGAAGAGGATGCCGTACACCAGGCCGACAAGGAGGGCACCGCCTGCACGTCGCCCGATCAGCGACAGCAGCAGAAACGCCACAGCCGGGAACGCGAAGATCCAGATGGCAGGCCCCGGGTACGACGCGTACATCAGCAGCGCGGACGCGGCGGCCGCCGGCAGCGCGAGTGGCAGCGGAAGCAGCGGACGCGGGCGCGCGGACGGATCGGACATCTGCTCCCCCGTCACATCGACGAGTAGGCCACGATGCCGCGGCGGATGCCGTCAAGCGCCGTGCGCGCATTGCGGGTCAGGGCTGCGTCTTCGGCGACGATCGAGAGCTGATCCAGGAGGTCGATGGTCTGCTTCGCCCAGCGGACGAAGTCGCCCGCGGCCATGTCCGCGTCGATCAGGACGCGATCGAGCATTCCGCCGCGCGCCCAGGAGTGCATCGCGCCGGCAAGGCCGGGCGCGAGCGGCTCGGTGCCGGGCAGCTGATGATCCTTCTCGAGATCGTCGAGCTCGGCCCAGAGAGTGGTCGTCTTGTCGTAGGCGGTGCGGAACGCGCCGCGAGGAAGGTTGCGCTCCCCCGCGTTCGCCTCGTCGCGACGGGGCTCGTAGACCAGGCAGCAGGCCATGGCCGCGAGAGAGGGCGCGTCGAGGCCCTTCCACAGCCCCTGACGCAGAGATTCGGCGACGAGGAGGTCGCGCTCCCCGTAGATGCGGCGCATCGTGCGACCGGCATCCGTGAGGGACGTCTCACCGTCCACCACCGTGAGATAGTCGAGCGTCTCGAGCACCTCGACGACCCGGTCGAAGACACGCGCGACCGTGCCCGTGCGCGTCTCGATCTGGCGGCGGATGCGGTCGGTCTGCCGCTTGAGCTTCCAGTAGCGCTCCGCCCAGCGCGCGTGCGCCTCGCGGTCGGGGCAGCGATGGCATCCGTGCCGCTGCATCTGCCCCCGAAGCGACTGGATGCGCTTCATGCGCTTCTCTCGTGCGCCGCGCGGCGCGTGAGAGTCCTGCCGGTTCTTCTTCTCGAGGTCGCTGAGCTCGCGTCGGATCGCCCCGTACTCGACGAAGTCTCCGTGCTCGCATTCCATCGACTTCTGGTAACCGGCGAGCGACGCCTCGGCCTCGCGCACCTGCCGCGCGAGCCCCACGACCGCGCGGTCGGCCTGGAACTGCGCGAACGACGATTCCAGGATCTGGCGCGCTCTGTTCTTGCCGAACAGGTCGATCAGGTTCACGGCCATGTTGTACGTCGGGCGGAAGCTGGAGTTCAGAGGATAGGTGCGGCGGGAGGCGAGAGCCGCGACCGCCTGCGGGTCCATGCCCTCGGTCCACTGGACCACAGCGTGACCCTCGACGTCGATGCCTCGGCGCCCCGCACGACCCGTGAGCTGGGTGTACTCCCCCGACGTGATCGCCACGCGTGCCTCGCCGTTGAACTTCTCCATCTTCTCGAGGACGACGGTGCGGGCCGGCATGTTGATACCGAGCGCCAGCGTCTCGGTCGCGAAGACGACCTTGACCAGCTTGCGCCGGAAGAGCTCTTCGACGACCTCCTTGAACGCCGGGAGAAGACCGGCGTGATGGGCTGCGACACCGCGTTCGAGGTCGTCGAGCCACTCCCAGTATCCGAGCACCCCGAGGTCCTCATCCTGCAGGGAGCGTGTCGATTCCTCCACGATGGCGCGGATCTCCGTCCGCTCCTCGGTCGTGGTCAGGCGAAGGCCCGAGCGGCGGACCTGCGCCACGGCGGCGTCGCATCCCACACGGCTGAAGATGAAGAAGATCGCGGGCAGCAGGTTGGCGCGATCGAGCAGATGCACGACCTCTGGCCGGTCGACGCGCTCGATGCGGCGGGCGTCGGGCCTTCGCCCTCCGCGCTGCGGGCGCTGCGCCTGGCGGCCGGCGTGCCGGTCGCTGCGGTACGACTGGGCTCGGCGGTTGTTGTCGTAGTTCGAACCGGTGAAGGAGCGGATGCGCATGAGCTCCTGGTTCACCTTGGTCGTGGCGAGGCCGGCGCGCTCGTCGAACAGCGGCAGCAGGTCGTCGCGCACGAGCACGTGCTGCTCGAGGGGAACCGGGCGGATCTCCGACACGATCACCTCGGTGTCGCCCCGCACCGTGTCGAGCCAGTCGCCGAACTCCTCGGCGTTCGACACGGTGGCACTCAGCGAGACGAGCCGCACGTGCTGCGGCAGATGGATGATGACCTCTTCCCACACGGCGCCGCGGAAGCGGTCGGCGAGATAGTGAACCTCGTCCATGATCACGTAGCGCAGATCGCGCAGGGCGGCCGAATCGGCATAGATCATGTTGCGCAGCACCTCGGTGGTCATGACCACGATGCGCGCGTTGCCGTTGATGTTCGTGTCGCCCGTGAGAAGACCGACCTGATCGGCACCGTAGACGTCGACCAGCTCGCGGAACTTCTGATTCGACAGCGCCTTCATCGGCGTCGTGTAGAACGCCTTGTCGCCCGGCGTCTGCATCGCCAGATGGATCGCGAACTCGCCGACGATCGTCTTTCCTGCACCCGTCGGAGCGGCGACGAGAACGCTGCGGCCACGCTCGAGCGCATGGCAGCCGGCGACCTGGAAAGGGTCGAGATCGAAGCGCTGGCGGGCGGCGAAGGCGGTGGTATGCGGATGCTCGGACGCCTCGCGCGCCGCCGCATAGCGCTCGGCGGGCGAACTCACGAGACCTCTGGCAGAAGGCCTGCGGCCTTCTCGCGCTTGGCCCGGCGTCGGTCGAAGAGCAAGGACACCACTGTCGCCGCGAAGTAGAGGACGACGAGGATGCCTGCGAGAAGGAACATCGAGAAGATGTCTGCGGCCGGCGTCGTGATCGCGGCGAAGAGGCAGGCGATGAGGATCGCGATCCGCCACCCCTTCAAGATCGCCTTGCCGCTCATCACGCCGGCGACGTTCAGCGCCACGAGGAACACCGGCAGCACGAAGGAGACTCCCACGACAAGCACGAACTTGAACATGAAGTCGTAGTACTGACCGGCGTCGAAGTAGTTCACGCCGCCCTCAGGGACGAAGGTCGACATGATCTCGATCACGTGCGGCGCGACCAGAACCGCCACATAGCCGCCCGCGAAGAACAGCGGTATCGCCGCCCCCACGAAGCCGAGCGTGTAGCGGATCTCCTTGCGAGTGAGACCCGGCATGATGAACGCCCAGACCTGCCACAGCCAGATCGGCGCCGACAGCAGCATTCCGATCGCGAGCGCGATGCGCATGCGCAGGTCGAATCCTGAGGAGACCGCGGAGAAGACCAGCTGCGCGAACGGGGTCTCGGTCCCGCGCTCCGCGTCGAGAATCCGGATCGGACCCGTGATGTACCAGATGACCTGGTCGGTCACGAAGAACGCGACGACCATGCCGACGGCGAGGCCGATCACCGCGATGATGAGCCTCTTCCGCAGCTCGACCAGGTGCGCCGCGAGCGTCATCCGCCTCTCGCGAGGCGGAACGACGTCCGACGCAGCGGAACTCTTGGCCACGCCTACGACGAGCGCGGCGGCGTGTCGGTGCTCGGCGCCTCGGTCGACGTCGTGGTGCCCGAAGCGGTGTCGGCAGGAGCGGCGTCCGCCTTGTCGGCGGCGTCCTCCGCCTTCATAGCCTTCATCTCACCCCGGAACACGCGGGCCGACTGGCCCATGCTCTTCGCCAGTGCAGGGAGCTTCGCCGCGCCGAAGAGCAGCAGGATGATGATGAGGATGATCCACAGGTGCGGACCGGCGAACAGATTGCCCATGAGAAAGTCTCCTCGTTGATTTCTGCCAGTCTAACCGGCGTCGCCGGCGTCAGGTCGGTAGTAGAGCGCGAGTCCGGCCGCGGCCCAGTCATGGGTCGCTGCCCTGGCGATGCCCGGCTCCACGACTTCCAGTGCTCCGCCGAACCTCGCGGCGAGGCGCTTGATGCTGCGCGGATCGGCGAGATGCAGTCGTGCCGTCACGACGCCGCCCTGCGTCTCCACGCTGTCGACCGAGAAGAACGCGCCGAGGAGCGGCGCGAGCCGCTCGGGGATGCGCACCGTGACCTCGCCGTCGCCCGAAGCCGCGGAGAACGCCTCGGGAACGGGATCGCCGCGGTGCGTGATCGCGATGTCCGTGAGCTGCGGGTCGCTCACACGATCCAGGTGGAACGTGCGCATCCCCTTCCGGAGGTGGCACCATCCCTGCAGGTACCACTGGCCGTTCGTGATGAGGATCTGCACGGGGTCGACCGTGCGCGTCGTGGGCGCAGCATCCGGAGCCTTGTAGGTGAACGAGACGGCGACGCCGTCCTGCACGCCCCTGGCGACCACCGTGCGCACCTCGTCGACGGCGCTGGGCGCGATCACCACCTCGGCCGGTGCGTCTGCGGCGCCACGCGAGAGCTTGGCGATCAGGCCCTTGACCAGTCCTGTGTCGGACACGGCGGGCACTGCGGCGACCATCTGGAGACCGGCGAGCAGGGCGGCAGCCTCGCGCGCTGTGAAGCGAGGAACCCGCCGCAGCGCCACGTCGTTGGTGATCTCGATCACGTCTTCGTCGTCGAGCAGGTCCCAGTTGATGTCGAACATCTCCTGCGGCTGCTGCCAGTACCCGGAATCGCCGGGGAGCCCGATGACGGTGAGCTTCTCGACCATCGACCGCATCTCCTCGCGGCCGACGCCGAACTCCGCGGCGGCCTCATCGAGGGACACCTGGCCATGCTCGAGCAGGTACGGCACGAGCGTCAGATACAGTCGCACGCGATCGGCGGCGAGCAGGGGCTTCGGCTGGGCGCTCACGGCGAGACCTCGGCATTCGTCTCGACGACGGCTCGCAGCCGCGCGATGACGGCGTCTCGCAGCGCGGCGGGCTCGACGACGCGCACCTCCGGGCCGTAGGAGGCCAGCTCGTCGGCGAAGATGTGCACATCGACGAAGGGAACAGTGATGCCCTGCACGGCCGGGGTCGCGCGGCGCCCCAGTCGCAGAGAGGCCTCGGTCCCGGGGGTGACCTCGAGGAGCGCCGAGTTGCGGGCGGCGACCTCTTCGAGACCGGCGACGGCTCGGTCTCCGGCGCCCTCACGCAGCGCCGGGTCGAAGGAGACATTCGTGATCTTGACGGCTCCGACGATGCGGCTCAGCAGGAACGTCCGGTCCCCGCCCGCCTCGACATCGATGCCGAAGACGTGCCAGCGGGCCTCGTAGTCGACGAGTGCGAGGGGCCGGATGCGGCGCGTGCGGGCAGCATCCTCCCCCGGCTTCAAATACTCGAACGTGACGACGCGGCTCTTCTCTATCGCCTCCTGCAGCGGAGCGAAGGCAGCGTCTCGCGCGGTGATGCGCGGGGCGAACCCGATGATCGGCTCGTCGCCGTCGATGCCGAGGGCGCGGATCTTGCGGACGCCTGCCTGCGCGTCGCCCGAGACGGACTCGGCACTCCAGACGCTGCCGGCGAGCTGCAGGACGGCGAGTTCGGCGGGACTGAAGTCGATGTCGGTCGGCAGATCGTATTCCGCCTGCGGAATACGGTAACGCGCCTCGCGAAGGTCGTTGGGGTCGCTCGCCTCGCCGATGGTCTCGACGGGGATGCCGAGCTTGCGCAGCTCGTCTTTGTCGCGCTCGAACATCTTCTCGAGCGCATCCGAGCGGGCTCCGGCATCCGCTCGCTGACGGTACCCCGAGACGTTGTCGAGGATCTGCTGTTTGGTCAGCCCGATCTCCGTGGCCATGAGCGCCACGACGAGGTTCGTCAGGCGCTCCTCCGCGGGAATCCCGGCTGCCATCACTGCTGCTGCTGCTGCGGTGCCGCTGTCGTGATGCCGAGGATGTCGACGACGAGGACCTGGGCCGGCGACGACTCGTCCGCACCGGGCGTGACGATCATGAGCTGAGAGCCCACGGTCGCACCGACCATCTCGGGCAGAGGCGAGGTGACGAGAGAGGTCGTGCCCCAGCTGGTGCCCGCCACGCTCTTGTCGTCCCAGTTGAGGACCGTGTGGTTGACGACAACGAAGTCGCCCTCCTTCACCTTCGGGCCATCGCCCTTGATGAGGGTCTGCACCACCGCCTCCTTCGGGGCCGCGGAGTCCGGGATGATCACACCGGGCGTCCCGTCGGGGGCGCGCACAACGGTCGGCAGGCCTCGCGCATCGTTGAACTGCGGAGTGCCCTCGGCCTTCGGCAAGAACACCTGGCCGATGTCGAAGACGATGACGACCGTGCCGGCATCCGACTGCGCGCCCATGTCCTTCGACGTGAGCAGACCGACCACGCGGCTCCCGCCCGTGGCGCACTGGAGCACCTCGCTGAGCGCCGGAGAGACCTGGCTCCAGTACGCGATGTCGTGCGGCTGCGTCGTCGAGGCGTCGTAGCCCGTGGTCTGGAGCTTCTCGCCCGTCGTGCCGTCATACGTGGTCACGTTGGCGATGAACGGCTGGTTCGTGTTCACGATCGCGGGGCCGTCACCGACGACGGCGTCGGAGAACTTCGTGGACTTGGCCTTCACAGGGCCGTACACCTCGACGTCCGGCTCCGAGCCGACGTCTCCCGAGGTGCTGACGGAATCCGCAAGTCCGGCCGAGGCGTTCGCCGTGCGGTCGCAGGCGGCGCCGTCGAAGGACGGCGCCGACGAGCAGCCCGTCAGGGCGAGGACGGCAAGGCTGAGAGTCGCCAGAGCGGCGGAGGTTTTACGCACGGGCTCAAGCATATTCCGTCGTCCCATCGGTGTCGCGCGATGCCGCGGCGAGGCGCGCCCCCTCAGCGGCCTTCGCGGCCTCGCGAGCCCGCTTGCGCAGGTTCTTGTCTGTGATCTCGCGGTCGCCGACCGCCCCGGGCGTCCAGAGCTCGACATCCTCGTCGCCGTAGCTGCTCTTCGAGGCGCGGCGCTTGACGGAAGGAGCGATCGCTCCTGGTGCGAGACGCCGAGCTGTGAGCAGGAATCCGGTGTGCGCGACCATCCGGTGGTCCGGGCGGACCGCGAGGCCCTCGACGTGCCAGCCGCGCACCATGGTCTCGGAAGCGTCGGGATCCGTGAACAGCCCGGTGCCGCGGATGTACTCCGCGACGCGAGACAGCTGGGTCGCCGTCGCGACGTAGCAGAGCACCACGCCCCCCGGCGTGAGGGCCTCGGCGACGACATCCATGCACTCCCAGGGGGCGAGCATGTCGAGCACGACCCGATCGACGGTGCCGGGCGAGAACTGCTGCGGAAGCTGCTCGGCGAGGTCGCCGACGACGACGTCCCAGGTGTCCGGGGTCTCTCCGAAGAATGTGGCGACGTTACCGCGCGCCACGTCGGCGAAGTCGTCTCGGCGTTCGAACGACACCAGACGACCAGACGGCCCGACGGCGCGCAGAAGCGACAGCGACAGGGCCCCCGAGCCGACGCCTGCCTCGACCACGACGGCACCGGGGAAGACATCGGCCTGCATCACGATCTGTGCGGCGTCCTTCGGGTACACGATGGCCGCTCCCCTGGGCATCGACATCGCGAAGTCCCGCAGCAGCGGACGCAGAGCGAGGTAGTCGTGGCCGGAGCTGTTCGCGACGACCGAGCCGTCGGGCAAGCCGATGAGGTCGCGGTGCCGCAGCACGCCGTGATGCGTGTGCAGTTCGCCGTCTTCGCGGAGAGTGACGGTGTGCAGGCGGCCTTTCGGCCCCGTCAGCTGCACCCGATCGCCCTCGCGAAAGGGTCCGCTCGGGCGCTTCGCGGTGGATGGGATCATCGGGTGACTCCTGTCAGAGACGTCGAGAGGCGGGTGAACAGTTCTGCGATGTCGGATGCTCCGCGCTCGGCGAGCGTCGGCCACAGCTCGTGCGCGCCGACGCCGTCGAGCGAGACGATATGCGGGACGCCCAGTGCCACGGCACCCGAGGCGATGCCCGCCCGCAAACCGGTCGGAGAATCCTCGATGATCACGGTCTCGGTGATGTCGACACCGAGGAGCGAGGCGGCGCGCAGATAGGGCTCGGGGTGAGGCTTGGGGTTGTCGACGTCATCGCCCGCGACGACGATGTCGAAGGCCTTGAAATCGATCAGCTCGACGACTCCGAGAGCCATGCGGCGCAGGGACATGGTCACCAGCCCCGTGCGGATGCCGGCGGCCCGCAGATCCTGCAGCAGCTCCTGGGCACCAGGGCGGAACGGCACGCCCTGCGTCCGCAGCGCCTCCTGCACGGCATCCGTCAGGCAGGAGATGATCGCCTCGGCGGGCAGGTCGACGCCCGCGTTCTGCAGGATGATCGCGCTGTCGATCAGGCCGTTGCCGACGAGCTGAAGAGCATCCTCGTGGGTCCAGCGGCCGCCGTACGACTCGACCAGCGCCGTCTCCGCGGCCATCCAGTACGGCTCGGTGTCGACGAGTGTCCCATCCATGTCCCAGAGGACTGCGCCCGGCTGTCTGCTCACTGGACCATGTTAGCCGTGGCTGCACCGGGCTCCGCCGTCGCGGACTAGCCTGGAGGGATACCCCGTCCACCGTCATGAAGGGAGCACACGATGGATGTTCTCGGTTCGCGCATCATCATCGCCGCCTTCGACGGCTGGAACGACGCCGGCGAGGCGGCGAGTGGCGCGATCGCAGCTCTGCGATCGATGACCGACTACGACCTCGTGCACTCGATCGACCCGGAGCTCTACTTCGACTATCAGTACACCCGCCCCGCCACCAAGATGGACGGCGAGGGACGCCGCCAGCTGACGTGGCCGGAGGCGGGACTGTGGCGTCCGCGTGATCCCGCATCAGGGCCCGAGTTCTGGCTCCTCACCGGAGTCGAGCCCGCCCGCACCTGGCAGGCGTTTGCGTCGGAGTTCATCGACGTCGCGCTGCGTGACGACGTCACCGGGCTCGTGACGCTCGGGGCCATGCTGTCGGATGTGCCGCATACCCGCCCCATCTCGATCTTCGCGTCGAGTCAGAACGACGAGGTCCGCGAAGCTTACGGACTCGAGCGATCGCTCTACGAGGGCCCGGTGGGCATCCTGAGCGTGTTCGAGCACTTCGCCGAGAACGCCGGCATCCCCACAGCGAGCCTCTGGGCGAGCGTGCCGCATTACGTCGCCTCTGCCACGCCCTCCCCCAAGGTCACTCTCGCTCTGCTCGACCGTCTCGAGGAGCTCACCGGGGTCGATGTGCCCCGCGACAACCTGCGCACCGAAGCGGCGGCTTGGGAGGCGTCGATCGATGCGGCGGCCGCCGACGACGAGGACATGGCCGAGTACATCCGACAGCTCGAGCGCACGCGGGACACCTGGGACTCGCCCGAGGCGTCCGGCGATGCGATCGCTCAGGCCTTCGAGCGCTACCTGAAGCGGCGCGGCGACGGCCCCGGAGATCTCAAGCGGTGAGCACGCCGGTGCTGAGCAGCACCAGCAGCGCTGTGCCCAGCAGCACGCGGTAGATCACGAACGGCAGGAAGCTGCGCTTCGAGATCCAGTTCATGAAGAACGCGATGACGCCGAGTGCCACGACGAAGGCGATTCCGGTCGCCGCGAGGGTCTCGCCGAAGGAGAAGTGCTGGTTCGGCTCGTCCCAACTCTTGTAGACCTGGAAGAATCCGCTGCCGAAGACCGCGGGGATCGCGAGCAGGAACGCGTAGCGTGCTGCTGCCGCGCGCTCGTAGCCGAGGAACAGACCCATCGTGATGGTGCCTCCCGAACGCGAAACGCCGGGGATCAGGGCGAGGGCCTGCGCGAAGCCGTAGGCGATGCCGTGCGGATAGGTGAGATCGTCGAGATTGCGGCGCTTCGCGCCGATGTGATCGGCGATGCCGAGCAGGATGCCGAAGACGATCAGCATCACGGCGACGATCCACAGCGATCGCAGAACGCTCTCGATCTGGTCCTGGAAGAGCAGTCCGAGCACGACGATCGGGACGCTGCCGATGATGATCATCCAGCCCATGCGCGCGTCGGGATCGTTGCGGGGAATCTTGCCGGTCAGAGACCGGAACCAGTGCGAGATGATCCGCACGATGTCGCGCCAGAAGAACACCACGACCGCAGCCTCGGTGCCGATCTGCGTGATCGCGGTGAAGGCGGCACCGGGGTCCTCGCCCGAGGGCAGGAAGCTGCCCACGATGCGCAGATGCGCGCTGGACGAGATCGGCAGGAACTCGGTGAGTCCCTGGACGATGCCGAGGAGGAGGGCTTCGAGCAGGTTCATACGGGGCCTTCTGTGCGGGCTGCGCCGGCGGGAGTCGGGCGCTCAGTACGAGCGCAGCAGATCGGCCAGCACCTGCTGACCGAAGACAAGCGAGTCTACGGGCACTCGCTCATCGACACCGTGGAACATGCCCGTGAAGTCGAGATCGGCGGGCAGTCGCAGGGGCGCGAATCCGTAGCCGGTGATGCCGAGGGATGCGAGAGCCTTGTTGTCGGTGCCCGCGCCGAGCAGGTACGGGATCACGGGAACGCCGGGGTCGTGTGCGCCGATGCTCGCGACCATGGCCTCGACCAGGCCGCCCTCGAACGGCGTCTCCATCCCGATGTCCTGCACCACGATCTCGATTGCGATCTCGTCGCCGACGATGCGCTGCAACTCGGCGAGGACGTCGTCTTCTGTGCCGGGGATCACTCGCACGTCGATCAGCGCTTCGGCGCGCTCGGGGATCACATTGTGCTTGTAACCGGCCGTCAGGGCGGTCGGGTTCGTCGTGGTGCGGAAGGTGGAGCGAAGGAACGCCTCGGCAGGGCCGGATGCCGCGGCCAGCGCGTCCGGGTCGTCGACAGAACGGCCGCTGAGCTCGCTGAGTCCTTCGAGCAGCGCTCTGGTGGTGTCGGTGAGGTGGATCGGCCAGCGGGTGCGTCCGATCGCGGCGACAGCTTCGGCGAGCTTCGTCACCGCGTTGTCTTCGTGCAGGCGGCTGCCGTGACCCGCGCGGCCCTTCGCGACGAGACGGATCCAGATCATGGCCTTCTCGCCCACCTGCAGCAGGTACGCGCGCCTGTCGTCGACGGTGATCGAGTAGCCGCCGACCTCGCTGATCGCCTCGGTCGCGCCCTCGAACCACTCGGGCTTGTTCTGGACGACGAGGGCGGATCCCTCCACGCCGCCGTTCTCCTCATCGGCGAAGAAGACGAGGATCAGGTCGCGCTCCGGCTGCTCCCCCGCGCGGATGATGTCGGCGACCGCCGTGAGGATCATGGCGTCCATGTTCTTCATGTCCACCGCTCCGCGGCCCCACAGCATCCCGTCCTGCACGATGCCGGCGAACGGATCGACGGTCCAGTCCTCCGCCACGGCGGGGACGACGTCGAGGTGCCCGTGGACGACGAGAGCGGGCTTGGATCGATCGCGCCCGGCGATGCGGGCCATCACGTTCGTGCGGCGCGGAATCGGCTCGTAGTACTCGACCTCCAAGCCGAGTCCTTCCAGGAACCGTCCCACGTACTCCGCCGCCTCGCGCTCGCCCTTCGCGTTGCCTCCGCCGTAGTTCGACGTGTCGATGCGGATCAGCTCGCCGGCGATGCGGACGACCTCGGGAAGCGGCTGGGCAGTCATGGGTCAAGGCTATCGAACCGGCGGGGCGCGCCCGGGCGTCTCGGCCGGTTTCAGAGTGCCCCCTCCCCCGTGCTAATGTAAATCTTCGTTCGGCAACGAACATCCAACACCTGCGCGGGTGGCGGAATGGTAGACGCGCTAGCTTGAGGTGCTAGTGCCCGATAGGGCGTGGGGGTTCAAGTCCCCCTCCGCGCACAGAACGATGAAGAGCCCCGGTCCTGAGGATCGGGGCTCTTCGTCGTTTCCACGGGGCGGCTGCGGCTGGTTGCCACCACAGCCGCCTCCCGAGGAGACGGCGCTCGCGCCGCTACAGCGCGCCCACCCCGAACACCAGACCGAGCACGTAGGTGATCGCCGCCGCTCCGAAGCCGATCGCGAGCTGGCGCATGGCCCGACGCAGAGGCGGTCCTCCGGAGAGGATGCCGACCATCGCACCCGTCGACAGCAGAGCGATGCCGACGAGGACGAGCGCGACGATGACGGCCGTGGCACCCTGCAGGCCGAAGATCCACGGGAGCACCGGAACGATCGCTCCGGAGGCGAACAGCAGGAAACTCGAGATCGCGGCGGTCCAGTCGCTGCCCACGATCTCGTGATCGGTGCCGTGGTGCGTGCCCACGGGGCCGGTGCTCGTGTGCTGAACCCCGGCTCGAGCCGCCGTCACGATCTTTCGCGCGCGACTGAGAGATTCCGCCTCGTCCATACCGCGCGCGCGATAGACGAGTGCCAGCTCGTTCTCGTCGATGTCGAGGTCGGCGGCGGAAGCCGCCGCATCGTCGTTCGCCTCCGTCGAGGCGAGGAGCTCGCGCTGCGAGCGCACCGAGACGAACTCCCCCGCCCCCATCGACAGGGCGCCGGCGAGCAGACCGGCGATGCCGCTGAACAGCACGAAGGCGCTGCTGACTCCGGTCGCACCGATGCCGAGCACGAGAGCGAGATTGCTGACCAGGCCGTCGTTCGCTCCGAACACCGCTGCGCGGAACGACCCGGACAGCCGACGCCTCCCGCGCGCCGCCAGCCCGCGAACGACCTCGTAGTGCACCTTCTCGTCGGCACGCATCGCCGGCGAGGCCCAGGCCTCCGTGTCGTAGGGCGATCGGGCCTCCGCGCTCTGCGCGAGAGCGAGGACGAAGATCGAGCCGAAGCGTCCAGCCATCCATCCGAGCATCCGAGAGCGCAGACCCGCACGAGGCAGACGCGCCGGCTCGTTCCCGAGCAGGTCCAGCCAGTGCTGCTCGTGACGACGCTCGGCCTCCGCCAGGCTCAGCAGGATCTCGCGTTCTTCACCGTCCCGGCGAGCGGCGAGTCTCTGGTAGACCGTGCCTTCGGCGCGCTCCTCGACGAGGTAGCGCGCCCATCGGCGACGATCTGCGGCGGTGGGCTCTGCGGCAGCGGGGGCTGTCATGCATTCCTCCAGGATTCGGACAACCGTTCAACGCTATCCGTGCGGATGCCGCGACATGGCCTCAGGACGAGGATTGCCAGGATTTCGGGAATCCGAACCCGTCGACGGGCTCAGGAGCGCACGCGCTTGCGCAGCACCTCGATGCGCGACTGCAGCTGCGTCACCGTGGCCTGCGCCACGGCCGGGCCTCCGCAGATCCGCCGCAGCTCGGCATGAACCGAGCCGTGCGGTTCACCGGTCTGACGGGCGTACAGCCCGACGAGGCTGTTCAGCAGCTGCCGCTGCTCTTTGAGAGTGCGGTGCAGGGGCGCAGGCAGGGTCGTCGTCTCGGTCGGGCCGGCGGTCGACTCTCTCACCTCGCGCAGCCGCGACTGGCGTGCGGCGCGCTGCATGAGCAGCTCGTGCACATGCTCGGGTTCGAGAAGTCCAGGGAACCCGATGAACTCCTCCTCCTCGGGGGTGCCGGGCTCGGCGAGCTGTCCGAAGTCCTTGCCGTCGAACACCACACGGTCGAAGTGCGCGATCGATGAGAGCGCCTGATAGGTGAACTCCTGCGTGAGGGCGTCTGAGGCGTCGTCTTCGCGATTCGCGCTTTCGAGCAGCGAGTCGTCGAGCCCGTCGGCGTCTTTGTCGTGCCGGTCCAGAGCGTGGTCGCGCTGCTTCTCGAGCTCGTTCGCGAGCCCCATCAGCACGGGCACGTTGGGCAGGAAGACGCTCGCGGCCTCGCCGCGGCGCCGGGCCCGCACGAACCGCCCGATGGCCTGGGCGAAGAACAGCGGAGTCGACGAAGACGTGGCGTACACGCCGACTGCCAAACGCGGGACGTCCACACCCTCCGAGACCATGCGCACCGCGACCATCCAGCGGTCGTCGCTCGCGCTGAACTTCTCGATCCGTTCAGAGGCCGAGGCGTCGTCGGAGAGCACGATCGTCGGTTGGCGCCCCGTGATTCCGTGCAGGATCTTGGCGTAGGCTCGCGCGACGGTCTGATCCGTGGCGAGCACCAGCCCGCCGGCATCCGGAACGTGATGGCGGATCTCGGTGAGACGCCGATCGGCCGCCGAGAGAACCGCCGGCATCCACGACCCCTCAGGGTCCAGCGCCGTGCGCCAGGCCTGGGAGTTGACGTCCTTGGTGTTGTCCTGACCGAGATGCGCCTCGAGCTCGTCGCCGGCGCTGGTGCGCCAGCGCATCTTGCCCGCATACATGTGGAACAGCACCGGTCGCACGACGCCGTCGGCGAGGGCGCGGCCGTAGCCGTAGTTGTAGTCGGTGCTCGATATGCGCGCGCCGGATTCGTCGGGCAGGTACTCGACGAACGGGATCGGCGCCGTGTCGCTGCGGAACGGCGTACCGCTCAGCAGCAGTCGGCGCTTGGCGGGACCGTAGGCGTCGCGGATCGCGTCGCCCCAGCTCAGCGCGTCACCGCCGTGGTGCACCTCGTCGAGGATCACCAGGGTCTTGGCGTCTTCGGTCAGGTGTCGATGCACGGACGATTTCGCCGCGACCTGGGCGTATGTGACGACCACGCCGTGGTACTGCCGCGCCGGAGCCCAGTGGCTGTTCTTGAAATACGGGTCGAGCCTGATGTGCACGCGCGCAGCGGCATCCGCCCACTGCGTCTTCAGGTGCTCGGTGGGCGCGACCACGATGATCCGGTTCACTTCGCCTGTGCGCATCAGCTCGACGGCGAGCGTCAGCGCGAACGTGGTCTTGCCTGCTCCGGGCGTCGCGGCGACGAGGAAGTCCCGCTTGTCCGCCTGGAAATACTGCTCGAGCGCCTCCTGCTGCCAGGCCCGCAGCTTGTTCGCCGTGCCCCACGGGGCGCGCTGAGGGAAGGAAGGAGAAAGCATCCCTTCAAAGATAATCGGTGCATCCGACACCCGGCGCACGAGGACGCATGCCGGTAGGCTCGTGGTCTGCGCCGCCGCGAACCACGGACGGCGCATGTTCGTGAAGGAGAGCTGGATGACCGACCAGGATTCGACCCGGACCCCATTCGTGGCCAACGAGACCCCGCACCCGTGGCGACGCTTCGTCGCGGTCGGAGACTCGTTCACCGAAGGAATCGGCGATCCCGATCCCTCGGTGCCCGGCAGCCACCGAGGCTGGGCCGATCGTGTCGCCGAGGTGCTCTCGCAGCAGGTCGACGACTTCGCCTACGCGAACCTGGCCGTGCGCGGCAAGCTGATCGCGCAGATCGTCAACGACCAGATCGAGCCCGCTGTCGCTCTGCGCCCCGACCTGGTCTCCATCTGCGCCGGCGGTAACGACGTCATCCGCCCCGGCACCGACCCCGACGCGATCGCCGTGCAGCTCGAGGACGCGGTCGCGCGGCTCGCATCGACCGGCGCCGCCGTCGTCCTGTTCACGGGCATCGACACGGGGTTCACCCCGGTCTTCCGTCCGTTCCGCGGCAAGGTGGCGATCTACAACGAGAACGTGCGAGCGATCGCAGACCGGCACGACTGCATCGTGGCGGATCAGTGGGCGCTCAAGGTCGTGCAGGACCCGCGGTTCTTCGATGACGACCGCCTGCACTACAACGCGCTCGGACACCACGAGGTCGCGCGCATGGTGCTGCGCGCCCTGAACGTTCCGAACGATCTCGAGGCGATGCAGCCGGAGCCTGTCCCGGTGCGCACGTGGCGCGAAGCCCGTGGCGAGGATCTGGGCTGGGCACGTGAGCACCTCGTACCATGGGTGCTGCGCCGTCTACGCCATCAGTCGTCCGGAGACCACGTCGCGGCCAAGCGGCCGGAGGCCGCTCCCATCATCCGGCTCGAGACGGACCGGAGCTGACGGCGGCGGCGCCGGTCAGCGCGACACCGCCCACAGGGCGACGGCAGCCGCCGACGCGACGTTGAGGGAGTCCACTCCCCCGGTCATCGGGATCGTGACGACGGTGTCGGCGGAGGCGAGGGCCTCCGGAGAGAGACCGTCGCCCTCGGAACCCATCATGAGAGCTACACGTGCGGGCCGGTTGCGTGCGAACGCATCCAGAGGCACCGCATCGTCGGCCAGCGCAAGGGCCGCGAGTTCGATCCCCGCGGCGTGCAGATCCGCGACGCCTGTCTCCCACTCATCGATCCGCGTCCACGGCACCTGGAACACCGTTCCCATGCTCACGCGTACGCTGCGGCGATACAGCGGATCCGCGCAGCGCGGCGACACGAGCACGGCATCCGCCCCGAGGCCGGCCGCAGCGCGGAAGGCCGCGCCGACGTTCGTGTGATCACCGATCCCCTCGAGAAGCAGGATCAGCGAGGCATCCGCGACGATCTCGGCGACCGAGGGCAGCGTCGGCCGGTGCATCGAGGCGAGAGCTCCTCTGTGCACGGCGAAGCCGGTGACGGCCTCGGCCACCTCATCGGGGACGACATAGACCGGAACATCGTGATCGACCAGCAGAGCGCGGATGCCGTCGACCCAGCGCCGCTGCACCATGACCGACCGCGGGCGGTGACCTGCAGCCACGGCACGCTCGATGACCTTCGCCGACTCGGCGATGTAGAGGCCTCCCTCAGGCTCCGACGCCGCGCGCAGCGCGGTGTCCGTGAGCGCCCGGTAGTCGTCCAGCCGCGCGTCGTCCGCCGAGGCGATCTCGATCAGTTCCATAGACCTCAACTGTGTCATGAGCGGAGAGCCGTCGAGTTGCGCGCCCCGTAGACTCGCTGAGGGAGGTTCCGTGACCGCGATGACGGATGAAGAGCTCGACGCTCGCGTCGAGAAGGCCGCAGACCTTCTCCGAGGCCGCAAGATCGCCCTGCTCACGGGCGCCGGCATCTCGACCGACTCCGGCATCCCCGCATACCGTGGCGAGGGCGCCCGGACCCGCTCCGACCCCATGACGATCCAGAAGTATCTGGGCGATGAGGCAGCCAGGCGCCGATACTGGGTCGGCGGGCACCTCGGCTGGCGGGCGTTCGCGCAGGCCGAGCCGAACGCCGGGCACATCGCTCTCGCCGAGATGGAGGCGGGTGGCGTCGTGAGCGGCGTGATCACCCAGAACGTCGACGGCCTGCACCTGCGCGCCGGCAGCTCCCACGTGATCGAGGTGCACGGGACCATGCGCCGAGTGCTCTGCCTGCACTGCGGTCAGGTCTTCGACCGCCGCGACATCGCCCGGCAGATCGAGGAGCGCAACCCCTGGATCACGGTGCCGGAGAACGTTCTGCTGGCACCCGACGGCGACGTCCTGCCGGAGAGCACCGATGGCTTCGTCGTTCCGGTGTGCACTGTATGCGAGGGGATGCTGAAGCCCGACGTCGTGTTCTTCGGCGAGTACGTCCCGCAGGACAGGTTCAAGGCGGCCGAGTCCCTGCTGCGTGCGAGCTCGGCGCTGATCGTCGCCGGATCCTCGCTCGTGGTCAACTCCGGCGTGCGCCTGGTCGAGCGCGCTCGTCGCCGCGGCATTCCCCTCATCATCGTCAACCACGAGCCCACTCGCGCCGACACCTGGGCGGACCTCACGCTCGCGTCGGGCACGAGCGTCGTGCTCCCCGCCATCCAGGAGCTCCTGCAGTGACCCTCATCACCCTCGTCCGACACGGCCAGACCGACTGGAACCTGGCCCGCCGCATCCAGGGCACGACCGACATCCCGCTGAACGAGACCGGGAGGGCCGACGCACGCACGGCCGCTGCGCGGCTCAGCGACTCGGTGCACCACACCATCTACGCGAGCCCGCTGCTTCGTGCCAGGGAGACCGCCGAGATCATCTCCGCCGAACTGGGCCTCGGATCCCCCGCACTCGTCCCTGAGATCCGCGAGCGCGAGTTCGGCGAGGGCGAGGGGATGCTGGTTCCCGACTATCTCGAGAAGTACGGCGACTGGCATGCGCCGGTCCCCGGCGCTGAGACGCTCGAGGAGGTCTGCGAACGGGCGCTCCGCGGCCTGCACCGCATCGCTCGTGAAGCTCGACGGCGCTCGGCACCTGTCGCGGAATCGGTGATCGTGGTCGCGCACGGCGGCGTGATCCGCTCGCTGATCGATCACGTGTCCGGCGGAACGCTCCCCCGGGTCGGCGACGTCCTGGCCAACGGGTCGGTCCACCGCTTCGAGGTGTCGCCGGCCTCGGTGCGCCTGCTCGAGCAGTCGTACGCGCTCTGACGATGAGCGACGATCTGGCGGACTGGCTGCGAACAGCCGCCGTCCGCTTCGATGACGTCGAACCCGACGAGGTCTCGGATGCGCAACTGGAGCCGCTGTTGACATTCGTCGGCGACGCGCGCGTCGTCGCGCTCGGAGAGTCGATGCATCGCGCTCACGAGTTCCTCGCGTGGCGTGCGAGGATCCTGCGATTCCTCGTGGAACACGCAGGCTTTACGGCTCTCGTGCTGGAGAGCGGCTTCATCGAAGGCCAGCCCGTGGACAACTGGGTGCGCACGGGAGAAGGCGGTCTCCGCAGTGTGCTGACAGACGGCATCACGTATCACTTCGGCAAATGTCAGGAGGCGCTCGACCTCGTCGTATGGATGCGCGAACGCGCTGTCTCCAGCGAGCCCGTGCGCTTCTACGGCATGGACATCCCGGACTCCGCGGCGACCGCGCTTCCCGCGGTGCGCGAGGTCATCGCCTTCCTCGACCGGGCCGATCCGCGCTATGCCGAACACCTGCGTGCGACCTTGCTCGGAGGCTTCGACCACCTCCCGGCCGACCGATCAGGCCTCGCTCGCGCCGCGACCGCGATCCAGTCGTACCTCGCTCTGGACGACGCCCGACGCCATGCCATGACGTCGGCGATCAACGCCATGACCGAGCGGCTGCGCGCACGCGCGACCGACTACTGTGCCGCGGGAGCCGACCCCGAGCACGTCGCGTTCGCGATCCGCGCGTCGGAGCTCGCCCGCAGCACTGACGCTTTCCTCGCGGCGATGAGCGAGGGCCCCACCCGCACGTGGGCGCCCGCGAACATCCGCGATTCGGCCATGGCCGACACCGTGGAGTGGATCCTCGAGCGGGAAGAGCGTGTTCTCGTGTTCGCCGCCAATGGGCATGTTCGCAGGACGCCTTACCTCGCTCCTCCGTTCGTCAGCGAGCCGCTTGCGACCGTGGGGACGCATCTGGCGGCGCGACTGGGAGGTGACCTGCGGGTGATCGGCACCACATTCGGAGGTGGCGAGGCATGGCTGCACCGGCCAGGACCTCAGGATGAGCCCGGCCACTCCACGCCGTTCATCGAGCCTCTGCCCTCTCCGCGACCGGACACTCTGGACGGCATGTTGGCGGCCCGAGCCTCCGGTAGCCTGTTCATCGATCTGGCGGAGGCTCCTGACAGCATCGGCGCTGCCGTCGGGACCCACAACGGACCCGAGGTCGAGCTCGCCGACATCCGGGCGGCCTTCGACGGCATCCTGCACGTCGAACGGCTGTCTCCCTGGCATACCTGGATCGACGCAAGGGGCCACTGGAGCTGATCAGCCCGCGCGGGAGATCGTCGATCTGGCGTGCCGGAGCACGGGCTCGTCGATCATCCGGCCGCGGAACCGGAACACTCCGCGCTCGCTCGCGGCGGCCTCCAGCACCGCGCGGGCCCACTCGATCTCATCGGTCTGAGGCCGATAGGCGGCTCTGATCACCGAGACCTGCTTCGGGTGGATGCAGGCCGTCGCCCGGAATCCGGAGGCCGCGGCATCCGTCGCTTCGTGCTGGAGCCCGTCGAGGTCGTCGATCGCGATGTGCACGGCGTCGATCGCCGCCTTGCCGCGTGCGCCCGCCTCGAGCAGCACCCGCGACCGTGCGAAGCGCGCGATGTCGCGGTACCCGCCCTCGGTGGTGCGGCTCGAGGTGCCGCCGAGCGACGCCACAAGATCCTCCGCACCCCACATCATGGCGACGACCCGCGGGTGAGCGGCGATCTTGTCGGCTGCGCTGATTCCGCGTGCGGTCTCGCACAGGGCGATGACGGAGACGTCGTCGTCGAACACATCCAGAGCCTCGGGAGCTTCGGTCTTGGCGACCATGACGGTGCGGAAGCCTGTGCGAGCGAGGGCTGCGAGGTCGTCTCCGAAGGCCTCCGAGCCCGGTGCGTTGACTCTCACGATCACGCGTTCGGGATCGAGTCCGGCGGCGACCACGTTGTCACGTGCGGCGGCCTTCGCCTCTGGCAGCACGGCGTCCTCGAGGTCGAGGATCACCGCATCCGCCTTCTCCAGCGCTCCGTCGAAGCGCTCGGGGCGATCGGCCGGGCAGAACAGCAGGGCGGGTCCCAGCTCGAAGCTCATCTCGGCTCCTCCCCCGGCACGCGGTGCACCAGAACGGTGCGCGTCGCCGTTGCGACGACCACGTCGTCCTGGTTGCGGCCGGTGTGCGCGATCGTGACGATGCCCTGCGAGGGCCGAGACGACGAGAGCCGCTTCTCGACGATCGTGCTCTCGGTGTACAGGGTGTCGCCGGCGAAGAGCGGATGCGGGAACGCGATGTCTCCGAGGCCGAGCTGCGCCACGAGCGTGCCCTGCGTCAGCTGTGCCACGGAGCTTCCCACCATGGTCGACAGTGTCCACATCGAGTTCATCAGCCGCTGACCGAACTCCTGCGACTGCGCGAACGCCGCATCGAGGTGTAGCGCCTGGGTGTTCATCGTCAGCGTGGTGAACAGAACGTTGTCGGCCTCGGTCGCCGTGCGGCCGGGCCTGTGCAGATAGCGGGCGTCCACCTCGAACTCCTCGAAGTAGAGGCCGCGCTGAATGATGTCTCGAGCCACGGTGCCACGCTACCCGGCGAGTCCCAGCGAGCGGGCGATGACGAGCAGCTGCACCTCGGTCGTGCCCTCGCCGATCTCGAGGATCTTCGAGTCGCGGTAATGCCGGGCGACCGGGAACTCGTTCATGAAGCCGTTGCCGCCGAAGACCTGGGTGGCGTCGCGGGCATTGTCCATCGCCGCTTCGCCGGAGACGAGTTTCGCGATCGCCGCCTGCTCGGCGAACGGCCGACCCGAGTCGCGGAGCCGCGCGGCATGCTGCCACGCGAGACGCGCCGTGTGCACCCGCGCCCGCATCCTCGCGAGGGTGAACTGCGCGTTCTGCCTGGTGCTCAGCGCACTGCCGAAGACCGTCCTGCTCTTGGCGTACTCGACAGCCGCCTCCAGGCATCCCTCCGCAGCTCCCGTCGCCAGCGCCGCGATCGCGATGCGGCCCTCGTCGAGGATGCTGAGGAAGCTCCGGAAGCCGGTCCCCCGGTCTCCGAGCAGGTTGCCGGCCGGCACCCGAGCGCCGGTGAAGGTGAGCGGATGGGTGTCGGAGGCGTTCCAGCCGACCTTGTCGTACGGCGCCTCCACAGTGAATCCGGGCGTGCCGTTCGGCACGATGATGGTCGAGATCTCCTTGCGTCCGCCCTCCGCGCCTGTGACGGCGGTGACCGTCACGAAACGGGTGATCGAGGTGCCCGAGTTCGTGATGAACTGCTTCGAACCGTCGATCACCCACTCGTCGCCATCGAGCCGCGCCGTCGTACGCGTCGCGCCGGCATCGCTGCCTGCCTCTGGTTCGGTGAGCCCGAATCCCGCAAGCGCACGTCCGGCAAGGAGATCCGGCAGGAGCTCTCGCTTCTGCTCCTCCGTGCCGAACCGGTAGATGGGCATCGCCCCCAGGCTGACCCCGGCCTCGAGCGTGATCGCGAGCGACTGGTCCACCCGCCCGATCGCCTCGATCGCGAGGCCGAGCGCCATGTAGTCGCCGCCCTGTCCGCCGTACTCCTCCGGGAACGGCAGCCCGAACAGCCCCAGCTCCCCCATCTGCGCGACGACGTCCATCGGCAGCGTGTGGGTGCGATCGGCCTCGTACGACCTCGGTGCGACGACCGTCTCGGCGAACTCCCGCACCATCGCCGCGAGCTCCCGCTCCTCCTCGGTCAGATCTTCCATCATCGGCTCTCCTCCGTCGCCCCGTGTGCGGGGTTCGTCGTGACGCGGGCGACCGGTTGATCGCGCCGCACCTGATCGCCGGTCGCGACCAGGACGTGCACGGCACCGTCGTGCGGCGCCACCACCAGATGCTCCATCTTCATCGCCTCGATCGACACGAGAGCGTCACCGGCTCGCACCTCGGCGCCGTCGGCGACGTGCACGGCGACGACACTGCCGGGCATGGGGGCGCGCGCCTCCGGCTCGGTCGCCGCTGCGGCGATGTCGCGCGCGGCGAGGCGGCGCAGCATCCGCTGTCTGCGATCGAGAGGGCGAAGACGCAGTGAGCGCCCGTCGGCGGAGACCCAGACGCCGCCGTCGGCATCCGTTGCGGCGCGGATGCCCGGTGCCACGCGCGACGGAGCGGCATCGTGCACGACATCGTCATCATCGACGAATGCGAGTGCACGTGCATCGGGGTCGGTGAGCTCACTCCAGGTGCCTCCGGCCCGACCGGCGAGTTCGACGGGAGAGAGGATGCGCCCTGTCTGTGTGCCCTCGTGCAGCACATGCCATCGCGCGGCAGCCAGCATCCGCTCGCTCGCCGGCTCTGCTGCGAACGGCAGCAGTGTGTCGATGAGGCCGGTGTCGAGGTCGCCCTCCACCACCCTGAGATCGCCGCACAACCGGCGCAGGAACGCGATGTTCGTCTCCACGCCCAGTACGACCGTGCGGCTCAGGGCGTCGTCGAGCTGGCGGAGGGCTGTGGGCCGGTCATCCGCGACAGCGATCACCTTCGCGATCATCGGGTCGTAGTGCCCTGTCACGTCAGAACCGGTCTCGATCGCGGCGTCGACGCGCACGCCCGTCGGCGGTTCGAACAGCAGCACGCGCCCGGTCGAGGGCAGGAACCCGCGCTCGGGAGATTCGGCATAGATCCGCGCTTCGATCGCGTGCCCGCGCAGGCGCGGCGCCGGTGTGAGCGTCAGGCCCGCGGCGACCCGCAGCTGCAGCTCGACCAGATCGAGCCCGGTGACCTCCTCTGTGACCGGATGCTCGACCTGCAGACGCGTGTTCATCTCTATGAAGAACACCTCGTCCGGCGCGTCGGCGTCGATCAGGAACTCGACGGTGCCCGCTCCGACGTACGACACGCTCTGCGCGGCGAGCACGGCCGCGTCGAGAAGCCGCTGTCGGGTGGCGTCGGGGATGCCGGCCGAAGGGGCCTCCTCCATCACCTTCTGATGACGCCGCTGCAGCGTGCACTCGCGCTCGCCGAGGGCGATCACCGTGCCGTGCGAGTCGCCGAACACCTGCACCTCGATGTGCCGAGGGCGACGGATCAGCCGCTCGAGGATCAGGGCATCGTCTCCGAATGCGGCCGCCGCCACCCGACGAGCCGAGGCGAGCGCGGAGGCGAGGCTCGACGCGCCCGTCACGACCTCCATGCCTTTGCCGCCGCCGCCGGCGCTGGGCTTGACCAGCAGCGGGAAGCCGACGGCACCCGCTTCCTCCGCGATCTCCGCGTCCGACAGTCCGCGCGCGTCGAAGCCGGGGACGACGGGGACGCCGGAGCGGACGACATGCTCGCGAGCCCGCGCCTTGTCGCCCATGATCTGCAGAGCCTCGGTCGACGGTCCGATGAAGACGATGCCGCTCTCGGCGCAGGCCTCGGCGAGTCCTACGCTCTCGGAGAGGAATCCGTAGCCCGGATGGATGCCCTGTGCTCCCGTCGCGCGCGCAGCGGCGATCACTGCGTCGATGTCGAGATATGACTCGGATGCTGGCGCGGGGCCGATCCGGACGGCGTCGTCGGCCTCGCGCACGTGCGGGGCTGACGCATCCGCGTCGCTGTACACCACCACGCTCCGGATGCCGAGGCGACGGAGCGTGCGGATGACGCGACGGGCGATCTCGCCCCGGTTGGCGACGAGCACCGTGTGGAACGGTTTCGGCTCGGAAGAGCGTTCAGTCGAGTTCATGGAGTCACATCCGGAAGAGGCCGAAGCCGGGCTCGGGAAGAGGTGTGCGCGCGATGACATCGAGCGCAAGACCCAGCACGTCTCTCGTCTCGACGGGATCGATGATCCCGTCGTCCCACAGGCGTGCGGTGGCGTAATAGGGCTCGCCCTGCCGCTCGTACTGCTCGCGGATCGGCGCCTCGAACTCCGCCCGCGCCTCAGGGGTCCAACCCTCGCCGCGGGCGGAGAGCTGGTCTTCCTTCACGGTCGCGAGCACCGACGCCGCCTGCGCGCCGCCCATGACCGAGATCCGGCTCGCCGGCCACGTCCAGAGGAACCGCGGAGAGTAGGCGCGGCCGCACATCGAGTAGTTGCCCGCTCCGAACGATCCGCCGATGATCACCGTGAGCTTCGGCACTCGGGTGCTGGCCACAGCCGTCACCATCTTCGCGCCGTCTTTCGCGATGCCACCCGCTTCGGCGACGGAACCCACCATGAATCCGGTGATGTTCTGGAGGAAGAGCAGAGGAATGCCCCGCTGGTCGCAGAGTTCGATGAAGTGCGCGCCTTTGAGAGCCGATTCGCTGAACAGGACGCCGTTGTTGGCGATGACCCCCACCGGGTGCCCGTGCAGTCGCGCGAAACCCGTGACGAGAGTCGTGCCGTACTCCGCCTTGAACTCACGGAAGGAGTCACCATCGATCAGTCGTGCGATCACCTCGTGTACGTCGTAGCCGGCGTTCACGTCCACCGGAACCACGTCGTACAGCGGCGAGGGCTCGTCGGGCTCTCTGCTCGGCCAGACCTCCCATGCCGGCGCCGCGGGGGCGGGAAGCGTGGAGACGATGTCGCGCAGGATCTCGAGCGCATGCTCGTCATCTTCGGCGAGGTGGTCCACGACGCCGCTGCGGCGGGCATGCAGCTCTCCTCCGCCGAGCTCCTCCGCGGTGACGATCTCGCCGATGGCGGCTTTGACCAGGGGCGGACCGCCGAGGAAGATCGTGCCCTGTCCGCGGACGATCACCGTCTCGTCACTCATCGCCGGCACGTAGGCTCCGCCCGCCGTGCACGATCCGAGAACGGCGGCGAGCTGCGGGATGCCGACGGCCGACATGCGCGCCTGATTGAAGAAGATCCGCCCGAAATGCTCTCGGTCGGGGAACACCTCGTCCTGCTTGGGCAGGAAGGCGCCGCCGGAGTCGACCAGGTAGAGGCAGGGAAGCCGATTCTCCAGCGCGATCTCCTGTGCGCGCAGGTGCTTCTTGACCGTCAGCGGGAAGTAGGTGCCGCCTTTCACCGTGGCGTCGTTGCAGATCACCATGACGTGTCTGCCGTGCACGAGGCCGATGCCGGCGATCACGCCTGCACCCGGTGCCTCTCCCTCGTACAGCCCGTCGGCGGCGAGGGGCGCGATCTCCAGAAAGGGGCTGCCTTCGTCGAGCAGCCGCCTTACGCGGTCGCGAGGAAGAAGTTTGCCGCGGGCGACATGGCGCTCGCGCGAGGCCAGCGGGCCGCCGAGCGCAGCCTGCGCCAGGCGAGCGTGGAGCTCTGCCGCGAGCGACTCCTGGGTGGCATGCATGGTGGACTCCTCCTCGAGTCACGTCCATCCGCGAAACACTGTGGCGCGTCGCGGGCGTTTCCGGTTAGTGTTCACTAACCCGATGATTCAGGTTAGCGAGGATTAACTGAGATGACAAGCCCGCTCACCGCCAGAGACCGCGCGAAGGCCGCGCGTTCCGACGCGATCCTGCGCGAGGCCGCGCAGCTGTTCGCCGCCCGCGGATACAGCGGCGTGAGCCTGGAAGACATCGGCACGGCCGTCGGCGTCTCTGGCCCCGCGGTCTACCGTCATTTCGCCGGCAAGCAGGCTCTTCTCGGAGCAGTCCTGGTCAAGGTCAGCGAGGATCTCGTCTCCGGCGGCAGCCGGGTCTCCGCCGCAGCCTCGTCCGATGAGGAGCGGATGCTGTCGCTCATCCGCTTCCATGTCGATTTCGCGCTCGGCAACGCCGATGTCATCCGCGTGCAGGACCGAGATGTCGCGCACCTCGCAGAGGAGGACCGCGCCGAGGTGCGCCGCCTGCAGCGTGCCTACATCGACCTCTGGATCGCTGCCCTCGCGCCGCTGATCGATGCACGTGAGGACGAGCTCCGTCTCCGGGTGCAGGCGTGCTTCGGCCTCATCAACTCCACGCCGCACTCGACGAGGGCGGAGGCACGACGCCACTCGGCCACCGCGACGGTTCTCGCCGCGATGGCCGATGCGGCACTCCGCGCGTCTACCTGAGCAGCATCGCGCGGCCGGGCTCTTGAAGGACGTCGCCGACGTCCTTCAAGAATCGCGCGCCCTCGGCGCCGTCCACGAGACGGTGGTCGAACGACAGGCTCAGGGTCATGACCTGACGCAGCGCGATCTCACCGCGGTGCTCCCACGGCTGGCGCCGGACGGCTCCCACAGCCAGGATTCCGGACTGCCCCGGCGGCAGGATCGGCGTGCCGGCGTCGACGCCGAAGACTCCCACGTTCGAGATCGAGAACGTTCCGCCAGCGAGATCGGCCGGCGATGTCTTGCCGGCCCGCGCCGTCTCCGCGAGCGTCTTCAGCGCATCCGCGAGGTCGACGAGCGTCATCTGCTCGGCATCGCGGATGTTCGGCACGATCAGCCCTCGGTCGGTCGCGGCCGCGATGCCCAGATCGACGTAGTTGTACTGCACGATCTCGCCGGCCTGCTCATCCCAGTGCGAGTTGAGCCCGGGGGTGCGCGCGAGGGCGAGGCACGCGGCCTTCGCGACGACGGCGAGCGGACCGATGCGATGCTCGGCCAGGGAGCGGTCCTCGCGCAGCGAGGCGATGAGCTCCATCGTCGCCGTCACGTCGACGGTCAGGAACACCGTGACGTGAGGTGCCGTGAAGGCGCTCTGCACCATCGCCGCAGCCGTGTGCTTGCGCACGCCCCTGATCGGGATGCGCAGCTCGCGGCCCTCGGGGGCCAGGGCCGCCGCCGACGTCGGAACATCCACAGGCTCGGTGGCGGTGTCGGAGGCGATGCCGACCCGCTCTGCGTACGCGTCGATATCTGCCCTGGTGATGACGCGGTCGCCGACCCCTGCCGCCACGAGCACCAGATCGACGCCGAGCCGGTTCGCGTACGCACGTACAGGCGGGGTGGACCGTGGACGCTCGATCACCGTCTCGACAGTGGCCGTCGGCCTCGCGTCATGGGGGGCGGCCTCCAGCACGGCGGTGTCTGCGGCAACCGCTGCGCCCGCCCGTCGCGCACGACGCGCGGGGCGCCCGCCCTGCGAGGGAGCCGCGCCGTAGCCGACGAGGTTCGGCTGAGACTTCTCCGCCGCGTCGGCTCCGCTCGGAGCCTGCTCGTCGCCGCCTACGACGTCGAACGCGATCAGAGGCGCACCGACCGCGACGACCTGACCGGCATCCGCGTGCAGCGAGGAGACCGTGCCCTCATAGGGAGAGGGCAGCTCCACGATCGCCTTCGCCGTCTCGACCTCGGCGAGAGTCTGATTGAGCGTCACGGTGTCTCCCGGCGCGACCAGCCACTGCACGACCTCGGCCTCGGTCAGGCCCTCGCCGAGATCCGGGAGGTGGAACTCGGCGATCATGCGTCGGCTCCCGTCAGGCTGTTCGGTCGGTCGAGAACCCGATCGACCGCGTCGAGCAGGCGATCGAGGTCGGGCAGGTGATACTTCTCGAGCTTCGCGGGCGGGTATGGGATGTCGTGTCCGGTGACGCGGAGCGGGGCGGCCTCGAGGTACTCGAAGCAGCGCTCCGTGATGCTGGCGATCACCTCGGCGGCGACGCCCGCCTCGCGCGAGGCTTCATGGGCGACGACGACACGCCCGGTCTTGCGCACGGACGCGGCGACCGAGTCGTAGTCCACGGGTGAGAGCGAGCGCAGGTCGATGACCTCGAGCGAGATGCCCTCGTCCTCGGCGGCCTCAGCCGCCTGGAGAGCCGTGGTCACCATGGCGCCGTACGTGATGAGCGTCGCGTCGGTGCCACCTCGGACGACCCGTGCGAGACCCATCGGCGCAGCATCCGCCAAAGGGGCGTCCAGATCGACTTCGCCCTTGTGGTGGTACAGCCGCTTGGGCTCGAAGAAGATCACCGGATCGTCGCTGGCGATCGCCTGACGAAGACTCCGATACGCGTCTTCGGGGTTCGACACCGCGATCACTCGCAGGCCGGCTGTGTGCACGAAGTAGGCTTCGGGCGACTCTGAGTGGTGCTCGGCGGCGCCGATCCCGCCTGCCCACGGGATGCGGATCGTGATGGGCATCTTGACCCGTCCCTGGGTCCGGTAGTGCAGCTTCGCGACCTGGGAGACGATCTGGTCGAACGCGGGGTACACGAAGCCGTCGAACTGGATCTCGACCACCGGTCGGTACCCGCGGAAGGCGAGCCCCACGGCGGTGCCGACGATGCCCGACTCGGCGAGCGGCGTGTCGAACACACGCGCCGCACCGAACTCGTCGAGCAGGCCGTCGGTGATGCGGAAGACGCCCCCGAGCTTGCCGATGTCCTCGCCGAGCAGGACGACCTTGTCGTCGTCGAGCATCGCGCGGCGGAGCCCAGCACCGAGTGCCTTTCCGAGAGTGAGCTCGGCCATGATCATGCCTCGCCTTCGAACGTAGCCAGGTACGCGGCGTACTCGTCGCGCTGGCGCTGCAGTCCGGTGTGCGGTTCCGCGTACACGCCATCGAAGACCGCGAGGGGCTCGCGGGTCACCATGCCCAGGCATGCTGCGCGCATCTCCCGCGCGGCAGTGTCGGCTGCCGTCTGGATCTCGGCGAGCTGCTCATCGTTCAGCTCGTCCATCGATCGCAGGTGCGCTTCGAGACGGGAGATCGGGTCACGCCGGCGCCAGGACTCCAGATCGGCCTCGGACCGGTATCGGGTCGGGTCGTCGGCCGTGGTGTGCGGACCCATCCGGTACGTGACGGCCTCGATGAAGGCGGGACCCTTGCCGGAACGCGCGTGGTCGAGCGCCCAGCGCATCGCCGCCATGCACGCGAGCACGTCGTTGCCGTCCACTCGCAGGCTCGGGATGCCGAAGCCGGGCGCGCGTCCGGCGATGGGGAACTGGGACTGCACGGAGACCGGCTCGGAGATCGCCCAGTGGTTGTTCTGGCAGACGAAGACGACCGGCGCCTGGTAGGAGGAGGCGAAGACCATCGCCTCGTTCACGTCGCCCTGACTCGAGGCGCCGTCGCCGAAGTAGGTCACCGCGACCTCATCGGCCTTGTCGTGCTTGATGCCGAGGGCATAGCCGACGGCGTGCAGGGTCTGCGCCCCGATGATGATCTGCAGCGGCGCGACGCGCAGCTCCCGAGGGTCGTAGGCGGCTCCCTCTTCACCGCGCCACGCCCGCACGAAGTCGCCTGCGCGGGCGCCGCGTGCGTAGATCACTCCCGTCTCGCGATAACTGGGGAAGACGTAGTCGCGGTCCTCGAGCGCGCGGGCCGTGCCGATCTGTGTCGCCTCCTGACCGTTGCACGGGGCCCAGAGCCCGAGCTGTCCCTGTCGCTGGAGTGCGATGCCCTCGGCGTCGATGCGACGCAGGACCACCATGTCGCTCAGGAGGGAACGCAGCTGGGCGGCATCCACATCTGCGACGTAGGCGTCGAGCGCGGGGTTGGCGATGCGCGCGCCGTCAGGTGAGAGGATCCGCTCGGAGAGCTCCAGATCCTGCGCGGTGTCCACGATCGGTGTGAGTTGCGGTGACATCTTCGTCCTCCTCTGTCGCGAACGCCCTCGTGAGGCGCTGCACGTCGTCCACCGGCTTCTTCGCCGGTAACCCGAGGGTACGTCCGCTCAACACCTCGCTCAAGCATCCGAGCATGGCTTGAGCATGTTGCTCAATCTGGAGGGGTCGGCAGGTGCTACCCTTTGGCACTATGCCCGGACTTGACCGTATCGATCTGGAGCTCCTCGCCGCTCTCGCCGACGACCCCCGCACCACGATCGTGGCGCTCGCCGAGAACCTCGGCCTCTCGCGCAACACGATCCAGGCGCGGATGGCACGCCTCGAGCAGACCGGGGTGTTCCTGTCGTACGAGCGCTCTTTCTCCCCCGATGTCCTGGGCTTCCCCTTGCAGGCCTTCGTGAACATCGGAGTGAAGCAGACCGAGCTCCCCCGGATCACCGCAGAGCTGGCGCGGATCCCCGAGGTGCTGCAGGCCCACGGTCTGAGCGGATCCGTCGACCTGCTCGCACGGGTCGCCTGCCGCGACGCCCGTCACCTGTTCGACACCGACGCCCGCATCCTCTCCATCGAAGGGGTCGAGCGCACCGAGACCTCGCTCGCCATGGGCGAGGTGATCCCGTTCCGGGTCGCCGGACTCATCGGCCTCGCGCGACGGGAATCCTGAGGAAGCGGCGAATGGCGCCGGCCGCTTCGGCAGGCGTCTCGTAGTGGATCAGGTGCCCCACGTGCGCGATCTCCACGAGTTCGGCATCGTCGAAGAGCGTGACGAGCTCGCGTTCGGCCTCGATGGGCGTGATGTCGTCGCGCTGTGCGGCGATCAGCAGCGTCGGCACCTCGATCTCCGCCGCGAACTCGCTCACATCGTGCGACACACTGGCGACGAAGGCATCCTTGAGGACGTCCCGATCAGCGAAGAGCGAGAAGTACGCATCGTGCTGCCCATGGATGAAACGGCGGAGCGCGGCATCCCTCGTCTTGGCCATCGCGATGCTCATGACCCGCACGATGACGCGGTTCCGCAGCAACGCGGTGCCCATCTTCTCCGGCAGACGCGCGCCCATCGCGTAGTACAGCACGGCGAGCCTGGTCATCACGCCCTTCGGACCTTCCAGCGCGGGAGCGCCGATCGGATTGATGAGGATGAGGCGTGGCGTCTGCAGACCGCGGGCCACCGCCGCAGCGGTCACGATCGAGCCGAAGGAGTGGCCGAGGATGATCGCCCCCGGTGCCACCGCAGCCGCGAACTCGGTGAGCCAATCGGCGTACTCGTCGAGGTCATAGGTGCGGCCGTGTTCAGGGGCACTCTGTCCGAACCCCGGCAGGTCGGGAGCGATCACGCGCGCTTCGGGCAGGAACGCGAGAACGGATTCGAGACCGTGGTGGTCGCCGCGGAAGCCGTGCACTGCGACGATCGTCATGTCTGAATCGGCAGGACCGTACTCCCAGTACGCGGTGACGCTGCCGCGCACGTCGACCTCGAAACGTTCGACCGGCAGGCGACTCAGTCGATCGGCGTACGGGGAGGGGGCGCTCATCCTCCGAGTCTATTCAGTCGCCGTGCGCCTTCCTGGCAATGTCCGACGCCCGTTCTAGCGTGATTCCATGCCGTCCGATATTCCGTCAGACCCGCCGCTGCCCAGCTGGCTCCGCCGCGTCGGCGTGTTCGATCTGGAGACGACAGGGATCGATGTGTCCGGCGACCGCATCGTCACGGCGCACGTCGGGGTGCTCGATGCCGCGGGGCGCGAGATCGCCTGGAGAGACTGGATGGCGGATCCCGGAATCGACATCCCGGAGGGCGCCACCGCCGTCCACGGCATCACCACCGCGCACGCGCGAGCCCATGGCAGACCCGCCATCGAGGTCGTCTCCGAAGTCACCAGCGCCCTGCGCTCCCTCCTCGCCCAGGGCGTGCCCGTGGTCGCGTACAACGCCTCGTACGATTTCTCCTTGCTCGCGCACGAGGCGCGTCGCCACGGCATCGAGCCTCTCACGGAGCCGTCGCCCGTGATCGATCCCCTGGTGATCGACAAGGCGTACGATCGTTATCGCCGGGGCAAGCGCACACTCGAGGTGGTCGCCGCCCACTACGCGGTGCGGCTCGACGGCGCACACGACGCCTCGGCGGATGCGGTCGCCGCGGGCCGCGTGGCGCAGGCTCTGGGCAGGCGCTTCCGCATGCCCGAGACGCTCGACGCTCTGCACACGCAGCAGATCGGCTGGGCGCGATCTCAGGCGGCGAGCCTGACCGAGTACTTCATCAGCATCGGTCGGCTCGAACCTGAGGAGGCGCTCGACGGCGCGTGGCCGGTGCGCCAGGGACGTTAGGTGAAAGAGAAGCAACAGGGGGCCTATCGATGAGGTTCACATCTCGCGACGTCGATCGAGTCCAGAGCACATGGCAGCAGTTCGTGCCTTCGGCGACGCTGGAGAACGTCGATCCGAGACGGTTCCGGTTCTCCTGGCGGTCCGCGCAGATCCGCAGTGCTGCGTTTCTCCGCTACGACCTCGCGGCCCAGGTGCGATCGGCGGCCGCCCCTGAGGACCAGCTGCTCGTGTGTCGGATCGACGCACCCGATGCCCGGGTGCGCTCGGGGCAGGACGACCTCGACGCGTCGCTTCCATGGATCACGGACGGCCGGCCGGTCCAGGCCAGCTGGGACCACGGAGCCGCCGTGAGCGCACTCGTCTTCGACCGCGCGGATGCGCAGGAGCGGCTTCGTCGGATCACAGGGGTCGACGATCTCCTGCTGGCAGTGACCGACGTCGGCCCTCGCTCTGCTGACAGCGCTCGTCGATGGGCACAGCTGGTGGACTACCTGGATCTCGTGTGCGCGCCGGAAGGCGACGACCTCGGCATCATGGCCGCCGAACTCGAGCGTCATGCCCTCATCAGCACCCTCTCCGCCTTCGGCACGACATTCGACGAGCATCTGCACAGACCGGCCCAGCGCTCAGGAGCGCCCCTCACGGTGCGCCGCGCCCTCGCGTACATCGACGAGAACGCCCACCTCCCCATCACCGTCGACGATGTCGCGGCCGCATCGTTCATCTCGACTCGCGGACTCCAGTACGCCTTCAGAAGGGCGCTCGATATGACACCGGCCGAAGCGCTCAGGCGTGCTCGGCTCGACGGTGCACGCGCAGAGCTCAGTGCGGGGTTCGACGGCTCGATCGCCGATCTGGCACGGCGGTGGGGCTTCAGTCACCCCTCACGGTTCGCGGCAGCGTTCCGCGCGGCCTTCGGCACATCGCCCTCGGAAGCCGCTCGACACGCACGGCGATGACAAGACGCGCACAGTCTGTTCGCACGGGGCGGCGCGTCACGTCACGACCCGAGGGGGCGCCGGCTTCGCTCCTATGGTCGAGATATGCCGATCGCACCCCGGGGGTCGGTTTCACGCGCTTTGGAGACAAGACATGCATGCATCCTCCCTCGAGATCGGCTGCTGACCGTGGGCAGTCTTCACTACGGCGATGCCATCGCGCCGATCCAGATCGAAGATCGCGCACTCGCGCACCTCAAGGTCGTGATCGCGACGAAGCTCCGGCGCAACGAGAGCTTCACTCTCTCCTGGCGCCACCCCGACGGCGATTGCCCGGGGCGCTCCACGATCTGGCTGCATCCGTCCATTCCTCTGCGCTTCGTCTTCGAAGAGCCGGAGGCACCAGAGCTCAGCCGTCGCTGGATCGAAGACCTCGCTCACTCTGCGAACTCGAGCGGAGGCATCACGCTGATCGAGGAGCACCTCACGGTCTCTGCGTGAGGACCGGCGGGAGGTGCGCCGTCGGAGCGAAACGGTAGGGCGGGCGGGACTTGAACCCGCGAATCGTTGGGTTATGAGCCCACTGCCTTAACCAGCTTGGCCACCGCCCCGTACTCGTCCAGCCTAGCGGGAGCTCCCCTCACGCGGGAGCCGCCGCCGCGTGCGTCCGCACATGCTCGAGGTAGATCTCGGCATTGGCGATGAGACCGGCACGCTCCTCGTCGCTCAGCACCCGCCGCACCTTGGCAGGCACACCTGCGACGAGCGATCCTTCAGGGACCTCCGTGCCGCCGAGGACGACCGCTCCTCCGGCGATCAGGCATCCGGGGCCGATCACCGCTCCGCTGAGGATGACAGCGCCCATGCCGATCAGCGAGCCGTCGCCGATCCTGCAGCCGTGCACGACGGCGTTGTGCCCGATCGACACGTTCTCGCCCACGATCACGGGGTGCCCGCCATCAACGTGCACGGAGACGTTGTCCTGGACGTTGCTGTCGCGGCCGATCGAGATCCCGGCAGAATCAGCGCGGAGAACCGCGTTGTACCAGACGCTCGCGCCCTTCGCGAGCGAGACCTCGCCCACCACACGCGCGCCTTCGGCGACGAAGGCGTCGTCGGCGATCGACGGTGCACGGTTCGGCAGGGTCAGGACGGATGCTCCGGCGGCGATGCTCATAAGGCGAGACTACCCTCACATCCGCGTGTTTCCGCGGGATTCCGGCCCGGTAAGCCCAGCCTGTGCTTGCTTGCGGAATGCGTGAGGCTGAGTAGCGTTGTCTTCATTACGACCGACCAGCCACTTCGGAGGAGCCCACGATGAGCAAGGCACAGACAGTTTCGACCACCGCCAGCGACCCCACGGTCGCCGCAGCCGCCGCCCAGTTCCTCTCCCCGCTCGTGCTCGGCCTCGAGGCGCTGACCGTCAACGGCAAGCAGGCGCACTGGCACGTCCGCGGAGCGAACTTCGTCGGCGTCCATGAGCTGCTCGACACGATCGTCGCTCACGCGGGCGACTTCGCGGACACCGCTGCGGAGCGCATCGTCGCTCTCGGACTTCCTATCGACGCTCGGCTCAGCGCCGTCGCCGAGAAGGCCGGTGCGACCGCCGTCCCTGCGGGCTTCGCACAGTCCGATGACGTCATCCGCGCCGTCATCTCCGACATCGACGCGATCCTCGCCGACACGCAGGCCGCGATCGACGGACTCGATGAGATCGACCTCACCAGCCAGGATGTCGCGATCGAGATCAAGCGCGGGCTCGACAAGGACCGCTGGTTCCTGGTCTCGCACATCGCAGCCTGATCTCTGCCGACGTCGAAGGGCGCAGGATCTTCGGATCCTGCGCCCTTCATCGTGTTCATGCCGCGTGAGTCATCCGGCCCGCGAGCAGCGTGGCGACCACCGGCATCTCCCGCAGTTCGACCCCGTGAGCGAGGCGCGGGTCGAATCCGCAGAGCGCGACGTCTGCCGGCTCGCCAGGGCGGATCGCGGACCGTGTGCTCGCGAGCAGCGCCTGATCGATCGTCAGGCGCTCCTCGGGGTGCCACGGTTCGCGGTCGTCATCGGCGCGGTCGACGGCAGCGCCGATCGCATGCCACGGGTCGAGCGGAGCCACAGGGGCGTCCGAGCCGAACATCAGCCGTGCGCCGGCGTCGCGCAGAGATGCGAGCGGATAGCCGATGGATGTCTGTCCCGCCCAGTGCGCACCGACGAGATCGCGGTCGTCGAGGGCGTGCTGAGGCTGCACGCTCGCCGCGATGTCGAGGCGTGCGAAGCGGGCGAGATCGGCGTGGCGCACCAGCTGCGCGTGCTCGATGGTTCCCGCTGCCCCGGTCGTGGTGAACGCGTCGAGAGCAGCCGTCACCGCTCGATCGCCGATCGCGTGAACGGCTACCGCGAGCCCCGCTCCCGTCGCGGTGATGAGCATGTCGGTCAGCTCTGCCGGCGGGACGTTGAGCACGCCGAAGTTCTCGGGCTCACCCGGGTAGTGGTGCGAGCATGCCGCGGTCCGGGTGCCGAGCGACCCGTCGGTGATGATCTTGAGCGGCCCGACATGGACCAGCGGGCTGCCATGCTGCTCACCGGTGCGCAGGCCTGCAGCGATCGCCCGATCGAGATCGAAGGGGTAGATCGCGAATTCGACGCGGTGCGCCCCGAATCCCGACGCGATACGCCGTGGCCAGGCATCTGCGTTCCACGCCATGTCGAAATCGACGAGACCGGTGATGCCTCGGGCCGCGGCTTGCTCCCCCGCCTGGCGCACGGCCGCGTCTGCATGCAGCGGATCGACGGCGTTGAGCCGCCGCGAGATCTCGAACGCGTCCTCTTCCCGCAGGATGCCGTCTCGAGCCGAGAATCCCTCCCGGCGCAGAGCTGCGGTGTTGAGCCACGCGCTGTGGACGTCGGCGTTGATCAGGTAAGCGGGAGTCGATCCGGTCGCGCGGTCGATGAGCTCGAGTGTCGGGGCATCCGACCACAGCGCATCACGGAATCCCGCGCCGATCACGCGTCCATCGGGCAACGGAGTCGCGTCTCGCATGAGCTCTGCCGCCTCCGCCGCTGATCTCGCATCGCCGAGCGGCAGTCGCTCCGCAGCCAGCGCCCACTGCACCGTGTGCACGTGGTTGTCCCAGAGGCCTGGCACCGCCCAGCTGCCCTCGGCCTCGAGCACCTCGCCCACCGGACGCAGAGTTCCGGTCGGCGCGATGTCGGCGATGCGGCCTCCCGCGATCACGATGTCGACCGGCTCGTCGTCCATCAGGAACTCTCGACCGGGCCCGGCGATGCGAGCACCCCGGATCATGCCGATCTCGGCGCCGATCATCGACGCGCCTCCGCGATGGCATCGTGAGCCCGGCGCATCTCCTGCGCGAGTCCCGGCTGCGCGTACGGTCCATCGCCCTCGAGCTCTGCGATGATCGTCTCGACAGTCTGGGTCGGTTTGTTCTGGCTGAGCTTGCGCTTGGCCACGACACGGGCCGGCGAGAGACGGAAGCCCACTGTGCCTGCGGCGAGGCGGTTGACGAAGGCCTCGTCGTTGGGGCGTTCCCACATGAGGCGAGGGTCGGGCATCCGTCCCTCGAATCGCTGGACCAGCCGATCGAGGACTTTGAGGTTCTCCTCGGCGCTGAGGATCTCAGGGATGCCGGACAGGTGCACGGCGGTGTAGTTCCAGGTCGGCACGGCCTGCACGTCGCCGTACCAGCCGGGCGAGATGTAGCCGTGCGGGCCTTGGAACACGACGAGCATCTCGCGCTCGCCCATGCCGTGGATCTGGTCGTCGGGGCGTCCCACATGACCGACGATCGCGAGGTCATCGCGATCGTCGTCGAGCAGAATGGCGTAATGCGAGGCGACAAGCCCGTCGGGCCCTGAGCTCATGATCGTGGCCCAGGGATTCGCCTCGATCACCCGCCGGATCTCGGCGACGTCCGCGAGGGTGAAACTGGGGTTCTGGCGCATGTGGTCGAGCCTAAGCCTGGCAGTACGGGCACCAGTACAGCTTGCGGGCGCCGATCTCCTCGAGGGCGATCTCGGTGCCGCAGACGCGGCACGGCAGGCCGGCACGGTGGTACACCCAGTGGCGGTCATCTCGACTCGCCATCGCGGCGCGGTACTGATCGGCGGACAGGTCGTCCATGGTCATCATCTGGCCGGTCTCGACACCGACGGCGATCAGGCGCACCCAGTCACGCCAGAGCGCCCGCACGACGTCCTCCGGGACATCCCTGCCCGGAGTGTGCGGGTTCAGGCGCTGCCGGAACAGCATCTCCGCGCGGTACACGTTGCCGATGCCGCTCACGACGCTCTGGTCCATGAGCAGCAGAGCGATCGGCGTCTGCTTCTTCCGGACGACGCGAACGAAGCGCTCCTCGTTCTCGATCGGGTCGCCCACGAGCGGGTCGGGGCCGAGCTTCGCGATCGTCGCGAGCACCTCGTCGGGCGTCTGCAGCACGCAGGCCGTCGGCCCGCGCAGATCCGCGGCCGTGACGTCGGTCATCAGCCGCAGACGCACCTGACCGACGATCGGCGGAGGCCACTCGAGGCCCTCATCGGCGAGCCCCTTGGTCTGCTCCGACATGCGCACATGCACGCGGGCGCGACGCGGAGCGCCGATCGACGCCAGGGAGTTCTCTCCCGCGTCATCGTAGATCGCCTCGTCGAGATCGGTTCCGCGCTGGTTGGTCTGCCCCATCCGCCCGTTCGCCGACGCGATCGTCGGGTCCAGGAAGATCTCTCCCGCGAAGTCCCATGCGCCGTAGAGCCCGAGATGCACGCGCAGCCACACGTCGCCTTCGGCCTCGAGGAACATCTGCTTCCCGACGGCCTGCACGCTCAGAGCTTCACGCCCGTCGAGCACAGCGGCGCCCTCGGCGAAACGCCCCTGCGGGCTCGACGCATGCAGCGTCTTGCCGACGAAGTTCCGGTCGAACTGGCGCGCGATCCGGTGGACGGAATGCCCCTCGGGCATGTCAGGCCCGAGGGTCCGGCAGCAGGGATCCGTCCCGCTCGAAGTCGGCGATCTGAGCGATCCGCCGCACGTGGCGCTCCTCGTTCGAGAAAGGCGTCGCGATGAACGTGTCGATGAAAGAGGTGACCTCGCCGAAGGTGTGCTGGCGGGCGCCGATCGAGATCACGTTCGCGTCGTTGTGCTCGCGGGCGAGCTCGGCCGTCGATGTGTTCCACACGAGCGCGGCTCGGATGCCCTGCACCTTGTTGGCGGCGATCTGCTCGCCGTTGCCCGAACCGCCGAAGACCACGCCGAGAGCCTCGACGCCGGCCGCCTGGTCGGCGACGACCGCCTGAGCCGCGCGGATGCAGAACGCCGGGTAGTCGTCCACGGCGTCGTACTCGATCGGCCCGTGGTCGACGACCTCATGCCCGGCGGAGCGGAGGTGCTCCTGGAGCTGAGTGGAGAAGTCGAGACCGGCGTGATCTGTGGCGATGTGGATGCGCATGGTGTCCATCCTATTGACGGTGTCGGATGCCGGTTCCGGCGTTACGGGACGAGGCCTGCGGCTGCGGGCCTGAAGCCCAGGCGCGCGTTCTCGCAGTCCCCTGGGCGGGAGACGTCGTACCAGGGGCCGAGATCTGTGAGATGGGGCCGCTCGGCCGCGGGCGTTCCCTCGATGCGTTCGATGATGAGGTCGACGAGACCGGACACGAAGGCCGGATGAGTCCCGGGGGTCGGTGTGCGGACCGCACGGATGCCGGCTTCCGCGGCCGTCTCCATCGCCTCGGTGTCGAGGTCCCAGAGCACCTCCATATGGTCGCTCACGAAGCCCAAGGGAACGATCACGACGGCCTTCGCGCCGGTCTCCGGCAGCGTGGAGATCACGTCGTTGATGTCGGGCTCCAGCCACGGCTGGCTGGCGGGACCGGAGCGCGACTGGAACACGAGCTGCCAGGGCACGGTCGATCCGCCCGTGACGGCCACGAGCTCGTGCATGATGTGCTCCGCGACGGCCAGGTGCTGCGCGGCGTAGGCACCGCCCTCGCCCCAGTCGACATCGCGCGGACCGGATCGCTCGGCATCCCCCGTCGGAATCGAGTGCGTCGAGAACAGAACCCGGATGTCCTCAGCGGCGATGCCGTCGGCCAGCAGGGCGCGAACGGCGTCTTCGACGCCCTCTTGGAACGGCTTCACGAAGCCGGGGTGATCGAAGAACAGCCGCACCTTGTCGGCGGTGACGCGTTCTTCGAGCCCGGCGTCCGTGATCGCCGCGGCGATGTCCTCGCGGTACTGCCGGTCGCTCGAGTACGAGCTGTACGCGCTCGTGGCCAGCACGAGAAGCGTGGAGTGCCCGTCATCCGCCGCCTGCGTGAACGCGTCGGGGAGATAGGGCTCCCAGTTGCGGTTGCCCCAGTAGACCGGAAGGTCGAGCCCCCGAGCGGCGATCTCAGCCTCGAGCGCGGCCTTCAGCCGCCGATTCTGCTCGTTGATCGGACTGACCCCGCCGAAATGCCGATAGTGATGAGCGACCTCCTCCAGACGCTCGTCGGGGATGCCCCGCCCGCGGGTGACGTTGCGCAGGAACGGGATGACGTCGTCCTGCCCCTCGGGTCCGCCGAAGCTCGCCAGGATCAGGGCGTCGTAGGCGACCGGAGTCTCCACGAACGGGGCGCCGCCGGCAGCGGCGGGAGAGGCGAAGGGCACGAGGGTCTGATCGTTCGCAGTCACCTCTCCATCCTTTCATCCCCGCGCCTGCACCGACGCCCGCCGGGTCCTGGCGTAGGCTGTCATGGTTGCCGTCGGCGCCAACTGCGCCCGAACCGCGGCCACGTCCCCTCACCCCTGGGAGTACAGCAGTGCCTGGAGAGAACCTCACCCGCATCGAAGCGCAGGAGCGTCGCGACGTCATCGACACGCAGTCGTACGAAGTCGCCCTCGATCTGACGAAGGGTGCCGAGGTCTTCGGCTCTCGCAGCGTTGTGCGCTTCACCGCCACGCCGGAGAGCTTCACGTTCATCGACCTGATCGCGCGCGAGGTCCGGGAGATCTCGCTCAACGGCGAGCAGCTCGACCCGAATGAGGTGTACGCAGACTCGCGCATCGCACTGACCGGGTTGCAGGCCGAGAACGTCCTCGTCGTCGATGCGGACTGCATCTACACGAACACGGGCGAGGGTCTCCACCGCTTCGTCGACCCTGTCGACGGAGAGGTCTATCTCTACTCGCAGTTCGAGGTGCCCGACTCCCGTCGCGTGTTCGCCGTGTTCGAGCAGCCCGACCTCAAGGCGACGTTCCAGTTCACGGTGACGGCGCCCGCCGCGTGGAAGGTCGTCTCCAACTCCCCCACCCCCGAGCCCATCGTGCACGACGCCTCCTCCGGGTCGGGAGCCGGCGAGGTCGCCACCTGGGGCTTCGAGCCCACACCGCGGATCTCGTCCTACATCACCGCGCTGGTCGCCGGCCCCTATGAGGCGACGTTCTCGGAGCTCACCAGCGCATCGGGCCGCGTCATCCCGCTCGGCGTCTACGGGCGCAAGAGCCTGTGGCAGCACCTCGACGCCGACTACATCTTCGAGAAGACCCGCCAGGGCTTCGAGTACTTCGAGTCGAAGTTCGGCGTGCCCTATCCGTTCGCCAAGTACGACCAGCTCTTCGTGCCCGAGTTCAACGCCGGCGCGATGGAGAACGCGGGGGCGGTGACCTTCACCGAGACCTATGTGTTCCGCAGCAAGGTCACGGATGCCGTGAAGGAGCGCCGCGTCGTCACGATCCTGCACGAACTGGCGCACATGTGGTTCGGCGACCTCGTCACCATGAAGTGGTGGAACGACCTCTGGCTGAACGAGTCGTTCGCCGAGTGGGCGTCGACCATCGCGACCGCCGAGGCCACCGAATGGACCGAGGCGTGGACCACCTTCAACGCGATGGAGAAGACCTGGGCCTACCGCCAGGACCAGCTGCCCTCGACGCATCCGATCACCGCCGTCATCAACGACCTCGAGGACGTGCAGGTCAACTTCGACGGCATCACCTACGCCAAGGGCGGGTCGGTTCTGAAGCAGCTCGCCGCCTGGGTGGGGATCGAGGCGTTCTTCGCCGGTGTGTCGAAGTACTTCCAGAAGCACTCCTGGGGCAACACCGAGCTGAGCGACCTGCTCTCCGAGCTCGAGGCCACGAGCGGTCGCGATCTGAGCACCTGGTCGAAGAAGTGGCTCGAGACGGCGGGCGTGAACACGCTCGAACCGCTCATCGCGGAAGCGGCCGACGGCACGATCTCCCGCTTCGCGGTCACGCAGACGGCGCCCGCCGACTACCCGACGATCCGCCCGCACCGTCTGGGCATCGGCTTCTACACGCTGCAGGGCGGCTCGCTCGTGCGCACGCACTTCGCCGAGGTGGATGTCGACGGCGACCGCACCGAGGTTCCGGAACTGAACGGCATCGCCCGTCCGGATCTCGTGCTGCTGAACGATGAGGACCTCGCGTACGCGAAGATCCGTCTCGACGAGCGTTCTCTCGCGACGGCCATCGCGCATCTCGCCGACATCAAGGACCCGCTGGCCCGTTCCCTCGTCTGGGGCGCAGCCTGGGATCAGACCCGCGACGCCGAGAGCGCAGCATCCGATTACATCGATCTCGTACTCGGCAACATCGGCCGCGAGACCGAATCGACCACTGTCCGCACCACGCTCGCCCAGCTGCGCACGGCCGCGACGCTCTACGTCGACCCGGCCCAGCGACACGCGGCTCGGCAGAAGGTGGCGGACGGGCTCTGGGCGCTGGCCGAAGGCGCTGAGGCGGGAAGTGACAGCCAGCTGCAGTTCGTCACGGCTTTCGCGAACGCCCTGGTCACCCCCGAGCACGCCGGTATCGTCGGACGCCTGCGCTCGGGCGAGGAGACCCTCCCCGGACTCGAGATCGACGCCGACCTGAACTGGCAGCTGCTGGTGGGGCTCGCGACGATCGGAGCGACGGATGCCGCCACGATCGATGCCGCGCTCGCTGCGGACAACACCGCCAAGGGCGGAGAGTTCGCCGCTCAGGCGCGGGCCGCGCTGCCCGACTCCGCATCGAAGAAGGCCGCGTGGGCCTCGCTCGTCGAGCGCGACGACGCGCCGAACACGATCGTGCGCTCGGCAGCCCTCGGATTCGTGCACCCCGCCGGTGTCGACGTGCTCGCCGAGTTCGTTCCGGCGTACTTCGACATGCTGCTGCCGATCTGGGAGTCGCGCACCTACCAGATCGCGCAGTACCTGGTCGTCGGTCTCTTCCCCACGGCACTCGCGAACGTCGAACTGCGCGAGGCGACTCGTGGCTGGCTCGCGGCCAACCACGACGCGCCCCCGGCTCTGCGTCGACTCGTGATGGAGAACCTCGCAGATGTCGAGCGCGCTCTCGCCGCGCAGTCGCGCGACGCCGAGGATTGACCTGTCGACAGGCTCGCGGACCATTCCGACGTCCCCGAGCCTGTCGAAGCGTCCAGCCCGCGCAGAGGCCTGATCGCTAGGATCTGTGGTGATGATGTTCCCCTTCCAAACCACTCCTCCCCCTGTCGACGCGCCGCTTCCGGACTGGCTGCAGGCCCTGCTCGCGGTGCTCATCCCGGTGGGCTGGACGGCGCTCACCATCGCGGTCATCATCGTGAGTTGCGTGCTCATCGCGCTCGTGCTGCGAGTGCTCATCCGCCGCGTCGTGCACCGCATCGTCGACACCGCGAAGAGCAAGGCCGCGGTCGACGACACCCAGGCTCTCGAACGCTCCCCCCTCGCCGATATGCGGCTGGTCCAGCGCACCCGCACGCTGGGCAGCATCCTCCAGAACATCGTGAACGTGATGCTGGTGGTGATCGCGATCGTGCTGATCGTGAACGCCATCGACAGCGGGCTGCTCGGCTCTCTGACCCTGCTCACGGCCGCCGTCGGCGCGGGGCTCGGCTTCGGCGCCCAGAACATCGTCAAGGACGTGCTGAACGGCATGTTCATCGTCGCGGAGGATCAGATCGGCATCGGCGATGTCGTCGACCTCGGCCTCGCGAGCGGTGTGGTCGAGTACGTGAGCGTGCGCATCACGCAGGTCCGCGACGTCAACGGCACCCTCTGGTACGTCCGCAACGGCGAGGTCACCCGCATCGGCAACATGTCGCAGGGCTGGGCGCGCGTGATCATCGATCTCGGTGTCCCCGCGGATGCCGACCTCGATGCCGTCGAGCACACCATGCTCGAGACCGCCCAGGGCCTGGCCAAGGATCCGAAGTGGCGCACCCGTATCGTCGAGAAGCCTGAGCTGTGGGGTCTCGAATCGATCAGCGGTGACGCACTCGTCGTGCGCATCGTCATCAAAGCGCGTGCGAACGCCAAGGACGACGTGTCGCAGGAGCTCCGCAAGCGCCTGCGAGCGGCTCTCCAGGAGAACGACGTCGCGATTCCCAGCATGGTGGGCGTTGTTCCCACGGGACCCGAGGGCGCGCAGCGGGTGCGAGGCGCGAACCCTCCCAAGACGCGGCCCAACGCCATCACCGGGGTCCCCGTGATCCCCGATCGGGGCATCTGGCGGCGGAAGAAGTCAGAGGACAAGAAGGCCGACGGCACCACGTCCGGCGATGAAGGGATGCCGCAGCGATGACGTTCTACGACGAGGTCGGGGGTCACGCGACCTTCGAGAAGCTGGTTCAGGTGTTCTACCGCGAGGTCGCGCTCGACCCGGTGCTGAAGCCGATGTATCCGGAAGAGGATCTCGGGCCCGCCGCCGAACGGCTGACGCTGTTCCTTGCGCAGTACTGGGGCGGACCGACGACCTACGGCGAGACACGAGGACACCCGCGCCTGCGGATGCGGCACATGCCGTTTCACATCGACCCGGACGCGCGCGATCGTTGGCTTGCGCACATGCGCACCGCCGTCACGGAGACGAAGCTGTCGCCTCTGCACGAAGCGACGCTCTGGGACTACCTGGAACGCGCCGCATATGCCATGGTGAACACATTCGAGCCGTCGGGCATCGGCCCCGAAGCATCCGGCCGTCCCACTCTCGAGACCCGCGCACGTCAGGAATCAACGGAGAACGCATGAGCACGTCGTCCCTGTCCGCAGATGTTCTGGTGATCGGATGGGGGCTGGCCGGGCTGGTCGCCGCCGGCGAGGCGCTGGATGCCGGTAAACGCGTGATCCTGATCGATCAGGAGCCGCGCACGAATCTCGGCGGGCAGGCCTGGTGGTCCTTCGGCGGGCTGTTCTTCATCGACTCCCCCGAGCAGCGGCGCATGGGAATCAAGGACTCTCTGGAGCTCGCCACACAGGACTGGTTCGGAAACGCCGGCTTCGATCGGCCGGAAGACGAATGGCCGCGCCGCTGGGCTGAGGCCTACCTGAACTTCGCGGCCGGCGAGAAACGCGCCTGGCTGCGCGAACGGGGCGTCGGATTCTTCCCCGTCGTCGGCTGGGCCGAACGCGGCGGCTACGGCGCGCTCGGCCCCGGCAACTCGGTTCCTCGGTTCCACATCACGTGGGGAACCGGCCCAGGCATCGTGGCGCCGTTCGCGGCGCGCGTCGAGCAGGGCGAGCGCCAGGGACGGATCACCATCCTCCCCCGGCACCGCGTCACCGCCCTGATCTCCTCAGACGGGGCGGTCACGGGCGCCAAGGGGGATGTGCTGGCGACGAGCGGTGCAGAACGCGGCGAGGAGTCCTCCCGCGACGTGATCGGAGACTTCGAGATCACCGCGGGAGCCACCGTGATCGCCTCTGGTGGCATCGGCGGCAACCACGACCTGGTGCGCGCGGCCTGGCCGGAGCGACTCGGCACGCCGCCTGAGCACATGCTGACCGGCGTCCCAGCGTACGTCGACGGGTCGATGCAGCCTGTCGCCGAGGCCGCAGGAGCGCGCCTGATCAACGGCGACCGCATGTGGCACTACGTGGAGGGCATCGCGAACTGGGACCCGGTCTGGCCGTCGCACGGCATCCGCATCCTCCCCGGCCCCTCATCCCTGTGGCTCGACGCCACGGGCAAGCGTCTTCCGGTGCCGCTGTTCCCCGGCTTCGATACGCTGGGCACGCTTGCGCACCTGCGCACCACCGGCTACGACCACTCGTGGTTCGTCACCTCACGGCAGATCGTGGAAAAGGAGTTCGCTCTCTCCGGAAGCGAGCAGAACCCCGACCTCACCGGCAAGGACGTCGCGCTGCTCCTGAAGTCGCGACTCGCGAAAGGCCCCACTGACCCGGTCCAGTCGTTCCTCGACGAGGGCGAGGACTTCATCGTCGAGAACGACCTCGAGTCTCTTCTCGAGCAGATGCGCCGGCACCCGGGTGGCGAGGCGCTCGACATCGACCGCGTGCGCCGAGAGGTCCTCGCACGGGATCTCGAGATGGAGAACGACTTCACGAAGGATGCCCAGATCGGGATGCTCCGGTCGATGCGGGGGTATCGCGGCGACAAGCTGATCCGCACCGCCTCCCCGCACCGACTGCAGGACGCTGCCGCGGGGCCGATGATCGCCGTCAAGCTGCACGTGATCACGAGGAAGTCGCTGGGCGGCATCCAGACGGATCTCGATGGCCGCGCGCTCGACGGCGAAGGCTCTCCGATCCCGGGCCTGTTCGCGGCGGGTGAGGCGAGCGGTTTCGGCGGCGGAGGGGTGCACGGGTATCGCGCTCTCGAGGGCACCTTCCTCGGCGGATGCCTGTTCTCCGGCCGCCAGGCCGGTCGTGCGGCCGCGGGCTGAGTCTCAGACCGCGCTGCCCGTGTCGCGCACGGCCGTGAGGCCCGTGGCCACAGGGCCGCGCGAAAGGACGTGCCCGCGCCGGAATGCCAGGCGGATCCAGCGTCCGGAGCGCATCATGGGGACCTGCTCCTCTCCCGAGATGAATCCGAACGCGTCAGCCGCGAAGGCCACGCCGCGAGGGAGGCCGTCGAGGTCTTCGTCGGGCTCTCCCCAGATGGCTGCGCGCAGCGCCCGCACCGCCTCTTCACCGGCACCGGGAGTCGCTCCTCGCGCGACCGCGCTGATGCCCCACTGCGCGCGCTGCGCGATGGCGGATGCGGCGAGGGTGCCCACCGACTCCCACCCTCCGCGGGGCGGGGCGATTCCTGCCCACGCGGGCGACAGGCCGGATTCGGGGAGCTGCAGCATCCGCTCATCGGCGGCGGGGCTCAGCTCTGCGACGACCACGTCGCACTCGAGTTCTGGATCGGCGTGCACGACACGCATGGCGAGGATCGTCGGCGTCTGATCGAAGATCCCGTGCGGGGCGAGCGCGGCCGCAGTGAGCGCGAGCACGCCGTTCGCGCCCTGCAGCCGCACGCCCTCGTCGGAGATGCGGCGGGCCCTTCCGACGAAGGTCAGGACGTCCTTGGACGTTTCGGCATCGGAGAGGACGAGAGCGTGGGGCACGCCCTCTAAACTAGCAACGCCAGCGGGCGCCGCAGACGCGAGAAGGCGGGCCTGCGGTGCCACGACCGACCGGAAGGGCAGGCATGACCGCCGATCAGCACGCGATCCGCACCGTTGAGCAGCTGCTGGCAGTGCTCGATCTCGACTCGACGCAGGCACGCACCACCGAGGACATCTTCACCGGTTCTTCGCACCCGATGCCGAGCGGCCGGATCTACGGCGGGCAGGTGCTCGCACAGAGCCTGCTGGCGGCGGAGCGCACGCTCCCCGAGGACCGCGCCGTGCACTCGATGCACGGGTACTTCCTGCGTCCCGGCGACGCCGCTCAGGGGATCACGATCGCCGTCGACCGCATCCATGACGGGCGCTCCTTCTCAACCCGGCGTTCGCAGGCGTATCAGAATGGCGTCCCGATCTTCTCGATGATCGCCTCGTTCCAGGACCAGGATCCGGGGCTCGAGCACGCGGTGCCGATCCCCGAGGGCATCCCCGATCCGGATTCCCTGCTTCCGGATGAGGAGCGGGTCGAGGGCCTTCCGGCGGGCACGGCGCGGATGCTGAGCGATCGCGCCGCCGATGTGCGCCACGTGGAGTCTCCGCTGTTCCTGCCGAGCGACGATGCCCAGGTGCCTCAGCAGGCCGTGTGGATGCGGATGCGCGCGCCCCTGCCGGATGATCCGCGCCTGCACCGGGCGGCGCTCGCATACCTGAGCGACATGACGATCCAGGAGTCCATCCTTCGCGCGCACGGCGTGTACTGGGCGCTTCCCGGGCTGAAGGTCGCGAGCCTCGACCATGCGATGTGGTGGCACCGCGCGGCGCGCGTCGACGAGTGGCTGCTGTACGTGCAGGAGTCGCCGAACGCGCGCGGAGGTCGGGGGCTCGCACAGGGGCGCATCTATACGCGCGCTGGCGAGCTCGTGGCGACCGTTGCGCAGGAGATCATGGTCCGCGTACCGTCCTGACGGTGAGCGGCTGCGGGCGGATCGCTTCGCTCAGCGGTGCGCGTACTCGATCGACGGGCCGGTGAACGGCTCCCACGCGTCGCGCATCTCCTGCGTGAGCCGAGTCGGTCGCCCTGTCCCGGCATCGACGAGGACGATGATGGCGGTGGAGCGCGCATACAGCTGCCGGGTCTCGGATGCCGGATCGTTGTGCACCTCGTAGCAGACCTCGACACTGGAGCCACCCAGCTTTCCGAACCACATCTGCACCTCGAGCGGGCGCCGCTGGTACGGGACCGGCGCGAGGTATTCGATCTCCTGGCGTGCGATCAGCGTCAGGATGCCCTCTTCGATACCGGAGTCGAGCACCGCGGTGGACGGCGCCTCCTCCCCCGGGCCGGCTCGCCAGAACGCGCGAACGCGGGCTTCTTCGAGGAGCTTGAGCATCGACGTGTTGTTGACGTGGTTGAACGCGTCGAGATCGCCCCAGCGCAGATGGATCGGGATGTGCAGCCGAGACGCTCCGTGGGAGGTCTCGGCTGCCTCATCCGTCGCCCGTACGTCAGTCACGGGTCAGCTTGCGGTGCGTCGACCGGTGCGGCTTGGCGGCGTCCGGGCCAAGCCGCTCGATCTTGTTCTGCTCGTACGCCTCGAAGTTGCCCTCGAACCAGTACCACTTGTCGGGCTGCTCGTCGGTGCCTTCATAGGCGAGGATGTGCGTCGCGATGCGGTCGAGGAACCACCGGTCGTGGGTGATGACCACGGCGCAGCCGGGGAACTCGAGCAGGGCGTTCTCGAGAGAGCTCAGGGTCTCGACGTCGAGGTCGTTGGTCGGCTCGTCGAGGAGAAGCAGGTTGCCGCCCTCCTTCAGGGTGAGCGCGAGGTTCAGGCGGTTGCGCTCACCACCCGAGAGCACGCCGGCCTTCTTCTGCTGGTCGGGCCCCTTGAAGCCGAACTTCGAGACGTAGGCGCGCGAGGGGATCTCGGTCTTGCCGACCGTGATGAAGTCGAGTCCGTCGGACACGACCTCCCACAGCGTCTTGTTCGGGTCGATGTTCGCGCGCGACTGGTCGACATAGCTGATCTTGACGGTCTCGCCGATCTTCAGATCGCCGCCGTCGAGCGGCTCGAGACCGACGATCGTCTTGAACAGCGTGGTCTTTCCCACGCCGTTCGGACCGATCACGCCCACGATCCCGTTCGGCGGAAGGCTGAAGCTGAGTCCGTCGATGAGCGAGCGCCCGTCGAAGCCCTTCTGAAGCTTCTTCGCCTCGATCACGACGTTGCCGAGTCGGGGACCGGCGGGGATCGTGATCTCCTCGAAGTCGAGCTTCCGCGTGCGCTCCGCCTCGGACGCCATCTCCTCGTACCGTGCCAGACGCGCCTTCGACTTGGTCTGGCGGCCCTTGGCGCTGGCGCGGACCCACTCGAGCTCTTCCTTCAGGCGCTTCGCGAGCTTGGCGTCCTTCTTGCCCTGGATGTCGAGTCGCTCGGCCTTCTTCTCGAGATAGGTCGAGTAGTTGCCCTCGTATCCGATCAGGCGCCCGCGGTCGACCTCGGCGATCCACTCGGCGACGTGATCGAGGAAGTACCTGTCGTGGGTGATCGCGATGACGGCACCCTTGTACGACTGCAGGTGCTGCTCGAGCCAGAGCACGCTCTCGGCGTCGAGGTGGTTGGTGGGCTCGTCGAGCAGAAGCAGGTCGGGCTTCTGCAGCAGCAGCTTGGCAAGCGCGACGCGACGCTTCTCACCGCCCGAGAGCGGTGCGATCGCAGCATCCCCCGGCGGCGTGCGCAGGGCGTCCATCGCCTGATCGAGCTGGGAGTCGAGATCCCAGCCGTCGGCGGCGTCGATCTCCTCCTGGAGCGTGCCCATCTCGGCGAGCAGCGCGTCGAAGTCGGCATCCGGGTCGGCCATCAGGGCCGAGATCTCGTTGAAACGGTCGAGCTTGGCCTTGATGGCGATGCCGTCCTGGATGTTCTCGAGCACGGTCTTCGACTCGTCGAGCTCGGGCTCCTGCATCAGGATGCCGACCGAGAAGCCGGGCGTGAGCTTGGCCTCACCATTCGAGGGGGTGTCCAGACCGGCCATGATCTTGAGGATCGTCGACTTACCGGCGCCGTTCGGGCCGACCATGCCGATCTTCGCGCCGGGGAGGAACGACATCGTCACGTCGTCGAGGATGAGCTTGTCGCCCACCGCCTTGCGTGCACGAACCATCGAGTAGATGTACTCAGCCACCGAAAATGCTCCTTCTGTCGGCGTCGAAGATCGACACTCCAGCCTACCGGCCTCGTGCTGTGCCGTTGTCGTGAGCCCGAGCGGTCACCAGTCGATCGCGCGAGTGCTCCCCACGAGGCAGCGGCCTTCGGCGAGCTGCGGCAGCACGGCTGTGACGGGTTCGCCGGTCGACGGGCCGACCTGCCCGACGAGGCACTCGGTCTCGCCCCAGCGGACCGAGAACTGCAGGCTCTCTGCGGCGTTGCCGACCGTGGTCTGATCCTGCGTGACCTGCATCGCCGCGCGGTCGAAGCCTGCGGCGGTCAGAGCGTCGATGTACGCACGCCCCGAACCGCGCTGATCCGTCGCCCAGACCTGTGCGGTGACGGCAGCGAAGAGCGGAAGATTGTCCGCAGCCGTGCCGTCTGCCACGAGCACCGGACCGTCCGGAGTCGGCGTGGCGGTCGGCGCCGTCGTGGGCGCTCCGGACTCGCTGGTCGAGTCGGAGGGCGACGGCTGCTCGGGCGACGGCCCGCACGCAGCCAGCACGAGGATCAGCACTGCGCCGGCACTCGTCAGAAGGATGCGCGATACGGAGGAGGCCGGACGTCGAAGCACGAACCGAGTCTACGTGCCGTCCTCCCCCGGACCTGCGCATGCGCCGCATCCGCTCGGGGGCTCAGCTGGGCACCGGCGCTTCGTCCTTCGCTTCTCCGCCCTGGGTCGCCCACGACACGTCGAGGTCCTCCAGCGGGTCGCCGTTCTCGTCCACCACGTCCGGGGGAAGCTGTTCGGGGAACAGCCGCCCGGCAGGGGCCGGAGTCGATTCGATCTCCCCGCGGGTGGGCGCCCCCTCGGTGTTCGCGAACTCGCGGCTGGCGGTCAGGACGCGGGACCGCGGCAGATAGCTGCTGGTCCCCCACCGCAGGTCGTGACCGATGGCCTCGGCGTCGATGTCGACGCTGGTCCCGTGCTTGCCGTTCGCCTCCCAATTCCGGATCTTCAAGCGCCCGGTGACGATCACGCTGTCTCCCGTGTGCAGCGACGCGCGCACGTGCTCCGCGAGCTGACGGAAGGCGGCGACACTGAACCAGTTGGTCTCGGCGTCGACCCAGGTGTTCGTCGCCTGGTCGAAGCGGCGGTGCGTGCTTGCCAGCCGGAAGTTTGTGACCGCGACGCCTCCGGCGGTGCGCCCGGTCGTCGGATCCGTCGCCACCTTGCCGACGATGGTCAGAATCTCCGTCATGTTCTTCTCCTCTGCATGCCGGGACGTGCGCCCGGATCGCTCAAGGATGCGCCGTCGGTGAGACACGGAGGCGGCCCGAACACGCCATCGGTGGAGAAGATCAGACAGTGCAGCGATTGTGCAGGAAGAGTCCCGATGGGAGGCCATATCCCGATGTCGGAGGCCCCTCGTAGCTTGGAGTTCGAAAGGAGTCCACCGATGTCCGACAAGCTGATCCAGTCCGTGCCCGAAGTTCCCTACGCCGCCCCGCGATTGCGATCCGCGCGCGAGCATCTCGTGCGAGCATCCGCCCACCTGTGGCGCGTGCGGGATCCCTCCGGCCGCGTCCTCGGCCACCTTCGGCTCATCGCCGATCCCCTCGGCATGCGCTATCGCGCAGAGCGGCTGCACCTCGCTACAGGGCAGTTCCGCCTCGTCGGCGACTTCTGGCGGGCCGATGACGCCGTCGCGGCTCTGCGCTACGGCTGAACGCCGCGGAATCCGTCATGCCCAGCACAGGTCAGCATCTCAAAGAGATGCAGGCGCTGCATCGTCATCGCAACTTCGTCCAGATGCTCGCGTATCTCCGTGACCATCCCTGCGCCGACTGTGGCGAACCCGATCCCGTGGTGCTCGACTTCGATCACCGGCCAGGGGTGCGCAAGCGATTCGAGATCGCGCGCGCCGTGAATGCTTCGACGCGCGCGTGGTCGACGATCCTGCGGGAGATCGCGAAGTGCGATGTCGTCTGCGCCAACTGCCATCGGCGCCGTACGGCGAGACGCGCGGGACATCGAAAGCACCTGGTCAACCTCGGCATGGCCCTGGAAGAGCCGGCCGTCGCACGGCGCGGGCGGCGTACGGTGCCGCACGGCGGCGGTGCGAAAGGGAAGCACGGCTGCCCGTGCGAACCCTGTCGCCTGCGCCGGTCATCGTATGCGCGGGACTACCGCCTCGCGCGCAAGTTGCGCGAGCGGGCCGCGGATGACGCAACAGGGGCCGAAGAGTCGATAGTCTGATGGTCTACCCCCAGTAGCTCAGTGGATAGAGCATCGATCTTCTAAGTCGCCGGTCGCACGTTCGAATCGTGCCTGGGGGGCAAGAAGCGGATGTCGGACCCGTCGATAGGATGATCGAATGGTATCTGCGTCCGAGAACGACCGACTGGTCTGGATCGACTGTGAGATGACCGGCCTCGACCTCGCGGTCGACGAGCTCGTCGAGATCGCGGTCGTCATCACCGATTTCGAACTCCGTCCGGTCGATCCCGGCTTCCAGGTCGTGATCCGGCCGAGCGAGGCCGCTCTCGCGAACATGAACGACTTCGTGACGAACATGCACACGTCGTCCGGTCTCATCGAGGAGATTCCGCTCGGCGTATCGCTTGAAGATGCGCAGGATCAGACGCTGGCCTACATCAAGCGCTTCGTGCCGCTGGAGCGCAAGGCTCCACTCGCCGGCAACACGATCGGAACCGACCGCATGTTCCTCGCCAAGTACATGCCGCAGGTCGACGGCTGGCTGCACTACCGGAACGTCGATGTGTCGAGCATCAAGGAGCTGTCGCGCCGCTGGTATCCGCGCGCGTTCTTCCACGCCCCAGCGAAAGACGGCGGACACCGCGCGCTTGCCGACATCCTCGAGTCGATCCGGGAACTCCAGTACTACCGTGAAGCCGTCTTCGTGGCTGAGCCCGGTCCGACAAGCGATGAGGTTCGCGAGATCGCCACCTCCGTTGTGTCAAAGTTCACTCCCAACGTGTAATAGAATCGTGGAGTTGCCTGTTTCGGCGGGCGCATGGTGGGTATAGCTCAGTTGGTAGAGCGCCTGGTTGTGGTCCAGGAGGTCGCGGGTTCAAGCCCCGTTACTCACCCCAGAGAGAAGCCCCGACTCATCGAGTCGGGGCTTCTTGCATTTCATCCGTTCGGAATACCCCACCGGGGTATATGGTTGGCTTCACCATGGACAGTCACCAGCATCATGACGGCGCTCAGGCTCGCGACATCGGCCCCGGATCTGCAACCGATGCGAGCAGGGTCACGGCCACCGGGCATCACGGCCACATGTCGCACGACCACGGCGCGGGTATCGCACCGGGCGCGCACACGCACCATTCCGGGCACAGCGGTCATTCCGACCACCCCGACCACAGCGGCCACAACGGCCATTCCGACCACAACGGCCATTCCGGTCACGCAGGCCACACCGAGCGCTTCCGTCGGCTGTTCTGGATCATGCTGGCGGTCGCGATCCCCGTCGTCGCAGCCTCTCCGATGTTCGCGATGATCCTCGGCTACGAGGTGCCCGGCTGGGCACGGTGGATCGCACCCGTGCTCGGCACCCTGATGTACGTGTGGGGCGGCTCCCCGTTCCTCACCGGCGCCGTCGACGAGATCCGAGCGCGTCGGCCCGGCATGATGCTGCTGATCGGCCTCGCAATCACTGTGGCGTTCCTCGCTTCCTGGGGCGCGAGCCTGGGCGTCCTGCACCACGAACTCGAGTTCTGGTGGGAGCTCGCCCTGTTGATCGTGATCATGCTGCTCGGACACTGGATCGAGATGCGCTCCCTCGCACAGACCGCATCGGCGCTCGATTCCCTCGCCGCGCTGCTCCCCGACGAGGCGGAGCGGGTCGAGGGAGACGACATCGTCACCGTCGCCGCGACGGATCTGCGCATCGACGATGTCGTCGTCGTACGCCCCGGCGGACGCATTCCGGCCGACGGCGTCGTCATCCAGGGCGCGGCCCACGTCGACGAATCCATGATCACCGGGGAATCCCGCGCGGTCCGCAGGGGCGTAGGCGATCGCGTGGTAGCCGGCACCGTGGCGACGGACTCAGGGGTGCGCGTGCAGGTCGCGGCCATCGGTGAGGACACGGCGCTGGCCGGCATCCAGAAGCTGGTGGCGGATGCGCAGGCGTCATCCTCACGGGCGCAGCGCATCGCCGACCGCGCGGCCGCCTGGTTGTTCTGGTTCGCCCTTGCCGCAGCGATCGTGACGGCTCTCGTGTGGACGGCGCTGGGGAAGCCGGACGATGCGGTGATCCGCACCATCACCGTCCTCGTGATCGCGTGCCCCCATGCTTTGGGACTCGCCATCCCGCTCGTCGTCTCGATCGCGACGGAACGCGCCGCGAAGGCCGGGATCCTCGTCAAGGACCGTCTGGCTCTCGAGACGATGCGCAGCGTGGACACGGTGCTGTTCGACAAGACCGGCACGCTCACCAAGGGTGCTCCCGCCGTGACCGCCGTCGTCCCGACCGAGCAGTTCAGCGTCGACGATCTGCTGGCCCTCGCCGCATCGGCCGAACGCGACTCCGAGCATCCGCTCGCCGCGGCGATCGTCGCCGCCGCTGCCGCGCGCGGCCTCGACGTCCCGGCATCCGCCGACTTCTCCTCCTCCCCCGCCGTCGGCGTGAGCGCTCGCGTGGGCGAGCACATCGTCGAGGTCGGCGGGCCGAATCTCCTCGAGGCGAACGTTGCGCAGGAGCTCGGCGTGGCCGATGAGTGGCGATCCGAGGGCGCGATCATCCTGCACGTCCTCGTCGATCACGCCGTCGCAGGTGCGCTGAGGCTGGCCGACGAGGTGCGCCCCGAGTCGCTGCGGGCGGTCGACGCCCTCCACGCCCGCGGCATCCACGTGGTCATGATCACAGGTGATGCGGCGGCCGTCGCGGAACACGTCGGCGCTGAACTCGGCATCGACCGGATCTACGCGGGCGTCCGCCCCGAGGACAAGGCGTCGAAGGTCCGCGAGCTGCAGGACGAAGGCCGCACGGTCGCGATGATCGGCGACGGCGTCAACGACGCCCCGGCTCTCACCCAGGCGGACGTGGGCCTCGCGATCGGCGCCGGAACGGACGTGGCGATCGCCTCCGCAGGCGTCATCCTGGCGGGAAGCGACCCGCGAAGCGTCGTCTCGGTGATCGACCTGTCGACGGCGAGCTACCGGAAGATGTCGCAGAACCTCTGGTGGGCGGCCGGCTACAACCTGCTGTCCGTGCCCCTCGCCGCCGGCGTCCTGGCTCCGTTCGGGTTCGTGCTGCCGATGTCCGTCGGGGCGGTGCTGATGTCGCTCTCCACGATCATCGTCGCGCTCAACGCGCAGCTGCTGCGACACCTCGATCTGCGGCCGTAGCGCATCGCCCGCGAGCAGCGCGCCCTAGAATCGACGGATGTCCTCTGCGCTTTGGAGCGCGCTGCTTGCGGCGTGCATCGTCATCAGCTTCACCCCCGGCGCCGGAGCGATCAACACGATGTCGAACGCCCTGAGCCAGGGCTGGCGTCGCTCGATCTGGGGCATCATCGGCCAGCAGATCGCCCTGATCATCCACGTGATCATCGTGGCGGCGGGCGTCGGACTCCTGGTCTCCCGATCCGAGCTGCTCTTCAACATCATCCGGTACGCGGGAGCCGCATACCTCGTCTATCTCGGCATCCGCCTGATCCTCACCACGCCCACTTTCACCCCGGGCGATGACGATCCGAGCACTGCTGCGCCCCGCGAAGGCCGATGGTCCATGGTCCGCCGTGGCCTGTGGGTGAACCTCCTCAATCCCAAGGCGATCGTCTTCTTCCTCGCCTTCATCCCTCAATTCGTTCGTCTCGATGAGCCGCAACTGCCGCAGTACCTGACGATCATCGCCACCACGATCGTGGTGGACATCGTGGTGATGTGGGGGTTCTTCGCGACGGCTGCCCGGCCCTTCCGCCGCCTCACCCGCTCAGCGCGAGGACAGCGGGTGCTCAACACGGTGTTCGGATGCCTGTTCATCCTCGTCGCCGCGCTCCTGGCGCTTGTGCACTGATTCACGGGCTTAGACTCACGCTGTGCCGATCCGGATCCTCGTCGTCGACGATGAGCCTCAGCTCGCCGGCCTCGTGGCCACGCACCTCGAGCGAGAGGGCTACCGCGCGGAGACCGCGGAAGACGGCGTCGCGGCACTCACGCTCGCGTCGAGCGGGGCGTTCGATCTGGCGGTCGTCGATGTGAACATGCCCGGGATGACCGGGTTCGAAGTGTGCCGCCGGCTGAAGCAGATCGACGGATCGATCAAGGTGCTGATGCTCTCCGCGCGCGATGCCGTCGACGATCGCGTGCACGGGCTCGACTCCGGCGCCGACGACTATCTGATCAAGCCGTTCGACTTCGCCGAGCTCTTCGCGCGCCTTCGGGCTCTCACTCGGCGAGCCCCCGCCGCTCAGCTGCACTGGCGCGTCGGCGATCTCGCACTCGCCGTCGAACGCGGCGCAGTCGCAGTGAACGGTGCGAGCCTGCAGCTGAGCAGACGCGAGTTCGATCTGCTCAGAGCCCTCGTGCAGCGGGCAGGAGAAACCGTCTCGCGGACAGCGCTGCTCACGGAGGTGTGGGGTTCTGAGCATTTCGAGTCCAACGTCGTCGATCAGTACGTCGGATACCTTCGCCGCAAGCTCGACGCAGCAGGCTCCGAGACCAGCATCGCGACCGTGCGAGGTGTCGGGTTCCGGCTCATCCCGGGTGGAGACGAGCGATGAGAAGACGGATCTCACTGCGCGCCCGCATCACGATCGGCTCCACGATCGTGGCGGTGCTTCTGCTCGCCGGCGCGTCGGCGGTCGTATACATGCACCTCACCGGCATCGTCGCCGACAAGGAGCGCGCGATCCTGCACGGGATCACAGAGGTGTACCGAGGGGCGATCGAGGAAGACCCTGGTGAGCGTTTCCCGCCTCCCGGCGTGAAGCAGCACGTGGCCATCGTGGCACCGGATGGCACGGAGCGCATGAACACCTTCCCCGCGGGTCTGGTCGATCGCGTGTCTGACGTGATCGAGGAGGGCCCTCGTCTGCATCACGTCCGCTCGGGCGATACGACCTTCTTCGTCTACGTGGATCCGGTTGAGACAGCCGGCGGCACCTGGTACGTGCTCGCCACTCGTGACACGGACATCGCCGAAGACGTGCTCTCCGATGTGGTGCGCCTGATGGTGCTCGTGCTGACGGTTGGTGCGCTCGTGTTCGCCGTAGGCTCGTGGTTCGTCGCCGGTGCGGCGCTGCGCCCTGTCGAGCAGATGCGCCGCAGCGCGGAGACCCTCGTCGTCGCGCGACGTGGAGAGCTTCTCCCTGTGGGTGACGCCCACGACGACCTCGCCGACCTCGCACGCACGCTCAACGACCTGCTCGAGCGCATGCGCGCGGCGAACGAGCGCGAACGCCAGATGGTGTCCGACGCGAGCCATGAGCTGCGCAATCCGCTGGCGGTTCTGCATGCGCAGCTCGGGCTGATCGATGGAGCGGATGCCACGGCCGATGCCGCCGCGGTGCACGATGCCCGCACGACGCTCGCCCGTCTCACGCGCATCGCCGACTCGCTGCTGCGGTTGTCCCGCATCGACGCAGTCGACGATGTCGGGTCGGCTGCAGTCCGGGAACTCGTCGGCGCCCTCACGGATAGCGTGGACGCGCTGCGCCTGCGCAGCGCGGAGCGGATGCCGGGGCGGGCCGTCGACCTCGATTTCACGATCGACATCCGTGATGAGGAGATGAGGCTGCGCATCCGCGCCGACGACTTCACCCGGGTCGTGGACAACCTCGTGGACAACGCGCTCTCCGCTTCAGGACGACGCGACGTCCGCATCGCCGTCGCGTTCGAAGCCGACTGTGAAGGCGCGCGTCTCTCGGTCACCGATGATGCCGGCGGCTTCGATCCCGAGGTGGCGGCCCATGCATTCGAGCGCTTCGTCCGCGGTCGTGCTCCGGCGTACGCAGGCAGCGGCCTCGGACTCGCGATCGTCGCGGCTCTCGCGTCAAAGGCCGGCGGACGCGCGGTCATCGAGAATCGTCAGGGAGTCGGCGCCACAGTGGTGGTCACCTTCGCGGTCGTCGCCGACTGAGCCGGGGCGCGCTGCGGACGCTCCGCGAAGACCCACCAGCGATACGCCGCGAACCGGAGGGCCGAGCCCGCGAACAGTCCCACGACGTTGGCCGAGACATTGTCTGCGAGCGGTGAGGTCAGGCCGAGCATGTAGTGCGACACGGCGAGGCAGGCGAGGGCCACCGCACTGCCGAGAAGGCTGGCGACCAGGAACTCGAGCGCTTCGCGCGCGGCGTCTGCTCTCCGGCGCTCGCGGAACGTCCACCATCTGCTGCCGATCCAGTTCGCGGCGATCGCACACAGGGTCGACGCGGTCTTGGCGATCATCGGCCATTCCGAAGACCGCGAGTGGTGCATCAGCATGAGGTTGAACACGCCGACGTCGACGATCAGGCCGATCCCGCCGACGGCAGCGAACTTCACGAGCTGCGCGAGAACACCCCCGCCCCGGGAGCGGCCGCCCTCAGACACGCGCGGCCTCGATCTGCAGGGGCTGCTCCTCGCGACTGGACGCGATCCGTCGACGGATACCCCACCGCGTAACCTGCCGAAGCGCCTCCAGGACGATCCGAACGGACATCTTCGACTCCCCGTGCAGTCGGTCGTCGAATTCGATCGGCACCTCCGCGACCCGGCATCCGCTGCGCACCGCGCGATCGAGCATCTCGATCTGGAAGCAATACCCCCGACTCAGCACCTGGGCTGGGTCGATCCGCTCCAGCGCCTCCACGCGGAAGGCCCGGTACCCGCCGGTGATGTCCTTCTGCGGCAGTCTCAGCATCGCTCTCGCGTAAACGCTGCCCGCTCGCGAGAGGAGATAGCGCTGAGGCGACCATCTCGCCACTGCCCCGCCGCGCACCCAACGGGAGCCGATCACGACGTCGGCGTCGGCGAGGGCGGCGAGCATGCGAGGGAGGTCCTCCGGTCGATGCGAGCCATCGGCATCCGATTGCACGATCACCCCGTACCCGTGCGCGACAGCCTCCTCGAAGCCGGCGATGTACGCCGGGCCGAGCCCCTGTTTCGCCGTGCGGTGCAAGACGTGCACCTGCGAGATTCGGGAGCTGAGCAGATCGGCCAGTTCACCGGTGCCGTCGGGCGACGCATCGTCGACCACGAGGATGTCGACCTCGGGGGCGCTGCTACGCAGCCTCCCGACCACTTCGGACAGCGACTCGATCTCGTTGTAGGTGGGCAGAATCACGACCGTGCGCGCGTTCATGATGACCCCTTCCGGAACTCGTAGACGATGGTGCGGTGGACGTCCGTCCGGGACACCTGTGTGAACCCCGCGCGCTGCAGCGCCGCGACGTCATCCTGAGCCGAGCCGGTCGAACCGGTCTCGAGCAGCCAGACTGTGCCGTCGCCCAGTCCGGGCGCGAGGTCGGCGACGACGCCCATGCGATCCCACAGGCCGCTCGTCTCGTCGGCCGGCGTGATGAGCTGCGGGTCCTCGAGACCTTCGAAGGCCTCCGGATACAGCCGGTAGATCAGCCTCGGTGCGCGGGACGGCCGAGTGCCGGTCCCGAACAGGATCGTGTCTCCGGGCTCGCTCCGCGACGCGACCACCATGGCTGCAGCGCGGCCGTCGGCTCCCCCGTCCTTCGCGAACGATGTGCGCTGGTGCACGAACTCGGGCACGAGAACGACGGCTGCGATCGCGATCAGAGCGACGGAAGTGAGGACGCCGCCTCTGGCGGTCAGCCGACGACCGAGGTCGATGACGGCCCAGACCCCGGAAGAGACGAGCAGCGCGACAGCGCCCAGGCTGATCGAGAGGTATCGCGGGTTGTATGTGGGCGACACGAAGATGTCGAGCACGACGAGAACCGCGGCGGGCGTGAGCAGCCACACCGCACTCGGCAGAGCACCTGGCGCAGCACCACGTCTGCGAAGAACGGTCACGAGTCCGATCAGAAGGATCGCGAGAAGCAGCACGGCCGGCCCGAGGTGGACGAACCACGGGGTCACGAACCATCCGCGCGGCGACATGTATCCACGATGCGCGAGAAACGCGACCTGCCCCCGTTGCAGGGCCGCACTGATCACGATCGGAGCAGCCAGTACGGCGGCGACTGCCAGGGAACCCACCCAGCGTCGGACCGCCTCACGAGGCAGCGCGCGCTGCGCGAGCAGCCACGACGCGTGGACCAGAGGCATGAGCAGCAGATAGAGGAACAGGGTGCCGCTCACTGCGACCGCCGCACCGTACAGCAGCCAGGCCGCACGCCCGGAACGCCGATCCACGATGCGGACAAGCAGGATCGTCACCCAGACCGCCGCTGCAGCAGCGAGCGCATAGCCTCGTGCTTCCACGGCGAGCACACCGGCGCGCGGAATCAACGGGACGAGCAGGCCCGCCAGGACGGCCGTCCTGTTATCGAACCAGCGGCGTCCGAGCACGACGACTCCGCCAGCGAGGAATCCGATCCCGATCGAGCTGAGCGCGCGCGTCGACCACTCGCTGGTGCCGAACAGATCGATCCAGACGTGCAGAAGCGCGTAGTACAGACCATGCACGGCGTCGACCGTGGTCAGCTCGGCCGCGAGACTCTGCCAGGAGCGCTGGGCCGACAGCACGCTGGCCGCCTCGTCACCCCAGTACGAGGGGATTCCCGCACCCGCATATGAGACGAGCGCGACGGCCAGGCCTATCCATAGGCCCGCCCGCATCACCGGCCGAGGCGCCGGAGCGGTGCCAGGGCCGACGATGACAGGACGATCCAGAGTGACCATGCAGACAGCTTCGTCCGGCTACTTCGCCATCAGCCCGGAGAACGCGCATCGAATCATGAGAGAACTCACATGATCTCGGACGGCAATAGGCTGGACGATGATGGAGATGGATGCTGACGCCTTCGAGAAGCTCGTGGTCGACGAACTCGACCGGCTGCCGGATGACATGGTCGACGGCCTGGACAACGTCGTGTTCGTCGTCGAAGATCGCCCGGAGGACGGAAGCCTGGATCTTCTCGGTCTCTACGACGGTCTCGCGCTCACTGAGCGGGGCGGATACGGCATGGGTGAGCTCCCGGACCGGATCGTGATCTACCGGGAGCCGCATCTGACGGAGTGCGAGTCCGATGAGGAGCTCCGGGACGAGGTGCACACCACGCTGGTGCACGAGATCGCACACTTCTACGGCATCGACGACGACCAGCTGCACGAGTTGGGCTGGGCATGAGCACGCCTGTAAGCACCCCCGACCTCGACGAGCAGCTCGACCTGGGCGCCGCGCCCATCGAACCCTGGCAGACGGTCGTGTGGAACGATCCGGTCAACCTGATGAGCTACGTCGTCCGCGTGTTCCGCACCTACTTCGGGTATTCGCACGAGAAGGCCACGCAGCTGATGCTCGCTGTGCACCACGACGGGCACGCGATCGTTGCGACAGGACCCCGCGAGGTCATGGAGGTTCACGCCCAGGCCATGCACGACTTCGGCCTGTGGGCGACCGTGCGGAGGGCTTCGCAGTGAGCGCAGGGATCGTGCAGGTGCGCCTGGCGCCCGCCGAAGAGCTGCAGCTGCGCCACCTGATCGAGGACTTCCGCGAGCTGATCGGCGCAGAGCGCGATTCTGCAGACCCGGCAGTCGCGCGACTGACGCCGAGTCCGTATCCGGGTGACTCCGACGCCGCGCACGAGTTCCGGGCAGCGACGGAGGACGACCTGCTGGGCCGGCGGGATGCGGACGCCGCGACCGTGGTGGCCGCGCTCGCGTCGACCGAGCAGGAGCTCGTCACCATGGCCGAGGAGAAGCTGTTCGCAGAGCGTGAGCGAGGCATCCCCGTGGAAGATCTCGACGCGTGGCTGCGGACGCTCACGGCCCTCAGGCTCGTGATCGCGACGCGCCTCGGGATCGACAGTGAAGAGCATCACGACCCGGACGACGCCCGGTTCGGAGTGTACGACTGGCTCGGCTATCGCCTGGAACTGCTCATCGAGGCCGCCGAAGAACAGGGCTTCTGAGGCGCGGGATCCCTGACCCCTCAGGGCACGGCCACGACACGGGTGGCAAGGGAGCGCGGGTCGTCGCGCTGGATGTGTCGGAGCTCCTGCTCGGCCCAGCGATCCCAGTGCGGCCGGTAGGTCTCCCCGTCGCGGGCGAGAGCCCGGGCCTTGCGCCCTGCGTCGCCCGAATCGACCCAGACGGCGACGTCCGCGATCCCCGCGGTCGCGGGCGTCAGGAGGCCGCTGCCCTCGACGATCAGGCCGAGAGCCGGGTTGACGGCGTAACTCTCCGCCTGCGCGTCGCGCTCCCAATCCCAGCGGTGCCAGGTGCTGTGGTAGCCGCGCCCATGCGGCTTGAGAATGCGCTCCAGAGCGTGCTCGACTCCGGCATCCAGTCCGTCCCAGCCGGGATAGATCGAGTCGAGGGCGATGAGCTGCACGGGACCTGCGACCGGCCACCTGTCGGCGAGACGCCGCGCGAGAGAGGTCTTCCCCGCCCCGCTGCGCCCGTCGATCAGGACCACGGGGTTCGCGGCTGCCAGCGCTCGCACGTCGGATTCGATGACCGCCGCCGCGCGCTCCAAGGCGACGGCGACGGGATCGTCACTTCTTGAGGGCACGGATGATGCGGCTGAGCGCGCGACCTGCGATCCAGACGAAGGGAATCGCGACCGCGAGCAGAGACACGAGGTTGGGCTCGAAGCGCAGGCCCTCCTCCCGACGGATGTAGACGCCGAGCGGGATCGCGACGCCACCGCCGCCACCGCCCTCGCCCTCGGCTCCTTCCGCTCCCCCGGATCCGCCCCCGAAGCCCGTCCAGGTCAGGGCGACGGGAGTGAACTCCGCGCCGTCGACCGTCTGCGTCGCGCCGTAGGCGCTGTTGACGCCGAGCGAGCCGGCGTTCTTTCCCAGTTCCACTGCAATGTTCGGCATGCCACCCACGCTAGCCCAGGTGCCGCCCGGATGACCCGTCAATCCAGCCCGCGGGCCTTCGGATGTCGGGCCGTGCCTCGTCCCTCGTCACGGCCGAGGTGCCGGGCTCTCGTGATCGTGGAGGTGCCGAAACGCGCGACCGCTGAGTCGACGGCCCCTTCGACCCGGCGCCAGTCCTCATCGTCGTCCCAGAGACCGATGCCACCGCCCCCGGCCGGTCGCAGCTTCTCGGCCCGCACGCCGACCAGACGCACCGGATCCCTGCTCGCGATCTGCTCGAAGAGCGTCTGAGCAGCCTCGCCGAGGCGCTGCCCCACCGCCGTCGGCTCCGCAAGCGTCTGCGACCGGTTCACCGTGCGGAAGTCGTCGAAACGCACCTTGATCGCCACGGTCCCGGCTTCCCAATCCGCTCGCCGAAGTCGTGCGGCCACCCGATCGGCGAGCCGGAGCAGCTCGGAGCGCAGGAACACCCGGTCTGTGATGTCGACGTCGAACGTCTCCTCGTGGCCGACGCTCTTCTCGACGCGTTCGGTGTCGACGGCCCTCGCGTCATGACCGCGGGCGAGCTGGGCGATACGGGCGCCGAGGGCGGGACCCACCGCGCGATCGAGCATGTCCTGAGACGACTCGCGGATGTCGCGGATCGTGCGGATGCCGCGCGCCTCCAGAGACTCTGCGGCCTTGGGACCGACGCCCCACATGGCTCTGACGGGCCGCGGGGCGAGGAATTCGAGAGTCGCTGACGCCGGGACGACGAGCATCCCGTCCGGCTTCGCGATCGTCGACGCCATCTTCGCGACGTGCTTCGTCGCGGCCACGCCCACGCTGCAGGTGATGCCCACCTCGTCCCGCACCCGCTCCCGGATGACCCGGGCGATCTGCGCCGGGCTGCCCCAGAGCCTGCGCACGCCCTGCACGTCGAGGAACGCCTCGTCGACGGACAGCGGCTCGACGAGCGGAGTGATCGACTCGAAGATCGCCATCACCTGGCGCGAGACCTCCTGATAGCGATGGAAATGCGGCATCACGATGCGCGCCGAGGGGCACAGCCGGATCGCCTGCGCCACCGGCATCGCGGCGTGGACGCCGTAACGCCGTGCCTCGTAGGACGCGCTGGAGACGACCGAGCGGCCGTCGGGCGCGCCGATGATCAGCGGAAGACCCCGCAGAGTCGGATCGTCGAGTATCTCGACGGCGGCGTAGAAGGCGTCCATGTCGACGTGCAGGATCCGGGTGCCGGAGTCGTCGGCGCCGACGGGAGACACGAGCCGCCCGCTCCCGTCGCCATGTCCCATGCGTCTATTCTCCCCCGTGCCACCGACACCGTTCGACAGGGTCAGGGCTTCGGCGCGGTCGACACCCTCAGGGACCAGGGAGGGCCGACAGGCTCAGCGATTCTCGGGTCGCTGAACCTGTCGAAACGCTACTGCGCGGCGCGCTCCAGGGTCAGCTCGCGCACGCGCGCGGCATCCGCCTGGCCCTTCATCGCCTTCATGACGGCGCCGATCACGGCGCCGGCGGCCTGCACCTTGCCGTCCTTGATCTTGGCGAGCACGTCGGGCTGTGCCGCGAACGCCTCGTCGATCGCGGCGATCAGGGCGCCGTCGTCCGAGACCACGGCGAGGCCGCGGCCGTCAACGACCTCCTGCGGAGTGCCCTCGCCCGCGATGACGCCCTCCAGCACCTGACGTGCGAGCTTGTCGGTCAGCGTGCCCGCATCGACCAGCTGCTGGAGAGCCGCGACGTTCTCGGGGCTGATCAGCTCTGCGGCGTCCTTCTCCTGAGCGTTCGCGATACGCGTGATCTCACCGGTCCACCACTTGCGAGCGGCGGCAGGCGCCGCCCCGGCCGCAATCGTCGCCTCGACGACCTCGAGGAGACCGCCGTTGCGGACGTCCTGGAACTCGAGGTCGGTGAAGCCCCACTCGGCCATCAGGCGGCGGCGGCGTGCGACCGGCTGCTCGGGCAGCGCGGCGCGAAGCTCTTCGATCAGCTCGGGTGCCGGGCGAACCGGCAGAAGGTCGGGCTCCGGGAAGTACCGGTAGTCATCCGCATCCGACTTGGGACGCCCTGGAGAGGTGGTCCCGGTGTCCTCGTGCCAGTGCCGGGTCTCCTGCGTGATGGTGCCGCCGTCGGCGAGAATCTGGGCCTGACGCTGGATCTCGTAGCGGACCGCCCGCTCGACCGAGCGCATCGAGTTGACGTTCTTCGTCTCGGTGCGCGTTCCGAGCTTCTCCTGGCCGCGAGGACGCAGCGACACGTTCGCGTCGCACCGCAGGTTGCCGCGCTCGAGCCGAGCCTCCGAGATGCCCAGGCTCCGCACGATGTCGCGGATCGTCTGCACGTAGGCCTTGGCCACCTCGGGAGCACGGTGCTCGGTGCCGAAGATCGTCTTGGTGACGATCTCGACCAGCGGAACACCGGCGCGGTTGTAGTCGACGAGGGAGTACTCCGCGCCCTGGATGCGACCGGTCGAACCGCCCATGTGGGTCAGCTTGCCGGCATCCTCCTCCATGTGCGCGCGCTCGATCGGAATCTGCACGAGTGTGCCGTCTTCGAGCTCGACCTCGACGGATCCCTCATAGGCGATGGGCTCGTCGTACTGGGAGATCTGGTAGTTCTTCCCCAGGTCGGGATAGAAGTAGTTCTTGCGCGCGAAGCGGCTCGACTCCGCGATCGAGCAGCCCAGGGCAAGGCCCAGGCTGATCGACGAGCGGATCGCCGTCGCGTTCACGACGGGCAGCGAGCCGGGAAGACCCAGGTCGACGGGAGCGATGAGCGTGTTCGGCTCCGCCGCGTGATACGCCTCGTTCGCCGGGTTCGGGGCGCCCGAGAACATCTTGGTCTTCGTGTTGAGCTCGACGTGCACCTCGAAACCGAGCACCGGCTCGAACATCTCGAGCGCCTTGTCGAAGTCCATGAGCTTCGCCGTGGCCATCAGCGGTTCCCTCCGTTCAGCTGGGGTGCTCGGCTGAGAAGCGGCGCTCCCCACGAATCGAGCAGCAGGGCTTCGAGAGCCGCGCCGACTCGGTAGAGGCGTGCGTCCTCACGAGCAGGAGCGAGGAACTGGATGCCGACGGGCAGCCCGTCGTCGTCGGAGAGCCCGCTCGGGATCGAGATGCCGGGAACGCCCGCGAGGTTCGCCGGAATCGTGGTGAAGTCGTTCAGGTACATCTGCAGAGGGTCGTCCAGCTGCTCCCCCAGCTTGAAAGCCGTGGTCGGGGCCGTCGGAGTCGCGATCACGTCGACGTCGGCGAACGCCGTGGCGAAGTCCTGCTGGATCAGCGTGCGGACCTTCTGCGCGCTGCCGTAGTACGCGTCGTAGTAGCCGGCCGACAGCGCGTAGGTGCCGAGGATGATGCGGCGCTTGACCTCGTCACCGAAGCCCGCGTCGCGCGTCGCCGACATGACGTCCTCGACGGTCGGGGTGCCGTCAGGAGTGATGCGCAGTCCGAAGCGCACCGAGTCGAACTTCGCCAGGTTGCTGGACGCCTCCGCCGGGAGGACCAGGTAGTAGGCCGCGACGCCGTACTCGAAGTGCGGGGCGCCGATCTCGACGAGCTCGGCTCCGTGCGCCTCGAGCAGTGCCAGCGAGGCTCGGAAGGATGCCGCCACGCCTGGGTCGAACCCGCTGTCGGGCAGCTCGCGGATGACGCCGACCTTGAGGCCCTTCAGCACATCGCCGCGCGCACCCTCGCGGGCGGCATCCGCGAACGACGGCCAGGCATCAGTCAGCGAGGTCGAGTCCTGCGGATCGTGCCCGCCGATCACGTCGTGCAGCAGCCCGGCGTCGAGCACCGTGCGGGTGACGGGACCGACCTGGTCGAGGCTGGAGGCCAGAGCGATCGCACCATAGCGGCTCACGCCGCCGTAGGTCGGCTTCACGCCGACGGTGCCGGTCACATGAGCAGGCTGACGGATCGATCCGCCCGTGTCGGAGCCGAGTGCGAGAGGAGCTTCGAAGGCTGCCACTGCCGCGGCCGAACCGCCACCGGAGCCACCGGGGATGCGGTCGAGATCCCACGGGTTGCGGGTCGGACCGTAGGCGGAGTGCTCGGTGGACGATCCCATGGCGAATTCGTCCATGTTGGTCTTGCCGAGCGGGACAAGACCCGCCGCGCGCGAGCGGGCGACGACCGTCGCGTCGTACGGCGACCGGTATCCTTCGAGGATGCGGGAGCCGCTGGTGGTCGGCTGGTCCGTCGTGACCAGGACGTCCTTGATGGCCAGAGGAACACCGGCGATCGGCCCGAGCTGCTCGCCCGCCGCGCGTCGCGCGTCGATGTCTGCGGCCGCGGCGAGGGCGCCCTCATTCACGTGAAGGAAGGCGTGCACGTCGCCGTCCACGGCGGCGATGCGATCGAGGTGAGCCCGAGTGGCCTCGACGCTGGAGACCTCGCGGGAGGCCAGCTTGTCCGCGAGCTCGGCCGCGGTCAGACGGATGATGTCGCTCACTGCTCTTCTCCCAGGATCGCGGTCACGCGGAAGCGGCCGTCGGCCTGGTCGGGTGCGTTCTGGAGCACCTGCTCGTGGGTGAGGGTGTGCCCCACCTCGTCGGGACGGAACACGTTGCTCAGCGGAATCGGGTGGCTCGTCGCGACGATGTCGGCCGTGGCGACCTCGGACACCTTGGCGATGTTGTCGACGATGGCATCGAGCTCGCTCGTGAGCCGCGTCACCTCGTCGTCGTTCAGCTGGATGCGCGCGAGCACGCCGAGATGGCGCACAAGATCAGGGGTGATTTCAGACACCCGGCCAGTCTACTTGGAGGCCGTCCTTCACCGATCCATGGCACGAGTCGCCATAGGGTGTACCTCGTGAGCACGTTCCAGCCTCCTCGCCCTTGGGTCGCCAGCTACGCCGCCGGAGTCCCCGAAGATCTCGCCCCCGTCGACGGCTCGCTGATCGACATCGTCGCGGCATCCGCCAGGGACTATCCGGATGCTCCTGCGCTGCAGTTCTTCGGCCGTGAGACCAGTTACGCGGACCTTCAGGATGCGATCGACCGGGCCGCAGCAGGCCTTCGCGATCTGGGCGTCAAGGCAGGCGATCCCGTCGCGATCGTCCTGCCGAACTGTCCGCAGCACATCGTCGCCTTCTACGCCGTGCTTCGCCTCGGCGCCGTCGTGGTCGAGCACAACCCGCTCTACACGCCGAGAGAGCTCCGCAAGCAGTTCGAGGATCACGGTGCCAAGCACGCCATCGTGTGGAACAAGGTCGTCGCCACCGTCCAGGAGTTCCCTGCAGACCTTGCGGTGTCCAGCCTGATCTCTGTCGACGTCACCCGCGCCATGCCCTTTCTCACGCGCGTCGCGCTGCGGCTCCCCGTCGCGAAGGCGCGAGAGTCCCGAGCCGCTCTCACCGCAGGCGTGCGCGACACCGTCGTGTGGGAGGCCCTGATCCGCAGCGCGCCGCTCGCGGCATCCCACCCCCGCCCGCGCACAGACGACCTCGCGATCATCCAGTACACCTCGGGCACCACGGGCACGCCGAAGGGCGCCGCTCTCACCCACCGCAACCTGCTCGCGAACGCCGCACAGGCACAGGCGTGGGTGCCGTCGATCCAGCGCGGCAAGGGCTGCGTCGTCTACGCGGTGCTGCCGATGTTCCACGCCTACGGGCTCACGCTGTGCCTCACCTTCGCGATGTCGATGGGCGCGCGCCTCGTCCTCTTCCCGAAGTTCGAGCCCGATCTGGTACTCGACGTCATGAAGAAGCATCCGGCGACCTTCCTCCCCCTGGTGCCGCCGATCGCCGACCGCCTGCTGTCGGCGGCGAACGCCAAGGGCATCTCGCTCGAGGGTGTCGAGGTGGCGATCTCCGGGGCGATGGCACTGCCGCACGAGCTCGTGGTCCCCTTCGAGAAAGCCACGCACGGGTATCTCGTCGAGGGCTACGGGCTCAGCGAGTGCTCTCCCGTGCTGATGGCCAACCCGGTCGCCGACAACCGGGTGCCGGGCACCGTGGGACTGCCGCTTCCCGGCACCGAGTGCCGCGTCGTCGACCCGGAGAATCCGACCGTCGACGTGTCCGCAGGCTCCGCGGGCGAACTCGTCGTGCGGGGACCGCAGGTGTTCGGCGGCTACTACGGCAAGCCCGAGGAGACCGAGGCCGTGTTCGTGGACGGCTGGTTCCGCACCGGCGACATCGTCACGATCGACGAGAGCGGCTTCGTGCGCATTGTCGACCGCATCAAGGAGCTCATCATCACGGGCGGCTTCAACGTGGCACCGACCGAGGTCGAGAACGCCCTGCGCCAGCATCCACAGGTGTCGGATGCCGCCGTGATCGGCCTTCCGAGCGATCACTCCGGCGAGGAGGTTGTGGCGGCGGTCGTCGTGGACGGCGCAGAAGACGTTGACGTCGAGGCGATCCGGGAGTTCGCGCGCAGCATCCTGACCCCCTACAAGGTGCCGCGCCGCATCTTCGTCGTGGACGAGCTGCCGAAGTCGCTGATCGGCAAGGTGCTCCGCCGCCAGGTGAAGGAGAAGCTCGTCGCCCTGACGACGGGTTCCTGACCGCGCGCCCAGGCGCGGCGCAGTCGATCACGCTACCCTTGGTCAGTGACTGAAGAAGACGCTGTGCCCACCGACGCCCCCGAGACCCCTGGATTCGAGGAGCTCGGCATCACCGGGCCCGTCCTCAAGGCCATCAAGGACCTCGGCTACGAGACGCCCTCCCCCATCCAGGCCGCCACGATCCCGACGCTGCTGTCCGGCCGCGACGTCGTCGGCATGGCGCAGACCGGAACCGGCAAGACCGCGGCCTTCGCGCTGCCCGTGCTTGAGCGTCTGGACATCTCGCAGAAGACCCCGCAGGCCCTTGTGCTCGCTCCCACGCGCGAGCTCGCACTTCAGGTCTGCGAGGCCTTCGAGTCGTACGCCTCGAAGATGAAGGGCGTGCACGTGCTGCCCGTCTACGGCGGACAGGGCTACGGCGTGCAGCTGTCGGCCCTTCGCCGCGGCGTGCATGTGGTCGTCGGCACCCCCGGTCGCATCATGGACCACCTCGCCAAGGGCACGCTCGACCTCTCCGAACTGCAGTACCTCGTGCTCGACGAAGCCGACGAGATGCTGAAGATGGGCTTCGCCGAGGATGTCGAGCAGATCCTCGCGCAGACGCCCGCCGAGAAGCAGGTCGCTCTGTTCTCCGCGACCATGCCCCCGCAGATCCGCCGTCTCGCGCAGAAGTACCTGCGCGAGCCGGAGGAGATCAGCATCAAGTCGAAGACCGCGACCGGCACGAACATCACTCAGCGCTACCTCGTGGTGTCGTACCAGCAGAAGGTCGACGCGCTCACCCGCATCCTCGAGGTCGAGAACTTCGACGGCATGATCGTGTTCGTCCGCACCAAGAACGAGACCGAGACGCTCGCCGAGAAGCTGCGCGCCCGAGGCTACTCCGCGGCGGCCATCAACGGCGACGTCCCTCAGGTGCAGCGCGAGCGGAGCGTCAATCAGCTCAAGGACGGCAAGCTCGACATCCTCGTCGCCACCGACGTCGCCGCACGCGGCCTCGACGTCGAGCGCATCAGCCACGTCATCAACTTCGACATCCCCACCGACACCGAGTCGTACGTGCACCGCATCGGCCGCACCGGCCGCGCCGGTCGCAAGGGCGACGCGATCAGCTTCATCACCCCGCGCGAGCGCTACCTGCTCAAGTCGATCGAGCGCGCGACGCGCCAGGAGCCGACGCAGATGCAGCTGCCGAGCACCGATGACGTGAACACCACGCGTCTCGCCAGGTTCGACGACGCGATCACGACGGCTCTGGCCGAGACCGATCGCATCGAGAAGTTCCGCGACATCATCGCGCACTATGTGCGCAACAACGACGTGCCGGAGTCCGATGTGGCCGCCGCTCTCGCGGTCGTCGCGCAGGGCGACACCCCGCTGCTCCTCGACCCGACGAACGACCCGCTCTCGCGCGCAGTGGAGTCCGATAACCGGCCGCAGCGCGAACGTGCTCCGCGTTCCGACCGCGAGCCCCGCGGCGAGCGGCGCGGGCGCGGCGACTACACCGCCTACCGCATCGAGGTCGGTCGCCGCCACCGCGTCGAGCCGCGTCAGATCGTGGGCGCTCTCGCTAACGAGGGCGGGCTGGGCCGCGACGACTTCGGAGTGATCAACATCCGCCCCGACTTCTCGACCGTCGAGCTGCCGGCTAACATGGACCCCTCTGTTCTCGAGAAGCTACGCGACACCCGCATCTCGGGTCGGCTGATCGAGATCAAGCCCGACCGCGGACCTCGCGGCGGCGCCCGTCGCGACGGCGACCGCTTCGAGCGTCGCGACCGTCCCTCGTACGGTGATCGCGACGATCGCCCGGCCCGCGGGGACCGCGACGACAGGACCTTCCGCAAGCCCCGCCACAAGGACTGAGTACGGTGTCGATCACGGCGCGCTAGCGTGGATCGATGATCATCAGAGCAGCGCGGGTCGACGACGCTCGCGGCATCGCCGAAGTGCACGTGGACTCGTGGCGAGCAGCCTACGTCGGGCTGATCGACCAGCGCGTCCTCGATGCGCAGAGCGTCGATGCGCGCGAATCCATGTGGGCGAGCTGGATATCACGCTCCGACGCAGGCCTGCCTCCGATCGGATACAACGAGCCAGCACATCGGATGCTGGTGGCGATCGAAGACGGACGCATCGTGGGATGGGCGACATATGGTCCAGGGCGCGATGATGGCACCGCTCATCTCGGGGAACTCGCCGGCCTGTACGCGCATCCCAGCGCCTGGTCGACCGGCGTCGGTCACGCGCTGATCACCGGGGTCGCGGAAGGGCTCCGCGAGGCGGGGTTCGATGCCGCCTACCTGTGGGTGCTGCACGGCAACGACCGTGCCTCGCGCTTCTACGAGCGACACGGCTGGCTCGCCGACGGCACGGAGAAGACCGCGGATGCCGGAGGCGCCACCGCGCTGCGCGAACTCCGGCACACGAAACGGCTCTCGGAAGGATCCGCATGACGTCCAGACGCGTTCGCGTGCACGGCCGCGTGCAGGCGGTCGGCTACCGCTGGTTCACGCGGAACGTCGCTGAGGCGCACCACGTGACCGGGTGGGTCCGCAACCGCCGTGACGGCACGGTGGAGGCCGAGCTCCACGGCGCGGCCGAGGACGTCGACGCGGTCCTCGCGGAACTGCGTCGCGGCCCCGAGCACGCCCGGGTCGACAGCATCGACGTCGCCGCCATCGACGAGGCGACCGCCGTCGACTTCGAATTCCGCCCGACGATCTGAGACTCAGTCCCCGAGCGCGTCGGGTCCTTCCGTGACCAGGATGTGGAACTGCGCGGCGTCGAGCACGCGGATGCCGAGCTCTTCGGCCTTCGCGAGCTTCGACCCTGCACCGGGTCCGGCCGCGACGAAGTCGGTCTTCTTCGAGACGCTCGACGCCGCCTTTCCGCCTGCCTTGATGATGGCCTCCTGGGCGCCGTCGCGCGTGTATCCGTCGAGGGAACCGGTCGCGACCACCGTGAGGCCGTCGAGCACCCCGCCTTCGGCGACGGCTGCGCCGGGCCCGGGATGACCCGGCGTCGACCACTGCACACCGGCATCCGCCCACCGCTGCACGATCTCCTGATGCCAGTCCACCTCGAACCAGGCGAGCAGCGAATCAGCGATGATGCCTCCGACTCCTTCGACCGCCGCCAGTTCGTCGCGCGATGCTGCGCGGATCGCATCGAGCGACCCGAACCATTGCGCCAGCGCGCGTGCGGCGACGGGGCCGACGTGCCGGATGTTCAGCGAGACGAGAAGCCGCCACAGCTCCTTGGTCTTCGCCTTCTCCAGCTCAGCGAGAAGCGTGATCGCCTGTGACGACGGCTGGGGACCGGTGAGCCCCTGCTTGCGTTCCGCCGAGCTGGGGTTGCGTCGGAACGGCGCACGCGTCTTGACCACGCCGTCGTCGTCCTCTTTGGGAAGGCCCGTCTCGGCATCCTTCACGACGAGCTCGATCGGCACCAGCTGATCGATCGTCAAGGAGAACAGACCCGCCTCCGTCTCGAGCGGCGGGGTATCGGGGAACGTCGGCTGCGTGAGGGCTGCGGCGGTGACCTCACCGAGCGCTTCGACATCGAGAGCGCCTCGTGACCCGATGTGCTCGACCCTGCCGCGCACCTGCGCCGGGCAGGAGCGGGCGTTGGGACACCGCAGGTCGATGTCGCCCTCCTTCATCGCACGCAGCGGCGTCCCGCATTCCGGGCAATCGGCGGGCATCACGAACTCGCGCTCGGTGCCGTCGCGCTTCTCGACGACCGGACCGAGAACCTCGGGGATGACATCCCCGGCCTTGCGCAGAACGACGGTGTCGCCGATGAGCACACCCTTCGCCTTCACGACATCCTTGTTGTGCAGCGTCGCCTGGCGCACCACGGAGCCCGCCACGTGCGCGGGCGCCATCACCGCGAACGGCGTCGCCCGGCCCGTGCGGCCCACCGATACCACGATGTCCAGCAGCGTCGTCTGAACCTCTTCCGGGGGGTACTTGTAGGCGATCGCCCAGCGCGGCGCCCGGCTGGTCATGCCCAGCTCGTCGTGCAGCTCGAGTTCGTCGACCTTCACGACGATGCCGTCGAGCTCATGCTCGACCGAGTGACGATGCTCGCCGAAATGCTCGACGAACGCGACGACATCGTCGATGTCCGCGCAGACCCGGTAGTGCGGACTCGTGGGCAGGCCCCACTCGGCGAGAAGCTCGTACACCTCGCTCTGAGCGGCGACCGGCGGGTTCGGCCAGGCGCCGATGCCGTGCACGTACAGTGCGAGGGACTCGATGCGCAGCAGGCCGGCTTCGAGCTCGAGCCCGTCCTTCTTGTCGATCTGCTGACGAAGCCCGCCGCTGGCGGCGTTGCGCGGATTCGCGAACGCGGGGAATCTGCGTGCGGCCGCGGCGCGAGCCTTCTCCTCGTCGAAGGGCTGCTTCTTGGCCCCAGGGCGGGCCTCCCAGCGCGCGAGCGAGTCGGCGTAGGCCCGATCGCGGAACGCCGCCTGCGCCGCGTTCAGCCTTTCGAAGGCCGCCACAGGGATGAAGACCTCGCCGCGCACCTCGACGATCTCGGGGTGTCCTTCGCCGGAGAGCCGGGCGGGGATCTCCGGCAGCCGCAGCGCGTTCTCGGTGACGATCTCCCCCACTCGCCCGTCGCCACGGGTCGCAGCGGACGTCAGAACGCCGTTCTCGTAGCGCAGGTTGATGGCGAGGCCGTCGATCTTCAGCTCGGTGAGCCAGTTCACATGGCGCCCCGCAGCGGCCCGTGTCTTCGCAGCCCAGTCCCTCAGCTCGTCGATGGAGAACACGTTGTCGAGGCTGAGCATCCGCTCGGCGTGCTCGATCGTCGCGAGGCCCGTCGCCTGCGCGGCGCCCACCATCTGGGTCGGAGAGTCCTGCCCCTGCAGTTCGGGATGCAGCCTCTCGAGCTCTTCGAGGCGTCGCATCCACCCGTCATAGGTGGCGTCGTCGACGACAGAGGTGTCGCGACCGTAGTACGCGTCCTTCGCCTCGAGGATGAGAGTGGTCAACTCGTCAGCCTCGGTACGGGCGGCTTCCAGTGAGATGTTCTCCGGCACCCGTTCAGTCTACGAGCGGGCGCCGACATGCCACGGCGTTCCCGCCGTCGGGCAGAGACTCAGGCGTCGACCGGAACAGCGGAGACCGTGCGATCGATCGTGAACTGCCCCAGCACGCGGGTGCCGACATAGAGCACGGCCGTCTGGCCGGTGGCGACGCCGTCGAGCGAGACTTCGGGCACGACCACCACTCCGTCGGCGGTCACGGTTGCGGATGCCGGAACCGGCTCCGCATGCGCCCGGATCTGCACCTCGCAGGCGAACTCGTCCGCGGTCGGCGCCGCGCCCGCCCAGCTGAACCGGGTCCCGGAGATCTCCCGGACCGCAAGGGCCTCTTTCGGACCCACCACGACGGTGTTCGAGACGGGGCGCACCTCGAGCACGAACCGCGGCTTGCCGTCGGATGCCGGCACGCCCAGCTTCAGGCCTCGGCGCTGTCCGACCGTGAACGAGTGGGCGCCCTCATGCGTGCCGACGACCGCCCCCGAGCGGTCGACGATGTCGCCCGTCTCCGAGCCGACCTTCTCGGCCAGCCAGCCTCGCGTGTCGCCATCGGGGATGAAGCAGATGTCATGGCTGTCGGGCTTCTGCGCGACGCTCAGTCCGCGCTCGGCTGCCTCCGCGCGGACAAGCGCCTTCGAGGGTGTCGAGCCCAGCGGGAAGTAGGTGTGTGCGAGCTGCTCGGCCGTGAGAACGCCCAGCACGTACGACTGGTCCTTGGCGTCGTCCGCGGCCCGGTGCAGCTCGAGACCGGTCTCTGTCGAGACAAGGTTGGCGTAGTGTCCTGTGCAGACCGCGTCGAAGCCGAGCTCGAGCGCCCTCTCGAGGAGTGCGGCGAACTTGATCTTCTCGTTGCAGCGCATGCACGGATTCGGCGTGCGCCCCGCCTGGTACTCGGAGACGAAGTCGGCGATCACATCGTCGCGGAAGCGCTCCGAGAAGTCCCACACGTAGAAGGGGATCCCGAGAAGGTCGGCAGCGCGGCGGGCGTCGAGAGCGTCCTCGATCGTGCAGCAGCCGCGACTGCCGGTGCGCAGAGTTCCCCCTGCACGAGAGAGGGCGAGATGCACCCCGACCACGTCGTGCCCCGCATCGACCGCGCGCGCCGCAGCGACGGCGGAGTCGACTCCCCCGCTCATGGCCGCCAGAATACGCATCACCCCAGTCTACGAGGGGTCAGCTGAGTGGGGCCCCTTCGTCTCGCTCGCCTCCGGCGTGCTCGCTCAAGAACCGGGCCGAGGGGTGGTCAGGAACCCGATGCGCGGCGATACGCGTCCTCGATGACCGCGAGCACCGCGTCCACATCGGCATCCGTCGTCGTGCGACCGAGTGAGAAGCGCAGCACGCTGCGGGCATCCTGCTCGCTGCGTCCCATCGCCATCACGACGTGCGAGGGCTCGGCGACGCCCGCCTGGCATGCCGACCCCGTGGACGCGGCGATCCCCGCCATGTCGAGAAGGAAGAGCAGGCTCTCGCCCACGGCGCCGGGGAACAGGACCTGCGCGTTCCCGGGCAGCCGGTGCACCGGGTCGCCGAGCAGCTCCGCGGCAGGGATGCGCGCGCGGATGCCCTGGATGAGCCGATCGCGAAGAGCGCGCAGGCGATCCCCCTCCGACGCGCGCTCGCGTTCTGCGAGCTCGAGCGCCACCGCGAACGCGGCCGCGCCGGCGACATCCTGCGTGCCTGCGCGCAGACTCCGCTGCTGGGCCCCGCCGTGCAGGAGCGGGGCGATCCGCGCACTGCGGGCGATGACGGCTGCGCCGACACCGACGGGGGCGCCGATCTTGTGGCCGGCGACGCTGAGAGCGACGAGTCCCGCCCCCGCCGGAGCGTCGCCGCGCAACGCGGAGAACGACACGGGAAGGTGTCCGAGCGCAGCGACCGCGTCGAGGTGCAGCGGTACCTGCGCCTCGGCAGATGCCTGCGACAGTGCGGCCGCGTCGTTCACCGTGCCTGATTCGTTGTTGGCGATGAGCGCCGTCGCGAGAGCCGCGCCCGGCAGTGCGGCTGCGAAGTCGGCGACGGGTATCCGGCCTTCGAGAGACACCGCGACGGGATGCAGGACAGCGCCCTCCGCGACGAGGGCGGCGACCGTGTCCATGGTGGCGTGGTGCTCGGCATCCGGCATCACGATGTCTTCCGCACCCGAGCGGCGCGCGGCCCAGAGCCCGCGGATCGCGAAGTTGATCGCCTCGGTTCCTCCAGAGGTCAGCACAACCTCGATCGGCTCGCAGCCGAGCATCGCGGCGATGCGCTCGCGCGACTCCTCGAGAACCCTCCGCGCATCCTGACCGGCTCCGTGCGTCGAGGAGGCGTTGCCGACCACGTCCGCGGCCTGCAGCCATGCCGCACGCGCCTCCGGGCGGAGCGGAGACGTGGCGGCGTGGTCGAGGTAATGGCGCATCCCTACAACTCTCCCCTATTTTCACGCCCTTGGCTCGAGGAACCGAGTGCACCGAGTCGTGACACCCGGGCGCAGCACCCTAATGTGTACTCATGCCCGCGAACCGAGACGTCACCGTGCCCGGCGGTACTGCACTCGACAACCTCGGCGTCCGTCTGCACGACGGCGTCGGAACCCTGCGCGTGTGGTCGCAGAACGCCTCCTCCGTAGAACTCGTCGTGTTCGATTCCACCGACCTCGATTGGGTGACCGATCAGGTCGACCTCGAACGCCTCCCAGGCGGTGTCTGGGAGGTCACGACCCCGCTGCTCCAGCCCGGCGTGAGATACGCCCTCCGAGTGGGCGGTCCGCATGGACCCGGGAACACCTTCAACCCCGAGACCCTCCTCCTCGACCCGTATGCGCGTGGTCTCGCGCAGGGCGACGGCTACGAGGAGTGGCGCTCGGTCGTCATCGTCGACGGCTTCGACTGGGGCGACTCCCGCAAGCCGCAGATACCGCTGGACAGGACCGTCATCTACGAGGGCCATCTGAAGGGCCTCACGAAGCGGCAGCCGGATGTGCCGCCGGCGCTTCACGGCACCTACGCGGGCCTCGCGCACCCCGCCATGATCGAGTACTTCCACGCGCTGGGGATCACTTCGATCGAGCTGCTCCCGGTGCAGGCGTTCGTCTCCGAGCCGCGCCTGCTCGAACGCGGTCTGACGAACTACTGGGGCTACAACACCCTGAACTTCTTCACCCCGCACAACGCCTACGCCACGGAGGAATCACGCAAGGGCGGTCCGGAGGCCGTGCTGGCGGAGTTCAAGGGCATGGTCCGTCTGCTGCACGAGGCCGGGCTCGAGGTCATCCTCGACGTCGTCTACAACCACACCGCCGAAGAGGGTCTGGGCGGTCCCCGGTGGAGCATGCGCGGAATCGACAACGCGAGCTACTACCGGCAGGACTCGAACGGTGCCTATATCGACACGACGGGATGCGGCAACACTCTGAACACGTCGACGGATGCCGGCGCGCGGCTCGTCCTCGATTCGCTCCGCTACTGGGCGCAGGAGATGCAGATCGACGGCTTCCGCTTCGACCTCGCCACGTCGATCGCCAGGGATGCGGCGCACACGTACACGCCGGAGCATCCGCTGCTCACTGCGATCTCGAACGATCCCATCCTGAAGGACGCCAAGCTCATCGCCGAGCCGTGGGACGTCGGACTCGGCGGATGGCAGACCGGCAACTTCCCGGCCGGCTGGCACGAGTGGAACGATCGCTACCGCGACCGCGTCCGCAACTTCTGGCTCAGTGACATCGACTATGCGCGCCGCGCATCGGCTCCCGTCGGCATCGGCGGATTCGCGACGCGTCTCGCAGGCTCCTCGAACACGTTCTCCGACCAGCGAGGCCCGCTCGCCAGCGTCAACTTCGTGACCGCTCACGACGGCTTCACGATGCACGACCTCGTGTCGTACGACGTCAAGCACAACGAGGCCAACGGCGAGCACAACCGCGACGGCGCCGACATGAACCGGTCGTTCAACCACGGCATCGAGGGTCCGACCGACGACCCTGCGATCCTCGCGGCACGGCGCAAGGCGATGCGCAACCTCCTCGGGACCCTGCTGCTCTCCGCCGGCATCCCCATGCTCACCGCCGGCGACGAGGTCGGCCGCTCGCAGCGCGGCAACAACAACGCCTATGCGCAGGACACCGCGATGACCTGGCTGAGCTGGGACGACGAGCCCTGGCAGGAGGACCTGCGAGCGCATGTCGCAAAGCTCATCCGCCTGCGCGCGGAGAACCCCGCCCTCCGACCGAGCAAGTACGCGCGCCTCGGCGAGCACATCCCCAACGCCTCCGTCATGGACTGGTTCGACCAGAACGGCGAGACGATGGAGAGCGAGCAGTGGACCGATCCCGGCAATCGCACGATCCAGTACGTCGCAGCCTCCACGCCCGACACGGAGGCGGCCAACCGCATCCTGCTGATCGTGCACGGAACCGAGGCGCCGATCGATGTGCGCCTCCCAGACGAGATCGAGGGCGCCACGCGGTTCGTGAGTCTCTGGTCCAGCGCGGACGAGAGCCCTTCGGATGCCGGCGAGGTGTTCGCTCCCGGCGACGTGCTGCCGATTCCGGGCACGTCGATGCGCCTGTTCCGCGTGGAGTGACGGGGCACGCGACGCGCCCGGTCACGCGGCTACCGCGGCCGGTCGGGTAACGGTACATTCGCAGTGTGGCAGCACGTGCGAACACCCGGACCCCGGTTCTTCGGAGCCCCGCCCAGATCCCCCTGCGCCCGCTCGGCGCCCTATCGGAGAGCGAGGATCTCCGGACCACGCGCATCCCCTTGGTGAACGGCTCTCCGCGCGTCCCAGGGGGCTTCGCGCCGAAGGCGTTCGTCGGCGAGGTGGTGCCGTTCAGCGTCGTCTCGTTCCGCGAAGGCCACGACATCATCGGCGTCCAGCTGCGCCTGACGGCCCCGAACGGCGAGGAATCGCTGCATCGGATGCAGGCCCTTGCAGATGGCACCGACCGGTGGGCGGTCGAGCTCGCCGTCGACCTTCAGGGGACGTGGACGTTCGCCTTCGAAGCCTTCTCCGACGACTTCGCAACCTGGGCGCACGCAGCAGCGCTGAAGGTCGCTGCGGGGGTCGATCTGCCGGTCATGGCCGCACTCGGCGCCGAGCTGCTGCTGCGGGCCGCAGCCGAGAAAGACCGTCCGGCAGCACAGCGCCGGCTGCTCAAGGCGACGGCCGAGTCGCTCGCGGACGGAGACGGCGACGTGACGCTGGCGGTGTCGACGGATGCCTCGCTGGCGCAGATCTTCCACGATCGTCCGCTGACGACCCTCCGCTCGGCTGGAAAGGCTCAGCCGCTCCTGGTCGAGCGCGTCGCTGCGGGCGTCGGCGCCTGGTACGAGTTCTTTCCTCGTTCGGAAGGGGCCAAGCGGCTCAAGGACGGCTCGATCAAGTCGGGGACGTTCCGCACGGCTGCCAAGCGGCTCCCCGGCGTCGCGGCCATGGGCTTCGACGTCATCTATCTCGTTCCGATCCATCCGATCGGGACGACGAACCGCAAGGGCCGCAACAACACGCTCACGGCAGGCCCCGAGGACCCCGGCTCGCCGTACGCGATCGGCGCCGCCGCCGGCGGGCACGACGCCATCCACCCGGATCTCGGCACCCCCGCGGACTTCCGCGCCTTCGTCCGTGCTGCGCGGGCCGAAGGGCTCGAGATCGCGCTCGACCTCGCGCTGCAGGCATCCCCTGACCACCCCTGGGTCGCCGAGCACCCTGAGTGGTTCACGACGCTCCCCGATGGAACGATCGCGTACGCCGAGAACCCGCCGAAGAAGTATCAGGACATCTATCCCCTGAACTTCGACAACGACCCGGAGGGCATCTACCAGGAGATGCTGCGGATCGTGATGCACTGGGTGGGTCAGGGCGTGAAGATCTTCCGCGTCGACAATCCGCACACCAAGCCGCTGCAGTTCTGGGAGTGGCTCATCGCCACGGTGAACGCGACCGACCCCGACGTGATCTTCCTCGCCGAGGCGTTCACGCGTCCTGCGGTCATGCAGGCTCTCGCCGCTGTCGGATTCCAGCAGAGCTACAGCTACTTCACCTGGCGCAACACGAAGAGCGAACTGGAGGAGTTCCTCAGCGCGGTCGCGCACGACACGAGCGACTTCATGCGACCGAACCTGTTCGTGAACACGCACGACATCCTGACCGAGTACCTGCAGTACGGCGGTCGGGCCGCGTACAAGATCCGCGCCTGCATCGCGGCGACGGCGGCCCCCGTCTACGGCGTGTACGCGGGCTACGAGCTCTTCGAGAACGTGGCGCGCCCCGGGTCGGAGGAGAACATCGACAACGAGAAGTACGAGTACAAGCTCAGGGACTGGGAGGGCGCCGAGGCCGCGGGAGACTCCCTCGCTCCGCTACTGCGCCGCCTGAACGGCATTCGTCGCGAACACCCGGCCCTCCGCCAGCTGCGCAATCTCTCGACGCACTGGAGCGATGACGACGCGGTGCTCGTGTACAGCAAGCACCTCGACGCCGCGTTCACCGGCACGGGCCGCCCCGACACCATCATCGTCGTCGCGAACGTCGATCCGCATTCGGTGCGCGAGACGACCGTGCATCTCGACACCACGGTGTGGGGTGTGCCACTGGGTGAGAGCTTCGAGGTCGAAGACCTCGTGACCGGTGCTGTCTGGACTTGGGCAGACCACAACTACGTGCGGCTGGACTCGTTCTCCGAGCCCGTGCACATCTTGAAGGTGAGGGACCGAGCATGAGCTACGTCGAAGATGTCACGGCATCCGCGGACTGGGCAGCCGTCGCGGGAGCGTCGCACCATGATCCTCACTCCGTCCTGGGCTCGCACCCCTTCGTCGATGCGACCGACCGCACGGTCACGCTGATCCGCGTCCGCCGGCCCCTTGCGTCGTCGGTTGCGGCCGTCTTCGCTGACGGGACGCGGCTCGAGCTCGCGCACGTCGCTCACGGCATCTGGGAGGGACAGCACGACGGCTCTCCCGTGGCCTACCGGGTCGCGACGGTCTATGGCGACGATCCTGAGATCGTCGTCGGCGACCCCTATCGTCATCTTCCTACGCTCGGAGACCTCGATCTCCACCTCATCGCCGAGGGGCGGCATGAGCGGCTGTGGGAGGTCATGGGAGCGCACCTGCGCACGATCGACGGCGATGCCGGCGTCGCGTTCTCCGTCTGGGCTCCCAATGCAACGGCCGTCCGCGTCGTCGGCGAGTTCAACGGCTGGAACGGCGAATCCCACGCGATGCGCTCCATGGGCGTGAGCGGGATCTGGGAGCTCTTCGTGCCTGGTGTCGAGGCCGGCGCGCTCTACAAGTACGAGATCCGCACGAGGGCCGGCGACTGGATCTTCAAGGCCGACCCGATGGCGCAGGAGGCGCAGGTGCCGCCTGCGACCGCGTCTGTGGTCGCCGAGTCCCACTACCGCTGGGCGGACGGCGCCTGGATGACCCGCCGCGCCGCCACACATGCCGTGGCGCAGCCGCTGTCGGTCTATGAGGTCCACCTCGGGTCGTGGCGCGGCGGTCTGGGATACCGCGACGCGGCAGACCCGCTCATCGAGCACGTCACCGATGCCGGCTTCACGCACGTCGAGTTCATGCCGCTGGCCGAGCACCCGTTCGGCGGGTCGTGGGGCTACCAGGTGTCCGGCTACTACGCCGCCACCAGCCGCTTCGGCTCCCCCGACGACCTGCGTTACCTGATCGATCGCCTGCATCAGGCCGGCATCGGGGTCATCATGGACTGGGTTCCAGGCCACTTCCCCAAGGACGCGTTCGCGCTCGCCCGTTTCGACGGTCAGGCGCTGTACGAGCATCCGGACCCCCGTCGGGGAGAGCATCAGGACTGGGGCACACTCATCTTCGACTACGGCCGCAACGAGGTGCGCGGCTTTCTCGTCGCGAATGCCCTGTTCTGGCTGCACGAGTTCCACGTCGACGGTCTGCGCGTGGACGCCGTCGCCTCGATGCTCTATCTCGACTACTCCCGCAAGGAGGGCGAGTGGGCTCCGAACGTGCACGGCGGCCGCGAGAACCTCGAGGCGATCCGCTTCCTGCAGGAGGTCAACGCCACGGCGTACCGTCTTCATCCGGGCGTCCTCATGATCGCCGAGGAGTCCACCGCCTTCCCGGGTGTCACAGCTCCCACCGACCACGCCGGTCTGGGCTTCGGCTTCAAGTGGAACATGGGCTGGATGAACGACTCGCTCCAGTACATCGAGCGCGATCCGATGTACCGGGCCCATCACGAGGGCGAGATGACGTTCTCGTTCGTATACGCCTTCGGCGAGAACTACATGCTGCCGATCAGCCACGACGAGGTCGTGCACGGCAAGGGCAGCCTGCTCGCGAAGATGCCGGGCGACCACTGGCACAAGCTCGCGAACATGCGCGCGTACCTGGGGTACATGTGGGGCCACCCCGGCAAGAAGCTGCTGTTCATGGGCCAGGAGTTCGGTCAGCTCGCAGAGTGGTCCGAGTCCCGCGAGCTCGACTGGTGGCTGCTCGACCAGCCCTCACACGTGCAGTTGCAGAACTTCGTGGGATCCCTCAACCGCACCTACCGCTCGCAATCGCCACTCTGGGAGCGCGACAACGACGGCTCGTCCTTCTCACGTCTCGGCGCTCCCACCTGGGATCCCACCGTGGTGGCGTTCGAGCGACGCGACGGCCACGGCGGGCGCCTGGTCGTCGTGAGCAACTTCGCCGGAGTGGAGCGCGGCGGTTACCGTCTCGAGCTGCCTCGCGAAGGCGTGTGGAACGAGATCCTCAACACGGATGCCGCGGACTTCGGCGGCCGGGGCTCAGGCAACCTCGGCATGGTCGTCGCGACGAGCGACGGCGAAGGGGCACCCACCGCCACCATCACCCTTCCCGCGCTGTCGACCATCTGGCTGCGCTACCAGGGCGAGCCGCACGTCCCGACGATCAACCACGGTTGATTCCGCGCGCTGGTTCGGCGTCCCGGCCATGGGGCGGGGCTCCGAACCAGCTGCGCGAGGGGTCAGACGTCAGACCCTGACGCCCGCCGCGCTTCAGAACAGCAGTGAGGTGAGCCGGGTGCGGGCGGCGGCGACACGTGAGTCCCCGGGGCCGACCAGTCCGAACAGCTCGACGAGGCGCTCGCGCACGGGCGCTCGCTCGGCGGCGGGAAGCTGCGCGAACAGGTCGAGCAGACGTTCGAAGGCGTCGTCGACGTGTCCACCGGCGAGATCCAGATCGGCCACGTCGAACTGGGCCTGCACGTCGAGGGGGGACGCAGCGGCGGCCGCACGCGCGGTCTGGAGGTCGAGCGACTGCACACGGGCCAGCAGCCGGACCTGCCCGAGACCCGCGGCGGCCTCCTCATCACGCGGATTCTCGGCGAGTGCCTTCTCGTACGCGGCGATCGCCGCCGGATAGTCGCCGGCTTCGATCGCGGCGTATGCCTCCGCGTGCAGAGGCGGAAGCTCGGGTTCTGCGGGTGTCTGCGAGGGCCCCTCATCGCCGTCGACGGCGAGAGTGCCCGTCACTCCGTTCTGCGCGGCGAGCTGCAGCAGCTTGTCGAACACCTCGCGCACCTGCGCCTCTGGCACGGCGCCGGTGAACATCGGGACCGGCTGCCCGGCGATCAGCGCCACGACCATCGGGATCGACTGCGCGCGGAAGCCCTGCGCGAGCTGCGGGTTCGCGTCGACGTCGACCTTGGCGAGCAGGACCCGCCCTCCGAGTTCGCGCGTGACCTTCTCGATGATCGGACTGAGCTGCTTGCACGGACCGCACCATTCTGCCCACAGGTCGACGACCACAGGCACGGTGCGAGAGACCTCGAGGATCTGGCCGAACGACTCGTCGGTCGCGTCGACCACGACATCGACCACACCGGGAGCAGGAGCGGCTGCTCCTTCGGCCGGCGCTGCCGGACGGTTGCGGAGCGTCGACAGGTCGACGGCTCCACGGAGGGCTGCGGGCGAGATCTGGCTCATTTGATCACCTCGACGGAGAGAAGGTTCTGGCGGGCGGCGAGCAGATGGATCTGCTCGGTGGACCCCTGCGCCGGCACAGCGAAGAACAGCTGGAACTCGTACTTCGTGGTCACGCCCTTGGCGGACTCTGTGACGCCTGTGAGCGCCTTGGCCTCGGGGTTGTCGTTGAAACGGATCACGGCTTCGGCTGACGTCGGCGTCACGCTTTCTGCCTCGACGAGGGAGACGGCGACGATCGCGCCGCTGTCCAACGTCGTCATCGAGACGGGAGCCGAGTCGGACGCCACGATGTCGAACGCCGTCTGCGAAGTCGAGGCCGCATTGTTGGCGGCCAGGTTGTCGATGATCGCCTGACGGCTGTCGCGGATCGACTTCGCATAGGCGAGCGCGACATCGTCGAAGGAGCCGTAGGAGGGACTCTGCTCGTTCGCATCGACGACGTCGGCGAACGCCTCGGCCAGCTTGCCAGGGGCGATGCTGAGGAACGCCGAATCAGCCGGGACGAGCGAAGTGCCGAGCCACGGAGCCACGACCTCGGGGACCTTCGTGTCCGCGAGCATCTCGGCGATGTCCGTGATCTTGTAGTTCGACCACGGGTCCTGCTGGGTCATGGTGAGGATGACCGGCGGCACGGTTTCGTCGCCGGTGCTCTTGGTCAGCAGCAGCACCGTCCGCGGCCATCGGTCGGTGGCCTCGGGAAGGACCACCTCGACGTCATCCGTGGGGATCGCCGCGGGGAGCGGAGACTCCGGAATCGCGGTTCGCAGAGCGTAGTCGGTCGTGCGTGCAGCAAGCGCGGCACCGTCGAGGCGCGTCTTCGCGAGCTCGATGTCCATCGCGGCGTCGGCCTTCTCGAGCGTGGCGGAGATCTGCTCGATGATGCGCTTGGCCTGAGCCTCGGTCACCGCCGGCGGCTTCTGATTCTCCGGAGCGATCACCGTGGGCGACGGAGTCGGCGTCGGTGATGACGAGCCCAGCTGCGGCCACGAATCGGCCGTGCATCCGGTCGCGAGCACCGCGGTCACCGCCAACGCGGGAAGCGCCACGACCCAGCGCCGGCGCGACGAGCGAGCCGCACGGCTCTCGCTCTTTCGCACCGGCGCGCTCTCCTCGCCATCGGAATCCGGTGCCGGAGACTCCTCGGGGGCCGTCTCTGCGCCCTGTTCGATCGCGGCGCGATCCGCTGCGGGCAGCTCCGCGAGGTCGATCGGCTCGGTGATGGGAAGAGGGCCGGGGCCCTTGCGGCGAGGACCGCGTCCGCGCCGCTGGTGCCGGATGCCCAGGACATAGAGGATCAGGCCGACCAGGAGGACGATCACACCGCTCGTGACCAGCGGGCCCGTCCACGGCGTCGAGTTGTCGAGCGGCCAGGACACTCTGATGTCGGTCGGCGCATCCTTGGTGCCGTCGTAGGCGATCAGCATGCTCACGCCGTCGGGCAGCTGCATGTTGTCGGCGATGAGAGCATCCTTCTCCGAGAACGAGTCGAGCCACAGATCGGATCCGGCGGGATTGTGGCCGCTCGCCTGCTCGGCGTCGTCGGCGCCCGGGGTCTCCGTCGGTGCAGGGGTGGCCTCGCCACCACCGTCATCCGAGCCCTCATCCGAGGCCGACACGAGTTCGACGTCGAGCTTGCCGTTCTTCCCGAGGCTCACGTGGTTGTACTCGGAGTCGGCCAGCCACGCCTTCATATCGGCGGTGCGTCCGTAGGCGGCGAAGATCTCGCCGTCGCCGTTCACGAGCAGCTTCTGGGCCCCCGGGTGCTCACGCAGCACATCGCCGTCCAGAAGCACGAACGGGGCGGGCTCATCGACCTTTACAGACACCTGATCCGACGACGGCCCCAGGAAGACGGTCCGCTGAGCGATGCCCGCACCGATCAGCACCGTGGCCAGCACGAAGGCCGCGACGGCCCAAACGAAACGCACGAAAAGTCTCCTCACGCACCCCGACTCTGTGCCCGGGGCGCAAATACTCGACATTTCAGACTAGCGAAACCTCCTGTGTGTTGCCCACGAGATGCTCGGGGCGCCGCGCTCGCGGCACGTCGAGCTCTCGCGCACCGCGACGGTCGATAACCTGACAGCATCCGTCATCCGAGGAGTCCCGATGAAGATCCACAATCCGTTCCGCACCGCCCTGGTGGCGACGCTCGGCGTGGGTCTGGGCATCCTTCTCATCGGAAGCCTGCAGAGCGTCTCCACAATCCTGCTCTACGTCGGCACAGCACTGTTCCTGAGCCTCGGACTCGACCCGCTCGTGTCATTCCTGGAACGCCGGAGACTGCCGCGCTGGGCGGCAGTGCTCGCCACGATCCTCGCGGTGCTCGGCGCCTTCGCCGGCATCGTGCTGATCATCCTGCCTGTGCTGATCGACCAGATCTCGCAGCTCGTGGCGCAGATCACCGCGATCGTCGAGCGGGGTTCGGCGATCCCCGATCTCAAAGCCTGGATTCAGGACCGGTTCCCGACGCTGCTCGTGGACGATGTCTTCAAGTACATCGAAGACTGGCTCGAGAAGAACCTGAACGAGATCGGCAGCTACGTCGGCCAGGGCGTGATCACCGCGAGCGGTGCCGTGCTGGGCGGCCTGTTCGGCACCTTCATCGTGCTGATCCTGACGATCTACCTGACGGCATCGACACCGTCGCTCAAGCGCGCCGTCTACCAGCTCGCCCCCGCGTCCAAGCGCGAGCGCTTCATCGACCTCGCGGAGCAGATCACCGACTCCGTCGGCTACTACGTGATGGGCCAGGTCACCCAGGGCGTGATCAACGGCGTGCTCAGCATGATCTTCCTCTCGATCATCCGCGCCCCCTTCCCCGCTGTGCTCGCAGTCGTCGCCTTCTTCTTCTCGCTGATCCCGCTCGTCGGCACTCTCACGGGATCGACGATCATCGTGCTCGCCTGTCTGATCCCTGGCCTCGGCTCCCCCGGGGCCGCGATCGCGGCGGGTATCTACTATCTCATCTACATGCAGATCGAGGCGTACGTCATCTCACCGCGCATCATGAGCAGAGCAGTCGCCGTGCCGGGTGCGGTGGTGGTCGTGGCGGCCCTCGCGGGCGGCAGCCTGCTGGGACTGCTCGGCGCGCTGATCGCGATCCCGGTCGCCGCCAGCATCCTGATCATCTATCGCCAGGTGCTGATCCCCCGCATGAACGAACGGTGAGCTCAGTCCGCTGGCCACTGGGTGGGCAGCGGAAGCGCCGAGGGGTTGACCGCCGCGACGACCTCCGTGAGCACGCGTCTGGTCTGGCTCTCCCCCACCCACAGATGCTTGCCGCCCTCGACGGCAATGAGCGTCGCATGCGGGATCATGGCGAATCTCGCCTCGGCTTCGGGAGGTCGCAGATAGTCGTCCAGCTCCGGAACCAGGACGATGACCTGCAGATCCGTCCGCTCAGCCCAGGCGGCCACCTCGGCCTCGGTGGCGCGATGCAGCGGAGGCGACAGCAGGATGATGCCCTCGATGTCGTGCTCACGGCCGTACTTCAGTGCCAACTCGGTGCCGAAGGACCAGCCGAGCAGCCAGGGGCGCGGGAGCGCCCTGGCACGTACGAAATCCATCGCGGCTGCCACGTCGAAACGCTCGGCGCCGCCTCCGTCGAACGATCCGTCGCTCGTGCCGCGCGGCGACGTGGTGCCGCGCGTGTTGAAGCGCAGGACAGCGAGGTCGGCCAGCGCCGGAAGACGCGCCGCGGCCTTGCGGAGGATATGCGAGTCCATGAATCCGCCGGCGGTGGGCAGCGGATGCAGCGTCACGAGTGTCGCGGCGGGTGCTGCATGCTCCGGAAGCGCCAGCTCGCCCACGAGGGTCAGCCCGTCGGAGGTCGCGAGCTCGATGTCCTCACGACGTGCGGGCAGCTCGAGCGGGCCACGGATCTCGATGCTCATGCAATCCTCCAGCAATGGGTGTGCCAATGGCGGCGTGCGGCCAGGTCTGCGGCGTCACCCAGCACGCCGTCGGCTCGCCACACGACGAGGTGCGCGGTCCCCGACTCCACTGTGCGACCGCATCCGGGGCAGATGTAGTCCTTCTGCGCCTGAGCAGCCGAGATCGGCTGCACCGTCCACTCGGCACCGCGGCGCACCTCGCTGCGCTTCCACGATGAGAGCAGGCGATCGAGAGAGTCGTCGACGTCAGGGCGCGCCGGACGGCGCCTGCGCGAGCGGGCCACGACCCGCGATCACCACCAGTGGTTCTTGGACCAGAACGCGTAGGCCCCAGCCCAGCCACCGTAGCGGCTGCTGGCGTATCCCGTACCCCAGCGGAGGTTGTCGACCGGGTCGTAGCCGTTCCCTGGAACCTTGCTGCACGGCAGGGCCTGGACGAGGCCGCACGCGCCCGACGACTTGTTCGTCGCGTTCGGGTTCCAGCCGCTCTCGTGCGACACGATGTAGTCGACGTAGCCCCAGTCGGACTCGGCGATGCCCGCCGCAGCCATCCACTCCGCCGGCGCGCCGCCGCCGGTGTAGAAGAGCGGTCCGCCTCCTCCTCCGCCGCCCGTGGATGCGGGCTTGGCCGTGGGAGTCGGTGTGGGCTTGGGAGTCACATACACCGAGAAGGCTCCGCGATCAGAGGGCGCGATGGCCGCGCCGCCGACCGTGACGGTCAGATCCTGCGTGTCGACGAGAGCGACCGAGTACATGGACTCGGCGACGGCCTCTTCCGGCGGGTCTGCGAGCGCGATACCGGTCGGAGCGACGATCGCGGCGGCGAATCCGACCACTGCGACGCCGGCCACGACACCCGCGATGCGGCGTCGGACCGTGCTCGCGCGCGGCGAGAGCGCACGCGAAGCGGGCAGGGCGGGCACGCCTTTTCTTTCGGAGATCATGTCGTTTCGGGAGTTCACGATGGGTGGCAGTCTACCGGTCGAGCCTGAGATCAGCGTGCGAACTCTCAGCGAACGGCCAGGATGACGTCGATCGTCGCGTCGAGAAGGGCGTCGACCTGCTCCTCCCGATACCCACCGCGCTGCATGCGGAATGCGGCAGATCGCAGCTGCTCCGCGGTCAGGGGCTCGCCGTCGCGCAGGTAGCGCACGACGCGGGTTGCTACATGGTCCACCTCGTCGACGCGGTAGCCGAACGTCAGCATCCCCGTGCGGGCGAACCGATGCTTCCGGGGCCGGGCCAGATGGTCGAGGATGACCTGAGCCTCTTCCCTGGCCTGCTCCACCCAGGCGCCGGCTCCCTGGCTGCGCACGACGCGCTCACGCTCGCGTGTCGCGAGTGCATCTTCCACGCGGCTCAGGGCGGCATCGACCTCGGCGACCACGTATCCGTTCTTCACGAGCGGGAAAGACGCCACCCGCACGTCGGCCGCGGTGATGTCTCCACCGCCTTCGAAGGCCTGGCGCGCCGCGGCGAGGAACGTGTCGACCGCGGCGCGGTGGTAGCCGCGCGTGCGGCCGTGCGTCAGGGAGAACGCCGGCGGCGTCTCCTCGGTCTCATCGAGATCGAGAACGTCGTCAGAGGACATCACAGCACCACCCAAGGTGAGAGGAGGAAGTAGAGGCACAGCGCCGGAATCGTCGACGGCAGGATGCTATCGAGCCGATCGAGCAGACCGCCGTGACCGGGCAGCCAGGAGCTCATGTCCTTGATCCCGATATCGCGCTTGAGCATGGACTCGGCGAGATCGCCGAGCGTCGCGGTCAGCAGAACCGTCACGCCGAAGATCGCTCCCGCCCACCAGGGCAGCTCGAGCAGGAACAGCGCGAGCAGGACCCCGGCGGTGATCGAGGCGACCACAGCGCCGGCGAAGCCCTCCCAGGTCTTCTTGGGACTGATCCGCGGAGCCATCGGATGCTTGCCGAAGGCCAGCCCGCTGGCATACGCGCCGGTGTCCGCGGCGACCGCGATCGCGATGAACCCGAGGACCCACCATTGTCCGCCCTCCTGCCTCAGCAGGATCAGGGCGATGGCGGCGAGGAACGGCACGTAGATCTGCACGAAGCCGCCGACGACGGCATCCGCCAGCACATCGCCGTACGTGCGGCCGTCCTGCGCGACCATCTGGCCCACGAGCCGCCACACGATCACGAAGGCGACGCCGAGGAACAGAAGAGCCCAGACCAGCCAGATCTGCACGAAGTACGCCGGAATGACGACCAGCGCCGCGGCGATGAGCTGCGGGACGAGGTCGATGCGGCGCCCCGACCCTCGCAGGGCCAGAGCCAGTTCGTAGACCCCCAGAAGGGCCGCTGCGAGAGCGAGCGGAACGAAGAAGACCTTGTCGAACAGCAGTGAGGCCAGCAGGGCTGCACCGAAGGCCAGCCCGATCACGATCGCGAGGATCAGATCGCGGCCGGTGCGCTGCTTGATCCGCTCATTGCGCTGCTTGATGCGCTCGTTCGCGTGATCCAACTGGTCGCGGGCGTGCGAGACGTGACTCTCGAACTCGCCGCGCGCCGCGCGCCACTGCTCGCGGATCGCATTGTGCTCCCCTGTGTCCAGAGGTCCTGGCAGCTCAGTCGGCAACGGCGGGCGCGGCGGAATGCTCTCGGCGCTGAACGCCGGGAAGGCGTCATCGGCCAAGGGCATGCCGCCGTCAGGAGTCGCCGACTCACGCGCCTCGCGGCGCGTCTGCGGAGTGCCGTCATCGGCTCCGCGCGAATCGTCGTCGGACATGCCCGATCAGACCTCGAGGAGCTCTGCTTCTTTGCGCTTGAGAGCGTCGTCGATCAGGTCGACGTGCTGCCGGGTGAGCGCGTCGAGCTCCTTCTCACCACGGGCGATCTCGTCTTCGCCGAGCTCGCTCTTCAGCGCATCGAGCTCGTCCTTCGCCTTACGGCGGATGCCGCGGACGTGGACCTTCGCGTCCTCGCCCTTCGCCTTGACCAGCTTGACGTACTCCTTGCGACGATCGGCCGTGAGCTCGGGCATCGTGACGCGCACGATGTTGCCGTCGTTCGACGGGTTCGCGCCGAGGTTGGGCATGTCGCGGATCGCCTGCTCGATGGCCTTCAGCGCCGACTTGTCGTAGGGCGTGATGATGAGCGAGCGCGCCTCGGGGTTTGCGAGCGACGCGAGCTGCGCCAGCGGGGTCGGCGTGCCGTAGTAGTCCACCAGCACCTTCTGGAACATCTGAGGGTTCGCGCGGCCGGTGCGGACCGTTGCGAAGTCCTCCTTGGCGGCGTCGACGGCGCGCGCCATGCGAGAGGTGGTTTCTGCGAGGACATCCGCGATCACGGTGACTCCTATCGTCGGGGTGTTCTGAAATTCTATCGGGCGAAGGCTCTGCGACCGGTGAGGTCAGGCCGTGACGAGCGTGCCGATGGGCTCGCCCAGAAGAGCACGGGTCACGTTGCCGGCCGGCTCCATGCCGAACACGCGCATGTCCATGTTGTTGTCCATGCAGAGGCTGAACGCCGTGGAGTCGACGACCTTGAGGCCACGCTGCAGAGCGTCGCGGTAGGTGACCCGCTCGATGCGCTCGGCATCCGCGTGCTTGTTGGGGTCGGCCGTGTAGATGGCGTCGACGCCGTTCTTGGCGACGAGCACCTCCTGTGCGCCGATCTCGAGCGCACGCTGCGCGGCGACCGTGTCGGTGGAGAAGTACGGCAGTCCCGCGCCGGCGCCGAAGATCACGACGCGGCCCTTCTCCATGTGGCGCTCGGCACGCCTCGGAATGTACGGCTCGGCGACCTGGGTCATCGAGATGGCGGACTGCACGCGGGTCGGCGCACCGGCCTGCTCGAGGAAGTCCTGCAGAGCGAGCGCGTTCATCACGGTGCCCAGCATGCCCATGTAGTCGGCTCGACCGCGGTCCATGCCGCGCTGGCTGAGCTCGGCGCCGCGGAAGAAGTTGCCTCCACCGACGACGATGGCGATCTCGACTCGGTCGACGGCTGCGGCGATGTCGCGCGCGATCTGGCTCACGACGTCCGGGTTGACGCCGAGCTGGCCGGCACCGAATGCCTCGCCGGAGAGCTTGAGCAGGACGCGGCGGCGTCCGGTGCGTTCGGTCATGGGTGGTGTCCTCTCATCCCGATTCAAGATAGTGCCTCTTGGGCATGAAGAAGGGGTTCGGATCGAGATGATCCGAACCCCTTCGACAGTGTTACGCGCCGACCTTGAAGCGAGCGAAGTCAGTCACGGTGATACCGGCATCCTTCGCCACCTGTGCGACCGACAGCTTGTTGTCCTTCGCGTAGTCCTGCTCGAGCAGGGCGACCTGCTTGATGAACGCGGACACGCGACCCTCGACGATCTTCGGCAGGGCTGCCTCGGGCTTGCCCTCGTTGCGGGAGATCTCGGTGACGATCTCGCGCTCCTTCTCGACGGCGTCTGCCGGCACGTCCTCGCGCGAGAGGTACGACGGGTTGGCGAACGAGATGTGCTGAGCGATGCTGCGAGCGGTCTCGGCGTCGTCACCCGAGTAGGCGACGACGACGCCGATCTGCGGCGGCAGATCCTTGCTCGTGCGGTGGAGGTAGACCTCGACCTTGTCGCCGGTGACGGTGCGCACCTGGCGCAGCTCGACCTTCTCGCCGATGATCGCGGCCTCTTCGGAGATGACCGTCTCGACGTTCTTGTCTCCGGCCTGAGCTGCCAGAGCAGCCTCGACCGAGTCCGCCTTGACGGCGGCGACAGCGTCGGCGACCTTGTCGGCGAGCGCGATGAAGCGCTCGTTCTTCGCGACGAAGTCGGTCTCGCAGGCGAGCTCGATGAGGGTCACGGCGCCGTCCTGTTCGCGAGCGACGATGAGGCCCTCGCTGGTCGAACGGTCAGCGCGCTTGGCGTTGCCCTTCGCACCCTTCAGGCGCAGGATCTCGGTGGCCTTCTCGACGTCGCCGTCAGCCTCCTCGAGCGCCTTCTTGGTGTCGACCATTCCCGTTCCGAGCTGCTCACGCAGCGCCTTGAGGTCGGCGATGGTGAAGTTGGCCATGTGTGGTGGCTCCTTGCTTCGTAGGTGTGTGTACGCGGGGATTACTTGGACTCTGCGGCCTCGGCTGCGGCGACCTCGACGGTCTCCTCAGCAGGCGCGGCTGCGGGAGCCTCGTCAGCAGCCTCGGGGGCAGCGGCGGGAGCCTCGTCAGCAGCCTCAGGGGCAGCAGTCTCGGCCGGAGCCTCGAGCAGCTCGCGCTCCCAGTCGGCGAGCGGCTCGGCGTCGCCCGTCTCGGGGTTGTGCTTCTGCTGCAGGCCCTCGGCGGCGGCGTCCGCGATGATGCGGGTGAGCAGCGAGACGGAGCGGATCGCGTCGTCGTTGCCGGGGATCGGGTACTGGAAGTCGTCGGGGTCGGCGTTGGTGTCGAGGATGCCGATCACCGGGATGCCGAGCTTCTTGGCCTCGTCGATCGCGAGGTGCTCGCGCTTGGCGTCGACGACCCAGAGAGCCGACGGCGTCTTGGTGAGGTTGCGGATGCCGCCGAGCGACTTGTGCAGCTTGTCGAGCTCGCGCTTCTTGAGCAGCAGCTCCTTCTTCGTGAAGCCGGAAGCGGCCGGGTTCTCGTAGTCGAGCTCCTCAAGCTCCTTCATGCGGGCGAGACGCTTCGCAATGGTGGAGAAGTTGGTGAGGAGGCCGCCGAGCCAGCGCTGGTTGACGAACGGCTGGCCGACGCGGGTGGCCTGCTCGGCGAGGATCTCCTGCGCCTGCTTCTTCGTGCCGACGAAGAGGATCGTGCCGCCGTGGGCGACGGTCTCCTTGACGAAGTCGTAGGCCTTGTCGATGTAGCCGAGCGACTGCTGAAGGTCGATGATGTGGATGCCGCTGCGCTCGGTGAGGATGAAGCGCTTCACCTTCGGGTTCCACCGGCGGGTCTGGTGTCCGAAGTGCACGCCGCTGTCGAGCAGCTGGCGGATGGTGACCACAGCCATGGTCGTCTCCTTGTTCTGGCGCGAACGCCGTTGAGGTTGTCGCCGATCGGTCGATCGGACTGCCTGGTGCCCGGCGCACTCCCGCCACCTCGGAGAGTTGGACCTGTGGGAGTGGATGCCGCGACCGGAGTCGCTCTGGGCACGCGTAGTCACCCCGATTTCGAGGTGCCCCTCCAGCATACAGGATGACGCCGCGTGCGATCTGCGCTGCACAGGGTGCGGGCTGTTGCGGATTCTCCCCCGTCTCCGTGGTTCACGGGGCCGGCCACGCACGAGCCCGCGCCTGCGGGAGCAGGATGGCGAGCATGCGCGCGCTTTCTCGTATCGGTGCACTCGTCGCCCTGGCTCTGCTGCTCCCTCTCGGCGGGCTGTCCTCTGCGGCGACCGCGGCGCCGCAGGCTGCACACGAGGCGATCGACGACGGTGAGACTCCCGCCTGGCTGTGGCCCGTCGACGGGCCGCACACCGTCGTCGCCGCTTTTCGCGCACCCGCCCATGAGTACGGAGCCGGTCACCGAGGCATCGACATCGCGGCTCCCCTCGGAGCCGCAGTGCGGGCTCCCGCCGATGGCGTGGTCGCCTTCCGGGGCACCGTCGTTGACCGTCCGCTGATCACGATCGAGCGTGAAGGCGGCTTCGTCACCACATTCGAGCCCCTGCTCTCCGAACTCTCCCCAGGTGACGCGGTGTCAGCCGGCGACGTGATCGGCGCGGTCGACGTCGGCGGTCACGCGGCCGCCGGAACGCTGCACATCGGCGTGCGCCTGCATGGCGTCTACGTCAATCCGCTCCTGCTGTTCGGAGAGGTTCCGAGGGCCGTGCTGCTGCCCTGCTGCGAACCGCTCTGAGCAGCGGATCGCACATGAACCGGCAGGGGCTCAGGCGCGCGGGTGGGCGAGGCGGTAGGTCGCGGTGAGCCGCTCGGCCGAGACGTGCGTATAGATCTGCGTGGTGCCGAGGCTCGCGTGGCCGAGGATCTCCTGCACCGCGCGCAGATCGGCTCCTCCGTCGAGCAGGTGCGTGGCAGCCGAGTGGCGGAGCGCGTGCGGACCGACGGTGTCGGCCCCGACCAGTGGCCCCAGAGCTTCGGCGACCACGGCGTACACGGTCCGCGGACCGATGCGTCCCCCGCGCGCCCCGAGGAACACCGCAGGCGACGAGGCTTCCCCCCTTGTTGCCAGAGCCGGGCGTCCGCGGGTCAGGTATGCGCCGATCGCCTTTCGCGCGGGTGCGCCGAAGGGAACGACGCGCTCCTTCGACCCCTTGCCGAGCACCCGTGCTGTGCCGCGGTCGAGGTCGAGATCGTCGAGGTCGAGCCCGCAGAGCTCCGAGACGCGAATCCCCGCGCCGTACAGGAGCTCGAGGATGGCGTGGTCGCGCAGCGCGATCGGATCGCCGCCGGCAGCCGCGGCGCGCCGCGCGTCGAGCAGCGCGGTCAGGGATTCCCTCGAGGCGATCGTGGGGAGCGTCCGTCCGCGCTTGGGAGCGACCAGCCTGAGACTCGGGTCGTGCTCGATCAGCCCCTCGTCCTGCGCCCAGCTGAAGAACGAACGAGCGGCGGCCGCCCGCCGAGCCAGCGTCGACCGTGCGTCGCCTCGTTGCGTCGCCCGCCACAGCCAGTCGCGCAGCGCCTCGAGGTCGATGTCGGCCAGATCCCGGCCGCCGATGCTGTCGCCGAGGTCGCGCAGATCGGAGCGGTATGCCCGTACCGTCGCCGGTGACAGCCGCCGCACCTGCTGCAGATGCTCGGCGAATGCCCCGGCCGCGACCATGAACTCCATCCACACAGCATGCCTCGGGGCCCTCCAGCGGGGCGAGAGCCTCGCCGCGCTAGCCGACCACCGCCGCTGTCCGGCGCCAGCCGGAACCTGAGCGCGCGACGGCGCCTTCGAGATCGAGGAGTCCGAGCAGCGCCTCGACTCTGTGCACCGACAGGCCGCTGCGGCGAGCCAGCTCCGATGCCGGCAGCGCGGTCCTCGTGCTCAAGGCGTCGCGCAGTCGCACCTGATCGGGATCGTCGACGACGGCAGCCCTCGACGGCGTGATCGCGCTCTCCCACAGCTCTCGAATCTCAGTCGTCGTGGTCACGCACCGCGCGTCATACTCGCGCAGCAGGCGGTGGCACCCCGCTGAGGTGGCCGAGGTCACCGGCCCCGGCACGGCCCCGAGCGGCCGACCGAGCGCCGCAGCGTGTCCCGCCGTGTTGATCGATCCACTGCGCCACCCCGCTTCGATGACGACTGTGGCATGGCCGAGAGCCGCGATGAGGCGGTTCCGGCTCAGGAACCGCCATTTCGTGGGAGCCGTGCCGCACGGGACCTCGCTCACCACGGCCCCGGTCCTCGCGATCTCGCGCAGCAGGCTCTGATGCCCCTGCGGATACGAACGGTCGACCCCTCCGGCGAGAAGCGCGACCGTCGCACCGCCTACGGCGAGAGCGGCCCTGTGCGCGGCCCCGTCGATCCCGTAGGCGCCTCCCGAGATCACGACGCAGCCGGTCGCCGCCAGATCACCGGCGAACTCGGCCGCCAGTAGATCGCCGTAACCGCTCGACGCCCGAGCGCCGACGATAGCGACCCTCGGCTCGGCGCCGAGCAGAGCAGGGTCTCCCCGCACCCACAGCATTGTCGGCGCGTGCACACCGAGATCGTCGACCGCGTCGGGCCAGAGCGGGCCGCCGGGCAGCACGAGCCGCGCACCCCGTGCGGATGCGTCACTGAGAGCGTCGACCACGGCCTGTGGCGACGCCCGAGGCCGCCACCGCTCGCAGGCCTCCTGCAGAGCGCGAGGAGACGTTCCGGGCGGCACGAGAGCCGAACCGGCATCCGTCGCCACACTCAGACTCTCGACCGGCCCCAGCTCCGCGATGAGGGTGCCTGCCACGCCATCACCCGGCTCGGCGATGACATTCCAGGCGACCCTGGCCAGCACCTCTTCCACGTCGTGCTCGACGCACGCCGCCCTGGCTGCCGCAACGGCTCGAGGATCCTGCAACAACTGCTCGATCATGCACTGCTTCCCTTCTTCAGATACAGGGCTCGTCCCACCTGGTCCCGACCCGGAGCGTCGACGCCCGCGAGATCGGCCAGGGTCCACGCCAGACGAAGCACGCGATCGTAGCCGCGCAGGGTCAGCGCGCCACGCTCCAGTGCCCGGTCGAGTGGTGCCCTGGACTCTGCGCTCAGCCGATGCGCACCCTGCCGGAGCCAGGTTCCCGGGACGTCTCCGTTCAGCCGCCACGGGGTGTCCCGAAGACGGAGAGCGGCCCTCCCCCTCGCCGCGGCCACCCGTTGCCGCGCCTGATCGGTGGTCGTCTCGGCGCGCTCGGCCGAGGTCGCGCGCGCGGCCGCGACACGTGCCACGTGCAGCTCGATGTCGATGCGATCGCGCAGAGGACCCGACAGTCTGTCCGAGTAGCGCCGGATGGCCAGGGAAGGACACACGCACTCCGCGCCGCGCACTCCGTAGTTTCCGCACGGGCACGGGTTCATAGCCAGGATGAGCTGGAAGCGGGCCGGGAACCGAGCGATGAAGCCGGATCTGTGCACCTCGATCGCGCCGGATTCGAGCGGCTGCCTGAGCGCATCCAGCGCGATGCGGGAGAACTCTGCGGCTTCGTCGAGGAACAGCACGCCCCGGTGCGCGCGCACGATCGCACCCGGCCTGACGACGCGCGATCCGCCGCCGACCAGGGCGGCGACCGAGGCGCTGTGGTGCGGCGCCTCCAGCGGAGCGATGCGATCGAGGCTGTCGACCGCATCGCCGACCAGCGAGCGGATGGAGGCGACCTCGAGGGCCTCCTCCTCTGTGAGCGGGGGCAGTATCCCCGGCAGCCGACGGGCGAGCATCGTCTTCCCCGCGCCAGGAGGGCCGCTGAGCAGCAGGTGATGGCCCCCGGCAGCCGCGATCACGAGCGCCTCGACGGCGTCTTCCTGACCCACGACGTCGGCGAGGTCGAGCATGGCAGCGGGCTCCGTCGCTGGGGCGGCGCCCGCTACCGGCTCCACGTCTGGTACGGGCACATCCGCCCCGTGCCAGGCCGCCACCTCGGCGAGAGACGTGGCGGCGCGCACCTCGATGCCGGGGACGAGGCGGGCCTCGGCGGCATTCGCGTGTGGCACGACCGCCCGCTCGAAGCCCGCGCGAACGGCTGCGAACACGGCGGGGAGCACACCCGCGACCGGACGGACGCGTCCATCGAGGCCGAGCTCGCCGATATGCACGGTCCGGGCGATCGAGTCGTGACTCAGCGAACCGCCCGCCGCAAGCGTCGACACGGCGATGCTCAGATCGAATCCGGAGCCCTGCTTCGGCAGGCTCGCCGGCGAGAGGTTCACCGTCAGGCGCCGCCGTGGCAGGTCGAGCCCTGCATTCTTGCACGCGTTGTGCACGCGCTGCACCGCTTCCCCGAGCGCCTTGTCGGGGAGACCGATGATCTTGAACTCGGGCGTCTGGTTGGAGAGATCGGCCTCGACCTCCACGAGATGCCCGTCGACTCCCGTGAGAGCGACGGCCCACGTCCGGGCCGTCGTCACGAGAGATCCTGCAGATGCTCGAGCGAGCCGGCATCCGGGTCCGCCCCGATGATGCCTATGGCGTCAAGCTGGACCCGTCGTCCGCGGCTGCGCTCGGGGTGCGCCTCGATCCAGGCGTGCGCGAGCTGCCACAGGCGCTTCCGCTTCCGCGCGTCGACCGCCTCGAAGGGGTGCCCGAACGCGGCCGATCGTCGAGTCTTGACCTCGATCACGCACAGCGCGCCTCCCACCGCGGCGACGATGTCGAGCTCGCCCTGGGGGCATCGCCAGTTGCGGTCGAGGATCTCGTATCCGAGTCCGATCAGATATCGGACTGCGCGGTCTTCACCGGCTTTGCCGAGGACGTCTTTCGCTGCCATGACGACATGGTTGCGAACACGCGGTCCCCGCCGCCGACACAGGATCGCGGAAAGACACGAGCCTGTGCACTACCGCCGCAGAGCGCGGAATTGTGCAGATTCACTCGCCGTCGAGCGACAGCTCCTGCGGGAGTTCGAACTCGCGGCGCTGCAGCTCCTCGACGTTCACGTCCTTGAACGTCAGCACACGAACGGCCTTCACGAAGCGGTCGGCGCGGTAGATGTCCCAGACCCAGACGTCGGACATGGAGATCTCGAAGTAGAAGTCGTGCTCGGTGTCACGGCGCACGACGTTGACCTCGTTCGCGAGATAGAACCGACGCTCGGTCTCGACGACGTACGCGAACTGACCGACCACGTCCCGGTACTCCCGGAACAGCGCCAGCTCGAGTTCTCGGTCGTAGTCGTCGAATGCTTCCTCATCCATGATGTGTCCATCCTAGAGTCGCTCGTGACGACAGGCGGCACCGCACGCTGTCAGAACAGGGTCGGAGCGTCGGCGATCGCCCAGGAGGCGCGGTGATACGGCGAGAGGCCGAGCGTGCGGATCGCGTCGCGGTGCTCGACGCTCGCGTAGCCCTTGTTGCGGCTCCACTGGTAGTCGGGGTGCTCGTCGTGGAGCTCCGTCATGTACGCGTCGCGCGCGACCTTTGCGATGACGGATGCCGCCGAGACCGACGCGCAGTCACGATCCGCCTTCACCTGTGAGCGCACGCGCAGGGGCACAGGATGCACCCGCGAGACGTAGTCGTGGTTGCCGTCGAGCAGCACCAGCGCGTTCTCCACCTCGACACCCTGGTCCACCACGCTCTGCACCGCGCGCGAGGCGGCAAGACCCAGGGCACGCATGATCCCCACCTCGTCGATCTCCGCCGCACTCGCCCAGCCGACGCCGGATGCCGACACCCACGCCGCTGCGCGCATCGCGACCTCGGGCCGGCGCTTCTCCGTGACGAGCTTCGAATCACGGAGTCCTTCGGGCACGCGACGACGCGATCCTGCAGCATCCATCACGGCCGCGCCGACCGCCACCGGGCCCGCCAGGGCTCCCCGGCCCACCTCGTCGAGCGCGATGATGAGTTCGCACTCGGACAGCAGCCTGCGCTCGAGCGTGAGCTTGGGGGCGATCACCGTCATTCGGAATCCGGAACGCCGTTGAACGTGCTGTGGTGGCCGTCGATCGAGCCGAATCGACTCAGAGGCCAGGTCGTGAGGAAGGCCTTGCCCACCACATTGGCCATCGGGACGAAGCCTCCGCTCGGAAGCTCCTGGTGCTCTCGCGAGTCGCGTGAACGGTCGCGGTTGTCGCCGAGCAGCCAGAGCGAGCCCTCGGGCACCGTCACGTCGAACGGCTCGTTCGACGCCGCCGTATCCCCAGGGGGGAGATTCAGGTACGAGAGCTCATCGATCGGTGTGCCGTTGATCGTGATCTGGCCCAGCGCGTTGCAGCAGACCACATGGTCGCCCGGGAGCCCGATGATCCTCTTGACGAGGTGATCCTGCGAATCCGTGGCAGAGATCCCGACGAGTGTGAGCACCCAGTCGATCGCCTGAACCAGTGGGGGCTGAGGCGGGGTGGCCGGCTGCGCGTCGAGCCAGCCGCCCGGGTCCTTGAAGACGACGACATCGCCGCGCTCGTAGCCAGTCCATCGCGGAGTGAGCTCGTCGACGAGTATCCGGTCGTTGACCATGAGCGTCTGCTCCATCGACGCCGAGGGGATGTAGAAGGAGCGGACGACGAAGGTCTTCACGACGAAGGACACGAGCGCCGCGATCACGACGATCACCAGGACGTCGCGCAGGAAGACGACGAGTCCGCGCCTCTTCTTCACCGGTGGCGTGGGCGCGGACGCGGATTCAGTCGTCATCGGTTTCCTTCACAGACTCTCGCCGCTCGAACACGGCCCTACCAAGGTTCGCACAAGTGGGGGAAAACACAGCACCCCGGGACATCGTGTCCCGGGGTGCTGTGGAGATGCTGCGACTCAGCGGTCGCGCTTCTCCTTGATCTTCGCCTTCTTGCCGCGCAGGTTGCGGAGGTAGTACAGCTTCGCGCGACGCACGTCACCGCGGGTGACGACCTCGATGTGGTCGATCACCGGGGAGTGCACCGGGAAGGTGCGCTCGACGCCGACCTGGAAGCTGATCTTGCGAACCGTGAAGGTCTCGCGAACGCCATCGCCCTGACGGCCGATCACGACGCCCTTGAAGACCTGGATACGAGAGCGGGTGCCCTCGGTGATGTTCACGTGGACGTTGACGGTGTCGCCGGCATTGAAGTCGGGGATGTCCGAACGGAGGGAAGCCGCATCGACGGCGTCGAGGATCTGCATGATCGTCTCTCTCTGCACTCGCCTCAGGTCGGTTGCATGTTTTCAAAGGAACAAGAACGGGTGTGCGTCGTACGGAGCAGATGCTTCCGCGGGTTCCCCTGAGGCAGAACCGGTCACGGCACAAACATCCATTCTGCCATGGAAACCAGTGCCGACCAAAACGAGCTCAGTCGCGTGGATCGCTCTCGCGCACCACGATCACCTCAGGCTCGCGAGTCGATGCGGTGGGCGAGGTCTGGCCGGGTGCCGCCGACCACGCGATGGTCTCGCGGATGCGGATGCCGCTGCCCTTCGCCTCGTTCCACAGCTGCCACAGCTGCAGCCAGACCAGGCCGATCCCGACCAGGATCGCGGCAGCGAGAAGCCATCCGAAAGCCCCGTCGATGAAGAATCCGACGGCGATCGTCAGGCCATGCCACAGGGTGAAGCCCGCGACGTCCCACCACGAGACTGCCCGCTCGGCACGCACGGAGGCCCGTGAGCGCGTCAGGAGCGTGAGCAGCAGCTGGCCGAGGAACACGGATGGCACGGCGATGAACAGCACCCAGAGCATCCCCCACCCGGCGCCGAACACGATCCCGCCGAGCACGAGCCACAGCGGCAGCACGAACGCCGCTGGCAGCAGCCATCGGAAGAACGCCTCACGCAACCTCATGCGAAGAATCGTACGTCGCACGGATCCCGCGAGTCGCCGTGTTCGCTGTGAGCGCGCGAACGCCCGAGGCCACCGCATCAGGGAGAATGGACGCAACGAGAGGACTGACGATGATCGAACTGCGCACCCCTGCCGAGATCGACGAGATGCGCGCCGCCGGACGCTTCGTCGCCGAGACCCTGGCGACGCTGCGAGACGAGACCAAGGTCGGCACGAACCTCCTCGCGATCGACCGCAGGGCGCATGACATGATCCGCAAGGCGGGTGCCGAGTCCTGCTATATCGACTACCACCCCTCGTTCGGCGCCAGCCCGTTCGGCAAGGTCATCTGCACCTCTGTGAACGATGCGGTGCTGCACGGTCTCCCCCACGACTACACGCTGCGCGACGGTGATCTGGTCTCGCTCGACTTCGCGGTCTCCGTCGACGGCTGGGTCGCCGACTCTGCCGTGTCCTTCGTCGTCGGGACCCCTCGCGACGAGGACCTTCGCCTGATCGAGACCACCGAGCGAGCGCTGGATGCCGCGATCGCCGCGGCCGTGGTCGGAAACCGCATCGGCGACATCTCGGCCGCGATCGCCGAGGTCTCCCTTGGCGAGGGCTACTCGATCAACACCGATTTCGGCGGACACGGCGTCGGTCGCATCATGCACGGCGACCCGCATGTCCCCAACGACGGACGCGCCGGCCGTGGTTTCCCGCTTCGTGCCGGTCTCGTGTTCGCGCTCGAGCCCTGGCTGCTCGCCACGACGGATGAACTGGTCACGGACCCGGACGGCTGGACGCTGCGCAGCGTCGACGGCTCTCGGGGCGCCCACTCCGAGCACACGGTCGCGGTGACGGAGGACGGCCCGATCATCCTGACCGACCGCTCGTTCCTCGGAGTCGATTGAGGGCTCTCAGACGCGCCGATACAGGAAGACGGCGGTGATCATCGGCAGATCGAACTCGGTGCGTCCGGCCGTATGGGGATTCTGATCCAGAACTCGCTCGATCGCCGCCATCTTCTCCTCACGGCCGGCTTCATCGGCGACGAGGAACGTGCTCACCGTCGACCATCGGCCGAGGTAGTCCGCACGTGTGATCCGCTCTCTCCAGCGCAGTTCCGCGTGCTGCACGAAAGTGAAGCCGGGAAGATCGTCGGCAGCACTGGCGGACGTGCTGTCGGCGTCTCCTACCGCCGGATGGGCGACCCTGTGCGCAGCGCGATCCCATGCGCAGTCGGGGTCGGAGTGGTTCCACACCAGGCCGAGCATCCCTCCCGGCAGCAGAACCCGCGAGATCTCGGCGCAGGCGCGCTCACGGTCGAACCAGTGGAATGCCTGCGCGACCGCCACCGCGTCGACCGATGCGTCCGGAAGCGGAATGCTCTCCGCGGTCCCGTCCACCGCCTCGACCTCGGGGAGCTTGGATCGCAGGACGTCGAGCATGGCCGCAGCAGGTTCGACCGCGATGACCCTGCCTGCGCGCCCGAGCAGCCGCTCGGTGAATTTCCCGGTCCCCGCGCCGAGATCGAGCACAGCCTCGACAGGCGCCGGCAGCAGCATCTCCGCCGCGGCCGAGGGGAATCCGGGTCGGAAGCGGTCGTAGTCCGCTCCCGACCGCTCGAACGACTTCGCCAGCATCTCGTCGACCATGCCCCGACGCTACCAGCGCGCATCCCTGTGCCATATTGAGTGCATGATCCCCCAGGACCGTCATGTGCCCGAGCGCCTTCTCCTGGCGCGACACGGCCAGACGCGCTGGAATCTCGAGCATCGACTCCAGGGGCAGCTCGATTCCCCCCTCACGGATGAGGGCCTTCGGCAGGCGAAGGCGGTCGCCGAGCGTGTGGTCGGATCCGGTGTCGCGATGGTCTTCACGAGCCCGCTCGGGCGTGCGCTCCAGACGGCGGTCGTCATCGCCGAGCGTCTGGGCGTCGATGTCGTCGCAGTCGATGAGCTCGCCGACGTCCACCAAGGCGATATGGCCGGTCTCACCTGGGACGAGATCGACATCGAGCACCCCGGAGCGCGGGCGGACCGCGCCGCAAACCGCTACGGCTGGGCGTTCCCCGGCGGCGAGAGCTATGCTCAGGCCCGCGCACGCGCGCGCCGCGCCCTGTCCGCATGCGGCTGGGCGTCGAGCGGAGTCCCGCTCCTGGTCGGTCACGAGATGATCGGACGGATGCTGCGCGCCGAGCTGCGCGGTCTCGACGGCCCCAGTGCGCTAGCGCTCCGGCATCCCCACGACGTGGTCTTCGAGATCACGAACGGAGTCGAGCGGATCCTCTGACGCCCTGGACCGCCCAACCGGATCTCAGGCGCTGTCGTCCGCCAGAAGGTCCGGCCTCCGCACCCTGGTCCGCTCGATCTGCTGCTCTCGGCGCCAGGCCGCGATGGCCCCGTGGTTGCCACTGAGCAGGACGTCGGGCACAGCGCGCTCGCGCCATACCGAGGGCTTGGTGTACGAGGGGTACTCGAGAAGGCCGTCCTCGTGCGACTCCTCGACGAGGCTCTCGGGGTTGCCGACGACGCCCGGGATGAGCCGGCCGATCGCCTCGATCATCGCCATCGTGGCGACCTCCCCGCCATTGAGCACGTAGTCGCCGAGGCTCATCAGGCGGACCTCGCCGATCGACGAGGCGTACTCGAACACGCGCTCATCGATGCCCTCGTACCGGCCGCATCCGAAGATGAGGTGCTCGCGGGTGGCGAGATCGCGGGCCTTCGCCTGCGTGAATACCTCACCTGCGGGCGAGGGGAAGATGATCGTGGGACGCTCGGATCCCGAGGCGAGCTCGTCCAGCGCGAGCCCCCACGGCTCGGACTTCATCACCATGCCGGCGCCTCCGCCGTACGGCGTGTCATCCACCGTGCGATGGCGGTCGTGCGTCCAATCCCGGAGGTCGCGCACGTTCAGGTTCAGAATCCCCGAATCGCGTGCCTTACCGAGAAGCGAGAGCGTCAGACCGTCGAAGTACGACGGGAAGATCGAGACGACGTCGATGCGCACGGCGCAGCCTCACTCGGCCGTTTCGGCGGCAGCATCCTCTTGCGCGGCATCCGGAAGATCTTCGAATAGACCCGCCGGCGGAGTCACGACGACGCGACCACCGGCCACGTCCACCGTCGGCACGATCGCCTCGACGAACGGGACCATGATCTCGCGGTCACCGGCCTTCACGATCAGGAGATCCTGCGCGGGGAAATGCTCGATGCGCGCGACGCGCCCCACGACGACGTCATCGCGCACGACATCGAGTCCGACCAGCTGCTGATCGAACCATGCGTTCTCTTCGACCTCGGACGTGTCCTGATCGATCCACAGGATCGCCCGCACGAGCCCCTCGGCCGCGGTGCGGTCATCCACGTCGTCGAAGAAGACGACCGGGTTTCCGTTCATCACGCGATACTCGCGAACAGTGACGGTCTTGCCGTGCCATGGAGATGCCTCCGGCACCTGCAACGTGAACTCGGCCCCCGGCGTGAAACGACGCTCAGGGTTGTCGGTGTACAGCTCGAGCTTGAGCGCACCCTTCAGGCCGTGGGCCTTGACGAGGCGCCCGACGCGCAGCTGGTTCTTGCCCTGGTTCCTGTCGTTCTGCACCACGTCAGTCATCCGCGACGTCGACGCGCACGCGACGGCCGTCCGCCAGTGCGGTGATGAGCGTGCGAAGTGCTTTGGCGGTGCGGCCGCCGCGCCCGATCACGCGTCCACGGTCGTCGGGGTGCACGCGCACCTCGAGGAGATCGCCTCGCGGCGACGCGGATTCATTGATACGCACATCCTCCGGGTGATCGACGATCCCCTTGACGATGTGTTCGAGCGCGGCGGCGAGCACGACGGATTACTCCGCGTCTGCGGCGGGAGCCTCAGCGGCCTCCGCGTCGGCCTCGACAGCGGCGGGAGCCTCCTCAGCGGGAGCCTCCTTCTTCTCCGCCTTCGGCTTCACGACGGACTTCTTGGAAGCGTCGATCTCGAAAGCGGCCTTGGGCTCTGCGACCTTGAGGGTGGACTTCGCGTCCTTGTCGCCCTTGAACTTGCCCCAGTCGCCCGTGATCTTGAGCAGCGCGGTGACCTGCTCGGTCGGCTGAGCGCCGACGGACAGCCAGTACTGCGCACGCTCGGAGTCGACCTCGATGAACGAGGGCTCCTCGGTGGGGTGGTACTTGCCGATCTCCTCGATCACGCGACCATCGCGCTTGGTGCGCGAGTCTGCGACGACGATGCGGTAGTAGGGCGCACGGATCTTGCCCAGGCGCTTGAGACGAATCTTGACAGCCACGATTCTCCTGAATTGTGTGGAAGGAAACGAACCGATCGCCTGGAGAGTGGGGTGCACACCCGGCGGAAGCTCTGAAAGGGAGGATGAGTGCTGGATAGAGGGTCGAGCACGTCGTCCAAACCTCTATTCTGCCAGATGCGCGGCCTCGGCGCGAAACGTGGCGACACGGTGCGGTCGTGTCGCGCACCCCACATGTCAGACTGTGCACGTGAAGCTCGAATTCGCTCCGTCCGCCCGCTCCACCGTCGGGCTGGAATGGGAGATCATGCTCGCCGATCCTGCGAGCGGAGATCTGGTCGGGCGAGCACCCGAGCTGCTCAGCGCACTCGAGGCCGAGAGCGCCGACGAGCGCCACACCGTGACCGGCGAGCTCCTCACCAACACGATCGAGGTCACGAGCGGGGTCGGCTCCTCCGTCGCGCAGGCGATCGACGACATCGCCAAGGCCATCGCGGCTGTCCGGGCCGCCACCGATCCGGCCGGCATCGAGCTGCTCTCCGCCGGAAGCCACCCGTTCGCGCAGTGGTATGAGCAGCAGGTCACCGACAAGACGCGGTACCACAAGCTGATCGAGCGAACCCAGTGGTGGGGACGCAACATGATGATCTGGGGCATCCACGTGCACGTCGGCGTGGAGGACCCCCGCAAGGTATTCCCCATCATCAACGCTCTCGCCGGCTTCCTGCCCCATCTGCAGTCACTCGCGGCATCGAGCCCGTTCTGGGCCGGCGAACGCACCGGCTACGCCTCGAACCGCGCCCTCGTCTTCCAGCAGCTGCCCACCGCGGGGCTCCCCTGGCCGCTTCACGACTGGCAGCAGTTCGAATCCTTCCTCGACGACATGGTCCGCACGGGAGTGATGGCCGATGCCTCGGAGGTGCGCTGGGACATCCGTCCTGCTCCACGGTGGGGCACCATCGAGGTGCGCGCCTGCGACGGCATGTCCACGCTCCCGGAGCTCGCCGCCGTGGCGTCGCTGATCCAGGTGCTCGTGGAGCATTTCTCCCGGCAGCTCGACGAGGGGCGCGAGCTTCCCATGCTCCAGAGCTGGTTCCACCGCGAGAACAAGTGGCGTGCGGCGCGCTACGGACTCGACGCCCGCGTGATCGTGGACTCGCATGGAGGGCAGCGCCATGTGCGCGATCACCTGTCCGACACCCTCGAAGAACTCGCACCGATCGCGGTCGATCTGGGCTGCGAGAGGGAGTTCGCGAGCATCGGCAGGATCCTCCAGGACGGCGCGAGCTACGCTCGTCAGCTGACAGTGGCGGATGCCGCGGGCGGTGACCTCTCCGCGGTCGTGCACCACCTCATCAGGGAGTTCCGCTCGGGGCCTGAGGCCTCGACGCACGAAGAGTGAGACCCCTCAATCGTCTACGAGCCGCCGAGCGAGTCCCTCGTCGAGGACGACATCGGTGATCAGCTCGGCGGAGATGGCCGACCGCAGGCTGATGAGCTTCGGGATCCCCGACACCACGCAAACGCGACGCGGAACACGCCGCAGCCGATCGAGGCCCGGCCCTGTGGCCCGGGCGTTCACGCGGATATCCTTCCACGATCCGTCTGCGCGGAAGAACACGGTCGCCACATCGCCGATCGCGTTGTCCTCGCGGAGGCTGCGATAGTCGTCGCGGCTGAGGTAGCCGCCCACGTAGACCCGGCTGGGCACCTCGGCCGCGGGTGAGCCTAGGCTGAACACCGCGATGTCCATCTTCGCCTGAAGGTCGAGCACTCGTCGCGTGCTGCGTTCTCGCCACATCGCCTCACGGGTGTGTGGGTCATCGAAGAACGCCGGCACCGGGAACTGCTGCACCTGGGCGCCGAAGGCGCTGCCGAATCGCTGCAGGATGTCGCTCGAATATTCGACGCCGCTGGTCTGCGTGTTGCCGGCTCCGTTGAGCTGCACGAAGGTCGTGTTGTGCGTCTCCTTCTGCGTGAGCCCCCGGCTCACCGCGCTGATCGTCGATCCCCAGGCGACACCGACGATCATGTTCGAATCGACGAACTGCGACAGCAGACGCCCCGCCGTGAGCGCGACACGCTCGAGCCGCTCCACCTCGCTGACGATCTCGGGCATCGGGACGACGTGCGCGGCGACGTGATGACGATCGCGAATGCGCTGCTCCAGCATCCCGAGCCGCTCCAGCGGAGAGTTGATCCTGATGTCGACCAGCCCGCTCTCGCGGGCGAAGCTGAGCAGGCGCGACACCGACGAGCGGGAGGTGCCGAGCTCTTGCGCGATCACCTCCATCGTCTTGTCCTGCATGTAGTACAGCTGCGCGGCGGTGAGCGCCGCGACCAGCTTGGAGTCGCGGGATTCCGCGTCGGTCTTCGCCATCATGACCTCCTGGAGTTCGATCCTTGCACATATGTGCAGTGGGCTTGCGCGCTGTACCGGCCTGGGTAAATGCTGGGGGCAAGCAGAGAAGAGAGGTCGAGGATGATCGAGTCGACACACTCATCGGCGGAGCGCGACGAGGTTCGCGCAGTCCGCGAGGCCGGACGCACGAGCGTCCTTGTCATCGGAGCCGGGATCAACGGCATCTCGACGTTCCGCGACCTGGCGCTCCAGGGCGTCGACGTCGTGCTCGTCGAACGAGGCGACTTCGCGTCCGGCGCATCGTCGGCGTCGAGCCACATGATCCACGGCGGCATCCGCTATCTCGAGAACGGCGAGTTCCGGCTCGTGCGCGAGTCCGTGGAGGAGCGCAACGGACTCCTCAAGATCGCTCCCCACTACGTCAAGCCCCTGCAGACCACGATCCCGATCTACTCGACGTTCTCGGGCATCCTCGCAGCCCCCCTGCGCTTCCTGACGCACAAGAGCGGCAAGCCCCAGGAGCGCGGCGCCTTCCTCATCAAGGTCGGCCTGACCATCTACGACACGTTCTCGCGCGACGGCGGCATGGTTCCGCGTCACCGCTTCCTCGGCCGCAAGAAGTCCCTCGCCGAGCTTCCGGCGCTCGACCCGAACATCAAGTACACGGCGACCTACTACGACGCGTCGATGCACGACCCCGAGCGTCTGGCGCTGGACGTGCTGCAGGACGGCCGAGCGGCCCACCCCGGCGCGATCGCCCTCAACTACGTCGAGGCCATCGGCCGCGACGGCGACAAGGTGCTGCTGCGCGACCGCGAGAGCGGAACGGAGTTCGCGGTCGCGTCCGACGTGGTCGTGAACGCATCCGGACCGTGGACCGATCTCACGAATGACGCGCTTGGCGAGGTCACGCGGTTCATGGGAGGCACGAAGGGATCGCACATCGTGCTCGACCACCCGGAGCTCCTCGAGGCGACCCGGGGCCGGGAGATCTTCTTCGAGCACTCCGACGGACGCATCGTGCTGATCTACCCGCTCAAGGGCCGCGTCCTGGTCGGCACCACCGACATCGACGCAGACCCGCGCGAGGTCCCGGTGTGCACGGACGAGGAGGTCGACTACTTCTTCGACCTGATCCACCACGTGTTCCCCCAGATCACGGTGTCGCGCGAGCAGATCGTGTTCAACTTCTCCGGCATCCGTCCGCTGCCCCGCCACGAGGACACGGCCCCCGGCTTCGTCTCGCGTGACTACCGCATCGAGGTCGACGACAAGGGAGCCACTCCCCTGGTCAGCCTCGTCGGCGGCAAATGGACGACGTTCCGCGCCCTGGGCGAGTCTCTGTCCGATGTGGTTCTCGGCTTGATCACGCGCACTCGCACGGTCTCGACGGCCGGCCGCGCGATCGGAGGAGGCCGCGACTTCCCCCGCACGGAGAAGGCCCGCCGCATCTGGATCCAGGAGAACCTGGGAGGCGCGGGAGACCGGGCAGACGGTCTGCTCTCCCGCTATGGCACGCGCGCCGCGCAGGTCTGGGAGTACATCGAACAGGGCGCCGACGCGCCGCTGGCCGGCGGCGACCTCTCGACGCGAGAGCTCGAGTGGATGGTGCAGAACGAGCTCGTCGCCCGACTGGAGGACGTGATCCTGCGTCGGACGAGCATCGCGTTCACCGGAAACGCGACCGCCGAGGTGCTCGACGAGATCGGCGATGCCCTCGCTCCCCTGCTCGGCTGGGATCGCGACCGTCACGACGCCGAGATCGAGCAGACGCGGCTCCTCCTGAACGAACGACACGGCCTGAACATCTCGTCCCGCGCACGCGGCTGACGACTCCGAACGTCGCCCTCCTCTGCGACGTGAAACTCCCTCGAAACGCGGCAGGGCTGAGGGGTCCTGCCGCACAAGAAAGGTCAATGAAGACATGACTGATGTGAATCTCGGTCTCTACTTCCTGTCTGAGCTCGTCGGAACGGCGATGCTCATCATCCTGGGTTGTGGAGTCGTCGCCAACGTCGCGCTCACGAAGAACAAGGGCTTCGGCGGGGGCTTCCTGATGGTGAACTGGGGGTGGGGTCTCGCGGTGTTCGCGGGTGTCCTCGTCTCGGCATACTCCGGCGCCATCCTGAACCCCGCCGTCGGCATCGGCCTCCTGATCGCCGGCAAGATCGACTTCGCCATGTTCGCCACCGCCGCCGGTGCCGAGCTTCTCGGTGCGATTCTCGGTGCGATCATCGTGTGGCTCGGCTACAAGCAGCACTTCGACGAGGAGCCCGAGGCCGCGAACAAGCTCGGCGTCTTCTCGACCGGCCCCGCCATCCGCTCCTACGGCTGGAACCTCGTGACCGAGATCATCGGCACCTTCGTGCTGGTCTTCGGCATCTTCGCGTTCGCGGACTACGGCGACGTCGAGGTCGGAACGCCCGGAGGCCTCGGCCCGCTCACGGCCCTTCCGGTCGCCCTCCTGGTGGTCGGCATCGGCGCATCGCTCGGTGGCCCCACCGGCTACGCGATCAACCCCGCCCGTGACCTCGGCCCTCGCATCGCCCACGCCATCCTCCCCATCAAGGGCAAGGGATCCAGCGACTGGTCGTACGCGTGGGTTCCGGTCGTCGGCCCCCTCATCGGCGGTGCGATCGCTGCCGTTGCGGCGCCCGTCCTCCTCCACCTCGCCTGACCCTGATTTCAAAGGAGAACAACCATGGCTGACTACATCATCGCCATCGACCAGGGAACCACCTCCAGCCGCGCGATCATCTTCGACAAGAAGGGCAGCATCGTCGCGACGGGCCAGAAGGAGCACGAGCAGATCCTGCCGCAGGCCGGCTGGGTCGAGCACGACGCCTCGGAGATCTGGCGCAACGTGCAGGAGGTCATCGGACTCGCCCTGAGCCGTGCCGACCTCACCCGTCATGACATCGCCGCTGTGGGCATCACGAATCAGCGCGAGACCGCGGTCGTGTGGGACAAGACCACAGGCGAGCCGGTCTACAACGCGATCGTCTGGCAGGACACCCGCACGCAGGGCATCGTCGACCGCCTCGCGGCCGATGGCGGCGTCGAGCGCTTCAAGCAGGTCGTGGGTCTTCCGCTCGCGACCTACTTCTCGGGTACGAAGATCGCCTGGATCCTCGAGAACGTCGAGGGCGCCCGCGAGAAGGCGGAGGCCGGCGATCTGCTCTTCGGCACCACCGACTGCTGGGTGCTCTGGAACCTCACGGGCGGTGTCGACGGAGGCGTTCACGCGACCGACGTGACCAACGCGTCACGCACCATGTTCATGGACCTCGAGACGCTCGAGTGGCGCGACGACATCCTCGAGGCCTTCGGCGTGCCGCGCTCGATGATGCCCGAGATCCGCTCCTCCTCCGAGGTGTACGGCAACGCCGAGGACTCCTCTCTGCTGCGCGAGACGCCGATCGCCGGCATCCTGGGCGACCAGCAGGCGGCGACCTTCGGCCAGGCGGCGTTCAACACGGGCGAGAGCAAGAACACCTACGGCACGGGCTGCTTCCTGATCTTCAACACCGGCGAGGAGATCGTCCACTCGAAGAACGGCCTGCTCACCACGGTCGGCTACAAGCTCGGCGACGGGCCGACCCACTACGCGCTCGAGGGCTCGATCGCGGTGACCGGTTCGCTCATCCAGTGGCTGCGCGACCAGCTCGGCATCATCAGCTCCGCCCCCGAGGTCGAAGAGCTGGCTAAGCAGGTCGAGGACAACGGCGGCGTCTACATCGTCCCCGCGTTCTCGGGTCTGTTCGCGCCCTACTGGCGTCCTGACGCCCGCGGCGCGATCGTCGGACTCACTCGCTACGCGAACAAGAACCACATCGCTCGCGCAGCGCTCGAGGCCGTGGCCTTCCAGACGCGCGACGTGCTCGACGCGGTCAACGCGGATGCCGGGGTGGACCTGACCGAGCTCAAGGTCGACGGCGGCATGGTGGCGAATGACGCCCTCATGCAGTTCCAGGCCGACGTCCTCGGTGTGCCGGTCGTACGGCCTGTCGTCGCGGAGACGACAGCCCTGGGCGCCGCGTACGCTGCCGGCCTCGCGGTCGGGTTCTGGAACGGCCTGGACGATCTGTCCGCCAACTGGCAGGAGGACAAGCGCTGGGAGCCGTCGATGGACGAGGCCGAGCGCGACCGTCAACTGCGCCTGTGGCGCAAGGCCGTCACGAAGTCGATGGACTGGGTCGACGACGACGTGAAGTGATCGTGAGTCACTGAGAGGCGGGTCCGGAGTTCTGCTCCGGACCCGCCTCTCGCATTCCCGCCGAGATCTCGGCGTCGAGCTCGTTCAGAAACGCGTGCGCCACGTTCCTCGCGGTCTGCGCGCTCCAGGCCGCGTACTCGACGCGAACAGGACCGTCGGCGACCTCCACGAAAGCGACACGGGCTCCTGAGCGGGAGATCACCCCCGGCGCCATCATCGTCACCGCGAGCCGGGCGGCGACGAGCCCGAGAAGCAGCTCTGCGGAGTCGGCTTCGAAGGCGACGTCTCGCTTCAGACCGGATGCTGCGAACGCGGCGTCTCCCTGCGCACGCCCCGAGGTGCCGGAGGGGAAGTCGGCGAACACCTCAGCCGCGAGATCGGCGAGCTGCAGACGTCGGCGGCCCGCCAGCTCGTGATCCGGCGGGAGCGCGACGGCGAGCCTCTCCCGCGCGAGCGTACGCACCGCCACTCCCTCAGGAGCCGTCTCCGCACGCAGACCGAGCAGTGCGACGTCGAGCTCTCCCTGGCGCACTCCGACGATGAGCGCGTCGCTGTTTCCGACGCGCAGCTCTACGCGGACGTGCGGATGCTGACGGCGGAACCTCGCGATCAGCGTCGGCACGTCCACAGCGGCCACGGTCGGGATCACCCCCAGGCGGAGCGTGCCGATCACCTGACCGGCTGACGCCGCGGCGTCCTCCTTCGCCGTCTCCGCGGCGATGACGGCGATTCGCGCCTGCCTCAGGAAAGCCTCGCCTGCCTCGGTCAGCCGCACGCTCCGGCTGGTTCGCGCGAACAGACGCTGGCCGAGCTCTCGCTCGAGTGCAGCGATCTGGTGGCTCAACGCCGACTGTGTGACGTAGCAGCGCTCGGCAGCACGCGTGAAGCTTCCCGTGTCGGCGACCTCGACAACGTACCGGAGCTGCTGAAGATCCATGAATACATGATTTCAGCTCATGTCTTTTGTGCAAAGCATGCGTTGGACTCATTGGCTCCTTCCGCGCACCCTGGAAGCATGAGCCGCTTCGCACTCCTTCTCCTCACCGCTCTCGCGCCCGTCGCCTGGGGGACGACCTACCTCGTCACGACGGAGCTGCTCCCCCAGGGGCATCCGCTGCTCGCAGGCCTCCTGCGCGCGCTGCCGGCGGGATTGCTGGCCATCGCGATCGGCCGCACGCTGCCGCGCGGCGACTGGTGGTGGAAAGCCGCGGCGCTCGGCATCCTCAACATCGGCGCGTTCTTCCCGCTGCTCTTCCTCGCCGCTGAGCGGCTTCCGGGAGGAGTCGCCGCCGCCGTCGCCGGGGTGCAGCCGCTCGTCGTCATCGGCCTGGGCTCCCTGGTGCTGCACGAGCGCATCCGTCCGCTCACCGCGTCCGCCGCGGTCGTCGGCGCAGCCGGCGTCGCCCTCGTGGTGCTCGGCCCGGCAGCCCAGCTCGATCTGCTGGGCATTCTGTCCGCGATCGGCGGCACGTCTGCGACCGCAGCCGGCATCGTCCTCACCAAGCGGTGGGGCCGTCCGGCCGGGGTTGGTCCGATCGCGTACGCCGGATGGCAGCTGACCGCCGGAGGGCTCGTGCTGCTCCCGCTCACCCTCCTCTTCGAGGGCATGCCGACGCAGATCGGCTCCGGCGCCGTCCTCGGTTATGTGTGGCTGGGCACTGCAGGCGGTCTGGTCGCCTACACGTTGTGGTTCCGCGGCATCCAGCAGCTGCCTGTCGCGGCGCCGGGACTGCTCGCGCTTCTCTCCCCCGTGGTCGCGACCGCGCTGGGCACGCTCGTCGCCGGCGAGACCCTCACTCCGCTGCAGACGGCCGGCCTCACGCTCGTGCTGGCCGCGTTCATCGCTGGCCAGGTCTTCACCATGCGCCCCCGGATGCCGAAGACACCCGCAGCCGACAAGACCGTCGAGGCTGCGGCGGTGGTCTCTCGCTGAGCCTGCTCAGCCCTTTCCGAAGAGCTTCTGGATCTCGGCGAGGTCGGCCTCTGACGGCGCCTTCTGGCGGCCGAGACCGAAGCCCGAGCCCGTCGGCGCCGACGGTGCGACGAGCCCGGCGTTCTCGGCGGCGCGCTTGGCCGGGTTCCCCGAGCGGGAGACGCCCTTCGACTTGCCCTTCTTGCCGCGCTTCGCCGACGCACCGGGGCGCCCCATGCCGGGCACCGGACCCATGCCGGGAATGTTCGGGGTTCCGCCGCGGGCGACCGTCTTCATCATCTTGGCGGCCTGCTCGAAGCGCTGCACGAGCTGGTTCACGTCGGTCACGGTCATGCCGGAACCGCGCGCGATGCGCAGGCGACGAGAGCCGTTGAGGATCTTGGGGTTGCGACGCTCACCGGGGGTCATCGAACGGATGATCGCCTCGGTGCGGTCGATCTCCTTCTCGTCGAAGTCCTCGAGCTGCTGCTTCATCTGCCCCATGCCCGGGAGCATCCCGAGCATCTTCTTCATCGAGCCCATCTTCTTCATCTGCTGAAGCTGGTCGAGGAAGTCCTCGAGGGTGAAGGCCTCGTTCGCGAGCTTCTCGGCCATCTTCATGGCCTCTTCCTCATCGAAGGCCTGCTGGGCCTGCTCGATGAGGGTCAGGATGTCACCGAGGTCGAGGATTCGGCTCGCCATGCGGTCGGGATGGAACGGCTCGAGGTCTTCGAGGCGCTCACCCGTGGAGGCGAAGATGATGGGGCGGCCGGTCACTGACGCGACCGAGAGGGCGGCGCCACCGCGGGCATCGCCGTCGAGCTTCGACAGCACCACGCCGGTGAAGTCGACACCCTCCTGGAACGCCTTCGCCGTGTTCACGGCATCCTGACCGATCATGGCATCGATCACGAAGAGGACCTCGTCGGGGGCGACCGCCTTGCGGATGTCGGCGGCCTGCTTCATGAGCTCGGCGTCGACGCCGAGGCGGCCGGCGGTGTCGATGATGACCACGTCGTGCTGGTGACGACGGGCGTGCTCGACGCCGTCACGCGAGACCCTGACGGGATCCCCGACGCCGTTGCCCGGCTCGGGGGCGTAGATGGTGGCACCGGCCTGCTCTGCGACGACCTGAAGCTGGTTCACGGCGTTCGGACGCTGCAGGTCGGCCGCCACAAGAAGCGGGGTGTGTCCTTCGCCCTCGAGCTGCTTCGCGAGCTTTCCCGCGAATGTGGTCTTACCCGAGCCCTGGAGGCCGGCGAGCATGATCACGGTCGGCGGCGTCTTCGCGAACTGCAGGCGGCGCTGCTCTCCGCCGAGGATGGCGACCAGTTCTTCATTGACGATCTGCACGACCTGCTGGGCCGGGTTCAGCGCCTTGTTGACCTCGTCGCCGAGCGCACGCTCGCGCACCTTCGCCGTGAAGTCCTTGACCACCGCGAGTGCGACGTCGGCGTCGAGCAGAGCGCGACGGATCTCGCGCACGGTGCCGTCGACGTCGGCGGCGGTGAGCTTTCCCTTCGTGCGCAGATTGCGGAAGGTCTCGGTGAGCCGATCGGAGAGCGTGCCAAACGTAGCCATGGTGCTTCGATTCTACGCGAGCGGAGCCTCGATGCTCAGCGCGGCACGAAGGTCGTCCTTCGCGCGCTGGTGGCGGCCTCGCGCAGTGGACGCGGGGATGCCGAGGAGCTCGGCCGCCTCCGCGACGCTCAAGCCGTCCCAGTGCACGAGTCGCACCAGCTCCGCCTGTTCGGGATCCAGCCGCGCGATCGCGTCACGGACCTCGGCACCGGCATCCGCGGGCGCCCCGGATTGATCGGCGGCCGGCTCGAGGCGGATGCGGTCGGCGAGGGCCCAGCGCCGTCGCTGGCCGCGAGCATGGTTGAGCAGGGTTCCTCTCGCGATGCCGAACAGCCACATGCGTGCTCGCTCGATTCCGGTCGGAAGCTCACGCACCCGGCGCCAGGCGACGACCATGGTCTCTCCGAGCAGGTCCGGCGCATCGTCAGGTCCGACTCGGCGCGAGAGATATGCCAGGAGGTCGGCGGCGTTCGCCTCGACCGCCGCCGTGAGGCGCGCGGCTTCCGCCGTCATCGCGATCCCTCCCCGCCCCAGTCTTCGCCAGCGCAATGCAGCTGGCTGTGACTCTCGGCGCCGGCGAGCCCGTGCTCAGCGTCGTAACCATGCGACTTCAGCTCATCGTGCAGAGCCGTTGCGAGGGCCTGGTCATGTGCCTGCCACGCGTTCAGATCAGGCAGGCGCGGGTCCGTGATGGGATCGCTCGCGGCCTGGTCGGCTTCGATCTGCGACAGGTAGCCCTCTACATATGGCGCGGCTGCAGCTTCGACGTCGGCGTTCGCGAACCACTCGTCGATGATTCTGTTGACGTCGGCCTGGATGAAGATGTTGTGCGTCTCGTAGCCGCTGTATCTCAGTTCGCACTGCCCCCAATTGGGCGAGGTGTACGCATAGCTGCGGTCTGGGTTCTCCAACCCGTCACTCCACAGCCAATCCGTAGACGCCGCGGCATACCCCGCGCCGCCGACCAGCAGGAGTCCGAGCACGCCCCCGAATACGAGGGTTCGGCGCCGTTTCGGCGTACGGACTTCGGCGCGAGCATCCGCCATCATCGCGCGGACATCGACCAGGTCGACGCCCCGGGGTGCCGGCGCCGACGTGCGGAGCAGATCGTCGAGTTCTTCAGTGTCCATGAGCGGTTCCCTTCTCGGTGGGTTCACTCATGACCTGTCCGGCGCGGCGCCGAACGTCCGCCGCTACTTCCAGCGGAGGTCGTCGATGCCGCGCAGCGCGCCGTCGAGCATCGTCTCCGGCGCGCCGAATCCCGCACCTTGCTCGGCCCAGACGCGCAATGAAGAGAACAACGCCGCCGCGTGCGCTGCGCCGACGATGTCAGCGTGGATCGTGCTCATTCCAGCCGCTCTCGCAGCATCCGAGATCGCCGAGGCGAGGCGGATCTGCCGCACTCCCGTGTCGCGCACAAGCTCGTCATCCAGGCCCATGGCCGACCTGTTCCGCAGGGCCAGCGCGAGCGGATCGGGCGCGAAATCGCGGACGATCTCGCGGAGGATCCCGCGCACCCTGTCGGCATCGCCGTCGCGGTCGAGCGCGGCGAGAGCATCCGATGCCTGCGCGATCCGCGCGTCCAGACCCGACCAGAGCACGTCGCTCTTGGATGCGAAGTAGTTGAAGAAGCTCGAGCGGCTCACTCCGGCACGCTGGGTGATGTCTGCCACGGACGTCGCGTCGTAGCCCCGCTCGAGGAACAGTTCGCAGGCGGCCTCGGCGAGCGTCTCGCGCGACGACGCCTTGGGGCGCCCGGCCCTGCTCCCGCTGCTGCTCACCCCCTCACGCTACCGCGAGCCTGACCCGATCGCGCGTTCGAGGGGTATTGTTGGACGCAATCCAACTAGCTTCGAGAGGGCGGACAACGCATGCTCGACATCCTCACCCCCGGCTTCGCACCGTCGTACGTCCCGTACCTCGACGGCTGGGACCTCCAACGGCGCATCCATGCCGACGTGGTCACCGGAACCCGGCCAGACACCCTGATCCTTCTCGAGCACGAGGCCGTCTACACCGCCGGCAAGCGCACCGAGGACCACGAACGCCCTCAGGACGGGACGCCGGTGGTCGACGTCGACCGCGGCGGCAAAATCACCTGGCACGGACCCGGTCAGCTGGTCGGCTATCCCATCGTGCGCCTGCCCGAGCCGATGGACGTCGTCGCGCACGTCCGCCGCCTCGAGCGGCTCCTGATCGACGTGCTGCGCCCGCTCGGAGTCGACGGCTACCAGGTCGAGGGCCGCAGCGGCGTCTGGGTGCGCCGCCCCCTCTCGGAAGACAAGGTCGCCGCGATCGGCGTCCGCGTGCAGCAGGGAGTGACGATGCATGGCTTCGCCATCAACTGCGACAACACCCTGGCCGGCTTCCGCGGGATCATCCCCTGCGGGATCACAGATGCCGGAGTCACCACGGTCAGCGAGGTGATCGGTGCCGCCGTCTCCCCCGCCGACATCGTCGCCGGGGTGATCAACGCCTTCACAGACGAATACGCGTCCGCCGAGTACACAGGAGTTCCCGCATGACCGCCGCGCCCGAGGGCCGCAAGCTCCTCCGCCTGGAGATCCGCAACGCCGAGACGCCCATCGAGCGCAAGCCCGAGTGGATCAAGACCAAGGCGAAGATGGGCCCCGAGTACACGGCCCTTCACTCGCTCGTGAAGAGCGAGGATCTGCACACCGTCTGCCAAGAGGCGGGCTGTCCCAACATCTTCGAATGCTGGGAGGACCGCGAGGCGACGTTCCTCATCGGCGGGTCGCAGTGCACCCGGCGCTGCGACTTCTGCCAGATCGACACCGGCAAGCCGGCCGACTACGACACGGACGAGCCCCGCCGCGTGGCCGAGAGCGTGGTGCGCATGAACCTGCGCTACGCCACGGTCACCTGCGTCGCGCGTGACGACCTCCCCGACGGCGGGGCCTGGCTGAACGCGGAGACGATCCGGCAGATCCATGCGATGAACCCGAACACGGGTGTTGAACTGCTGGCCACGGACTTCAACGGCGACCCGGCGCTGCTGCGCCAGGTGTTCGATGCACGGCCCGAGGTGTTCGCGCACAACGTCGAGACCGTCCCGCGCATCTTCAAGCGCATCCGCCCCGCCTTCCGCTACGAGCGTTCGCTCGACGTGATCACCCAGGCTCGGGATGCCGGCCTCATCACCAAGTCGAACCTGATCCTCGGCATGGGCGAGGAGCCCGAGGAGGTCGTACAGGCGCTGCACGACCTGCACGACGCCGGCTGCGACATCATCACGATCACGCAGTACCTGCGGCCGTCGCCCCGCCACCTCCCGGTGGCGCGCTGGGTCAAGCCCGACGAGTTCGTCGAGTTCAAGGAGGAGGCCGAGCGGATCGGGTTCCTCGGGGTGCTCGCGGGCCCGCTGGTGCGCTCCTCGTACCGCGCAGGGCGCCTGTGGGCGCAGTCGATGGCATCCAAGGGCCGGGAGATCCCGGCGCACCTGGCACACATCGCCGAGAGCGCCGACCTGGGCTTCGCACAGGCCGTCTGAGGCTCCGCCCAGGTAGGAGAAAACGCCGGGGTAGGAGAATCCTGCGTGGATTCACCTACCCCGGCGTTCTTACCTGTCCTCGCTCGGGTCGGACTCAGTCCCCGCTCATCACCGACTGCACGCCGCCGTCGGATCCGAGGTTCACGAGCAGAACGTCGTCTGTCGTGCTGTCGTCGAGCGCGTACTCCAGCACGGCGAACGGCTCCGACCCTCCGTGCTCGTCGGCGAGGATCGTCATGCTCATCAGCCGCAGCGAGCGGATGATGTCGACGGCCGCGTCGCCGCTCACATCGACGAGCACCTCCTCGAGATCTTCGCCGAAGGTCTCCTGCTGCTGAAGGATGTACTCGGTCACCTCGCTGGTGCGATCGTCGACCTCTGCGAGCATGCTGCGGCGAGCCGTGGCGTCGACGCTCTCGAGGCCCGCGATCAGAGATGCGGCGATGTCGAGCGCGTCGGCGGAGACGTCGTCCTGATCGGGAGCCGTGAGGTCGACGGTCACGCTCTGGTCGCCGAGCTCGATCGTCTCCGACCAGAAGATCGAGCCGTCGGGGCCCGAGGACAGAAGTCCGAAGTAGTCGTGTTCGATCGCCATAACGCTATGAAACCAGCCTCTCGCCCACGGCGGTAGCCCTGTCCTCAGCCGACCAGCGACTGGACGAAGACATGGGGGGTGAATCCGGTCAGATCGTCGATCCCCTCGCCCTGACCGAGCAGCTTGACGGGGATGCCGGTGCGCTCCTGCACGGCCAGCACGAAGCCGCCCTTCGCGGAGCCGTCGAGCTTCGTGAGCACGAGCCCCGTGACCCCCGCGTGCTCGAGGAAGGCCTCGGCCTGCATGACGCCGTTCTGCCCCGTGGTGGCGTCGAGGACGAGGAGGACTTCGCTGATAGGAGCCTGCTTCTCGATCACACGGCGGATCTTGGACAGCTCGTCCATCAGACCGCCCTTGGTGTGCAGGCGGCCTGCGGTGTCGATGATCGCGATCTCGATGCCCTGGTTCTTGGCGAACTCGATGGTCTGGAAGGCGACGGATGCCGGATCCTGCCCTTCCTGCTGCGGACGCACGATCGCGGCACCGCCGCGCTGCGCCCACGTCGCGAGCTGGTCGACGGCGGCCGCGCGGAAGGTGTCGGCCGCGCCGACGACGACGCTGCGCTGGTAGCCGCGGAGGAATTTCGTGAACTTGCCGATCGTCGTCGTCTTGCCGACGCCGTTCACGCCGACGACCAGCACGACAGCGGGGCGCTCGGTGAGCTTGAGCGTCGTGTCGAACTTCGCGAAGTGCTCCTCGAGCGTCTCGCGCAGCATCCGATGGAGGTCCTTGGGATCTGTCGTCCGGAAGCGGTCGACCTTCTCGCGGAGCTCTTCGACGACTCGCTCACTGATGTCGGGGCCGAAGTCGGCCGTGATCAGCGCCGTCTCGAGGTCCTCCCATGTGGTCTCGTCGATCGTGGGCTTGACGAACATGCCGCGCAGTGCGCGACCGAGGGACCAGGACTTCTCCGCCATGACTCCAGCCTACGGGTAGCATCCTGGGATGATCCGCGACCGGCTGTACGTGCATGGCGGCGGGCGCCGTGGAGCGGATGCGTGGCCGCATGTTCTCGACCCCCACGCTCGATTCGTGTCGTTCGCCGCCGGCGCATCCATCGTCGACCAGGGGGATGCTCTCGCTCGTGAGCTGACTCCGGGAACCCTGGTCTTCGCGCACTCGATCGGGGCCGTGCCCGTCGCACTGGCGGCGAGGCGCTCGAGCGTCGCCGGCCTCGTGCTCATCGAGCCCGCCCTGTACGACCTCGCCCGAGGACATGAGGCGATCGAGCGGCATATCGGCATCGTCACAGAGGCACGCGCTCGGGCCTCCGCCGGCGACATCCGAGGCTTCTGGGCGATCCTGCGGCCCCTGATGTTCGGCGGCCCATTCGATGACGCGCGCTGGCACGAGGAGCAGCCGCTGGCTGCGCGGTGGGCGAGCACGAACCTCCCCTGGGGCCATGGCGTCCGCGATCGGATGCTGGACGGCGTCCCTGCCCTCGTGGTCACCGGCGGCTGGAACGAGGAGTACGAGGTGATCGCCGATCGCCTCGCGGCCCGAGGCGCCCGGCGCGCGGTGCTTGCCGGTGCCGAGCACCGCCCTCAGGATCTGCCCGGATTCACCGGACTCGTCGCGGAGTTCGAAGCCTCGCTCGCCGTGAGCTGACGGCATCGGTCCGAGAATCCGGATGCTGCTTCCGCTCAGCTCGCTGCGGACGCCCGGTCTCCGACGCGCTGGCCGACCACGGCCGACACGCCGTCCTGACGCATCGAGACGCCATAGAGGGCGTCCGCGATCTCCATCGTGCGCTTCTGGTGGGTGATCACCAGCAGCTGAGAGCTCTCGCGAAGCTGCTCGAACACGGTGAGGAGCCGCCCGAGATTGGCGTCGTCGAGCGCCGCCTCGACCTCGTCGAGGATGTAGAACGGGCTCGGGCGCGCCTTGAAGATCGCCACGAGCAGCGCCACGGCTGCGAGCGAGCGCTCCCCGCCCGACAGCAGCGACAGCCGCTCGATCTTCTTGCCCACCGGGCGTACAGACACCTCGATGCCCGTCGTGAGCATGTTCTCGGGATCCGTGAGCGTGATGCTGCCTGATCCGCCCGGGAACAGCAGCGGGAACACCTCGCCGAAGGCCTGCTTCGTGTCGGCGAAGGCGCTCGCGAAGATCGTCTGCATGCGCTCGTCGAGGTCGGCGATGATCGTCAGGAGATCCTGACGCGTCTGCGTGAGGTCGGCCAGCTGCTCCGTGAGGAAGGCGTGCCGCTGCTCGAGAGCGGCGAACTCCTCCAGAGCGAGCGGATTGACGCGGCCGAGCTGCGCGAGCTTGCGCTCGGCCTCGGCGAGGCGACGCTGCTGCACGCGCCGGTCGTAGGGCACCGTGCCGCCCTCCGCGTGCTCCCCCTCGACGGAGCGGGTGAGCGGATCGTGGGGAACCAGCTGATCGGGGCCATATTCCGCAATGAGAATATCTTCCTCGAGGGCGAGTTCCGAGGCCACGCGTTCGAGCAGGCTGTTGAGGTGGAGTTTCTTCTCATGGATCTGCAGCTCGAGCCCGTGCACGCTCTCGGTGAGGCCGGCGAGGCGCTCCCGCAGAGTCGATTCCTGGGCGCGAAGCGCCGTGAGCTCCTGGTTCTGCGCGGACCGCGCGGACTCGGCCTCGGCCAGCGCCAGTCGCGCTTCCGCGACAGACCGATCGAGAGAATCGAGGATGCGGGGCAGCTCCTCGGCGACGCCGGATGCGGCCTCGCGCTGGGCCCGCCGGATCACGGCGCGGCGCGCGGCTTCGGCGGCCGCCTCCCGCTCCTGCTCGCGCTGGCGCTCCAGCGATGCGACGCGCGCCTGGGCAGCCCGGACTCGCTCCCGCAGTGTCTCCACCTCGAGCCGGGCGCGAACCTCGCCCTCGCGTGCGAGCTCCAGCGCCTCGAGCAGCCCGTCACGCGCGGACGCGTCGAGAACCGGACGCGGAGCGTCGATCGCCTCATCGAGCGCGGCGCGAGCAGCTTCGGCTGTGGCCTCGGCATCTGCGACCGCGGACTGCGCCTGCGCGAGTCCGGCTTCGAGGCGTTCGCACTCGGCGACGGCCGACTCGTGGCGCACCGTCACGCGGTTGACCTGCTCGGTGTGCGACGCCAGAGCCGCGTCGTGCTCGCGCAGCTCGCGCAGCGCCTCCTTCGCGAGTCGTCGGGTCGACTCCACCTGCTCTGTCGCTTCTTCGCGGGCCTCGCGCAGCGAGTCCACGACGACCTGCACCTCGGCGAGGCGCTCCTTGGCGGCGTCGCGCTCAGCTGCGAGCTCCAGTCGCGACCTCTCGCCGCCGGCCCCGGTGCGAAGCGTCTGCGCCGTGATCACATCGCCGCCCACGGTGACGATCGTGGTGCTCGAATCCCCCAGCGCCTCGAGCGCGGCTCGCGCACAGCGCGCGGCGTCGAGGGTGTCCGCGATCAGCACATGGGACAGGATCGCCAGGACGCCTTCCGGCGCCGTCACGGTCTCTACCGCGGGCGTCACGCCCTCGACGACCGGCAGATCGGCCGTCGGACGCTTCGCCGCGGCGATGACCACGTCGACCACGCCCCTGCGCTGATCCGCGGCCTCGAGTGCGACACCGAACGCGTCCGAGGTGTCGTCGACCAGCACGCCCTCCGCCAGCGACCCGAGCACCGCAGCGATGGCCGCTTCGAAACCGGCCCGGACCTGCACCGCATCGCCGACGAGGCCTCGGATGCCGGGTCCCCCGGTCTTGACGATCTCCGCTGCACCGCCTGAGGCCGCCAGGGCGCTGTCGAGCGCTGCCGCCTTGGCCGTCAGAGCATCGACCTCGCGCTCCGCGGCGTGCAGGCGCTCGCGCAGCGTCTCGCGCTCGGCCTCAGCGGCGGTCGCCGCTCGCTGCGCCGACTCGTATGCGGCCGCGTGCTCGGCCGCAGTGCCCTGGGGAGCCTCCGCATCGGCGATGGAGTCCAGCGCCTCGGCCGCCTCGCGCCGGCGGATATGGGCGGCTTCCAGCGCGTTCTCCTGGCGAAGCACGGCGCCCCGTACGGCGGCGAGAGCGGATGCCGCGGCTTCCGCCGTTCCGCGCAGCGCGGTCAACCGCATGTCGTACTCGGAGACCAGAGCGCTCTGCTCGGCGATGTCGACGTCCAGCGTGTCGAGCTCGGCTCGGGCGTGCACCACCTCACGACTCGCGACCGCCGCCGCATCCTGCGCGTCCCCGAGTCCCGCAGAGATCGCATCGATCTCGTCCTTCGCCTCGTCGATCACGGCTTGGGTCACTGTGATCGCCGTGACCGCGGCGTCGTCCTCATCCGAGCCGAGCAGCGCGAGACGCTGATTCGCGAGCGTGTAGAGCCCCCGCATCCGCTCTTGCACCTGCTCGAGACCGAAGGCCACGCTGCGTGCCTGGTCGACCGCAGCAGAGTTCTGCTCGCGCTCGAGTCGCGCGATGCCCGCGCGCACCGCTTCGGCCTGGTCCGTGAGCACGAGCCGTTCGGTGTGCCGCTCCTGCTCGTTGCGGGCATGGTCAGCAAGGGCGGCGCGCAGGGCCACGACGTCGTCCGCGAAGATTCGCGCCTTCGCATCGCGCACGACGGCGGCGATCGTCTGCGCCTCCCGCGCGATCTCGGCCTGACGCCCCAGGGGCTTCAGCTGCCGCCGGATCTCGCCCGCGAGGTCGCTCAGACGAGTGAGGTTGGTCTCCATCGCGTCGAGCTTGCGAAGCGTCTTCTCCTTGCGCCTGCGGTGCTTGAGGATGCCCGCAGCCTCCTCGATGAAGCCGCGGCGGTCCTCGGGAGAGGCCTGCAGAACCGTGTCGAGCCTCCCCTGACCCACGATGACGTGCATCTCGCGGCCGAGCCCGGAGTCGCTGAGGAGCTCCTGCACGTCGAGCAGACGGCAGCTCTCGCCGTTGATCGCGTACTCGCTCGATCCGTTGCGAAACAGCGTGCGACTGATCGTGACCTCTGCGTAGTCGATCGGAAGGGCGCCGTCGCTGTTGTCGATCGTGAGCTGCACCTCGGCACGGCCGAGCGGTCCGCGGGTCGACGTCCCCGCGAAGATGACGTCCTCCATCTTGCCGCCGCGGAGCGTCTTGGCGCCCTGCTCCCCCATCACCCAGGCGAGCGCGTCGACGACGTTCGACTTCCCAGAGCCGTTCGGCCCGACGATGCACGTGACGCCAGGCTCGAAGACGAAGCTCGTCGGCTGCGCGAACGACTTGAACCCCTTGAGCGTCAAGCTCTTCAGATGCATGCGGGGGCCACTCGTCCTCGGGAAATCACGCCCTCACGCTACCGGAATCGTGCGGATCGGCGAGCATCCCGCGCGGTGATCGACGCAACGCGACACGCCGAGCGACACGCCCGGTGCTTGACTCTGCCTGAGAGCCTTCGCTACGGTACCAACGGATCGACCCGTGAAAGGAGGTTACCGATGATGATTCAGCTCAATGCAAAGGCCGCAGGCCTCGACGCGCGTGTTCACTCCGCGCCGCGCTTTGCGTTCTCGGTGACCACCTCGGGCCTCCGACGCTGCACGCTCTCGTAGCACCGCAGCCGGAGAACTCGCCCGCCACAGGTGGGTCTTCTCCCGAACGCCATCCAGCGCTTCGCACCTGATCTCTTCTCAGATCACGGTCTCCCGCCGATCCGGCATCCGTTGATCCCTCTCCGGGATCCGTCTTCTCCTCGCGCCGCCGCCGATCATCCATCGGTGCTCGCCGGCGACGCATTCCACACCCATCCACACCTCCATTCGAAGGAACACCGTGAACACCACGCTGCACCACAGCACCACCCACCCGCCGGATATCCAGGACCAGACGGTCCTGCACATCCCCGCCCCCGACGATCTGCGCGAACTCGCCCTCGCAGACCGACTGTCCCTCAAGATCGGCCTCTGGCTGCTCGAGAGGGCTCAGCGACCGAAGGTCGCGAAGGAACGGATCATCACCACCGCCGAGCCGCTGTTCCTCAACGATCGGCACCTCACGAACGGTGAGGCACGCATCCTGCTCGAGTACCACATGCAGCGTCAGCTGCGCTGACCGGAGGCCGGCACGATGATCGCCCTCACTGCATCCGCGACGCTGCATCCGCTCGTGCTTCCCGCACGGGCGGATGCGGCGGACGCCGACGACCTCATCAGCTACGCGCGGGTCCGCAATGCCTCGCTGATCGAGACCACGGGTCGCGATGACGAGCTTCTCGACCCGGCCGCGCTGCTGCCGCTGCTGCGGTCCGATACCGACGCCACCCGGCGGCAGTGGCTCATCCGCGACGGCGAGGAGACGATCGGACTCGGCGTCCTGAACATCCTCGCCGACGACGACGGACGCACCGCGTTCGTCACGATCAACATCCTCGAGCGCTTCTGGGGCCGCGGACTCGGCTCCGCCGCCCTCGCCCGCATCGAGCAGGTGGCGGCGGATGCCGGGGTGCGCAAGCTGCTGCTGTGGACCCAGCACACCGACCACGGTGAGCCGCACCTCGACTCCCCCACCGGATTCGGCTCGGTTCCTCAGGACCATCACGCGCGCTTCCTGATCCGCCACGGGTTCGTGCTGGAACAGGTCGATCGAGTGAGCGTCCTCGAGTTCGACGACGGCTCGATGAGCGCGCTCGCGGCTCTGCGGGACGAGGCGCAGCGCCTGGCGAGCGACTACCGCGTCGTGCAGTGGATGCTGCCGACCCCGCCCGAGCACATCGCCCGTTATGCGTGGATGAAGGAGCACATGTCGACCGATGCGCCGGATGCCGGCATGGGCATGCCCGCCGAGTCGTGGGATGCCGAGCGCATCGCCCGCCACGATGCCCGTCATCTCGACCGCGGCAACACCGTGCTGGTCACGGCTGCCGAGCACGTCGCAACCGGGGAGCTGTGCGCGTACAACGAGCTGGCGATCGGAAGCCGCCCGGACGAGACGACGCACCAGGAAGACACTCTCGTGCTGTCCGCGCACCGTGGTCATCGACTCGGGATGCTGGTCAAGACGGCCGGACTGCTCACCTGGACGCAACAGCATCCGCTCAGTCCCCGCGTCATCACCTTCAACGCCGAGGAGAACCGTCCGATGCTGAACATCAACGAAGCCATGGGCTTCACCCCGATCGCCTACGAGGGCGCCTGGAGGAAAGACCTGTCATGACCGCCATCACGATCTCGCCGCTCGCGGTCCCTTCGTCCCTGAACGATGAGGACGCCGCGGACTTCCGACTGTTCGGTGAGTTGAGCAGGCAGATCTGCGACGAGCACGTCGGCCTTCCCGATCTGTCGCCCTCCGCCGCCGAGATGCTCTCGGAGTGGCAGGACGCCACGGACAGCCTGCATGTGGGGTTCGTCGCCCGCATGGACGGCGCGGTCGCCGGCATGGTCACGCTGGCGTACGCACAGGAGGAGGGGGCGCAGACCGCCGAGTTCGACATCCTGGTGCCGGAGGCACAGGCCGGGCGTGGAGTCGAGCGCGCTCTGCTGAGCCGCGCTGAAGAGGATGCGACGTCGAGAGGACGCAGCATCCTTCAGACATGGACCCTGCATCGCCCGCAGGAGCAGGAACGCATGCTGATGCCGACCACCGGCTGGGGGCGCATCCCCGCAACACCCCTCTCCGACATCATCGAGGGCGCCGGATACACGCTCGAGCAGGTCGAGCGCAACAGCGAGTACGACCTGCGATCCGACGCCGCCGACGTGCGTCGGATGCTGGCCGACGCCTCCGCGTCCGCCGGAGCGGACTACCGTGTCCTCTCCTGGACCCTGCCCACGCCGCCTGAACTGAGAGACGGCTACGCCGCTGTTCTGGCCCGCCTGTCGACAGATGCGCCCAGCGGAGACATGGACTTCGTCGCGGAGCACTACGACGCCGACCGGGTGGTCCGGCGGGATGCGATGCTGACCTCGGCGGGGCAGCTGGTCTCGGTGGCCGCGGTCGAGCACGTCCCGACTGGCGAACTCGTGGCGTACAACGAGCTGCTGATCGGCGCCGACCGCTGCGGAGTCACGCACCAGTTCGGCACCCTGGTCGCCTCGCACCATCGCGGGCATCGACTCGGCATGATCGTCAAGTGCGCCAATCTGCTGCGGTGGCGCGAGCTGGTCCCGACGTCGCCCGTCGTCTCGACGTTCAACGCGGAGGAGAACCGCCCGATGCTTGACATCAACGAGGCGATCGGCTTCGTGCCGGTGTCGTACTCGGGCGCGTGGCAGAAGCGCGTCTGACAACTCATCCCTGCGATGTAGACGGATCAGCCCGCGGGCCGACGATCCGAACAGCGCGTGCGGCGAGAGTGGAATCATGAACAGTCCCGTCCTCGCCGCACACGCCCTGACAAAGACCTATGGCTCCACCCGCGCGCTCGCCGGAGTCGACCTCGCGATCTCGCGCGGCGAATCGGTCGCCATCATGGGAGCATCCGGTTCCGGCAAGACGACGCTCCTGCATGTACTGGCGGGCATCATCACGCCCGACACCGGTTCCGTGACCTTCCAGCCCGCAGCAGGCGGCGCGATGGAGCTGACCGGCATGAGCGAATCCGCCAGGTCGCGACTGCGCCGAGAGCGCCTCGGCTTCGTGTTCCAGCAGGGGCTGCTCATCCCCGAGCTCACCGCAGTCGAGAATGTCGCGCTCGCCTCGATGATCAACGGCGTGAAGAGAGCGGATGCCGTGCAGCATGCAGCGTCCTGGCTGGGCGCTCTCGGTCTCGCCGGCATGGAGGATCGCCGCATCGGCGAGCTCTCCGGCGGACAGGCGCAGCGGGTCGCGATCGCCCGTGCGCAGGCCACCGGGGCTGAACTCGTGTTCGCCGACGAACCCACCGGCGCGCTGGATTCGCAGACATCGCGGGAGGTGATGGACGCGCTGCTCTGGTCGACCACAGGGCAGGGACGCACGCTCGTCGTCGTCACGCACGACCCGGAGGTGGCTGCGCGCTGCTCTCGGACCATCGCGGTGCGCGACGGACTCGTCGTTCCGACGGCGGTGGACGCATGAACGTCCGCGTCCTGGTGATGCTGCTGCGCCCGTCTCCCGGCCAGGGCGGGCTCATCGCACTCCCGCTGATCGCCTTCGGCGTCGTGACGACACTCGTGCTCACGGTGATCGGCGGCGCCCAGAGCTTCTGGGGATGGAGCGACGACTACGCACCGCTGTATCAGGCGCTCGCCGCGATCGCACTCGCGCTCCTGCTCGTGCCGCTCATGAGCCTCGGCGGTGCGGCCGCCAGACTGGCCGCACGGCGCAGGGACGAGCGGCTCTCGACGCTGCGACTACTCGGCGTGACTCCCCTCGGCGTCGGCGTCGCAACGGTCACCGAATCCGTGTTGCTGGCCGCGGCCGGTGCGGCGGCGGGCGTGGCCGGATATCTGCTCATCAGCCCGCTCATCGGGCTCATCCCGTTCCGCGGCGAAGCGCTGGGCTGGCACGGCGTGCTGCTTTCGCCCCTGCACGTTCTCGCCGTCGTCGGAGGCGTCGTGATCCTCGCCGCGCTGAGCGCCGCGGTCGGTCTCCGCCGCGTCGTGATCTCCCCGCTCGGTGTGCGCATGCGCACGACAGCGACAGGTGCGCACTGGATCCGCTTCGTGATCGGTGCGGGTGCGATCGCGATCGCCTTCGCGTTGGCCCAGCTCGTCCCGCGCATCGCAGGGCTGGTCACGACGATCGTGGTGATCGCTCTGCTGTTCGCCGCTGGGCTGGCTGTGCTGAACCTCGTGGGCCCCTGGTCGCTGAAGGTGAGCGCCCGCGGATGGCTGCGCCGGGCTCAGGTGCCGGAGAGGCTGCTCTCGGCGCGAGTGGTCCTGGACGATCCGAAGGCCGCATGGCGCCAGGTCGGCGGCATCTCGATGGCGAGCTTCATGGCCGTCTTCGCCGGGACGGGAGTCTCTCTGATCGGCGTGCTGGGTGCGGAAGGCGCCGAGGCAGCCGATCTCGCCGTCGCCGACGACATGCGCACAGGATTGATCATCACACTGGTGGCGTCGTTCCTCATGGTGGCGGCATCCGTCGGTGTGAACCAGGCCTCGGCGATCCTCGACTCGCGTGACCTGCATCGCAGTCTCCATCACCTTGGAGTCCCGCTGCAGACAGTCGACCGGGCGCGCACTCGCGCGATCATGGCTCCCCTGCTGCTCACCTCGCTCGGATCGGCACTCTGCGCCGGCATCCTCGTCTTCCCGCTGCTGGGCATCGCTCTCGTCGTGGCCCCCGTCTCTCTGCTGACCATCGCGCTCGTCGTCGCGACGGGGATCTCTGTGGTCTGGGTGAGCACGCGGATGACGAGACCGGTGCTGTCGCGGTCGTTCCATGCCGTGTGACCGCGAGAGCCGCGCGGCTGACAAGATGGTCGCATGAGCACAGTCGTCGATTTCGGGAACGTCTCCACCGCCGGAGTCGAGTCCTCGCCAGTCGTGGAGGCGCTGGCGGGTCTTCGAGCGAACGAGGCGCGCTACATCACCAACAAGTACGGGATCGCCTTCACCGTAAGCACCCCTGAGGAGGACCCGAAGACGCTGCAGTGGGTGACAGACATCCTCCGTGAGGAGCGAGGAATCGTGATCTCGAGCCCGGCGCTCGAGGTGAGCGGCTTCGAAGCCGACGGCATCCGCTTCGGCTACGTCTTCTACGCCTCCGGTCTCGCGATCAACGTGATGTACACGATCGAGGCCGGCGGGAAGCGCGCCGTCGGTTTCAAGCTCTCCCTCGGCATGGACGTCCCCGAGGAGCTGGCGGCGTTCAAGTTCGCGCGGCAGCGGTCGAAGCTGGCCGGCGAGATCCGCGGCTCGTACTTCGTCATCAAGGGCGAGCACCCGTCAGCGGGCTGACGTCACTCCGCGCTGCAGCCGGGGAAGGCGCTGTTCTCGCCGTGATCCAGGTCGCGCAGGAGCCGCAGCTCCGTGTCTTCCGAGGAGATCTCGAAGCCGGCCTCGCCGAGGACGCTCATGGTGTACCCCGTTCTCTTCGTCCGTCGGGAGGGCGGCGTAGTATTCCTCGGCGACAGGCTCGAGCCATTCGTTGCTGACGCCTGCACCCGGCGTGATGAAAGCGACGTGCGAGAACCAGGTGTCGGCCTTCGCGCCGTGCCAGTGCTTGGTGCCGGCCGGAACTCGGATGACCGTTCCGGGCTCCACGCTGATCGGGTCCTCTCCCTCGGCCTGGTACCAGCCCGATCCGGCCGTGCACAGAAGGATCTGGTCGCCGCCGCCGTCCGCACCGTGGTGGATGTGCCAGTTGTTGCGGCATCCCGGCTCGAAGCTGACGTTGCTCACCGGCACGCTCCCTGATGCGAGCGGAGCCAGATAGCTCTGCCCGACGAAGTACTGCGCGAACGCGTCATTCCGCTCGCCGAGGGGGAAGATCTGCGGGAATTCGGTGTTTCCTGAGGTCATGCCTTCGACGCTACGCCCCCTCCCCCTCGTGTGAAACAGTCCCTGTCAGTACACCCCTCGAGAGAGCCTCCCACGATGCGCGCGGGCGGGGTTGGATGGACGATGGGCGCATGCCGCACACGCGCCGGACAGGAGCAGACATGAGCACAGACGGGCAGAGCACGGGCTGGTCCGGTGGGAAGAACGCGTTCGGCGATTTCGCACCGGGGATGGTCCACTACACGGACCGCGTGCTGTTCGACGAGGTGTGGGAGCGCGAGGGGCTCTCCAAGCGAGACCGCAGCCTGATCACGGTGGCGGCCCTCACTGCGATGGGCAAGATGGAACAGCTGCAGTTCCACCTCGGCTACGCACGCCAGAACGGAGTCACCGATGAGGAGCTCACGGAGGCACTGCTCCATCTCGCCTTCTATGCGGGTTGGCCTAACGGCATGGGAGCGACCGCTGTGCTGAAGAACATCGTCGAGCAGGCGGACTGAGCCCTCCCTGACGTCACGGTCTCCGCTGGCAGCGGGGGCAGTAGTGCGAGGAGCGGTTCATGAATGCGGCGCGGACGATGGACCGCCCGCATCGACTGCACGGCTCTCCGTGGCGCCCGTAGGCGTTGAGCGAGTGCGCGAAGTAGCCCGCCTGTCCGTTCACATTCACGTATTGCGCGTCGAAGCTCGTTCCGCCCTCTGCCAGCGCCTTGGCGAGCACGCTGCGGATCTCCGTGAGCAGCCGGCGAACGGCCTGCGTCGACAGCGCTGACGCAGGAGTCTCGGGATGGATGCGCGCCGCCCACAGCGACTCGTCGGCGTAGATGTTGCCGACCCCGCTGATCACGCCTTGATCGAGGAGCACGCGTTTGATCGCGCTGCCCCGCTTGGCGAGGGCGAGCCGGAAGCCCGCATCATCGAAGGCCGGGTCGATCGGATCGCGCGCGATGTGGGCGACCTGCGACGGGATCGATGACGGGCCGTCAGACACCAGGCGATCGACTGCGAGCGATCCGAAGGTGCGCTGGTCGGAGAACACCACAGCGAGTTCGCCGTGGGTCGGATGCTCGAGATGGATGCGGATCCGCTCGTGTCGTTCGGCGACGGCATCCGGTGCGCGCAGCAGCATCTGGCCGCTCATGCCGAGATGGGCGATCAGCGCCTCCTCGCCGCCCTCCAGGGGAAGCCAGAGGAACTTGCCGCGGCGCTCTGCTCCAGTGATCGTGCGGTTCTCGAGGCGCGAGGCGAAGTCGAGCGCTCCGAGCGGATGCCGGGTCAGAGCGCGCTCGTCGAACACGCTGACCGCGGTGACCAGAGAGCCGATGGCGGCGGGAGCGAGTCCCGCTCGGACGACCTCGACCTCGGGGAGCTCAGGCACGTGCGTTGAGCACGCGCCAGGCGTTCAGCGCTGCCGCCATCTCGGCGGTCTTCTTGCTGGTGCCGTTGCCTGTCATCGTGACGTCGCCGACGGTCACGGTCGCGACGAATCGGCGATCGTGGTCGGGACCGCTCGCCTCGACCGCATACTCCGGGGGCGTCGCACCCGAGCGAGCGGCAAGCTCCTGCAGGCTGGTCTTCGGGTCCATCGCGGCGCCATAGCGTTCGGGATCGGCGAGCAGCGGCTTGGTGAGCCTCAGCACGAGATCGGTCGCAGCCTCCGGCCCTGCCGACATGTAGGTCGCACCGATGACGGCTTCCATCGTGTCGGCGAGAATCGAGTCCTTGTCACGACCACCGGTCTGCTCTTCACCACGACCAAGCAGCAGATGCTCGCCGAGGCCGATCCCTCGCGCCACCTCGGCCAGAGCGACCGTCGACACGACGCTCGCGCGCCGCTTCGCGAGGGAACCCTCATCGAGCTCGGGGTGCGTCGTGAAAAGCATCACGGTCACAGCCTGCCCGAGCACGGAATCGCCGAGGAACTCCAGGCGTTCGTTGTGCGGGATCCCGCCGTGCTCGTACGCGTACGAGCGGTGGGTCAGCGCCAACTCCAGAAGCTCCGCGTCGATATCGACACGGAGCTTCTGCGAGAGAGTCTCTTCGCCGGTTGTGACGTCAGTCACGAGCGACTCAGACGTCGGCGACCTTGCGGCCCTTGTACTCGAGGAAGAGCTCGGTGCCCTGCGAGTCGGTGACGACCTTCGCCTGGTGCGGACGGCTGTAGACGACCTGACCGTTCTCGATCGTCTTCACGAGTGCGACGGGAGCCGCCTTCCACTGCGCGCGACGCGAACGGGTGTTGGAACGGGAAACCTTGCGCTTCGGGGGGTTACCAGCCATGACTAGCTCTCTTCTTTCTCGGCGGCACGGCTCTCTGCCGTACCGTCTTGGTCTGTGATCTGCTGGAGCGCACTCCATCGAGGATCGATGGGAGCTTCCTGCTCCGTTCCGGTGCTCACGGTCAGCTTCTCGCCGGTTCTCGGGTCGAGCCCCAGGCAGTCCGGCTGACACACCGGCTGAAAAGGAAGCGACAACACGGCCGCATCCCTGACCAGAGTTTCAAGATCCACGTGGTCGTCTTGAACCTCGAAGTCAGTTTCTTCCTCACCAGGATACGCGAAAAGCTCCTGGAACTCGACTTCGACAGGCCGAGTGATGGGTGTGAGGCATCGACCGCACTCTCCTGAGTACTCTCCGTCGGCTGTTCCGGACACGAGGATGCCCTCGTGAACCGACTCCAGACGCACGTCGAGATCGAGCTCGGATCCCTCGGCGAGAGAGACGATTCCCTCGCCCCACTGCTCGGAGAGGGTGACCGTGAACTCGTGCTCACGCATCTCGCCCGGGCGTCGGACGATGTCGCGGACGGGCAGGACGAAAGGACCATTCATACGGGAACGCACCCCGCAATGCTACCCGCTCCCGCCTGGACGGGTCCCGAGTCAGATGCCTCGGGCGCCGGTGTCGAGGAACGCCGCGACAGCGGGCGGGACGAACGGCGACACGTCGCCCCCGAGTCCGGCCACCTGGCGCACGAGCGAGCTGGACACCATGGCGTGCGAGGGATCAGGCAGCAGGAAGACCGTCTCGATATCGGCGAGGTGCCGGTTGACGATCGCCATCGGCGACTCGTAGGCGACGTCGATCTGCGAGCGGATGCCCTTCACGAGCACGCCGGCGTTCACATCGCGCGCATAGTCGACCAGAAGGCCCATGCTCCATGAACCGATGACGATGTTGCCGCCCATGCCGTCCTCGGCGATCGACTTCTCGAGAAGAGCGAGGCGCTGAGAGATCGGCAGCATCGCCTCCTTGCCGGGGTTGTGCACCACCAGCACGTGCAGCTCGTCGTAGAGCTTCGCTGCTCGGCGGATGACATCGAGATGGCCGAGAGTCGGCGGGTCGAAGGAACCTGGGACGACCGCGATCCGGCTGCTCACATCGACTCCTTCGGTCGCTCACTGCACCGCATGCCTCCCAGCCTAGGGCACGTCAGTTCTTGGCCAGCGCCGCGCGGTCCTCATCGCTCACCCGGCGCTCGATCGCCTCCCGGAGTCCCGGATGAGCGGCGAGAGCCGGGTCGGAGGACAGGATGACCTCGGCCAGCTCACGCGCACGCACGATGAGGCGGGAGTCCTTGACCACGCGCAGAAGCCGCAGAGACGAGCGGACGCCGGCCTGCACAGACCCGAGAACGTCGCCCTCTCCGCGCAGCTCGAGGTCGACCTCGGCCAGCTGGAAGCCGTCGAGAGTTGCGGCGACGGCATCCACCCGCTCTCGCGCCACCGAGCCCTCCTCCGCCTCGGTGACGAGCAGGCACAGGCCCGGCACTCCCCCTCGGCCGACGCGTCCTCGTAGCTGATGCAGCTGCGAGACGCCGAAGCGGTCGGCATCAAGGACGATCATGGTCGACGCGTTCGGCACATCGACGCCGACCTCGATCACGGTCGTGGCCAGCAGGAGATCGATCTCGCCCCGCGCGAACGCCTGCATGACGGCGTCCTTCTCGTCCGACGGCATCTTGCCGTGCAGCACTGCTCGGCGAAGGCCGCCGAGCGTGGGGTGCGTGGACAGCGCCTCGTCGAGCTGCACCACGCCCCACCGAGGTCCGTTCGCACCTTCCTGAGCAGGAAGCGCGCCTGCCTCTCCGGTCTTCTTCGTGGTGTCGATCGCCGCGCACACCGCGAACACCTGCCGCCCCTGGGCGATCTCCTCGGATGCGCGCTGCCACACCCGCTGCCACCAGCCGGGATGCTCGGCGAGAGGGGCGACGAAGGACTGGATCCCCGCGCGCCCTGCCGGCATCGTGCGGATCACGGACGTGTCGAGGTCGCCGAACACGGTCATGGCCACGGTGCGCGGGATGGGCGTGGCAGTGAGGACGAGCGCGTGCGGACTGGAGCCCTTGGCGCGCAGCGCCTCGCGCTGCTCGACGCCGAAGCGGTGCTGCTCGTCGACCACGACCAGTCCGAGGTCGGCGAACGTCGTCTTCTCTCCCAGGAGCGCGTGGGTTCCGACCACGATGAGCGCCTGACCGGATGCCACGCGCAGCGCAGCCTTACGACGGTCGGCCGCGGGCATCTGGCCGGTGAGGAGCGTGGGCATCACCAGTGGCGAGAGCTCCGGTCCGAGCATCTTGGCGATCGAGCGCAGGTGCTGGCCGGCCAGCACCTCGGTCGGAGCGATCAGTGCGGCCTGACCTCCGGACTCGGCGACCTGCAGCATCGCCCTGAGGGCGACGAGTGTCTTGCCGGATCCGACCTCGCCCTGCACGAGCCGATTCATCGGCCAGGCACCGACGAGGTCCTTCGCGATCTGCGCGCCCACGGTGTGCTGGTCGTCGGTCAGCGTGTAGGGCAGCGCCGCATCGAAGCGCTCGAGCAGGCCGCCCGGGTGTGCGGGCCGCGCGGTGGCCGACAGCGCCCGCACGGCGTCGCGCTGCTGCAGCAGCGCGGTCTGCAGGGTCAGCGCCTCGTGCATGCGCAGGGTCCGCACGGCGGGATCGATGTCGGTCCGGGTCTTGGGGCGATGGATCTGCTCGAGCGCCTGGTGCGCGGTGAGCAGCTCCTCCCTGCGCCGGACGTCGTCTGGCAAAGGCTCGGGCAGCGTTCCGAGATCATCAAGAACCCGGCCGATGAGCCTCGCGATCTGCATCGATGCCAGGCTCGCCGTCGCCGGGTAGATCGGGATCGGCACCGTCGCGCGGGCATCGGCTCGGCGCCGGGCCTCGTCTTCATCGTCGAACAGCTCGTACTCAGGGTGCGAGAACTGCGTGACGCCGTTGAACTCGCCCACCTTGCCGGAGAAGATCCCGCGTCGGCCGACGGCGAGCTGATCCGCCCGCCACTTGGCCTGATCGAGGCTCTTGGCGAAGAACGTGAGCGACATCTTGCCGATGCCGTCTCCGATGATCACCTCCACCATCGCGCCGCGGCGATTGCGCATCGCACGGGCACTCGACGTCAGGACCTCGGCCACGATCGTGACGTTCTCTCCGACCGGGAGCTCGCGGATAGGCGTGAGCTCAGCGGGATCGGCATAGCGGCGGGGATAGTGCGAGAGCAGATCGCCCACCGTCTCCATGCCGAACGCGCGCGTGAGCGACTTCGCGACGGTCGCGCCGAGCGCCTCGGCGAGAGTCGAGTCGAGCGAGAGCGGCATGATCCGAGTCTAGGGACAGGCGCCGACGTCGCCTGCCGATATCGTGAACAGGTGACCAGGATCATCGCAGGCAGAGCACGAGGGGCGCGTCTCGAGGTGCCGAGCACGGGCACCCGCCCGACCAGTGACCGCGTACGCGAATCACTCTTCGGAGCCCTCGAATCGGCCGACGCTCTCGCCGGCGCTCGCGTCCTCGATCTGTACGCGGGTTCCGGCGCCCTGGGCCTCGAATCGCTCAGCCGCGGAGCCGCGAGCGTGGATCTGGTCGAGAAGGGCAGGCAGGCGGCGGCGATCGTGCGCCGCAACGCCGCGACGGTGGCGAAGGCCGGCGGGATCGCGATCGGACGCGTGCACGAGAGCGCGGTGCATCCGTTCCTGCTTCGAGCGGCCGGCACGTTCGATCTGGTGTTCTCCGACCCTCCCTACGACATCGCCGACGACGCGATGACGGCCGATCTGGTCGCTCTCGCCCCGCTGCTCTCCGCCGACGCGATCGTGGTCGTCGAGCGCGCGAAGCGCGCCACCCCTCCGGACTTCGCCGCCGCCGGCATGCGGCTGCTGCGTGACAAGGCCTACGGCGACACCACCCTGTGGTGGGCGGAGCCTCAGCCCGCCGTCGAATCCCAGTCGCGGTAGGGGTCCCATCCGGAGACGTCGACGGGTGCGTCGTCGCACAGCAGCGCCTCGACACCCGCCTGGCGGGCTTCGCCGATCACGCGGAACCCCGCGGGCACGATGCCGGGCGGGAACGCCGCCAGCAGAGCGTGGTCCTCTCCCCCGGCCAGCGCACGCGCCGGATCTACGCCGAGAGCGGCTCCGTTCAGTGCGATGGTGATGCCGGATGCCGCGGCCATGCGCCGCGCGTCGAGCGCGAGTCCGTCGGAGACGTCCATCATCGCGGTCGCCCCGGCGACGGCCGCGAACGGGCCCAGCCCGATCGGCGGCGACGGGCGCAGCTGCGCGGCGACCGCCGCGCGCTCGCCCGCCGCGAGCTGTGTCGGCTCCACGGGAACCGGCGTCTCGCCGTCGCGGAAGCGTCCGAACAGCACGGCGAGGCCGTGCGCGGCGAGTCCGAGCTCGCCCGCGACCGCGATCGCGTCTCCCGGGCGCGCGCCGGATCGCGTGACGGCGGCGCGTCCCTCCAGATCGCCCAGGGCAGTGACCGCAACCGTCAGCACGTCGGACACGGTCAGATCGCCGCCGACCACCGCGCATCCGGGCGCGAGCGCCGCGCAGGCCTCGCGGAATCCGTCGGCGAGGCTCTCGACGAACGACAGCCGCAGATCGCGCGGCACGGCGAGAGCGACGAGCAGGGCAGTCGGGCGAGCGCCCATCGCGGCGACATCGGCCAGGTTGACGGCAGCGGACTTCCACCCCAGGTCGTAGCCGCCGGACCACGCCAGCCGGAAGTCGGGGCCGTGCACAAGAGTGTCGGTCGTCGCCACCACGGTGCCCGAAGGCGCCGCGATCACGGCGGCGTCGTCGCCGGGGCCGATGATGGTGTGCGTCGCCTGGGCGGTGCGACTCAGGATCGCCTGCAGGATCTCTCCTTCGGAGAGGTCGCGGAGGCGGGGATCATCGGCGTCGGGTCGGGAGGGCATGCTGTCAAAGGTAGCCTGGAAGCATGCCCCGTTCTCGTCGTCTCACCGCCGCGGCGGGAGCCCTGATCCTTCTCGGCGCCCTGGCCGGATGCTCGACGACGATTCATGTCGATGCCGCGGAAGACGCGGACAATCCCGCCTGCGCTGACGTCTCGGTGCTGCTGCCCGACGCGATCGGCGATCTCGATCGCGTGTGGACGGATGCTCAGGCGACGGGGGCCTGGGGCGACCCGACCGTCGTCCTCAGGTGCGGCGTCGACGTGCCCGCACCCTCGGATCTCGTGTGCCAGACCATCGGCGGTGTCGACTGGCTCGTCCTCGCTCAGGAGGACGAGCGTCAGCGGCTCGTGTCCTACGGACGCGACCCCGCGATCGAGGTGATCATCAAACGCGGATCCGACATCGACTTCCGCTCGATCGTGGAGACGCTGTCGACCAGCATCCAGTCAGGGCTTCAGCCGGCGTCCGCGAAGTGCACCGATCGGATCGAATGATGAACCCGCTGATCCCCACCGCGTACGACGTCTTCTGGAGCGTCCTGGCGGCGGGAATGCTCGCCTGGTCGATTGCAGCATTCGTCTCGATGCTGCGGACGCGGACGCTGAACGGGCTCAGATTCCTGGCCTGGTTCCTGCTCCTGATCCTGCTGCCCCTGCTCGGCGCGACCGCCTGGTTCGTGTACGGGCGCAGAGCCGAAGCCCTGCGCCCGTAGCCGGTCGTCTCAGCGGCGCAGGCCGGCCTCGATCAGCTCTGAGATCAGGTCGCCGTAGCTGAGCCCGGACGCGACCCAGCACTTCGGGAACATCGAGATCGGAGTGAAGCCGGGCATGGTGTTGAGCTCGTTGACGACGAGTTCGCCGGATGCCGTGAGGAACATGTCCACGCGTGCGAGACCTCGACCGTCGACCGCCTCGAACGAGCGGACGCCGACCTCCTGTATCGCCGCGACCTCGGCCTCCGTGAGCTCCGCGGGGCACACGACGTCGACCCCGTCCCCGCCCAGGTACTTGCCCTCGAAGTCGTAGAAGCCGCGCGAGGTGAGCACGATCTCGCCCGGAAGCGATGCACGCACACCATCCGCGCCTTCGAGAACGGCGACCTCGATCTCGCGGCCCGAGACGCCGATCTCGATGAGGACCTTGTCGTCTTCGGCGAAAGCGAGAGCGAGCGCAGCGTCGAGCTCGGAGAAGTCCGAGACCTTCGATACGCCCACGCTCGAGCCCGCACGCGCCGGCTTCACGAACAGCGGAAGCTGCCCGAGCCCTTCGGCCGCGGCGCGCACGCCTGCGGCATCCGCTTCCCACTGCCGAGCGCGCACCGTCACCCAGGGTGCGACCTGGATGCCCGAGGCCTGCAGAGCCACCTTCATGAAGTGCTTGTCCATGCACAGCGCCGAGTCGAGCACTCCGCCGCCAGCGTACGGGACCTCGAGTGTGTCGAAATAGCCCTGGATCGTGCCGTCCTCGCCGTGCGTCCCATGCAGGATCGGGAGCACGATGTCGATCTCGCCGAGGCCCTCCAGAGCACCGTCGGCACGCACGACCCGAAGAGTGCGGTCACCGCCGGGCTCGGGCCAGAGGATGCGGCTGCCGTTGTCGATCACCTCGGGAAGGTGCGCCGCGTCGAGCGGGAACTTCGCCGGCTCGTCGTCCTCGAGGACGAAAGCGCCCTCCCTTGTGATCCCGACAGGGATCACGGCGTAGCGGTCGCGGTCAATCGCGCCGAGGACCCCGCCCGCCGTCGCGGAACTGATCGAATGCTCGCTGGAGCGCCCGCCGAAGAGGACCACCACCGTCTGCTTGTCCATAGTTGGTCCTCTCCCCCTGAGGGGTGTCGTCGTCCGTCGTCAGGTGGGGTGCGATGTCGCGCGGGTTCATCTTCCCGTCGAGCACCATCTTCACCTGTTCGACGATGGGCATGTCCACCTCCGACTCGCGCGCGAGCTGCAGGATCGGCGCAACGGACGCGAGTCCCTCGGCCGTCTGCTGCATCTGCTTCACGACGTCCTGGAAGCTGTACCCCTGGCCGAGCAGGCGCCCGGCCGTGTTGTTGCGGCTCAGTGGAGACTGGCAGGTCGCGATCAGGTCGCCGAGCCCCGCGAGCCCCTGCAGGGTCTCGGGATGCGCCCCGTTCGCCACTGCGAAGTCGGTCATCTCCACAAGCCCGCGGGTGATGATCGACGCCTTCGTGTTCTCTCCGTAGCCGACGCCGTCGACGATGCCGATCGCGACCGCGATCAGGTTCTTGAGAACACCGCCGAACTCGGTGCCGATCACGTCGGTGTTCACGAAGGTGCGGAAGTAGCTGTTGCGCGCTGCACGCGCGATCGTCTCGGCGGTCTCCAGGCTCCGCGACGAGATCACGGCAGCAGTGGGCTGTTCCCGAGCGATCTCCAGCGCGAGGTTCGGACCCGATGCGACAGCGATGCGATCGGGATCGCACTGCAGCTCCTGCTCGATGACCTGGCTCATGCGCAGTCCGGTTCCCCGCTCCACGCCCTTCATCAGGCTGACGATCTTGGCGTCGTTCTCGGCGAGGAGAGGGCGCAGCGCCTTGAGGTTCTCGCGCAGCGACTGGCTCGGGACCGACAGGTACACCTGGTCGACGCCGTGCAGTGCTGTGGCGAGCTCGTGCGTCGCCGCCATCGTCCGAGGCAGGTTGATGCCCGGCAGGTATCGCGAGTTCCGCTTGGCCTCGTTGATCTCGTGCGCGAGCTCCGCGCGGCGCGCCCACATCGTGACGTGCGCACCGCCGTCGGCGAGGATCTTGCCGAAGGTCGTCCCCCAGCTGCCCGCGCCGATGACGGCGACGCGGGGGCCGGCAACCGGCTTCTTAGGAGTCAAGGCGTCCGGTCTCCTTCTGACCGTGCGACGCCGGGTTCCAGCGCTCAGCCGGAGCCTTCTCGTCGCGGATCTCCTCGAGCAGGGCGGTGATCGCGTTCATCAGCCGCGTCGTCGCCTCGTTGAGCGCCGCCTGCTCTCCGGCACGCTCGCGCAGATCGGAGACGTCGACAGGATCACCGATCACGACCGTGATCGGCTTGCGCAGCGGCCAGAGGCTGAGCCCCTTCTGATACCGCCCCATGATCGCCTGCGTGCCCCACTGCGCCATCGGGATCAGCGGAATCCCGTCGGCCAGCGCCAGACGGACCGCGCCCGACTTGCCGCGCATGGGCCACAGATCGGGGTCGCGTGTCAGCGTGCCCTCGGGGTACACGATCACGCCGCGACCGTGCTCGACGAGCTCGGCCGACTGCTTCATGGTCTGCTTCGCCGCGGATGCCGACGAAGAGCGTGCCACGGGGATCATGCCGGTCTTGCGCAGGATCCATCCCACGACCGGGATCTTGAACAGGCTCTCCTTGGCCATGAACCGCGGCGCGCGACCGATTCGCCATACGGCGACCGCGACGATGATCGGATCGAGCTCCGAATAGTGATTCGGGGCAAGAACGAACGCGCCCTCCCGCGGGAGCTTCTCGGCCCCGGTGATGCGGATCCTGGCGATCAGCCCCATGAGCGGCACGACGATCGCAGCGAGCGGCCAGAACAGACTTGGCCGCCGCTTCTCCGGAGACCTCGATGCAGGCATCCGCGTCACCGGATGACGTCGAAGTCGGCGCCCAGGGCGTCGAGCTTGGCGAGGAACTTCTCGTAACCGCGGCTGAGGATGTCGACACCCGACACCTTCGACTCGCCGGTCGCGGTGAGCGCTGCGATCACGTGGCTGTAGCCGCCGCGCAGATCGGGCACCACGATGTCCGCGGCGTGCAGAGGCGTGGGGCCGGTGATGACCGCTGCCTGCTCGAGCTCGCGCCGCGGGACGCGACGAGGGCCGTCCTGCAGGCCGTGGGGGTGCACGACGATGTCGGCGCCCATCTTCACGAGCGCGTCGGTGAATCCCATCCGGTTCTCGTACACCGTCTCGTGCACCACCGAGCGGCCGTGGGCCTGCGTGAGCGCGACGACCAGCGGCTGCTGCCAGTCGGTCATGAATCCGGGGTGCACGTCTGTCTCGACCACGACGGGCTTGATCTCGCCGTCGCGGCGGAAGAGGATGCCGTCCTCCTGGATGTCGAACCAGCCGCCTGCCTTGCGGAACACGTTGAGGAAGGTCAGCATCTCCTGCTGCTTCGCACCGCCGACGAAGATCTCGCCGTCGGTCGCGAGCGCGGCCGACGCCCAGGATGCCGCCTCGTTGCGGTCGAAGATCGAGCGGTGATCGTAGCCGCGGAGCTTTTCGACGCCCTCGATCAGGATGACGCGGTTCGGCTCGTAGGAGATGATCGCGCCCATCTTCTGCAGCACGGCGATGAGGTCCATGATCTCGGGCTCGATGGCCGCGTTGCGCAGCTCCGTCGTGCCCTCGGCGCGCACCGCGGTGAGCAGGACCTGCTCGGTCGCGCCCACGCTCGGGTACGGGAGATGGATGTTCGCACCGTGCAGTCGCTGCGGCGCGGACAGGCGGATGCCGCTCGGAAGCTTCTCGACGACAGCACCGAACTTGCGCAGCGCGTCGAGATGGAAGTCGATCGGACGGTCGCCGATACGGCATCCGCCGAGGTCGGGGATGAAGGCCTGGCCCAGGCGATGCAGGAGCGGACCGCAGAACAGGATCGGGATGCGCGAGGCGCCGGCGTGCGCATCGATCTCCTCGAAATGGGCCGACTCCACGCCGCTCGGGTCGAAGATCAGCGAACCGGGCTCGTCGCCCGAATTCACCTGGACTCCGTGAACCTCGAGCAGAGACCGCACCACGGCGACGTCGCTCAGATCCGGAACGTCGCGAAGCGTGCTCGCTGTCTCGCCGAGGAGAGTGGCGACCATGGCCTTGGTGGCCAGGTTCTTCGCGCCCTTCACGTCGACGCGGCCGCGCAGCGGGCGCCCTCCGCGAATCGCGAGGACGTCTCCGGTGAGGGAGGGGACTCCGTCCGGAAGAGCATCGCGCACGGGTGTCGTCATTCGGAGCCTCACTTCATTCCACAGGATACGGGGGCGGGTTTGCCCCTGGCTCGCCCGCCCCCTTCCGTGTCACTGAACGGGGAGGGTTCGAGGCCGCCACGACTCGCGTCGAGCCTCGAACTGCGCGATCTTGTCTTCGTTGCGCAGCGTGAGCCCGATGTCATCGAGCCCTTCGAGGAGCCGCCATCTAGTGTAATCGTCGATCCCGATGTCGGCCTGGATGCCGCCGATCGACGCGCTGCGCTCCTCGAGGTTCACGGTGATCTGCGCCCCGGGATTCCGGTCGATCTCGGCCCAGATGCGCTCGAGATCCGCCTCGGAGATGGTCGCGGCGAGCAGCCCCTGCTTGCCCGAGTTGCCCCGGAAGATGTCAGCGAACCGCGGGCTCAGCACGACCTTGAACCCGAAGTCGCGCAGCGCCCACACCGCGTGCTCACGGCTCGACCCGGTGCCGAAGTCGGAGCCTGCGACCAGCACCGACGCGCCTTGGAACGGCGCCTGGTTGAGCACGAACTCGGGATCCTGCCGCCAGGCGTGGAACAGCGCGTCGTCGAAGCCGGTCTTGGTCACGCGCTTCAGGAACACCGCGGGGATGATCTGGTCGGTGTCGACGTTGGAGCGCTTCAGCGGAGCCGCGATGCCGGTGTGCGTGGTGAACTTCTCCATGATCAGGCCTCCACCGTCTCGTTCAGGTCGCTCGGGCTGGACAGGGTGCCGCGGATCGCGGTCGCCGCTGCGACCAGCGGCGACACCAGATGCGTGCGACCGCCCTTGCCCTGACGTCCCTCGAAGTTCCGGTTCGACGTCGAGGCGCAGCGCTCCCCCGGCGCGAGCTGGTCGGGGTTCATGCCGAGGCACATCGAGCATCCGGCGAAGCGCCACTCGGCGCCGAAGTCCTTGATGATCTTGTCGAGTCCCTCGGCTTCGGCCTCCAGCCGCACCCGCGCGGACCCGGGGACGACCATCACGCGTACGCCGTCGGCCTTCTTCTTGCCCTCGATGATCGAGGCGAAGGCGCGAAGGTCCTCGATGCGGCTGTTGGTGCAGGAGCCCATGAAGACCGCGTCGACCGGCACCTCCTTGAGGGGCGTGCCCGGGGTCAGAGCCATGTACTCCAGTGCGCGCTCTGCGGCGGCGCGCTCGTTCGGATCGACGATGTCGGCAGGGTTCGGAACGGATGCCGACAGCGAGCTTCCCTGACCGGGGTTCGTGCCCCAGGTGACGAAGGGCTCGAGCTCGTCGGCGTCGATGAACACCTCTGCGTCGAACACGGCGCCCTCATCGGTGGGAAGCGTGCGCCAGTAGGCGACGGCATCCTCCCAGTCCTTGCCCTTCGGCGCGTGCGGCTTGCCCTGGACGTACGCGAAAGTCGTCTCGTCGGGCGCGACCATGCCGGCGCGAGCGCCCGCCTCGATCGACATGTTGCAGATCGTCATCCGGCCTTCCATCGACAGCGCACGGATGGCACTGCCTCGGTATTCCAGGACGTATCCCTGCCCGCCGCCGGTGCCGATCTTCGCGATCACCGCCAGAATGATGTCCTTGGCCGTCACGCCCGGACGCAGGGTGCCCTCGACGTTAATCGCCATGGTCTTGAACGGCTTGAGCGGCAGCGTCTGCGTGGCCATGACGTGCTCGACCTCGCTGGTCCCGATTCCGAAGGCCATGGCGCCGAACGCGCCGTGAGTCGAGGTGTGAGAGTCGCCGCACACGACGGTGATGCCGGGCATCGTCAGACCCAGCTGCGGGCCCACGACATGCACGATCCCCTGTTCGGCGTCGCCCAGCGAATGCAGACGGACGCCGAACTCCTCCGCGTTGCGCCGCAGCGTGTCGATCTGGGTGCGACTGGTGAGGTCGGCGATCGGCTTGTCGATCTCCCACGTCGGCGTGTTGTGGTCCTCGGTGGCGATCGTCAGGTCGAGCCGTCGCAGCGGACGCCCCTCAGCGCGCAGACCGTCGAAGGCCTGAGGACTCGTGACCTCGTGCACGAGGTGCAGATCGATGTAGATGAGGTCCGGCTCGCCGTTCTCGCCCTTGACGACGAGGTGATCGTCCCAGACCTTCTCTGCCAGGGTGCGTGCGCGAGCGGATGCTGCTGCGGGGGTGTTCATCGAATGTCTCCTGAAGCTGGCGGTTCGGCCCACAGTGGACTCCGCGACGAGGAGGGGCTCAGAACGAGGTCTCGTCGCGGCCGCTAAGAAGGAGCACGATCCGCATGACGTCAGGTTACCACCGGTTCACTGCGCTTCCGCACGCCATGACACGCTGTCGACACCCGCATCATCGAGAGGTTTCGCCATGACCGTCGCCGCCCACAGCTTCGCCACCCGCGCCCTGCATGCGGGCCGCAGCCGACTGGCAGCGTCGTCACGCGCGACCCCGATCTACCTCACGGCCGGCTTCGAGTTCGACGACTTCGACCACGCGGCGAACCACTTCGGCACCGGTGAGGGATTCGGGTACACCCGAACGGGCAATCCTACGGTGCGCACAGTCGAACAGCAGCTCGCCGCGTTGGAATCGGGAGCGGATGCCGTGCTCGTCGCGAGTGGTCAGGCAGCCGTCGCCGTCGCGCTGCTCACCGTCGCGGGAGCCGGCGACCACATCGTCTCGTCGACGCATATCTATGAGGGCACCCGCGGCCTCCTCCTCGACAACCTCTCGAGGCTCGGAATCGAAACGACCTTCATCGACGACATCGGCGACCCGGATGCCTGGCGCGCAGCGATCCAGCCGAACACGCGCGCGCTGTTCGCCGAGTCGATCGCGAATGCCCGCAACGACATCCTCGACATCGCCGCTGTGAGCTCGGTCGGCGACGAGTTCGCGATCCCCCTCATCGTCGACAACACGCTGGCCACGCCGTTCCTCCTGCGCCCACTCGAGCACGGCGCATCGATCGTCGTGCACTCCGCCTCGAAGTTCCTCGCCGGCCACGGCTCCGTCCTCGGCGGGGTCATCGTCGACAACGGCCGTTTCGACGCCGAGAAGGCGGGCCACAATGCGCCCCACCTCGTGCTCCCTGGTCGCGGCGGAGTGGCGAGCGTCGCGGCCCGTCATGGCGGCAGCGCCCGCATCGCGTATGCGCGGGAGGCCGTGGCGCCGCGGTTCGGCACGACGCCATCGCCGCTCAACGCCTTCCTGATCGGTCAGGGCGCAGAGACGCTGGGTCTGAGGGTGGAGAGGCAGTCGCGCAACGCTCTCGAGATCGCGCGCTGGCTCGAGGCGCAAGAGGGTGTGGAGAGCGTCGACTACGCAGGCCTCGAGAGCCATCGGGATCATTCGCTCGCCCAGCGCTACCTGAGCGGCGGACACGGCTCGATCTTCACCTTCACGCTGCACGGCGGACTCGACGCCGCGCGCCATGCGATCGAGAACGTGGAGGTGTTCACGCACATGACCCACATCGGCGATGTCCGCTCCCTCGTGCTGCATCCGGCGACGACCAGCCATGCGCTCCGTTCCGACGCCGAGCGCGAGACCCTCGGCATCCGCCCCGGCACGCTCCGCGTGTCGATCGGCATCGAGGACGTCGCCGATCTCATCGGCGACCTCTCGCGCGTGCTCGCCGCGGTCCCTGAGCTGGTCGTGACATGACCCGGCAGCAGCACTTCGGCTGGTTCCTCGCCCGTGGGTTCGGCCCGCAGGGCTGGGGCTATCCTTCGCTCGACTGGGACTACGACTGGACCAGGCCCGAGATCTACCAGGATGCCGCACGGACCCTGGAGCAGGCCGGATTCGACCTCGTCATCATCGAGGACGCCCCCTCTCTCGGATCGCCCGAGACGATCGACCTGCGCGTGCGGCACGCATTCGGCGGGCCCAAGCACGACCCGATGCTGCTGGCTCCCTATCTGTTCCAGGCGACGCGGCACCTGGGCGTGGTCCCGACTGTGAATCCCGCCGCGTACGTGCCGTACACGGCGGCCCGGCAGTTCGCGACGCTCCAGCACCTCAGCGCTCATCGCCTCGGTCTCAACGTCGTGACCGACACCGGAAGCGCGCGGCACTTCTCCGCCGCTGCCCCGCTCGGGCACGATGAGGCATACGACCGCGCCGAGGAATGGCTGGACGGCATCCGGTTGCTATGGCGCAGCTGGGATCATGGCGCCCTCGTGGCCGACCGCGCGACCGACGTCTACGCCGACGGCTCGAAACTGCGCGCCGTGCAGCACCGGGGCGAGTACTTCGCGTTCGACGGGCCGTTGAATGCAATCCCGTTCCCTCACGGCGAACCGGCCATCGTCTCCCCTGGCGGCTCAGGACGCGGACTCGGCTTCGCGGGGGCGAACTCCGATGTGCAGCTCGCGCTCGCCCCGCTGAACGAGAGGTCGGTGCGGGACTACCGCGCCAAGATCCACGATGCGGCCGTCGCCGCAGGCCGCTCTGCCGCCGACATCAAGATCCTGTTCGCGATCCAGCCCGTGATCACGGCTTCGGCGGAGGACGCAGACCGGATCGTCGCGGCATCCGCCCATCCCGATGACGCGGCACTCGTGCAGATCGCTCGTAAGCAGTCCAGCGATCTCGAGACGGATCTGACCTCGCTCGACCTCGACAAGCCGCTCGATCCGTCGGTCTTCGGCGCGCATGTGTCCCGCGGGAGCATTCAGCGTCTGATCGGCGACCGCGGCGACGACGCGCCTCTGCGCGCGCACCTCACGGCGCTGGCACGGGCGGGCCGGATCGCTGATCGGTCGGGCTTCGTCGGCACGGCCGAGGAGTTCGCCGATCTGATCGACGAACTCGGCGACTGGGGCAACGACGGCGTTCTGCTGTGGGGCGACTTCCATCCTGTGACGCTGCACCGCACGCTCGACGAGCTCGTCCCCGTGCTGAGACGGCGTGGCATACTGCGTCGCGAGTACGTGGACGGCGGGCTGCAGGCGAACCTGCGCGCGTTCTGATCGCGCAGGTCCGCCCGCTCCGTGGTTACTCGCTGATCGACGCCTTCTCGGCGCGCTTCTCGCGCGAGGAGGCGATCAGGCTGGCCGCGGTCGCGCCGACCATCGCCACGACGATCACGGTCAGCGACAGCCAGATGGGGATGTCCGGCGCCCAGTCGATGTGGTGTCCGCCGTTGATGAACGGGAGCTCGTTGACGTGCATCGCGTGCAGCACCAGTTTGATGCCGATGAATCCGAGGATGACCGCGATGCCGTAGTGGAGGTACCGCAGCTTGTCGAGCAGGTCGCCGAGGAGGAAGTACAGCTGCCGGAGGCCCATCAGGGCGAAGATGTTCGCCGTGAACACCAGGAAGCTGTTGTGCGTGATGCTGAAGATCGCGGGGATCGAGTCGATCGCGAACATCAGGTCGGTCACGCCGATCGCGACGAACACGATGAGCATGGGCGTCCAGATCTTCTTGCCGTCGACCACGGTGCGCAGCTTGTTGCCGTCGTACTCGTCACTGATGTCGATGCGGCGACGGAGCAGGCGCACGATGAAGTTCTCGCGCTTGACCTCCTCGTCGTGATCGCCCTCGGGCATGGCCTGCTTGATCGCGGTCCAGATCAGGAATGCGCCGAAGATGTAGAACACCGGCGAGAAGTTCTCGATGATCGCGACGCCGAGCAGGATGAAGATGCCGCGGAGCACGAGGGCGATGATGATGCCGACCATCAGCACCATCTGCTGCAGGCGGCGGGGCACTGCGAACTGCGCCATGATCAGCACGAAGACGAACAGGTTGTCGATCGACAGGCTGTATTCGAGCGCCCATCCGGTGAGGAACTCGCCTGCGTACTGACCGCCGGCGAACAGATAGAGCAGACCCGCGAAGATCAGCGCAAGAGCGACGTAGAACACCACCCAGAGAGTGGACTCCTTCGTCGACGGGATGTGCGGGCGGAACTTGGCGAGCAGGAGGTCGCCGATGAGGATGAGCACGAGGACGACGAGAGCGCCGATCTCGAACCAGACAGGGATGTTCACGGGTGCGCAGCACCTTTCGGGAGGGTCGGAAACGAACCGAAAGTCTCTCCCCCGCACAATGTGCGTCGCGCGCCCGGAGCAGCTCAGTCGATGCTCGTGATGACGTTACGCGCGGATCCGGGATACTCCCTCTCGCTCCCCCAATGCTACCGGAGCCTGGCCGACATGGTGAAATGGTCGCGTGACACCGACTTCGCATACTGACAGCGCCGATCACGGCACCGCCCCTCTCGAAGCCCAGCCACAGAACCCCTGGGCCCGCTCCATCGCCTCGCTCATCTTCGTCAGCCGCTGGCTGCAGGCCCCGCTCTACATCGGCCTGATCGTCGCGCAGCTCGTCTACGTCGTGGTCTTCATGGTGGAGCTGTGGCACCTGATCGCCGAGGACGTGTTCGGTGATGTCACCCACATCGAAGAAGCCACGATCATGCTCTCGGTGCTCGGCCTCATCGATGTCGTCATGATCGCGAACCTCCTGATCATGGTGATCATCGGCGGCTACGAGACCTTCGTCTCGCGCATCAACACCGACGGCCACCCTGACCAGCCTGAATGGCTCTCACACGTCAACGCCAACGTGCTCAAGGTCAAGCTCGCGATGGCGATCATCGGCATCTCGTCGATCCACCTGCTCAAGACATTCATCGCCGTGGGGAATATGGACGCGAACGGCGTCACCGAGGCCGAGGTGGATGGTCTGGGCAACTACACCCCGACCGGCGTCCTCTGGCAGGTCGTGATCCACATGGTCTTCATCGTCTCGGCCCTCGCCCTCGCCTGGATCGACAAGATGTCCCAGAGCACGGCGAAGGCCGCCCACGACGCTGCCCACTGAATCTGAGACGATCAGTCGTCAGCCGACACTTTCCGGGTGAGAGACACCGAACGGAAGAACGATGCCCGCACAGACGAGTGATCAGAAGTGGGCGGCCAGGGCCGCGGCAGGTGACGAGGGCGCCTTCCGCGAGCTGTACCGCGCACATGTCCGCCCGGTCTACTGGATCGCCCACGGCATCCTGGGATCCGCCCCAGACGCCGAGGACGTGACCCAGGAGACGTTCGTCGCGGCGTGGCGCAAGCTGCGCGGATTCGAGCTGCAGGGCGAGTCGATCCTGCCGTGGCTGGCCACGATCTGCCGTTTCCAGGCCGCGAACCGACTACGGCAGCGCCGGCGCGATCAGGCGAACACGGCGGACGCCGCGGACGAGACGATCCCGTCGACGGTCAGCGTCGAGGAGCAGGTGATCACGGCGGCTCTGGCCGAGCGGATCGCCGCCGAGGTCGGCACGCTGAACAGCCTCGATCGCGAGATCTTCCGGCTGTGCGCCGCCGAGGGTTACGCGTATCAGGCGGCCGCCGAAGAGCTCGGCATCAGTCACGCGGTCGTCCGGAATCGTCTCTCTCGAGTGCGCACCCGCTTGCGCGGTGCCGTGAAGGAAGCGAGCGAGGCATGACCGAGAAGACCACCACCCCAGAGCTGCCCGAGCTGTCGGACGACGCGATCGCCAGGATCGAGTCGGCCGTCTTCGACGAGATCGCGAGCGAGCGCCCTCCGACGCGGGTCGTCGAACGTGCGCGAGCGCGCCGCCGCGGCTGGCTGACCGGCGCCGGGATCGCGGCAGCCTTCATCGTCGGCGTGCTCGTGACGCCGCCGATCCTGTCGAGCGTCGAGAACTCCGGTTCGTACACCGCCGTGGGCGGTGCCCCGGTCGACGGCTCGGCCGTCGACACGAGCGGCGTGAGTTCGGACAGCGCGCCAGGTGCGGTACCCGACTCCTCTCTGCAGAGCACGGAGTCCGGCGCAAGCCGCGAGATCATCGCGACAGCCGATGCCTCGGTCGAGGTGAAAGACGTGGCAGACGCCGTCGCCGAGATCACGGCACTCGCCGAGGCCCACGGCGGTTACACCGAAAGCACCGACATCGGAAAGAGCGCCTTCGTGTATGACGACGGCGACAGCACGCAGACGGACGGCGGATACGGCTGGATCAGCATCCGCGTTCCCTCCGCTGACCTGACCACCGTGATCGACGAGCTGGCAGATTCCGGCAAGGTGCTGTCGAGCTCCGTGTCGAAGCAGGATGTGACGGCGACGTCGATCGATCTGAAGGCTCGTGTCGACTCACTGACCGCGTCGGTTCAGCGTCTGACCGAACTCATGTCGCAGTCGGCGACCGTGTCCGAGCTCATCGAGGCCGAGACCGCGCTGAGCGATCGCCAGGCGGAGCTGGAGTCGTACCAGCAGCAGCTGAAAGCACTGGAGGATCAGGTCGCCATGTCGACTCTGCAGGTGCAGCTGACGAGCCCCGCAGCGCCGAGCGCCGATCCCGCCGGGTTCGGCGACGGCCTCTCCGCCGGCTGGAAGGGCCTCATCATCTCGCTGAACGCCCTCGTGATCGCGCTCGGGTTCGTCATCCCCTGGCTCGCAGTCGCCGGGCTCATCGTGCTCATCGTGTGGCTGATCCGCCGAGCGCGCCGTCGCCGCCGCGAACCGAAGGCCGCGTCCGAGGGCTGAAGATCCCCGTCCACCATCCGAAGAGCCGCCCCCGATCCGTCGGGGCGGCTCTTCCCTTGATTTTCCGCGGTATACAAGAACTCTTGTCGATGCATCCGATCGCTCCTAGCGTTGATCGGGTGGAAGACATCACCGTGATCACCGCGATCCATCACCCGCTGCGGCGACGCATCGTCGACTATCTGCACCTGTACGGGGCGACGCAGGTCGGTGCGCTGGCGCGCGCATTGGACAGTCAGGTCGGCAGCATCAGCCATCACCTGCGGATGCTCGAGCGGCCCGGCGTCGTCGAGCGGGTCGAGGATCCGAGCGGCGACCGGCGTACCAGCTGGTGGCGCCTGGCACGTCGGGGCATGACCTGGTCGACGGACGACTTCGCCGATTCCCCCGCCGACGCGCTGCTCGCGCGGGAGGCCCAGCGCCAGGGCATCCGCATGCAGATCGAGCGGCTGCAGCGCTGGCACCGCCGTGGCAGTGGATCTCCGTATGCCGATTACGACGCGTTCAACACCGAGACCGCCGGCTGGGCATCTCCCGAGGAGCTGCGCGACCTTTCCGCGCGTCTGCTCACGACGCTTCGGGAGTGGTCCGATTCGATCGACACCGAAGACGGTCAGGAGCGCGCACCGATCTTCTTCTTCGCCCACGCGTTCCCTTCGGAGCCGTGATGACGGTCACCGGCCCCGTCCTGATCACCGAGCCGCCGGTCTTCCGGCGGGATGTGCGGGTGCACGCCTGGATCACCGTCAAGGCGCTGTCGGACGCGGGCGATGCGCTGTGGACGATCGCTCTGGCCTGGACGGCCGTGCAGATCGCCTCCCCCGCGGTCGCCGGGCTCATCGTCGCCGCTGGCACGGTTCCCCGCGCGATCGTGCTGCTGTGGGGCGGCGTGATCGCCGATCGGGCCGATCCACGACGCGTCATGCTGCTGTTCAACGTTCTGCGCATCGGCGTGCTGATCGGCGTCGCGCTGTGGGTGCTCGCGACCACCCCGAGTGTGACGATCCTGATCGTGGCCGCCATCGCGTTCGGGGTGTGCGACGCCTTCTATGAACCGTCTGCGGGCACGATCGCGCGGCAGCTGGTGAGAGCATCGGATCTTCCCTCCTACGGCGCCGTCGCGCAGACCGCTTCGCGTCTGGGGACGATGGCCGGCGCGGCAGCGGGCGGAGTGCTCGTGGCTCATCTCGGGTTGAGCGGCGGCGCGTCCGTGAACGCTCTGACGTTCCTCGTCGTCGTGGCGTTCATCGCGATGTGGCTGCGCCCTCGGTTCCTTCTGGCCCGAGCGCCACGAGAATCCGCACTGCGCGGCATCGGCCGCGGGTTCGCGCATCTCCGAGAAGCCCCGACGACGAGGACGCTCGTGATCGCCCTGTCGGGACTGAACCTCGCAGTCGGACCCGCCGTGGGCATCGGACTCGCCCTGCGCGCCCACGACGAGGGCTGGGGTGCGCAGGCCGTGGGAGTCTTCGAGGCGCTGCTCGGCCTCGGCGCCGCGCTCGGCGCGGTGTGCGTGGCGCGCTGGCGGCCCCGTCGCGAGGCGCTCGGAGGCTTCTGGGCGCTCGTCGTCCAGGGCGCGGCGATCATCGCTCTCGGCGTCGGACCGGTCTGGACCGTCGGCGCCGCTGCCTTCGTGATCGGCTGCACGGCGGGGTTCGCCTCGGTGCTCCTGTCCGCCACGTTCTCCGCTACGGTCGACACCGCGTACCTCGGGCGCATGGGTTCTCTCACCCGCCTCGGCGACGACTGCCTGATGCCGCTCGCGATGGCCGGGTTCGGCGCCCTGGCCGGCGCGACCGTGCTCTGGGTTCCGTTCACGGTGTTCGGCGGCGCGATGATGCTTCTGATGGTGCTGCCTCTGAGCAACCGGGTCTTCCGGACCATGACGCTGCGCAGTACGTGATCACCCTCGTCTCATCGGCGTGGACCCGGAGCGCGCGGAGGCCGTCACTAGAGTGATCGCCATGAGCAGCGCCGCCACCTCTTCACAGCCCCGCTCCGCGCTCGCCGGGCGCGACCTGACCCTGGATCTCGCCAGAGTCGGCTGCGTTGTCCTCGTCGTCTTCGTGCACATCCTGTTCACGGGCGTCGGCCGAGGCGCCGACGGATCGCTGATCATCGAACGCACCGTGGAATCGCAGTCGTGGTTCACCGCAGCGTCCTGGATCGCCAACATCATGCCCCTGTTCTTCGTCGTGGGCGGCTTCGCTGCTCGCGCGGGCTGGCGATCGGCGGTGGCTCGCGGAGACACGGCCGACTCGTTCGTGCGCGTGCGCCTCGCACGCCTCGCGCGCCCGGCCGTGCCGCTCTTCGCGTTCTTCGCCGTCGCCCTCGGCGTCTGCCGTCTCATCGGTCTCGACCCCGCGTTCGTCGACACGGTCGCGATCGGCGTGGGATCGCCGCTGTGGTTCCTCGCGGCATACATGATCGTGCAGGCCGCTGCGCCGACGATGATGCGCCTGCACGAGAACCACCGAGGCCGGGTGCTGCTCGCGCTGTTCGCCGCGGCACTCGTCGTCGATGCCTTCCGCTTCCTCTTCGTTGGCCACGTGCTCGGGATCGAGCCCGTGCCTCCGACCGGGTACGGCATCGGGCAGGATCTTTTCGGCATCCCGAACATCGCGTTCGTGTGGCTGTTCGCGCAGCAGGTCGGCTTCTTCCTCTTCGACGGCTGGTTCGCGAGGCGAACCTGGCCGCAGCTGCTCGGGCTCGTCGTGGTTGGCTATATGGCACTGTGGGGCTTGGTCTCCCTGGGCGGCTATTCGTGGAGCATGCTCGGCAACCAGTGGCCGCCCACGGCGACCATGGCCGTGCTCGCGGTGGTGCAGGCATCCGCTCTCACCCTGCTGCACCGTCCCCTCGCCGCGATCATGCGCACCCGAGCCGCGCAGGGCGCGGTGTTCGCGATCGGCTCTCGGCTGATGACGATCTACCTGTGGCACCTGCCGGTGATCATGATCCTCATCGGAATAGAGCTGGCTCTGCCCATCCCGATGCCGACACCGGGCGGTGCCGCATGGTGGTGGACGAGGCCGCTCTTCCTCCTGATCGTCCTCGCTGCGGTGTGGGTGCTGTCGCTCTGGCTGGTGCGCTACGAGAGCGCGCCGGCGCCCGGTCTCCGGCGATTCCCTGCCTCCGGCGCGACCACCGTCGCGGTCTTCCTCTTCATCGCACCGGTGATCGCGATCACCGCGTACGGGCTGGACTTCCCACTCGCAGCAGTCGCGCTCGCCTGCACCGTGGCTGCCCTGTGGCTGACCGGATCGAAGAAGGTGTGACCTTCTCGGTCCCATCGGACATTCCCTGATATGGAGAAACGGAGCGACGAGGAGATCTGGCGGCGGATGCTGGACGGCGACGCCCGCGCATTCGGGGTGATCTGGGACCGCCATCGCGATCGGGTGCTCCGCTCACTGATCTCGCTCGGCAGCGTGCAGGCAGATGCCGAGGATCTGTCGGCGATGACCTTCCTCGAGCTGTGGCGCAGGCGCCTCCACGTGCGGTTCGTCGATGCCTCGCTACTTCCCTGGCTGCTCGTCACCGCGCACAATGTGCACCGCAACGCCGCACGTGCAAGACGCCGGTACCACGCGCTGCTCGCACGGCTGCCTATCGCGGCCCACGCGCCGGACCCGGCCGATCTGGTGCCGGACTCGACCCCTCGGGCGCAGGCGGTGCGCGAGGTTCTGAGGGTCGCTCGCCCCGTGGATCGGGCACTGCTGGAGCTCACCGCACTTGACGGGCTGACCGTCCGCGAGGCTTCACAGGCCTTGGGCATCGGGGAGTCGGCGGCGAAGATGCGTCTGTCCAGGCTCAGACGACGCATGTCCGACGCGGCGGAGCCGGCGAGAGTCGCCGACTCCGCGCCGATCCTGGAAGGAGAGATCACGTGAACGTGCAGTTCGACAAGGGACGATCGGATGCGATCCGACAGCTGCTCATCGAGACGGCGACCCCATCACGGCAGCAGCGAACGCAGCCGGGTCTCGTCGTCGGCCTGCTGCTGGTCGGCATCCTCACCGGGGCGGGCGCCTCGACGGCAGCGTTTGCGGCGACGCGCGGCTTCATCACGCCGGTGATCGCCCAGCCGAGCGGACAGCCTCGTCCCGATCTTCCCGACGCGGTGCAGGCCCCGGCTGGCACCATCCCCGGGGCGCCGGTGATCTCACTCATCGGTGCGCCGACGGTGCTCACCGTGACCGCGCCGACCGAGCATCCGATCGAGAAGAGGCCAGAGGGGGTGACTCACGTCCGTGTCACTATCGCCGCGCTGACTCCCGGCTCGGTCAGTTGGGGAACGGATGCGGGCGGCAACAACCCCAGCGCCTCGTTCGCGGCAGGCGACATCGGTCGATCCGGCGACACGAGCTGGTACGACTTCCCCCTGGATGAGACCACAGACACGTTCTTCATCACTCCGACCAACGGTCTGACCGCGACCGTCTCGTTCCAGTACGTCAACATGACACCGACACATCTGCAGCGCAACGCCGCCGGCCAGACCTTCGGCGTGGAGGGCGGACCGGATGGAGTGCCGGATCTGATTCTGGTCAGCGGAACATCGCCGGAGGGTGAACGAGTACAGGGATACGCGCGGTCCGGGGAGCTCGCCGCTTTCAGTCCGGAGCACGAGGAGCAGCCGTCCACTCCCGAGGAAGCGCTCGCCTGGCAGGAAGAGCGGCAGAAGGAGCATCCGCACGGCTGGGACATCCCGGTCTTCGAGAGCGATGGGATCACGCAGATCGGCACGTTCCACATCGGGTGATCGACATCGGGATGCGTGGCCGAGCCGCGCGCTAACGTGTCCACATGGACCGACGACGGCTGGTGCGGTGGGGCACTCCCCTTCTGACACTCGCCGCGGTGTTGTCGGTATCTGGATGCTCCATGAACGCCTGTCCCGCTGTGGGTTACAGTTACGGCGGTCCGGCGGTCGTGGAGTTCGACCCGACGCTGCCTCCCGCTTCGGAGGTCGAGTCCTGCTTCGGCGACGGATGCGAGCCTGCCCCCGTCACCGCTGGTCGCGCGGACGAATGGGAGGTGCTTCAAGAGACGCCCTACATCCCGTCAGACAGCATCCCGGGCGGAGAGATCCGCTCTCTCCGGATCGTCGCCAGCACGGCGACAGGAGTGGTCGTCGATGACACGTTCGAGATTCCGATCCTGATGGAGCCGGAAGGCGTCTTCGGGCAGTGCCCCGGACCGTTCCGCTTCGACACCGTCGTCGTCGAGTGGGACGCCGAGCGCGGATGACACCCCCGGATACGACGAAAGCCCTCGGCGAACCGAGGGCTTTCGTGTGTTGTGTGACCCCAGCGGGATTCGAACCCGCGTTACCGCCGTGAGAGGGCGGCGTACTAGGCCGCTATACGATGGGGCCAGGTCTTGCAGAGCGTTTCCGTTCCGCGACAACTCATAAAGTATGACATGCGTTTTCGCGCCTGACCAAATCGAGGCGGGGCGGACCGGATCTCGGGCGTGGCGCAGCGCAGGGGTTTGCCCCGCGCCGGAATCAGGAGTTGACTCTCTCCATGCGCGTCACGAAATTCGAACATGCCGCTCTCCGCATCGATGAAAGCGGCGACACCCTGCTGATCGACCCTGGGTCGTTCACCTCGCCGATCGACGACCTCAGCGGCCTCGTCGCGGTCGTCATCACGCATGAGCACCCCGACCACTGGACGCCTGAGCATCTCGACCGTATCCTGCGCGCCGCTCCGGGCACGCCGATCTTCGCTCCTTCCGGCGTCGCGCGTGCCGCGGAAGGCTACGAGATCACGGTCGTCGCCCCCGGCGACACCGTGCAGGCCGGCGCCTTCGCCCTGCGCTTCTTCGGGGGTCTCCACGCCGTCATCCACTCTTCGCTCCCCGTGGTCGAGAACGTGGGCGTCCTCGTGAACGACGAGTTCTACTATCCGGGCGACTCCTACACCGTGCCCGCAGGCGTCGAGGTCGGCACGCTCGCCGCACCGCTGGGCGCTCCCTGGCTGAAGGTCGGCGATGCGATGGACTACGTCCTCGAGGTCAAGCCGCAGCGCGCCTTCGGCACGCACGACATGACGCTGTCGATCGCGGGCAAGAACATGCACCGACAGCGCCTGCAATGGGCGACGGAGCAGAACGGCGGCGAGTTCTTCGTGCTCGAGCCGGGCGAATCGCTCGATATCTGAGCGTGGCGGATTCCCCCGTCGGCGAGCATCCGCTCACCGAGCCCGATGTGCGGTCTCTGCTGCGCACCGCGGCGCCTGAGCTCGAACACCTCCCGCTGCGCCTCGTCGCCGAGGGCTGGGACAATGCGATCTGGCGGCTCGGCGCCGATCTGGCCGTACGCATTCCCCGGCGCGCCGTGGCGGCGCCTCTTGTCCGGCACGAGCAGCGCGCTCTGGCGGTCCTCGGGCCCTGGCTCACCGAGCACGGCATCCTCTCCCCCGTGCCGACCGTGCACGGAGCGCCCACGCGGAGCTTCCCCTGGCATTGGTCGGTCGTGCCCTGGATCGCGGGCGAACGCCCGCTCGGCCGGCCTCGAGAGGCGAACGGCGTCTGGGCCCCTGACCTCGCCGTCGCGCTGCATGCCATCCACCGCCCCGCGCCCATCGACGCGCCGCCGAACCCCTTTCGCGGCAACCCGCTCCGCACACGCGACGACGTGATGCAGGAGCGACTCGGGCTGACGCCCGAGATGCGCGCTCTCCGTGAAGCGTGGGATGCCGGGCTCGCCGCTCCCCTCGCGGAAGAGCGCGTGTGGATCCACGGCGACGTGCACCCGGGTAACATCCTGGTGCGCGATACGCGCCTCGCAGCCCTCATCGACTTCGGCGACGTCACGGCAGGCGACCCCGCATACGATCTGGCGGCCCAGTGGCTGCTCTTCGACTCCGCGGGCCGGGCAGCCTTCCGCGGTGCCGCCGGCGACCGCTACGACGACGCCACGTGGACGCGCGCACGCGGCTGGGCTGCGTACCTCACCCTCGTCTTCCTGACACAGAGCGACGATCGTGCGGAGTATCGCGAGATCGGCGTCAGCACGGCAGCGGAACTCGCCCTCTCGACGGCGTGATCCGCACCCTCACCCCACGGTGACGGTCACCGATCCGAGGCGCCGGCCGCGCTGCGAACCCGCAGATCCCTGGCGAGCTGATCGCGCTGCTCGATGACGATGCGCCTCAGCGCGGCGGGAGCATCCGCATGGGTCTCCAGCCAGGCGTCGACGGGCTCGAGCGACTCCGCCGCCGGGAACAGCCCCACGACCAGTCGCTGCGCGAGCTCGATGCTGCGCGTGCGCCAGGCCTCGGCGATCCGCTCGAAGTACTCCTCATCGAAGCCCTCGATCAGATCGCGGCGACCGCCCGCACGGAATCCCGCGATCGAGGCATCGAGGTGATCGTTGCTGAGCGCGATGTCATTCCATGCGGAGTCCCACGCCTCGGCGCGCACCGCCGCGAGCGGTCTCGACGCCGCGGCCCTCCGCGCGGCTGTCCGTCCGCTTCCCGTGTCATCGCGCAGCGCCTCGGCGGAGATGTCCTCCATCGACGCATGCCCCGTCGTCACGAGAGCGGTGAGCAGCTGCCACCGCAGGTCCGGGTCGACCGTCAGGCCGTCAGGGGCCTCACCGTCGAGCATGGCTCTGATCTCGTCATGGCGCGCATCGTCGAACGCGGATGCCGTCGCCACTGCCCGAGCCCACGACAGCTGCGCGTCGCTCCCGGCGGAGGCGGCCTGAAGCGCATTCCAGGCTGTGTCGAGCCATGCACGCTGTGCCGCGCCCTGAGCGTCGGAGACGATGAAATGGCGCAAGGCGAACGCCGCATTGCCCAGAACGTCGACCAGGAGACCGATGTTCGACTCGGCCGGCGCGTGCGCCTGGACGATCTCCAGGAAACGGACGGCGTCGAGCTCCCCGTCGCGGGTCGAGTTCCACAGCGACGACCACACGAGCGCACGCGCCAGCGCGTCGTCGATCGATGAGAGGGACGCTGCGACGGTCTCGAGCGAACCCGCGTCGAGCCGCACCTTCGCGTACGTGAGGTCATCGTCGTTCAGCAGCACGAGGGCGGCCTCTGGCAGCTCCACCTCCGTGCGCTCCCCGGTGATGTCGAGGGCCACCTGCGACTGACGCAGGAGACGCCCATCGCTCCAGTCGTACAGGCCGATGCGCAGCCGATGCGGGCGCGGGTCGCTCTGCACGAGGACCCTGCGGTCTTCGAGCCGCAGGGTCGACATCCCCGACGTCTGCAGCCATGCCTGCGACCAGCCGCTCATATCCCTGCCCGACACCTCGCTGAGCTGCACGAGGAAGTCGTCGAGTGTCGTGTTGCCGAATGCGTTCGCCGCGAAGTATCTGCGCGCCCCCTCGAAGAACGCGTCGTCTCCGACGAAGGCGACCAGCTGCTTCAGCACGGCAGCGCCCTTGGCGTAGGTGATCCCGTCGAAGTTGAGCTTCGCCGCCTCGAGATCGGTGATGTCGGCCACGATCGGGTGCGTGGTCGGGAGCTGATCCTGCTTGTACGCCCAGGCCTTGCGGCTCGCGGCGAACTTCACCCAGGCGTCGCGGAAGCGCGTCGCTGCGGCGGAGGCATGTGCCCCCATGTAGTCGGCGAACGACTCCTTGAGCCACAGGTCGTCCCACCACTTCATGGTGACGAGGTCGCCGAACCACATGTGCGCCATCTCGTGCAGGATCGTGTTCGCACGGGCTGCGCGCTGGGCATCCGTCGCCGCTCCGCGCGAGAGATAGGACTCGGTGAAGGTCACCAGCCCCGGGTTCTCCATGGCGCCGAGGTTGTACTCGGGGACGAAGATCTGGTCGTACTTGCCCCAGGGGTACGGGTACGCGAACGCGTCGGTGAAGAACTCGAGTCCCTGCCGCGTGATCTCGAGGATCTCCTCGGCCTCGAGGTGCTGCGCGAGCGATCGCCTCGCGAAGACGCCCAGCTCGATGCGCTGATCATCGCGTTCCCAGATGCCCTGGATACGCGAGTACGGGCCGGCGGCGACTGCAGTGATGTAGCTCGAGATCGGAAGCGTCGGCGCGAACTCGACCCGTTGCACCCCGACGCCCTCGTCGACCTTCACCGCGGACTGGTTGGAGAGCACCTGCCAGCCGGCCGGAGCGTCGACGGTGAACGTGTACGAGGCCTTCATGTCAGGCTGCTCGAAGCACGCCATGACCCGACGCGAGTCGGCGGGTTCGTACTGCGTGTAGAGGTACGTCTCGTCATCCGCCGGATCGTGGAAGCGGTGCATGCCCTCCCCCGATCGGCTGTACGCGCCGATACCCGTGACGACCACCACATTGGACCGACCCAGGCCTGACAGCGCGATCCGAGCGCCGTCGTAGACGACGGGAACCTCTTCGCCGTTGATGGCGACGCTCTCGACCGACTCCCCGATGAAGTCCAGCCAGGTCTCGGACACGGTCGATTCGAACTCGAGGGTGGTCGTGGTGGGGAACCCGCTGCGAGCACGCTCCGGCGCCCCGGTGAGATCGAGTTCGACGCGGATGCTGCGAACGGTGACCGCCGCGGATCGCGCCGCGGTCTCCTCGCGCGTGAGATTGGCTGTGTCCATGCATCCATCCTGTCACCTCGCTTGTGTTGCCTAGAGCAACATTCAGGCGTAGTGTTGCTAAAAGCAACAGAAGGTGGATCATGAGCACACGCCGCACCGACAGCGAGACCGTCCTCCGATCGCTCCTCGCGATCACACGTCGCGGTCTCGCCGACGCGCGGTTCGGCGACGCGCCTCTGTCGATCACTGATCAGTCGATCGTCATGGCGATCGCGGAACAGCCTGGTATCCGCTCGATCGACATCGCGAGGATGTTCCGCCTCAACCGGTCAACCGTGTCCCGCCAGCTGGGTGCGCTCATCGCACTCGGCATCGTGCGCGAGACCCCGGAGGCGCCCGGCCGCGGGAGGCCCCTCGAGCTCACACCTTCCGGGCGGGACGCATATCGCGGAACTCTGCACGCCCTGCAGGGCGTGATCCAAGACCATCTCGCCGAGTGGACGGATGCCGAGGTCGCCCGGTTTGCCAACGACCTCGACCGCTTCGACCGCGGCGGCGGAGAAGGAACCCGACCCACAAGGTCATCACAGAAGGAAGAGAAATGAAGAACATCACCGTTCTCGGCACCGGCGTCCTCGGATCGCAGATCGCGTTCCAGACCGCCTTCCACGGATTCGACGTCGTCGCGTACGACATCGACCAGGCGGCGCTGGACCGCGCTGCCGAGCGGTTCCAGGGTCTCGCGGCCCGATACGTCGCCGACGGTGTCGCCGGAGCTGCTGACGGCGGCGCGGACACGGCGATCAGCCGCATCCGGCTCACGCACGACCTCGCCGTCGCCGCAGCCGACGCCAACCTGATCATCGAGGCGGTGCCCGAGAACCTCGAGCTCAAACAGGGCATCTACCGCACCCTCGCAGAGGTGGCTCCGGCCAAGACCATCTTCGCGACGAACTCGTCGACGCTCCTCCCCAGTGACATCGTCGATGCCACCGGTCGCCCCGACCGCTTCCTCGCTCTGCACTTCGCGAACGAGATCTGGTCGCACAACACCGCCGAGGTCATGGGGACACCGGCCACGGATCCGGCCGTCTACGCCGAGGTCGTCGAGTTCGCGGCCCAGATCGGAATGGTTCCGATCGAGATCAAGAAGGAGAAGGCGGGTTACCTGCTGAATTCGCTGCTCGTCCCGTTCCTCCAGGCCGGTGCCGAGCTTCTGGTCGATGGCATCGCCGATCCCCCCGCCATCGATGCCACCTGGCGCATCGGCACCGGCGCGCCGAAGGGCCCGTTCGAGATCTACGACATCGTCGGTCTCACGACCGCGTACAACATCTCGCGCATGGGCGACGAGAAGCAGCAGAAGTTCGCCGATCTGCTCAAGGAGCAGTACATCGACAAGGGCAAGCTGGGGGTCGCCACAGGCGAGGGCTTCTACTCCTACCCGCGCGAGAGCTGAGTCGGCTTCTCGCCCCGCAGAGCCGGTCACCGCTTCGCGGTGGCCGGCCCGTGTCACCCCAGCAGCCGTCGGATGGCGGTCTCCGGCGCCACCGTGAGATCCAGCGTCCTGCCGCGCGCGTACTCACGGAACACGCGAGGGTCGATGTAACTCCCCCGCGCGACCGCGGTGGTGTTGCCGAGTGCGGATGCCGCGGCCTGCACCGCCAGTCGCTCGGCGCGCCGTCGGTCCTGTCGTGAATCCAGCGACCCGATGCGAGCGAGGGCATCGGCGGCCAGGATCGTGCCGTGCAGCGTGCGGAAGTCCTTCGCCGAGTACGACGCTCCGGTCAGCTCCTTCAGGTAGGCGTTCACCTCGGCAGGCGTGATGCGGACCCGCCGCCTTCCCTTCCGATATGCGAGCAGCGACGCCCGTGGCGAGCCGACGGCGAAATCGGAGACGGCGTCGGCGAGGACGTCATCGGTCACCTCGATCGATGCCGTCTTCCCGCTCTTCGCGGGGAAGTTCATCGACACGGACGAGCCGTCGACCCGGACGTCTCGTCGCTGCAGGGTCGTCAGACCGCGGCTTCCGTGGCGGACGAGGTAGCGCTCCGAGCCCACGCGCAGCGCCGCATCGTCGAGCAGCCTGAACGCAAGCGCGAGTGCGCGCTCCCTGGTGAGCCCCTCGCCACGCAGCGCCTTCGTCACGCGGCGCCGCGCCGACGGCAGCGCTTCCGCCAGGCGCAGAGCGCGGGAGAACTTCCGGCGATCCCTGCCCGCTCGCCAGAGCGGGTGATACAGATACTGTCGGCGACCGGCGTCGTCCGTGCCGACGGCCTGGATGTGCGCCAGCGGGTCGGCAGCGATCCAGACGTCGGTCCATCGAGGAGGGATCACGAGGTCCTGGATCCGCTCCCGATCCGCTGCGGAGACCGGCGTGCCGTCCGCATCGACATAACGGAAACCGGAACCCGAGCGCACCCGGCGGAAGCCGAGGTCCTCCCCCGGGATCACCCTCACCAGACTCGCCATCAGCTCTCCTCTGCTCGTCGACGACTCTGCCTCATCGGCCTGCAGGGATGGAGGGCGTGGCGCGCCGGAGCACCACCTGCTATGGCTGTGTTCGCGGCGGTGCCGCGAACGTCGCGCGCATGTGATCGCTGGTGAGGAAATCGGCGATGCCGATCATGATGAGACTGAACACGATCTGCTCGGTCACCATCCACACGGGATACAGCCCAGGGATCGCGGCGAGCACGAGAGTGATGACGGGGAAGATCTGCGCGAAGAGCCGGAGCCTCAGGTACGCCCACCGCCAGCCCAGCGATGCGCGCCAGGCGAAGTAGAACAGCGTCGCCGTCATGCCGAGCACGACAACTGTGCGCATCCACACGCTGAACGGCACCGCGTCGCCGCCGACCGCCAGCACGAGGGCGACGACCACAGCGCCCGCGCCGAGCGCCAGTTCGGCGACGAGAAGCCAGATGATCCAGGTGAACGCGCGGACCGTCTTCGGATGCCGTCGTGACGCCTCGTCGATCGCGTAACCTGCCTGACGCCCGCCGGCGATGCGGTCAAGGCGGAGGAACATGGATTCGAGGGGCATGATCGAAGCCTAGGCGGCGGTGCGGCCTCGTCTCTCATCCGAACGATGGAGATGCTCGCTCAGACCTCGACGGCCACGCCGTTGGCTGCGGGAGCGAGCACGCGCTCGAGCACGAAGGCGAGCACGCAGACCAGGACGGCGCCCGCGACCATCGCGCCGATGAACCAGCCGCTGCGCCCCTCGCCCAGCATGACACCTGCCACGAGGGGACCGGTGATCGCACCGCCCTGGAACGCCGCGGAGTTGATCGCGTTGTAGCGCCCGCGAGTGCGGTCGCTCGCGAGGTCGTTGTAGATCGCCGGCACCGTCGGCTGCAGCATGGTCTCGCCGAAGGCGAAAACGCCCATGTAGGCGATGACTCCGACCGCGGCGGCGAGAGTTCCCGGGAGGAGTCCGGCACCGCCGAGCAGAACCCAGGAGGCCGCCCAGATCAGCGCCATGACCTGCATGACCCGGGTGCGCCGCCGCCCGCTGATGAGCTTCAGCACCGCGAACTGCAACAGCACGATCACCGCGGTGTTCACCGCGAACGAGATGCCGACGACCCGGGTGGACACCTCTGCGACCTGGCGCGCGAACGCAGGGAATCCGGCTTCCATCTGGCCATAGCCGATGAACACGGAGAGGAAGGTGAGCGCGGTGATCCAGAGCACCGCGGGCCGGCGCAGGATCTCGCGGTATCCGCCGTGCTCTTCTGCAGTGTCGTCTGCCGCCGGCTGCGTCCGCACGTGCCGGAGCGGTCCCAGCAGCAGGCCGAGGGGCACCAGGCAGGTGATGGCGTCGATCAGGAAGATCGCCGTGAACGTGGCGGGCTCGTCGACGTTCACGAAGAACCCGCCGATGACGCCCCCGACGCCGATGCCGAGGTTGACCAGTGCGAAGTTGATCCCGAAGTACTGCTGGCGCACCTCGCCGTCGACCACTGTGGCGATCAGAGCGTTGAACCCGGGCCATGAGACCCCGAAGTTCACGCCGATCAGCATGACCGCGATCGTCGCCACCAGCGGATGCGTGGCGAAGGCGAGCAGTGCGCATCCCGCGATCATCGCGATCAGCCCGGCGATCAGGACGCGCCTGGCGCCCAGGCGATCGATGAGGGTGCCGCCGGGTCCGGTGACGACGAGCCCCGTGATCGCGATGAGGCTCATGAGAGCGCCGGAGAATCCGAGGTCGAATCCGCGCACCTCATGCAGGTAGATGATCGTGAACGGCAGCGTCATGCCTCGTCCGAGCGTCTGCACCGCCACCGTCGACAGCAGCCAGCGCCCTTCAGAGGGCAGCGCGTTCCAGAAGCTTCTCATCCCGACCACCAGAGCATTCTCCCGGATGCCGCCGACATCGCTCGCTTTCCCCGAGCCCGCTCGTCTGGAATCATCCTCAGTATGGCCACATCATTCGAGGAGTTCTCGAACTTCTTGCTGAACTCCGATCAGCGCAGCGCGATGGGCATCCATCTGACCGACGCCGAGGCGCGCGCCGTCCACGCAGAGCCCGCGACCGCCCAGGCCTGGTACTCGTACTGGCTCTCGACCCAGGCGGCATCCGTTCCCCCTGCCGAGTACGTGGTCGCCCCCGCACCGTACCCGGGCACGGCCGCGATCTCCGGTACCGGCGGGCAGCCCGCCGAGACCGCCGCCTTCGCGACGGCGACCGCGGTGTATCCGGGCTTCGCGGCGGACGCCGCGACGGCAGCCGCTCCGAAGAAGAAGCACACCGTCCTGTGGGTCATCCTGTCCATCGTGCTCGTGCTGGTCCTCGCCGTGATCGGAACCGTGGTCTTCGCCTTCACGACCGCGCGCCATTGGACGGCCATCGACGTGCCGGAGCACCCGGAGACGTTCCACACGGAGGAGTACGACACCGGCCTGTACGACGTCACCATGGACGAGATCAACCCGTGCTGGGTGAACGAGGACTGGACCGACTGCACCAACCTCTATGTGGCTTCGTACAACGCGGCGTGCAGCGGAGTCAGCCTCACCGAGAACGGCTCGGCCGTCTGCACGGACTATGCCGACATGATCGAGCAGATGAAGGCGCAGGACGGAGACGGCTACTACGTCGAGACGCTCGGCGGCTACGGCGGCCTGCATCAGACCGCCGAGCGCGCGACACGCGAGGTCTCGAACGACGACTACACACCGGCGCAGACGCATGAGGCCGTGTGCTACCTCGGCTTCATCGGCGAGTGCGGCACCAGTGCAAGCACGACCTCCGGCTGAGGGATCGAGCTTCTCTCACCGAGACGGCCGCACCGTCACCCGCAGGCTCTTCATGAGCGGCTGGTCGCTCTGCTCGCTGTAGTCGCGGTGGCCGATCAGCACGTTCATCTCGGGCATGTAGCCCGCAGCGCTTCCGCGGGGCAGATCGTAGGTCACCGCGCGGAACGCGCGCAGCGAGCGAGTGGAGCCGTCTTTCGACGTCGACACGATGTCGACCATGTCGCCGTCCGCGATGCCGCGGACCCGCATGTCGTCGGCGTGCATGAAGATGAGCTCGCGGATGTTCTTCACCCCGCGATAGCGGTCGTCGTTGGAGTAGATGGTCGTGTTCCACTGGTCGTGCGAGCGGACCGTCTGGAGGACGAGCGTCTCGGAGTCGGCCGGGATCACATCGGGCAGCGGTGCGTGCGAGAACTCGGCCCGGCCGGACGCGGTGCCGAATTCCCTCTCACGGGCCCCCTGCGGAATCCGGAATCCGTGCGGTTCGCGGACCAGCTCGTTGAATCCCTCGAAGCCGGGGAGCACCCGGGCCATCACATCGCGGATGCGGTCGTAGTCGGCGATGTACGCGTCCCACGGGGTGCGCGTGTCCGGCAGCGTCGCCTTGGCCATGCCCGCGATGATCGCGGGCTCCGAGAGCAGGTGAGCGGATGCCGGTTGCTTGCGCCCGATCGACAGATGGACCATGCTCATCGCATCCTCGACCGTCACGCCCTGCAGCCCGCCAGTCTGCTCATCCCGCTCGGTGCGGCCGAGGCACGGCAGGATCAGCGCCTTCTCGCCGTGCACCAGATGACTGCGGTTCAGTTTCGTGCTCACCTGCACGGTGAGCCGGCAGCGACGCAGACCCTCGGCTGTGAAGGCGGTATCGGGTGCGGCCAGCACGAAGTTCCCGCCCATCCCGACGAACACCTTCACGGATCCGTCGTTCATGGCCCGGATCGTCTTGACGGTGTCGAGCCCCGGATGGCGGGGCGGCTCGATCTCACACACCTCGGCGAGGCGGTCGGTCCAGGCCGGCGGCCGGTGGTCGATGCCGCACGTGCGGTTGCCCTGCACGTTGCTGTGGCCGCGGATCGGCGAGGGCCCCGCTCCCGGGCGGCCGATGTTGCCGCGGAGCAGCAGCAGGTTCACGATCTCACGGACCGTGTCGACGCCGTGCTCGTGCTGGCTCACGCCCAGGCACCAGCTGATGACGGTGCGTTCGGAGGCGAGGTAGATCTCTGCAGCGGCGCGGATCCGGGCCTCGGACAGTCCCGACTGGCGGACGAGGTCGGGCCACTGGGTCGCCTCGACCAGCATCCGGTAGTCGTCGAACCCGTTCGTGTACCGATCGAGGAAAGCGCTGTCGAGAGCACCCGGATCGGTCTGCGCCCTCTCGAACACGACCTTGGCCATGCCGCGGATGAGCGCCAGATCCCCACCAGGGCGCACCTGCAGGTTCATCGTGCCGGTATCCGTGCTCTTGAAGCGAGCCATGTCGACGAACTCATGCGGGACGATCGTGCGGGTGGCCGCGGCCTCGATCAAAGGGTTCACGTGGACGACCTGCGCGCCCCGGCGAACGGCATCCGAAAGCGCTGTCAGCATGCGAGGGGCGTTGGATGCCGCATTCACGCCGAGCACGAACAGTGCGTCGCACTGCTCCCAGTCGTGCAGGTCGACCGTCCCCTTGCCGGTGGCGATAGAGGCGTTCAGCGCGCGCCCCGACGCCTCGTGGCACATGTTGGAGCAGTCGGGGAGGTTGTTCGTCCCGTACTCGCGCACCATCAGCTGATAGAGGAAGGTCGCCTCGTTGCTGAGCCTTCCCGATGTGTAGAAGGCGGCCTCGTCGGGGCTGGCAAGTCCCCGCAGCTCGTCGCCGATCAGAGCGAACGCGTCGTCCCAGGAGATCGGCACGTAGCGATCGGTCTCGGAGTCGTAGGTCATGGGCTCGGTCAGACGGCCCTGATCCTCGAGATCGAAATCCGTCCAGTCCGCGAGCTCGGACACGGTGTGCGCCGAGAAGAACGCCCGGTCGACCCGCTTGCGTGTCATCTCCCACGTGACGTGCTTGACGCCGTTCTCGCAGATGTCGAGCTTGAGGTTGCCGAGGTCGTCGGGCCAGGCGCAGCCGGGGCAGTCGTAGCCCGAGATCGGGTGGTTCATCTTCAGCATCGCGAGCGGACCGGCGACGAGTTCGCGCTCGCGCAGCACCACCCGGCCGACGGATGCCGCAGCACCCCATCCCGCGGCGGGATGGCGGTACGGCTTGCGCGACCAGGGGCGATCGGTTCGCGGCCCGTAGCCGCCCTGACGCGGCTCTGCCGGGAGCAACCCGAACGCCAGTCCCTGCCGCCCCTGTTCCTCAGTGCTCATCGATCATCGCCTCCTCGTCGGCTGCGGACCTCACTGAGCTCCGCGTGATCCTGATCCGCTGTGCGTGTGCGTAGACGTTCATCGTCTGCCCTCGTACGAAACCCGCGAGGGTGAGCCCAGAGCTCTCCGCGAGCTCGACCGCCAACGACGAAGGGGCCGACACCGCGGAGAGCACGGGGATACCCGCCATGACCGCTTTCTGCACGAGCTCGAAGCTCGCCCTGCCGGAGACCTGCAGAACCGTCCCGCCCAGAGGAAGTCGTCCGCTCAGCAGAGCCCAGCCGACGGCCTTGTCGACGGCGTTGTGCCGCCCCACGTCCTCGCGCAGCACGAGCATCTCCCCCGTGCTGCCGTCGAAGAGCGCCGCAGCATGAAGGCCACCGGTCTTCCGGAACGCCTCCTGTCCGGCGCGCAGCCGGTCGGGCAGCGCGGTGATCCAGCGATCGTCGATCTCGAGCGGGTCGCCTGCGACGTCGAAGCGCGAGACCGTCGAGACCGCATCGATACTGGCCTTGCCGCACACGCCGCAGGAGCTGGTCGTGTAGAACCGCCGGGCGTCATCCGCCGTCGGCATCCGCGCTCCCTCGCCGAGGGTCACATCGAGCACGTTGTAGGTGTTCTCATCTCCTCCGCTGCCCGGTCCGCCGCAGTGGATGGCCGAGCGGAACTCGCCTGCGCCGCCGATCATCCCCTCGGAGACGAGAAATCCTGCCGCGAGCTCGACATCGTGGCCCGGCGTGCGCATCGTCACCGCCAGCGGCGCGCCGCCGATCCGGATCTCGAGCGGCTCCTCGACCGCGAGCGTGTCGGCACGCCGATCGGAACTCTGTCCCGCGGCGATGCGGAGTACCGGTCGTCGCGTCGTGATCCTGCCCACGATGCCGACCCTACTCGTGCCCGCCGTGTTCGTCACGATTCCCGGTGCCTGTCGACATACTCCGGGCGGACGGCGTACTCCGTGCGCGCGAGCGGATAGCGTTGACCCATGTCGTCCTCGGCACCCGTCTCCCGGCCTCCGCGCGCATGATCACGATCGACGAGCATCGTCTGCGGATCCTCGATGCGGTGACGCCGCTCCCCGTCGAACGCATCCCGCTCTCGGCTGCGCTCGGCCGGGCACTCGCCGCAGATGTGCGCAGTCGCTGGCCGCTCCCGCTGTTCGATTGCTCGGCGATGGACGGCTATGCGGTGCGGATGGCGGATGCCGTCGCCGGCGCCGTGCTCAGAGTGGTCGCCGACCTGCCGGCCGGCTCCTCAGAGGATCCCGCGCTGGGCCCGGGTGAGGCGGCTCGGGTCATGACCGGTGCCCCCGTACCGACCGCTGCGGATGCCGTGGTGCCGCTCGAGCACACCGATCTCGGGACGGCGGTGCGGCAGGACGCTCCCCCGCGCATCACCGTGCTGACCGCCCCTGAGCCGGGAGCGCATATCCGGCGTGCCGGCGAGGACCGCAGGGCGGGAGAGATCGTCGTCCCGGCCGGCGCCGAACTCCGCTCGTGGCAGCTCGCGGCGATCGCGTCGTGCGGGTACGACGAGGTGATCGCGGGCTCGGTCCCGCGCGTCGCCGTGATCTCCACCGGAAGCGAACTCGTGCAGCCGGCCTCGACTCCGCGGCGCGGACAGATCCCCGAGTCGAACTCGGTCCTCCTCGCGGCCGGGATCTCCGCCGCGGGCGGGGCCGTCGCGGCCGTGCATTCGGTTCCCGACGATCCGGACGTCCTGCGTGCCGCGCTGACTGATGTGCTTCCGGCCTCCGACGTCGTCGTCCTCACCGGCGGTGCCAGCGTCGGGTCTTTCGATGTCGTCAAAGCGGTACTGGCGCCGGAATACCGCATCCGCTTCGACAGTGTGTCGATGCAGCCGGGCAAGCCGCAGGGTTTCGGCGTGCACGAGGGGACGCTCATCTTCTGCCTGCCCGGTTCCCCGCTCGGCATGGCCGTGTCGTTCGAGATCTTCGCGCGCCCCGCACTGCGTGCGCTCGCGGGATTCCGCGACAGAGAACGGCGGCGGATGACGGCGTCCGCGAAGGGGTCGTGGCGAGTGCGCGCGGGCAAGACGCAGGTCATCCCCGTGGTTCTCGACGGGGAGGATGTGCGTCCAGCCACCGAGGGCAACGGCTTCCATCCGATCTCGTCCCTCGCCCTCGCCGACGCCCTCGCGATCATCCCGGCTGAGGTGGCCGCCGTGGCCGAGGGCGACCGTGTGTCGGTGATGCTCCTATGATCGCCGGCGCTGGCCCGGCGATCATCGTCGCCGGGGGCCGCGCACGACGCCTCGGCGGCGCGGACAAGCCGATGGTGCCGGTGGCCGGGCGTCGGCTCATCGAGCACGCTCTGGACGCCGCAGCCGCGCGCCGACCGGTCGTGCTCGTCGGCGGCCCCTTCGAGATCGACGACGAGCGCATCAGCTGGACGCGCGAGGAGCCGCCCTTCGGCGGGCCCGCGGCTGCGCTGATCGCGGGGCTGAACGCTCTCGAGCCTGATGTCGCCGCTGAAGAGGTGCTGGTGCTCGCGGCCGATCTCCCGGACGCGGTGCGTCTCGTGCGATTGCTCGACGCGGAGCCGCTCCCTGCCGACGTCGACGGCATCGTGGCGACCGATGCCGCAGGGCGCACGCAGTGGCTTGCGGGACGCTACCGCCTCGCCGCGCTGCGTCGCGCCGCCCGCGCGGTGGGCGACGCAGACGGAGTCTCGATGCGTGAGCTGCTCTCCCATGTGAGGCTGCGGACCGTTCCCGTCGGCGACGCCGCAGCAGATCTCGACACATGGGAGGCGATCGAGGAGTATCGAAGAGCGCATCCGACGACCGCGGAGCCGACGACCGACCAGAAGGACGACACCATGACAGAGTCCCCCTCAGACCTCGAGACCTGGGTGCTCGGGGCAGCTACGGAGCTCGGAGTGGATCCCGGCGAGGTTCCGACCGGCCTGCTGCTGGATGTCACGCGCGAGATCGCACACGAGGTGGTGCGCCCCGCGGGGCCGGTCACCACATTCCTCATCGGCCTCGCAGTCGGACGCGGGAGCACGGTGGACGAGGCTGTCGCGGCAGTCCGAGCCTTGATCGCAGCCCGCGGCTCCGCCGACTGACCCCGTCGGCGGTACTTCTGCCGTAACGACAAAACCCCCGGATGACCGGGGGTTTTCGTCTTGCTGGGGTACCTGGACTCGAACCAAGAACAACGGAACCAGAAACCGCCGTGTTGCCAATTACACCATACCCCAAGGGCGAAACCGGAGCCTCGCACCGAGATTCAACCTTACCCGAACGGCACCCCGGAGCCAAATCAGCACGCGCAGCCCGCGCGTGGCGCATGCGCCGCCGTCGGATCGACTCAGAAGGAGACCACCGCACCCGACTGCGGCGTGCGGATCCACGCTTCGAGGTCGAATCCCTGGTCGCGCGCGGTCTGCAGGAAGCTCTCCGCCGCCGCGGGGTCGGCCTGCGCCTCCCGCGACAGCAGCCACAGGTAGCGGTGATCGGGTGTCCCGACGAGCGCATGCCGGTAGTCGTCGTCCACTCGGAGCACCCAGTAGTCGGCGCGCGTGAACGGCAGCCACCGCAGCTTCTCCGGCAGGAACGACACGCGGAGTCGCCCGGGGTGCTCCGGATCGGGAATCCCCTGGCCGAGTGCACGCTGGGGCTCGCCGTTCCTGTCGAGACATCGGTTGTCGACGGTCACGGTTCCGTCCTCGGCGAGCGAGTACTCGGCTGTCACATCCCGCGCCTCATCGTCTTCGAACCGCAGCGGCAGTCGGCCCTGTTCGTACCAGAGACCCAGATACCGCGCCAGCTCGAGCGCGGGCACCGAGCGCACCAGATCGTCTTCCATCTCTGCCTCCTCTTCGGTTTCCGGCGAAGCTACGGGATGGACGAGGAAGCTTCCACCGGGTTGCACTCGTCCGGAGCATATGCAACGGCACGCAACGCGGCGGCGGACTCGTGCAAGAGCCCGCCGCCGCTGCCCCGCGTCAGCGCCAGGGAGCCCAGCCGTCGTCACCCGACAGGTAGGTCTCGCGCGTGCGCTCGGCGGCCGCGTCATCGCTCAGCTGAGGACGACCATCGACCTCCTCCCCCGCGTTCACGGCTCCCGGGCCCTCATTGCCGAACTCGACCAGGTCGTCGTCGCGCCACGACCATCCGCTCATGTCCGACCACGCCGGCGTGCCGATGTGCGCTCCGAGCCAGGAGTCGCGCACGAGCATCGACGGTTCGACGCCGGGGTTGCTGCTCGGGTGCCATGGGCGGCCGAGGAACACGGTTCCGTCCGCCGCATCCGAGGTGAACCGGCTGCCGACGAAGAGGAAGCCGCGCGATCCGGGCACCGTCGCCGGCGCCGCGACGTAGCCGTTGACAGCACTCGATCCGCGATCCAGCGAGTGGATCTCGGAGTCCTCGACGACGAGGGTGCCGCCACCGTAGATGAAGTCCACGTCGCCCTCGACGTACGAGCCGGTGACATACACGCGGGAGCCCTTCCCCGCATCAGCCAGGAACGTGTCCTGGTTGCCGAGGAGTCGCACCCCCTCGAGCACGATCCGATCGCCGGAGGTGCGCAGGGCCAGCGCCTGGCTGCCTCCGTTCGCCGCCTCGTCATAGGCGTTCTCGATCGTGATGTCCTTCAGCGTGACGTCGTCCGCGAGCACCGACACCGTGGGCGACCCCGTGTGACCGAACGTCCCGGTGCCGTAGAACTTCTTCTGCCCCGCTGCGACGTCGTACGTGATCACGACGTCCGCGGCATCGCCTGTCGATCCGCGGAGCGTGACGTCGTCGAGTCCGGGCCACACACGCACCACCTCACGGTAGATGCCGGGCTCGATCACGATGTCGACCGGATGGTCGACCCGCCACGCGGCGCCGAGCGCGGCGCCGACAGACGCGAAGTCGCCGGTTCCGTCGAGCGCGACGGTGACCGTGCGGGGAATGCTCTCGGGCGGACCGACGGGTCCGGCGAACGACTTCACGATCGCCTCGACATCGGCCACGGGATCGACGGCGTACGAATAGAAGTCGCTCGCCTCGAAGGCCGGTCCGGTGTTCTGCTTCAGACCGCGGATGTCGGTGAAGCTGTTCCCGCGCGACTGCACCTGGGATGCCGCATCCTTCGCGACGATCGCATCCTCACCATGCGCATAGCTGCTGTACTCGACGAGTATCCGCGACGCGCCCCGCGACATCGTGCCGTACTGCCCGAACCCCTCGACATGGTTGTTGTAGAGGTGCGCGTAGGCGACGTTGTCGATGCTGGCGTTGCGCTGGTACGTGTTCGAGATCAGGTTGTGGTGCATCGTGAGCGTCGTCACGACGTTCGGCGTCCAGCCGACGCCGATCGCCTTGTTGTGATCGCGATAGACGTTCCACGAGAGGGTCAGCGCCGTGGAGTCCTTGCGCAGATCGGTCATCCCGTCTCCGATCCGGGTGAACATGTTGTGGTCGATCCAGACGTGGTCCGAGGTGTCGACGCGGATGCCGTCGTTGTCGTTCTCCGGCGACTTGCCGTCCCAGTCTCCCGGGATGTAGGAGTCACGGAAAGTGAGATTCCGCACGATCACGTTGCTCGCGTGATCGATGTACAGACCTCCGCCCACGATCCCCGACTTGGCACCTACGCCGGCGACGGTCTTGTCATCCGAGACCGTGATCATGCTGCCGTCCCCCACGACGATCTCGCCCTTCACGAGGATCGTCAGCGGTCCATCGCTCGCGGCGTACTCCCTGAGGGCTGCGGCATCCCTGACCACCACCGTGTCGCCGCCGATGCCGCCGGTCGTGCCGTGCGGCAGGTCGGCGGTCGGGGTCGATGCGAAGCCCGTCGCGATCGGCGACCACACGGGGCCGTCGGCCGTGACATCGGCGGGCGCGCCGATGCGCTCCAGGAGCGCCGCGCCCGCTGCCGCAGGGTCGGCGGTGACGTCGTCGGCGTGCGCCACCGGTGCGAACAGCCCGAGGGCGAGCACGGGCCCCGCGACAGCGGTGGCGGCGATCCGGAGGAATGAGGCGCGGCCCATTCGAGCGGCGCCTGCCGAGCTCTTCGTCCCGCGGACGTCGTGGGCGGTCATCGCGGATCTCCCTTCAGCTGCTCGCCGATGATGGTCACATCGTCGAGGGCCGTCCCCTCGCCGGAGTCGACGAACGCGTACTCGGCGCCGGTCGAGTTCTCGATCGTGAGGTCGTCGAGCGTCACGCCATCGGCGTGCACGGTCAGTGCGGGCATCTTGTCGTAGGTGATGACCACATCGGCGGGATCGCCCGTCGCACCCCGGATGGTGAGGCCCTCCGCCCCGGGCCAGACCGATACGACTTCGCGGTAGACGCCGGCCTCCACGACGATCTCGACAGCGTGGTCGGCACGCGACGCGGCGCCGACGGCGGCGTGGAGGGAGAGGTAGTCGCCGGAGCCGTCCTGGGCAACCGTCACCTGCTTGTCGATCTGCTCCCGGGATGCGGTCTTCGTCGTTCCCGAGAAGCGAGTGAGAAGATCCACCACGTCTTCGACGGGGTCGGCCGAGTAGTCGTAGAACTCGGTCGCCTCGAACGTCGGTCCGGTCTCCGCCGAGGTCGACTGCCACACGTCCGTGAAGATGTTGTCGCGCTGGTGCAGCCGTGCGGTGTCGGCGACAAGGAGGGGCTGCCTCGCGTGCTCGAACACGCTCGACTCGACGAGCATCGTCGAACCGCCGCGAGAGTTCATTCCGTAAGAGCTGACCCCGGAGAGCCAGTTGTTGTAGGCGTGCCCGTAGGCGACGTTGTCGATGCTGCCGTTGCGCTGATGAACGTTCGAGAAGCGGTTGTGATGCAGAGTCAGCGTCGTGACGAGGTTGGACGTCCACCCGACGCCGAGAGTCTTGTTGTGGTCGTGGAAGTAGTTCCACGAGGCCGTCACCGCCGTCGAGTCCTTGCGGATGTCGAGCTGGCCGTCACCGATGCGGGCGAACTCGTTGTGATCGATCCACACGTGATCGGACGTGTCGATGCGGATACCGTCGTTGTCGTTCTCCGGCGACTTGCCGTCCCAATCACCCGCGATGAAAGAGTCGCGGAAGGTGAGGTTGCGGATGATCACGTTGCTGGCATGGTTCACGAACAGGCCGCCATCGACGATCTCCCCGCCGGATGCCGTGCCCGCGATCGTCTTGTCGTCGGTCACGGTGATCATGCCGCCGTCGCCGACGTTGATCTCGCCGGCGACGAGAATCGTGAGCGGTCCCTCGCTGGCGGCGGAGGCCGCGAGGGCGTCGGCGTCCCTGACGACGACGGTTTCACCTGCCGCACCGCCGGTGGTGCCATCGGGATGTTCTGCTGTCGGCACTGAGGCGAAGCCCGTCGCGACGGGTGACCACACGGGGCCGTCGGCGGATGCCGTCGCCGGCGCGCCCATGTCGTGCAGCAGAGCGGCGCCGGGAATGGGCGCCGCGGAGGCACCCGTCGTCGTCGGCACGGCGATCAGCAGGGCGAGCGCCGAGACGCATAGCGCGCCGACGCGCCGCGATGGAACGGATCTGGGTGTGAAGTGCACCATTGCACATACCTCTCGTGAGACTCGCGGGAACCGCCACGGCGCACAGACATGACGCCGTCTGGGCGTGCGTGATCGCCCCGATGGTCACGTCGGAGCGAAGGCCGGATCCGCCGCACTCTGCGACCGATGCGTCTCTAGAAACCGGTTTCTAAAAAGTAGCGACCGGCAACATATAAGTCAAGGGGTTACCCGACCGGGCAACCCCTTGACCTGCATCAGACGACGATTCAGCCGGCGAGATGCTCCGACAGCGCCCGCAGGCGCCGCAGCGATTCGTCCTTGCCGAGCAGCTCCATCGACTCGAACAGCGGCGGCGACACCCGGCGACCGGTGATCGCGACGCGCGGCGGTCCGTAGGCGACGCGGGGCTTGAGCTCCAGTCCGTCGATGAGCGCTGCGGCGAGAGCATCCTGGATCTTCTCCGGGGTGAACTCGGCGACCGGCTCGAGTGCTGCGACACATGCGTCGAGAACCTCCGCAGCATTCGCGGGAAGACCCTTGAGCCCATCGGCCTCATAGGAGACGTCGTCGGTGAAGAGGAAGCCGAGCATGCCCGGTGCTTCGCCCAGCAGCTGCACGCGCTCCTGGATCAGCGGTGCCGCGCGGAAGGCCAGCACGAGCTGCTCGTGGGTCGGCTCGTCGAAGAGGCCCGCGGCAGCGAGGTAGGGCACGATCCGCTCGGCGAAGTCCTTCTCGTCGAGCATCCGGATGTGGTCTCCGTTGATCGACTCGGCCTTCTTCTGATCGAAGCGAGCCGGGTTCGGGTTCACGTTGACGATGTCGAACGCCTCGGTGAACTCCTCGAGCGAGAACACGTCGCGGTCGTGCCCGATCGACCAGCCCAGCAGCGCGAGGTAGTTCAGGAGCCCCTCGTGGATGAAGCCGCGCTCACGGTGCAGGAACAGGTCGGCCTGCGGGTCGCGCTTGGAGAGCTTCTTGTTGCCCGTCTCTCCCAGCACCAGCGGCATGTGCGCGAAACGCGGGACGAACGTGGTCACGCCCGCGTCGATCAGCGCGGCGTACAGCGCGAGCTGCCGAGCCGTCGACGGCATGAGGTCCTCGCCGCGCAGCACGTGCGTGATTCCCATGAGCGCGTCGTCGACCGGGTTCACGAAGGTGTACAGCGGGATGCCGTTGGGCCGAACCACCACGAAATCGGGGAAGGATCCGGCCGGGAAGGTCACCTCGCCGCGGATGAGGTCGACGTACGTGAGATCTTCATCCGGCACGCGCAGACGCAGTGCGGGCTGACGCCCCTCGGCGCGGAACGCGGCCTTCTGCTCGTCGGTGAGGTCGCGGTCGAAGTTGTCGTAGCCGAGCTGCTTGGCGCGGCCGTTGGCCTCGTTGCGGGCGTCGATCTCCTCCGCGGTCGAGTAGCTCTCATACAGCGCGCCGCTGGCGACGAGCTTGTCGATCACGCCCCGGTAGATGTCGTGACGCTGCGACTGACGGTACGGCTCGTGCGGTCCGCCGACCTCGACGCCCTCGTCCCAGTCGATCTTGAGCCAGGTGAGCGCGTCGACGAGCTGGCGGAAGCTCTCCTCGCTGTCGCGCGCGGCGTCGGTGTCCTCGATGCGGAACACCATCTTGCCGCCGGTGTGACGCGCGTACGCCCAGTTGTAGAGGGCGGTGCGGACCATGCCGACGTGCGGCAGGCCGGTCGGAGACGGGCAGAAGCGGACGCGGACGTCGGCACCACTAGCGGTCGTGGTGAGGGGGTGAGGAGTAGCCATAGCCCCTCGATTCTACTGGGCGCGCACTCTCCCCAGCGGCGAGAGCGCCACGATCGCGACGACGATCACGGATGCTGCGATCCCGAGCCCCGCGTACTGGAAGTTCGACAGGATCACGCCGGCGAGCACGGCGCCGCCCGCGGCGCACAGGCTCATGAGCGAGTCGCTGCGCCCCTGACGACGGGTGCGCAGCTCGGGCGCGCTCGACTCGGTGAGCAGTGCCGCGCCCGCGACCGTCGCCGCGCTCCAGCCGAGTCCCAGCAGGATGAGAGCGACGATGACTCCCCATGCCTGGCCGTTGGCGAACACCGCGAAGGTCAGTGCTCCGCCGAGCAGCACCTGGCCGAGCAGCACCACGCGCAGGCGACCGAGGCGGTCGGCGAGAATGCCGAACACCGGCGACAGCGCATACATGCCGCCGACGTGCAGAGCGATCGTGACGCCGACCAGCGCCGACACATCGGCCGGAGTCGTCTGCACTCCATGCATCTCATGCGCCATGTGCGACAGATGCACGGGTGTCATCGCCATGACAGAGGCCATCACGACGTGCGAGCCCGCGACCGCGAAGATCGCATACCGCGCCACGACCGGCCGGTCTTCCCGAACGATGCCGGTGACGGCCGCGGCCGCCCGTGCGAGCTGCTGAGCGGTCAGAAGCGGGTCAGGCCGAAGAGCGACCAGGTACAGCACCAGCGCGAGGCACTGCGCGACGAATGAGAAGGCATAGGAGCCGGTCTGCGGCGGCATGCCGATCGCATGCCCGACCAGCTCTCCCGGAGCGAGCAGCAGCGGCCCCGCCACTCCCCCGATCGTCGTCGACCACACCACGATCGACAGGTCGCGCCCCCGGTGCTCGGGGGCGGCGAGGTCGGTCGCTGCGAACCTCGACTGGAGGTTTCCCGCGTTGCCGGCGCCGATCGTCAGCGTGCCCAGAAGCAGCAGCGGGAAGATGCGCAGCGACACCGCGAGCACGACGATCATGATGCCGACGAGGGCGAAGATGTTGCCGAGGGTGAGCGCGCGGCGGCGTCCGACGCGCGCGGCCAGCCGGGCGAGCGGGATCGAGCAGAGCGCAGGGCCCAGGGTCACGGATGCTGTGGCCAGCCCGGACAGGCCGTCGTCTCCGGAGAGGTCGGCCGCGAGCAGCGCCCCGAGCGACACGGTCGCGCCGAAGGCGATGCCGCCGAGCACCTGCCCCGCGGACAGGACCACGACGGTTCGCCGCTGAACGGCTGCCTGCTGCTCGGGCGCGAGCGTGGTCACCGCGCGTCGCGAACGGGGTTGCGCAGGATGCCGAGGCCCGAGATCTCGACCTCGACGACGTCGCCCGCGTCGAAGGCGCCGACGCCCGCCGGCGTGCCGGTGAGGATCACGTCTCCGGGAAGCAGCGTGAACACCGCTGACGCGTATTCGATGATCGACGCGACGGAGTGGATCATGTCGGTCAGCGGAGCGTGCTGGCGCACCTCACCGTTCACACGGGTCTCGACCGTGGCGGATGCCGGATCGAAGTCCGTCTCGATCACCGGACCGAGCGGGCAGAAGGTGTCGAAGCCCTTGGCGCGCGACCACTGCCCGTCCTTGCGCTGCAGATCGCGTGCCGTGACGTCGTTCGCGATCGTGTATCCCAGCACGTAGGTCAGCGCGTCCGCCGCCGTGACGTTCTTCGCGATCTTGCCGATCACGACGGCGAGCTCACCCTCGTACTCGGTCTGCTGCGAGAGCGAAGGACGCACGATCGAGTCCCCGGGCCCGATGACAGAGGTGTTCGGCTTCAGAAACAGCAGGGGCTCCTCGGGGGCCACACCGCCCATCTCGGCAGCGTGGTCGTGGTAGTTCTTGCCGACGCAGACCACCTTCGAGCGCGGGATGACCGGCGCGAGCAGCGCGGCATCCGCCAGGGGGATCCGCTGTCCTGTGGGCTCGTAACCGGCGAACATCGGGTCGCCGGCGAGCACGACCAGGTCGGACTCGTCGACGATCCCGTACATGATGGCGTCGTCGTGGCTGAATCGTGCGATCTTCACCCGTCCAGCCTACTCAGCCCTCTGTTCAGACGAGACGGACGAGCCAGCCGTGCTTGTCTTCGCGGCGCCCGTACTGGATGTCGGTGAGCTCTTCGCGCAGCGACAGCGCGAGCTCGCCGAGAGGCTGAGGCTCTTCGAAGTCGGTGCCGACCAGCGCGCCGATCGGGGTGACCACGGCAGCCGTGCCGCAGGCGAAGACCTCGACGATGTCTCCGGATGCGACGCCCTCGCGCCACTCGTCGATCGAGATCGGACGCTTCTCGACGGTGTAGCCGCGGTCTTGCGCGAGCTGCAGGAGCGAATCGCGCGTGATCCCCTCGAGGATGCTGTCGGATTCGGGGGTCACGACGCGGCCGTCCTTGAAGACGAACACGACGTTCATGCCGCCGAGCTCCTCCACATCGCGGTTCTCATTGAGGAACACGACCTGGTCGCATCCCTTCGCATAGGCCTCGGCCTGTGGGAGCAGGCTCGACGCGTAGTTGCCGCCGGTCTTCGCCTTGCCTGTTCCGCCGCGACCCGCACGAGCGTAGTCCTCCGAGAGCCAGATCCGAACGGGCTTCACGCCACCGGTGAAGTACGCGCCGGCGGGGCTCGCGATCACGTAGTACGCGACCTTCTGCGCCGCGCGCACCCCGAGGAACGCCTCCTTGGCGAACATGAACGGCCGCAGGTAGAGGCTCTGGTCGGCGCCGGAGGGCACCCAGCGCTCGTCGATCGAAACGAGCTGGCGCAGCGACTCGATGAAGTACTCGGTCGGCAGCTCTGGCAGCGCGAGACGGCGCGCGCTGGCCTGCATGCGGGCAGCGTTGCGGTCCGGGCGGAAGGTGTGCACAGTGCCGTCTGCGTGCCGGTAGGCCTTGATGCCTTCGAAGATCTCCTGCGCGTAGTGCAGCACGGATGCCGCGGGGTCGAGCGGGATCGGGCCGTAGGGCTGCACGCGCGGCCGGTGCCACCCGCCCTTCGCAGACCAGCAGATGTCGACCATGTGGTCGGTGAAGACCACACCGAAGCCCGGGTTCTCCAGAACCTCGGCCACCCGCGCGGGGGTCGCCGCGTTCAGGTTCTTCGTCACCGCGAACTCCAGCGGAGCTGCAGTCGTCTCGGCGTCGATCGTCGTCATCTCGTCTTCCATTCCTCGTGCGTGGGCGCGTCGTCGCGCCGTTTCAGCCTACGCCTGTCGATCAGAGACGCGCAGCGATCGCGGAGCCGATCTCCGCGGTCGTGCGTGCGCCGTCGCGGGCCGCGATGTCCGCCTCGACCGCGGCGCTGACCCGCGCCGACTCCTCGCTCAGCCCGAGATGATCGAGCAGCAGCGCGACCGAGAGGATCGCGGCGGTCGGGTCCGCCTTCTGCTGGCCGGCGATATCCGGTGCCGAGCCGTGCACCGGCTCGAACATCGACGGGAAGGCCCCGTCAGGATTGATGTTGCCTGACGCCGCGAGCCCGATGCCACCCGTGACGGCGCCTGCGAGATCGGTGAGGATGTCGCCGAACAGGTTGTCGGTGACGATCACGTCGAAGCGCGAGGGGTCGGTCACGAGGAAGATCGTGGCCGCGTCGACGTGCAGGTAGTCGACGGCGACATCGGGGTGCTCGGCCGCGACCTCGTTGACGATGCGCTGCCAGATCGCGCCTGCGTGCACGAGCACGTTGGTCTTGTGCACCAGGGTGAGCTTTCTGCTGCGGCGCTCGGCGAGGTCGAACGCGTATCGCACCACGCGCTCGACACCGAAAGCGGTGTTGACGCTCGTCTCGTTGGCGACCTCGTGCGGGGTGCCCTTGCGGATCGCGCCGCCGTTGCCGACGTAGGGCCCCTCTGTGCCCTCGCGGACGACCACGAAGTCGATCTCGCCGGGCTCCGCCAGCGGGCCGGCAGCTCCCGTGAACAGCTTGGACGGGCGCAGGTTGACATAGTGGTCCAGCGTGAAGCGCAGTTTGAGCAGCAGCCCCCGCTCGATGTTCGCGTCCTTGAGTCGCGGGTCGCCGGGCTGGCCGCCGACGGCGCCGAGAAGGATCGCGTCATTCGCGGAGATCGCCGCGAGGTCCTCGTCGGTCAGAGTGTCGCCCGTCTCGAGGAACCGTGCGGCCCCCAGGGAGAAACGGGTCTTGTCGAACACGACTCCGCTGCCGGCGGTCACCGCGTCGAGGACCTTCTCGGCTTCTGCGACGACCTCGGGGCCGATGCCGTCACCGGGGATGACGGCAAGCTTGACGACACGCGACATGACACTCCTAGCACTGGGGAAGAACCGGCGCGCACACCGATGGGATCGTCGGTTCAGGATCGAATCCAGCGTAGCGCCGCCTCGAGACCCGCGATGTCCGCGTGACGCCCCGCAGCGGGCTCACCCCGCGGTGTTCGTCGAACGCAGTGTGACGGCGGCGATCACGCCCGCGGCGATCACGAGCGCCGCACCGATCAGCGACGTGACCATGATCCCGGAACCGAACGCGGCGGCGGCCGCATCCCACAGTGCCGTCCCGAGTGCGCCCGGCAGCTCCGAAGCCGCGGTGTATGCGCCCGCGAGGGTCTCCCTCGCCGCATCCGCAGCTTCCGCTGGAAGACCTTCCGGCAGCACCAGCGCACCGCGGTAGAAGGCCGTGATGATCCCGCCGAGGATCGCCGTGCCAAGCACTGCACCCAGCTCGTACGCGGTCTCGGACACTGCGCTCGCGGCTCCCGCCTTCTCGGCCGGAGCGCTCGAGAGGATGAGCTCGTTCGAGATGGTCTCGGCAGCGCCGATTCCTAGACCGAGCACAACGAACGCGATGATCAGCGGGACGACGCCGTGATCGGCCGTCGTGAACGCGACCAGCAGATAACCTGCGACCGAGAACGTCAGCGCGGCGGGGATCAGCACGCGCGGCTGAACGCGGCGCGAGATCGGAACCACCGTGAGCCCCGCCACGATCATGGCCGCCATGCCCGGCACCAGCGCGAAACCGGCGACCATCGGCGAAAGCCCCAGCACGAGTTGCAGATGCTGCGACACGAAGTAGAGGAAGCCAACGAGAGCCACGACGCTCAGCAGATTCACGAGTATCGCGCCGGAGAACGTTCCCCTGCGGAAGAGCGCCATGTCGAGCATCGGGATGTCTGCACGCAGCTGGCGGCGGACGAACAGTGCGCCCAGCGCGGCCCCCAGCAGCGCCCACGCACCGGCGCCGAGCGTCGGCCCGTCGGTCGCAAGGGACTTGATCGCGTACACGACGGGGATCATCGCGCCCATCGAGAACAGGATGCTGATCGGGTCGATCCGCCCGGGATTCGGATCACGGCTCTCCGGCACCAGCAGCGGTGCGGCGATCAGCAGCGGGATGAGCACGGGCACCGCGACGAGGAACACCGCACCCCATGCGTAGTGCTCGAGCAGGAACCCGCCGACGATAGGACCAAGCGCAGACCCGGCGGAGAATGCCGACGCCCACACGGCGATGGCGAGCCGCCGCTGGTCCCTGTTCTGGAAGATGGAGCGCAGCAGGGACAGCGTCGACGGCATGAGCATCGCGCCGAAGAACCCGAGCAGCGCGCGGGCGGCGATCAGCAGACCCGCGGTGGGGGCGAATGCAGCGAGCGCCGACACCGCGGCGAATCCGGTGGCTCCGATCAGCAGCATCCGCCGCCGGCCGAAGCGGTCGCCCATCGTCCCCATCGTCACAAGAAGGCCCGCGAGCACGAGCGGATACACGTCGATGATCCAGAGCTGCTCAGCGCCAGACGGCGACAGCGCGATCGAGATCTCCGGCAGGGCGAAGCTCAGCACCGTGTTATCGACCGAGACCAGCAGAACCGGCAGCATCAGCACGACGAGTGCGGCCCATCCCCTCGCCCCGACACGGGGGGCATCGGTCTCGACGGCATCACTGACAGTGGGAATCGACGCTGTGCGCGCCATGAAGCACCTCTCACATCTCCGCGGCCCATAACTGAACCGTCCAGATGGTATAGTAACAGATGTCCCCACCACCCGAACGACTCCGAGGCCCGCATGCCCAGACCCCCGCTCGCCCGTGAACGCGTGCTCGACGCCTTCGAGGCCATCGTCATCGCCGACGGAGAGCGCACCGCGACGCTTGACGCGACGGCGAAGGCGGCAGGCGTCTCGAAGGGCGGCCTGCTCTACCACTTCGGATCCAGAGACGAGCTCGTCGCCGGCCTGCTCGCGCGTCTCGAGGCCCTCAACGACGCGGATCTCGCGAAGATGACGACCGCCGAGGAAGGCCCGGTGGCGTACTACCTCCGCACATCGGTGATGGAGGACGAGGCTCTCGACCGTGCGCTGATCGCCGCATCGCGACTCGCGCAGGGAGGCTCGGCCGCCGCGGCCGAGGCACTGCGGAACTCACGCCGCCGGTGGGAGAACGCGATCCGGCCGCACGTCCGCGACGCTGCGAGCCTTGATCTCGTGATGCTGCTCAGCGACGGCCTGTACTTCAACAACTCGCTCGACGTGAACGGGTCCGACCTTCTGGTCCCCCGGCAGCAGGAGCTCGCCGACCTCATCGCCCTCGTGCTCCGGGCGACGGCGCCCTGACTTCCGTCGTCGTCACACGGTGAGCGCGGAGATCCGTCGCTCCAGATGCCGCCTCACGGCTGGGTCCTCGGTCCGGATGAGCGCTTCGTGGAGGTCCGTGAGCGCCGAGAGCGGATCTCTGCACTGAACATCGAGCTCGGCGCGCACCGCGAAGGCCTGCGCCGCCGTGGTTCCGCGGAAGAGCGCCTCGTCGGCGTCCAGCTCCAGCCGCGCCGATTCGGGTCCGATGGCGGGAGCGTGCCCGCGGGCGACCAGTCGTGCCAGTCGTGACGACGGCGAGGGCCACAGGTCGACGAGCCCTTCGTAAAGCCGCGCGATCGCGTCCCAGTCCGTGTGCTCCCACTCCGCCGCGATCGCGTGGAGCCCGGCGATGCCGGCCTGCAGGGCGAAGCGACCTGTGCCGACAGTCAGAGCCCGGGTGGCGAGCAGCTCGCCTTCAGCGAGCATCCGCACGTCCCACCGCCTGCGGTCGGCGGCCGCGAGTTCCACGAGTTCACCGGCCGGATCCAGGCGCGCGGGCCTGCGGGCATGCGTGAGCAGAAGAAGTGCGAGCAGGCCGGCGGCTTCGGGGTCGTCAGAGCGGATGCGATGCGCGTCGCGGGCCAGCTCGATCGCGTCGGCGCAGAGCTGCGCCGCTTCGGCTCTGGCCGGTGCGTCATAGCCCACGGTGAACATCAGCGAGATCACCGAGAGAGCATCCGGCATCCGCTCGGCGACCTGGCGGCCGTCGGTCATCGCGAACCGGATCGACGACTCGTGCAGGTGACGCTTGGCCCTGGTCAGCCGCGCGGCCATCGCCGACTCCGTGACGAGCAGCATCGACGCGACGTCGCGCGTCGGGATGCCGCAGGCGAAGCGCAGCGCCAGGCCCAGCCGCGTCTCTTCGCCGAGCTCGGGGTGGCACACCGTGAGGATGAGCTCGAGTCGCTCATCGCCCGTGAACGCGAACTCCCCCGGGTCCACCGCATCAGGCGACGCGGCGTCGGCCACGAGCCGCGGATGAGCGCGCGCCGCCGTGCGCTCACGGCGGATGGTGTCGACGGCGATGCGCCGCGCCGCGGTGGTGATCCATGCGGCGGGATTGCCCGGCCCCTCCCCCGCGTTCTCCTGAGCGATCGCGCGTGCGAACGCCTCCTGCACGGCATCCTCGGCCAGCTCCAGGTCACCGGTGTACGCCGTGACCGCACCGAGGATGCGCCCGGCGTCGGTCCGGAACGCATCCTCGATGCGGATGTTCATCTCGGGTCGCGTGGTCAGGCGTCGACAGGCCGTGCGGCCTGCATGTCCAGGACCGGATGCAGGTCGAGCCAGCCGCCGGTGGGAACCATCGCGGCCAGTTCGCGCGCCTGCTCCGGCGAATCGGCCGTGAACACGTAGAACCCCGTGACGACCTCACGTGTCTCGCCGAAGGGGCCGTCGGTGAAGACGGGTCCGGCGTCGGACGGGCGGATGCGCACCGCCTCCGACTGCGGACGCAGCGGCACGCCTGCGGTGATGCGGTGACCGGCCTCGCGGACCGCGGCCTGGAAGGCCCGGTGGCCGGCGAGGTCTGCCTCGATGCGCGCGGCAGGAAGCACCGAGGGATCCCACTCCGGCTCGTGGATGATGATCATGTACTCAGCGGACATCTGCTGTCTCCTTCGTCGTGCGGGCTTCGCCCGTGGATGTCGAACACTGATACGACGTCGACGACCCGATGAAATCGACAGCCGCGTGCAGATTCTTTCGGAAATCCGCGAGGAGGGGAAGACACGACGACGCGGGAGGGGCGATCCGCCCCTCCCGCGTCGTGTTGCCTGTCGCTCAGACCTCGGCGAGCTCGATCTGCCGGAACAGGTCGGCGTCGATGGCGGTGCGCACATCGTCGAGAAGCTCATCCGAGACGGGCGAGTCGAGCGTCAGCACGCTCAGCGCCTGGTCTCCGGCCGCCAGGCGGCCGATCTGCATGCCGGCGATGTTGATGCCGGCCTCACCGAACTTCTGACCGTACACCGCGACGATTCCGGGACGGTCGGTGTAGAGCATCACGACGTGGTGCTTCTCGATCGGCAGCTCGAGAGCGTGATCGTTGATTCCGACGAGCTTCTCGGTCTGCTTGGGTCCGGTCAGCGTGCCCGACACCGACAGCTGGCTGCCGTCGGAGAGCGCACCCTTCAGCGTGATGACGTTGCGGTACTCCTCGCTCACGTCGTCCTTGAGCAGACGCACGGCGATACCGCGCTGCTCTGCGAGCAGAGGAGCGTTCACGTACGACACCGTCTCGCTGACGATGTTCGTGAACACGCCCTTGAGGGCCGCGAGCTTGAGCACGCTCACGTCGTAGTCGTTCAGCTCGCCGTGGACCTCGACGTCGAGGCTCGTGAGCGGCGAGGTGGCCAGCGCCGAGAAGATCTGGCCGAGCTTCTCGACGAGCGAGATGCCGGGGCGCACGTACGGGTCGATGACGCCGCCGGCGACGTTGACCGCATCGGGCACCAGGTCGCCGCCGAGGGCGAGACGCACCGAGCGAGCGACCGAGACACCCGCCTTCTCCTGCGCCTCGTCGGTGCTCGCCCCGAGGTGCGGGGTGACGACGACGTTGGGCAGCTCGGTGAGGGCACGCGCGGTGCTGCCCTCCGCGGGCGGCTCCGAAGTGAAGACATCGAGGCCGGCGCCCGCGATCTCGCCCGCGTTGAGGGCGTCGATCAGAGCCTCCTCATCGATCAGACCGCCGCGGGCGACGTTCACGACGTAGGCGGTCTTCTTCATGGCCTTGAACTGCTCGGTGCTGAGCATGCCCGTGGTCTCGGGCGTCTTGGGCATGTGGATCGTGATGAAGTCGCTCTCCGCGACGAGCTCCTCGAGCGAGAGCAGCTGCACTCCCAGCTGCTGCGCGCGAGCAGACGTGACGTAGGGATCGTAAGCCACCACACGCATGTCGAACGCGGCGAGGCGCGCAGCGACGAGGGCGCCGATGCGGCCGAGGCCGATGATTCCCACGGTCTTCTCGAAGAGCTCGGCGCCGGTGTAGGAGCTGCGCTTCCACTGACCGGCCGACAGAGAGGCGTGCGCGGCCGGGATCCGGCGGGCGAGGCTGAGGATGTGTCCGACCGTGAGCTCGGCTGCAGAGACGATGTTCGAGGTGGGCGCGTTGACGACCATGACTCCGGCGGTGGTGGCCGCCTTGATGTCGACGTTGTCGAGGCCGACACCGGCGCGGGCGACGACCTTCAGCTTCGGGGCGTGGGCCAGCGCCTCCTCGTCGATGCGGGTCGCCGAACGGATCAGCACCGCGTCCGCCTCCGCGAGAGAGGCGAACAGCGCCTCCCGATCGGTGCCGTCGACGCTGCGGACGTCGAAGTCGGGGCCCAGGGCCTCGATGGTGGCGGGAGAGAGTTCTTCGGCGATGAGCACAACAGGCTTCGGCACAGTGGATCCTTCGGGGCAGCGCGACATGCGGGAGAGGGCCGATGCGCCGCACACCATGGGGGCGCGATCACGTCAACTGTACCGGAGCCGCTCCGCTACCCCGTGCCGTGTGTCGGCGCAGGTCAGGAGGTCTGCAGCACGAGGTCGCTCATGTTCAGGATGCTGTACCCGATGAGGTCGAGCCAGAACACCGCCACGAGCGCGAGCCCGGCGAGCAGGACGAGCGCGTACTCCCCCAGCCTGCGCCTGCGACCGATGACGAGCGCGAACGAGAACACCAGCGCGGGGAACAGCACGCCGAACCCCAGCGTCAGCCAGCCGGCGCCGGTGAGACCGCTCTGCGCCATCGAGACGAGATGCGCGACGGCGTTCCAGATCGCGTAGGCGTAGAACAGGCCTGCGATCCCCGTCACCACCGAGACCACCCAGCGTGGAGCTCGAGAGGCCGAGACGGTCTCGCTCATGACCCGATCACCCCCACCGTCACGAATGGCCAGGGCACGAGCAGCACGACCCCGAGCAGCAGCACGCCGACCCTGATCCACGAAGCCCTGCCGCGCGTGAGCACCCATGTCGTCAGGAACCAGATCGCCGGAGCTGCGATCGCGAGCACGAACCAGGGCAGGAACATCGCATCATCCACGATCAGATTCGCCAGCGGCTTGAGCCGAAGGCCGCCGATCGCCCAGCCCACGGCGTAGAGCAGGTAGACGCCGCCGATCACGCCGAGAAGGAGCAGCATCGTCGTGCTGAGGCCTACGGGCTCCTCCGCATCGGGCGCTGCTGCGGCATCCCCCTCGCTTGTCGCCTCCTCGACCGGCCCGCTGCCCTTGCCCACGGCCTTCCATCCCTGGGGCAGCGCGGCCGCCGGTCTCGAGGCGGCGTCATCGCCGTCCCACGTGAGGGCGTCATCGGAATCGGAGCTCATGCCCCCAGCGTAGAACACCGGTTCCACTAGGCTCAGGGAATCATAGGGCTGCACGCGCTCGCGCGGCAGGGGGAAGGGATGCCGGAAGTGGCAGAGAACAAGAGCAACGAGGTCGCCGAGCCTGCGGCGAACTGGAAGCCCACGGCCGAGGCGAAGTCGAAGGCGACGACGTTCCGCTGGATCGCGGCCGTACTGTGGGCGGTCGCGATCGCCGCCGAGGCGGTCGCGATCTTCTGGCTGCTCCGGCAGCGCGAGTACACCGGCCAAGACGGAGAGCTCGTCCGCGACCCCGACACCGGACTGCTCTCCGAGCCGGGTGTCACGGCGCACTTCCCCCAGTGGGCGTTCATCACCCTTCTCGTGCTGCTGGTGGTGATCGCGGCGCTGTCGATCATCGGATCGATGCTGTGGAAGAAGGCGAACCGTCTGGATCCCGCCCGCAGGGCCGACACCTTCCGCTTCTTCGTCCAGAATCAGCTGGGCGCCATCATCGCCATCGTGGCCTTCCTGCCGCTGATCATCCTGATCTTCCTGAACAAGGACATGGACAAGGGCCAGAAGACCACGGCGGGCATCGTCGGCATCGTCCTGGCGGCGCTGGCTGTGATCCTCGGCGTGGACTTCAACCCGCCGTCCGTCGAGCAGTACACGGCGGACCAGTCGACCGTGATCCAGCTGCTGGGCAAGGACGAGGTGGTCTGGGTCGACGGCGGCCAGGTGTACCACGTGTGCGACTCCGTCTCGGATGTGCAGACCGGCAGCGAGATCCGCACAGGCACGACGGCCGAGGCGATCGAGTCGGGCAAGAGCCGTCTGACGCTCGAGTTCGCCTCCGAGCTGAAGAAGTGCGACCTCGCCGTCCCGGAGAACTCCGCCGAGATCGTCGAGGCTCTGCGGGCGATCCGCGACGGTGCGACCGAGACGACCCTCCCTGCTCCGGTGTGGGCCGATCCCTCCGATGCGCCGATCGAGATCCCGGATGCCGCCGAGCCGGAACCGGAGCAGACGCCCGCCGAGTGATCAGTCCCTGCTGAGCGCGTCGACGAGCCTCTCCTGAGCGGAGAGGAGGTGGGCGCTCAGCAGGTCGGCGGCGAGATCTCCGTCTCCTGCCGCGACCGCGTCGAGCATGGCCGCGTGCTGCGCCGCGATCTGTTCGGCATCCAGCAGCCTTCTGCCCTGCACCTGGGCCATGCACAGCCGCACCTCATCGAGCACGCTGCGATACATGCGCCCCGTCCGGTCGCTCTCGAGCGCATCGATCAGTGCGGTGTGGAAGCGCAGATCGGGGTCGACGGTCGCGGGATCGGGTCCGGGGGGCATGGCGAGCAGTTCGGCGTTCGCGGTGCGCGCGGCGTCCGGCACAGTGCGGAATCGCGCGAGCTCACGCAGCGCCGCACTCTCGAGCCGTGCCCTGGTGCGATAGACGTCGCGAACCGTGTCGGCGTCGATGTCGACGACGCGGGCGCTGCGATGCGCCGTGCGTACGAGCAGGCCGCCGGCGACGAGCTGCTCAATCGCCGCCTTCGCGCTGGGCCGGGCCACCCCGAACGTCTGGGCGACGGCCGCCTCGGTCAGCGCCGCTCCGGATGGGATCTCACCGCTCAGGATCTTCGTGCGCAGCTGGGCGGTGACAGCATCCACCACGCCGATCACTCCCAGAGAGGCATCCGTCGTCATGCATCCAGCCTAGTGAAGCGACCAACTGTCGGTACACTTGTCAGACAATCCTGTTCTCAGTGAGGAGCACCGTGTCGACAACGCTCGCCGAACCCCTGGATCCCGCGCTTCTGGGACCGTCGACCGAGGTGCACGTGCGCTCGATCGACCGCTTCGCTCGCGCTCACGATGCCTCGCACTACCTGCTGATACCCGATGCCGTGATCTCTCCCGTCGATGCGGAGGGCGTCGCGCGCGCCTTCGCCGCCACTCGCGCAGCCGGGCGCACGCTCACCTTCCGCTCCGGAGGCACGAGCCTGTCCGGCCAGGGCATCAGCGGCGACATCCTCGTCGACACGCGCAGCCACTTCCGCGACATCGTGGCGGCGGATGACGGCGCCTGGGTGCGGGTGGGCCCGGGAGCGACCGTCCGGCAGGTGAACACGCGTCTCGCCCGGTTCGGGCGCAAGCTCGGCCCCGACCCCGCGAGCGAGATCGCGTGCACGATCGGCGGCGTCGTCGCGAACAACTCCAGCGGCATGGCCTGCGGCATCGTCGAGAACTCATACCGGACGATCGAGTCGATGGTGCTGGTGCTGCCGAGCGGAACGATTCTCGACACCGCTGCACCCGATGCGAATGAGCAGCTCAGGTCGACGGATCCGGAGATCGCCGACGGGCTGCTGATGCTTCGGGAGCGCCTGCTCTCCTCGCCATCGAACGTCGCCTTCGTGCGACACCAGTTCTCGATGAAGAACACCATGGGCTACGGCCTGAACGCGCTGCTCGACTTCGACGACCCGGTGCGCATCCTCGAGCATCTTGTGATCGGCTCCGAAGGCACGCTGGCCTTCGTCGCGGAGGCGCGCTTCCGCACGATCGAAGTCCGTCCGGCGATCGCCACGGGACTCCTCGTCTTCGAGACGCTGTCCGATGCGATGGCGGCGCTGCCCGACCTGGCGGCGCTCGGGCTCGCCACCATCGAGCTGATGGATGCGTCCTCGCTGCGGGTCGCGCAGGGACTCGCCGACGTCCCAGCCGCGATCGCCGCGATCGACGTCGGTGTGCACGCCGCTCTTCTCGTGGAGGTGCACGCCGGCGACGCCGCCGAGCTCGACAGCGACGCAACGAGGGCGCTCGCCCATTTCGGGATGCTGCCCCTCGCGGTACCGGCGAGCCTGACCACGGATGCCGCGGAGCGTGCTGCGCTCTGGCACGTGCGCAAGGGGCTCTACACCGCGGTCGCCGGAGCGCGCCCCTCAGGAACCACCGCGCTGCTCGAAGACATCGTCGTTCCCGTCGACCGGCTTCTCGCCACGTGCGAGCGGCTGGTCGGGCTCTTCGCCGACCACGGGTACGAAGGCTCGGTGATCTTCGGCCACGCGAAGGACGGCAACGTCCACTTCCTGCTCAACGAGCGCTTCGACGACCCATCCAGCGTTGAACGCTACCGGCGCTTCACCGACGATCTCGTCGACCTGGTGCTCGGCCAGGGAGGATCCCTCAAGGCTGAGCACGGCACCGGCCGGATCATGGCCCCGTTCGTGCGCAGGCAGTACGGCGACGAGCTCACCGACATGATGTGGGAGATCAAGCGCCTGATCGACCCGGACGGCATCCTGAACCCCGGGGTCGTTCTCTCCGACGACGCGGACTCCTTTCTGCACGATCTCAAGCGGGTGCCCACGGTCGAGAAGGAGGTGGACCGCTGCGTCGAGTGCGGCTACTGCGAACCCAGCTGTCCGAGCAGGAGCCTCACGCTTACGCCACGTCAGCGCATCGTGCTGCGCCGGGATATGGCCTGGGCGGAGCAGCAGGGTGACATCCGGCAGCTCGCCGAGCTGCGCGCCGACTACGACTACGACGGGGTCCAGACGTGCGCTGTCGATGGCATGTGCGCAGTCGCCTGCCCGGTCGACATCAACACCGGCGACCTGGTGCGCCGGCTGCGGGCCGAACAGAGCTCGAAGATCGAGGACGGACTGTGGGATGCTGCGGCCAGAGGGTGGGGTGCGATCACCCGCGTCGGCGGGCTCGCCCTGACCGTCGCCGATGCCCTGCCCGCACCCTTGGTCACCGGCGTCACCAAGGGTGCTCGAGCGGTGCTGGGCGATGACACCGTTCCGCTGTACGACGCGGGCCTGCCGCGCGGCGGATCGACGTCTCCTGCAGCTGCGACGCCCCCAGACGCGGAGGTCGTGTTCTTCGGGGCCTGCATCGGGACCATGTTCGGCGCCGAGGGCCACGGCGCAGGTTCGAGGGATGCCGTCATGACCCTGCTCTCGAGAGCAGGCATCCCGTTCGTGGTTCCCGGGCACACCGGATCGCTCTGCTGCGGCACCCCGTGGAAGTCGAAGGGACACCTCGCCGGCTATGACAGGATGACCGAGCGCACCCTCGCCGCACTCTGGTCGGCGAGCCACGAGGGCCGGCTGCCGGTCGTCTGCGATGCCGCATCGTGCACCGAGGGGCTTCATGTGATGCTCGCGAAGGCGCGCGACGAGCACCCCGAGTACGCGGGACTCGAGATCGAAGATGCGACCGCCTACCTCGCCCGCGAGGTGCTCCCCCGCCTGGACGTGTCACGCAGCCTCCGCAGGATAGCGGTGCATCCCTCCTGCTCCACGACCGCGCTGGGCGCGACGCCCGCCCTGAAGACCATCGCCTCCGCTGTCGCTGAGGAGATCTACGTGCCAGAGGACTGGGGATGCTGCGCGTTCGCCGGCGACCGGGGGATGCTGCACCCCGAACTCACCGCGAGCGCGACCGCCGTGGAGGCCGCCGAACTGCGCGGGGCCGAGCGCGAAGGAGCGTTCGACGCCTTCGTCTCCGCCAATCGCACCTGCGAGATCGGAATGACGCGGGCGACCGGACGGCCGTACCGCCACATTGCCGAGGTGCTCGAGGAGTGCAGCAGGCCGACTCAGAAGTGAGAAGAGCTCCCCGATCCGGAGAAGCTGCCGCCACTCGATCCGTATCCGGTCGACGATCCGCCCGAGGAGAACGAACTGCTCGCGGCGGCCGCACGATCTGATTCGACCCTGCTCACGCCTGCGCTGTAGCCGGCACCGAACACGATCGGATTCCAGAACTGGCCCGGGCCGTAGACCGTGTCGAGGATCACCCCTGACCGAGGCTGCGCAGACCGCCGTTCGCGCTCCATCGCGGCTTCCATCGCCTGACGCTCTTCGTTCGTCTTCGCGTACACCTCGATGAGAGCCCTCGAGTGCTCTCGGAGCAGACGAGACAGCTCGGCACGCAGAGACTCGAGCGCCTCCAGCGCGGCCTCCGGAGTGATGGTCTGGGCTCGCAGGCCCGCCCCGAGCTTCTCGATCTCAGAATCCGCCGATGCCTGGAAGCTCTCGAGCGCCTGCACGGATGCCGAGCCCTGGGCGGCCGGATCGGCCGTCAGCGCCGAGATCGCTCGCACGTCTTCGCGCACGGGCTCGGCCTGCGCCGCCCATGCCCTCTCCCACGTCGCCGAGCGTGTCAGCAGGGCCGCCGCGTTGACGATGGCGTCGTCGACGAAGTCCATCTCGGCCGCCTCGTCAGCGAACTTCCTCGCCTGTTCGGGACTCCCCGACCGGGATCGCTCCCTCTTGCTCAGCGCCTGCAGGCGCTGCTGCTCTTCGACGGCGCCGTAGTACCGTCCGCTGAAATCATGGAACCGCTGCTCGAGTCGCTGCGCGAACGATGACTCGCGCGGAAGCGTGCGCGCAGACAGCTCGGTCATGTCGAGATCCATGGTCACGGCGGTGAGGTGCTCTCCTCCACGCGTGAGCTCCCGTGCGAACTTCTCACGCCTGCTGGCACGAACGGCGACGATGCCGATCCAGGTTCCGATGCCGGCGACGCCGGCGACGGCCGTGGTGCCGATGAAGCCGGGCGAGGCATACCACGGGCGGTTGATCAGAGAGGCCGCCTTGGTCACACCCGCGATGATCCCGTCGGTCCAGAAGGCAGCTCGGAAGTCGTCCTTCGCAGCATCCTGGATCGAGGTCTGATCGTCGAGCGAGACAGTGCGATCGTCGCCGAAGTAGGTTCCGACCTGACGTCCGTCGGGGTCGAGCGCGAAGATGAACAGGCCGTTGGCCCATTTCTGCCCGTCGGCGCTGATCCACTCCGGGTGCTCGGTTCGCGCATATTCGAGCACCTTCTCGTTCATCTTGTCGTCGTACTCACCGCTGTACGTGTAGATCACCACGGTCGTCGGCTCGTAGAAGTCGACGCCAGAGAGCTCCTGCTCCAGGCGCGGCACGTCGAGCCTGCCCGCGGTGTCGATGATCACGAGATCGTCGTCCGCGGCGGCCATAGCTCCGAGGGACGGGACGACGATCGACAGGATGAACAGGAGGACTCCGGCGAGAACGGATCCCGCGCGGGCGGCTGGTCGCGACATGCCCCCACCCTAACGACAAGAGGGCGCCCCCGAAGGGACGCCCTCTCAGTGTCACCGGTCAGCGCGCAGCGCTGCCGTCGACCCAGGCCCGAAGGGCCGGCGGCCGCGACAGCGGCCCGACCAGCACAGTCTTCCGAAGGCTACGGCGCCGTCAGCGCGCAGCGCTGCCGTCGACGTAGTCCTCGTCCTGCTGCTTCCAGGCGAAGAGCGCACGGAGCTCCTTGCCGGTCGCCTCGATCGGGTGCTGCTCCTCCTTGGCGCGCAGCGCCAGGAACTCCTGGCCGCCGTTGTCCTGGTCCTCGATGAAGCGCTTCGCGAAGGCACCCGACTGGATGTCGGCGAGAACGGCCTTCATGTTCTCCTTGACGCGGGCGTCGACGACGCGCGGGCCGGAGACGTAGTCGCCGAACTCAGCCGTGTCGGAGATCGACCAGCGCTGCTTGGCGATGCCGCCCTCCCACATGAGGTCGACGATGAGCTTGAGCTCGTGCAGAACCTCGAAGTAGGCGATCTGCGGCTGGTAGCCCGCCTCGGTCAGCGTCTCGAAGCCGGCCTGCACCAGGTGGCTCATACCGCCGCACAGCACGGCCTGCTCGCCGAACAGGTCGGTCTCGGTCTCTTCCGTGAAGGTCGTCTTGATGACGCCGGCGCGGGTGCCGCCGATCGCCTTGGCGTACGACAGGGCCGTGGCCCAGGCGCTGCCCGAGGCGTCGCGCTCGACGGCGATGATGTCCGGGATGCCGCGGCCCGCGACGAACTCGCGACGGACCGTGTGGCCCGGAGCCTTCGGCGCGATCAGGATGACATCGACGCCCTCGGGCGCGTCGATGTAGCCGAAGCGGATGTTGAAGCCGTGCGCGAAGGCGAGGGTCTTGCCCGCGGTCAGGTTCGGTGCGATCGACTCGCTGTAGATGGTGCGCTGGTGCTGGTCCGGCGCGAGGATCATGATGAGGTCGGCCCACGCGGTCGCGTCGGCGACGGTCTTGACCGGGAACCCGGCCTCCTCCGCCTTCGCGGCGGACTTCGAGCCCTCCTTGAGGGCGATCGCGACCTCGACGCCCGAGTCGCGCAGGTTCTGCGCGTGGGCGTGGCCCTGAGAGCCGTAGCCGACGATCGCGACCTTCTTGCCCTGGATGATGGACAGATCGGCGTCTGCGTCGTAGAAGATCTCGGTGCTCACTGTGTGTTTCTCCTTGGTTGTGGTTCTGCTTCGGGCCCTTCGCCAGGCTCAGGGACCCAGGTTCGTGTCAGCCGCGCAGGACGCGCTCGGTGATGCTCTTGCCGCCGCGCCCGATGGCGAGGAGGCCGGACTGGGCGATCTCCTTGATGCCGAACGGCTCGAGCGCGCGCAGCATCGCGTCGACCTTGCCCTTGTCGCCGGTGACCTCGATCACCAGGGCATCGGAGGCGTAGTCGACCACCGAGGCGCGGAAGAGGTTCACGACCTCGATCACGTTCGAGCGGGTCGAGTTGTCGGTGCGCACCTTCACGAGCATGTGCTCGCGCTGCACAGAGGTCGAGAAGTCCAGCTCGACGATCTTGATGACGTTGATCAGCTTGTTCAGCTGCTTGGTCACCTGCTCCAGCGGAAGGTCCTCGACGTCGACGACGACGGTGATGCGCGAGATGCCGGGCACCTCGGTCACGCCCACCGCGAGCGAGTCGATGTTGAAGCCGCGGCGGGCGAACAGCCCGGCCACGCGGGTCAGGAGGCCGGGGGTGTTCTCCACCAGCAGGCTCAGCACGTGAGTCGACATGGTCAGTCCTCCTCGTCGAAAGCGGGCGCGTGGTCGCGGGCGTACTGGACGTAGCTGTTGCTCACTCCCTGCGGCACCATCGGCCACACCATGGAGTCGGCGCTGACGACGAAGTCGATGACCACGGGGCGATCATTCGTCTCCAGGGCGAGCTTGATCGCCGCATCCACCTCGTCTTCCTTCTCGACGCGGATCGCGAGGCAGCCGTACGCCTCGGCGAGCTTGACGAAGTCCGGGATGCGCACGGTGCCGTGGCCCGTGTTCAGATCGGTGTTCGAGTGGCGTCCGTCGTAGAACAGCGTCTGCCACTGGCGAACCATGCCCAGGGACGAGTTGTTGATGATCGCGACCTTGATCGGGATGTTGTTGATCGTGCAGGTCGCGAGCTCCTGGTTGGTCATCTGGAAGCATCCGTCGCCGTCGATCGCCCACACCGGGCGGTCGGGCTCGGCGACCTTGGCGCCCATCGCGGCGGGCACGGAGTAACCCATGGTGCCGGCGCCGCCGGAGTTCAGCCAGGCGTTGGGGCGCTCGTACTTGATGAACTGCGCGGCCCACATCTGGTGCTGTCCGACGCCCGCGGCGTAGATTCCCTCGGGCCCGGTGAGCTCGCCGATGCGCTGGATCACGTACTGCGGAGCGAGCAGGCCGTCGGTCGTGGGCGCGTATCCGAGAGGGAACTCCTTGCGGAGCCCGTCGAGATACGACCACCATTCCTCGATGTCCGGCTTGCCATCTCCGATCGCGCCGCGGTACGCGGTCTCGAGATCGATCAGCACGTCGCGCACGTCGCCGACGATCGGCACGTCGGCCGTGCGGATCTTCGAGATCTCGGCGGGATCGATGTCCACGTGCACGACCTTCGCGTGCGGCGCGAACAGTGCGGCCTTGCCCGTCACACGGTCATCGAAGCGCGCGCCGAGCGAGACGAGCAGATCGGCCTCCTGCAGCGCCAGCACGGCGGGAACCGTGCCGTGCATTCCCGGCATGCCCAGGTGCTGGTGGTGCGAGTCGGGGAAGGCCCCGCGCGCCATCAGCGTCGTCACGACCGGTGCGCCGGTGGTCTCTGCGAGGTCGAGCAGCTCAGCCGCCGCGCGACCGCGCACCACGCCGCCGCCGACGTACAGGACCGGCTTCTTCGCCTCGGCGAGCAGGGCCGCAGCGGCCTGGATCTGCTTGCCGTGGGCCTTGGTCACGGGCCGGTAGCCAGGCAGCTCGTACTTCGGCGGCCAGATGAACGGCGCCGTGTCCTGCTGCGCGTCCTTCGTGATGTCCACGAGCACGGGGCCGGGGCGGCCGGTCGAGGCGATCTCGTAGGCCGCCGCGATCGCACCGGGGATCTCCGAGGCATCCTTCACCAGGAACGAGTGCTTGGTGATCGGCATGGTGATGCCGACGATGTCCGCTTCCTGGAACGCGTCGGTGCCCATGAGGGTCGAGAACACCTGTCCCGTGATCGCGAGCATCGGAACCGAGTCCATGTACGCATCGGCGATCGCGGTGACGAGGTTGGTCGCGCCGGGACCGGACGTCGCGATGCAGACGCCGACCTTGCCGGACGAGGATGCGTAGCCCTCGGCCGCGTGGCCCGCGCCCTGCTCGTGACGCACGAGGATGTGACGCAGCTGAGTCGCCGACATGAGCGGGTCGTAGACGGGGAGGATGGCGCCGCCGGGAAGGCCGAACACGTCTGTCACGCCGAGGAGTTCGAGCGTGCGGACGACGGCTTCGGCTCCCGTGATCTCCGGAGCGGCGGACTTGGCGGCGGGCGGTCTCGGCACGGCCGAGACGGAGTCAGCAGTCATGGGACTTCCTTACTGATGGTCTGGAGGCGACGTCGGATGCCGGAGCATCTGAGGCTCGGTGCGTCGGCGGGCTCAGCACCGGTTCATTCGGATCAGCCGGTCGTCGCGCCCTCGGCGGCGGACCGCACGAGACGCGAGTACTTGGCAAGAACGCCACGGGTATAGCGCGGGGGAAGCGGCTCCCAGCCAGAACGGCGGGAGGCGAGCTCCGACTCGTCGACGAGTAGGTCGAGAGAACGAGCTGCGATATCGACCCGTATCAGATCACCATCGCGCACGAAGGCGATAGGACCTGCGTCCACCGCTTCGGGTGCTATGTGGCCGATGCACAGGCCGGTTGTGCCGCCTGAGAATCGTCCGTCTGTCAAGAGTAGTACATCTTTTCCGAGCCCCGCGCCCTTGATGGCGGCGGTGATCGCGAGCATCTCCCGCATGCCGGGCCCGCCCTTGGGGCCTTCGTAGCGGATCACGATCACGGTGTTCTTCTCGATCTCGCCGTTGGCGACGGCATCCATCGCCGCCCGCTCCCGCTCGAAGACGCGCGCGGTGCCCTCGAATACCGCGGCATCGAAGCCCGCGGTCTTCACGACGGCACCCTCGGGAGCCAGTGAGCCGTGCAGGATCGTGAGCCCGCCCGTCGCGTGGATCGGGTCGTCGAAGGTGTGGATGACCTCGCCATCGATCGGCATGGGGTCGAGCTCGGCGAGGTTCTCGGCGAGCGTCTTTCCGGTGACCGTGAGCGCGTCGCCGTGCAGCAGCCCCTCGTCGAGCATCGCCTTCATGATCACCGGGATGCCGCCGTGCCGGTCGACGTCGTTCATGACGTACTTGCCGAAGGGCTTCATGTCGGCGACGTGCGGAACCTTGTCGCCGATGCGGTTGAAGTCGTGCAGGCTCAGCTCGACCTCGGCCTCGCGGGCGATGGCGAGCAGGTGCAGCACGACGTTCGTCGAGCCGCCGAGCGCCATCGCCAGCGCGATCGCGTTCTCGAAGGCCTCCTTGGTGAGGATGTCGCGGGTCGTGATGCCCTGACGAAGCAGGTTCACGACCGCTTCGCCCGAGCGGTGCGCGAAGTAGTCGCGGCGGCGGTCGGCCGCAGGCGGGGCCGCGGATCCTGGCAGGCTGAGTCCGAGCGCCTCGGCGACCGACGCCATGGTGTTCGCGGTGTACATGCCGCCGCAGGCGCCTTCGCCCGGCGCGATCGCGCACTCGATGCGCTTGAGGTCCTCTTCGCTCATGAGGCCGGCCCGGCATGCGCCGACGGCCTCGAACGAGTCGATGATGGTGACGTCCTTCTCGGTGCCGTCGGAGAGCTTCACCCATCCGGGTGCGATGGAGCCGGCGTACAGGAACACGCTCGACAGGTCGAGTCGGGCACTGGCCATGAGCATGCCGGGGATCGACTTGTCGCATCCGGCGAGCAGCACGGAGCCGTCGAGGCGCTCGGCCATCATCACCGTCTCCACGGAGTCCGCGATGACCTCGCGCGAGACCAGCGAGAAGTGCATGCCCTCGTGGCCCATGGAGATGCCGTCGGAGACCGAGATGGTGCCGAACTGCAGGGGGTAGCCTCCGCCGGAGTGCACCCCCTCCTTCGCTCCCTGAGCGAGCCTGTCAAGGCTCAGGTTGCAGGGCGTGATCTCGTTCCAGCTCGAGGCGATGCCGATCTGCGGCTTGTCCCAGTCGGCGTCGCCCATGCCGACCGCACGGAGCATCCCCCGGGAAGTGGTCGCCTCGATGCCGTCGGTGACGACGCGGCTGCGGGGTTTGATGTCGACGGACTCGGGCGATTCGGGATCATGCGAGGACATGCAGGAAGTCTATTCCCGTGCGGCGCCTCGTATGTCAGCGACCACGCTGAGAAGCGGAGCGATCTCCTGTGGACTTCCGACACGCAGGATCGCGGATGTCGCTCCCTCGCCCACACGCACGCCCAGGTCGCCCTCGCCGAGCACCCCCATCGCGTCCTCGTCTGTGACGTCGTCGCCGGCGAACAGGATGCCGGTGGCATCGAACTGTGCGCGCAGCGCGACCATCGCGGCATCCTTGCCCTCGGCGCGCGAGGAGAACTCCAGCACGTGATGCCCGGGACGACGACGCCATTGCGGAAAGCGCTCGGCGACGAGCGCGTCGACCTCGGCGAACACCGCCTCCTCGACCTCGGGCGCTGCACCGCGCGTGTGCACGCCCACCCCGTATGTCTTCGGCTCGAACTCGACGCCGTCGTATTTCGCGACGATGGGGCGCACGGCGGCCCACAGATCGTCGCGTTCCGCGTCGCGCGCCTCCGCCACGGGTTCGGTCAGGCCGATCCCCGGGTACCAGTACTGTGCGCCGTGCGACCCTGCCAGCACCACGGGCGAGTCGTCATGGTGCTCTGTGATCACCCGCAGGTCGTCCATGCTGCGGCCGGAGACGTACGCGACGACCGTGTCGGGCAGGGCGCTCAGCCGCTCGACCTGCGCGACGATCTCCGGCAGCGCCCGAGCCGACATCGGCTCCAGCACGAAGGGCGACGCCGTCCCGTCGAAGTCGAGTGCGACCACGAGCCGCGGCGTCCGCGCGATGGCGGTGAGCGCGGCATCCGAAGTTCCTGGGGTCCAGGTGCGGGTCATGACATCTCCGATCTGCTGCTGTTCATCCGGCATCCGCACGACTCAGCGCGGATGGACCTCGTCCAGGGCGCGGAGGAACGACGACGACCAGGCGTCGACGTCGTTCTCGAGCACGCGCTTGCGCAGCGCGCGCATCCGGCGGCCCTGTTCCCGTGGCGGCATGTGCACGGCCTCCATGATGGCGTCCTTGAGGCCCTCGATGTCGTGCGGGTTGACCCGGACGGCCTGGCGAAGCTCGTCGGCAGCGCCGGTGAACTCGCTGAGGACGAGCACGCCGCGGTTGTCGGCGCGCGTGGCGATGTACTCCTTCGCGACGAGGTTCATGCCGTCTCGTAGGGCCGTCACGAGCATGACGTCCGCCGCGAGATACAGCGCCACCATCTCCTCGCGCGGGTATCCCTGATGCAGGTAGCGGATCGCGGTGTGCCCCACGGTGTCGGTGTCGCCGTTGATGCGGCTGACGGCGAGCTCGATCTCGTCGCGCAGGTGCGCATACGCGTCGACGCGCTCGCGGCTCGGGCTCGCGACCTGCACCAGCGTCACGTCCTCGACGTGCAGACGCCCCGCGGCGAGCAGCTCGCCATAGGCCTTGATCCTGTGCCCGATCCCCTTGGTGTAGTCCAGGCGATCGACCCCGAGCAGAATGCGTGCGGGGTTGCCGAGGCTCTCCCGGATCTCCGCTGCTCGCGCCTGCACCTCGGGACGCGCGGCGAGCTCGATGTACGGAGCCGTGTCGATCGAGATGGGGAACGCGCGTGCGACCGCGGTCCGGGTCTCCCCCGGGCCGCTGGGCACGGACACCGCCGAGCCCTTGACCTCGTAACGCAGACGACGACGGACCGCCGTGAGGAAGTAGGTCGCGTCCTGAGCGCGCTGGAATCCGATCACGTCGGCCCCGAGCAGGCCCCTGAGCACCTGGTCGCGCCAGGGCAGCTGTGCGTAGAGACCGTGCGCGGGGAACGGGATGTGGTGGAAATACCCGATCGTGACATCGGGGCGCAGCTCGCGCACCATCTGCGGCACGAGCTGGAGCTGATAGTCATGCACCCACACCGTGCCGTCCTTCGCGACCGCGGACGCCGCGGCTTCGGCGAAACGCCGGTTGACGACGACGTAGGCCTCCCACCATTCGCGGTGATACTGCGGCGGCGCGATGACATCGTGGTAGAGCGGCCAGATCGTGTCGTTCGCGAAGCCCTCGTAGTACTCGGCGACCTCCTGGGCGCTGAGCGTCACCGGGATCAGATCGATTCCACCGATCTCGAACGGCTCGAGTTCGAGATCGGCCTGGCCCGGCCACCCCACCCAGGCGCCGTGCGCACTGCGCATCATCGGCTCGAGTGCGGCGACGAGACCGCCCGGAGAGGTGCGCCACTCCTCCTCGCCGTTCGGACCCTCGATGCGGTCGACGGGAAGTCGGTTCGCTACGACGACGAAATCTGCGACGGCCATGGTGGTCTCCTCACGCGTGCGGTCACTCCAGGCTACCCAGGCGGGCGCTCAATCGACGCGACGCCGGTGTATCGCGCTGAGACGCCAGTTCACGATGCCTGCGGTGAAGGCGACCGCCGCGGCGATGATCGGCAGAACGAGAGCGGTCGAGGTTCCGACGTTCTCTGCGATCTGGCCCGTGAGCGCTGCGCCGAGCGACTGCCCGACGACGATCGCCGAGCCGAGCATCGTCATGACCGTGGCCGAGCGCCCGAGCGGGCTGCGTGCGGCGCCGAAACTGTACTGCGTCACGAGGGTGGGGCCGATGCCCGCGCCCATGATGCCCAGCGCGACCATCATCGCGCCGGGCGAGTCCACGAACGGGAGCAGCAGGGTGCCAGCGAGGAGGATGCCGCTGAAGGCGAGCCAGCGCGCCCTCATCGAGAAGCGGGGCGGGAGCCAGGCGACGCCCAGGGCGAGGATCGCGGAGCCGACCCCCATGACCCCGTACAACACCCCGGCCTGCTCGGCAGCACCGCGATCGGCCATGAACGAGGTCAGCGCGGTGAGCATCGTCCCGAAGAACAGGCCGACGCCGAGAGTCCCGATCAGCACGATCAGCAGCTGAGGTCGGAAGAGCTCCCCCACGGCCGACGGCGCGGAGCCGTCTGCGTTGCGCTGCTTCGACACCGCGCGTGCACTGGGATGCAGGCCGAACGCGCCCACGAACACGACGATGAGGATGGCGGCGATCGCCAGGGGCGCCCATGGCGCGATCGCGGAGGCCAGGATGCCGACCAGGAATGGTCCGAAGACGAACACGGTCTCGTCGGCGGCGGATTCGTAGGCCATGGTGCCTGAGATCGTGCGCTGCCTGTTCTGCTCCGGCATCCGATCGGCGATGATCGTGACCAGCCGCGACCGCGACATCGGGGCGACCTGCGGCGCCGTCGCTCCGATGCCGAACGCCGCGAGCAGCACGAAGACGTCCACGGCCGCGCTGTAGACGACGAATGTGAAGGCGACGAGCGCTGCGGCGTTCGCCACGGCGAGGACCACGAGAACGGGGCGCTGCCCGAACCGGTCGGCGGCCGCGCCCAGCAGCGGACCGAAGCACGCGGTGCCGAGCCCGACGGCGGCGGAGGTGAGCCCGCCGAGCGACAGGGACTCCCGCGCGGAGACGACGACGGTCAGAACGCCGACCACCATCATGGCGAACGGGAGACGCGCGACGAACGCGATGACGAAGTACGGAAGACCGGCGATGCGGAACAGGCTCGGCTGAGAAGGATTGTGCATGGAGGTTGGCTCTCGCGCGCCGAACCGGCGCGTGTCCGGGTGCCGCCGTTGTCCATCGGGAAGCCGATGTCCGGTAGATGCACGACTTGCGGTCGCGGCGCACCGCGACCGTTCCAGGCTACCGCGTCACACCGCGCGGGGCCTGACAGTCCTCGCAGTAGCCTGTTCGTCATCCGCGTGAGGAGGAGCCATGACGATGACAGAGACCCGCACCGCGCTGCCGGAGCGTTCGCGTCGAGCAGGATCGGCGAAGACCTCGCCCGTGCGCGATCTGCTCGCTCTCACGGAGCGGCCCGAAGTGATCTCCTTCGCGGGCGGGCTCCCTGCCGCCGAGCTGTTCGATCTCGACGGCATCCGCTCCTCCTACGACGAGGTGCTGCAGAGCCCGACCGTGCTGCAGTACTCGACTTCCGAAGGCAACCCTCTCCTGCGCGAAGAGATCGCCAGGCAGTATGCGGCGGCCGGGCTGCCCACCGACCCGGCCTCTCTCCTCGTGACGACCGGCTCACAGCAGGCGCTCGGTCTGCTCTCGACCGCGCTTCTCGACCCCGGCGACACCATCCTCGTCGAGGAGCCCTGCTATCTCGCGGCTCTTCAGACCTTCGCGCTGGCCGGCGCGCGGGTCATCGGGGTGCCGTACCTGGGCGATCATCTGGATCTCGACGCTCTCGAGTCGCTCGCGCGCGAGCACTCCCCGAAGTTCCTCTACACGGTTCCCACCTTCCAGAATCCGACCGGGCGCACCCATGGCATCGAGGCGCGGAAGCGGATGGCGAACGCCGCCCGGCGACATGGCTTCCGGATCATCGAGGACGAGCCCTACCGTCAGCTTCGCTACTCGGGAGACGAGCTGCCGTCGATAGCGACCTTCGCTCCCGAGCATGTCCTGAGCCTCGGCAGTCTCTCGAAGGTGATCGCACCGGGACTGCGCATCGGATGGATCCGCATGACGGCCGACGTCCGGGACGCCGTGACCATCGCGAAGCAGGCAGCGGACCTGCATACGTCCACGATCGATCAGGCCGCGGCCGCGCACTACCTCACCTCCGGCCGCGCCCCCTCGGCTCTCGAGCGCATCCGCACGGCGTACTCCGACCGAAGGGATGCGATGCTCGCCGCTCTGCCGTCGGCGCTGCCCTCGGGGAGCACGTGGAACCGCCCCGACGGCGGGATGTTCGTCTGGGCCCGGCTGCCGGAGGGGATGGATGCCTCAGCAGCGCTGCCGGGAGCGATCGCTCACGACGTCGCCTATGTACCGGGAGCGCCGTTCTTCGCCGGCGCTGCGGACGAACGGGCGCTCCGCCTGTCTTTCACGACCTACTCACCTGACAGAATCCGCACCGGGTTGTCAAGGCTCGGCGCAGCCTGGGATGCACCGGGTAGCGTGAAGGGATGAACTACCTCTTCGGCACCGGACTCATCGGCGCGATCACCGCAGGAAAGACGCTTCTCAGCGGCTCGCGCAACGCACCGATCACGTGGCGCGCCGTCCTCGCGTGGGCGAGCTGGGGTATCACGGTCGCTCTCGCGATCGGCGCCGTCGTCGACGTGTACCGCGCGAACCGCGGACTCCCGGTCGCACCGGATTCGCCGATCGCGGCGAAGCAGGCCAAGGAGCGAGAGAAGGCCGAGAAGCAGCGGGCGAAGGAGCGGGGGCGCAATCGGAAGTGACCGGTAGGCGCCTCCGTCCAGCGCCGATCAGCGCGTGAGGATGAGAGCCTCGCCCTGGCCGCCTCCCCCGCAGAGCCCGACCGCGGCGATCCCCGCACCTCGGCGCGCGAGTTCATGCGCGGCATGCACCACGAGGCGCGCGCCGGAGGCTCCGATCGGGTGACCGATCGCGATCCCGCCGCCGTGGATGTTCACGATGTCGCTGTCGAGACCGAGTTCCGTCTGAGTGCGCGCCACGACAGCGCCGAACGCCTCGTTGATCTCGACGATGTCGAGGTCTGCCGGCGCGATCCCCTGCTTCTCGCAGGCCTTCTCGATGGCTCGTGCGGGCTGAGCCTGCAAGGAGTTGTCGGGACCGGCGGTCTGGCCGCTCGCCCCCACTGTCGCCAACACGGGCCAGCCCTTCGCCTCGGCGGTCCCGCGCGTCGTCACGACGACCGCCGAGGCGCCGTCGGAGATCTGCGAGGAGTTGCCGGCCGTGATCGACCCGCCCTCGGCGAACGCCCCGCGCAGGCCGGCGAGGGATTCGACCGTCGTGTCGGGACGCACGCCCTCATCGGCCGTGACCGAGAGCGCGGGCCCGCGCCGCTGCGGCACCTCGACCGCCACGATCTCGGCATCGAAGACGCCCTCCTCCTGTGCGGCGGCGGCGCGCTGGTGAGACAGCGCGGCGACGGCGTCCTGCGCCTCTCGAGTGAGCTCGTAGCGGTCGTTGTGACGTTCGGTCGATGCCCCCATGCTCTCGCGGTCGTACGCGTCGGTGAGTCCGTCGAAGGCCATGTGGTCGAGCACCTCGACGCTGCCGTAGGTCCAGCCGTCGCGTGACCCCATCAGCAGGTGCGGGGCGCGGGTCATCGACTCCATGCCTCCCGCCACGACGACCTCGGCATCCCCCAGCCGGATCATCCGCGCCGCGTCGATGATCGCGGTGAGGCCCGAGAGGCACACCTTGTTGACCGAGTGCGCGGGGACCTCCCAGCCGATGCCCGCACCGATCGCGGCCTGACGCGCCGCATTCTGGCCGGAGCCGGCCGCAAGCACCTGCCCCATGATCACGGCATCGACGTCGCCCGCGTCGATGGACGCCTGCTCGAGTGCGCCGCGGATCGCGAACGCTCCGAGCTGCGGGGCGGTGAATGACGACAGCTGCCCCTTGAGTCGACCCTGCGGGGTGCGGGCCGCAGCGACGATGACGATGTCTGTGGCGCTCATGAGTTCATTCCTTCGCTGATGATCAGTGCGGGTTCGGTGGCGGCGATGACGTCGTCGACGGAGACCCCGGGTGCCGTCTCGACGAGGACGAGACCGGCATCGGTCACGTCGATCACCGCGAGGTCTGTGATGATCCGGTCGACCACGCCGCGACCGGTGAGCGGCAGGGAGCAGTCGTTCACGATCTTCGCCGAGCCGTCTTTCGCGACGTGCTCCATCAGGACGATCACGCGCCCGGCGCCGTGCACGAGGTCCATCGCGCCGCCCGGCCCCTTGACCATCTTGCCGGGGATCATCCAGTTCGCGAGATCGCCTGTGGCGGACACCTGCATGGCGCCCAGGATGGCGGCGTCGATCTTTCCGCCGCGGATCATCCCGAAGCTCGTCGCGGAATCGAAGAACGCCGACCCTGGCAGCACCGTCACCGTCTCCTTGCCCGCGTTGATGAGATCGGGATCGACCGCGTCCTCGCTCGGGTACGGGCCGACCCCCAGGATGCCGTTCTCGGACTGCAGGACGACGGTCACGCCCTCGGGAACATAGTTGGGCACGAGCGTCGGCAGGCCGATGCCGAGGTTGACATAGGCGCCGTCCTGCAGCTCTGCAGCGGCGCGGGCTGCCATCTGATCGCGTGTGAGCGCCATGTCAGGCTCCTTCCGAAGCGGGTGCAGCAGCAGAGACCGTGCGCCGCTCGATGCGCTTGGGGATGTCGGTGCCCACCTCGACCATGCGGTGCACGTAGACGCCGGGGAGGTGGATGCTGTCGGGGTCGAGCTCACCGGGTTCGACCAGCTGCTCCACCTGAGCGATGCAGACCCGTCCGGCCATCGCCGCGAGCGGGTTGAAGTTGCGCGCCGCCTTGTTGAAGACGAGGTTGCCGTGGCGATCGCCGTAGGCAGCGTGAACAAGGGCGAAGTCTGTCGTGATCGCTTCTTCGAGCACGAACTCGCGGGGCTCCCCGTCGACCTCGAAGGTGCGGACGTCCTTGCGCGGCGAGGCCACGGCGATGCTTCCGTCGGAGTTGTAACGCCGGGGCAGTCCGCCCTCAGCGACCTGCGTGCCGACGCCGGTCTGCGTGTAGAAGGCCGCGATCCCCGATCCCCCCGCCCTGAGCTTCTCGGCAAGCGTTCCCTGCGGGGTGAGTTCGAGTTCGAGCTCACCAGAGAGGAACTGGCGCTCGAACTCCTTGTTCTCGCCGACGTACGAGGAGGTCATCTTGCGGATGCGCTGCGCGCCCAAGAGCACCCCCAGCCCCCAGTCATCCACACCGCAGTTGTTGCTGACGATGCGGAGATCCTTGGTCCCTTGGGCCAGCAGGGCTTCGATCAAGGCGATCGGGTTTCCCGAGAGGCCGAAGCCGCCGACAGCGAGGGAGGATCCATCGGAGATGTCGGCGACGGCATCCGCTGCCGAGTTCCATTGCTTGTCGATCACGCGTGCTCCTTCGAAGACGTGTCCTGCCTCCAGCATCCGCCAGCTCTCACGCACGACGGAAGGCCCTTCTTGTGATGTGGTCGATCTGGAGGGTAGCGTCCACATTATGGAATCGTCGTCCCGCAGCGTCCCCGGCGCGCAGGCCATCGCCCGCGCCGCGCTGCTGCTGCGCCTGGTCACCGCGAGCGGTTCTGACGGCGCATCGTTGCAAGACCTGGCACGCTCCTCCGAGCTTTCCCGCTCGACCGTGCATCGCCTGCTCAGCGCGCTCAGGGCGGAAGGTCTCGTCGATCGCGACGACGAACGGAGCCGCTGGATGCCCGGCCCGGAGCTTTTCCTGATGGGCACGGTCGCCGCGGCACGGTACGACGTCACGGAGCTCGCACGCGACATCGTGCGCTCGCTCGCGGTGAAGACGGAGGAGAGCGCGTTCTTCTCGGTGCGCAGGGCCGACGAGACCGTGTGCCTGCTGCGCGAGGAGGGCTCGTTCCCGATCCGGTCGTTCGTGCTCAGCGAGGGCGTGCGATTCCCGCTGGGCGTCGCGAGCGCAGGACTCGCGATCCTGTCGTTCCTGCCTGACCATGATGTGGATGCCTACATCGCCCGGCACCCCGAGCTCGCGTCCGCCTGGGGGCGGCAGCACGCGCCGGCGCCCTTGCGCACACGTCTCGCCGAGACCAAGGAGCGCGGGTACGCCCTCAACCCCGGACTCATCGTGGAGGGCAGCTGGGGACTCGGAGCCGCGGTCTTCGACCGCGCCGGCCGCCCCGAGTGGGCGCTCAGCCTCACCGGCGTGGAGTTCCGCTTCGGCCCCGATCGCATCGCAGACCTCGGCCGCACCCTGATGGCGCATGCGCACCAGCTCTCGAACAGGATCGCCGCCCGGCACTGAATCAGATACATACCATTGGGTATATACTTTTTGGTATGGAACGTGCGGAGATCATCCCCTCGATCGTGCTGTCGGGCTACGCGCTCGCTCGCATCGCCGCCCACGAGGCGGGCAACGAGGCGCCGGCCGCGCAGTGGCGGGTGCTGAGTCTGCTCAACCAGCAGGGCGGAAGGCGGGTCGGCGAGCTGGCCGCGGCCTCGCGGACGACCCAGCCGGGCATGACCCGGCTGATCGGCGGCCTCGAGCGCGACGGTCTCGTGCTCCGCTCCCCCGATCCTGACGACTCTCGAGCGATCGTCGTCGAGATCACGCCCGCGGGGGCCACCGCGCTGAACGACTGGCGCGCCGAGTTCCGAGACATCCTCGCCCCTCGCTTCGCCGATCTCGACGACGACGACTGGGCGACACTGACCCGCGCGGCCGAGATCCTCGCCACGCACACCGCAACACAATCGACAGGAGCAGTACGTTGAACACCCCCGCACCGTCCGTGTGGAAGCAGCCCGCCCAGGTCTGGGCCGTCGCCTTCGCCTGCGTCGTCGCCTTCATGGGCATGGGCCTGGTCGATCCGATCCTCCCCGCGATCGCCGAATCGCTCGAGGCGACACCGGTGCAGACCGAGCTTCTCTTCACCAGCTATCTGGCAGTCACGGGCCTCGCGATGCTCGTCACGAGCTGGATCTCCAGCCGCATCGGCGCCAAGAAGACGCTCCTCATCGGCCTCGCCCTGATCGTGGTGTTCGCCCTGTTCTGCGCGCTCAGCGGCAGCGTCGACGCCGTGATCGGCTTCCGCGCCGGCTGGGGCCTGGGCAACGCGCTGTTCATCTCGACCGCGCTCGCGACGATCGTCGGCGCAGCGTCAGGCGGCAGCGGGGCCGCCATCGTCCTCTATGAGGCCGCTCTCGGCCTCGGCATCGCGATCGGCCCCCTGCTCGGCGGCATCCTGGGCGAGCAGAGCTGGCGCGCCCCGTTCTTCGGCGTCGTCGTGCTCATGGCGGTCGCGTTCGTGGCGATCCTCCTTCTGCTCAAGGGCGCAGACGAGAAGCGCGAGCCCGTGCCGTTCTCCGCTCCGTTCAAAGCGCTGGGCCGGCCGGCGCTGGCCACTCTGGCGATCGCGGCCCTCTTCTACAACATCGGCTTCTTCGTGCTGCTCGCCTTCTCTCCGTTCCCGCTGGGATTCGGCGCCATGGGCATCGGCTTCACGTTCTTCGGCTGGGGCGTCGCACTGGCCATCACCAGCGTGTGGGTCGCTCCGATCCTGATGCGCCGCATGAAGCGCACGAGCATCATCTTCACGGTGCTTCCGCTGCTCGCCGTCGACCTGGTCGTCGCCGGCCTGCTGGTCGGATCCGCGACCGCCCTCGTCATCTGCATCATCATCGGCGGCCTGCTGCTCGGGGTGATGAACACCGTGCTCACCGAGGCGGTCATGGAGGCGACCGATCTGCCGCGCTCGGTCGCGTCCTCGGCCTACTCCGCCGTGCGCTTCCTCGGCGGCGCGATGGCTCCTCCGATCGCCGCCGCGCTGTGGCACGGCTTCAACGCGACCGTGCCCTACCTGTTCGCGGCCGCCGCAGTGCTGATCGCCGCGCTCACGGTGCTCATCGGGCGCAAGGCGCTCGCGCACATCGACGACGAGGCGGTTGACGCGGCCGAGGACGCGCAGGCGATCCTGCTCGGCGACGCCGCCTGACGAGTTCTCGACGAGCCTGCCGCGTTCGGTATTTTGGGGCGATGACAGCTCCCGATCTCCCCGAACGCAGCAGGCTCGTCGTTCAGCATCTGGCGGATGCCGGAATCGAGACGAGCATCCGCGTGCTGCCCGATTCAGCTCGCACCGCTCCCGAGGCGGCTGCCGCCATCGGGTGCGACGTCGCCGCGATCGCCAACAGCCTGGTGTTCCTCGCCGACGGCTCTCCCGTGCTGGTCATGACAAGCGGCGGACATCGCGCAGACCTCGCAGTGGTGGCCCGCAGCATCGGCGCCGGGGATGTGGCGATGGCCCCGGCATCCGTCGTCCGCGCCTCCACAGGACAGGCGATCGGCGGGGTCGCACCGACGGGACACCCGGCTCCCCTGCCCACCTACATCGACGAGGCGCTCGCCGAGCATGACGAGCTCTGGGCCGCCGCAGGGCACCCGCACACGGTCATGCCGCTCACGTTCTCCTCACTGCAGAAGCTCACCGGCGGCCAGGTCATCGCCGTCGCCTGAACGCTACTTCACTGTGACGGTGATCTCTGCGGACTTCTGCTCGTCGGGGTCGTCCGGCACCGCACCCCGGAACTGGTACTCGAACGCGACCACGGTCGTCCCTGCGCCCGTGGCCTCGAACCGGTAGCTGAGGTCGCTGGATGATCCCGGCGCCGGATCCGGATCGTCGGAGACGTACTCCGATTCGCCCTCCCCGAGCACCGCCGAATCAGGCTTCGTCGTGATCACCCAGTCCGTGCCCACAGACGAGTTGATCTCGCCCATGTGAACCACCAGGGTCTCCCCGACATGCACTGTGACCGCGCTCTGCGTGTACTCGATCGTCTTCTCCGCCGGACCGGTGCACGCCGTCAGCGCCGCACACGCGGCCACAAGAGCGGCCACACCCGCCAGTGCTCGTCTCATCGATCTCATGACGCCCTCCGCGGGTCACGCTATCGCAGCACCCACGCCGGACGCAGAAAAGCCCCGGAAACTGGCGAGAGTTTCCGAGGCTGATCCGTGCACCCCCAGGGACTTGAACCCTGAACCCACTGATTAAGAGTCAGTTGCTCTGCCGATTGAGCTAGAGGTGCGTGGCCCGGGAAGCATCCCCGGCCGAGGAATTACATTACCAGCGGTTGGGCCGCATGCGAAATCGAGGCCCGGCCTTCGCTCTCCCCGCGCGTGTCGCAGCATGTCGCCGCCCCAGACGGCGCTCAGATCCGACGGCTATCCTTGGTGCCGTGACCGCCTCCCCCCGCGCCGACGATCTCTCCCCCGACCTCGCCCTCGCTCTGCGGCTCGCCGACGCGGCCGACGAGCAGTCGCTCGCCCGCTTCGACAGCCCGGACCTGCGCATCTCGACGAAGGCCGACAACTCCCACGTCACCGATGCCGATCTGGCCACCGAACGGGCGATCCGGGCGATCATCGAGGCCGAGCGCCCCGACGACGGCATCTTCGGCGAGGAGTTCGGATCTCAAGGCGGCGCCCAGCGGCAGTGGATCATCGATCCCATCGACGGGACTGCCAACTTCCTTCGCGGCGTGCCGCTGTGGGGCACCATGATCGCCCTCGCTATCGACGGCGTCCCGCAGGTCGGCGTCGTCAGCATGCCGGCCCTCGGTCGTCGCTGGTGGGCTACGACGGGCGGCGGAGCGTGGACCGCGACGGATACCGGGCCGCGGCGTCTGAGCACCTCATCCGTGTCCACCCTCGACGACGCGAGCGTGAGCTTCCAGAGCATCGCACAGTGGTCCGAGTCGGGACACCTCGATCATCTGCTCGCACTCGCGGGCCGCGTCTGGCGCGACCGCGCGTACGGCGACGTCTTCGCGTACATGATGCTCGCGGAGGGTCGCCTCGAGATGGTCGCCGAGTTCGGCGTCAAGGAATACGACATCGCCGCGGCGGTCCCGATCGTCCGGGAAGCCGGCGGCCGGATGACCTCCTTCGACGGCGCCGAGACGATCTCCGCCCAGTCGACACTCGCAAGCAACGGCATCCTCCACGATGCGTTCCTCGCCCTCCTGCACGACTGACACAGGCCTCGAGATCCGAGATGACTCCCCGCACCCCCGTCGCCGCCCTCTCCGGGCTGCTCCTCGCCGCCGCGCTGACGGCGTGCTCCGGCGCACCGCAGGCGGCACCGACGCCGGCGGACACGGCGCCGGCGAACACGCCCGAACCCACCGTGCAACCCGTGCAGACCCAGGCACCCGTGGCGAGCACCGACGAGCCGGCGTGCGACACGATCATCACCGACGGCACCGTCGAGGCGCTGACGTCGATCGGGTGGACGCCGAAGCAGCAGGACTTCGTCATCGGCGACATCGCGCTGCCCGAGGGGATGCTGTGCTTCTGGGCCGACTACTCGGTCGCCACGGATCACGGCCAGCTCTACGGCTGGGCGGAGATCTCCGATGAGGATGCGGCCGCCGCACAGGCGTCGCTGCTCGAGAGCGGGTGGCTCCGCGAGAACGGCCCGGAGGGAAGCTACTTCACCGAGGATCCGCAGTTCTCGCTCGGCACCGACGAGGAGGGCTACGGCATGACGTACCTGTTCGGCGACGGCTGGGTGAAGCTCTCCGACACAAAGCAGGGGCTGATCCTCATCGACTGGGCCCGCTGAGGCCACCCGCCCTCCGACGGTAAGCTTCCGGTCAGCGCATCGATGCGCGATGGCAATCGCAGGGGGGAACGCACGCATGACGACGGACGAGCCGCGACCGGATCCGCTGCAGCAGCGAGTGCCGCTCGCACCGCCCGTCTTCGCGCCCCCGCTCACTCCGGCCGAACCCGCCGTGCCTCTGCCGCAGCAGACGCCCCCTCAGGCTGCACCGGCCGACGCGCCGGCTCCACGCAGGCGCAACACGGCGGTCATCGCCCTCGCGATCGCGTGCTCCGTACTGCTCCTGGCGACGCTCGGACTCGGAGCCACGACCGCGATGCTGCTGCTCGGTGGAGGCTCGACGTCCGCACCTGAGTCGAGCCCCGCTCCCACGTCGACCACCACCGGCACGGCCACCACCGACGCTGACGCCACCGTCCAGGGATTCCCCGTTCGGGTCTTCTCCGACCTCCGCGTGCACCACTTCGCGCTATCGACGGGAACCGGCGTCCCCACGCTGTACGCCCTCGTGACGAACACGAGCAGCAACCAGGTGGCCAAGACGTCGTTCGACATCACCGCGTACGATGCCGATGGCCGCGTCATCGATCGGACGCTGGACATCTTCTATCTCCTCCCCGATCAGACCTCGATGCTGGACGCGGGCTTCCTCACGGATATCGATGACCTCGACCACTTCACGATCGAGCAGCTGGACATCGAGTGGATCGACCCTGCCATCACCGGAGGCGCGACCATCAGCGAAGCGCGCACCGGCGACGGCTATGTCGAGGCGGACCTCGCGTCGACGCTGTCAACATCTGCGGAGTACACCGAGGTGTACGCGGCGGTCTTCGTCGACGACAAGATCGTCGGGGTCTGCTACGACCTCGTCGACTTCCCGGCGAGCGCGGGGACGCTCACGGTCTCATGCGGGCTCGATTCTGCCTGGAGCGACGACGAGGTCGACGTCGAGGATCTGCCGGCGGATGCCGAGGTCGATGTGTTCCTCAAGATCGATTACACGTTCGGCGAATGACCAGGGCGCGAGCGCTCATCCCCCGGTGATCGTGTACCAGACGCCGTAGGCGCCCGCCACGCACATCAGCGCGGTCGTGAACCATCCGATCGTGGCGGCGAGCTTTCCGTTGCGGTACTCGCCCATGATCTCCCTGTCGCGGGAGATCAGCATGAGGATGATCAGGAACGGCCCCGCGGCTATCCCGTTGACGATGGCGCTGAGCACCAGGAGCCCGATCGGATCGGTGTCGGCCACGGAGAGGAGTGTGCCGCCGATCATGCCCACCCCGAGCAGGACGTAGAAGAAGGGCGCCTTCCTCGGCGAGCGCTCGAGGCCCCAGTTCTTGTTCAGCAGCGCAGAGAGGCCGGCCGCCCCCGACGCTGCGAGCACCGGGACGGCGAGCATCCCGGAGCCGATGAAACCCAGTGCGAAGAGCACACCCGCGAAGTCGCCCGCGATCGGCTCGAGGGCCTTTGCAGCCTCAGCGGCGCTGGAGACGGTCTTGTGGTGCGCGCCGAGGGTCGCGGCCGATGAGGCGACGATCGCGAACATGATGATGACGCTGAAGGCCATGCCGGTGAAGACATCGATCCGTCCGTTCCGCAGGCGACGGCGAGCTTCTCCGGCGGGGCGCGCGTCGAGGGGCGGCGCCTCGTCACCGCCCCTCCTCTCCTCGCGCATCTCCTCCACGCGCTGCGCCGACTGCCAGAAGAACATGTACGGAGAGATCGTCGTGCCGAGCACTCCGACAGCCAGGCCGAGGTACGCGGGCGTGAACTCGAACTGCATGCCGATCAGGCCGGTGCCCACGCTCCCCCAGTCGACATGGGTTGCGAACAGCACCCCCACGTACACCAGGAGGACCAGGCACAGCCACTTGAAGATCTTGCCGATGAGCTCGAACGACCCGAGCATGACCGTCACCAGGATCGACGCCCCGGCGATGATGCTCCACAGCCAGGCCGGGCCCGCGTGCAGCAGCTGCATCCCCTGCCCGATCGCGTTGAGATCCGCCGCGAGGTTCAGGCAGTTCGCCGCGATGAGCGCCACCACGAGTACGCCGACCGTCATGCCGACGCCCTTGCTGAAGCGGCGCCGGATGAGCCTTCCGAGACTGTCCCCGGAGGCGAGCGCCATCCGGTCGCAGATCTCCTGCACCGCCATCATCAGCGGCAGCGACAGTGGCACCGTCCACAAGAGGCCGTTGCTGAACGTGGCACCCGCCTGAGAATAGGTCGCCACGCCCGACGGATCATCATCTGCCGCGCCGGTGACGAGTCCTGGGCCCAGAACGCGCAGGAACCGGACGACGGGATTACGCGGTCGCTGAGGATCCGGCTGTCCGTCTCCCACACCGGGCTGTTCATCTGACGCGGGTGGCTGCGATTCCTCAATCGGTCGAGACATCTGACGTCCTCCCCTTCGTTCGGCGAACCGCTGCATCAGCGTGCCAGACGAGGCCGAGCGCATCGAGGGGCTTGCGCCGTGCCCCAAGCCCCGTATACAGCAGAAGACCGCCCCGAAGGACGGTCTTCTGGACGCACCCCAGCACACGGGTTTCGGCGTCTCGTGCCCCTGGCTTGGCGGGCTCTGAACCTTAGGGAACCCACTCCGTGGACCAATAGTCGACGACGAGGTTCAGGACGCTGCCCGCTGGTCGCGCAGACACCCAAACGGTGCGAGGATCCCAGAAGGTGCCGGGTACAGACATCTGTGGGGTTGCGCCCATCTCTTCCGCGAGGGCTTCCGGCGACTGTCCCGCGGGTGGCCGCACGGTGAAGGTCACCGAGCATCCTCCGCTTCCGCAGCCGGTGCTATCGCCAAGAATCTCCGCACCCTCCGGCAGCGGAACCGAGGACGCCGGTGGGACATCGCCTTCCGTTGCCATCATGGTCAGCCAAGCGACGCGTCCGCCATAGAACAACGCCAGTAGCACGGCCGTGATGATGAGCACGATCCACATCGCACGTCGTCGCCTGGCTACTCTCTGGTTCGCCGCCCACGTGGCCTGGTCGAAGGGCAGAGCCGAATCCATTCTGCGAGCCTACTGGCTGAGTCGCTGAACATCGCCCCAGGCACACCCCACGGACGGTCAAGTGCGCGAGCTCAGAGCCTCTTGACCAACGCCTAGCGACCCAATCACGCCGATGTTCGTTTCGAGGTTGCCGACGCAACCTCAGAGCGAACCCGAGTCACTCGGATCGAGGGCGCTGATCCGATGCGGTCGGCGCCCTCTATCCCGAGAGCCTGGCGAACCTCGTTTGGCGAATACGTCCCTGGCGCTTCGCGCGCGCTCCAGTTGGTTAGCGGCGTCGTCGAACTTGACATATCCCTCCGGCGCTCCGGATACTTCCCAAAGCGCCTCTACTAGTGCTCGGGCACAAGTCCGCGGCGATGACCCTCGACACCTACGCCGACCTCTTCGACGACGATCTCGACAGCGTCGCCGAACTGATGAACGCGCGCGGGCAGGCGACAGCAACAGCGGCTCTAGAGCAGTTCGGACTCACGGCCTGATCCAGGGTACGCCCAAAGTGTGCCCACGGCGCAGTTATCCATATCTCGCGCGGGCATAGAAGAACCCCCGTGTTGCGCACGCTGCGCATCGAGACGCCGTCGCTCCGCCAGATCCGCGAGGCGGCAGGACGATGACCGGCATGAACCACTGGGCGTACATCATCGGGCCTTGTTACACCCGTGCCTCCCTGGCGCGCGCTCTCGGGTGGGCGGAGAACGAGGTGTCCGAAGCAGCTTCGTCGCTCAGGGTTCTCGAGCTGCTGACCGATGACGATGTGTTGCTCTACCCGGCGTTCCAAGTTCGAGACGGACGCCTGGTGGAAGGGCTTCCTCAAGTGCTTCAGGTCCTGAACACCGGGACGCGCGGGAGGTGGACGTGGGCGCAGTGGCTGAACACGCGACTCGACGATGAGGACGGCGGCGAGCTGCCGAGCGCCATCGAGCAGCTAGCCGCCGGCGAACTCGAGGATGTGCTCCTTGAGGCCCGCGACGATGCATGGGCCTGGAGCAGCTGATCTGGACCGCCTCATCTTCACGCCGAAAAGGGAGTGAAGCTGGCGTGTAGCTTCGCACCGAGCGCAGGGGTGAGCGAGGATGATTCCGTGGCAAGCGCGAGGCCTGGTGCGGCGGTCAGCGACTGGATGGTCGCTGTGGCCGACGCGCTCCCCCACCCACGCCGACAGACCGCCCCCTACACCCTGGCGGAGGCGGTCTCCGAACTTGGCGCATACGCTCAGTCAACCGCACCATCCTCATGGACGAAGTCAAGAGCCGTGCTCGTGAACCGCGAGTCCCTACGTCACGAACTCACGGCGCAACGCGAAACCCTGGGACCGCGACTCCGCAGCCACATCGACGCCTCGTTCGATGCAGTGCATCAAGAAGAGGACCGACAGAAGCAAGTTCTCGCATCATCCGAGTTCGTTGTCAGGTGGAGGTCGGAGGCAGCCATCACCTCGGCATTCGAAGACCTATGTGAGGAAGCAAAGAACCCAGCGGCAGGCAGCCTGCGATTGCGGCAACTGGCAGAACTCATCGCTTCACAACTTGGCGCAGAGGCGACATCTCACTTCTCACCCCTGCGGGACGCCGCAGACATGCTCGTCGCCTCGGAGAAGGAACTATCGACGTGGAGGGACCTGAATCTTCCACAGCCGTTCGATGAGGCCGCGCGCGTGCGCCTAGCTCGCGAGATGCTCACCGCATCTCCGACCGGGAAAGCGGTCGTATGGGCCGTGTACTCACGTGCGACGGCATGGGGGATGCGCACAGACCTTGGCTCCGTCATCGTCCTGCGTCCGGAATGGGCGGTCCCGAACGCGTTCGACGACAACGGTGAGGATTTTCCTGAGCGAGACGAACTGCGCGAGATCCGCGAACAGGTTCGCTGGTTGAATGGCCTTCATCAGATGTCGACGGACCCGAACTACCGTCTCGCTCTCGTGCGGGTTGAGCTTGGGGAACGCCACGCCGCCGGAGCCACCGAAGACGCTCGACGACTCATTCATGCTCTCCTCGCGGTACCGGTGACGTTGGGCGGGGTCGGCTGGCGCGACACCGGCACCTCCGCGCTACTGCTGGACGGGCGTGTGCGCACGCAGTCTGTCGGCCCAATCCGGGTTGAACACCCAACGTTCGAAGATAGTTATGGGGTCGGAGCAACCGGCGAGATCCTCCATGAGATCGAGAGCCAGCTGGGCCCTGCTCTGCGCAACGCTCCCATGCCGGAACCTTTGATCGAGGTTCTGAACTGTCTCCGCGAAGCCCGGATGACAGATCACCGAGACGTGCGGTTCTACGGCGCGCGCCCAGTCAGTCCGCGGTTCGCAACGGCGCTCGAGGATCATGCGATGGAGCTCATTGCATCCGTGTTGGAGGTGCGCGCCGACCGCCTCGCTGAAGCCATGGAGCTGGGCTACGCCCATCGGCTCGCAGGCCACCGAGTCTCGAGGTTGCTCTTGTCGCCGTTCGAACATAGTTGGGTTATCGAGCAACGCGAGCATCGCGAAGAGCTTGAGCGGGCCGTTCTCGTTACGACAACGGTCGGCACATCGTTAGCATCGCGAACATGGTCGCTCACCAAGAGCAGATACGCTCCCTCACGATGACGCCCTGTCAGCGGGCCGACTTCGAAGAGGGCATTCTCATATCCACCGACCCGACGCGAGAACAGCGTCTACTTCGTCAAGCGCGTGAGGACGCCGCGCTATTGCGCGCACGGCACCGTAGAGTCCGAAACGCGGTGAACCACGGACTGCCACTCGCGCCGGCCACGCTCGGAAGCGTGCGCGACTATGCCGAGAGCACCTCCCAACACTGCTTAGACCTCGCGCTCACCTGGTTCAGCGGAACAGAATCAGGCTCGACTCTACTGAGCAAGGTGACCGACGAATGGTCGCGCCAAGTCGACCGCGCGAAGTATGGCGTCAGCTGGGCGGTACACGAGGAGAGCTCGTAACTCCCTCGTCATCTCCAGCCGGTCAGCCCCTGTGTTGTTCGTGGCGCCACCCCGGACTGAAGCCGGCGGGAGATCCTCCGCGCCGTGGCGAGGACCGCCGGCCCGTACTCCGCTTGGTCAGAGCTGCCGTGCCGGGACGCACAACGCGGCCAGTGAACGGTTGAGTGAACGTGCTCGTCACGCCAACCACTCACGTGTCCTTCCACACCCGTGGTGTCGTCGGACGAGGTGCGCTCCTCGATGGTGCCGAGCGTCGACAGGAACTGAGACCTGCTCTGACCAACGGCGGCTGGAGTCCGGTCCCGCTAGCCATTAGTCACCCGCTCGACCGCGTTCCCCCACACCCAGCAACGAACGTCTGCTCCTCCGCCCGGAACTCCACGCCTGCAGCGAGCGGCGTGGACCGGACGAGCTTCGCATAGACGCGGATCGCCTCCAGCCCGAATCGCACCCAGGCACGTACAGGCACGAACAGATACGGATAGATCGTGACGGGATGCTCGCGCAGACCAAGCTCGCGATCCGTCAATGACGGCAGCGGTCCGGCGCGGGCGGCGGCGAGGATCGCGCGGTGCTGCGCGCGCATGTCCTAATACGCCGCCAACCTCTTGCTCGACCCCACGCCGGCTCCTCTTTCCGGCCTGAACTAACGTCTAGCAATATTCGAACGTTTGTTCTACGGTTAGTCCATGCTCGCTGCCGCCGCTTCCCCTCCCGCCACCATATGGATGGTTGACGACATTCCCTCTCGGATGGTGCTCGCCGGGCGCCGTTGGCGGGTCTCCGATACCCCGACACGGTTGCTCAATTCGATCTGGTCCGCGCCGCACGAAAGACATCGCGGCCTGGACGGCTGGCCGTTTCAGGCGGGTAACGCGATGGTGTTCGATGTTTTCAAGGCCGAAGATGGCTGGCACGTACACCACAGCTACCACTGGTCACATACGTCGTCACGGACGAGTCGCACACCCATTGCCATTCGGCAAGCCGTACTGAGAATACGATGTCGCCATGCCAGAGAACCTCATCTCGACATCAGCCGATGATGACCGTGCCGACGGTGCGCCCCTCCGAACTGGGCAGACCCTGCGCTTGGGCAGCCTGGCGCCGATGTTCGATCCCTCTCGTCACCAGCTGTATTTCGACCTTCTCGAGCGGGCAATCGCTCACAACGGCAGTCGAAATATCGCGCTCACTGGTGCTTACGGGACTGGTAAGAGCAGCGTTCTTGAGCATCTCAAGGAACACCCCAGGTATCGGGATCAGACCGTAACCCTCGCGCTCTCCACTATCGCTCCGCGGGGCGAACCTGACGATGACGATGCCGCGTCACCAACTTCACAGGTGAACCTGATTCAGAAGGAGATCGTCAAGCAGCTCCTATACCGAACCGCAGTGCGAGAAGTTCCGCGAACGCGGTTCCACCGCGCGAGCGTGCCGCCCCGCTTCCGTGGACTGCGAAGCGCCCTAGTCATCGGGCTGAGCATTGCGTTGATCCTCTTCGCTCTTGGCCCACTGCATCCCCTAATCACCGGCTGGTTCGATGGGTGGTGGCGCCACGCTCTCGCGTATGCGGTAGCGACGACGCTCATCGTGGGCGCGACATGGCTTGCTGTCCTCGTCGTGCGCTCGCGACCGCTCATGAGCGCTTCGGTGAACGCGGCGATTACGACCGTGACGCTGGCTAAGAAATCAGACACGTACTTCGACGCATATCTAGACGAGATCGTCTACTTCTTTGAGGCGACTGGGACGACGCTCGTACTCATCGAGGACATCGACCGGTTCGAAGACGCCGAGATCTTCGACACCCTACGTGCGCTCAATAATCTGTTGAACGAGTCTCATCAGGTCAAGCGACGAATCGTCTTCGTCTACGCGATCCGCGACAGCGTGTTCGAGAAGATCGGCGCGGAAGTGCCCGAGATGGACGTTAGCGCGCAGCTCTCCGACCGCGCCAAGGAGGCACTGAAGCGAGCCAGCCGCACCAAGTTCTTTGACGTGGTCATTCCTGTCGTGCCGTTCATCAGCCCCGACAACGCGCGAGACGTGATGTCGAAAGCGATGAAGAGTCCGGAGTTCAAGATCAAGCCGGCGTTGATCCGACTGGCCGCGAGGCACGTCGCCGACATGCGAATGATTCACAACGTTCGCAACGAGTTCGAGGTGTACCGCCAGGAACTCGTTGTCGCAAAGCGTGCCCTTCCGGACATCAACGACAACCTGGTCTTCGCCATTGTGCTGTTCAAGAACACACATCTGTCGGACTACGAGAGCATCAGGCACCGCGAAAGCTCCTTAGACCACTTATACGTCGCATGGCGCGCTCTCGTCGCGCGAGCGCTTCCCCTGGCGACCAAACGACTCGCCGAGTATCGAACGGCTAGCCGTCCAACGCCGACCGCCGAAGAGCGAGCTCGCACCCTCGGAGAACGTCTTCATGTAATTCGGGAAGTCCTCGACGAATCAGTTCCGGGCACCCTCACGGTGGCCTTGGACCCTGAGCTCGAGGACGTCATCACGACGCCATCCGGGTGGGCATCGGTCGCTGAGAACGACGAACTCGTGCTGAGCCTGAACCGCAGCAACGGTACATCGACGGCCCTCACATTCTCTACCGAGAGCTTGACGCGTCTCCTAGAAACACCCGTCAACCCGGCTGACTGGGCTACGCAGGACAGAAAGCTCGCGGAGAGCCAGGAGCGCCACCTCGTTGAAACAGTCGCACTGTTGCGGCATCACACTTGGGCGCAACTGCATGCACGACCAGACTTGACGATCCCCGCTGACGAATTGAATCTCACAGCCGAGGAGGAAGCCCGCTTGCGGGTGATTCTAGGTGGAAGAACGGAAGCCAGCTTCGCAGACCTTGTCTCCGCCATCTTGCTGTCCGAGATGTCACGTGAGCTCGTACGCGACGGGTACATTACGTCCCACTTTGCCCTGTACGCGTCGAACTACTACGGGAAGCATCTCAGCAAGGCCGCGCGGGAGTACATCTACCGATGCATCGGCCCCGGCGTGCCCGATACCAACTATCCGCTCAGCAAGCGCGACGTTCAGCAGATTCTCCGTGAACAGAAGGCTGACAAGAACGACCGATCCGATCTCTTCAATGATGCGAGCGTCCTTAACATCGACTTCGTCGACTATCTGCTGCGGGAACGCCCCGCGGCAGCTGCTCGAGTAGGTCAGCAACTCGGACAGATGGGAGACGCGAGGCTTGAGTTCCTCGATGCCTACATGGCTCAGGGCGGTTCTCCCGGCCCGCTCCTCGCGACGATGGTTCCCCATTGGCGGGATGTAACCCACTATGCGGCGACATCGACTGCCATCGCCGACGACTCCCGCCTAGACATTCTCGATGCTGTGCTTGCAGAAATCCGGGAAGATAGTCAGGCGTCCAGCCCGCCCGTTGCAGCGTTCATCGCCGAGAACTATCGGCGGCTCACGAGCTTCTCGACTCCCGCCTCGACGGCACATGCTGCGTTCGTCGTCGGTCTGCTCGACGGTTACGGGATCCAGATCCCCGATCTGACTCCACTCTCGTCCGCCGCCCGGGACGCCGTGCTATCGCTCGGCCTGTTCCCCGTGACCATGGTCAACCTCCGCACCTTCGTGCCTAGCGGGAATATCGATCTCGCCACTCTACGTCGAACCAATCGCGACCTCTACGACCACATTCTGCAAAACGTGGCAGACTACGCGGCTTTGGCGCAATCCAAGTCACAGTCCGTCGCGACGGTGAAAAACGTCGCGCAGCTCGTATCGCTGATCCAAGACGTACACGCGGTGGACCCCGAGAAGCTCCCAGCGGTCTTCGCAGCGACGCTTCCGCTGCAGGTACCAGACCTCTCCGCGTTCGAGGTTGATGCCTGGCCTGAGATCGTTCGGGCCCAGAGGGTGGTGCCATCAGCGGTTAACGTCGCTGCGTACGTAGAGCAGTATGGTGTCGATGAACATCTCGCCAAGTTGCTGACCCCTCGCAAGATCTTGGAGCCCACGAACCTTGAGGCTGCGACGCGGGTAAAACTGGCGCATTCCATCCTGCAGGCGAAGGATGTCATCCCCTCAACTCTCGCTCGTGTGCGCACCGTGTCGACGCTGGAAACCGGCAAGTTGGATCCGTCTTCCCTCACTCCCGAGAGCGGCGATCTCGTCGCGCGGCTTCTTACCGCGCGACTGTTGGAGGACGACGCGAGCGCGTTCGGCACCGCGCTTATGGTCGACTGGCCCACGCTCGAGCGAACCATCAAATCATCGAAGCAGTTCTCCAGCTTCGTTGCCCCAGCGATCTTGCCGGCTCGCTGGATCGCGTCGTTCTTGCGTAGCAGCATTCCGGGGCAGAAGGCCCGGAATGCCGTCGTCACCGGTCTCCCGTCACTTCTGACGACGGCGACCCGAGCCGAGGCGCGCGCAATCGCATCCGTGCTTGTATCCCAAGGATGGCGCCTTCGCCCCGCACGCATAACAGCGCTGCATCAAGCAGGTGCCTGGCACGAGCAGATTGTGGCGCTCCTAGCTAACAGCGAGACGCTGGTCGACCTTGACGACGCTCGTCAGATCCTCATTGGCCTTGGAGGGGATTACGCTCGCGTTGCCAGCGGGGGTAGCGGAAGACCGAACTTCCCACACAACACCCCACATCACGAGGTCCTAAATCGGTTTGTAGGCAACACGGTCAAGCACGTTAGGGAAGAGAACTTCAAGCGTCTAGGAATCAGATACGTTGCGCGCCTACAGTAACGCCAAGCCCACCAGCTCATAGCCCGCCAGCTTTCCGCACCACACGATTGATAGGGATCACCGTTGGCGAAGGCTCCTCGCGCGCTCGCGACGAAGTACGCGTACAGAGCCTGCTGGCGCGAATCGCGGTCGGCCTCGAGGTCGGCGATGCGCTGAACCGCGACGAGACAAGACCCGCACGGCTGCTGGACATGATCGAGGGACGCTCGAAGGCCGTGTTCAAGCAGTGGCTCGCCGGGCGGCCGAACCCGTAGCGGGACGGGAGCGAGCGCGTGGCGATGGACGGGTTCACCGGGTTCAAGACCGCCGCCACGGAAGAGCTCTCGACAGCGGTCGCCGTGATGGACCCGTTCCATGGCGTCCGCCTCGCCGGGGACGATCTCCTCACAGACACGCAGATCATGCGACTGCAGCCGCTGTTCGCCAGCGCATGATCGTCGCCGACCGCGAACCCGACAAGAAGCTCGGGAGACAGCTCATGCAGGCGGTGATCGACACCATGACCAACAACGTCCCAGCAACGCTCGTCGACATCTGCAGGCTCGGCCGGACGTTGAAGCAGCGCGCCACCGACATCCTCGCGTTCTTCGACCGACCCGGCACCAGCAACGGACAAACTGAGGCCATCAACGGCCGCCTCGAGCACCTCCGCGGTTCAGCGCTCGGCTTCCGCAACTTCACGAACGGTGTCGCGAGATCCCTCGTCAAAGCCGGAGGATTCAGACCCCACCTACACTCTGGAACGCGACGAGTCACTTTGCAGTGGCGTCTCTTTGCAAGCATTCAACTAGTTCACGCGCGGTGCACCGCGACGCCGCCCGTCACCCGTTACTGCAAGATCGATGGTGGCTCGGTGTAGTTCTCAGACCGTCAACGGGCAGCCACCACGGCGCGAACTCCGGGCAAGGTCACTCGACGACCGAACAGCTTGTCGAACCAACTCATCCCAACCCCTTTGCCTATATCGCCAGTCCCGGCACACATCATCATCGTGCCCGAGACGAGAGCGAGACGGAGCTTGTTGTCCTCGTCTGCGTGGCACATGAGGCGACGTGGCGCGCCCTCAGTGCTCCTCCGTCATGCGGGCCATCGAAGACGTCGTGCGGCTCGCTGCTGCGCCTGTGATGGAAACCCCAACCGGTGCATCATCACCAACGTGAGCAATCCCACTGTCTACTGCTCAAGATCGAAGATGTTCGCGTCCCCTTCGAAATTGCTGGTGTGCGCCAACGCGTTGCGTGCACGCACTAGGTTTTTCACCCACAGGTTGACATCGTCGATGACCGTCGCCCGCGCAAACTCGTCCGGTGTTGAGGCGAGCTCACTGAGACGGTCCCGATACGTAGGTCCGTTGCGGATCTTCGCGCACAACCACGAGCGTTCCTCCTCGTCGTCCGCCGTAGGCCAGGCGTGCCCCTTCGCTGCTTCAGCTTCGCGTCGTCCCTCATGGCGAGACAGTACAGCACCGGGACCAGATTGAGCCTCGTTGTTAAGCCTCAATCTGGTCCCCAGCGGTAGCAACTTCCGCATGTTTCCGCGGACTTTCAGTGTGACAACGGCTTGTGGTGGAGCTGGGGGGAATCGAACCCCCGTCCAACGCTGAGTCTCCACGCCTTCTCCGGGCGCAGTCTGTGCAGACGTTCTACTCGGCTCCGACCTTTGTCACAGACACCTAAGTCGACAAGCCCAGCCTGGCAAGAGTCCCGTGTGACGTCCAGACGCCGTCACACAGCAAGATTCCTAGATGACGCCAGGATCCGTATCGGAATCACATACGGCCTGACGGACTATCGGGCTCGCTTAGGCAGCGAGGGCGAAGTCAGTGCGCTTGGTTTCGGCACTTATTGTTTTGCAGGGAGCGTTCACGAGATAACCCTGCATCCTCGGCCCGCTTCTCGTGGATTCACAGGCGCTGTCGAAACCGATCAGCCCCGTGGTCCTTCTCTCGAAGGAGCCGCTGTCGCACTGTGGAATTGCCAATCGGATGCTGTGCACCCGAGCCTCACAGACTACAACGATTCGAGATGCTCCGCCATTCCCGCACCTCGGCGTAGAGTCGCCGTCATGAGCGAAGTCACGATCACGGTCCGCGGCGAGCACGAAGAGCGGGTGGCGCCGGAGCGCGCGACGGTCCGGGTCTCCGTACGTGCCGAGGGCCCCGAGCGCGCCACCACCGTCGATGCCGCGATGCGCCTCGCCGAGCCGCTGCGCGCGAGCCTGAGCGCGCGCAAGGAGACGGGAACCGTTCGGGAATGGAGCAGCCGGAACTTCTCCGTCCGCGCCGAACGCCCGTGGAACGCGGACGGCAAGCGGCTCGCCCCTGTGTACTACGCGAGCATCGACTTCACGGCGACGTTCGACGAAGCATCCGAGCTGTCGATCTGGATCTCCGACATCTCGTCCTGGGACGGCGTCGAGGTCGGAGCCGTCGACTGGCACCTCACGGCAGAGACGGCGGCGAGAATCGAACGTGAGGTCGCCGCCGCCGCGGTCGGTGTCGCAGTGAGCCGCGCCCAGGCGTATGCCGGCGCGCTCGGGCTCGGGGAGATGACGCCGATCGAGATCGCCGATGCGGGGCTGATCTCCAGCGGTCAGCCACCGGCTCCCATGATGAAGGCCCGAGGCGCGAGGGCGTTCTCCGCGGATTCGGCTCCATCGATGGAGTACGAGCCCGAGGAGATCGTGGTCTCCGCGACGGTGGAAGCGCGCTTCGCCGCGCGCTGAGCGTCGCACTCGCGTTCGACGACCCGCCTGCTAGCTTCGGAGCATGTCCCAGCCGACCATGACCGGAATGCCTCTTCGCGATTACCGGATCCATCGGTATGTCAACGCGTTCTGCCCTGCGTGTCACGAGGCCGACCCCGACCGCCCCCTGTCGGAGGTCAAGCGGCTGTCGGGCTGGCTGGCCGATCGCGACGGCACGATCTGGCTCGAGCGCGGATGCCGCGAGCACGGCCTTCAGCGCACTCTCTACGACGAGTCCTCCGAGATCCTCCGCTATCTGGAGCAGTGGACGGCCCCCACCAAGGTGCACTCCCCCGATGTCTCCGGCAACTTCGCTCCGGTCCCGGAAGCGTATCTCGACGGCCTTCCCGAGATGCAGACGCAGCACACCTGCATCCTGCTCGCCGATATCACCGATCACTGCAACCTCAAGTGCCCGACCTGCTTCGCCGAGTCCAGTCCTGCGGCCAGCGCGGTGGCGCCGCTCGACCAGGTGCTCGCGTCTGTCGATGCGAAACTGGCACGGGAGAACGACCGCATCGACGTCTTGATGCTCTCCGGCGGAGAGCCGACGCTCTATCCCTGGCTCGAGCAGCTCCTCGAGCACCTCGTCGCCCGCCCGGTGGTTCGGATCCTGATCAACTCCAACGGCTTGCGCATCGCCAACGACGACGATTTCCTGGCCGTGCTGAAGAAGCATCGCGAGCGCGTCGAGATCTACCTGCAGTACGACGGCGAGGAGCCGGAGACGTCGCGGTTCCACCGCGGCGCGGACATCCGTCACTTCAAGCAGCGCGCGCTCGCGAGGCTGTCGGACGCGGGCATCTTCACCACCCTCACGATGACCGCCGCGCTCGGCGTCAACGACCACGAGATCGGCGCCGTCATCCGACGCGCGATGAGCACGCCGTACGTCGGCGGCGTGACCATCCAGCCCGTTTTCGGCTCAGGGCGATCCAGCGGCATCGACGTGACGGACCGGCTGACGCACACCGGAGTCCTCGCACGGCTCGGCCCCCAGACCGAGGGAGAGGTCACCTGGCGGGATCTCACCGCCCTCCCCTGCAGCCACCCGCACTGCTGCTCTGTCGGGTATCTGCTGCGTGACGATTCCGACACCTGGCGTTCGCTCACCTCTCTCGTCGGCCACGAGCAGCTCAAGGAGTTCCTCGATCTCAACCCGGATCTGATCGCCAACCGCATCGCGGACAGCAACATCAATCGAGCCCTCAAAGACAGCGTCAAGCAGTCGCTGCTCGACCTGCTGAGCGAGCAGTCGTCGCTGTCGCATCCGTCCATCGGCTCGCTGTGGAAGGACATCTGCGCCGGGTGCGATCTCGGCATCGGCACGCTCACGAAGCTCGCGACCGCTGCTCTGCCGGGTCAGCACAAGCGCCTTCGCCAGTTCCTCGGTGAGCGGGTGAAGCGGATCACGGTCAAGCCGTTCATGGACATCAACACGATGATCGAGGAGCGCCTCACCCAGTGCTGCGTGCACGTCGCCACCGTCAACGGAGACACTGCCGAGCACCAGTGCGCGCCGTTCTGCGCCGTGCAGGCGTGGAAGCCGCTGACCGATCAGAAGCTGTCGACGGCGACGGGGCGCACAGCGCTCCCGCTGGCGGGCATCACGGGGGCCTGATGACCGACTGGCCGTTGAATCAGCGCGATCCGAGCGTCGGGGACCCGCCCGGAACTCGCGACCCGCTGAGACTGTGCGTGAATGCGACCGTGGCGCTCATCACCTGCATGCTCGGCCCGATCGCGCTGCTCGGCTTCGCCACCATGGCGATCGTCGCCTACGTGCAGGCGCGACGTGCGGGGGTCATGCGCTCGCGCTGCCTCCTGGGAGACACCCGTCTGGTGCTGGCTTATCTGGTCGTGCTCGCGACGCTGGCCGCAGCAGCCATCCCGTTCTGGGTGCTGCTCTGGATGCGGATGCTGGGATAAGCCGTGTTCCCGACCCTGCCCGACCTCCTCGGCTTCGGACCTCCGCTCGAGACCCACGGGTTCTTCGAAGGCATCGGTCTGCTCGCCGGAGGCTTGGTGTTCTGGATCGAGGCGCGCCGCCGGGGCGCGAAGGACCCCCGTATCCCCTATCTCGTTCTCGGTGCGCTCCTCGGGGCCGCTGTCTTCGCCCGGCTCGGCACCTGGGCGCAGCACCTCGACCCCTCGAAGAACCTCAGCCTCGGCGAGCAGCTCCTCTCGGGCAACGCGTCGATCCTGTCGGCCCTGGTCGGCGCGTGGGCGGGTGTGCACATCACCAAGCGATTGGTCGGCTATCGCGAACGCAGCGGCGACCTTTTCGCACCGGCAGTGGCACTCGCGCTGGCCATCGGCCGCCTAGGCTGCCTGTTCACGGAGAACCCCGGCACACCCACGGGCGCGTCATGGGGAATCGTCCTGAACCCTGAGCAGGCCGCTCGCGTCGGTGCGCCCGCGGGGGTGCCGCTGCATCCGAGCTTCGTGTACGAGATCGTCTTCCACGCGATCGCGTTCGCCGTGCTGTGGTTCTGGCTGCGTCATCTCGGCATCCGCAGCGGAGAGACGCTGACCATCTACATCGCCGCCTACGCGGTCTTCCGCTTCCTCGTCGAGTTCGTGCGCGGCAACGACGTCGCCTGGCTCGTGTTCACCCGCCCGCAGCTGTTCCTGCTCGCGACTCTCCCGCTTCTCGCCATCCGGCTCGTATGGTTGTGGCGGAAGGGCGCGTTCACCCCTGCCGACCGGAGGCTACAGAATGAGCATCAACCCGCCTGACGGCACCCCCGAAGAGTCGGAGCCCGTGTCTCCGCCGGAGCCGGTCATCCCGCCTGCACCGGCCCCGCCGCAGCCGTACAACCAGCCTCCGCAGTACGGCCAGGCGCCGCAATATGCCCAGGCGCCGCAGTACGGCCAGACGCCGCCGGCTCAGCCCCCGCAGTACGGCCAGCCGGGCCAGCCCGGCCAGCCGCCGCAGTACGGCCAGCCCGGCCAGCCGCCGTACGGCTACGCCTATCCGCCCTCTCCACAGCGCTCGGGGATGGGTGACGGTGCGAAGATCGGCATCGGCAGCGGAATCGGCTGCGTGTCGTACATCGTCGCGCTCGTCCTGTTCATGGGCACGATGTCGGCCCTCAGCCAGGCCGGCGGCGCCGCCTATTTCGTGTTCTTCGGCATTCCGCTGCTGGTCGGCGTCGGGCTGCTCTTCGCGCGCAAGACACGCGGCTTCGGCGTCGGCATCCTGATCATCTCCGCCGCCGCGTGGCTGGTCGTACTCGGGCCCTGCGCCGGCCTGCTGTTCGCGTAGACGGGCCTCAGTCGGCCGTGGCGAACTCGGCAAGCTCGGCGGCGAGACGCTCCGACACACGCGCGTGCACGGCAGTGCCGTCCTCACGGTGATCGACCGACAGCAGCATCCCGGTCTCGTGGATCGCCGCGACGAGGTCGCCGCGATCGTAGGGGATCACCGCGGTCACCTCGACCGCGGGCGTGGGCAGTGCCTCCTCGATCGCTGCACGGAGCTCGGCGATGCCCTCTCCCGATCGGGACGACACGAAGTGCGCCTTGGGCTCTAGGCCTCGCAGAACCAGGCGCTCGTCGTCGTCGATGAGGTCTGCCTTGTTGAACACCACGATCTCGGGCATGTCGCGCACGCCCACATCGCCCATCACGTCGCGCACGGTCTGCAGTTGGCCCGCAGGGTCGGGGTGCGATCCGTCGACGACGTGCAGAACCACGTCGGCGTCGCCGACCTCTTCGAGCGTCGAGCGGAACGCCTCGACCAGCTGATGCGGGAGGTTGCGCACGAACCCGACGGTGTCTGTCAGCGTGTAGACGCGACCGTCCGCAGTCTCGGACCGGCGCACCGTCGCATCGAGCGTGGCGAACAGGGCGTTCTCGACGAGCACTCCGGCGCTCGTGAGGGCGTTCAGCAGACTCGACTTGCCTGCGTTCGTGTAGCCGGCGATCGCCACAGAAGGAATCGTGTTGCGCTTGCGCTCGGCGCGCTTGGCTTCGCGGCCAGGCGCGAAGTCGCGGATCTGCTTGCGCAGCAGCGCCATCTTCGTGCGGATGCGGCGGCGATCCAGCTCGATCTTCGTCTCACCGGGACCCCGGGAGCCCATGCCGGCACCGCCCGCGCCGACCTGCCCACCCGCCTGACGGCTCATCGACTCACCCCAGCCGCGCAGGCGCGGAAGCAGATACTCGAGCTGCGCGAGCTCGACCTGGGCCTTGCCCTCACGACTCTTCGCGTGCTGGCTGAAGATGTCGAGGATGACGGTGGTGCGGTCGATGACCTTCACCTTGACGACGTCTTCGAGTGCGCGTCGCTGGCTCGGCGCCAGCTCGGTGTCGGCGATGACCGTGTCGGCGCCGGTCGCCGCGACGATGTCCTTGAGCTCCTGCGCCTTGCCTCTACCGATGTAGGTGGCGGCGTCCGGATGCGGTCGACGCTGCAGCACGCCGTCGAGCACGACAGCGCCGGCCGTCTCGGCGAGAGCGGCGAGTTCGCGCAGCGAGTTCTCTGCATCCTCCTGAGCGCCCTGGGGATACACGCCCACCAGGACCACGTTCTCGAGTCGGAGCTGCCGATACTCGACCTCTGTGACGTCTTCGAGCTCCGTGGAGAGCCCCTGAACGCGACGAAGCGCATGCCGATCCTCGAGGTCCCACTGATCTCCGTCGCCGGATCCGTATCCGGCTGTCGCTGCATCCTGCAGCGCCTGGGCGGCCCCGAACACGCGCGCCTCGGTGCGCCTGTCCGCGTTCGCGAGAACGCGTTCCACGGCCTCGTCGTCGGTGGAGTGTTTGCTGGTGTCCGTCATCCGGTCCTTGTCTCTGGCTTTTGCGCGGAGTCTTAACCTTAGCCCGCGCTGTCCGGTACGCTCACGGTATGGGGTCCGACCATTACTTCACTGCGGCCCCGGCAAGCCCCGAGAACCTGCGCACGATCCGTGTGTCGCTCGCAGGCCGTGAGCTCGACGTCACCACCGCTGGCGGCGTCTTCAGCCCGGATCGGTTGGATGCCGGCACTGCAGTTCTTCTCGCCAACATGCCGCCCGTTCCTCCCGGTGGCAATCTCCTCGACCTCGGCAGCGGATGGGGTCCCATCACGCTGTCCATGGCCTTGGCGTCCCCGCACGCGACCGTGTGGGCCGTCGACGTCAATGAGCGCGCCCTCGATCTGGTTCGCCGCAATGCGGCGTCTCTCGGGCTCACTAACGTCAACGCGTCACTGCCCGACGATGTTCCCGATGACGTGACCTTCCGCACGATCCGATCCAACCCGCCGATCCGGGTGGGCAAGAACGAACTCCACGGAATGCTGGAGCACTGGATCCCGCGGCTGGACGAGCGCAGCGACGCCTGGCTGGTCGTGCAGCGCAACCTCGGAGCCGACTCGCTGCAGCGCTGGATCGCAGCGACCTTCCAGCCCGGATACAGCGTGTTCCGCACCACCACTGGCAAGGGGTATCGCGTGCTCAAGGTGCGCAGACACGGTACGCCTCAGACCGAGCCGATCACGATCTCCTGACCGACGCAGGCGGTTCAGCCCGCCGCGACCACCCCGAGCAGTGCAGGCAACTCGGCCATGTCGCTGAAGACCTCGGTGTTCTCACCCTCCAGCCACTTCGCCGGTGTGAGCCCGCCGGCGTATCCGTAGGAGCGCATTCCGGCTGCCCGCGCGGCGCGGACGCCGAACCGGCTGTCCTCCACCACCGCGCAACGAGACGGCGCGACTCCCATGCGGGCGGCCGCGTGCAGGAACAGGTCAGGCGCGGGCTTGCCCTCGTCGACGTCATCGGCGCTGAAGATGCGGCCGTCGAACCGCGAGAGGAGCCCGGTCAGCGCGAGGTTTCTGCGGATTTTCTCATGCGAGCCGCTCGAGGCGACGCAGGTCGCCAGGGGAATCGCGTCGAGTGCCGCCTCCACGCCGTCTACCGCCACGAGCTCCCGATCGAACGCTTCACGATAGAGGTGCTGGAAGGGCTCTTCCCAGTCATCGCCCAACCTTCGACCGATATGCGCTTCGATCTCCGCTCTGAAGTGATCGGCCGAACGGCCCACGAAGCGGTGAACAATCTCCTCGTGCGTCAGGTCCCAGTCGAAGTGCGCCAGCACATGACGATCCACTTCGACCGAGAGTCTCTCGCTGTCCACGAGGACGCCGTCGCAGTCGAAGATGACGAGCTCGATCGACCCGGGCACGGCGTCAGGCGAGGTCGACCTCGCCGTGGAAGACGAGAGCCGCCGGACCCGACAGGGCCACATGCTCGCCGTCTTCTGCAGGGAACATGCGCACGCCGAGCGTGCCGCCGGGCACCTCGACACGCCAGTTGTTGGGCGCCTTCTCGCCCGCCCAGTAGCGAACCGCCAGTGCGGTGGCAGCGACGCCGGTGCCACAGCTGAGCGTCTCGCCGACACCGCGCTCGGAGACCCGCATCTTCACGTGGCCGATCCCGTCTCGCACGAGCGGCTCACCGGGAACCACGAACTCGATGTTCGCGCCGGCGGGCAGCTCGGGCTCGAGCTGCGGCGTTCGATACAGTTCGAGCGAGGCCAGTTCGGCATCCGAAGCGAGCGCGACGACGACATGCGGATTCCCGACATCGATGCCGAGCCCTGGGCGAGTCACTGCCAGCCCGTCTGCCGTGACCAGAGGGTCGTCACCGGACAGTTTCCACAGACCGAGATCGACCTGATAGCCGGTCTCGCTGCGCGTGACATCGCGCACGCCGGCCCGGGTGCCGATCGGCAGCGTCGATCCCGGCTCGATCGACGCGAGGCCGGATCGGACCAGATAGTGCGCGAACACGCGGATGCCGTTGCCGCACATCTCGGCGATCGAGCCGTCGGCGTTGCGGTAGTCCATGAACCACTCGGCGTCCGGCTCCTCCGCCAGCGCCGCGGCACCGTCGGCGATTGCCGAAGAGCGCACGACTCGCAGAATGCCGTCGCCGCCGATGCCGAAGTGGCGATCGCAGAGGGCCGCGACCTGCTCGGCGCTCAGATCGAGCGCCCCGTCAGGGTCGGCGATGATGACGAAGTCGTTGCCGGTGCCATGCCCTTTGGTGAATGCGACCATGAGGCCAGTCTATTCAGCGCGGATCACCCGATAGCGCCCGCACAAGAACGCCCTGTTGCGGGCGACCTCGATCAGTTCGAGGTCGAGCTCTCGTGGCAGCACGGGTGCTCCCGCACCCAGGGTCACGGGTGCGTACTGCAGCCAGACTTCGTCGAGGAGACCTGCGTCCGCGAACTGGCCCGCGAGATCACCACCGCCCACGATCCACAGATCCTTGCCGCCTGCCGCGTCCGTCATCTGCGCATGCACATCGCGCACGTCGGCCTGCGTGAAGCGCACGTCACCGGTGGCAGGAGACTGGAGGTTCCGATGCGTGAATACCCAGGTCGGCTGCTGGTATCCCCATGTGCCGTTCTCCGCGCGCATGACCCACTCGTACGTGGATGACCCCATGGCGAGAGCGCCGATCGAGTCGACGAACCCTGGATAGGCCATCGGGCCGTCAAGGTCTATGTCCTGCTTCAGCAGCCAGTCGAGTGAGTGATCCTCCGTCGCGATGAAGCCGTCGAGGCTCGTGGCCGTGTAATAGTGCGTGGTCATGCCCTGATCATGGCACCGGCATCCGACAGCGGATCCACCCATTCCAGTCCCGGGTAGCGCTTGAACCACGACACCTGCCTGCGGGCATAGCGTCGGGTGAGCGCCTGCGTCTCGGCGATCGCCTCGGCCCGCGTGAGCCGCCCGTCGAGCTGGCCGAGCGCCTGCGCATAGCCGATCGCGCGGCTGGCGGTCGCGCCGCGCTCGAGGCCGATCCCTCGCAGATGTGCCACCTCATCGACCAGTCCAGCCGCCCACATCCGCTCGACGCGGGCATCGAGGCGCTCCACGAGACGGCTCCGTTCGACGTGCAGGCCGATCAGGCGAGATGACGGATGCCACAGCTCGGGCGCCGCAGGCAGCGTCGCCTGGTGCGTGGTGCTGCCCTGCTCGATCACCTCGAGAGCGCGCACGATCCTGCGACCGTTGCGCGGATCGATGCGAGTGGCCGTCTCCGGATCCGCAGCCCGCAGGCGCTCAAGGAGCGCGCCCGCGCCGAGCTCGTCGAGCTCACCCTCGAGTCGCGCACGGATCGCCGGATCGCGCGGCGGGAAGCGGAAGTCGAACACCACGCTGGAGACGTAAAGTCCCGAGCCCCCTACGAGGATGGCGTCGCCCCCTCGCGCGTGGATCTCAGCGATCGCCGCCCGAGCAAGCGGCTGGTACCAGGCGACTGCCGCCTCTTCCGTGATGTCACGGACGTCGAGCAGATGGTGCGGGATGCCGCGTCGCTCCTCCACCGGGAGCTTCGCCGTGCCGATGTCCATGGCCCGATACAGCTGCATGGCGTCGGCGTTGACGATCTCGGCAGGGTTCCCCTGCTCCCGCAGCCGCCCGGCGAGGTCAAGCGCGAAGTCGCTCTTACCCGTGCCCGTCGCCCCGACGACCGCCCAGAGCCGCGGTGAGCTCACACGCCCACGCGCAGCGTCGGCACGCCGAGGGAGACCGCGCGAGGAGAGCCGTCTGACGCGGGAGACGGCACCGCGCACGATTCGGCCTGCGCGCGGTCCCAGGCGTCGCCGCCGCGTGTGCGACGGATGCGCAGCGGCTGGCCGGTCGGGTCATCAGCAAGCAGGTGGAAGGGCGCCGCATGCGTGATCGTCACCGTGACCGCGTCGCCCGGGCGAGGAAGCTCCGAACCGGGAGTCACCTCGAAGTGCACGAGACGGTTGTCCTTCGCTCGTCCGGTCAGACGATGCGTCTCGGCATCCTTCTTGCCCTCACCCACAGACACGAGCAGTTCGACCTCGCGACTGACCTGCTTCTGGTTCTCTTCAAGTGAGATCCGCTCCTGAAGGGCGATCAGGCGGTTGTAGCGCTCCTGTACGACCTCCTTCGGAACCTGGTTCTCCATCGTCGCGGCCGGGGTGCCCTCGCGAATCGAGTACTGGAATGTGAAAGCACCGGAGAACCGGGACTGCTCGACCACCCGCATGGTGTCTTCGAAGTCCTCATCGGTCTCGCCGGGGAAGCCGACGATGATGTCGGTGGTGATGGCCGCGTGCGGAATGCGCTCGCGCACCCGCTCGATGATGCCGAGGAAGCGTTCGCTGCGGTATGAGCGCCGCATGGCCTTGAGGATGCTGTCGCTGCCGGACTGCAGCGGCATGTGCAGCTGAGGCATGACGTTCGCAGTCTCGGCCATCGCGTCGATCACGTCGTCGGTGAACGCGGCCGGATGCGGGCTCGTGAAGCGGATTCGCTCGAGACCCTCGATCTCGCCTGCGGCGCGCAGCAGTTTGCCGAAGGCCTGGCGATCGCCGAACTCGACGCCGTAGGAGTTGACGTTCTGTCCCAGCAGGGTGATCTCGATCGCGCCGTCTTCGACGAGAAGCCGGATCTCGTTCAGAATGTCGCCGGGACGGCGATCCTTCTCCTTGCCGCGCAGGTGCGGCACGATGCAGAACGTGCACGTGTTGTTGCAGCCGACCGAGATCGACACCCAGCCGCTGTGCGCGGAGTCGCGTTTGGTGGGAAGCGTCGACGGGAACACCTCGAGCGACTCGAGGATCTCGAGCTCGGCCTCGCCGTTGTGTCGAGCACGCTCGAGGAGTCCGGGGAGCGAACCCATGTTGTGCGTTCCGAAGACGACGTCGACCCACGGCGCCTTGTCCAGCACCGCCTGCTTGTCCATCTGGGCCAGGCATCCGCCCACGGCGATCTGCATGCCGTCTTTGCGCCGCTTGACGGACGCGAGCTGACCCAGCGTTCCGTAGAGCTTTCCCGCCGCGTTGTCGCGCACCGCGCAGGTGTTGATGATGACGACGTCGGCCTCGTCGCCGGCGGCCGCGCGTACGTAGCCGGCGCTCTCCAGAGAGCCAGAGAGCCGCTCCGAGTCGTGGACGTTCATCTGGCACCCGAAGGTGCGCACTTCGTACGAGCGCTGCCGCCCGTCGATGTCGAATGCTGCCGACGACGAGTCGATGATCGTCGGTTCGCTGCGAGGGATAGTCATGGTCCTTCGATTCTACGATCGACACGAAGCACCGTGCGCTGACGGCGCCATCCATCGATCCCACGTCGCATCCGAGAGGAAGACGATCGGCTCGACCCGGCACGTCCCACCGAGCGAGCCGATCGTCGTGGGTTCATTCGAATCTCACGCCGGAGGGCCGACGACCGGACGAGTGCTCGCCCATCACCGTTCGGATCACCGAGCTGACCACGCCTCCGGAGTAGCCGCGGCGAGCGAGCTGTCCGGAGAGCCGTCGCTTGGCGGTCTCCGGATCCAGCCGCCCGAGCGAGCGCATCTTCGTCCTCGCGAACTCGAGGGCCCGTTCGACATCGTCGTCGGGAAGATCGCCGAGTGCAGCGTCGATCACCTCCCGGGGGATGCCTCTCTGCGCCAGCGCGCGAGACAGGGCGACTCGTCCCTGCCCCTTGCGCTCGACGCCCGAGGTGATGAGGTGGCCGGCGAGGAGCGCATCGTCGAGGTAGCCCCGACGGCAGAAGTCGTCGATCACCTCGTCGATCTGCTCCGGGGCGAGCCTGAGCTCGTCACGCTCAAAGCCTCGCAGCACGAGGCGCGCCTCGGACACCGACAGCGAGCGCGTTCGCAATCTCCGGACGAGGATCTCCTCTGCCGCCTTCTTGAGCTCCTCAGGATCGGCGCTGCCGGCGGCTCCCCCATCGAACTCCTCATGCGCGGCGAGAGCGCGCAGTCGGGGCGCTGATCGACCCGCTGCGCCTCTCGCCGGGTGACGCTCGCTCGGCGTCCCGGCATAGGTCTCGCGGGAGCCAGACTGTGCGGCATCGGCGTGGCTGGAGGGTCGAGGCGACGATGACGCCCAGGTCGAGCGCCAGAGCTCCGCCTCCGGAGTGGCCTGGGAGGGAGCGGCTTCAGCGTCCCCTCCCAGACCCGTGGACTCGTCGCCCTTGCGTCTTCCGCCGAAGAGCGGAATCACAGGTGCGAGCGGCTCGTCATCCGCGTTCACGACATCAGGCCGGGCGACGCTCGGCGAGCTCGTCGGCAGGAGCAGCCGCTGGCGCTCCGATGCCGAGCTTCTGCTTGATCTGCGACTCGATGGCCAGCGCGATGTCGGGGTTCTTGAGGAGGAACGATCGTGCATTCTCCTTGCCCTGTCCCAGCTGGTCACCGTCGTAGGTGTACCACGACCCCGACTTCTTGACGATGCCGTGCTCGACCCCGAAGTCGATAAGGCTGCCCTCGCGGGAGATGCCGACGCCGTACAGGATGTCGAACTCCGCCTGCTTGAAAGGCGGCGCCATCTTGTTCTTCACGACCTTGACGCGCGTGCGGTTGCCCACTGCGTCGGTGCCGTCCTTCAGCGTCTCGATGCGGCGGATGTCCATCCGCACAGACGCATAGAACTTCAGCGCCTTTCCGCCGGCAGTGGTCTCGGGCGATCCGAAGAAGACGCCGATCTTCTCGCGCAGCTGGTTGATGAAGATCATCGTGGTGTTGGTCTGGTTCAGGCCACCCGTGAGCTTGCGGAGAGCCTGCGACATGAGCCTGGCCTGCAGACCCACGTGCGAATCGCCCATCTCTCCCTCGATCTCCGCGCGGGGCACGAGCGCTGCCACGGAGTCGATGACGATGAGGTCGATGGCGCCGGAGCGCACGAGCATGTCGGCGATCTCGAGCGCCTGCTCACCCGTGTCGGGCTGAGAGACGAGCAGAGCGTCGATGTCGACGCCGAGCTTCGCGGCGTAATCGGGATCGAGAGCGTGCTCGGCGTCGATGAACGCAGCGATTCCTCCCGCGCGCTGGGCGTTGGCGATCGCGTGCAGGGTCAGAGTCGTCTTACCCGACGACTCCGGACCGTAGATCTCGACGATTCGTCCACGCGGCAGGCCGCCGACGCCGAGAGCGACGTCGAGGGCGATGGATCCGGTGGGGATCACGGCGACAGGAGCGCGCTCATCGCTGCCCAGCCGCATGACCGAGCCCTTTCCGAACTGGCGGTCGATCTGGGCGAGGGCGGTCTCGAGGGACTTCTCGCGGTCTGCGGGTGATGGCATGATGTGTTCCTTCTGCTCGCGTGTTGCCGCCTGTAGGCTGTCGCGGCCCTCCCCCGGATGGGGCGAGCTCTCCGACAAGGCGTATGGCTTCGAGGCCTTGTCTTCACCGTACGAGAGGCCTCGGACATTGCATCGAGACGCCCACGAATGGTGGATAACACGGCATCAGAACCACTTGTGCAGAAGACTACGCCTCATCGAACACATATTCGAGGAGATGGGCTCCTCGGCGTGTCGAGAGACGGAACACTCGAACAGCGGTTCAGCGTTTGCGCGGCTCCAGGCGCCCCGCGCCATGACGGCGCTCGAGAGGAACATCCATCTCCGCGCACAGTGCGAGCCAGATCTCACGCGGCGGCACGCCCGCTGCCAGAGCCTCGGCGGCCGTGCGGTCACCCATCTGAGTCAGGACGAGGTCACTGACCAGAGACGACGCACGGCCCCCGAATTCGACGTCGACGGCGCGGAGGAACTCACTGCGACGCATGAAGAAGAGGTCGCGTGATCAGCGGAGCGTGAGCTGCGGCTCGATCGATGCGACGAGATCGTCCGGAACGACGTCGGGGAAGACCTGGATGCCTTCGAGCACCGAGATGCGATCGCCGACTTCGCGCATGATCGTCGAGATGGGGACGTCGAGAGCTTCTGCGACCGAGGCGAGAATCTCGCTCGATGCTTCTTTCTGCCCGCGCTCCACCTCGCTGAGATAGCCGAGAGCGACGGATGCCTTGCTCGCGACCTGCCGGAGCGTGCGCCCCTTCTGCTGACGGAAGTCCCTCAGCACATCGCCGATTTCCTGTCGTACGAGAATCATCGGAACCTCCTCCCAGTTCCCGAGGTTTCCCTCGAAGAGATCGCCAGTCTAATACCTCTTGCCTGCACAGAATCTACCTTGACACCCTGTGGTTTGAATGTGAGCACACTCATGTCAACTTTCACGAGGGGTCGTCTATTCCCGCAGCAGCTCGAGCATCGTCGCGAAGGCCGCCTGCACGCTCTGGGCCCTGATCTCGGCGCGATCGCCGGAGAAGTGGAAGGCCTCCGTCCGCTCGCCAGCGGGCGTCACCACGCCGATGTGCACCGTGCCCACTGGCTGGCCGTCGGGGGAGTCGGGCCCGGCGATTCCGGTCGTCGAGATGCCGGCATCCGCTCGTCGCCCGTCGACGGCGACGGCAGACCGCACTCCGTCGGCCATCTGCTTTGCCACCAGCGGATGAACCGCGCCATGCTCCTCGAGAAGACTGGCATTCACTCCCAGCAGCGTGTGCTTCACGGGCGTCGCGTATGCGACCACGCCTCCGAGAAGCACGGCCGACGCGCCCGATACCGAGACGAACTCCGCAGCGACGGCTCCCCCGGTCAGCGATTCGGCGATTCCCAGTGTCCATCCTCGCGAGCGCAGCTCGTCGAAGACATCGGATGCTCCGCTCATGCCTTCGCTCGGGAGCCCCGCACCTGGGCGACGATGTAGTCGATGCCACTCGCGACCGTGAGAGCCAGGACGACGATCATCAGCACAGTGGTGACGATGGTCCACGGCTGCAGCCCGATCAGGACGTGCAGCGGCAGCAGCGCCCAGCCGAGCGCGACGGCCTGGACCGCGGTCTTGAGCTTGCCCATCCAGGCTGCGGCCACGACGTGCTCGTTCACGATCATGAGCCGGTGGACGGTGATCCCCCACTCGCGCACCAGGATGACCGCGACGATCCACCAGTTGACCTCGCCGAGAATCGCGAGCCCGATGAATCCGGCGCCCGTGAGCAGCTTGTCGGCGATCGGATCCCACAGCTTGCCGAAGTCGCTGACGATGTCATACTTGCGCGCCAGATATCCGTCGACCCAATCGGTCGATATCGCCAGGATGAACAGGGCACCGGCCACCCAGCGGAGTACGAGGTCGGGCTCTCCATAGGTGCCGCCGAGCAGCAGCAGCACGAAGAAGACCACTGCGAGGGGTATCCGTGCGACGGTGATCGCATTCGGAAGCTGCCGGGGAATCGCCATCAGTCGCGGCCCGTGAGTCCCCAGGCGTCTTCATCGCCTTCTGCTTCGACCACGGGAAGTCCTTCGAACTGCGCCTCGACCGGATCGTGGGAATGGCTCGGAGCCGCGGCTGCAGCCGGAGGCGCCGCCGGCGCATCCTCGCCGCGGAGCTTCGCCAGCACCTGGGGCAGCTGCTCGGCGGTCGCCAGGACATCGCGCGCCTTCGATCCCTCGGACGGGCCGACGATCTCCCGTGACTCGAGAAGGTCCATCAGGCGTCCGGCCTTCGCGAAGCCCACGCGGAGCTTTCGCTGGAGCATCGATGTTGAGCCGAACTGCGACGACACGATGAGCTCGGCAGCCGCGAGCAGCAGCTCGAGGTCGTCGCCGATGTCCTCGTCGACCTCCTTCTTCTTGGCCGGGTCCATCGCCTCCTGCACGTCGGAGCGGTACTCGGGACGCGCCTGACGCGTGACGTGCTTGACGACCGCGTCGATCTCCTTCTCGTCGACCCACGCGCCCTGCAGGCGGAACGGCTTGGACGAGCCCATCGGCGAGAACAGGGCGTCACCCTGACCGATGAGCTTGTCGGCACCAGGGCTGTCGAGGATGACGCGGCTGTCTGTGACGCTGGTCACGGCGAACGCGAGACGCGAGGGCACGTTGGCCTTGATCAGACCGGTCACGACATCGACGCTGGGTCGCTGCGTGGCGAGCACCAGGTGAATGCCGGATGCACGGGCGAGCTGGGTGATGCGGACGATCGAGTCCTCGACGTCGCGTGGGGCGACCATCATGAGGTCGGCGAGCTCATCGACCACCACCAGCAGATAGGGGTACGGCTTCAGCACTCGCTCACTGCCGACAGGCACCTCGACCTCGCCGGCGCGCACGGCGCGGTTGAAGTCGTCGATGTGCCGGAATCCGAACGACGCGAGGTCGTCGTACCGCATGTCCATCTCCTTCACGACCCATTGGAGAGCCTCGGCGGCCTTCTTCGGGTTCGTGATGATGGGGGTGATCAGGTGCGGAACCCCCGCATAGCTGGTGAGCTCGACGCGCTTCGGGTCGATCAGCACCATCCGCACGTCCGACGGGCGTGCGCGCATCAGCAGGCTCGTGATCATCGAGTTCACGAAGCTTGACTTTCCCGAGCCGGTCGAGCCGGCGACCAGGAGATGCGGCATCTTCGCGAGGTTGGCGATCACGATGTTGCCGCCCACGTCCTTGCCGACGCCGATCGTCATCGGATGCGTGCTCTTCTGCGCAGCCGGAGAGCGGAGCACATCGCCGAGGGCGACCATCTCCTTATCGGCGTTCGGGATCTCGATTCCGATCGCGGACTTGCCGGGGATCGGCGACAGGATGCGCACGTCGTTCGATGCGACGGCGTAGGCGAAGTTGTTGCTCAGCTGAAGGATCTTCTCGACCTTGACGCCGTGGCCGACCTCGACCTCGTACTGCGTGACCGTCGGGCCGCGCGAGAAGCCGGTGACCTTGGCGTCGACCTTGAACTGCGAAAGCACGCTCGTGATCTGCTCGATGACCTTGTCGGTCGCCTCGGAGCGCACGACCGGCGGCGGGCCCTCGACCAGCAGGCTGGGCGGGGGCAGGATGTACGGTGCCACCGGAGCCTGCGGACCCCGCTCCCCCGGGCCGTCGGTGCCGAAGCCGTCGAGGCCGGGCAGCTCGGGCATGTCGCCCGTGTCGGAGTCGTCGAGCAGCGCCGTGTTCTGCTGACCGGCCAGCGCATCGGCGACCGAGCGGACGTCGGAGAGGACCTCTGTCGCGGCGTCGTACGGATCCTCGACGACGACGGCCTGGTCGTACGCAGGGGTCGGTGTCGGCTCGGAGGTCGTGAGGAGCGCGGTGATGTCGTCGGATCCGAGGGTCCCCTCGTCGGGGTCTTCCTCACGGCCGGTCTTGTTCCGCCGCCACCACGGGAGCACATCCGGGTCATCGACCTTGTCGGCGTCGTCGATCGCCGCGTCCTTGGCCGGCTTCTCGACCCGCTCCGCGTCGAACATCCACGCGTACAGGTCGCCAAGACGCTGTCCGATGCGGTTCGGCGGAGTCTTGGTGAGGATCAGAATGCTGAGCCCCGCGAGCAGCGCGAGCACGATGTAGGCGGGAATGGTCGTCAGGTAGGTCAGCGGCTGCCCGACCATCCATCCGAACAGTCCGCCGGCATCGCTGAGCGCGAGCATGCCCTGCTTGGGCTGCGGCGTACGCCCGGCGATGTGGCAGAAGCCCGCCATCGAGATCACGAAGAGCCCGAACCCGATTCCGATGCGGCCGTTGTCGTGCACGGACGACGGATGCCGGAAGAGCCATCCCGCCAGCAGGAGCAGCAGAACCGGCATGACGAAGGCGACCCGGCCGACCAGCGCTCCGACCGAGTAGGCGCTGATGTTCGTCGCCACCTCGTTGCCGATGAAGAACCACTCGTTCACCGCTCCGGCGATGGCGAGCAGCACGAGCAGGAAGGGGAAGCCGTCCCGCCGGTCGTCCTTCTCGAGGGTCTCGGGACCGAACGCACGGAAGAGACCGCCCACCCCATGTGCGATGCCGTTCCACGCGCGGACGGCGACGGGCGGCTTGTCGGCCTCGTCGATGTACTTCTTGGGAGCCGCCTGAGCCTTCGGCGCGGTCTGCCGCTTCGGGCGCGACGGCGCGCTCGCCGACGCGCGCGCGGACTTCGTAGTGCTCCTGGGCATGCTCTCACGTTACGGCCAGCGACCGACAAAGCCCGTAATGACGCGGCTTTACGGCATCCTTCGGCAACGGACCCGAGTACCCGAAGGGCGTCAGGAGAGTCGATGCACCATGGTGTCGCGACCGTCGACGTGTCCCGTCACGACGAAGCCCTCTGAGCGGTAGAGGTTGCGGGCGAAGTTGTCGTGCTCGACGCTCAGGCTGAGCCGGTTATGGCCCTGCTCGTGCGCGTGTAGGACGAGCCGCCGCAGGAGCGTGCGGCCGACGCCATGGGCGCGCCAGATCGGCAGCACTCCGATGATGAGCTCGGGAACAGCCGTCTCGACGAAGCCGAAACCGGGGTCGCTGCGCGGCAGCATCCTGTACCAGGCGGCGCCCATCTCGTTGCCGCCGGCATCGACCGCGACGAAGCCGGCATCCGCCGGGCGCATCCATCCGGAGATGTACCGACGGTGCACGGGCGAGGTGAGGATCTCGTGCCGCGCTCGAGGCGCTCCGCCACGCCAGTTCGCCGCCTCGACGACCATGTCGCCGAGGAAGCTGCCGTCGCTCTGGGCGGCGGGGCGGATCGAGAACTGCTCGGTCATGACCAGAGCATAGGGTGCGCCGGTTACACCCGAATGACGAGGGCCTGTGAGCCCGAGGCCGGCATCACGCCTCGATGACCAGGGGCACGATCATCGGCCGGCGGCGGAGCTTCTGGTTGACCCAGCGGCCGATCGTGCGACGGACGACCTGCGACAGGGCGTGCGTGTCGCGCACGCCGTTGCCGGATGCGTCCTTGAGCGCTGCGATGATCTTCGGCACCACATCGTCGAAGACCGAGTCGTCTTCCGCGATGCCGCGCGCGTGGATCTCGGGGCCCGAGATGATGCGTCCGGTTCCGGCATCCACCACCACGATCACCGACACGAAACCCTCTTCGCCCAGGATCCGGCGGTCCTTGAGGTCGGCGTCGGTGATCTCGCCGACCGTGGAGCCGTCGACGTAGACGAACCCGAGGTCGAGCTGGCCCACCACTCGCGCCACGCCGTCCTTGAGGTCGATCACCGTGCCGTTCGACGCGATGATCGTGCGCTCCTCCGCGATGCCCGTGTCCTGGGCGAGCTTGGCGTTCGCCATCAGGTGGCGGTACTCGCCGTGCACAGGCAGCACGTTCTTGGGCTTGAGGATGTTGTAGCAGTACAGCAGCTCTCCGGCGGCGGCGTGACCCGAGACGTGCACTCGCGCGTTGGCCTTGTGAACGACGTTCGCGCCGAGCTTGGTCAGCCCGTCGATCACCCGGTAGACGGCGTTCTCGTTGCCCGGGATCAGGCTCGAGGCGAGGATGACCGTGTCGCCCTCGCTGACCTCGATCGCGTGGTCCATGTTGGCCATGCGGCTGAGCACGGCCATCGGCTCGCCCTGCGAACCGGTGGACATGTAGACGATCTGCTCATCGGGAAGGTCGCGGGCCTTCTTGAAGTCGATCAGGACGCCGTCCGGCACCTTCAGGTAGCCGAGCTGCTCGGCGATCGTCATGTTCCGCACCATCGAACGGCCGAGGAAGGCCACCCGGCGACCGTGCGCGTGCGCGGCGTCGATCACCTGCTGCACGCGGTGCACGTGGCTCGAGAAGCTCGCGACGATGACCCGCCGGGGAGCCCTGCCGATCACCTGATCGAGCACGGGGCCGATCGAGCGCTCGGTCGGCGTGAAGCCGGGGACGTCGGCGTTGGTCGAGTCGACCAGGAACAGGTCGACCCCCTCTTCACCGAGACGCGAGAACGCGCGCAGGTCGGTGATGCGTCCGTCCAGCGGCAGCTGGTCCATCTTGAAGTCGCCGGTGGCGAGCACCATGCCGGCCGGCGTGCGGATCGCGACCGCCAGCGCGTCGGGGATCGAGTGGTTGACCGCCACGAACTCGAGATCGAACGGGCCGACCTTCTCCTGCTGGCCCTCCTTCACCGTGAGCGTGAAGGCCTTGATCCGATGCTCCTTGAGCTTCGCCTCGACGAGCGCGAGTGTCAGGCCGGAGCCGATCAGCGGGATGTCGCTCTTCAGACGCAGCAGGTACGGCACCGCGCCGATGTGGTCTTCATGCCCGTGTGTGAGCACGACGCCGACGATGTCGTCGAGGCGGTGCCTGATCGGCTCGAAGTCGGGCAGGATCAGGTCGACGCCCGGCTGGTGCTCCTCGGGGAACAGCACGCCGCAGTCGACGATCAGGATCTTGCCGTCGTACTCGAACATGGTCATGTTGCGACCGATCTCGCCGAGGCCGCCGAGCGGTGTGACGCGCAGGGTCCCGTCGTCGAGTGCTGTCGGATCTGCGATGGGGATGGACATGCTGTCTCCTCTGTCGGACACTCCGCGCGTCCGTTCGTTCATGGTGGCGCGGCCGGCCGCGCCGTGCTCAACGCGTGGTGCCGTGCACCTTCGGCAGAGCGCCGCCCGCGGCCGCATTGCGGTCGGGCCGGAAGTTCGAGAAGTCCGCGCCGGGCACATCGGCGACGAGGGCGAGCTCGTCCTCGATGAGGGCGGCCTCCCACTCCTCGGGGCCGACCAGGGGCAGACGCACGCGCGGGCTCGAGATGCGTCCGAGTCCGTGCAGGATGTACTTGGCCGCGACGGTGCCGGGCACGTGGGTCATCGCGGCGCGCACGAGCGGCTCGAGGCGCTTGTGCTCTGCGGTCGCCGTGGCGAGATCGCCACGGTTCACGGCGTCGACGATGGTGCGGTACGGGGTCGCGGTGATGTTCGCGGTGACGCCGATCAGTCCGGTGGCGCCGATCGCGAGGTGCGGGAGCACGTTCGCATCGTCACCGGAGAAGTACATCAGATCGGTCTGGTTGAGCACGCGGCTCACCTCGGAGAAGTCACCCTTGGCGTCTTTCACCGCGAGGATGTTCGGGTGCTTCGCCAGGCGCAGGATCGTCTCGTACTTGATCGGCACCCCGGTGCGTCCCGGGATGTCGTACAGGATGACCGGCAGATCGGTCGCGTCGGCGACCAGCCGGAAGTGCGTGAGGATGCCGGCCTGGGTCGGCTTGTTGTAGTACGGCGTGACGATCATGATGCCGTCTGCGCCGAGCTTCTCGCTGGCCTTGTACAGCTCGATCGCGTGTGCGGTCTCGTTGGAACCGCCGCCCGTGATGATCTTGGCGCGGCCTGCCGAGACCGACTTGCCGACCTCGACGAGCTTGAGCTTCTCAGGGTCTGTGAGGGTCGAGGTCTCGCCGGTCGTTCCCGTCACGACGATGCCGTCCGCACCCGCGGTGATGACGTCATCCATGTGCTTCTCGACGGCGGGCCAGTCGACTTCGCCGTCGGCGGTCATCGGAGTGACCAGCGCGACGAGAACCTGTCCGAAAGGATTGCCCGAGTGCGTCATGTTCCCAGCGTATAGGTTCGGCACTCGCTCACGCTGACGCGGATGTGCGGATGACGTCGCCGCGCGCGACGTCGACCCTGCCACGCAGCAGCAGACCGGCCAGAGTGCCCGCGGCCGCCTCCGTGGCCTTCTTGCGGAACATCTCGATGCCGGTGATCTCCGAGGAGCCGACATCCGCGCCGTCGCGCAGCACGACGATGCGGTCACCGACCCGGATGACACCCGAGGCAACAGTGCCCGTCACCACCTGTCCCCTGCCCGTGATCGTGAAGACGTCCTCCACGGCGAACTCCGCTGAGGAGAACGAGGCCGAGACGGTCGTCGGGGCGAGGTTCGAGCCGCTCGACAGCCCGGCGAGGCGCGCTGCCTCGGCCTCGTTGTACTGCCGCAGCATCTCGTTCGCGTCCTGCGGATCGCGCTTCCTTCCGAACCAGCCCATGCGTCGATCCTAGGCAGCGCCCTCGCCTAGGCTCGAACCCATGGGCTGGCAGACGCACGACTCCGCATCGGTGTACGAGAACGCCTGGATCTACGTCCGGGAGGACCGTGTCACCGGTCCTGCCGGCGACGGCGTCTACGGCGTGGTCACGATGCGGCATCCCGCGGTGTTCGTCGTCGCTCTGGACGCCGACGACCGCGTCTGCCTCGTCACCCTCGACCGGTACACGACCGGGACGTCCGTCGAGGTGCCGGCGGGCGGGAGCGACGGCGAGGATCCGCTCGTCGCCGCACGGCGCGAGCTCCTCGAGGAGACGGGATTCGAGGCGGCGGAGTGGACGCCGATCGGCACGATGAACGCGCTGAACGGCATCGCGGATGCACCGGAGCACGTGTTCCTCGCCCGCGGCCTGCGGCACGCCGAGGCGGGCGCGGCACGCACTCAGGCCGAAGAGGGCATCGACGCGGTCACATGGGTGCCGTTCGACGAGGTGCTCTCCATGATCGCTGATGGCCGGATCACCGACGGCGAGACCGTCGCCGCGGTCGCCTACGCGGGCATCAGGCTCGGGCGATTCCGCTGACGCCGATGAGGGTCAGACTCGACCTCGGCGCGCGACGCCGGAGGTGAGGGACCGCGGAAGGATGCCCGCGAGCGCGACGATCGCCTTATAACGCAGAGACGGGATCGACACCGCTCGCCCGAGCGCCGCGTCGCGCAATCCCGTGCGCACGACCTCGGGTGCGTGCAGCCACATGAAGCGCGGCACGCCCTCCTCGCCCTGCTCGAGCCCCATGCGCTCGTGGAACGTCGTGTGCGCGAAACCGGGGCACAGCGCGGTCACGCTGACTCCATCGCGGGAGTATTCGGCGTTCGCCCATCGGCTGAAGCCGATCAGCCAGCTCTTGCACGCGGAATAGGTCGATCGCGAGATGAACCCGGCGACTGAGGCGACGTTGATGATCCGCCCTCCCCGTCTGCGCATCGTCTGCAATGCCGCGTGCATGAGCCGCATGGACGCCTCGACGTGCACCCGCAGATGGCGGACCTCGTCGTCGATGTCGTTGTCGGCGAACTGTAGCGGCAGGCCGAAGCCGGCGTTGTTCACGAGCAGGTCGACCGGATCATCCTCGTCGCGCAGACGGGCGGCCACTCGATCCACGTCGTCCGCGACCGCGAGGTCGGCCGTGATGACCTCGACCGCGACCCCGTGGGCGCTGCGCAGCTCGGCCGCGAGCTCCTCGAGCGGACCGATCGAGCGGGCGACCAGGATCAGGTCGGCGCGTCTGCGGGCCAGCTGGCGGGCGAACTCGGCACCCAATCCGGCGCTGGCACCCGTGATCAGAGCGGTGGGCATCTCAGCGCTCGTATCCGAGGAACCGATAGCGGATGCCGCTGCGAGAGGTGCGCCACTCCCCCTCGTCGACGAGCCTCCAGCCCGACTTCGAAGGGGCGTAGGCGTCGCCGTCGACCTCGACGTCGAGCTCGGTGACCTCGAGGCGATCGGCATCCGCGATCACCTGACGGAAGATCTCGGCTCCGCCGATGATCCATACCCGATCCTGCCCGCGCACAGCCTCTTCGACCGTGGCCGCGCGGCGCGCGCCGACGGCTGCCCAATCCTGCTGACGGGTGATCACGATGTTCTCGCGGCCCGCGAGCGGGCGGAACCGCTCAGGGAGCGAATCCCAGGTCTTGCGCCCCATCACGACGGGTGCACCGAGCGTCGTGTCCTTGAAGTGCGCCAGGTCCTCGGGCACATGCCACGGCATCCCGCCCTGTGCTCCGATGACTCCGCCGTGCGCCTCGGCCCAGATCAGTCCCACCCAGGTCATACGGCCACCGCCGCCCTGATCGGCGCGTGGTGCTGATAGTCCTCGACGACGAAGTCCTCGTACCGGTAGTCCAGGATCGATTCCGGCGTGCGAGCGAAACGCAGCGTCGGGTACGGGTAGGCCTCGCGCGAGAGCTGCTCGCGGACCTGCTCGACATGGTTGTCGTAGATGTGGCAGTCGCCACCGGTCCACACGAAGTCGCCGGGCTCGAGGCCCACCTGCTGCGCGACCATGAGCGTCAGCAGCGCGTACGAGGCGATGTTGAACGGGACGCCGAGGAAGAGGTCTGCGCTGCGCTGATAGAGCTGGCAGGAGAGCTTGCCATCCGCGACGTAGAACTGGAAGAGCGCGTGGCACGGGGCGAGCGCCATGTCGGGGATGTCGGCGGGATTCCAGGCCGACACGATCAGGCGCCGGGAGTCGGGGGTCCGGCGGATCTGCTCGATCACCTCGGCCAGCTGGTCGATGCTCCCGCCGTCCGGCGTGGGCCACGATCGCCACTGCACGCCGTAGACAGGCCCCAGGTCGCCCTCGGCATCCGCCCATTCGTCCCAGATCGTGACGCCGTTCTCCTGCAGCCACCTCACGTTGGAGTCTCCTCGCAGGAACCAGAGCAGCTCGTAGGCGATCGACTTGAAGTGCACGCGCTTGGTCGTGATCAGCGGGAAGCCCTTCGCGAGGTCGAAGCGGATCTGCCGCCCGAACACGCTCGTGGTGCCCGTTCCGGTCCTGTCGGATTTGTGCGTGCCGGTCTCCAGCACGTCGCGCAACAGGTCTTCGTACGGAGTCGGCACGGCTTCGCTCATGACAGTCAGACTACCTTCCTTGACACGCGCAGGAGCCGGGCGTCTTATTGCGAAACACCCGCCCGCAACGCGATCAGGCGATCGTATTCTCGACTCATGTCGCCGCTCACCGCTCTCGCCGCAGCCGGCGCACTGCTGCTCATCGCCGCAGTGATCGGCGTGGTGGCGCGCGTGCTCGACGGTCGCCGCCGCGGCGGCGGGCACCTGCGCTTCGACCCCGCCGACGCGCGCGCCGAGCTGGGGACCCGCGCGACCCTCGTGCAGTTCAGCACCGAGATGTGCGCGCGCTGCCCGCAGGTGCGACGAATGCTGGGATCGATCGCCGCGGGCGGCGAAGGGCTCGCGCACGTCGAGGTGGATCTGACGCACCGGCCCGATCTGTCTCACAGGTACAAGGTGCTGCAGACACCGACGACCTTCCTCGTGGACGATGCCGGAGTCGTCCGCGCCCGTTTCAACGGGGTGCCGCACCGGCACGCCCTCGCCGAAGCCCTCGCGGCCGTCTGAGACCGCGAAGACAGGAGCCGAAATGACCGCCCCCGCAGGAATCGATCCGCGTGGTCCGCGATTCGCCGCGACCATCACCGCCGTGCTTCTCCTCGTCGCCACTTTCCTCGGCCTGGTCGGGATCTCGACCGCGCACCTCCCGGGAACGTGGCTGTCCTTCGCGCCAGGCTTCGACTTCGCGATCCTCGGCGGCGACAACTGGGCGATCCAGGTCGCACCCCTCCTGAACCGCATCCTCGATCCCGCCTTCCTGCTGACCGTCGTCATCGCGCTCCTGTTCCTGTGGAGTGCCGCGTGGCCTCAGAGCGCCCCCTGGGGCGCGCTCTTCCGCCGTGCCATCCGCCCGCGACTCGCGCCGCCGGCTGAGCTCGAAGACCCGCGTCCTCCGCGCTTCGCTCAGGGCGTCGGGCTGTTCGTGGTTGCCGTCGGCCTCGTCCTTCATGTGCTCGGTGTGCCCTGGGCTCTGCCGATCGCCACGGCGGCGGCCTTCATCGCCGCGTTCCTCAACGCCGCCTTCGCCTTCTGCCTCGGCTGCCAGCTGTATCTTCTGCTGCAGCGCGCGGGCGTGGTCGGGCGCGCGGCATCCGCCTGAGTGCGGTTCCCCGCGAAGTGCACGCTCGATAGGCTGGCCACGATGCGACGCCGCCACCCAGGCAGCGCGAGAACCGGAGGTCATCATGCCCGTCACCAGTGAAGCCAACAGCACCTGGACCGGATCGCTCACCGAAGGATCCGGCACGGTAGCCTTCGCGTCGTCCAACCTCGGCACTTTCCCCATCGACTGGAAGGCCCGCAGCGAAGGCAGCAGCACCACGACTACTCCTGAGGAGCTCATCGCGGCAGCGCACTCCGCATGCTTCAGCATGGCGCTCTCGCACGCCCTGGCCGAGAACGGGACTCCTCCCGAGCGTGTGAACACCAGCGCGTCGGTGACCTTCAAGCCGGGCACCGGCATCACCGGCAGCCACCTGAACGTGAACGCGGTGGTTCCGGGCCTGACTCCCGAGAAGTTCCAGGAGATCGCCGACGGCGCGAAGACCGGCTGCCCCGTGTCTCAGGCGCTCGCGGGAATCGAGATCACGCTCGAGGCCACGCTCGCCTGATCAGACTCTGGAGAGGCGGATCGCCTCGCGGATGCTGGCGCGGGCGTCTTTGCGGCGCCCCGCCGCATCCTGCACAACCCCCAGCCTGTAGCGCGCACGCCAGTCGGCGGGCTCTGCGTCGGCTGCAGCGAGATAGCGGGCGACCAGCGGGTCGGCATCGGCCCTGGCTATCCGACCGCTGGGTGTGAGCTCGGTCTCCACCGGCGGCATCCCGCCCTCCGCATCGAGCGTCCGGCCGAGGCGATCGGCTGCGAACCCGAACTGCATCTCTCTGATCAGCGCCCAGGCGCCGAGCGGCGCAAGCACGATCAGCGCGACGCCCATGCCGATCGACACCGGCGTGCCGACGGCGAGGAACATGACCGCCAGCCAGACGGCCACGACCAGGTAGACCAGCAGAGCAGCACCCATCAGGGCGACGCCGATGCGCGACATCACGAGCGGATGCCGATGTCGATCATGTTCTCGAGCCCCACGACCACGCCTTCGGCGCTCCGCGCGAACGGGAGGGCAAGGCGGATGCCGGGAGCGTAGGCCTTGGCGGGCTCCACCGTGTCGTGGGTGAAGATCAGCGACTCGCCGGGCCCTGACAGGATGACCTCCTGTCTGGCGACGACACCAGGGCGGCGCAGCGAATGGATGGGCACGCTGCCGACCTGCTGTCCGCGCGCACGCTGATCGGCATGCGGGGCGCTGACGGGCCCCTGCTCGGCTCGCGCCGCGGCGATGAGCTCGGCCGTGCGCACCGCTGTTCCGCTGGGCGAGTCGATCTTCGACTCGTGATGCGCCTCGATGATCTCGGCGGAGCCGAAGAACGGAGCCGCTGCGGCGGCGAGGGCGGTGCCCAGCACCGAGCCGAGCGAGAAGTTCGGGATGAAGACTGCTCCTGTGCCCGCCGCGTCGACGAGCGGACGCACGAGCGCGATGCGCTCGGCCGACCAGCCGGAGGTCGCGACGAGGACGTTGATGCCCCGCTCGACAGCCGTCCGCACGACGTCGATGCTGATCTGCGGTGTCGACGCGTCGACGACCAGGTCGGCGCCGTCCATCTCGGAGAGATCGCTGGATGACGTCAGCACACGGCTCACCTCGAACCCGTCGAGCTCGTCGATCACGGCATGGATGATCGTCCCGAGCTTGCCGGTACCGCCGACCAGGGCAACGCGCGTTGTCATGGAACCAGTCTATTTCGCGCGCGGCAACCGGTCAGACCGGCATGCCGTCGGGGATGCCGGTGCGCAGCTCGACGGGCAGATGACCGGTGTCGTTGTGCGTGAGCAGCGTCCAGGGTCGCCCCTGCTTCTGCGCGATGACAGTGAGTCCGCAGTGGGCCTGGTTCAGGGTCATCCAGCGCCACTCCGGAGCGCCGAGCACCTCACGCACGAACCAGGAGATCACGAAGTTGTGAGTGATGAGCACCTCGTGCACGTCGCCGGTCTTGCGCACGAGGAACTCGTTGACGGCGTCGGCCATCTGCGCGCGACCCGCCTCGATCTCGGCATCCGTCACGGCCCCGAAGAAGGGCTCGAAGACGGCCGGGGTCTCTTCGGTCATGCCGGTCGGCACGCAATCGAAGAGCAGCGCGGTCGGCTCAGGGTCGACCGAGGGAAGTCGCGCGGCGATCGCTCGAGCGGTCTCGTTGGCCCGCAGCAGCGGCGAGTGCCAGACCGCATCGAGCGGAAGTCCCGACAGGCGGTCGGCGATCAGCTCTGCCTGGCGCTGCCCTCGAGGCGACAAGGGGCCGTCGGCGAGACCGTGCTCGGCGTCTTGATGTTCACCATGTCTGACCAGATATATGTAATGCGTCACAACTCGCTCGCTTCATCGCCAGCATCCGCCGGGCTTCACTCCACCATATGCCAGGTATGTGACAGACGCGTGACGACGCTCAGATGCCCGCGCGAGTGAGGTCGGCGAGCTGCGCGCGTGACAGCGTGACGCCTGCACCCTGCATGAGCTCGTCGACGTGGTCGGTCGCGAAGGTGTTCACGATCGGGGCGGCGATCGTGCGCTGCGCCAGCAGCCACGCGATGGATACGGCGGCCACCGGGACCGAGAGGTCGGTCGCGACCTGGTCGAGCGCCCGGAGGATCTTGATGCCTCGCCGGTTCAGGTGGCTGCGCAGCTGCTCGCCGCGCACACCCTGGGCAGCCAGCGCCTTGCTGCGGTGCCGGCCGGAGAGGAAGCCGTGCTCCAGCGCGTGCGACGGCGTGACCGCGAGGTTCTGAGCACCGGCGACGAGTCGCAGATCGCCCTCGAAAGGCTGACGCCTGATGAGGTTGTACGGCGCATCGATCACCTCGATGCGCGGATAGCCGGCCGAGGCGAGGATTCGTGCCTCGACGAGGCGCTCCGGCGTGAAGCCGAACGCTCCGACCGTCGTGATCTTGCCTGCCTCGACAAGCCACTCGACCGTGGCGAGGGTGTCTTCGAGATTCGTCGTCGCATCGAGCGTCGCGTCGAGGTAGAGGACATCGATGCGCTCGACTCCCAGACGGGTGAGCGAGCCCTCGACGGCGCGCACGAGGTTCACGGAGCCGAGCCCGGGGTTGTCGGCGTGTGCGCCGATGCGCACGCTCAGCAGTGTGCGGTCGCGGTGACCGCGCGAACGCAGCCACTGACCGATGATGTGCTCGCTGCGTCCTCCGGAGAACCCGTCGGCCGTGTGGATCGCGTTGCCGCCGAACTCGACGTACCTGTCGAGAATGCCGTGGCTCGTCTCGAGGTCGACGTTCCAGCCGAACTCGGCAGCGCCCAGCATGAGCGGGAACGTGTCGAAGCCGGTCTCGCCCAGCGGCACGCGGACGCTCTCGCCGACGCCCGCGCCGACGATCGGGATGGGAGCGGACGGATGCTCGGCCCCGTCCAGCGTACGCTCGGCTGACGCTCCTGCGCCTACGCTGAACAACCGCATCATTCTCACCCCCGCATCCACCGGTGCGTTCCGATCTTGCGTCACTGCTGCCTGTGCACCCCCCGGTGCGTACTTCGAGGGTATGCGAGAACGGCGTTCCCTCTGACCAATCCGGGGAACGGCGCGGAAACACCGTATAACGTTTTGATCACATCGAATACGACAGAACCCGGACCTCGCTCGGCGAGGCCCGGGTTCTGTCGTGCGAGCGGTGCTTACTCGGCTGCGGCGTCCTCCGCAGGAGCAGCCTCGGCGTCGGCTGCCGGAGCGTCGTCGAGCACGGGCTCGAGCGACAGCTTGCCGCGGTCGTCGATCTTCGTGATCTTCACGAGGATCTTCTGACCGACCGAGAGGACGTCTTCGACGTTCTCGACGCGCTTGCCACCGGCGAGCTTGCGCACCTCGGTGACGTGCAGCAGGCCGTCCTTGCCCGGAAGCAGCGAGATGAAGGCGCCGAACGTGGCGATCTTCACGACGGTTCCGAGGAACTGCTCGCCGACCTCGGGGTTGGTCGGGTTGGCGATCGCGTTGACCTGGGCGCGGGCGGCCTCGGCCGAGGGGCCGTCGGTCGCGCCGATGTAGACGGTGCCGTCCTCCTCGATGGAGATCTGCGCGCCGGTCTCGTCCTGGATCGCGTTGATCGTCTTGCCCTTCGGGCCGATCAGCTCGCCGATCTTGTCGACGGGGATCTGGACGCTGATGACGCGAGGCGCGGTGGGCGCCATCTCGTCCGGGGCGTCGATCGCCGAGTTCAGGACGTTGAGGATCGTCAGACGAGCCTCACGAGCCTGGGTCAGGGCGCCGGCCAGCACCGATGAGGGGATGCCGTCGAGCTTCGTGTCGAGCTGGATCGCCGTCACGAACTCGCTCGTGCCCGCGACCTTGAAGTCCATGTCGCCGAGAGCATCCTCAGCACCCAGGATGTCGGTCAGCGCCGCGTAGCGGGTCTCACCATCGACCTCGTCGGAGACGAGGCCCATCGCGATGCCGGCCACGGGAGCACGCAGCGGCACACCCGCGTTCAGCAGCGACAGGGTCGACGCGCAGACGGAGCCCATCGAGGTCGAGCCGTTGGAGCTCAGCGCCTCGGAGACCTGACGGATCGCGTAGGGGAACTCCTCGCGGCTCGGCAGAACCGGGACGAGCGCACGCTCGGCGAGGAAGCCGTGCCCGATCTCGCGACGCTTCGGCGAGCCCACGCGGCCGGTCTCACCGGTCGAGTACGGCGGGAAGTTGTAGTGGTGCATGTAGCGCTTGCTCGTCGTCGGGGACAGCGAGTCGATCTGCTGCTCCATCTTGAGCATGTTCAGCGTGGTGACGCCCAGGATCTGGGTCTCGCCGCGCTGGAAGATCGCGGAGCCGTGCACGCGCGGGATGACCTGCACCTCGGCGTCGAGCGGACGGATGTCCGCCAGACCACGACCGTCGATGCGGGACCCCTCGGTGAGGATGCGTCCGCGGACGATGCGCTTCGTGACCGACTTGTAGGCGGCAGAGAACTCCGCGAGAGCCGACTCGGGCAGCGTGCCCGCCTCGACGGCCGCAGCCAGCTCGCCCTTGACGCGGTCCTTGATCGCGTCGTCGGCGTTCTGACGCTCTGCCTTGTCGGCGATCTGGTACACGTCGGTGAGCTCGGCGAACGCGCGCTCCGAGACGAAGTCGAGCACCTCGGGGGCGTACGGCGGGAAGACCGGGTAGACGCCCGGCTCCTTCGACGCGGTGGCGGCGAGCTCGGCCTGAGCCTTGACGAGCTGAGCGATGAAGGGCTTCGATGCCTCGAGTCCCTGAGCGACGATCTCCTCGTTCGGCTTGGTGGCGCCGGCCTTGATGAGGTTCCAGCTGCCCTCGGTCGCCTCGGCCTCGACCATCATGATCGCGACATCCTCGGAGCCGTCGGCCTTCGTGACGACACGACCGGCGACGATCAGGTCGAACACCGCCTCCGAGACCTGCTCGGCGGTCGGGAACGCGACCCACTGGTCGGCGTGCTCGCCCTGACCGGGGATGAATGCCAGGCGCACACCGGCGACGGGGCCGGAGAACGGAAGACCCGAGATCTGGGTAGACGCGGACGCGGCGTTGATGGCCAGCGCGTCGTAGAACTCGCCCGGTGCGATCGAGAGCACCGTGATGACGATCTGGACCTCGTTGCGCAGGCCGTCGACGAAGGACGGACGCAGCGGACGGTCGATCAGACGGCAGACCAGGATGGCCTCGGTCGACGGGCGTCCCTCACGACGGAAGAACGAGCCGGGGATCTTGCCGGCGGCGTAGGAGCGCTCCTCGACGTCGACCGTCAGCGGGAAGAAGTCGAAGCCCTCACGCGGGTGCTTGCCTGCGCTGGTGGCCGAGAGGAGCATGGTCTCGCCGTCGAGGTACGCGGCGACTGCGCCCTGAGCCTGCTGCGCGAGGCGGCCGGTCTCGAAGCGGATGGTGCGGGTGCCGAAGCGGCCGTTGTCGAGAACGGCCTCGGTGGCGGTGATTTCAGGACCTTCCAAGAGGTCTCTCCTTCTTTGTTTAGACTCGCGAATCCGTATGACGCGCGAGCGTGTTCATGAAGGAGCGGACGTGCGGGGTTCGGGCGCGCGGGCAATCCCGCGAATGTCACCTGCGCTGGCCACCAGTAGAAAGCCACCCGACGACCGCCGAGGAACCCACCACAGGGGACCAGCTTCTCCGCCGATCGCTCCATGAGTCGATATGAAGTTGTAGGTCGACGCAGATCGACCCCATCCAGCCTATCAGCGAGACCGTGGAAAGCCGCCGTGCGCGCACACATCGCGGATCGTCCACGCAGCGGCCACGCTCCGTTCACCTCTCGGATGCCGCACCGTGGGCGGCATCCGCTCTCCTGTATCCATGCGCATGTCAGTGATCGGCTGCGGCTACCTCGGTGCCGTGCACGCCGCCGCGATGGCCTCGATCGGACACGACGTGATCGGCATCGACGTCGACGACAGCAAGGTCCAGGCGCTGTCGGCCGGCACCGCGCCGTTCTTCGAACCGCAGCTGAGCGAGCTCGTGCAGGCCGGTCTCGCATCGGGCCGGCTGCGATTCAGCACGCGGGCGGCGGATGCGGCAGGAGCGAGCGTGCACTTCCTCGCGGTCGGCACCCCGCAGCTGGCCGGAGGTCACTCAGCGGATCTGCGATTCGTCGACGCCGCGGTCGACGCGCTGATCCCTCATCTTCGTCCGGGTGACGTCGTCGCCGGCAAGTCGACCGTGCCGGTCGGCACCGCAGCCGGGATCTCGGAGCGGATCGCGGAGACGGGGGCGACGCTCGCCTGGAACCCGGAGTTCCTGCGCGAGGGCTGGGCCGTGCATGACACGATCACGCCCGACCGCATCGTGGTCGGGGTGTCGACGGGCGCCTCCGGCGAGCGCGCGAGCGAGACACTCCGCGAGGTCTACCACCACGCGATCGACGCCGGCGCGCCCTTCCTCGTGACCGACCTGGCGACCGCGGAGCTCGTGAAGGGCGCGGCCAACGCGTTCCTCGCGACGAAGATCTCGTTCATCAATGCGATGGCCGAGATCGCCGAGGCCTCCGGCGCCGATGTGACCCTGCTCGCCGATGCTCTCGGACACGACACGCGGATCGGACGCCGCTACCTGGGATCGGGCATCGGGTTCGGCGGCGGATGCCTGCCCAAGGACATCAGGGCCTTCGCCGCGCGTGCGGAGGAGCTCGGCCGCGGCGAGTCGGTCGGGTTCCTGCACGAGGTGGATGCCATCAACCTGCGTCGTCGCGATCGTGCGGTGGAGCTGGTCGTCGACTCTCTGGGAGGGCTGGTGTTCGGCAAGCGCATCGCCGTTCTCGGTGCCGCGTTCAAGCCGTTCAGCGACGACATCCGGGACTCCCCCGCGCTCGACGTGGCGGTGCGCCTCCGCGGTCTCGGCGCCGATGTGATGGTGACAGATCCTGCAGCGATCGACAACGCCAGGGCCGTGCAGCCGCAGCTCGGGTACGAACCCGAGCGGGACGAGGCCCTGCGCGGCGCGGACGCGGTCGTGGTGGTGACCGAGTGGGACGAGTACCGCAGACAGCTGTCGCCGGAGCATGCGGGCGCCCTGGTCTCGGGTCGCGTGATCATCGACGGTCGCAACTGCCTCGACTCCTCCGCGTGGCGGGCGGCGGGCTGGGCCTATCACGGCATGGGCCGGCGCTGAGCGCCTGAGCTACACCTCGACGTCCCGCCTGACGTTCGAGCGACCCAGGTAGATGTAGTCGTCATGCTTGGCGACCCGTCCGTCGCCGGCGGCACGTCCGTGCAGACGGCGCCACACCCAGGGCAGTGCGTGCCTGCGCCACCAGAGACCCGCCCCGATCGACTCGTGCTCGTGAAGCGCGGCATCGAGGGCACCCAGTGCATCGGCGTGCGGCACGCTCAGAACCTCTCCCGCGCGGTAAGCGAGGAAGCGATGCCCCCGGCTGCTCAGGTGCACGAGGTCCTCTCCCCAGTTCGGCCTCTCCCGCAGCGTCGGATGCAGATCGGTGTCGATCAGAATGGCGCCGGTGCGCGCCGCGACGCCGGCGAGAGCCGTCGCGAACGCGGCGAAGCGCCGAGTGTAGATCGCCGCGGCGCGGCGCCCCGGCAGGAACGGCGTGACCAGCAGCACGTCGGCCCCGATCGCTCTGAGCTGCACGATCGCCTCTTCAACCTGCCGAGCGAGCGCCGCAACGTCGGCGCGATGCTTCACGAGATCGTTCGCCCCGACCAGGATCGAGACGAGATCGGGCTGAAGCTGCAGAGCACGCTCGAGCTGCGGGCCGCATACGTCAGCCACGCGCTTGGAACGGATCGCGAGATTCGCGTAGCGAAGGCCGCCCCGCGCGGCGAGCAGCAGTGCGAGGCGATCGGCCCATCCGCGCAGCGAGCCGTCCGGTGCGGGATCGCACAGCCCCTCTGTGAGCGAATCGCCCAGCGCGACGTACCTGCTCCAGCGCCGGTCACCCGCCGATGCCGACCTCTCAGGTCGGACGACGCGGCGAGCGCGCAGGCTGCGGTCGGCGGCGCCCAGCATCCTGGCCTCGTCATAGTGCTCGAGCAGCTGGTCGCACACCTGCGCCCAGCTACGTCCCTGCACCGCCGCGCGGCCTGCCTCGCCGAAAGCCCGGCGCTTGCGGGCGTCACCGGCGAGATCGTTCACTCGCATCCGGAGGTCGTCGAGATCGCCCGGTCGGTAGAGCCAGCCATCGATGCCCATGCGCACGAGGTCGAGAGGTCCGCCTCGCCCGGTGGCGACCACGGGCACCCCGCTGGCATGAGCCTCCTGAAGCGTCTGCCCGAACGTCTCGCTCTCCCCTGGATGCACGAACAGGTCGAATGACGCCATCGCTGCCGAGAGCGCGTCACCGTCCAGCTGACCGAGGAACAGCGCGTCCGGCAGCAGAGACTCGAGGCGCTGACGGCTCGGCCCGTCGCCGACGATCACGAGTCGAGCGCCGGGGATGCCGCGCAGCGCCACGAGATCCTCCACCTGCTTCTCCGGAGCGAGTCGCCCGACGTAGCCGATCACGACATCGGCGCCCCACCTGGCGCGGAGCTCCTGGCTGCGCCTGAGGGGCTGGAAGCGCTCGGCGTCCACTCCCCTGCCCCAGCGTCGGATCCGATCGACTCCGAGCGAGGCGAGCTGCTGCGCGGATTCGGTCGACGGCGCGAGGGTGAGTGTCGCGCGTCGGTGCAGACGCGCGATGTGGGCTTCCGCGATGCCCGTCGTGGCGGCGATCCGGTACCGCTCGGTGTAGGCGGCGATGTCGGTCTGGTAGGCCGCCACGGATGCGACGTCGAGCCTGTCGGCCGCGAGCACACCGCGCCACCCCAGTGCGAACGGGGACGCCAGGTGCACGACGTCGGGACGGAATCGGCGGAGGGATGCTGCCACGCGATGCGCGGGCGACGTGCCGACTCGCACGTTCCGGTAGCCCGGCAGGGCGAAGCTGGGGATGGCCTCGACGTCGGCCCCGTGCAGCGAGGTCGGCATCCCCGCGGCATCCGGCGCGATGACATGCGTGTCGTGGCCCGTGCGTTCGAGGTGCTTCAGGATCTGCAGCACGGATCCGGTGACACCGTTCATGTGCGGAAGGAAGGACTCTGTCACGATCGCGACTCTCACACCCTCAGAATGCCGCCCGCCCGCGCACGGAACAGGCGGAAACGGCTCAGCGCACCAGATGTTCACCGGATGCTGGAACGCCGGTCACCGGCTATCCGATCGTTGGTTGCCGTTCACCTGGGGCGCGCAGGCTGTATGTGTGCCGACCGACCTGCTGACGACGCCCTGGGCTCTGATCGTCATGAGCGTTCTCGTCCTGGGCGACGCGTTCCTCGTGGTGATCCCGGGCGAGATCGCCGTGACCGCACTGGGGGCGATCTCGGCCAGCGCTGGTGCGCCTCCGCTCTGGGCGGTGATCGTCTGCGCGGGCCTTGCCGCCGCCGCAGGCGACATCGCGTGCTACCTGATCGGGCGCACCGTCGGTGTCGAGCGCTGGCGCTGGATGCGCACGACGCGGGTGCAGGGCGCGCTGCAGTGGGCGCGGCGGCGTCTGGATGCCGGCACGGCGACAGTCCTGTTCACCGCGCGCTTCGTGCCCTTCGCCCGGCTGGCTATCAACCTCGTCGCGGGGGCGTCGCGCATCCATCCGCCGCGCTATTTCGCGCTCGTCTTCGTGGCGGCCATCGGGTGGGCCGTCTACCAGGCATCCGTCGGAGCGGTCGTTGCGACCTTCCTTCCGGGCGGTCCCGTCGTCGCAGTGCTCGTGTCGATCGCCGTCGCGATAGCGCTGGGCGCGGTGATCGACATGCTGACGCGCAGACTGCGGCGATGACCCGACCGGGACCGGGCGACGTGCCCTAGGCTGGCGGACATGAGCACCGAAGAAGGCGCATCCTCTCCCGAGGACATGAAGCGCAAGTTCAAGGAAGCGCTCGAGAAGAAGAACGCGCACCACCGGCAGGGCGAAGCCCACCTCGACGGCGACTCCGCCGTCCACGGCGCGCACGCCCCGCAGACGCGGCGCGAGTTCCGACGCAAGAGCGGTTGACCGCGCGGATGCGGGAGCCGACGTCGTCGGCTCCCGCATCCCTCACTCCTGCTCAGCCCTGAGTCGCGCGCTCGCGCGCCCGCTGCTCCTTCGCCGACATCTCTGCGACCGCTGCCTCGTTCAGCTCATGCAGGTCTGCCGCCTGCGGAGACGATGCCGGCTCGTGCCCGTCGACTCCGTCCAGGACCGACTCGTCGAAGGGCAGTTCCCCGCTCAGCACCCGGCCCACCCTGGTGCGGTCGATCTGCCGGGTCCACGTTCCGATGAGCAGCGTGGCCACGGCGTTTCCGGTGAAGTTGGTCAGTGCGCGGCCCTCTGACATGAACCGATCGATGCCGACGATCACTCCGACCCCGTCGACGAGATCCGGACGGTACGCCTGCAGGCCGCCGGCCAGAGTGGCCAGACCCGCGCCGGTGACCCCCGCAGCGCCCTTGCTCGCGATGATCATGAAGACGAGCAGACCGATCTGCTCTCCGATCGTCATCGGCTGCCCGAGCCCGGTGGCGATGAACAGCGACGCCATCGTCAGATAGATCGCCGTGCCGTCGAGGTTGAACGAGTATCCGGTGGGCACCGTGATGCCGACCACAGGCTTGGAGACGCCGACGTGCTCCATCTTCGCGATCAGACGGGGAAGCGCCGACTCCGACGAGGAGGTGCCGACGATCAGCAGGTACTCGCGGCCGAGGTACTTCATCAGGCTGAAGATGCTCACCCTGGTCACGACCCACAGCAGGGTGCCCAGCACGACGACGATGAACAGGATGCAGGTGATGTAGAACGCGACCATGAGGATGCCGAGACTCCAGATCGCCGCGACACCCGTCTTCCCGACGACCGCGGCGATCGCGCCGAACGCCCCGATGGGGGCCAGCCAGAGGATCATGCCGAGGATGCGGAACACCAGCTTCTGCAGCTGCTTCACGGCGTCCATGATGCCGGCGCCCCGCTCGCCGAGGCCCTGCAGCGCGAAGCCGACCAGGAGTGCGATGAACAGGACCTGCAGCACGCTCTCGCCCGTGAAGGCGCCGAAGAACGTGGGCGGGATGATGCCCAGGATGAACTCCTGCGTGGTCTTGGCCTCGGTGCCGGTCGCGTCGTATGAGGCGCCGGCCATGTTCAGGCCCTCACCCGGGTGGATGATGTTGCCGACGACCAGGCCGATCGCGAGCGCGAAGGTCGACATGACCATGAAGTACAGCAGCGCGAGGCCGCCGATCTTGCCGACGGTCGCGGCTTTGGCGATGGAGCCGACGCCGATCACGATCGTGCAGAAGATGATTGGGGCGATCATCATCTTGATGAGCGCGACGAAGCCCTTCCCCAGTGCCTCGAAACCCTGGGCCACATCCGGCCAGATGAGCCCGACGAGAGCGCCCAGCACCACCGCGAGCAGCACGGACACGTACAGCCAGGTGTGCCGGTCCCAGGATTGCTTGCCTCGCCGCCAGTGGAAACCCGGCAGGGTGAATCCGGTTGTGATGGCCATGTGGTCCTCCTCGATCATGAACGTCGTCGTGTCATGTGCCAGCCGCGACCTCGCGTCCGTGAACCCCACGGTGGCCGACGTCGCGCGACCGCGCCATTTGTGGTCGTATTGGTCACTGACGACCCGACGACGAGCGCAGGAGCGACATGACACGTCCACGCCGCACCCGCAGCGTCGCCTCGCGCGTGTTCCTGGTGCTGCTGTCCGCTGCACTCGTGCTCGGCGTTCTCGTAGCCGGCTTCCTCGTCGTCGAGACGCAGCGGGCGGTTCAGGCCGAGGCCGAGCGGGTCACCGCGGTGAGCGCCTCGACGGTCGCAGCCTCGGGTGACGTGGTCGCCGCTCTTCGCAGTCGCGACCGTGAGGCGGCGTCCGCGGCACTCGAGCCGTACGCGCTCGCAGTCATCGAGGACGCCGGACTGGACTTCGTCACCATCATGACGCCGGCGGGTGTGCGCATCACCCATCCCGACCCGGAGCAGATCGGATCCCGGTACCTCGGCACGATCCCGTCCCGCCCCGCGCCCTTCACCGAGACCTTCACGGGAACCCTGGGCCCCTCCGTGCGCACGATCGTTCCCGTCTCCGCCGACGACGGAGCCCTGGTGGGCTGGGTCTCTGCGGGCGTGACCACGGAGTCCATCTCCGAGACCCTGCTGCGACGACTGCCGCTGTCTCTCGCGATCACGGCCCTGCTGATCGGGGTCGGCGCTCTCGGCGCATGGTTCGCACGCAGGGTCGCCCGGAGCATCGCCGGTGATCTTCCACCAGGCACGCTTCGTGATGCGGTGTCGTCCTACGAGTCGATCCGGACCCTCGGCGAGGCTCTGCGTGCGCAGACGCACGAGCACGGCAATCGGATGCACACCGCTGTGGCTCTGCTCGAGCTCGGGCGGACGAAGGAGGCGATCGACATCCTCACGGAGACCTCTCGCGAGAGTCAGTTCCTCGTCGATCAGGTGACCGCGCGCCGGCATGGCGACCCGACGGTCGGCGCCCTGCTGCTGGGCAAGGCGTCTCAGGCGAAGGAGAAGGGCATCGACTGGCGCGTGCGCATCGAGCCGGACACTCCGCGCTCGCAGCTCGCGCCGGTCGACAGCGTGTCGGTTCTCGGAAATCTCATCGACAACGCTATGGACGCCGCAGCGACTGCCGCCGAGCGCTGGGTCGAGGTGGTGTTGCGCCCTTCGGATGCCGGCGGCATCGTGCTAGAGGTCGCCGACAGCGGTCCGGGTGTGCCGATGGAGCTGCGCACGCGCATCTTCGAGCACGGCTTCTCCACGAAGCCCGCTGATGCAGACGGGCGCGGCGTAGGGCTGGCCCTCGTGCGGTCCGTGGTCGAAGAGGCCGGCGGGACGGTCGAGATCCTCGACTCCCCCACGACATTCCGCGTGACGCTTCCGCCCGCACGGAGGCGCACGTCGTGATCCGCACCCTCATCGTCGACGACGACGCCCTGACAGTGGAACTGCACCGCACCTATCTCGAGCGGCTCGACGGGTTCACCGCCGGCGGCGAATGCAGCGGAGCCCGTGCGGCGCTCGCCGCCGTTCTCGATCCTCCTGAAGGCCGCGCGTTCGACCTCGTGCTGCTCGACATCACCATGCCGGACGGCACCGGCATCGACGTGCTGCGGACGCTCCGCGCCCGGGGGGCATCCGTGGATGTCATCGCCATCACCGGCGTGCGGGATGCCGAGACCGTGCGGCAGATGGCGGCGCTCGGCGTCTACCAGTACCTGGTCAAGCCGTTCTCCTTCGCGACGTTCAGCGAACGCCTGCTCGCATTCAAAGAGCACAGGCTGAAGGCGCGATCGACGGATGGAGAGGCGACGCAAGCCGAGATCGATGCGCTGCTCGGCCGCTCAGGAGGACGGATGCCGCTGCCCAAAGGCCTCTCACCGGACACGCTCGGGCGGGTAGCCGACGTCGTGCGGGCGTCCGGTCCGCTCTCGGCCAGCGAGGCTGCCGCCGCGCTGGGGATGTCTCGGGTCGCGGTACGGCGCTACCTCGAGCATCTCGCCGCCGACGGCGTGATCGCTCGCGCCGCGCGCTATGGAGCACCGGGGCGTCCGGAGACCGAGTACGCGTGGGTTCGCGGCGGGAGCGCTGCGGGCTGACCTTCAGCCCCGTGGCTGCGCTGCGAGCCAGTCGGCGAACGTGACGGTCCCGAGATCGGCATCCGAACCCGGAAGGACGCTGCCGTCGCGAATGGCGCGCCCGAAGGCTCCTGGCAGGGCGAACGCCGGCATCCAGCCGCGGCGCCCGGTGTGAGCGGCCCACGACCGCATCATGTCGGCGAGCTGCTCTTCGCGCGGTCCCGCGATGTCTCGCGCGCGCCCCGCCGGCCCGGCCTCGGCGAGGTCGACAAGGCGCATGGCGACCTCCACGACGGAGATGGGCTGCGTGCGCATCCTCAGAGCGAGATGAACAGGACCGAACGCCGCCCCGTGATAGGTCTGCGCGGCGAAATCGTGGAACTGCGTCGCCCGCTGGATCGTCCAGGGCACCTGGCCCGACTGCACCGTCTGCTCCTGCGCGAGCTTGCCGGCGTAGTAGCCGTACGGGGCGCGGTCGACGCCGACGATCGACAGGGCGATGTGGTGGCCGACTCCCGCCCGGAGACCTGAGGCGAGAAGATGCGAAGACGTCTCGGTGAAGAAGTCGGCGGATGCGCGGGCGCTTCGGGTCGAGGTGCTGAGCACGTCGACCACGACGTCGGTGGCAGCGAGCGCCTCCTCGAGGCCCGCACCGGAGCGGACGTCGACGCCGTTGCCACGGGTGAGGACCCGGACGCGATGTCCGCGCTGTTGCGCGATGCGCACGACCTCGCTGCCGGCGATGCCGGTTCCGCCTGCGACTGCGATCTCCATGTCTCTCCTCCGAACGGTGTGCGCCGCGTCGACGCTATCGTGCGCAGGCGGTCTCAGCGCGGCAGCCTGCCTTCGTGCAGGATCGCTTCCGGGTCGACACGATCGCGAAGAGCGCGCAGGCGCTCGATATCGGCGGCGGAGCCGCAGCGTTCGAGAGTCTGGCCCGGCGCGAGGAACGTCGCCACCGTGCGGGGCGACCGCACCGGGTCGAGCAGTTCGAGGAACCCCCTCAGACTCTCTGAGCCCGGCTCGGCAGGCGAGCCGGGGAACAGCGGAGCAAGAGCATGCAGAAGCCACTGTGCGCCCTGCAGCGACGCGAAACCGGCGCGTCGTGGTTCGTCGAGGGCGCCGCCGAGCATGCGGATGTCGATGCTCATGATCGGCCGCTGCTCGTCCCGCTGACGAAATTCCATCAACTGCTCGATCGTCGCGTCGTCGAACGCCGACAGCGCCACGGCTGCCCCACGCCCCGGCGTCGGCTCGGTCGGCTCGTTGGAGGCGGCGGCGAGCGCGGCCGGAGACGTCGCCCCCGATACCTCGCGCTGAACGCGCCCGGCGCCTCGCACGGGCGCGAGCAGGTCTTCCGCGGCTCCATCGGCGGAGAGCGCCTGCACAGTGAGGAAGCTGCGTCCGCGGATCTCCTCGGGCACCTGAGGCGCGTCGGGAAGACGAAGAGAATTCATGAAGACGTTCATCCCAGACGGCGCGATGGCAGCCAGATCGCGCACGGCGCGCAGCACCGCCGCGGCATCCGCCGCGTCGAAGGTCAGCGCGCTGCCCCACAGAGCCGGCGTGCGGACGAGATCGATCTCCAGCGCTGTGACCAGGCCGACGACGCCTCCGGCGCCCCGCAGCGCCCACATGAGGTCGGGATCGCTCTCGTCATCGACGCGCTCGTGCGAGCCGTCGGGTCGGACGATCCAGACGGCGCGGAGGTTGTCGGAGCCCAACCCCGCCGTGCGGCTGAACCACGAATGTCCTCCGCCGAGCGTGTAGCCGGCCACGCTCACCACGGGGCTGGTTCCTGCCGGAGCCGCCCAGCCCGTCCCCTCGAGGGCGTCGACCACCGCACCCCATCGCACGCCGCTGCCGACGCGCACTCGCCCGGCGACCACGTCTACATCGAGATCATCGAAGGCCGCCATGCGCAGGATCACCGCGCCACCGAGGTTTCCCGAGGCGCCGTGGCCGCTGGGTTGCATCGCGAGAGTCGCGCCCGCGTCACGGGCAGCGCTCAGAAGCATCCTGAGATCGTCGATGTCCGCAGGCTCCGCCACCGCGGCCGGAGTCTGCTCGATGGCGAGATTCCACGGGCGACGCGCCTGGTCGAAGGCGTCGTCGGACGGGAGCAGGAGCGAGCCGGTCAGTGTCGCGCGGGCCGTCTCGAGCGCAGAGGGAAGGGGCATGACGCCACCGTACGATGTCACACGGACATTGTCGACGGCGTCACGCCCCTCGGTGGATCACTCTCCGGCGAGACCGCCCAGCATGTGCCCGAACGAGCGCCCCTCACCGAGGTAGGTGGCCGGGTCGTAGGGGTCGGCGACTGCTACGGTGTCGCGTGCGGCGATCGCGACCGCCAGCTCCTTGGCGCCCTTCTCGACGCGCTTCGCGAGCGGGGCGACGTCATCACCGGCACCGCCCCAGTCGCTGGACGCCGCGAAGACGCCGGTGGACACCGCGTCGGCATGCAGGTAGGCGAACAGCGGCCGGATGGCGTAGTCGATGGCGAGCGAGTGCCTCGCGGTTCCCGCGTTGGCGCCGATCAGGACCGGCTTTCCCGTGAGCGCATCGGGGTCGAGCACGTCGATGAACGACTTGAACAGCCCCGAGTAACTCGTCGAGAAGATCGGCGTTACCGCGATCAGGGCATCGGCCGAGACGACCGTGTTGATCGCGGTCTCGAGGGCGGGAGGCGCGAAGCCGGTGAGCATGTTGTTCGTGATGTCGTGCGCGTAGTCGCGCAGCTCGATCACGTCGATGCTCGCCTCGATGCCCTCTGCGGCGAGCGCCTTGACGGTCTCAGCGGCCAGCCGGTCGGCGAGCATCCGGGTGGACGACGGGTTGGAGAGGCCGGCCGAGACGACGGCGATGCGACGAGTGGTCATCTCAGGCCTCCTTCCGACCGAGCCCGAACGCGGCGCCGGCAGGCGCCGGCGTGTCCTGATAGGGCGAGTCGCCGGTGAGGTTGTCTCCGCGATTCGCCCCGGGGCGCGCCTGACGGGTCGGGCCGTCGCCGTACACGGCCTTCACACGTGCGGCGTGGGTGGGAGCATCCGGAACAGCCTCAGGGCGATCTTTCGCGAGCTCCGCGCGCAGCACCGGCACGACCTCCGAACCGAGGATGTCGAGCTGCTCGAGAACGGTCTTGAGAGGGAGACCTGCGTGATCGATGAGGAACAGCTGGCGCTGGTAGTCGCCGTAGTGCTCGCGCATGGCGGCATAGCGGTCGATCACCTGCTGCGGCGATCCGACGGTCAGCGGAGTCATCTCGCTGAAGTCCTCGAGGCTCGGTCCGTGACCGTAGACCGGGGCGTTGTCGAAGTACGGCCGGAACTGAGTGACCGCGTCCTGCGACTTCGCCGCCATGAACACCTGGCCGCCCAGGCCCACGATCGCCTGCTCGGGTGTGCCATGGCCGTAGTGCGCGAAGCGCTGGCGGTAGAGCTCGATCAGACGCTGGTAGTGCTCCTTGGGCCAGAAGATGTTGTTCGCGAAGAAGCCGTCCCCGTAATACGCGGCCTGCTCGGCGATCTCCGGGGTGCGGATCGAGCCGTGCCACACGAACGGCGAGATGCCGTCGAGCGGGCGAGGAGTCGAGGTGAACCCCTGCAGCGGAGTGCGGAACTTGCCCTCCCAGTCGACGACGTCCTGATCCCAGAGCTTGCGCAGCAGCGCGTAGTTCTCGATCGCCAGCGGAAGGCCCTGACGGATATCCTGCCCGAACCAGGGGTAGACCGGCCCGGTGTTGCCGCGGCCGAGCATGAGGTCCATGCGCCCGTCGGACACGTGCTGCAGCATCGCGTACTCCTCGGCGATGCGCACGGGGTCGTTCGTAGTGATCAGCGTGGTCGAGGTGGAGACGATCAGACGCTCGGTCTGCGCGGCGAGCGCGGCGAGGAAGGTGGTGGGGCTGGAGGACCAGAACGGCGGATTGTGATGCTCCCCGATCGCGAAGACGTCAAGACCGACCTCCTCGGCGTGCTTGGCGATGGTCAGGGTCGCCTTGATGCGCTCCTGCTCGCTGGGAGTGACGCCGGTGGTGGGGTCGCGGGTGATGTCGCTGACCGACATGATGCCGAACTGCATCGCCTGTGCGCCTGACTGCTCGCTCATGATTCTCCATGCTCTCCGAATCGGATGACCCTGCATCCGTTTCTATTCATTTGAATGTATATGAGTCAACGCGACCGCACCAACTTTATTCCCGGGGGTAGCCTCGGAGGATGAACAGCGCCGGAGCAGACTCGACGACGCCCGTCACCGGGAGCATTCCGAAGCCGCGCCGGAGAGTGCCGTTCTGGGACAACGCGCGCTACGTGTGCATCGTGCTCGTGGTGCTGGGCCACGCGATCCAACGGCTCATCTACGACTCCGACATCGCTCTGGCGTTCTACCTGGCGCTGTACGCCTTCCACATGCCGGCGTTCGCGATCATCTCCGGCTACTTCTCGAAGTCGGGCTCGCCGACCAGGGTGCAGATGGCGCGGATCATCACCGACATCCTGGTGCCGTACTTCATCTTCGAACTCGTCTGGACGCTGGCGAAGTGGCTGGTCGAGGGGCAGGCGAATCCGAACCTCACAAAGCCGTCGTGGACCCTGTGGTTCCTGCTCGCGCTCGGCATCTTCCGCCTTGTGCTCCCCTACCTCGCACTGCTGCGCTGGCCGCTGCTGTGGACGGTCGTGATCTCGATCGGCGTCGGCTATCTGCCCAACATCGACAGCACGTTCTCCCTGTCGCGCACCCTCGGACTCCTTCCGTTCTTCACACTGGGATGGTGGCTGCGGGAGCATGACATCGTGAACCGCTTCGGGCTGCTCGCGCGTCGTCCGTGGTGGAGCAGGGTGATCGCCGCCGGACTGCTCGTGGGCGCCGGGCTCGCCGCCTGGTTCTGGCTCGACCTGTGGCAGAAGATCGACCTGCGCCATTGGCTCTTCTACGAAGACGCCTATGCGGAGCTCGGCGGCGAGCAGTGGTGGGCGGGAGGAATCCGCATCGCCCTCATGGTCGTCGCGGTGGTGCTCAGCGCCGCGTTCTTCGCGCTCATCCCCCGCGGGCAGTACTGGTGGACGGCCTTCGGGCAGTACACGATGTACGTGTTCCTGCTGCATTCGTTCGTCCTGTACCCGTTCCGGGAGACCGGCATCCTGCGCAACGCCGAGCCGACGTGGCTGTGGCTGCCGCTCGTGACCGTCTCCTCCGTACTGATCGCGCTGCTGCTTGCGACGAAGCCCGTGCGTCGAGTGTTCCGCCCACTCGTGGAGCCGCGTCCGACCTGGCTGTTCGCCGACCCGCAGCTGGCCTCCCGTGAGGGACACCGCAGCGATCCGACGGGTTCACGTCGGCCACGCGAAGCTCGGCACGCAGCGCCGGACGGCGGCGCGGGACGGTGAGCCGCGCCCGCACTGTCCTCGACCGCATCGTCCGGGAGGTGGATGCTTCAGGCTTCCGTGCTCACGGTCTGCACGTGCTCGCAGGCGAGGGCACCGCGGAGCACCGCTGGACCGCGGACGTCCGCGAGGACGTCCACTCGATCACGAAGGGCCTGTGCGTGCTGGCGACGGGCATCGCCGCGGATGCAGGCCTGATCGATGTCGACACGCCGGTCATCGACCTTCTGCCGAGCATCCGCGCCGGAGCCGGGGTCGAAGCCGTGACCCTGCGGCACCTGCTCAGCATGTCGAGCGGGGTCGATCTGCCATGGTCCGAGACGGAGATGGCGGACTGGCCGGATCTCGCGATGGAGTTCCTGGGCCGACCGGCGCCCGAGCGCGCCTTCCAGTATTCGAACGCCAGCACCTACACCGCCATGGCGGTGCTGTCGACTCGCGTCGGCGACGCCGGCGACTTCATCGACGATCGCATCCTGGCTCCACTCGGAATACACGCAACGCGCTGGGAGCGCTGCCCCAACGGCCGTATCCTCGCCGGCGGCGGGCTCGCGCTGCGCACGCAGGAACTCGCGCGCATCGGGCAGCTCATCCGCGATCGCGGCGTCTGGCGCGAAAGGCGCATCGTCTCACCGCACTGGGTCGACGCGATGCATGAGGACTGGATTCCTGCAGGCAGCAGCCCGGGGTACGAGCGCTACGCGCTCGCGGGATGGGACGGTCCAGGAGCGGGCTGGCGGCTGCATGGCGCGCACGGCCAGCTGCTGATCTTCGCGGGGGACGCCGTCGTGACGCTCACGGCCGCCGATCACTTCGGGGCCGACGCGATGGCCCTCTTCGTGATGGACCTGCTCACGGCGTGAACCGTCGCTAGGCGAAGAGCCCGGCCCCCACGTACGAGCCGCTCTTCGCGCCCGGCGGGATCGCCCAGATGCCTGAGCCGATGTGCCGGATGTACTCGCTCATCAGATCCGTAGACAGACGCTTCTGCAGCGTGATGAACTGCTGCGGATCCCGCTGGTAGGACAGGAAGAAGAGCCCTGCGGCGAGACGCCCCAGTTCGTTGTTGCCGTCGACGTAGTTGAATCCGCGACGGAGGATGCGGATTCCGTCGTTCTGATCCGGGTGCGCAAGTCGCACGTGCGAGTTCGCATCGATCGCCGAGCCGCTGAATTTCGGCGCCGTGAATTCGCCTCCGCCCGAAAGCGGGGCGCCGCTGCCTTTCTCGCGGCCGATGATCGTGTCCTGCTCACTCAGTCGGACCCGGTCCCACGTCTCGATGAGCATCGCGATCTTGCGGGCCACGAGATACGAGCCGCCGGCCATCCAGCCGGGGTCATCGGATGCGGCGACCCAGACGTTCTGCTCGAGCGCCTTCGCGTCGTCGGCGAGGATGTTCGCGGTGCCGTCCTTGAACCCGAACAGGTTTCGCGGAGTCGCCTGGCCGGAGGTGGTGCGCGAGGTCTTGCCGAAGCCCAGCTGAGACCACCGCAGGCGCGCCCGACCGAACGCGATCCTGCTGAGGTTGCGGATCGCATGCACGGCCACCTGCGGATCGTCGGCGCAGGCCTGGATGCACAGGTCGCCGTGCGAATGCGCGGGATCGAGATCGTCGCCCACGAAGGCCGGAAGACGCTGCAGGCTCGCCGGACGCCGATCAGCGATGCCGTAGCGGTCGCCGTCCTCGTTCTCGAACAGACTCGGCCCGAAGCCGATCGTGATCGTGAGCCCGGCGGCAGGGAGCCCTTGCGCCTCGCCGGTGTCGTCCGGCGGCTCTTCTGCGTCTCCGCCGACGGCGCCGGTGGCACTGACCTCGAGCCCCTGGGTGATGCGCGACGCCGCGTACGACCAGTCCTGCAGCAGCGAGATGAGATCGTCACGATCCGTGCGGGGCATCATGTCGAAGGACGCGAAGTGCAGATGCTCCTGCACCGGGGTCGTGATGCCTGCCTGATGGGAGCCGAAGAAGTCGTAGGCGGTCTGCGCCTCGTCCGCCGCCCTCGCCCTTCCGAGAGCGACGCCTCCGGCCAGACCAGCGCCGGCGCCGACGGCGAGACCGGCGACACCTCCGCCGAGCGCGAGGCCAAGAAGGCCGCGCCTGCTCAGACCAGGGGACGCGGATGCCGCGGCCACGGCATCGTCATCCGATGCGGTGGCCGCGGCATCCGTCGTGCTTTCGCTCATCTCAGGACCTGCGTGTCGCGAAGATCAATCGAGGACCGTGCCGGTGAGCTGCGACAGCGGCTCGGCCAGGGCGTTGATGAGGTCGGTGAACTCGCGCTTGTCGTCTTCGGTGAGGTCCGAGTACGCCACGAAGCCGTCGGTGAGCGAACCGTGCTTCGCGAGCGCAGACTCGAGCGCGGCGTAGCCGTCCTCGATCTCGGACACGAGCGTCTTGCCCTCGCTGCCCTGCGACGCGGCGAAATCCTGCACCAGCGAGAAGGCCATCTTGGACCCCTCGACGTTCGCAGCGAAGTCGTAGAGGTCGGTGCCGGACCACCAGTCCTCCTCGCCAGAGATCTTGCCGGTGGCGACCTCGTCGAGCAGCGCGATCGCGCCGTTCGAGATGCCGCCGATGCCCTGATCCTCCAGCGCGGTGGTGAAGTCGTCGGAGTGCACGTAATCGTAGAGCTCCTGAGCGTCCGCGATCAGCTGGTCGCCGTATCCGGCGCGCTCCTCCGGCGTCGACGGGGCCCAATCCTGCCACGCAGGAGTCTCGCCGTCGGCGTTCAGGGCATCCTGCGCCGGCACCCAGAGATCCTTCTCGATGCGGTGGAAGCCGGTCCAGTCGAGGCCGTCCGCCACGGCGTCGACCTCACGGAAGTCGATACGAGGGTCGAGGTCGCCGAGCGCCTCGGCGACCGGCTCGATGCGCTCGTAGTATGCGCGCACCTGCGGGAACTGGGCGCGTGCGGCGTCGTCGTCGCCCGACTCGTAAGCCGCGACGAACGTGTCGACGGCCGGAACCAGCTGACCGACCTGGTCCTTCACGAACGCCGCGTACAGGTCGACTGCCTGCTGCTTCTGCTCGGCATCCTCTCCGGTGACCTCGACGCGGTCTCCGGTCACGGTGAACTCGGCCTTGCCGACGCCGTCGCCGACCATGCCGGGCTTGCACAGCGTGTAGTAGGTGCCGGGCTGCGCGACCACGGTGAGCGTGCGGGATGCCGAGGGGGCGATGTTCTCGACTTCGCCGACGATGCGCAGTCCGTCTTCGGCGAGCAGGTAGAACTCGCTCGTCTGGCTGCTCTCGTTCGCGACGTCGAAGACCAGGGTGCCGCTCTTCGCCGTCGCACCCGAGACGGAGCAGGCGCTGTCGGTCGACGAGACGTCGAAGGAGGCCCCGGCGGCGACGTCGGCCTTGGCGACGCAGCCGCTGAGGACGAGTGCTGTCGCACCCGCGGCCGCCAGGGCACCGAGGATTCGGCGGGAGGTGGTCATGCTGCTCCTTGCTGTGTGAGGGAAGACGTCGCGGATCCGGCCGGCGCGACGGCAGGGCGGCGTGCGGGCTTCTTCGAGCGGATGCCGCGGATGAAGAAGTATCCGACGATCACGATGTAGAGGGTCCACGCGGACACCTGGATCCAGGTCATCCGCGGCATGAATCCGACGGTCGCCTGCAGAACGGTGGCCCACACGCTGCCGGGCGGGATCACGGCGGCGAGGTCGAACGCCCAGCCGAACGGGAAGGCCGACCAGCCCGTCGCGACTGCGCCCGAGACGGCGTCGATCGGAGCCGCTTCCGTGAACGGTCCGGGCAGGGCGCCGGCCTCCTGGAGATCCATCATCGCGTAGGCGAGCACGCCGGCGGCGACGATGACGAGGAAGCCGCCGGTCCAGGCGAAGAAGCGGCGGAGGTCGAGTCTGACCGCGCCGCGGGCGAGCAGCCAGCCGATCACGACGGCGCCTGCGAGCCCGAGCAGTGCCCCGAGCAATGCGGCCGGCGCGTCGCCGAACGACTGCACCATCGACCACAGCAGCAGCGTGGTCTCGATGCCCTCCCGAGCCACAGAGACGAAGCCGATGGCGATGAGCGCCCAGAGGCCGCCGACGGTGAGGGCGCGGTCCAGGCCACTCTCGAGAGTCGCCTTCATGGTGCGCCCGGCCTTCTGCATCCAGAAGATCATCCACGTGACCATGCCGACCGCGAGCAGTGAGAGCAGGCCCCCGATGAGCTCCTGAGCCTCGGAGGTCAGCGCGTAGGCCCCGAAGGTGAGGATCGCGCCGATGCCGAGCGCAAGGGCGATCGCCAGGCCGATACCGGCCCACATGCGAGGCAGGGCGTCCTGCCGGCCGAGGCGGCGGAGGTAGGCGACGAGGATGCCGACGACGAGCGCGGCTTCGAGGCCTTCGCGGAGGCCGATCAGGAAACTGGCGAACACGGGATGAACTTCTCCGGGTGGAATGAGGTAAGGCATCCCTTACCGATAAGACTCTAGCATCCGCTCTTTCTTCGTTCGAATGGCGTTACCCCCGGTAATGCTCCGCAACACTCGCGTCTCCCCTCGAATGCGGATCTACTCTCGGGTCATGTCTGAACTCTCGCTACCGATCCTCGATCTCTCTCAGCTCGATGCAGGCCCCGAGGCCGCCGCGCGCTTCCGCGACGACCTGCGGGCCGCGACGCACGATGTGGGGTTCTTCTATCTGACGGGCACCGGGGTCTCGCCCGAGCTGGAAGCCAGGCTGCACCGGGCCGCGCTGGACTTCTTCGCGCTGCCAGAGGCCGAGAAGCTCGCCATCGAGAACATCAACAGCCCGCACTTCCGCGGCTACACCCGCGTCGGAGGCGAGCGCACGCAGGGCGAGGTCGACTGGCGCGAACAGATCGACATCGGCCCCGAGCGCGATGCGGTCGACGGGGGCCCGGCGTACAACCGGCTGATCGGGCCCAACCTGTGGCCTGCGGCCCAGCCCGAGCTGAAGGAGGTCGTCGCCGAGTGGCACTCGACGCTGTCGGAGGTGTCGCGCAGGCTCCTCCGCGCCTGGGCGGAGACTCTCGGCGCCGAGCCGAGCTACTTCGACGAGCACTTCGGCGAGCCGTCTACCCTCATCAAGATCGTCCGCTACCCCGGCACTCACGAGCCGGAGCCGCAGCAGGGCGTGGGCGCGCACAAGGACTCCGGAGTGCTGACGCTGCTCTGGGTGGAGCCTGGGAAGGGCGGACTCCAGGTCGAGCGCGACGGAACCTGGGTCGACGCGCCGTCGGTGCCAGGAGCGTTCGTCGTCAACATCGGCGAGCTGCTCGAATACGCGACCGGCGGCTATCTGAAGGCGACGAACCATCGCGTCGTGTCGCCGAAGGCGCCGGATGAGCGCATCTCGATCCCGTTCTTCTTCAACCCCGCCCTCGACAAGCGTCTGCCGCTGATCGAACTGCCTGCACCCCTCGCGGCCGAGGCGACCGGCGTCACGGACGACCCGCGCAACCCGATCCACGCCCTGTACGGCGAGAACGCCCTGAAGTCGCGACTGCGTGCGCACCCGGACGTCGCGGCGATCCACCACGCGGATCTGGTCGGGGCATCGGCCTGAGGGCCGACCCGGACACGACGAAGGCCGCCCCACTCCCCGAGATCGCGGACCGGCATCGCAGACCGCACCTCTTCAGAGGCCGGATCGCCCGCCCAGCTCGACGATCTCCCGGAGGGCGCTCAGATGAGCGTCGAAGGCCCTGCGTCCCTCGGTGGTCGAGCGCACCCATGTGCGAGGGCGACTGCCCGCCTGCCCCTTGCGTGCTCGCACGTATCCGGCGTCCTGCAGGTGCGTGATCGCCTTGCTCAGAGCCGAGTCGCTCGCCTGCAGCACATCGGCGAGGGTGGCGAAGTCGAGTTCGACGCCATCGCTCAGCGAGGCCATCAGCGAGAACCGGATCGTGCTCGCGAAGTTGTCGTCGAGGCGGGTGCGCGGGTGCGGCCGTCGGCGACCCGCTGGCTGCTCAACGACCACGATCGACCGCGAACGACACGAGCGCAGTGAAGGCGACGACGGCGACTGCTGCCAAGACGACGCCGGCAGAGGTGACCGCTTCCGTCGTGGACATGAGCACGACGACAGCCACCAGCAGCACAGAGCTCGCACCGAGAACCGCGAACTGCGGCCAGTGCCAGACCTGTCCCAGGCGGGCGAGGCCCCAGTCGGTGCGCGCGCCGGCGATTCCCACCACCACGGCGAACAGAGCGAAGATGCTCACGAGGTTCGACAGGAGCGGGTCGCGGAACCCTGCGACCAGGATCAGCACCGCGATCAGCAAGCCCAGCGTGAAGGTGGTCCAGCGGGCCGGCCGTCCGAAACGCGCGCGAGTCTCTCGAATACTCGCGCGTCCTGCTCCACGAAGCTGCAGCACGCCGATGACGACGAAGGCCGAGGTTCCGACCAGAGCGGGCATGACTATCGCCGCGAACGGCGCCGCATCGCCGCCGACCACCGCGACGACGAACGCCGCGAGGACGGAGAGGCCGGCGAGCACGAGCAGGATCGTGCGTAGCAGCCGGCCGCGCGAGAACAGCTGCCGTGCAGTGCCTCGTTCTTCGGCGCCGGAGAGCACCTGCGACGATGCCACCATCACGAACACGAGGATCGGCACGTCGTCGGTGCGCCCGGTGCGCCATAGGAAGGCGAAGGCCATGAGGTACACGAACAGCAGCAGGCCGTTCGCGATCGTAAGCCACCCCTGAAACCCGTCGATCTGCGCGTCGCTTCGCTCCTTGACGTCATCGGCGACATCGAGGTAGTGCCGCGCCACTTCGGCGGAGGGCGGCTCGAGCGGATCCGCTCCGGTGATCGGTTTGTGCTCCATCGTGCCCCCGCATCCGCTTTCCTTCTGGAAAGTCCTATTACTTTCCTAAAGGAAAGCGCGGCGCAGGTCAACCCGGACACGACGAAGGCCGCCCCACACCGTGGGGCGGCCTTCCAAGAACGTTTTGCGCGATTGAACGCTGGTCGTTATGCCTTATCGACGCAGGCCGAGACGCTCGATGAGCGAACGGTAGCGGTTGATGTCGATGTCCTGCAGGTAACCCAGCAGGCGACGGCGCTGACCGACGAGCAGGAACAGACCACGACGCGAGTGGTGGTCGTGCTTGTGCTCCTTCAGGTGCTCGGTGAGGTCCTTGATGCGCTGCGTCAGCATTGCGACCTGCACCTCGGGGGATCCGGTGTCACCGGGGTGCGTCGCGTACTCTTCGATGATCGCCTTCTTGACGTCTGCTTCCAGTGCCATAGATTCGATCCCCTCTCTGCTTGTTGCGCGGTGCCCGGCACCTGATGTGCGAGCTCTCTTTATCCGCGGCCGATCAAACGGCAACCTGAAGAGTCTACCAGCGTTAGCGGCCCGCCGACGACCAGCGCTCCGGTCCCGCGATCGACGACACGATCCTGCCGATCATCGGCGGATTTCGGACGTCACAGTCCCGAGCGCCACCCGAGGTCGGAGCCCGTCGTTAGAGTTCGATCATGACCTCGACCCTGGCCGCGACCCAGACCGGCACGGAGCCCGCTCGCCGCGCACCGATCACGATCCAGTTCATCCTGACCGGCATCGTGTGGGGTTCGAGCTTCCTTTTCATGAAGGTCGCGCTGGGCGGCATCTCCCCCGCGCAGGTCGTCTGGTCCCGCCTCGTGCTGGGGGCGCTCGCACTCGGCCTCTTCGTCGCGCTCCGCCGCGAGCGGCTCCCGCGCGCCCTGCGGACATGGATGCATCTGACCGTCGTCGCCGTGACGTTCTGCGTCATCCCGTTCCTGATCTTCTCGTGGGCGCAGCAGCACGTGAGCTCAGGGTTGGCGAGCATCTTCAATGCGACGACGCCCATCATGACGGCGGTCATGGCGTGGGCCGTGTTCCGCGTGGAGAAGCTGAAACTCGTGCAGGTCATCGGCATCCTGGTCGGCATCGCCGGCGTCATGGTGATCATCGCGCCCTGGCAGGGCATGGATGCCGGGCAGAGCATCGGCGCGCAGCTGGCGATCCTCGGCGCGACCGCCTGCTACGGCTTCAGCCTGGCCTACATGCGACGATTCCTCGGAGACTCGGGCGTCAGCGCTCTCGTCTTCTCGTTCCTGAACATCGGGCTGGCGGCCGCGATCATGGTGCTGCTGACTCCTCTCCTGGTGCTCACCCCTGTGCGCCTGGACATCTGGATCGTCGGCGCCGTCATCCTTCTGGGCTTCCTCGGGACCGGGCTCGCCTACGTCTGGAATCAGAACGTGCTGCGCGCATGGGGCCCGACCAGGGCCTCGACCGTGACCTACATCACGCCGGTGGTCGGCGTGACGTTCGGCATCCTGATCCTGCACGAGGAGCTCAGCTGGAACGAGCCGGTCGGCGCGCTCATCGTGTTCGCCGGGATTCTGCTGACGCAGAACCGGATCCGGTTCCGGCGGCGCACCTGAGTCAGGCGATGTCGGCGGCACCGTGCATAGTGTCGGCATGAGCACCAGCGCACGCACGACGACGATTCACCTGATCGGGCCCTACGACCTTCGCGAAGTCGCATTGATGGGCTTCGGCCATCGCGATGAGTCGTCATTCGACGGCGTCATGAGGCTCGCGTTCTGCACCGACGCGCTCGACTCGCAGGTCGGCGTCGAGGTGCGCCAGAAGGATGACTCGCTCGAGCTGCTCGTCCACGGCGACGGTGACCTCGACGCCATCGCCGCCCAGGTCGCGCGCGTCGTCTCAGCCGATCATGACGGCGACGCGTGGGCATCGGTCTGCGCGTCAGACCCGGTGCTCGCCAGAGTGCACTCCGCCGCACCCGGATTCCGCCCGTCGAACTTCTACAGCCCGTACGAAGCCGCGATCTGGGCGACGCTTTCGGCGCGCCGTTCGCGCCAGCAGGGCATCGGCCTGCGCCAGCGCCTGTCCCGCGCGCACGGAGCGGTGTTCGAGCTGGCAGGCCGGTCGGAGGCGGCACTCCCCCTGCCCGAGCAGCTGCTCGCCCTCGATGCCGTCCCCGGGCTGCCCGCCGACCGCATCCCCCGCCTGCATGCGATCGCGCGCGCCGCGCTCGATGGGCAGCTCGATGTGACGCGCTTCGCCGACATGGATCCGGCGGAGGCGATGCTCGACGTGCAGCGCCTCCCCGGCATCGGCCCCTTCTACAGTGCGCTCATCGTGATCAGGGCATGCGGATTCCCCGACGCCCTCCCCGTTTTCGAGGAGCACACCAAAGCGGCCGTCCGCGCCCTGTACGAGCTCGACCACGATCCAGATGACGCCGAGCTGACCGCGATCGCCGAGACATGGCGCCCGTTCCGCACATGGGCTGCCGTGTCGCTGCGGGCGGTCGGCTCGCGACTTCTCTCCTGACACAGAAGGGGTGCGGATGCCGAGGCATCCGCACCCCTTCTGTCATCCAGAGATCAGGCCTGAAGCGAGCCCTGAAGATCGAGCGTGATCGTGACGTCCTTGCCCACGAGCACTCCGCCTGTCTCGAGAGCCGCGTTCCAGGTGAGGCCGAAGTCCTCGCGGTTGATCACGGTGGTGGCAGACGCGCCTGCCTTGTAGTTGCCGTACGGGTCCTGACCGAAGCCGCCGAACTCCAGCTCGAACGTGACCGGCTTGCTGACGCCGCGGATGCTCAGGTCGCCGTCGACGAAGAAGTCACCGCCTTCGATCCGGGTGCCGGTCGAGACGAACTCCATCGTCGGGTGCTCCTCGGTGTCGAAGAAGTCCGCCGAGCGCAGATGCGCGTCCCGGTTCTCGTCGTTGGTGTCGATCGAGGCGACGTCGACGGTCGCCGACACGGTCGCGTCGAGCGGATTCTCGGGGGCGACGATGGTCGCGCTCTTCACGCCGAAGGTGCCGCGCACCTTCGAGATCATCATGTGGCGGACGCTGAAGGTCACCTCGCTGTGCGCGGGGTCGAGCGTCCAGGTGCCGGCGCGGTAGCCGGGGATGTCGATGGTCATGCTGTCTCCTAGAGGATCGTCGGTCCGCGTGTGCGGCGTCACAGGGTCCAACTTACATGCACATGAATGTATTCCCCTGAATGCTCGACTCCTCCCGGACGCAGAAGACGCCCCTCTCCGCCAGGGAGAGGGGCGCCTTCTCGAGAGGGTCGGATCAGCCGACGGCGACCAGATCGATGATGAAGATCAGGGTCTTGCCGGAGAGGAAGTGACCTCCGCCCACCGGGCCGTAAGCCAGGTGCGGGGGGATGACGAGTTCGCGGCGGCCGCCGACCTTCATGCCAGGGATGCCGTCCTGCCAGCCCTGGATCAGGCCGCGGAGCGGGAACTGGATGGTCTCGCCGCGACCCCAGGAGGAGTCGAACTCCTCACCGGAGTCGTACTCGACGCCGGCGTAGTGGACGGTCACGGTGTCGCCGGGCTTGGCCTCGGCGCCGTCACCCACGATGATGTCGCGGATGACGAGCTCAGCGGGAGCGGGGCCGGCGGGGGCGTCGAACTCAGGCTTCGTACGATCAGTCATGCCTCCATACAACCCGAGCCCCGCGCGCGGGTCAACGCGAGCGCACCTGCTCACAGCGAACACGTCGGCCGGGGCGGGCGGCGATCGCGGCGCGTATCAGTCACGATCGGCGGCGTCTCTGCCGAGACGCTGCGACGCCCACACAGGGATGAACGACGTGAGGATCACGACCGTCGCGACGACCATCACGACGTTGGCCTCGTCCGGCCGGGTCATCTCGTTCATGATCCACAGCGGCAGGGTGTCGACCCCCGGCGGCGCGGTGAAGATCGTGACGTACACCTCGTCGAAGCTCAGCGCGAAGGCGAGGATGCCGCCGGCGATGAAGGAGCTGCGGAACTGCGGGAAGGTCACCATGCGGAAGGTCTGCCATGGCGTGGCGCCGAGATCGCGCGATGCCTCCTCGATCGAGGGGTTCAGTCTGCGCAGCCTCGCCAGCACGTTGTTGAAGACCATGACGATGCAGAAGGTGCCGTGCGCGACGATCATGCCTGCGAAGCCGACCTGGATGCCGGCCGGCTCGAGGATCTGGTTGTAGGTGTTGCTGAGCGCGACGCCCGTGATGATGCCGGGGAGCGCGATCGGCAGAACGACGAGCAGGTTCACCGCGCGCTGGCCGAAGAACCTGTAGCGCTGCAGTGCGAACGCGACCAGAGTGCCGAGGAGCAGCGCGATCGCGGTCGCGCCGGCGGCCACGAGAAGCGAGTTCAGGAGCGCCTCTCGTACCGGCTGGCTCTCGAACGCCTTGTGCCACCACTCCAGCGAGAAGCCTGCGACCGGCCAGCTGGCGATGCGAGCCGAGTTGAACGAGTTGAGCACCACCAGCAGGAGCGGCAGATACATGAAGGCGAGGATCGCGGCGACGATGATCCCGAGGACGATCGTCGAGGTGCGGGAGAGCCTGAGCATGCGGGACTCACATCCTTTCCAGAGCACCGGTGCGCTGCACGCCCACCAGGTAGATCACGACGAAGGCGATCGGCACGAGCGCGAAGGCTGCGGCGATCGGAGGATTGAGGGTGATGTTCGCCGCGATGACGCTGCCGATCATCTGGGTGGACTTGCCGACGAACTTGGCGACGAGGTAGTCGCCGAGGCTCAGTGAGAAGGTGAAGATCGAGCCCGCGATGATCGCCGGCCTGATGAGCGGAAGCACGACCGCTCCGATCGTGCGCCACGCGCCTGCGCCCAGATCGGCGGAGGCATCGAAGAGATTGGGCGGAAGCTGCCGGATCGCGGTGTAGACCGGTACCGCCATGTACGGGAGCCAGAGGTAGGTGAGGGTGATGATGACCGTCAGCGGACCGAACCCGGGCCCCGAGGCTCCCAACGGCGCGAGAAGCCAGTTGACGAAGCCGTCCTCCGTGAAGGTGACGCGCATGGCGAGCACCTTCACGAGATAGCCGGCCCACAGCGGCAGAGTGATGGATGCCGCGAGCAGACCCCGGAGCCACGGCGAGGCGACCTTCGCCATGAAGATGCCCAGAGGGACGGAGACGACGATGCTGATCGCCGTCACCGCCAGCGCTATGCCGAGCGTGCGCAGCGACGTCGTCAGGTACGAGGGGTTGATGAAGAGCTGCTGGAAGTTCTGCAGCGTGAATCCAGGGCTCACCTTTCCGGTGAATGAATCGATCTTCCAGAACGCCGTCACCAGAAGCATGACGAGCGAGAAGATGTAGATCCCGATGAGCCAGAGCATCGGCAGGGCGAGAAGACCCGCGAGTCGTGCGCGTCGCTTCATGTCGGTCCTTTTCGCGAGAAGTCGGATGGATGCCGGGGCGGAGCGGTTGCCCCGCCCCGGCGGCTGATCAGCCCTTGACGGTCAGCCAGGCGTCAGTCCACTGCTGGAAGTTCGTGCACGTCACGTCCGTGCGACCGTCCAGGCAGGTCTCGACAGGAGTCGTCCAGAACCAGACGTTCTTGAAGTACGCCTCGTCCTTGGCGTGGTAGTCGTCGCAGTGCGCCTTGGCCTCGTCGTTCAAGTCGCAGAACGCGGTGTTGGCCGGGGCCATGCCGAAGTTCATCGCGATCGCGCCGTCGACCTCCGGTGATGAGGCGTAGTCCATCCACGCGTAGGCGCAGTTGGGGTTCTTCGACTTCGCCGCCATCATCCAGGCATCCGCCCATCCGGTCGCGCCCTCCTCCGGCACGACGCCCTTGAACTTGTCGTCCTCGGTGAACTTGCGCAGCACCTCCCAGGAGGTGCCGACGACGCTGGTGCCGCCCGTGAACGAGGTGATCTGCGCCGAGGCGTCGGACCAGTACTCCGAGACGATCCCGTTCTGCTTCTTGAGCAGATCGATCGCGGCCGCAAGCTGATCCTCATCGAGCGCGTACGGATTCTTGATCCCGAGATCGGGTTCATGAGCCATGAGATAGAGGGCGGCGTCGGCGATGTAGATGGGGGCGTCGTAGGCGATGACCTTGCCCGCGTAGGGACTGTCGGTCTCCCACGTGATGTCCCAGCTGGTCGGCGTCTCCGTGACGACGCTGCTGTCGTACTGCAGGATGTTCGCGCCGCGACCGAGCGGGATGCCGTAGGTCTTGCCGTTGATCCAGTCATAGGTCTGCTGTTTGATGCCTTCGGCGATGTCGTCGCCGAAGTTCGGAATCAGGTCGAGGTTCAGCGGCTGCACGTCGCCACCGGCGATCAGGCGCAGACTGGCGTCGCCGGAGGCGGAGAGCAGGTCGTAGTCACCGGTTCGCACCAGCTGCACCATCTCGTCGCTCGTGCCTGCCACGCGCCGGTTGACGACGCAGCCCGTGTCAGCGGTGAACTTCTCGGTCCACGCGTCTTCGACGTATCCGGCCCACGCCACGATGTTCACCTCGCCCTCGTAGTCACCGAGCTTCTCCTGGATGGGCAGGTCGGGCGCGTCGATCTTGACGCCGTCCCCTCCCCCGCCGGATGCCGGCTCCTCGGTGCTGGAACAGCCCGAGAAGGCGAGCGCGGCGACGGCCGCCATTGCCGATACGGTCAGGATCTTCTTACGCATGGATCGCTCCTTTGTGATCAGTGCTGCAGGGGTGTGGGTTTCAGGGAAGCCGCGCCGCGTGGGATGCGGCCCACTCGGCACGGACGCGGTCGCCTCTGCCGAAGTCGGATTCGGAGGCGGGGTGATGGTTGTTTGGGCGCTCGGCGATCACGTCGAGCCCGGCATCCGTCCGCACGAGGAATCGCGTCGCCGGCCCCGTGTAGACCACCTCGGCCACCGTGCCGGCGAGTCCGACATCGCCATCTGCGAGCGGCGCGGTCGATGCGGCGATGCGGACTCGCTCGGGTCGGATGCTCATGGTGCGACGGTCGCCGGTGAGCTCCTCGACGAGATCGCCGCTGATCAGGTTCGAGAGGCCGAGGAAGCGCGCGACGAACTCGGTCTGAGGGAATTCGTAAACCTCGCGAGCGGTGCCGACCTGCTCGATGCGCCCGTTGTTGAAGACCGCGACACGGTCGCTCAGCGTCAGCGCCTCCTCCTGATCGTGCGTCACGAAGATGAACGTGATGCCGACCTCGCGCTGGATCTGCTTGAGCTCGATCTGCATCTGCTCGCGCAGCTGCTTGTCGAGCGCTCCGAGAGGCTCGTCGAGCAGCAGTACCTGCGGCCGCAGGATGAGGGCTCTGGCCAGCGCGATGCGCTGACGCTGCCCGCCGGAGAGCTGGTGCGGCAGGCGGTCGGCGACGTGACCCAGACGAACCTGCTCGAGAGACTGCGCGACGCGCTCGAGACGCGCGGCTTTGCGCTCTCCACGCACCCGCAGCCCGTAGCCGACGTTCTCGGCGATCGTCAGATGCGGGAAGAGCGCGTAGTCCTGGAAGACCGTGTTGACCTGCCTGGCGTGCGGGGGAACCCTGGTGACGTCGACGCCGGAGAGGCGGATGCGGCCGCTGGTCGCCTCTTCGAAGCCGGCGATCATCCGCAGGACCGTCGTCTTTCCTGATCCGGACGGGCCGAGCATCGACAGGAACTCCCCCGGCGCCACATCCAGGTCGAGATCGCGGACGGCGGTGAACTCGCCGAAGGCCTTGGTGACGCGCTCGAGATTCACCGCTCCTGGTGCGGGCGCGGACTCGGCGCCTGTGGTCTTCGCGGGTGCGGTGGCGATCATTTCGCTCTCCTCGGATCTTCGTCGAACGGGGAAGGTTGCTTAAACATATAAACCCAGAGGTAATATTTCAAGTATCATTTCCATCACGTCCGACGATGAGGGTGGAGAATCGCAGCATGGAGCAGTCCCCCGCACCGGCCCGCGCAGCGGCGGTACCGGTCGACGCCCCGTCGCCGCACGATGCCCGCCGTCATCCGCATCGCCTCCAGGGTTCGCTGTTCCAGCCGATCGGAGACGAAGGGCGAGCCGAGCTCGTGGAACGCCGTCTGGTCGACGCGATCACCCGTGGACATCTGGCCGCAGGCGAGCGGCTTCCGCCGGAGGCGGACCTCGCGAGGAGTCTCGGCGTCGCCCCCGTGACCGTGCGCGAAGCGCTGCTGGCACTGCGCGGCCGCGGGCTTCTCGTGACCAGGCGAGGCCGTAACGGGGGCAGCTTCGTCGCGGACCACGCCGATCCGCTCTCCTTCACACGAGAAGCCGTCAGAGCAGCGTCTCGCCTGGCACTGCGCGACCTCGGCGCCCACTATGCCGCGATCACCGGCGCCTGCGTGAGGCTGGCCGCACGCAGAGCCGACCCTTCTGAGGCTCAGCAGATCAGGCAGCGGATGCAGCGGCTCGGGGATCTCGACACCGAGCAGCGGCGACGGCTGCTCGACGACGTCCAGATCGAGATCGTCGCCCTGAGCCAATCCGCCCGCCTCACCCGCGAGCAGATGAAGCTGCAGGCCGAGATCTCCCCCTATCTGCTCTTGGTCGCCCACGAGAGCGAAGACGCGCTGCGACAGGGTGAGCATCTGGCCGCCGTCGCCGACGCCGTCGAGGCCGGTGACGAGGAGTCCGCGGTCATCCGCACCGAGCTCATGGTGGATGAGACGATCGACGCCCTGATCTCGCTGCAGGTGAGGCTCAACTGAGGAGCACGGTCACGACGACCTGCTTGGGAGGACAGATATGGAACAGACCGACGAGGTGATCCGCAGTGCGGCGGACATCGTCAGCGAGTACTTCACCGCACCGATGCGCACGCTGCTCGAGTGGGTGGAGCCGTTCGCGGCCCAGGTCGCCCAGCTCCGCAGCACAGGACCCCTGACGCAGGCGAAGCTCGACCCGCTCGTCGAGCCGTACGCGCTCCAGACCCTGGCGCTGGATGGCGTCCCCGTGTACGGAGCCGGCTTCATCGCCGCGATCGACCTGCTCGCCGACGCGCACAGCCACCTCGCCTGGTGGCAGGGCGCGGATCGCCGTCAACTCGTGCTGGCATCGCAGACCGTCAACAAAGAGGACATCGACTACAGCGCCCTGGAGTGGTATCGCGTGCCAATGACCAGCGGCGAGCCCCACGTCGCCGGCCCCTACGTCGACTATCTGTGCAGCGACGAGTACACGATCACGATCGCGGTGCCCGCCGAGATCGACGGCGAGCGCATCGGCGTGGCCGGGCTCGATCTGCTCGTGGCCGCCGTCGAAAAGGAGCTGACGCCGCGGTTCATGGCACTCGGCCACCAGGTCACACTGACCAACGGCGTGGGCCGGGTCGTGGTGTCGACCGATCCTCGAGTGGCCACCGGAGACTCGGTTCGCGGAGGAAGGCTCGCCTCCCTCCCCCGCATCGCGTGCGAAGGCGTCGCGCTGGACGTGATCGTCGAAGAGATCTGACGGCGACGACCGAAAAGCCTTGACACCTCGCGGATGCCGGGTGCACCCTGTTCTTAGATCAACTCAGCGCCCGGAGGACTTGCAGGCATCGCCGCAGCACCGGGCGCTGAGTCTTGTCACGGGAGGCTCAATAGGCGAGAAGCGCCGCCTTGGTCGCTCTCGTGCGCGCGAGCAGAGCCTGCTCGTCCTGCGCGGCGAGCGGGTCGCGACCCGTGATCGCGCGCTGACGGACCATCGCGAGCTTCGTGGCGTCCTTGATGAACTCCCGCATGAGGGGCCGACGATCGCCGCGCAGCTGCGCGGCCCAGTTGAGTCCCACTTTGCGTCCGGGTCGGGTCGCGAGCATGTTGACCTCTTCCGGCGTGAACCAGCCGGCGGCGGCGTACTCGCTCAGGCGCGCCTTGGTCAGACGCGCCTCCTCGCGCCGCAGCGCGATCACTCCGAAGATGAACCCGACGAAGAGCGGAACCTGCAGCAGGAAGTACAGCAGGAAGAAGTCGCCGAAGGTGGCCGAGCCGTTCCACAGCGCATGCAGGAAGACCGCCCCGAGCCACCCCAGCGCGCCGAAGCCGAGGGCGGCCCCCGCCGAGGCCTGCCGGCGCGCGGCGAGACCGATCGCGAGACCGGTGAGCGAGGTGAACATCGCGTGGGCGAACGGCGAGAGGATCGCCCGGACGAAGAACGTCACTCCGAGCTGAGCGCCGCCGCCCTCGATCAGGCTGATCGCGAAGTACTGGATGTTCTCGGTGAACGCGAAGCCCGCTCCGACGAGCGCGCCGTAGACGACGCCGTCGACCGGACCGTCGAAGTTGCGGCGGGCGATCAGGAAGATCAGGTACACACCCAGGCCCTTGAAGAGCTCTTCGACGATCGGGGCCTGCACCACCGCACCGGCTGCGTCACTGCGTCCGCCGACCAGGAGCGTGAGCGCGAGGTCCAGGAGCAGGGTCAGGCCGATCGCGGCGATCGCACCCCAGGCCACAGCGAAGAAGACCATGAGCTTGGGTTCGGGCTCCCAGCGATCGATCATCCACACGACGAAGAACACGATCGCCAGCGGGATCAGTGCGAGCACGAGGCCGATGATCGAGCTGATCGGACCGAGGAAGAACGCGAAGTAGGCGATCAGGGCGAGAAGCAGGAAGCCGAGGAAGCCGAACAGGACGAAGAGCACGACCTTGCCCTTCCCGCCGGGTACCGGAAGCGCCGGCAGTCCCTGCGCGGGAGACGGCGCGACGGGAGCGGGCGGCGAGTAGTGCGTCGGCTGCGCCAGCACGGAGGCGTACCCGGGCTGCTGTGTGAAGTGCGCGGGCGCGTAGTTCGATGCGGCATACTGCTGCGCCGAGTACTGCTGCTGCGGCGGGCTGTACGGCGGCTGAGGCGGCGTCTGCGCAGCAACGGGCTGCTGCGGGTGGGTCGGCTGGGCAGGAGCCGCAGGCTGCTGGTGCGCGGGCGGCTGATACCCCGGATGCTGCACCGGCTGCCGATACGGCTGCTGGGGATATGCGGGCGGCTGATACCCCGGATGCTGCGGGGCTGCCGGCTGCGGGGGTGCCGGCTGCTGGGCTGCAGGCGGCTGGGGCGCAGGCGGCTGAGCGGCCTGCGGCTGCCCCGCGGGCGGCGGGGTATACGGCGTGGGCTGGGACGGTCCTCCGGAACTCATAGACACGAGCATATTGTGAAGCCCCTTCTCCACCGGCTTTTGGATGGTTGCTTCTGCGAAAGACGCTCGATCCCGACTACCGTAGGGGTATGCGGTTCGCTCATCTGCGCCGTGCCGACTCCTCGACGGCAGAGCTTGCCGTCGTGGAGGACGCCGACGCCATCCTCGTCTCAGATCTCCTGCCCGACCCTCCCGCCACGCTGCAACAGCTGATCGAAGGCGGCACAGAGCTTCTCGCCGCCGTGCGTGCCGCACTCATCGGAGCCACGGCCCCACGGCATCCGCTCGCAGAGCAGGCCTTCGCCTCCGCCGTCCTCGCGCCTCCGGCTGTATTGGCCGTCGGTCTCAACTACGCCGCGCATTCAAGCGAACTCGGCCTGAAGACCGATACGGCACCAACAGTCTTCACGCTGTGGCCGAACTCGCTCACCGGTCACGAGCAGACGACGTCCTGGCCTCGGGCGCTCAGTGAGGCGGTCGACTACGAGGCGGAGCTCGGCGTGCTCATCGGCACACCTGCGAAGGACGTCGCTGAGAAAGACGCCCTCTCTCACGTGTGGGGCTACACCGTCGTGAACGACATCACGGCCCGCAACGTGCAGTTCGCCGAGGCGCAGTGGTCACGCTGCAAGTCATTCGACGGGTTCACACCGACCGGTCCGTTCGTCGTGACCGCCGACGAGATCGCCGACCCACAGGACCTGCACATCTGGACGGTGGTGGACGGGCACACCGTCCAGGACGCCACGACGGGACAGATGGTGCGGTCGGTCGCGACGCTCATCGCCCATCTCTCCCAGTCCCTGACGCTGCTTCCGGGAACGCTGATCTCGACGGGCAGCCCGGGCGGAGCAGGCTACTCCCGCGATCCGCAGATCTTCCTCCGTGACCGCTCCACGGTCACGGTCGGGATCGACGGCATCGGTGAGCTCACCACGCACTGCCGCATCATCGGCTGAATCGCACGAAGACGAAGTCAGGGCGGGGATCCGATCGGATCCCCGCCCTGACTGTCGAGTGCGACGGAATCAGCTGCCGTACGAGCCAGACGAAGCCGCGAGCGCGAACATCGAGATGACGAAGAAGATGCCCGCGATCAGGCCGAGCGCCGTGAGGATCCACCCCGCGATGATGGCCACCTTCGCAGGTGTGTTCTCGTATCCCACCTCGCGGCTCTGGTTCCGGGCGACGTAGCCGAGGATCAGGCCGACCACGGACGACGCGACGAAGGTCACGATGACCGCGACGATGCCGAGGGTCTTGCCGGGAATGCTGGCCGGTGCGGGAGCGTATGCCGGCTGGGCGCCGGGAACCTGGTTAGTCATGTTTTCCTCCAGTGAAGATCGGTCGTCGATGACTCTATCCTGTGAACCAGCTGTAAGCCCATGGGGAGAAGGCCCCATGACGGCGCATCAGATCTCGAGATCCTCCGGAGCGATGATCGGGATCGCCGCGGTGACGGCCTCAAGCCCCGACAGGCGAGCCGGCGAGAGCTGCTTGATCACCTCGTCGCGCGACATCAGCCCCGCCTCGACGACGAGATCCGCCACGTTGCGATTGGTGAGCAGTGCGGTCTTCGCGAGTGCCGCTGCCGCCGCGTAGCCGATGAACGGGGTGAGCGCCGTGATGACGCCCACGGAAGCCCCGACCATGGCGCCGAGGCGATCGCGATTCGCCGTGATGCCATCGACGCAGTTCACGCGGAGCGTCCACATCGCCTGCCGCATCCACGTGATCGACTGGAAGATCGAGTGAGCGATGACCGGCTCGAAGGCGTTGAGCTGCAGCTGGCCGCCCTCGACCGCCATCGTGACGGTCATGTCAGCGCCCACCACCGCGAAGGCGACCTGGTTGACCACCTCGGGGATGACCGGGTTCACCTTGCCGGGCATGATGCTCGACCCCGCCTGCATGGCCGGCAGATTGATCTCGCCGAGACCGGCCTGCGGTCCGGACGAGAGCAGGCGCAGGTCGTTGCAGATCTTCGACAGCTTGATCGCATTGCGCTTGATCGACGAGGAGAACGACATGAAGGAGCCGGTGTCGCTGGTGGCTTCGACGAGGTCGGATGCGGTGACCAGATCGAGGCTGGTGATCTGGCGGAGGTGCTTCAGAACCGCCTGCGCATAGTCCGGGTGAGTCGTGATGCCGGTGCCGATCGCCGTCGCACCCATGTTCACCTCGAACATCAGCGCCGCGTTCTCGCTCAGTCTCTGGTGGTCGTATCCGAGAGTCGTGGCGAAACCGTGGAACTCCTGGCCCAGCGTCATGGGGACAGCATCCTGCAGCTGCGTGCGCCCCACCTTCAGGACGTCGTGGAACTCGCCCGCCTTGCGGAGGAACGATCGGCGCAGCAGGTCGAGCTCCTCGAGCATCGAGTGCAGCGTCAGCGAAAGGCCGATCTTCACGGCGGTCGGGTACACGTCGTTCGTGGACTGGCTGCGGTTGGTGTGATCGATCGGCGAGAGGAAGGCGTAGTCGCCCTTCTCGCGACCTGCCATCTCGAGCGCGATGTTCGTGATGACCTCGTTGGCGTTCATGTTCGTCGACGTTCCGGCGCCGCCCTGGATCACGCCCACGGTGAACTGGTCGTGGAACTCGCCGTCGATCACCCGCTGCGCGGCGCGGTCGATCAGGTCTGCGCGCTCAGCGTCGAGGACGCCGATCTCCTTGTTCGCACGGGCGCTGGCCTGCTTGACCATCGCAAGGGCGATGACGAGATCGGGATACACCGAGATCGGACGCTTGGTGATCGGGAAGTTCGCGTCTGCGCGGGCGGTATGGATGCCCCAGTACGCGTCTGCGGGGATCTCCATGCTCCCGAGGGAATCGGTCTCTGTACGGGTGAGGGCGGGCGCGGCAGAAGCCATGTCACATCCTTGTGGGTCGTGGCGAGTGGGTGATTCGGGGGTGCTCCTAGTGTACGCCTGTTCAACGCCGCGCCCGAGTCACCTGCCGGGCTTGCGGGAGAACGCCTCGAGACGCTGCTCCGGCGTGAGACGCGCCATCCGCTCCAGCCATTCCTGCGAGAAGAAGTCGCCCGTCGGCGCATCCAAGACGGGCACCACCGTGTGGGTGATCGTGTCAGGATGCACGTGCACGAGCTGGAACGCCTGCGCGGCATCCATGCCGTTGACGTCCGGGGCAGGGCGCGCCACGTTCATCGTGTAGCAGGTCGCAGAGGCGACGCTCACGGGCACCCCCGCGAACATGCCGTGCGATGAGTAGTGCAGATGACCGGCGAGGATGCCGCGCACATCCGTGCCGCGGATGACATCGGCGAGCTCATCCTGATGCCGCAGTTCCAGGATGTCGAAGAGCGGGAGGTGGCTCGGCAGCGGGGGATGATGCATGGCGAGCAGCGTGCCGTGCGGCGCGGGCTCTGCGAGGACTCCGGCGAGCCAGTCGAGCTGCCTTTCGTCGATGTCACCGTGGTGCCAGCCAGGCACGCTGGTGTCGAGGGCGATCAGACGCAGGCCGTCCAGATCCCACATGCTGGTGACGGGCTCCTCGCTCGGTTCGAGATCGAGAAGCCCTGCGCGCAGCGCCGGACGCTCATCGTGGTTGCCGGCCACCCACACGACGGCGGTGTCCAGTGCTGCCGCGACCGGCTCGACGGCCTCGCGCAGCCGGCGATAGGCGTCGGGCTCCCCCAGATCCGCCAGGTCGCCCGTGATGACGATCGCGGACGGATGCGGGTGCACCGCCATGATCGCCTCGAGCGTGCGGGAGAACGTCTCATCCACGTCGTACCGCCCGCCGAGCCTGGCACCGCCGGCGAGGAAGTGTGTGTCGCTGACGTGGATGATCACGTGCGACGCCGGCTCATGGCGGCCGAAGGCGTACACGCTCTGCGGAGACTCGCTCATGGCTCCAGCCTATGGGGCGGCGCCGACGGTGGGCTGGAGACTCCTCACACAGCAGCCGGGCGGACGTATTCGGAGAGCACGACCCCCGACTCGAACGTCGTCGTGCCGACCTCCTCGAACCGCTCGGGGGCATACGGGCGCGGTCCGAAGAGCGGGATGCCTGCGCCGAAGAGCACGGGATTGCGCTTCAGCACCAGACGATCGATCTGATCGGCGAGGGTGGCGGCCAGCGCACCTCCTCCACACAGCCAGATCGCCGCACCCTCCTGCTCCTTGAGCGCTCGGACCGTCGACACAGGATCGGCCGCCGTGACCTCGAGGCTCTCCCCGGTCACGGTGCGCGTTCGCGAGAACACGATCTGCCGCAGATGGCGGTAGGGGCTCACGACTCCGAACGGCAGTCCGACGGCATAGGTGTTCCATCCCATCAGGACGGTGTCGAACATGCCGCCGTCACGTGACACGCCCAGCGCATCGGCGATGTCGGTCGGCACCGTGTCACCGAATCGCTCGTTGATGGCCGCCATGTGGTCACCCTCGCTCAGGAAGGCGTCGAACTCTCCGGCGGGACCCGCGATGTAGCCGTCCAGGCTCACGGCGACGTAGTAGACCAGTTCTCGCATCTTCGCTCCAATCACAACAGCTGTCGTACTTGGAGTGTACACCAGATGTAGTGGTTCAGCTACACTGACCACATGGCGAAGAATGAGACCCGACGACGTTCTCTGGCGGATGCCGGCCTCGCCGTCCTCGCTCGGCTAGGCTCACGCGGGCTCACGCACCGTGCGGTCGATCTCGAGGCAGGCGCGCCGACGGGCACGACCTCGAACTACTTCCGCAGCCGCGATTCGCTCATCGCGGGCCTCGTCGAGCGCATCGGCGAACGGCTGGCGCCTTCGGACCAGGACATCGAGCGCCGAGCATCCGAGACGCCGAGCCTCGAGCTGTTCGCAGATTATGTGCGCGACATCGTCCGTCGGCTCAGCGACGACCGCCAGGTCACGATCGCGCTGTTCGAATTGCGGCTGGAGAGCAGCCGCCGCCCTGAGGTCGCCGCGGTTCTCGGCGCCTGGCAGCGGGCAGGTTTCGACGGCGACGTCGCCTTCAATGCAGCAGCCGGTCTCCCCGGCGGACGGCGCGAGATCGCCCTCTTCCACTACGCGATAGACGGTCTGCTGCTCGATCGACTGACGACGCCGATCGACCCAGGCACCTCGACCGACGACATCATCGACGATCTCGTCGCGGGATTGCTCGGCTGAACACGAACCCGCCGATGCTGCGGAGGTCGTCGCGCGGTCAGTGCCCGATCACGATGAGCGCGATGCCGCTAGCGACAGCCGCGGCGCACAGTGCGAAGCATCCGTAGGCGCCGACCAGAGCGAGTCTCTTCTCGCCAGCCGTGAGCGGGCTCTTCTTGGCGGCTTTCGCAGCCTTCTTCTCTGCGCGCCTGAGGTCCTTCTCCGTGATCACGGTGATCGCGTCGGTGAACTCGGCCGGGCTCACGACCGGCGCACGGCCGCTGCGGACCAGAAGCCGGAGCCCGATCGCATAGAAGCCGACGATCGCGCACGCGCCGACGAGAGCCGCGACGAACACCAGGAGGAATGCGTTCCAGTCGATCACGACGCTCACAGCGACTCTCCTCTGCTGGAGTTCTGCTCGGACTCGACGGGGGCCTTCGCCTTCTTGCCGGCTTCGGCCTTGCCCTTGGACTTCTTCTTCTCGGCCTTGGCCTTGGCCGCCTTGTCGGCTGCCGCCTTTTCCGCTTCGGCGCGCACCTTCTTGGCGTCGGCCTTGGCCTGCTCACGTGCGGCAGCACGAGCCTTGGCCTCGGCCTTCGCCCGCTCGATGCGCTGCTGACGCCGCGTGGGAGGCGGGGTCTCTGGCAGTTCGACGGCGAGCCCCGACTCGGCCACGTCGCTCATCGCGTTGGCGTGGGTCACCGCATCCTTCCGCGAGCGCAGGAAGAGACCGACGATGATCGCCACGGCGAGCACCGCGTCGACCGCGATGCCCCAGCCGCCGAGCCACTGGATCAGGAGCGCGGCGAGAGCGCCGACGGCGCCCGCCGCGGGAAGCGTGAGGAGCCAGCCGATCGCGATCCGCCCGGCCGTTCCCCAGCGCACGGAGGATCCGCGACGACCGAGGCCAGAGCCGATCACGGAGCCCGATGCGACCTGCGTCGTCGACAGCGCGAAGCCGAAGTAGCTGGAGGCCAGGATGGTCGCGGCCGTGGAGCTCTCGGCCGCGAAGCCCTGCGCGGGCTTGACGTCGGTGAGACCCTTGCCGAGCGTGCGGATGATCCGCCAGCCGCCGAGATAGGTTCCCAGGGCGATCGTGACGGCACACGCGACGATGACCCAGAGGTGCGGATCGGCCTGATCCTGGCTCTGCCACCCCACCGTGATGAGGGCGAGAGTGATGACGCCCATGGTCTTCTGCGCGTCGTTCGTGCCGTGCGCGAGGGCGACCATCGAGGAGGTGAAGATCTGGCCCCACCGGAATCCGTCGCGTCCGTCGGGCTTGTTGTCGTAGCGACGCGTGATCGAGTACGCGATCTTCGTGGCCGCGAACGCGATGATGCCCGCCGTGACGGGGGCGATGACCGCCGGGAGCACGATCTTCGACAGAACGGCCCCGAAGTCGATGCCGCCGAATCCGACACCCACCAGGGTCGCGCCGATCAGACCGCCGAACAGCGCGTGCGAGGAGCTGGAGGGAAGACCCAGCAGCCACGTCAGCATGTTCCAGGTGATCGCGCCGATCAGTCCGGCGAAGATCATCGGCAGGAACGCATCGGATACTCCGTCGTCGCGGATGATCCCGTGCGAGACGGTCTGCGAGACCTCGGTCGACAGGAAGGCGCCGACGAGGTTCAGCCCTGCGGCCAGCAGGACGGCGGTCTTGGGCTTGAGGGCTCCGGTCGCGATGGGCGTGGCCATTGCGTTCGCGGTGTCGTGAAACCCATTGGTGAAGTCGAAGAACAGTGCCAGTGCGATCACCAGCACGACGATGAGGGCTGCGGTTTCCACCGTTCGCTTTCGGTCGTTTGAGGAGGAAGGTGATGTCGACGGGATCGACGTGACGAACGAAGAGTTCATCGTGGGTTTTTCTTCCGTTTACCGGCCCCGGTAAATCCTCCCATCCGGGCCGGAGCCGGTCAACTCGACCTGGGCTAGCGTGGAACGGTGACTGACGCACCGATCGCCGCCCGACGCCCGACCTCCCGCACGCATCACGGCGACACCTTCGAGGATCCGTACGAGTGGTTGCGCGACAAGGACTCCGCCGAGGTGATCACGCATCTTGACGCCGAGAACGCGTTCACGGATGCCGCGACCGCTCACCTGGCGCCGCTGCGCGAGCGGCTCTTCCAGGAGATCAAGGGCCGCGTCCAGGAGACCGACCTGTCTGTGCCCACCCGGCGCGGCGGCTGGTGGTACTACAGCCGTACCGAAGAGGGAGCCCAATACGGCATCCACTGCCGCACCGCCGCTGCGCCAGACGACTGGACTCCCCCTGTCCTGGAGCCCGGGGTCGCCGTGCCCGGTGAAGTCGTCCTGCTGGACGGCAATGTCGAGGCCGAAGACCACGAGTTCTTCTCGCTGGGCGCCTTCGACACCTCGGATGACGCCACGAGACTCCTCTGGTCGACCGACTTCGAGGGCGACGAGCTCTATACGGTGCACGTGCGCGATCTCACGACGGGCGAGACTCTGCCCGACGAGATCCCGAACACCGGCAGCGCGTTCTTCACGCCCGATAGCTCCGGCGTCATCTACACCACTCGCGACGAGGCGTGGCGCCCTGACACCCTCTGGCTGCACCGGCTCGGCACAGACGTCGCCGACGACGTGCAGCTGTTCCACGAGCCGGACGAGAAGTTCTGGCTCGGCGCCGGGATCACCCGCAGCCGCCGCTACCTCGTGATCGCGGTCGGCTCCAGCATCACCAGCGAGGAGTATCTGGTCGACCTCGAAGGCGATCTCACCGCCGAGCCGCGCATCGTCTGGCCGCGCATGGAAGGCGTCGAGTACTCGCTCGAGCACGCCGTGGTCGACGGTGAGGATCGGCTGTACATCCTGCACAACCAGGACGCTTTGGACTTCGAGCTCGTCTCGGTTCCGGCATCCGATCCGCAGGGCGAACGCCGGGTCGTGCTGCCGCACACCCCGGGCCGACGGCTTCTCGGCATGGACGCCTTCCGCGACTTCGGCACGGTCGAGTACCGCAGCGAGGGGCTCGAGCGTGTCGCGCTGCTCGATTACGCCAGCGACGCACTCGAGGACATCGCTTTCGACGAGCCTCTGTACTCGGCAGGTGTGAGCGGCAACCCGGAATGGCACTCGCCGTTCCTGCGTCTCGGCTATGGCTCGTTCGTCACACCCGGCACCGTCTACGAGCTCGATCTCGCCACCCGGGAACTCGTGCTGCGCAAGCAGGCAGTCGTCCTGGGCGGCTACTCCCCCGCGGATTACGGACAGGAGCGCGCCTGGGCCACAGCATCCGACGGCACGCGCGTGCCGATCTCGCTGGTCTGGAAGCGGTCTTTCGGGGAGCCGGGCACTTCCGTTCGCCCGGTGCACCTGTACGGCTACGGCTCCTACGAGCACTCAATCGATCCCGGCTTCTCCGTGGCGCGTCTCTCGGAGCTCGACCGCGGCGTGATCTTCGCGGTCGCCCATGTGCGCGGCGGAGGCGAGATGGGGCGCCAGTGGTACGAAGACGGAAAGCTGCTCAGCAAGCGCAACACCTTCACGGACTTCGTCGCCTGCGCCGAGCACCTCGTCGCGAGCGGTGTGACCTCGCCCGATCGCCTGGTCGCCGAGGGCGGCAGCGCGGGAGGACTGCTGATGGGCGCCGTCGCCAATCTCGCGCCGTCCTCCTTCGCCGGCATCCTGGCCGTTGTCCCGTTCGTCGATGCGCTGACGACCATCCTCGACCCGTCGCTGCCGCTCACGGTGATCGAGTGGGACGAGTGGGGCGACCCGCTTCACGATGCCGACGTGTACGCGTACATGAAGTCGTACACGCCGTATGAGAACATCCGCTCCGGCATCGAGTATCCCCGCATCCTCGCCGTCACCTCGCTCAACGACTCTCGAGTGGCCTACGTCGAACCGGCGAAGTGGGTCGCCGCGCTGCGCGAGGCCGGAGCATCCGACGTCCTGCTGAAGTGCGAGATGGTCGCAGGTCACGGTGGCGTGAGCGGCAGGTACAACTCCTGGCGCGAGCGCGCGTTCGAGCTCGCGTGGATCCTCGACGTGCTCGGCCTCGCCGAGTAGCCCGCCCGCTTGCCTCCGCTCCGAGGTCGACTTCTCCCCGAGAATAGGTCAACCGCACGAGAATAGGATCGATGGCCGCATCCGACCTCATCTCGCGCGGTTGACCTGTTTTCGGGATGGGGCGAATGCTCCTGCACAAGTCGGGGAGCCGTCCATTCTGTCCCCATGAGCTGGTTCTGCGCTCCAACGAGGGCCATCGATCCCGCAGGCTGGGCCGATGCTTCTCGAAGAATGGCTCAGCAGGCACGACGGCGCGGCGCACACCTCGGACATCTACGCGGCGGGATTCAGCCGGCATGCGATCTCGAAGGGAATCGAAAGCGGGAGGATGCTGCGACTGCGCAGATCCTGGATCGTGCTGAGAGACTGCGAGGCAGACATCGTGTCGGCTGTCGCCGCGGGCGGACGACTGACATGCGTCAGCGAGGCGCGACGGCTGGGGCTGTGGGTTCCCGACGATGACGTCGTGCACATCTCGGTCAGATCCGAGCGCTCGCATTTCGACAAGAATGCGTTCTCGGTCCACTGGTCACGCGGCCCGGCGCCGACGAGGGCTCGCGCCCCGATCGAGCCCCTGATCAACGTGCTCGATCACGTTGCTCGCTGCCAAGAACCGCCGCAGGCTCTGGCTATCTGGGAATCCGGATTGAACAAGCGGCTGATCGCCGCTCCTGTGCTCCATGCCGTGCACTGGACGGGGAACCGCGCGAGGCGGATCGCCGCGATCGCGTCGAGCCTCTCGGACTCCGGCATGGAGACCGAGTTCGTCATCCTCATGCGCGCGATCGGCATTCACGTCCGACAGCAGGCGTGGATCGACGGACATCGCGTCGACGCGCTGATCGGAGATCGCCTCATCATCCAACTCGACGGGTTCGCACATCACAGCGACGCCGTCGCACGTCGCCGGGACATCGAGGCAGACGCCCGCCTGCGACTTCGCGGGTACACGGTTCTGCGCTTCGACTATTACCAGGTCTTCTTCCAGCCGGAGTTCGTTCAGGAGACGATCCGCACCGCGATCGCGCAGCTGCTCCACATCGCCGGCTGATTCACGACATCCGACAATAGGTCAACCGCACGAGAAGAGGATGCTTGACTGCATCCTTCCTGTTCTCGCGCGGTTGACCTATTCTGGCGCTTCCTGGAAGCCCGCTACCTCGGCGGAAGCGCGCTGCCCCGGAGAACCGGCGCTCAAGCCGCCGGGGCTCAGCCGAACAGCGTGGCTGCGGCGTCGTAGCGCACCTGCGGGACCGTGTTCAGCTCGCCCAGCGCGTCGGCGAAGGGCACGCGCACGATCTCGGTGCCCTGCATCGCGACCATCTGGCCCCACGCGGCGTCCATGATGGCATCCGCGGCGTGCATGCCGAGGCGCGTCGCGAGAACACGATCGAACGCCGAGGGGGCGCCTCCCCGCTGGATGTGGCCGAGGATCGTGGCGCGCGTCTCGATACCCGTGATCCGCTCGATCTCGGGTGCGAGCAGGTCGCCGATCCCGCCGAGGCGGGGACGGTTGAACGCGTCGAGGCCCTTGTCGCTGTAAGCCTCCTCCATGTCGCGGAGCTTGAAGCCCTCCGACACGACGACCAGGGGCGCACGCCCACGGTCGTGAGCGCTCGTCACCAGGTCGGCGATCTCCTCGATCGACATCGGGACCTCGGGGATGCAGATCACGTGAGCGCCCGCGGCCATGCCGGCGTGCAGGGCGATCCAGCCGACGTGGCGGCCCATGACCTCGGCGACCATGCAGCGGCGGTGCGAGTCGCCCGTGGTGCGCAGCCGGTCCATCGCGTCTGTGGCGATGTTCACCGCGGTGTCGAAACCGAAGGAGTAGTCGGTGGCGCGCAGATCGTTGTCGATCGTCTTCGGGACGCCGATCACGTTGATGCCGTCCTTGGCGAGGCGATCGGCCGCCGCGAGCGTGCCTTCGCCGCCGATCGCGATGATGCCGTCGATCTTGTGGCCGTACAGCGTCTTCGCGATGTTCTCGGCGCCACCGCGCTCACCCTCGTAGGGGTTGGTCCGGCTCGTGCCGAGGATCGTGCCGCCGACCTTCGACAGGCCCTTCACGTCATGCCGGGTGAGCGGGAAGAAGTCGCCGTCGACGACGCCGCGCCAGCCGTCACGGATGCCGACGAACTCGAGGTCGTACGCGCGGGTGCCCTTGAGTACGATCGCGCGGATCACCGCGTTGAGCCCGGGGCAGTCGCCGCCGCTCGTGAGGATGCCGATCTTCATGCTGCCGCCTTCGGTTGTTCGGGTCAGTGAGGGGGTAAAGGCGACGTTGCCTGCGAACGACACTAGCGCCCCGGCAGGAGGAAGCGCCATTCTCGGCGACGAAAACAGCGAATCTTGACTGCTGATCTCAGACGAAATGCCAGACGTGCCAGATACTGGCGGGATTCGACAGAAATGGGCGTTAAGAACCGAGGTTCTTAACGCCCATTTCTCACGCTGCGGCGAGGGCTCCTCGCAGCAGATGCATGAGCGCCGCCAGCTGCACCGGCTCTGCGGCGGCCTCGTCGACGGTCTCGCCGTCGAGCGCGCGAGCTGCGAGACCATGCTTCTGATCGATCAGCTCGGCGATCTTGGTATCGATGGTGTGCGCAGCGATGATCCGCCACGCGGTGACTGGCTCGTCCTGGCCGATGCGGTGCACGCGGTCGATCGCCTGCGTCTGCTCGGCAGCCGTCCACGAAAGCTCAGCTAGCACCACGTTCGAGGCTGCCTGCAGGTTGAGGCCGACGCCCGCCGCGGTGAGCGAGCACACCGCGATGCCGACCTCGGGATCGCCGTTGAAGTCGTCGATGGCCTGCTGCCGGGCCGAGGATGTCTGGTCGCCTCGGATCGACACGGCGCGGATGCCGGATGCTGCGAAATGCGCTTCGGCCCGATCCATCACGTCGATGTGCTTCGCGAAGAACACGACCTTGCCGACCGACCGCTGCAGCTGTGCCGCGTAATCGGCGGCGAGCTGCGCCTTCGCCTGGCCGATGCGCCGCACCATGGTGAAGACGTTGTCGCCCCCGGTGCCCGCCGCCTTCGACTCCTCGAGTTCGTTCTGCGACACGAGCCTGACGATGTCGTCGTCGATCTCACCCGGAGCGAGTCCGCGATCGCCTCGGGCGTCGATGATCCGCCGGTAGCGCGCTGCGAGGCGTTCGCCCAGCTCGCGCTCCGCCTGACGGATGCTCCGCCCGAACTCGTCGTCGAGCTGCACGGGCAGATCCGCGATCAGCTTGTCGGGGAGATCCGCGGCGACATCCTTCTTCTTTCGTCGCACGATGCCCATGGAGATCACGGCATCGCGGGCCTCGGGGTAGAACGCCTTGTCGGCCGGCGTGAATCCGGTCGCGTCGAGCTTCTCCATCAGCTCAGGCCCCGGCTTCTCCCCCGTGGTCCAGCCGAGGAAACGCCAGATCGCGTCGAAGTCCTCGACGTCGTTGATCAGCGGAGTACCGGTGAGCGCGAGCATGAGCGGGTTGCCGCCCGGAGTCCGCTCCCGCACCCGCGCGGCGAGCGAGAGCACGTTCTGCGAGCGCTGGGACGAGAGGTTCTTGATGAAGTGCGCTTCATCGACGACCATGCCGCGCAGGCCGATCGAGGCCAGCCAAGACAGATGCCGGTCGAGGATCTCGTAGTTGACGATGAAGACGTCGGCGAAGGCGTCGATGTCGTCGCCGTCTCCCTGGATGACAGTGGCGCGGCGCTGAGGAGTCCATCGCTCGACCTCGCGCGCCCAGTTCATCTTGACGACGTTCGGAACGACGGCCAGGAGCGGATAGGCACCGGCTACGGATGCCGCCAGCACGGACTGCGCCGTCTTGCCCAGACCCGGCTCGTCCGCGAGCAGGAAGCTGCGATGGCCGCCGCGGACCGCTTCGAGGAAGCGCGACTGATGCACCATGACCTCGAGCCCCTTGGGCGAGAGGTGGTCGTACTCGGGTGCGGGCGGCAGCTCCATGCTGGCCGCCGAGCCGCCGGCACCCGTCTCGAACGCCTTGTAGAGCGGGCCCATCAATTCCCAGCCGTCAAGCCGTCGCCGCGGGGTCGCGGCAGGGCGAGGTGTGAGGTCGGGGGCGAGGAACGGGTTCGCGAGCTGCCGCGCCTCGACCGAGGGCGGCGTGACCTGACGCTCGGCGATCGCCGCAGGCACGACCGGGATCTGCACGGGCGCGACGTCGGCGATGATGAGCTCTTCTGGCGCCAGCTCAGCGCCCGACTCGAGCAGCCAGTCGCGGCGCATCCGCTTGGCGACTGGGGACGTCGCCTGATCGGCCTCGAGCAGCTGGATCAGCGAGGTGTCGCGTGCTGCCGTCTTGGCGAGGATCGTGGCGACGCCGTCGAGCCGCTTGAGCAGTTCCGCGCGGGCGGCGTCGCCGATCTCGGCATCCGCCTTGACCCTGGCGCGCTCTTCGCGCACCAGGAATGCGATCACCTGGAACTTGACGCGGTTCGTGGGGCCGAGCTTTCCGCGCTGAGACTTGGCCTCGATCTCGCGCACCTTGCGCGCGAGGATCGGAATCAGCGGTGCCTCGTCGTCGCGACGAGACGTCTTCCTGCGCCGCGTGGCGGCTGGTGCCGTGGTCGGCATGCTCCTCCTGAGCGTGGAGGCCACAGCATCCGCGGGATGCCGGAGCCGTCTTCGATGTCCGCGTGTGGCGCGAGCCAGGACCGTGCGGACCGTAGTACCGATTCCCGCCGACGCACGAAAGACCTGCGCGGATCACCGGGAACCGAGCGTCAGTCTACGCCATGCTCGCCGCTGCGGGGGCCGCAGGACACGCAGAGTTCATCTTCTACGACTGCGCGCCGAGCACCCGCCGGGCTTCAGTCACATCGTCGGCCATCTGCAGCATGAGCTTCTCGATGCCCTCGAACGCGACCATTCCCCGCAGCCGCTCTACGAACTCCACGGTGACGTCGTGCCCGTAGAGATCGAGCCCGGTCTCGTCGATCACGTGAGCCTCCACCTGGCGCACGAGCACGTCATCGAACGTGGGATTCGTGCCGACCGAGATCGCCGCCCTGTGCCGGATGCCCGTGTCGTGGTCGACCAGCCACCCGGCATAGACGCCGTCGGCTGGAACGAACGCGTCGGTGATCGTCTCGAGGTTCGCGGTCGGGAAGCCGAGCTCGCGTCCTCGCTTGAGTCCGTGCACGACCTCGCCGCGCACGTCGGGATGCCGGCCGAGCACCTCGGCCGCGCCGCTGACGTCTCCTGCCATGAGCAGCTCGCGGATCCACGTCGACGAGACGCGACGGTCGGAACCGGGCAGGTAGACGTCGTCGACGATCTCGACGGCGAACCCGCGGCTGGGGCCCATCTCGGCGAGCAGCGCGGGCGTGCCTGCTCCGCCGCGCCCGAAGCGGAAGTCCGCCCCGACCAGAACGGTCGAGACCCGGAGAGCTGCGACGAGGATGCCCTCGACGAAGTCCTCCGCGCTGCGCGCGGCGAGCTCCTCGTCGAAGGTCAGCACGAGAGTCGCATCGAGGCCGAGCTCTCCCAGGAGCTCGAGCTTGCGCTCGACGGTGACGACGTTCTCGGGGCAGCGGTCGGGACGCAGCACCGCGAGCGGGTTGCGATCGAAGGTCACGGCGACCGCGCGCGCGCCGGATGCCGCGGCCTGGATCTTCAGCCTCTCGATGACCGCGCGGTGCCCCGCGTGCACCCCGTCGAACTTGCCGATCGCGACCGCAGACGGCCCGAAGTCGGCGGGAACGTCGCCCGGGTCGCGGAAGACGATCACGCGGACACCTCGACGCGCGACGCCTCAGCGCGCGACGGCCGATGAGTGCGAAGCCACCACAGGCCGAAGACCGGCAGCACCAGGGGGACGAACAGGTACCCGCGGCCGAACAGAGACCAGACGGTCTCGTGCTGGAACAGATCGGGCACGAGAAGACTCAGGGCTCCCACCACGATCACCCCCGTGAGCTCGAAGACGATCGCTATCCAGGCGACGGCGTACCAGCCTCTCCGCTTGGCCAGCACGAGCGCGAGCGTGGCGAGGATGTAGACGACGGCGGCCACAGCCGACAGCGAGTACGCCAACGGAGCCTCGTCGAAACGGCGGACGATCTGCACGAAGCTCCGGCCGGTCGCCGCGAGCGCCATCACGGCGTACACGATCACGAGGACGCGACCGATGCCGGTCATCCGAGAGGGGGGTGCGGAGGTGCTCATAGCTTCATCCATCCTAATCCGCGACGGATCCCGCAGCTTCGCCGTCACGCGATCTGAACGCTCCAGATGACCTGCATCCGCCACAGCATGATCGCGATCGCGACGGCCGCGACTCCGAGGATCACAGTGCTCCACCTGCTGCGCTCCATCAGAGCCCAGAGCACCGCTCCGATCGGCAGCAGCACGGCCGAGACGAGGTAGACCCAGAACTCGAGCGGGTCGCCCGTCGGCGGGTTGCCCGTCAGCGGGGCGACGATCGCGACGACGACCTGGGCGATCAGCAGCACCTCGACGACCGCGAGCGCGCCGACTGTGAAGTCGCTCGGCCGCCGGCCAGCGAGGCCGGCGGTGACGCAGAAGACGCCGGCCGCGGCGGCGATCGCGATCTGCGCGATGGTGAGCCAGAGGATCATCGAGCGGCCTCCGGCATGTTCATGGCGCTCTTCAGATCAGGGCCGCGCCTCTCCACCACTCCGACGAGCAGTCCGTCTGGGTCGATCGCGGCCGCCAGGGCTCCGTCCAGCCGAGTCGCCTGCCCGGAGAGTCGCTTTCCGTGTCGCAGATCGCGAGCGTCCTCGGCAGTCACATCCAGCGCCTGCAGCACACGCGCCGCTGCCTGCGCGGGGGTCAACGTCGTGGCGCCCTCGAGATCCTCGATCGAGACGGCATCCGCCACATCGAAGTCTCCGACTCTGCTGCGCCGGAGGGCGGTGAGGTGACCGCCGACGCCGAGGTCCTCACCCAGATCGCGCGCGAGAGAGCGGATGTACGTGCCCGATGAGCAGTCCACCACGACGTCGAGATCGACGACGCCCTCGCCCTCACGACGGGCGACGACGTCGAAGCGCGACACTGTCACGCTGCGAGCGGCGAGCACGACCTCCTCCCCCGCCCGGACACGATCGTAGGCGCGACGACCGTCGACCTTGATCGCCGACACCGAGCTCGGAACCTGCGAGATCGTGCCGGTGAGGGCCCGGATGCCGTCGGCGATCCGCTCCTCGGTCACTGCGGTCCACGCATCCGCCGATGCCCGGGTCAGGATCTCGCCGTCGGCATCATCCGTCCCTGTGGTCTGCCCGAGCCGGATCGTCGCCTCGTATGTCTTGTCGGCCCCCACGATGTATGTGAGCAGGCGGGTCGCGCCCTCGATGCCGATCACCAGGAGCCCGGTGGCCATGGGATCGAGCGTGCCCGCGTGCCCGACCTTGCGAGTGCCGAACGCCCGACGGGTGCGGGCGACCACATCGTGGCTGGTGAGGCCTGCGGGTTTGTCGACGAGAAGAATGCCGGGCGAGACCATCCCTCAAGCCTACGATGCGCGCGGATTCTCAGCCGCACACCTCGTAGGAGGGCTGCTCGCCGACCGTGACGACCACATCGGATGCACCGGTCGCACCCTCACGGAACTCGAAGAAGACATGCGCCTGGCCCTCGCCCGGCAGCTTCAGCCAGGTTCCGCCGCCGATCGGCGCCTCGCCCTCCTCAGCACCGGGGTACGCCGCGACGACCTCTTCCTTGGTCGCTCCGATGCCGAGACCCGCCTTTGTGACGGGCGAGGGCACCGCTACAGGCTCCTCCGCAGCCGTGTAGACCGAGATCTCTCTCAGCGGCGCGTCGTCACTCTCGGTCCCCCGTACGAAGAAGACACCATAGCTCGAGTCCTCAGAATTCCACCAGGCGGTCCACGAGCAGTTCTCGTCGTTCGTCCACGTATCCGGCAGCTGGGTCAGGGTCTCATCGAGCTGCGCCCCGATCTCGATGGGCCCCACGCCCGCGTCGCTGATGATCCAGGTCGTCGGGTCCTGCGGGTCGGCCGAGGGCGACGAGGACGCCGTCGGGGCAAGGGTCTGCTTCTCGGTGGGCGTGGCGCTCGAATCGGGACCTGTCTCCCCCGCGCCAGACGCGCACCCTGCGGCTGTGGCCAGCACGAGCCCGGTGATCAGCAGAGCCGCGCCGCTTCGCCGTGTGTTCATCGTCGCCTCCTCCGGTCGTGGCCGGCCTTTCGCCTAGGCTGTCGAGGTGCCCTCGTCGTCCACTCTCCCCCAGCGACGCTTGCCGCTGTCCGAATGGTACCGAGAGGCGGCGCGCGATCTGCCCTGGCGCACATCGCAGTTCCATCACGTTTACGGCGCATGGGGGACGCTCGTCAGCGAGTTCATGCTGCAGCAGACGCCGGTCAATCGCGTGATCCCACACCTCGAAGCATGGCTGGCCCGGTGGCCGACGCCTTCTGCGCTCGCAGCCGCGACTCCGGCCGAGGTGGTGCAGCAGTGGGCCAACCTCGGATACCCTCGACGCGCTCTCTGGCTGCACCGCGCGGCGATCGAGATCGTGCAGCGGCACGACGGACTGGTCCCGCGCGATGTGGACGAGCTTCTCGCTCTCTCCGGCATCGGCGACTACACGGCCAGGGCCGTCGCCGTGTTCGCATATGGAGACCGGCATCCGGTGGTCGACACCAACACCAGGCGCGTCCTCGCTCGCGCCGTGCAGGGACTCGCACAGCCGGCTCCCCCGTCGCGTCGCGACCTCGCGCTCATGGAGTCGCTGCTCCCGGCATCCGACGCCGAGTCCGCCGTCTTCAATGCGGCCGCCATGGAGCTCGGCGCCACGGTCTGCGTCGCACGTTCACCGCACTGCGAGCTGTGCCCGCTCATCGAGCAGTGCGCGTGGGTGGCCGCGGGGCGCCCGGACACCGGCGACACGAGGCGTCGGCAGGCCGCCTTCGAGGGTTCGGATCGTCAGGCGCGAGGCGCAGTGCTGCGGATGCTGCGCGATGCGCCGACCGGCGGCGTCCTGCTGAGCGCGGTGCTGCCCGAATGGCCGGATGCCGCGCAGCGCGACCGTGCCGTCGATTCCCTCATCGCCGACGGTCTCGCCGAGGCCGACGGCGAGATGCTGTCGCTCCCCCGCTGATCCTCAGAGGTATTGCGCAGTGCGGTGCGCCAGGACCGTCAGCTCCACTCGATTGCGCACATCGAGTTTGGTGAAGACCCTGCCGAGGTGGACCTCGACCGTGCGCACTGACAGCTGCAGTTCCTCGCCGATCCGCCGATTCGACGAACCGGCCACGACCTTCATGGCGACCTCCAGCTCCCTGGAGGTGAGCAGCGGCGCCCATGCCAGCCGGCACACCGTCAGGGAATCCCGAGCCGTGTCGTCGCCCGCGGCCTCCTCCTCCACTCGGGCGAGCCGGTGCGCCACCGCGTTCGCCCACGCATCGGCCCCGGCGACGTCGAACAGTCGCCGTGCGGTGCGCAGATGCTCGCTCGCCGCACCGAGATCGTTGAGGATCACGGCGCGGACGCCGAGCATCGATTCGACGCGCGCGCGAGAGAACGGCGACACCAGCGCACGCGTCGCCACCAGCAGCTCTTCTCTCTCGACACGCCATCGCCCGTCCGTCGTCGCGGCGATCCGGGCTCGCAGCCGCTGCGCCTCGCGGATCTCGGGCGGCGCGACCACGGCGGCTGCGAGTCCCCGGTCCTCGCCGATGGGATCGAGCTCATCGAGCCCATCGACGTTCAGCGCCGGCCGCGGGCGCCCGCGGTCGCTCCACAGCTTCATGAACGACGATGCCTCTTCGAACGCGCCGGCCAGATGCGCCTCGATCGCGCGATCGACAAGATGATCCAGACGTGCTGCGGCAGGCAACGACGCCGTGAGCGCACCGCCGAAAGGTCCGATCCGTCCGAGCACGGCAAGATCCAGGCGACGCAGCAGCACGACTCCCAATCCCGCGAAGGGCATCGCCACGGGAAGCGTCATGGCAGCCTGCAGCATCCGCTCGCGCGCGATGCGGACGTCGCCGCGCCACATCAGCAGCAGCACCTCGACGATCGCGCGATAGGCGTTCACCACCGGGCTGTACTCGAATCCGGCCACGAACGGATCGACCTCGGCACCGAGACCCGAGTCCCCGACTGCGATCAGCCGCAGGCCTGTGTCGATATCGCCCGCGATCGCCGAATGCAGAGCTCGCAGCATTCCGCCGCTGAGCGGGCCAGAGCCTTCGACGGGTTCGAGATCCGGCTCACCTGCGAGCAACCAGCTCAGCGCGACCACGGGATCGCGCAGCTCGCGCTCGGAACCGACCTTCGCGCAGCCGTCACGCAGCGCCGAGAGCCACCTGCGCATTCCGCGGCTGTCGCCCCGCTCGGCGCAGAGCACCGCGGCGAACGCCGCCGCTCGGGTCCACGAGTACCAGTCGTCCGGGTCCTGCGTGCTCGGGCGGAACGAGTCGGGATCGATTGCAGGAACGGCTCCCTGCAGGTATGCCTGGGCGATGACGAGAGCGCTGAGTCCCTGCAGCCGGTAGCGCTCGGCGCCGTCGGGGAACAGCGGGCCGAGCCACGCAGCCGCCTCCGTGGCGTATCCCGCCGCGATCGACGAGGCTCCCGCCACCACGCGCGCCTCGTCGAGCTCGACGCCGACCGCGTGAGCCGCCGCCTCACCGGCGAGTTGCAGCGCCCGCGAGGAGTGCCCCGCCTCCGAGAGCTCTCTGGCGATCCTGATGAGTTCGGATGCCGCCTCCGGTACGCCGTGGAGCGCGGCGCGCGAACGATGCCAGTCGGCGCTCACCCGGTCACCGCGTGCGGCGAAGATCTCGACGAGGCGCTCGTTCACCGCGGCCTCGACCGCCGGATCCGCGCTCGCGCGGATCCATATGTCCAGCAGCGGGTCGACGAAGCGCACGCGTCCGGCGTGCAGGGAGAGGTGTGGACCGATGGCGCTGAGCATGAGCTCGTCTGCGATCCTGCCGTCGAACGCCAGCAAGGGCTCGAGCTCATCGCCGAGGCACAGGGAGACGGCGAGGAGAAGATCGCGATCGCGCTCGTCCAGCACGAGACTGTCGTATTTCGCCCGGATCGTTCCGACCATCGGCAGCGGTGCCGGCAGAGGGCGCAGACCGAACCGGGTCGGAGGATCCAGCCGCGTGATCATCTCCCGGATGGTCGGAACATCTCCGCCGAGCTGCACGATGATGCGCACGAGCACGTGCGGCGCGCATGTCAGATCATGCCGGCGCAGCTCGTCGAGGAGCTCCGCCACCGACGCGGGCGTGATGGGCGCCGAACCAGGCGCACTCGAACCGTCTATGCTGATCCCCCCTCAGCTGTGCGGGCTTTGCCGCACAGCCGAGAGTAGCAAACGGGGTCAGTCCTCGTCGTCGTGCACGTAGGGGTCGGCGTCGCCCGCGTGCGAGGCCGAGGACGCGAGCTTCGCCACCTGGGCGTCGTGCTCCTGCGCCTGGCGCAGCAGCGCGCTGATGTGATCCGCGTTCTCCGGCAGCGCATCAGGGATGAACTCCAGGGTCGGCACCAGACGCGTGCTGAGCTGTCGCCCCACCTCGCTGCGCAGCATCCCGGTCGCCGACGTGAGAGCCGCGCCGCTCGCGACGCGCTCCTCCTCGGTGCCCAGGACCGTGTAGAACACGGACGCGTGCTGGAGGTCGCCCGACACGCGCACGTCCGTGATGGTCACGAAGCCCAGACGCGGATCGCGCAGGCCCTTCTCCAGGCGCTCGGCCAGGATCACGCGGATGCGGTCCGCGAGTCGTGCCTGTCGTTCACCAGCCATTGTTCTCTCCCTCTGAGAAGCCTTCGGGCGTCCTGTCCGCTTCCGGCTCGATCACGAGCAGGAAGCCCTGAGGCTGTCGATTCCGATCAGCTGCGAGGCTTCTCGACCAGCTCGGTGGTCTCGATCTCGTCGCCGATCTGGATGTCGTTGTACTTGCCGAGTCCGATACCGGCCTCGAAGTCCGTGCGGACCTCGGTGACGTCGTCCTTGAAGCGGCGCAGCGATTCGATGGCCAGACCATCGGCGATGACGACGCCATCGCGGATGACGCGTGCCTTGGCGTTTCGCGTGATCGTTCCCGACCGCACGATGACACCGGCGATGTTGCCGAACTTCGAGGAGCGGAACACCTCGCGGATCTCGGCGACACCCGACTGGACCTCTTCGAACTCCGGCTTGAGCATGCCCTTGAGGGAGTTCTCGATCTCGTCGATCGCGTTGTAGATGACCGAGTAGAAGCGGATGTCGACGCCTTCGCGCGATGCCGCCTCACGGGCCTTGGAGTCCGGACGCACGTTGAAGCCGATCACGATCGCGTTGTCGATCGTGGCCAGGTTGACGTCGGACTCGGTGATCGCACCCACACCGCGGTGGATGATGCGCAGCTGCACCGAGTCGTCGACCTCGATCTTGAGGAGCGATTCCTCCAGCGCCTCGACGGCACCGGACACGTCGCCCTTGATGATGAGGTTGAGCGTCTCGACCTTGCCCTCTTCGAGAGCACGGGTGAAGTCCTCGAGCGAGATGCGCTTGCGGGCCTTCGCCAGCTGGGCGTTGCGCTCGACGGCCTCACGCTTCTCAGCGATCTGGCGGGCCATGCGGTCCTCTTCGGTGACGATGAAGACGTCGCCGGCGCGGGGCACGGAGTTCAGACCCTGCACCTGCACGGGGCGAGACGGGTAGGCCTCGAGCACGGCGTCGCCGTTCTCGTCTGCCATGGCCCGCACACGTCCGTATGCGGTACCGGCGACGATGGCGTCACCGATGCGCAGGGTTCCGGACTGGATGAGCACGGTCGCGACCGCACCACGACCCTTGTCGAGCTTCGCCTCGATGGCGACACCGCGAGCGGCCTTGTTCGGGTTGGCGGTCAGGTCGAGACCGGCGTCCGCGGTGAGCAGCACGGCGTCCAGGAGGTCCTGGATGCCGGTGCCTGCGCGAGCCGAGACATCGACGAACATGACGTCGCCGCCGTACTCCTCTGCGACCAGACCGTACTCGGTGAGCTGCTGACGAACCTTGGCCGGGTTGGCCTCGGGCTTGTCGACCTTGTTCACCGCGACCACGATCGGGACGTTCGCAGCCTGGGCGTGGTTCAGAGCCTCGACCGTCTGCGGCATGATGCCGTCGTCAGCCGCGACCACGAGGATCGCGAGGTCGGTCACCTGCGCACCACGGGCGCGCATGGCGGTGAACGCCTCGTGACCCGGGGTGTCGATGAAGGTGATCGCGCGCTCGATGCCCTCGTGCTCGGTCCAGACCTGGTACGCGCCGATGTGCTGCGTGATGCCGCCGGCCTCGCCTGCGATGACGTTGGTCTGGCGGATCGCGTCGAGCAGTCGGGTCTTACCGTGATCGACGTGGCCCATGACGGTGACGACCGGAGGACGGATCTCGAGGTCATCCTCGCTCTCGTTCTCCAGCTCGGCCTCGAGGTCGAGACCGAAGCCCTCGAGGAGCTCCTTGTCCTCGTCCTCGGGCGAGACCATCTGCACCTTGTAGCCGAGCTCGGCACCGAGGACCTCGAAGGTCGCCTCATCCAGCGACTCGGTGGCCGTGGCCATCTCGCCGAGGTTGAAGAGGATGGTGACGAGGGTTCCGGGCTGCACGGTGTAGCCCGTCAGCGTCTCGATCTTGTCGGCGAAGTCCGCGATCGACGCGCCGCGGCGCATCCGGATGATCTCCCCGTTGCCGCGGGTGACGTTGACGCCACCGACGACGGGAGCATCCCGCATCTCGAACTCTTGCCGCTTCGCCCGACGCGACTTGCGCTGCTTGCTCTTGCCGCCGCCCTTGCCGAAGGCACCTGCGGTGCCGCCGCCGGGTCCACGACCACGACCACCGCCACCACCGGGCCGACCGGCGAAACCGCCACCGGGACGTGCACCGGGGCCGCCGCCGGGAGCGCCGGCGCCGCCGGGACGACCGGGGCCGCCGGGCCGCTGCTGGAACGGAGCACCGGGACGGCCGCCCTGACCGCCGCGCGGAGCGCCCGGACGGGGCGAACCGGGGCGAGGTGCACCCGGGCGCGGTGCGCCGGGACGCGGCGCCTGCGGACGCGGGATGTTGCCCGGGGTGGGACGCTGTCCCATGCCCTGCGCCGAGGCGAAGGGGTTGTTCCCAGGACGGGGGCCCGCGGGGCGCTGCCCCATGCCCTGCGCCGAGGAGAACGGGTTGTTGCCGGGGCGCGGGGCGCCCGGCTTCGGAGCCGCGCTGTCAGCGGGCTTGGGAGCGGCGGGGCCGGGCTTGGCAGCCGCTGCGGGAGTCGCCGCCTGAGGCGCGGCCTCCGCCGGAGCGGCGGGTGCTGCGGGCGCAGGTGCTTCCGGCGCAGGTGCCGGCTTGGGGCCGGGCTTCGGCCCGGGCGTGGGCGCGGCGGACTTCGCAGCCGCCGGCTTGGCGGCCGCGGGCTTCGCGGCGGGAGCAGCGTCGGCTGCCGGCTTCAGCGAAGCGTCGGACTCGATCGCCGCGCGCAGCTTGCGCGCAACCGGCGGCTCGATGGTCGATGAAGGGCTCTTGACGAATTCGCCGAGCTCCTTGAGCTTTGCAAGTGCGACCTTGCTGTCGACGCCGAGTTCGGCGGCGATCTCATGTACGCGTGGTTTACCAGCCACAATTCTCCTGTCTGGGGTCGGTCTGCCCCAGACAGGGCAGACCATCAGTCGCGGACGGGTCTCATTTCGAGCCGTTCACTTTGTTTCCATAGCTGTTCAGCCTTTGTTTCTGAATGGATACTGTTCGATGGCCTGCGTGTCCACCGTGGCGGACACACGCAGTGCTCGTCCGAAAGCACGTCGCCGCAGAGCGGCTTCCATGCATTCACGCGTCGGATGCAGCCACGCGCCTCGCCCCGGCAGCACGGCGCGCTCATCGATGACGAGGGAGTCGAACTGGGACACCACCCTGATCAGGGCGGAGCGGGGAGCACGCGCGCGACAGCCGACGCACGTTCGTACGGGTTCCATCTTACACCTGCGTTTCACCCGGAGCCGGACGCGTGCCGCGCGAGTCCCGGGAAGCGGATCAGTCGAGGATGCTGTCCGGCTGGATGTCGATCTTCGCGCCGGTGAGCTTGGCGGCCAGGCGAGCGTTCTGGCCCTCCTTGCCGATCGCCAGCGAGAGCTGGTAGTCCGGCACCAGCGCGCGGACGGCCTTGGTGCCGGCATCCAGGATGAACGAGCTGGTCACGCGGGCAGGCGACAGCGCATTGGCCACGAAGGCGGCGAGCTCGGGGTTGTAGTCGATGATGTCGATCTTCTCGCCGGCGAGCTCCTCGGTGACGGCGCGGACGCGGCGTCCGAGCTCTCCGATGCAGGCGCCCTTCGCGTTGATAGCCGGGTCGTTCGCCTTCACCGCGATCTTGGTGCGGTGGCCGGCCTCGCGCGCGAGCGACACGATCTCCACGAGTCCGCCCGCGATCTCGGGGACCTCGAGCGCGAAGAGCTTGCGCACGAGCCCAGGGTGCGTACGGGACACCGTGATCTGCGGACCCTTGAGGCCCTTGGCCACGCTCGTGACGTAAACCCGCACTCGCGAGCCGTGCGTGTACTCCTCGCCCGGCACCTGCTCCTCCGGCGGCAGGATCGCCTCGACGGAGCCGAGATCGACATGGATCATCCGGGGATTGGGACCCTGCTGGATGACACCGGCGACGATGTCGCCCTCCTTGCCGCGGAACTCACCGAGCACCGCGTCGTCAGCGATGTCGCGCAGGCGCTGACTGATGACCTGCTTGGCTGCGAATGCGGCGATGCGCCCGAAGTCGTCTGGCGTGGCATCCTCTTCGCCGATGATCGCACCCTCGTCGTCCTTCACGACCTGGAGCACGGCGACGTGGCCGCTCTTGCGGTCGAGGTCGACCCGGACGCCCTCGGGAGCGGGACCGTCGCCGGCCACGTGCTTGTTGTAGGCCGTCAGGATGGCCTGTTCGATGATCGACACCAATTCGTCGAAGGGGATCGCCTTCTCCTTCTCGATCCCACGCAGCAGACTCAGCTCGATGTCCATGACGGCCTCTCTATTCAGCTCTCGCCTCGCGCGATGAACCGCGGGCATCCGTCCAGGATACCGGACGGCACGGCACGGCGTCTGCGACTCAACGGGAGCCGGCCGGTCGTGCGCTCGCACGACCGGCCGGAGGTCCGCCCCTCTGTTTCCTGCTCAGGCGCGGTACGCCTGGATGACGGCGGGTCGCGGGGCGTTCGGCACGTCGCCGGGCGCACCGGAACCGTAGTCGGGGAAGAGCGAGTGCTGTGCGTCGAAGGTGCCGTCCTCACCCGGGTGCTGCACCGCGACGAACACCAGACCCTCGCGATCGTGGATGACGGGCCCGCAGGTCTCCGCCTCACGCGGAACCGCGAGGAACTGCTGCACGTGACCGCGCTCGGAGCCGGCGAGAGGCACCTTGAACAGCCCGTCGGCGAGGCCGATCGTGCTGGGAGCGCCATCCGTCGAGATCCAGAGGTTCCCCTCGGAGTCGAAGGCGACGTTGTCCGGGCAGGAGATGGGCGAGACGAGCTCCTTCGGGAAGCCCGCGAAATAGGCGTTCTCGAAGGTGGCCGGGTCGCCGCACAGGAGCAGGATGCTCCAGCCGAACGTGGTCCCGCTGTGGCCCGCCGTCTCGGTGAGCTCGACCACATGGCCGTAGCGGTTGCCGGTGACCGGGTTGGTCTCGTCGACCGCAGTGCGCTTGGAGTTGTTCGTCAGGGCGACATAGACCTTGCCGGTCACAGGGCTGGGCTGCACGTCTTCGGGCCGATCCATCTTGGTCGCGCCCACAGCATCCGCAGCAAGACGGGTGTAGACGAGGACCTGCTCGGTGCTGAAGCCCGGGACGACGCTCTGGCCGCCCTGGGTCAGGGGGATCCAGACGCCGGTGCCGTCGAAGGCGCCGTCGGACGGAAGCGCTCCAGTGCCGGTGATCTCGGCGAGAGGCGAGTTGCCCGTGAACTTCGCGACGTAGAGATCGCCCTCGCTCAGGAGGTTCAGGTTCTTCTTTCGCGAACCCGAGATGCGGTTCTTCGACACGAACTTGTAGAGGTAGTCGTTGCGCTCATCGTCGCCCATGTACGCCACGACCCGGCCGTCGGCAGCCACGTGCACGTTGGCTCCCTCGTGCTTGAAGCGTCCCATCGCGGTGTGCTTGCGCGGAGTGGACGTCGGGTCCTGCGGGTCGATCTCGACGATGTAGCCGAAGCGGTTCGGCTCGTTGACGTAGCCGGGGTTGTGCGCGTCGAATCGCGGGTCGTACGCCTCCCAGCCCGTCGACGTCGACGTCGTGCTCGTCGCGGAGTAGCGCTTCTGCTCGGCCGTGTCGGCGGCCCAGGCGAAGTACCCGTTGAAGTTCTCCTCGCCCGAGAGGATCGTGCCCCAGGGTGTGGTGCCGCCGGAGCAGTTGCCCAGCGTGCCGTGGACCCAGCGGCCCTCGGGGTCGGCCGCGGTCTTGACGAGATCCGAACCGGCGGCAGGACCGGTGAGCTCGAAGACCGTCTCGACCGTGATGCGACGATTGCGACGGCCGTCGACGACATACGACCAGGGCTGCCCCACCTTCGAGCGCCGGATGTCGACCACCGACATGCCCTGCGCGGCCTTGTAGATGTCGCCGCGACGACGCAGCTCGGCGGCATCGGTCGAGGCGGGGAACATGATGTTCGGGTTCACGTACTCGTGGTTGTTCACCAGCACGCCGGTCTTGCCACTCGGGTCGGCGACGATGTCGAGATAGTCGCTGTTATATCCGAACTGCTCGGCCTGGGCCTCGGGCGTCTGGCCGGCGAGATCGAAGGCGGGAGTGCGGGAGAACAGCGGGTCGCCCCACCGGATGATGGGCTGCCACGTGAACCCGTCTGGAACGGTGAGCGCGTCGACGTCGGCCGGCACCGGTGAGATCGGGCCGAAGGAGAGCCCTGCCGTTCCCGGCTTGCCCGAGGCCACGCCCGCGCCACCCGCTCCGATCGCGCCGGGAGCCGAGACAGGCGCCTGACGGCCCGCACCGACGGCGATGGCCACCGCCGCGGCGGCGCCGAGGCCGAACAGAGCACGACGCGAGAAGACCGACGAGGCGATCGAACGGAAGTCCTCGTTCGACGACGTGTTGCACTCCGGCCCGAGACAGGCGTTCGCGCACTTCAGCTCGCAGGTGACGGCTGAGCGCTTGCCGCGCACGTGGTCGGCCATCGGGAGCGGACGGCGGGTGTGGTCTGCCAGGGTCATCAAGTCCTCCTCGTCGGGATGCTGCCGGAACAGCATCCTGGCGAGAGATGACGCCGCGGTGAACGGGTGCTGAACCGATGCCTACCGGGAGGCGGACGGCAGTGCGTTGATCGCGCCGATGAGCCGGAACAGGTTCCCGACCTGCCACTGGTCGAAGTGCAGGGCCAGCCGCGGGAGATCGAGCTGATCAAGATCGCCGACCTCGGGCGCGAGCGGTTCGCTGCGTTCGATGCGGCCGGAGAGCAGCATCCTGCCGAACCGCTCGTTCAAGTCATCGATCTCAGCATCCGTCGGCTCCGCCTTGAGTCGCAGCACAAGCGTCTGGCCGACCCAGCGCAGGGAATCGTAATTCCGCCAGAAGCCGGTGATCTCCGCCGTCGCCGCCTCGATGGAGTCTGTGATCACGACCCGGTCGAAATCGCCGTCCGAGATCACGCCGGTCGGAGCGAGGTCTTCTTCGATGAAGCGCTTGAGTCCCTTCCAGAACCGGCCGTCCTGCTCGTCGAGCAGCACGATGGGCATCGGCTCGGCCTTGCCCGTCTGCTGGAGGGTCAGCAGCTCGAACATCTCGTCCAGGGTTCCGAATCCGCCGGGAAGGCAGATGAAGCCGCGGGACTCCTTCATGAGCATGAGCTTGCGGGTGAAGAAGTACTTCATCGCGACGACGTGGTCGGATGCCTCGACGACGGCGTTGGCCTTCTCTTCGAACGGCAGGCGGATCGAGACGCCGAGCGAGAGCGCGGGGCCCGCTCCCTCAGCGGCCGCCTGCATGATCCCCGGACCGGCTCCGGTCACGACCATCCAGCCGTCGGCAGCCAGAGCGGCCGCGACGTCACGCGCCTGCACATAGAGCGGGTCGTCGTGACGCGTGCGCGCAGACCCGAACACCGTGACCTTCGGGATGCCCTCGTAGGGGGCGAAAAGCCGGAAGGCGTCGCGCATCTCGGCGAGAGCGGCCGAGGCGATCTTCAGGTCGAGGCGGCTCGTCCCGTCTTCGCCGAGGAGAACGGCTGTTCGCAGCATCCGCATCACCAGCCGGCGATCGGCGTGGACCCCCGCGTCGTCCAGGACTCGATTGATCTCGGCGCTGAGCGCCGCCGGCAGCGGTTCCTCGGTCATGCGTCCAGCGTGTCACGCTCCCGGCGCCGTAGCCGTCCCGCAACGCCGCCGGCCGCCGACGGTCGATTTCGGCGGCCGGCGGCGAGAGCGTCCAGGTCAACGCTGCGCGAGACGCGCGATCGCATCGGCGACGGAGATGGCGTCGCGCTCCCCCGTGCTGCGATCCCAGAGCTCGACCTGCCCGTCGGCCGCGCCACGCCCGACGATGACGATCTTCGGCACGCCGACGAGCTCGGCATCGCCGAACTTGACACCCGGCGATACCTTGGGACGGTCGTCGTAGAGCACGTCGAGGCCTGCGGACTCGAGCTGCGCCGAGATGTCCGCTGCGACGTCGAACGCGACCTGGTCGCGACCGGCGGCGACCACCTGCACATCGAAAGGCGCGACGGATGCCGGCCAGATGAGGCCCTTGTCGTCGTTGTTCAGCTCGGCGATGATCGCGAGGATGCGGGTGACGCCGATGCCGTAGGAGCCCATCGTCACCGTGACGAGCTTGCCGTTCTCGTCCAGGACCTTGAGGCCGAGTGCCTCGGCGTACTTGCGGCCGAGCTGGAAGACATGGCCGATCTCCATGCCGCGTGCGAGCTCGACGGGGCCGGACCCGTCGGGTGCGGGGTCGCCCTCGCGCACGTTCGCGATCTCGACGATGCCGTCGGCCGCGAAATCGCGCCCTGCGACCACCGAATGCGCGTGCTTCTGGTCCATGTTCGCGCCGGTGATCCAGCTCGTGCCCTCGCTGACGCGGGGGTCGACCAGGTAGCGGATGCCGGTGGCGGACTCCTCGCCGAGGATGGCGCCCGTCGGCGACCAGGGGCCGATGTAGCCCTTGACGAGCAGCGGGTTCTTCTCGAAGTCGTCCGCCGTCGCGGTCTCCACCTCGGCGGGCGCGAATGCCACCTCGGCGCGCTTCTCGTCGACCTCGCGGTCGCCGGGGATCCCGACCACGACGAGTTCGCGAGTGCCGTCGAGGTGGGTCAGTGCGAGGACGACGTTCTTGAGCGTGTCGGCGGCCGTGAACTCGCCGTCGAGGTTCGCGTTGCAGTGCGCGACGAGCGTGTCGATCGTGGGAGTGTTCGGCGAGTCGAAGATCACGGGTGCCGCGTCGGCGTCGAACGGGATCGCGTCGGGCACCGCCGTCGTGAACGCCTCGACGTTCGCCGCATAGCCGCCAGCGCTGCGCACGAACGTGTCCTCGCCCACGGGAGTCGGGTGCAGGAACTCCTCGCTCCGCGACCCGCCCATCGCACCGGCATCCGCCTGCACGATCGCGTACTCGAGGCCGAGCCGCTGGAAGATGCGCTCGTAAGCGTCGCGCTGCGCCTGGTAGCTGGCGTCGAGCCCGGCATCCGAGGAATCGAAGGAGTACGCGTCCTTCATCGTGAACTCGCGGCCTCGGAGCAGGCCTGCACGGGGGCGCGCCTCGTCGCGGTACTTGTCCTGGATCTGGAAGATCGTCAGAGGCAGGTCCTTGTACGACGAATACAGATCCTTCACGAGCATCGTGAAGGCCTCTTCATGCGTCGGCGCGAGGAGGTAGTCGCCGCCCTTGCGGTCCTGCAGACGGAAGAGCAGGTCGCCGTACTCGTCCCAGCGCCCGGTGGCTTCGTACGCCTCACGGGGCATGAGGGCCGGGAAGTGCACCTCCTGTGCACCTGCGGCGGCCATCTCTTCACGGATGACGGTCTCGATCTTCGCCTTGACCCGCAGCCCCAGCGGCAGCCACGCGAAGATGCCCGCCGCCTGCGGCCGGATGTATCCGGCGCGGATCAGCAGCCGGTGGCTGGCGACCTCGGCGCCTGCCGGGTCTTCGCGGAGCGTGCGGAGGAAGAAGTTCGAAAGACGAGTGACCACGGGACGATTCTAGTTGCCCGTGGTCACCCGATTTCTCGCGATCAGTTCAGGGCCGGAAGCCCCTCAGGGATCGTGCCCGTCGCATACAGGTCGGACGCGAGCTCCTGCAGAGCGGTCAGTGCGACGCGCTGCGGGAGCGGTCCGTAGGAGATGCGGGCGACTCCGAGCTCCTCGTAGGCAGCGGCCGACAGCGCGCCCGGAAGACCGATGACGCTCACCTTCCGCTCGCCGATCCCCTCGACGAGCTGACGCGTGCTGTTCGCGTCGAGGATGCCGGGCACGAAGACCGCGGTGGCTCCTGCATCAAGAAACGCCCGCCCGCGCTGGATCGCATCGGCGACGCTCTCCTCGACGGGACGGCCGCCGCCCCGGACGAACGCATCGGTGCGCGCGTTGAGGGCGAAGGGCACGCCTTCGGCTTCCGCCGCCTTCACGATGGCCTCGACGGTCGCGATGGATTCGGCGAGCGGCTTGAGCCGGTCCTCGACGTTGGCGCCGACGACACCCGCGGCAATGGCGAGGCGGGTGGTCTCCCCCGCGTCGCCGTAGCCGTCGTCGAGGTCGGCGGTGACGGGCACGCCGACGGATGCCGCGATGCGACCGACCATGTCGATCATGACGTCGCGGGGCGTGCTGCCGTCGGCGTAGCCGAACGACGCGGCGATGCCGTGGCCTGCCGTCGCGATGGCCTTCGTCTCGGGAAGTGCGGCGACGGCGCGCGCGCCGACGACGTCCCACACATTGACGACGCGGAGGATCTCGGGGGCACCGTAGAGGTCGATCAGGGTCTGAGCTTTAGCGGCAGTGGTCATGGCCTCAACGCTAGTCACTCTCCGGCCGTCGAGGGCGGCTTCCGGTCATGCGCGAGGTCGTTCCTTGCCCGTGACCTCCCGTTCTCTGCGTGAGCCCCGTGCGCCGGAGGTCGGTCTCGCACGGGAACGAGGAGTTCGTCGTCGAACCACCGCATCAGCCGCCGGGGCAGTCCCCCGTCGTTCCGAAGCAGACCGGATGGTCCTCGTGGACCACCGGCGCGGGGACTGGCACGAATCGCCCCCTCGGCACCTGGAACACGAATGCGGCGGCGATGCCGAGAAGGAGAGCCACCGCCGAGACGATGATGAGTCCCCTTCGGCGACGGATGACGGCTAGGACGACGGCCGCCACGAACGCCACCAGCATCAACGCGGCGGTCCACTCGTAGCGTGTCACCTCGTCGCTCGTAGGAGGGTCGGCGGCCTCCCAGATCGAGAAATACACCCCGAACCATCCCAGAGGAAGAGCGAACACGAGGGCTGCGCCGGCGACGAGCGCCAGCAGCACGGCGATCGATACCCCACGGTCCCGGCCGCCCGGAACGACGTCCTCCCCGACGCCGGCGGTTCCGGCGCCGACGGATGCCCCGGCTGCACCACCGACCAGGGCTGCCTCCGCCGCGTGCGCCACGGGCTGCGGCCGACGAGCGTCGATCACGCCTGCCGTCGCGCCGAGCATCGCGGCGCACCCGAGCGTCAGCATCTTCCAGCCAGAGACGACGAAAAGGATGTCACCCATCCCGCCGAACTGCGCGACTGCCGAGACCACGGCGACCACGAGACCCAGGGCCACAGCAGCGATCGCGAATCGCAGGTCGGCCGCTCCGACGAACGGCAGAGCGAATGCCACGATCAGGGCCCAGACGAGCGTATCCACCTGAGGCACGAGCGTTTGCAGCGACGACCACGAGAATCCGCCGAGCAGCACAGACACGATCAGCGTGCCAAGGCTCATCCCGATCATGCCGACGGCGCCGGTGACGACGCCCTGCCTGCGTGCGCGTGCTCTCGGCACCGCGACCCCCTCGTTCGCCGCCATGACCCGAAGCATAGTCCGGCCGCGAGCGGCGGCCCCGTACCGCGGCTCGGCACCGGCTCGGCTTAGGGTGGGGACATGCCTCAGCGTCGATCACATGTCGCCCCGTCCGCTACCCAGACGGAACTCGCCGCGGCCCTGTCGGCTCTGCGCGAAGAACTCGACGCGCCGCAGGAATTCTCGCCTGATGTCCTCGCCGAAGCCGAGAACGCGACCGCCCCTGAGCCGGGTCTCGATCTGCGAGCCGTTCCCTTCGCCACACTCGATCCCGCCGGGTCCATGGACCTCGATCAGGCCTTCCACCTCGAGCGGAACGGAGACGGCTTCACTGTTCGCTACGCGATCGCCGATGTCCCTTCGTTCGTCGCACCCGGTGGGGCTGTGGACGCCGAGGCCCGCCGCCGCGGGCAGACCCTGTACGCGGCGGACGGCACCGTCCCCCTGCATCCGAAAGTGCTCAGCGAAGACAAGGCCTCACTGCTTCCCGATATCGACCGTCCCGCGCTCGTCTGGACGTTCGATCTGGATTCGGCGGGCGCGGTGTCGGCATTCCGCCTGGAGCGGGCGCTGATCAGGTCGCGCGCGAAACTCGATTATGTCGCGACGCAGGCATCCCTCGACCGAGGCGAGGACAGCCCCGCCTCGCTCCTCCCCGTGATCGGCGCGCTGCGCATCGAACAGGAGCGGATGCGCGGAGGAGCCAGCCTCAACCTGCCGGACGAGGAGGTGGTGCGGGCGGCGGACGGCACGTACGCCATCGAGCGCCGCAGCCCGCTCGCCGTCGAGGACTGGAACGCGCAGCTGTCGCTGATGACGGGGATGGCCGCGGCCTCGCTCATGCTCGAAGCGAAGGTCGGCGTGCTGCGCACGATGCCGCAACCGGACGAGAAGTCGTTCGAGACGTTCCGTCACCAGACCGAAGCACTCGGGCGTCCCTGGACGACGGGGCGATACGGCGACTACCTGCGCGCGCTCGACCGTGAGGATCCGCTCACGCTCCCGATCCTCGAGGCCGCGGCCTCGCTGTTCCGGGGCGCGGGCTACGTCGTGTTCGACGGGACCACGCCTGCGGACGCGATGCAGGCTGCGATCGGCGCGCCCTACGCGCACGCGACCGCTCCCCTGCGTCGGCTCGTGGACAGGTGGTCGCTGGCGATCTGCCTGGCGATCTCACAGGGCGAGAAGATCCCGGCCTGGGCGCGCGAATCGCTGAATGAGCTGCCCGCTCTGATGCAGGAGTCCGCGCAGCGCGCTTCCCGGCTCGACTCCGCGACCGTGAACTGCGTGGAGGCCGCGCTGCTCACGCCGTTCGTCGGCGCCACGATCGATGCGACCGTGATCGCGGTGCACGGCGATCGCGCCACGGTGCAGATCGCGGACCCCGCGGTGACGGCATCCGCTCCCGTCCCCGCCGGAACGACGCCCGGCACGTCCGTCCGCGTGACGGTGCAGCGCGTGGACATCTCCGAGGGACAGGTGGAATTGACCACGTGACACGCTGGGACTGCGGCCTGCTCAGCTCCCGGCAGGCGGAGCTCGTGAGCGGATGGCTGCACTCTCCCGAGATGGTGGCGGATCTGTCGTGGGGCATCGTCGACTCCACTGTGCTACATGTTCGCGCGGACGGCGCTGACCTGATCGTCAAAGCAGGCGGACCGACGAACCATCACCTGGGTCGGGAGATCGATGCGCACGACGGGGCGACCGCGAGCCTGATCGCCCGAGGGCTTGCCGCGCCCCTGCGACATGCAGACCGCAGCGCACGCGTCCTGGTCCTCGATCGTCTGCCGGGAATGCTGGTGGCAGGATCGGAATCCGAACACGATCCCGACGTCCATCGACAGGCCGGCGCCGCGCTTGCTCTGCTGCATTCAGGTGACACGCACGTCGATCCCGACTACGAAGAAAGGGTCACCGAGCGCACGCTGGCGTGGCTCGACGGCCCGCACCGCATCCAGCGCACAGTCGAGAACGACGTTCGACGACTCCTCGCGGACCAACGCGGCAGCGCCGCGCACGTCGTCCCGACGCACGGCGACTGGCAGCCCCGCAACTGGCTGATCGATCAGGGCACACTGCGCGTCATCGACTTCGGGCGCTTCGCCTATCGTCCGGCATGCACGGATCTCTGCCACTTGGCCGGCCAGCAGTGGCGCGACCGGCCGGACCTCGCGGACGCCTTCATCGAGGGCTACGGCCCAGACCCGCGGGATGCCCCGCAGTGGCCCATCGAGCAACTGCGCGAGGCCGTCGGAACCGCCGCCTACGCCTTCCAGATCGGCGACGCCGATTTCGAAGCGCAGGGACAGCGGATGCTGCGCGAGGCGCTGCGCATGCTCGGAGGTGCCAGCTCGTAAGCTCGGCGCATGGCCGTCTCTGCGTACGTCAGCAACCTCCGCGCTCGCGTCGGACATGATCTTCTGCTTCTTCCTGGCGTGACGGCAGTGATCCGCAACGGAGACCGATTCCTCCTGGCCAGACAGCTCGAGTCGGCCCGGTGGGGAACCATCGGTGGTGCCATCGACCCCGGCGAGGAGCCAGCAGCGGCCGTCGCCCGAGAGGTACTTGAGGAGATCGGCGTCGCACCCGCGGTCGGCCGTATGATCGGCGCTTATGGAGGAGATGACTTCATCGTCGAGTACCCGAACGGCGACCGCGTGAGCTACATCAGCGTCGCCTACGAGTGCCACCTCCCTGACGATGCCCGATTCTCGTTCGCCGACGGTGAACTAGTGGAGGTCGGATGGTTCACGCGGACAGAGCTCGCAGTGCTCTCACGCGATCCTTGGGTCGACCGCATCCTGGATGATGCCCTGGCCGCGGACGGCTCCGCGTAAGCTCCCGGCATGCAGTACGCCGACGTCACCGAGAGATTCATCGCCGCCAGGTATCCGCGAGCATCGGTGGCTGTCGTCGCGGGGAGCACGGCGCGCGGAGAGCGGACCACGACCAGCGACATCGACCTGCTCCTGCTCGGAGACGCGTTGTTCGAGGATGAGCACAAGACGAGCGAGGCTGCGACGCACGTCTTCGAAGGCGAGGTGTTCGAAGTCTTCGCATATACCGCGAACGGCTTCGACGAATGGGCCGCAAGAGGTGTGGCCGACCATAGACCAGTGATCGCAACCATGCTCGTCGAAGGCATCGCGGTCTGCGACGACGGGAGGCTCGCCGAGTTAAGACGCGCGTGGACCGCGGTACTCGATGCCGGTCCAGCTCTCTCTGATCACGAATCGGCGTTTCGGCGTTACATGGTCGCGGATGCTCTGGATGACCTTCGTGATGCCACCGATCCGTTCGAGCGACAGGTCATTGCGTCCCTGTTGTTCCAGAGAACTGCGGAGCTCATGCTCCTACGCGCCGGTCGCTGGATCGCGACAGGGAAATGGTGGCCCCGCCGACTGCGTTCCATGAGTACCGAGCGTGCGCTCGGCCTCAGTCGACCGCTGCTCGATGGCGACTACGGCCTGTTCGCGACCAGAGTGGAAGAAGAGCTCAATCGCGCTGGGGGACGTGTCCAGGACGGCTTCGTCCGCTGAGTCGGATCAGGCAGGCACCGCAGTCGTCGTCATGACGAGCAGCTGAGGATCGCTCAGGTCCAGGGCGACGGAGATGGAGGCGAACTCAGCGAGCGACTCCACGTGGGTGCCGCCGCAGAGGATCTCCGCCGTGCCCTCGGGCAGCTCGCACACCCACGTGCGGCGGTCGATGATCGTGGGTCCCTCGGTGACGATGCGGCTTGCCGCGCCGGATGCCACCCAGGTGGCCAGCTGCGCATTGATCGACGCCTCGCGCTCGGTCAGTGTCGCCGCGAAGGTCTCGGTGTCGAATCCGGCCCGGCGCAGGCTCTTGCCGAGCCGGTATTCGTCGACCGCACCGTCCTCATGGATGCGGCTCGTCTGATTCGCGCGTCCCTCGAAGTCGGGATTGCCGAGAGCATCCGCGCCCGGGTCCTTGCGCCAGAGATCCGCGACCGCGAGATCGAGTGCCAGCGACGCGAGGTGGCACGCGGTATGACCACGGCTGAGGCCTGAGCGTGATTCCTCGTCCACGGAGAGCGCGACGGATGCGCCGGGGACGAGCCATTCCGGAATCTCGCCGGTGAGGCGGTGGGCGACGAGCCAGGTCCACCCCTCGGCACCCCGCTTGACGGGGATGTCCGCGCCGACGGCGAAGACTCCCTCGTCGCTGACAGCCGCCATCACGGCTTCCGAGACGCTCGCGCTCGCGCCGTCGACAGAGATGGTCCCGGAGTCACCCGGCTGGTCGGGCCAGGTGTGATCGACCGGATGGAACGGCGTCGCGTCGACGACGATCACGCTGCCGTCCGTCAACGGCTCCACGCGGGTGACGGTACCCGATCCGTCGACAGCTCCGGCTGCGAAGGTCACGAGAGTGGGCGATGACATGGGACTCCTGGATGAACGAACGGAAACGGCCCGCTCAATGAGCAGGAGGGATCGTGAAGCTGGCGAGCTTGTCGCCTTCGACGACGAAGATGCCGTCGGATTCGCCATTGAAGACCCGGCTTGACCAGCCGAAGCGGATGCGCGCCGTATCGCCATCGGTCTCGGCAGAGAGCACGGTCATATGCGCGCCGGCTCCGATCGCGTCGCTCAAGGCCCAGCTGCGGACGCCCTCCGGGCCTGACTTGACCCTGCCCCAATCGCTGACGAATCCGTCGGGAGTGAACGCGGCGACGAACGCCTCTGTGTCGGCCGCGTTGATCGCATCGACCAGAACCTGGACAAGGGCGGGTACTGCGGGTGCGGATATCATCGTCTCCTCACGTGTGATGCTGTGGTCAGTGGGTGTCGAACTCGGCGACCACCGCGACGCGGACGGTGATCTCGGGGATGGTCAGCTCGTCGCGTGCTCCTCCTGCAGCGCCGCGAGCAGCGGGCATCGCCGGGCCGCCGGATTCGCGCAGCGTCGCGACCCGGTCGACAGACGTCCCCAGAGCAGCCGCGAAGTCATCCGCCTTCGCCTGAGCATCCTGAACCGCGACGATGCGCAGCTCGCGAATCGTACGCTGCCGCGTCGCATCCGTGAGAGTCCAGTCGGTCGACACACTGGCGCCGATCGCGCTCAGCTCCGCGACGACATCAGCGACGAGATCGAGACGCGCGAGCTTGATGCGGACGCTCCCGCTCGTGACGTGGTCCTGATGCTTGTTACCGTCCTTGTCGGTCCAGACACGGGCATTGGTCGTCAGCACGTCGATCGAGTGCCAAGTCGCCGCCGCTGCCTCGCGCAGACGCACAGCGCTGCCCGCGAGCTGCGAGTGCACAGCCGCACCCAGATCCATCGACCGGTCACGATTCGCGTGCGCGATCGCCACCCGAGCCGTGAGGGTCGCACGCTCGGCGACGAGATGACGCTCGCCGAGCCCATCGACGGTGATCGTCGTCATGCAGTGACGACCTGCGCCGTCCCGAGCGGAGCGTCCGGCCCGAGCTCGGCCGCGATGCGGTTCGCCTCTTCGATGAGCGTGGCGACGATGTCGGCCTCCGGCACCGTCTTGATGACCTCGCCCTTGACGAAGATCTGGCCCTTGCCGTTGCCGGAAGCCACGCCGAGGTCGGCTTCGCGCGCCTCGCCGGGCCCGTTCACGACGCAGCCCATGACGGCGACGCGCAGCGGAACCGTCATGTCCTTCAGACCCTCGGTGACGTCTTCGGCCAGCGTGTACACGTCGACCTGGGCGCGACCGCACGACGGGCACGAGACGATCTCGAGCTTGCGCTCACGAAGGTTCAGCGACTGCAGGATCTGGTGGCCGACCTTGACCTCTTCGGCCGGCGGCGCGGAGAGGGAGACGCGGATGGTGTCGCCGATCCCCTCGCCCAGCAGGATGCCGAACGCAGTGGCGCTCTTGATCGTGCCCTGGAAGGCAGGGCCGGCCTCGGTGACTCCGAGGTGCAGAGGCCAGTCTCCCCGCTCTGCCAGCTGACGGTATGCCTTCACCATCACGATCGGGTCGTTGTGCTTGACCGAGATCTTGAAGTCGTGGAAGTCGTGCTCCTCGAACAGCGAGGCCTCCCACACGGCGCTCTCGACGAGAGCCTCCGGGGTGGCCTTGCCGTACTTCTGCAGCAGGCGCGCATCGAGCGAACCGGCGTTGACGCCGATGCGCAGCGAGACGCCTGCATCCTTCGCGGCCTTCGCGATAGCGCCGACCTGGTCGTCGAACTTGCGGATGTTGCCCGGGTTCACTCGAACAGCCGCACACCCCGCGTCGATCGCCTGGAAGACGTACTTCGGCTGGAAGTGGATGTCGGCGATCACCGGGATCTGGCTCTTCTTCGCGATGATGTGCAGCACGTCGGCGTCATCCTGCGACGGGACGGCCACGCGCACGATCTCGCAGCCGGATGCCGTGAGCTCGGCGATCTGCTGAAGCGTGCCGTTGATGTCCGTCGTCTTCGTCGTGGTCATGGACTGCACGCTGACAGGCGCGTCTCCCCCGACGAGCACTTTGCCCACCCTGATCTGACGAGACTTGCGACGAGGGGCGAGGACTTCGGGGATCTTCGGCATCCCAAGGTTCACTGCTGGCACCCCACAAGCCTACGCCGCCAGGATGCACGAGGGCTGGATGACCGCACCACGTCACGAGCCGGGAACCGGCGCCCGCGGTGTGATAGTTTTCACCACATGTCCGCGAACCTCACCTGGTGGCCCGCCTCCTAGGCGGTGTGTTCGCGTTCCCACGAATCCAGACCGCCTTACGGGGCGGTTTTTTCGTCTGAGCCGCGCCTCTTCCCTCGCACAGGAGACATCGATGACCCTCTCACGCCTCGCCGAGCTCAGCGCCGACCCGGCGGCATCCTTCGTGCTGATCGCGCGCGACGGTGCGGACACCGTCGAGCTGCTCTCCGGCGACGTCATCGATGTGGATCTCCTCGCCGACATCCCGCTCGCGATCGACGGGGTTCCCCGAGAGGTCTTCGCGCTCGTCCCCTATCGTCAGGTGCGCGAGCGCGGCTTCGTCGCGCAGGACGACGGCGCCCCCTTGCGGTGCATCGTCGTCGACGAGCATCTGCATCTTCCGACGGCTCAGCTCGTCGACGCGCTGCCGACGGATGCCGTGCCCCTGAGCGACGCCGGATTCGACATCGCCGACGAGGAGTACGCCGCGATCGTCGAGCGCGTGATCGCCGACGAGATCGGCCACGGCGAGGGAGCCAACTTCGTCATCCGCCGCGATTTCACTGCGAACATCGACGTCGACGACCGCACCGCCGCGCTCACCTGGTTCCGCGCGCTGCTCACGCATGAGCGGGGCGCCTACTGGACGTTCGCCGTCTTCACCCCGGGTCACGTCGCCGTGGGCGCGAGCCCCGAGGCGCATGTCGTCGCCCGCGAGGGAATCGTCACGATGAACCCCATCTCCGGCACCTTCCGCCACCCGGCCGGCGGCGCGACGAAGGAGACGCTCGTCGAGTTCCTCTCCTCCACCAAGGAGACCGAGGAGCTGTTCATGGTCGTCGACGAGGAGCTCAAGATGATGAGCGCCGTCTGCTCGGACGGCGGACGCATCACCGGTCCGCACCTCAAGGAGATGTCGCGCCTCACGCACACCGAGTACATGCTGCGCGGTCGCAGCCGACTCGATCCCCGCGACATCCTGCGCGAGACCATGTTCGCCCCGACCGTCACCGGCTCCCCCATGCAGAACGCCTGCGCCGTGATCCGTCGCCATGAGACGAAGCCCCGCGGGTACTACTCCGGCGTCGCAGCCCTGTTCACGCCGAACGACGAGGGCGGGCACGACCTCGACGCCCCGATCCTCATCCGCACCGTCTACCTGAAGGAGGGCGCGCTGAGCGTACCCGTCGGCGCGACGCTCGTGCGGCACTCCGACCCGTATGGCGAGGTCAGCGAGACCCATGGCAAGGCCGCAGGCGTACTCGGGGCCATCGGCGCCGTCGAGCGCGAGCGCGTCGCCGAGGCCGATGGCGACGCCGATGCTCCGGCAGTCCCCCGGTCTCTCGCCGACGACGCGACGGTGGCAGCGCTCCTCGCCTCGCGCAACGCGCGGCTCGCGGACTTCTGGCTCAACCCGCAGGGCGAGGACTTCGCCGGCCCGTTCACGGGCCGCTCGGCCCTGGTCGTCGACGCCGAGGACCGGTTCACGACGATGCTCGCGCACCAGCTGCGCCACCTCGGCCTCGAGGTCACGATCTCGGCGTGGAGCGATGTGACGGATCCCATGGTCGACGCCGCCGATCTCGTGGTCGCCGGCCCCGGCCCCGGCGACCCTCGCGACGAGGAGAACACCCGGATCGCACGGATGCGGGAGGTCGTCGCGCGACGGCTGGATGCCGGCGCCCCGCTGCTCGCGGTGTGCCTCAGCCACCAGATCCTCGCCGATCGCCTCGGCATCGAGCTCGCCCCGCTGGCCGCCCCGCACCAGGGACTGCAGAAGGCGGTCCCCCTGTTCGGCGAGGACGCGTCGATCGGCTTCTACAACACCTTCACCGCACGAGTCGCGCCTGGCACGGCGGCCGTCGGCGATGCGGAGGTGTCGGCGGATGCCGCGACCGGCGACGTGTATGCACTCCGCGGCGAGCGCTTCGCCTCCGTGCAGGGACACCTCGAGTCGATCCTGTCGCGCGACGGCATCCGCACCCTGGAGCGCCTCGCGGCCCACGCTCTCGCCTGAACCCGGCGTTTCCTCTCGCTTCGCGGTTCGTGAGCGAGGAGTGACGCACCCGCGCGAAGGGCACTCAGCCGCCGAGGATGTTCACGGGGTTGAACAGGTCGGCCACCAGCAGGAGCGCGCCCATCGCGATGAGCAGTGTCGCCACGACCACGGTCAGCGGCACCAGCTTGGTGGCGTCGACGGGCGCGGGGGGCGGACGGCGGAAGATCTTCGCCCACGCGCGCTTGATCCCGTCCCACAGCGCGACGACGATGTGGCCGCCGTCGAGCGGGAGCAGCGGGATCATGTTGAACACGAACAGCGCGATGTTCAGCGAGCCCAGCAGGCCGAGCAGCACCGAGAATCGGTTCAGGATCGGCGCGTCGGTCGCCGCCACCTCCCCCGCGATCCGTCCGACGCCGACCACGCTCAGCGGCCCGTCGGGATCGCGCTCACCGCCGGTGACCAGGGACACCCCGACATCCCACAGCTTCACCGGGAGATTCACGATCAGCGAGGCGACACGCACGACGCTGTCTCCCGTCATCTGCGGTCCCGCCGTCAGCGGCTGCTGCACGAAGCCCATCTGCGCGCCCATGCCGACGTAGCCGACGGTCCGCACGACCTGCACACCCTTGTCGTCGACGATCGGGCGCCCGCTCGCGTCCGTGATGCTGCGCTCGGCGGCGATCGGCGTGACGATGAGCGTCTTCTCGGCTCCGTCGCGCTTCACGACGACCTCGAGATCCTTCCCCGGCGACGCCTGCACGATGGCCGTCGCCTCGGCGAACGTCGACACCGCGGTGCCGTCGATGGAGACGAGGACGTCCCCAGGCCGGATTCCGGCCTCGGCTGCAGGGGACTCGGGATCATCCGCCGAGCACTCGGTCGCCGTCGAACCGGCGGGAAGCACGCACTCGCTGACCGAGGCGATGGTCGTGGTGCCCTGCTGCACGCCGATGCCCGACACGAGCACGGTGAAGATCACAGTCGCGAGGATCAGGTTCATCACCGGCCCGCCGAGCATCACGACGACGCGCTTCCACACCGGCAGCCGGTAGAAGACCCGGTGCTCCTCGCCGTCCGCGATGGTCTCGTCGTTCGCAGTGCGGGCGTCCTGCACCAGCGCCCGGAAGATGCCCTTCGCGGGCCCGGCAGTGGTCGACGCGGGATACATGCCCGACATCGAGATGAACCCGCCCAACGGCAGCAGCTTGAATCCGTACTCGGTCTCGCCGATCCGCTTTGACCACAGCCGCGGGCCGAAGCCGATCATGTACTGGCCGACGCGCACGCCGAACACCTTGGCAGGGAGGAGGTGGCCGACCTCGTGCAGCCCGATCGACAAGCCGAGGCCGATGAGCATGAACAGGATGCCGCCCACATAGAGCAGTGTTTCCACACGCCAACGCTAGTGGCCCCGGCCTAGGAATCCGCCCACACCGAATAGGCTGGTTTCGTGACGACCCGCCAGCTGCGACTACTGCGCGCAGCATCGGCGTCTTCTGCAGCCACAGTGCTGGCCGCCCTCTCCCACACCTTCGCCGGCGGTGCCGCTCCGCATCCGCTCCTGGTCCTGGCCGTCACCGTCCTGCTGATTCCCCTCGCCACGCTGCTGATCGGCGCCCGCGTGTCGAAGCCCAGGGTCGCCCTCACAGTGCTCGTCAGCCAGGCGGCGTTCCATGTGATCTTCCAGCTGCTGGGAGCGCCGACCGGCTCTGCCGTCCCGTTCGGGCACCATCACGACCTCCTCCCCCTGGGGCCGGTTTCGGTCGCCGCGCTCCCCGACCTCGCCATGATCGCCGGGCACGTACTCGCCGCCGTCGCGACGATCGCTCTGATCTGGCACGGCGAGTCGCTCGCCCGGACGATCGCCGCGTGGGTTCTCGCGCTCGTGCGTCTCGACGAGAGCCCGGTTCCTGCAGATCACCGCCGGCCCGCAGCACTCGTGTCGCACCGGCGTCCGCTCGTCGAGACGGCGCTCGACGGCACCGTCTCCCGGCGCGGTCCTCCGCTCTTCTCCTGATCGCAACGCGTCGGCTCTGGCCGGCGCTCTTCTCCGCGGGTCCTCGCGCTGTTTCGCGCGCCCGCATCCATTGCAATCAAGGAGTACTCATCATGCGTTCCACCACCAAGCTCGTCCTCGGCCTCTTCGGAGGCTCCCTCATCGCCGTCGCCGCGCCTCTCGCAGCAAGCGCGCACGTCACCGTCAGCCCCGATGAGATCGCTGCGGGCGAGCACGGCGTGCTCACCTTCGCCTTCTCGCACGGCTGCGAGTCGTCGCCGACCACGTCATTGCGGATCACCATGCCCGAGGGTCTCGCCTCGGTCGCGCCGACGATGGACAGCGACTGGTCCATCGCTGTCGAGCGCGGCGACGACGGCCTCGTCAGTGCCGTGACATACACCGCCGTGAGCCCTGTGCCCATCGATCTGCGAGGAGCCGTGAGCATGTCGATCGGCCTCGATGAGGACACGCCCGAGACACTGGCCTTCCCGGTCGTGCAGACGTGCGTCGAGGGAAGCACCGAGTGGACCCAGCTCGCGAAGGACGGCGAGGACCCGCACGAGCTCGACAACCCGGCCCCGGTGGTCACCGTCTCCCCCGCGACCGGCGAAGAGCACGGAGACGCGCACGGCGAGGCGGATGCCGCGTCATCCGCCTCCTCACCTGCCGCCGATCCGCTGGGCCCGGTTCTTGGAGGCGCGGGCCTCGTCGCGGGCCTCGCCGCGCTCGTGGTCGCCGTGCTCGCCTATCGGCGTCGGGCCTGACACCGGCGTCCGCCCCCGCTCGTCAGACGCGGGGGCGGACGCCGTGCCGAACGGTTCATCCCGCCTCGGCGTGAGAACATGGATCTGACATGTCGATTGAACAACAACCGAGCCTGCCTCCCGTGCTCCGCCCCGCGAACCCGCCCCGGCGTGAGCTGTCCGAACTCGCCTCCAGATTCGCCCGCGACGTCCTCGGCGAACTGGCCGGAATCGCCCTGTCGGGGATCACCCTCGCCACCGCCGATCTCCGCCCGGGCGAGGCGTTCGTCGCGATCCAGGGCGTGAACCGTCATGGCGCGGAGTTCGCGATGACCGCCGCCGAGAAGGGCGCGGTCGCGATCATCACCGATGTGGCCGGTGCCGAGATCGCCGAGCCCGCAGGCCTCCCGATCGTGGTGGTCGACGATCCGCGCGGAGTTCTCGGCGCGCTCAGCGCCTGGGTGTACGGCACGGGGGCCGACGACGACCTGCCCCTTCTGTTCGCCACCACCGGCACGAACGGCAAGACCAGCGTCTCGCACCTGCTCGAGGGCGTGCTCGACCAGATCGGTGTCGTCACCGGATTGTCCTCCACCGCCGAGAGGCACATCGCCGGAGAGATCATCGTCTCGCGACTGACGACTCCCGAAGCCTCCGAGATGCACGCGCTGCTCGCCCTCATGCGCGAGCGCGACGTCGAGGCCGTGGCCGTCGAGGTCAGCGCGCAGGCGCTCTCACGGCACCGCGTCGACGGCATCCTGTTCGACGTCGCCGGCTTCACGAATCTCAGCCACGACCACCTCGACGACTACGCCGACATGGAGGAGTACTTCGAGGCGAAGCTTCCGCTGTTCCGTCCGGATCGGGCCCGCCGCGGCGTCGTCTGCCTCGACTCCCCCTCGGGCGCGACGGTCGTCGAGCGCGCGGAGATTCCCGTGGTCACCGTCGGAACCCCATCGATCGCGGCCGACGCCGAAGCGGCAGCCCGCGCCGACTGGGTTGTGACCATCGACGACGAGCGTGCAGCGGGGACGACATTCACGATGACGGGTCCTGCGGGCTCCCTCACCACGACCGTGCCCGTGATCGGTCCGCACATGGCCGCCAACGCCGCGCTTGCGATCGTCATGCTGCTCGAGGGCGGATACGACTGGCACCGCATCGTCGAGGCGCTCGAGCGCGACGGCGGAATCCGCGCGTACCTGCCCGGTCGCACCCAGCTCGTCTCCGGCGAGAAGGGGCCTGCTGTCTTCGTCGATTTCGGGCACTCCCCGGATGCCTTCGAGAAGACCCTCGCCGCCGTTCGCCGGGTCACGCCCGGCCGGGTGCTCATGCTGTTCGGCGCCGACGGCGACCGCGATGCGAGCAAGCGCTTCGACATGGCACGGACGGCCGTACAGGGCAGCGACATCCTCGTGGTGACCGATCACCACCCGCGCTTCGAGGACCCCGACTCCATCAGGGCGACCCTGGTCGAAGGTGCGCGCAGAGCGCGGCCGGATGCCGAGATCCACGAGTACTCCCCGCCGGAGAAGGCGATAGTGGCCGCGGTGAGCCTTGTCGGCGAAGGCGACGCGATCCTCTGGGCGGGTCCCGGGCATCAGGACTATCGCGATATCCGCGGGGTCCGCACTCCGTACTCCGCGCGCGAACTCGCGCGCCGGGCGCTGAAGGCTGCCGGCTGGCCCGTGCCGGAGCCGCGCTGGCCGGTTCCGTACCCGCCCGAGGACTGAACCGGCCGGGCCGGATCGGCGTGTCAGGCCGATGCCGCGATCAGGGCATCCGCCTTGCGGCGCGCCCAGCCTTCGGCCTCGGCGAGCGATTCCACGGTCAGCGCAGCCGGCGGCTCGTGCGCATCGACCACCCGGGCGATCGTGTCCGTGATGCCGAGGAACGACAGCCGTCCTTCATGGAATGCGTCTACGGCCTGCTCGTTCGCGGCGTTGTAGACCGCAGGGAAGGTCGCTCCCGCACGCCCGACCGCCTTGGCGAGTGCGACGGCGGGGAACGCCTCTTCGTCGAGCGGCTCGAAGGTCCACGACGTCGCCTTGGTCCAGTCCAGCGGGCGGCCGACCCCGCCCACGCGGTTCGGCCAGTCCAGCCCGAGCGAGATCGGCAGCCGCATATCGGGCGGCGATGCCTGTGCGATGGTCGAGCCGTCGATGAACTCGACCATCGAGTGCACGATCGACTGCGGGTGCACCACGACGTCGATGTCGTCGTAGTCGATGTCGAACAGCAGGTGCGCCTCGATCACTTCGAGTCCCTTGTTCACGAGGGTGGCCGAGTTCGTCGTGACCACGCGCCCCATATCCCAGGTCGGGTGCGCGAGAGCCTCCTGCGGGGTGATGTCGCGCATCTCTGAGCGAGAGCGGCCACGGAAGGGCCCACCGGATGCCGTGACGACCAGCCGGCGGACCTCGTCATGCGTGCCGCTGCGCAGAGCCTGGGCCAGGGCGGAATGCTCGGAGTCGACCGGCACGATCTGCCCGGGAGCCGCAGCGGCCTGCACGAGGGATCCGCCGACGATCAGCGACTCCTTGTTCGCGAGGGCGAGCGTCCGGCCCGCATTCAGCGCGGCGAGAGTGGCCCCGAGGCCGATCGATCCGGTGATGGCGTTGAGAACGACATCGGCTTCGACGTCTCGCACCAGCTGCTCGGCATCCGTCGCCCCGAGGGCCGTGTCCGCGACGCGGAACTGCTCGGCCTGCTCGGCCAGCAGCTCCGCATTCGTGCCTGCTGCGAGGCCGACCAGCTCGAACCGGCGCGGGTTGGCGCGGATGACGTCGAGAGCCTGCGTGCCGATGGAGCCGGTGGAGCCGAGGACGATGATGCGACGCATGCCGCCAGCCTATGACACGCCCTCGGCTCTCCCTCACTGCTGCGGTGCGACGGCCTTCTGGTTCGCGAGGATGTCGATCACGAAGACCAGGGTCTGACCCTTGAGGTCGCTCTCGTTGATCTCGCCCTCGCCGTAGCCCAGCGACGGCGGAATGACCACGAGGATCTGAGAGCCGACCTTCTGTCCTTCGAGCGCCTGGATGAAGCCCGGAACGTAGGTGTTGCCGTCGATCGAGATCGGCGCGCCGTTCTTCCACGAGGAGTCGAAGTTCTTCTGCGTGTCCCAGCTGACGCCGTAGTACTGCAGGAGGGTCGTGTCACCCGCGGTGACGGCCGGGCCGTCACCCTCCTTCAGGACAGACATCTTCAGCTCGGTCGGAGCGTCGCCGTCGGGAAGCTCGACGCTCGGCTGACCGTCATCGGCGAGGGTGACCTCGGGCATTCCCTCGACGGCGGGCTGTTCCGCACCCCAGGCCGCCAGAGGAGTGACGCCCAGAACGTCGACGATGTAGATCGACGGGTTCGAGGTGTCGGAGCCGGGAAGCGCTACCGAGAGGCGGGTGCCGATGGTCGCGCAGCCGAGGATCTGCCCCAGCGGGGAATCAGCCGTCACGGCGTTCGGGAGCATGTCGTCGGCCGCGTAACCGGCGTCGCCGAGCCGCTCGCCGGTCGTCGCGTCGAAGGCGCTGAGCGCATATCGCACGTAGTCGCCCTCGGCGATCTTGTCGCCGTCGCCCTCGGTCACCACCGTGCGCTGGATCGCGTCGATGCTCGGGCCGAGGTCGAACGTGGCGTTCGACACCGCGCCGACGCTGCCGTCGACGGTCACGCCGTCGGAGACGTCGCCTGGCTCAGCGGCGACCGAGCAGAGGTCTGCGGCGGCATCGGCGGAGGCGCTCGGAGTGGAGTCCGGGGTCGTCGAGCCGGAGCACCCCGCCAGCAGGAGAGTCGCTACCGCGACAGTGGACAGGATGCTCAGCGATCGGATACGCACAGTGGAAGACCTCGGATTCACGGACGGGGACACCCCATACTCTCTCATCCGGCTAGGTTCGTGCTGAACGGCGCGACTGCCCGGGTCGCATTCCGGACGAGGCATGCGCGGCGGAGTAGCCTTTCCGAATGACCTCTGAGCAGTCCGTGGAGCCCGAGCCGTCGCCTGCAGAGACCGCGAAGCCGCGTCACGCAGGGTTCACGTACCGACTCGGACGCAGTCTGATCAGCCCGCTGGCCCGCCTCGTCTACCGGCCGCGGATCGAAGGCCGCAACCTCGTGCCGCTCGACGGCCCGGTGATCTTCGCGAGCAATCACCTGTCGTTCATCGACTCCATCGCGATCCCCGTCGCTGCTCCCCGGCCCGTGCACTTCCTCGCGAAGTCGAGCTACTTCGAGGGCACCGGCGCCAAGGGATGGCTGAGCAAGACGTTCTTCGAGTCGATCGGCGCGATTCCGGTGCGGCGCGGCGCCGGCCAGGCGGCATTGGACGCCCTCGACCTCCAGCGTCAGCTGCTCGACGAGGGTCTCGCGGTCGCGCTCTATCCTGAAGGCACGCGCTCGACCGACGGACGCCTCTACAAGGGCCGCACCGGCGTCGCCTTCCTCGCCCTGCAGACGGGCGCCCCGGTGGTTCCCGTCGGCCTCATCGGCACCGACAAGGTCATGCCGGTCGGCGCGAAGATGCCGACGCTCAACGAGCGCATCACGGTGAAGTTCGGCGCTCCGCTGAACCTCGCACCGCACGGCCCCGCGAGCAGCGGCAAGGCGCGACGCCTGGCGACGGATGAGATCATGGCCGCCATCCATGCGCTCTCGGGACAGGAGCTCGCGGGTGCTTACAACGAGGCCCCGGCACAGGGCACGATCGAGAAGATCAAGCAGGCTCTTCCGCACGAGCGCCGCTGACGACCCTTCGACAGGCTCGGGAGCCCGGCGCTAGCGCTCGACGGTCACCGTGGCCTCATGCCGAACCGGGAAATTCATCGAGTTCGCGATGAAGCACCATTCGCCTGCCTGCGCGTGCGCCCGCTCCGCCGCCTCGACCATGGACTCGTCGGCGACGACCACCTCGGGCCGCAGCATGACCTCGACGAACGCTCCTCCCCCACGTCCGTCTTCTCGCATCAGCCCGGAGGCGGTGTCGCGGTAGGAGACGACGACCACTCCGGCCGTGACGCACGCGTGCAGGTAGGAGAGCAGGTGGCATTCCGAAAGCGACGCCAGCAGCAGATCCTCCGGGTTCCATCGTGAGGGATCGCCGCGGAAAGGTTTGTCGCTCGACGCGAGGATCTGGGGCTTGCCCTGCACTTCGAGCGTGACATCGCGACGATAGTCGCGGTACCCGCTCGTCCCCGTCCCGGCGTTGCCGGTCCACGTCGAGGTGAGTGCGTAGCGATGCTCTCCGAGAGCGGTGTCTGCCATGCTCTCAGTCTGCCATCGGCATCCGACAGGGCCGGTAGTCTTGGCAGGTGCTGGAGACTTTCACCATTCAGGATGCTGTCGAACTCGCGGTCGTCGAACGGAGCGGATTCGTCGAATCCCGCCATGCGGGAGCCGCCGTCGTCCTCTCCTCCGACGGGGAGATCCTCGCTCGCCACGGGAATGCGGACGCTCTGATACTCCCCCGGTCCAGCCTGAAGCCGCTTCAGGCCGTCGCCTGCATCACGGCGGGGGCGCCGCTCGAAGGCGAGCAGCTCGCCATCTCGACGGCCAGTCATGTCGGCACCGATCGGCATGCCGCCGTCGTCCGCGACATCCTGACCCAGGGCGGCTTGAACGAAGATGACCTGGGCTGCCCTCCTTCGTGGCCCACGGACTCCGCGACGCGCGATGAGATGGTCCGCGAACACGGCGCGCCGACGCGCATCCGCATGGGCTGCTCCGGCAAGCACGCCGCGATGCTGCGCGCCTGCGTCGCGACCGGCTGGCCGACCGACGGCTATCTCGACCCTGCGCACCCCCTGCAGCTTCATATTCGCGAGGTCGTCGAGCGGCTCAGCGGCGAGAAGGTCGCGCACACTGCGATCGACGGATGCGGCGCCCCCGTGCACGCGATCACGCTGACCGGACTGGCCAGGGCGATCCACCGGATCGGCAGCGCGTCGGAGCGCTCGCCCTTCGCCCTGCACCGTGTGGCCGGTTCACTCGTCCGAGCCGTCCGCGAGAATCCCTGGACGATCGAGGGACCTGGGCGCCCCGACACCATGGCGATCGAGAAGCTCGGCGTGTTCGCGAAGTACGGCGCGGAGGGGATCATGGTCATGGTGGCGCCTGACGGCACCACGGTCGTGCTCAAGACACTCGACGGCTCCACGCGCGTCGGCACCCTGGTCGCCGCGACCCTGCTCTCGTACGCAGGAGCACTGCAGGCGGCCGATGTCGACTCGCTCTTCGCCGCGCTGCCGCTCGCCGTGCACGGCGGGGATCGCGAAGTGGGCGCCATACGCATCAGCCCGCTTCTCTGACGGCCGCACCGGTCAGCCGCTCAGCGGGGCGTCAGGGCCGAGAGGACGGCGCGTCGCGGCTGCCCGTCTCCGCGCAGCGACCAGACCCGGCCGGCGTGCAGCCGGGCGAACGGCGGCGTCTCGCGGACGCCCGCGAGCTGCCGCAGATCTGCCGGGTTCTCGGCCCGGATGAGGACCTCGCCCTGCGCCCTGATCTGCTGCCAGAGCTGCCAGCTGCGCTGCCAGGTGTCGGAGTCGGCGACGACGATCGCCGGTCGTGCGGAGTCGGACGGCATTGTCGGGGCGACCACGACCTCGCACCCCGGGTACGCCTCCTGCAGCGCGCGGGCGACGGCATGCGGGCCGGCGGTGACCACGGCCGTGAGCCGCGCCGTCGGCTCCCAGCTCGGGGGCGTCGCTCCTCCGCTCGACGCGGATCCGGCCTCGTCGACCCAGGCGATCTGGACCTCGCGCTCTCCCATGACCGCCCGCCCCGGCAGCCGCTCGCGGTCGAACCCTGCCGATTCTCCTCCGGCTGCCAGGTGCTCCACGCGGCTCGGCATGCGCAGCAGCGCACGCCGAGGCAGAGCATCCAGCAGGCGTCCGACCGACCCCGACGCCCTGGCGGCTGTGAGCACGAACGTCGTGCCCGTCCGCCCGCGGAGGAGCTGCTCCCACCGTTGGGTGAGCACCTGCGCATGCTCGGCCGGGAGGTCGGCCAGCAGGGCATCGATGTCGTCGCACAGCACGAGTTCGGGCGTCGTCACGTGACCGCCGGACAGAGCGGCGACGGCATCCCAGGCCGCTTCAGGGTCTGTGGGGATCCAGAGCGCCGCCGGGTGCTGATGCCGGAGCATTCGCAGCAGCGAGGTGCGCCCTGAACCGGGGGCTCCGAGCACTGCGAGCCCTCGTTCCGCACCGACCCGGAGCGCCTGCACAGGCTGGCGCTGCCGTTCGGGCTCATCCGCCTGCCCCACAACCAGGCACCCAGGCTCAGGGGCCGTCAGCTCTTCCAGCCTGATCAGGGGCCGCAGCGCCGGCAGCCATGGACTCTGCGCGGCCTCCACATCCGCATCCGCCCAGCGCAGCGCCGCGCCTCGCAGATCCGCGGCGCCGGTCAGCGCCACGCGAACGGCCACCGGCTCCGTGTCCTGCGGGCGGCGGACCAGTGCGAGACCTCGCGATGCGACACCACCGGGCAGATCGGCGGCCGCATCCGTGCCGATCACCAGTCGGCTGTCGGCGGGATCGCCGACGCGCAGGCTCACTCGGAGAGGGCAGTTGGCCGCGAGCGCATCGCGGATCACCCCAGAAGCGCGCTGCGTCCCGATCACGAGATGCATCCCCAGCGCCCTCCCCCGCGCGGCGATGTCGGTGAAGACGGCACCGAGGTCGGCATGCTCCTGGAGGAGCGCCGCGAACTCATCGACGACGATCACCAGCCTCGGCAGGGTCGAGTCGCGCACATCCCGGACGCCGGCCGCAGCCAGCACGCCCTCGCGTCGGCGGAGCTCGGCCGTGAGACTCGACACGCCCCTGCGTGCACCGGCCTCGTCGAGGTCGGTGATCACGGCGACGACCTGAGGCAGCTCCCGCAGCGGCTCGAACGCTGTGCCACCCTTGAAGTCGGCGAGCACGAACAGCACCCGCTCCGGTCCGTGCACCGCCGCCATCGCCGCGACCCACGAGACCAGCAGCTCGCTCTTTCCCGTGCCGGTCGTGCCGGTGACGATGGCATGCGGGCCGTCTTCGACGATGTCGAGCACGACCTGATCGCGCTCGTTCCGCCCGATCGCCGCGGGCAGGCCATCCCGCGACGGATGCTGGACCAACTCGCTCAGCGCGACGGACACCGGCAGCACATCGATGTCGTCCTGAGATGCCGACCTCGCTGCAGCGACCAGCGCTGTCTGCGCGAGCGAGACCCCTTCGGCGGACACCTCGTGGATCCCGTGCGGAGTGCGCAGCGACGCCGTCCTCGGCTCGTTCACGTCGAGTACGGTGGTCACACCCTCGGGTACCTCGTCCGAGACGCCGCCGACCCAGAGCACGGCCTCGGCGGCCGGTCGCGGATCGCCGATGCGCGCCACGCCGACGCGCATGGCATCGCGGCGCGCCGACTCGAATCCGGCGATGCCCCACTCCTGCGTCCGCTCGCCGACGATCGCGATCTGCGCCGCACTGAATCTCAGACAGAGCTGCACAACGAATGCTCGCAGCGCCGCCAGAACGACAGGTTCGGCGCCACGCAGGCACACGCCGCCGCCGAGGGCCACGGCGATCGGCGCATCTTCGAGTGTCAGGCATCGGGCCTGGAACGCCCTGGCCCGTTCGCCGTCGCCGCCGGACGAGCGGATCTCACTGCGCCCGTCTCCTCTGCCGACGACCAGGAGAGTGCTGGCATCCGCCCCTTCCGGACCGCGCAAGGGCGGCCGCAGCAGCGCACCGGCCGCGTCCGGATGCCGCAGCATCCACAGGTCGCGCTCCTCGTCGTGCCTGCGGCGCAGTTCTTCCTCAGCGCGCACCCATGACGCCTCGCTCTCCGTCTCGGCGACGCGACGCGCCCGACGACGCGCCCTGGCACCGTCGATCAGCGACGCCACGATCATCAGCGGGCCGAGTGCGGCGAAGCACAGGGCGAACAACGAGCCCGTGACGAGCCACATCACCACGCCGCCCGCCACGGGGACGAGCGCCGCCATGAACGGCACAGGGGGGCGCTTCACGTCGGCGGGCGCAGCGGGAATCGCGATCGGCAGAGAATCCATGCCATCAGTGCACACCATCGACCGAGCGCCGATTGAAGCTATCCCCAGACTTCACCGGGGATCACGAGTCAATGCTCAGAGGTTTCTTCGGTGGAGGAAGAGTCGCCTGCGACCTGCACGATGACGAGCGTCACGTTGTCCCTGCCGCCGTTCTCCAAGGCGGCGGCGAGCATCGCGTCGACCGCTGCGCCGGGATCGGCGTTCTCGTTGAGGAAGTGCTGGATGCCGTAGTCGGTGAGTTCCTTCGTCAGACCGTCGGAGCAGATGACGAAGCGATCACCTGCGCGCACGTCGATCGTGACATAGTCCGGCGCGGTGAGCTCGCTCGCTCCGACGGCCCTCGTGATCACGTTGCTGTAGGGATGGCCTTCGGCCTCATCCGGGCTGATCTTCCCGGCTGCGATCAGCTCCTGCACGACCGAATGGTCGGTCGTCACCTGCACCAGACGACCTTCGCGCAGAAGATACACCCGGGAGTCGCCGATGTTGAGCGCCACCCAGTGCAGGTCGTCGCCGTCTGCTTCGAGGAACACGCCCGTCAGAGTCGTCCCCGTGCCCTCGTCGGTCGTCTCCGGGTGGGCGGCGATGTCCCCCACCACCAGCTCGAGAGCGCTTTCGATCCCCGGCCGGTTCACCTGGCCCTCGGCCAGCAGCGCCTCGAGACGAGCGATCGTGCGCTGACTGGCGATCTCGCCCCCCGCGTGTCCGCCCATGCCGTCGGCGACGATGAACAGCGGGTACTCCGCGAAGAAGGAGTCCTGGTTGGTGTCGCGGCGCAGGCCGACGTCTGTGACGCCGGCCCATTCGAGCTGGAACCGCCGACCCCCGGCATCGATGCCGCGTCTCTTGGTCGTCGTCTCAGCCACGTGCCGCCTCCGAACTGCCTGCGGCGATCTTCGGGGCCTCAGGATACAGACACATCGTAGTGGACTCGTGATCCCTCGTCGGCGTGATGACCATGACTCCCACGTTATCGCGCGCAGGACGGCGCATGTGACGACGCAGGGCCCTCGACCGAAGTCGAGGGCCCTGCGAAGAGACCGGCTCAGGCCGGCGGTTGCATCGGATCGGCCGGCGGGACCGGCGGCACCGGCGGAGCAGGAGGCTGGGGCGCCGCAGGCGGAGCCGCAGGCGGCTGGGGTGCTGCCGGAGGGGCCGACGGCGGCTGCGGGGCGCGCGGCGGGAAGACGGGAGGCTGGGGCGCGGCGGGCTGACCGTAGCTCGGCTGCGCAGGAGGAACAGGAGCACCGTACCCCGGCTGCGCATACCCCTGAGGTGCGCCGTATCCGGGCTGCGCCGGAGGAACCGGCTGGCCGTAACCGGGCTGGCCGTAGCCCTGCGGAGCGCCATAGCCCTGCGGAGCGCCGTAGCCCTGCGGAGCGCCGTAGCCCTGCGGAGCGCCATAGCCCTGCGGAGCGCCGTAGCCGGGCTGACCATATCCCTGCGGAGCTGCGCCTGCCTGCACGGGCACGCCCTGCCAGACAGTCCGGTCGGCGAAGAAGCCGTTACCCGCCCACGAGGCCGGCACGATGTTCGGATTCCAGCGCGAGCTGTCGAACGCCACGATCGCCATCCACACGACAGGGAGGAAGATGAACAGAACCACCCATACCGAGTCCTTCTGCAGCTTGAGGCCGATACGCCACGCGGCCAGGATCAGCAGCACCTGCATGGCGATGGCGAAGAGAACGCCGATGCCGATCCAGGCGAGCAGGATCGTTCCGCCGATGCAGTAGAGGAGCAGCCACGGACTCACGTCGCCGAGCTTCAGGAAGATCATCGTGTTGTAGACAGGGACCCACGCACGCCATCTGTCCGTGATGCCGGCCTTGTCGAAGATCTTCATCATCAGGAAGGAGCCGACCACATAGCCGATCACGCTGCTGATGAGGATGATGGTGAAGTAGATGCCGAGGAACGCGTAGGCGCCGCTCTCGTATCCGTCGTAACCCATGAGACTCACATTTCTCTGGTCGTGGGGGCGGCTCTCGCCCCGCATTGGAGCACGCTCCGCATCGGCCATGCTATCGGCGGACGCTCGCTCAGATCCGCGCTCAGCGCGAGAAAGGCCTCCGACTGCGGGTCGAAGGCCTTTCTCGGGACAGAACTACTTGACCCAGTTGGGCGCCAGGTAGAACTTGCCCTCCTGGCCGGCCGCGAGCTGCGGCGGGACGTTGATCGCGTGGATGATTCCGATGATCAGCTGCGCCAGGCTGACCAGCGGCAGCAGGAACGCGCCGATGATCACGAAGCTCAGCACCACGCACGCCGCGTAGGCGATCGCGAGGACGATCTGGAAGTTCAGGTTCGCCGCGTTCGCGCGCTGGTAGTTGGGCGCGACCTTGTCCTTCTCGATGAGGAAGAAGATCAGCGCGGGGATCCAGCCGAAGAACACCGACAGCCAGAGGTTGATGGTGATGTTCGGCTGCACTGCCGCACCGTAACCCGGCTGAGCGCCGTAAGGAGCGCCGGCGGGTGCGCCGTAGCCGGGAGCGGGAGCGCCCTGCAACGGCTGACCGTAACCAGGAGCGGGCTGACCGTACGCCGGAGCGGGCTGACCATAACCCGGAGCCTGGCCGTAGCCCGGTGCGGGCTGACCCTGAGCGGGCGGAACGGGAGCAGACGGAGCAGCGGGGGGTGCCGGCGGCACGTTGGCCGCGCCGGTCTGATCGCCGCTGGTCGGATCCGCGGGACCGGTTGCATCGTTAGACATGGGAATTCCCTCCTAATGCGGCCCGTGCCCGGGCCGAGCACCCACTACTCTCCCACACCGCCAAAGTGGAGGCAACGACGCCGCGCGAAGCATTTACCTACGCGTTACACGGGGTCATTCGTCGACGACGAGCTCGAGAACACCCTCTTCATCGGTATCGGTGAAGAGGATGCCGTTCGTCGCCGCCCACGCGCGCAGCCCTCTCAGCGTGCCGAACCGCGGACGCTGCTCCGCGAGTGCTCGCACGAGAAGCCCTTTGGACTTCTTGTTGAAGTGGTTGAGCGCCCGCCCGTGCGCGGTGACGACGCGGACATAGGCGGAGGGGACGGATGCCGGAACGGGACCGAGCGCCACATACGCCTCGCTCCGGAGATCGAGGACGAACGACGGAGACTCCTCCGCGATCGCAGACGTCGTGGCCTGCGCCCAGTGGCGGCGGAGCGCCTGCACACCGGGCAGTGACGTCCCTGCCGAGAGCCGATAGGCGGGAATCGCGTCGAGAGCGCCGACCGGGCCGAAAGGTGCGGAGTGGATCCAGACATGGGCGCCGAGCCAACGTCGCGATGCTGCCGACAGCGAGCCGGCATCGAGCGCGTCGTAGAGAACACCCGTGTAGCGATCGGCCGCCGGCATCGTGGCTGCGGAGCGCAGCATCCGATTGTGCTCCACGTCCCCCGCCTGTCGCGGGCTGAGACCGAGCACCTTGCGGGCCGCCTCTTCGTTGGCGGCCAGATCGACGAGGGCGTCGATGACCGCGTGGCGCTCCCCCGCGAGGCTGGGCAGCTCCAGCTCGTCGACGGCGAGAGGTGCGCCGGACCCGCCGGGATGCTTGGTCTCCGAGGGAGGGAGCAGGATCTTCATGAGACCTCCGGGTACACGCCGAAGCGCAAGGCCCCGAGGGGACCTTGCGCTTCGGACGGAAATCGGATCAGGCGATGAGTGCCGCGTTGCCGGCCACGATCGTCAGGTTGTTCCCCTCCATGGAGAGGAATCCGTCCTGAGCGTTGGCCAGCACCTTGGTGCCGTCTTCCTGGGTGATACGGACCTGGCCTTCAGCGAGGATCGCCAGCACCGGCTCGTGTCCGGTCATGAAGCCGATCTCGCCCTCGACGGTCTTGGCGACCACGAGGCTCGCCTCTCCCGTCCAGACCTCCGCCTCGGCGGAGACGAGGCTGACATGCAGCGCCATGATCAGGCGTTCTCCTTCTGGATCTTCGCCCACTGCTCTTCGACGTCGGAGATGCCACCCACGTTGAAGAAGGCCTGCTCGGCGACGTGGTCGAAGTCACCGCGGCAGATCGCATCGAACGACTCGATGGTCTCCTTGAGCGGGACGGTCGAGCCCTCGACACCCGTGAACTTCTTGGCCATGTAGGTGTTCTGCGAGAGGAACTGCTGGATGCGACGGGCACGGGCCACGACGATCTTGTCTTCCTCGGAGAGCTCGTCGACACCGAGGATGGCGATGATCTCCTGCAGCTCCTTGTTCTTCTGGAGGATCTGCTTGACCGTGGTGGCGACGCGGTAGTGGTCCTCGCCCAAGTAGCGGGGGTCCATGATGCGCGACGTCGAGGTCAGCGGGTCGATGGCCGGGTACAGACCCTTCGACGCGATCTCACGAGAGAGCTCGGTGGTGGCGTCGAGGTGGGCGAACGTGGTCGCCGGAGCCGGGTCGGTGTAGTCGTCGGCCGGCACGTAGATCGCCTGCAGCGAGGTGATCGAGTGACCGCGGGTCGACGTGATGCGCTCCTGGAGGAGACCCATCTCGTCGGCCAGGTTCGGCTGGTAGCCCACGGCGGAGGGCATGCGGCCCAGCAGCGTGGAGACCTCGGAGCCGGCCTGCGTGAAGCGGAAGATGTTGTCGATGAAGAGCAGCACGTCCTGCTTCTGCACGTCGCGGAAGTACTCCGCCATCGTCAGAGCCGACAGTGCGACGCGCAGACGCGTCCCCGGCGGCTCGTCCATCTGGCCGAAGACGAGGGCGGTCTTGTCGAAGACGCCCGCCTCCTCCATCTCGTGGATCAGGTCGTTGCCCTCACGGGTGCGCTCGCCGACACCGGCGAACACCGACACACCACCGTGGTCCTGCGCGACGCGCTGGATCATCTCCTGGATGAGGACGGTCTTGCCGACACCGGCACCGCCGAACAGGCCGATCTTTCCACCCTGCACGTAGGGGGTGAGGAGGTCGATCGACTTGATGCCCGTCTCGAACATCGTCGTCTTCGACTCGAGCTGGTCGAAGTTGGGAGCCTTGCGGTGGATGGGCCAGCGCTCGGTCACCTCGATCGTCTCACCGGGCTCGGCGTTGAGGACCTCGCCGATCACGTTGAAGACCTTGCCCTTGGTCACGTCGCCGACGGGGACCGAGATGGCCTCACCGGTGTCGCGAACCTCCTGGCCGCGGACGATGCCGTCGGTCGGCTTGAGGGCGATGGCGCGGACGAGGTCGTCGCCGAGGTGCTGCGCGACCTCGAGCGTGATCTCGGTGGACTCGTCGCCGATGGCGATCGTGGTCTTCAGCGCGTTGTAGATGTCGGGGATCGAGTCGTGCGGGAACTCGATATCGACAACCGGACCGTTGACGCGTGCGACGCGCCCGGCGACCGCGGTCGCCGGCTTGTCAGCCGTGGCGGTGGGGGTCATTTTCGTCTCTCTCCTGATGGTCTATTTGCTCGACGAGAGGGCGTCGGCGCCGCCGACGATCTCTGCGATCTGCTGCGTGATCTCCGCCTGGCGCGCGTTGTTGCGCAGACGGGTGTAGTCGGTGATGAGCTTGTCGGCGTTGTCGCTGGCCGACTTCATCGCCTTCTGCGTCGCGGCCTGCTTGGCGGCGGACGACTGCAGGAGAGCGTTGAAGACGCGGCTCTGGATGTACACCGGCAGGATCGCGTCGAGAACGGTCTCGGCATCCGGCTCGAACTCGTACAGCGGGTAGACGGTGCTGCCGGCCTCCGAGTCGTCGGCCTCCGCGATCTCCAGCGGAAGCAGGCGCACGGACTCCGGCTCCTGCGTCATCATGCTGACGAAACGGTTGAACACGAGGTGGATCTCGTCGACGCCACCGGCCTCTCCCCCGCGGGTGAAGGCCTCGAGCAGCGTGGCCGAGATCTCCTCCGCGGTGTGGAAGGACGGGGTGTCGGTGTCGCCGGTCCACTCCGCAGCTGACGCGATGCGACGGAACTGGAAGTACCCGACGGCCTTGCGGCCCACGAGGTAGAACACCGGCTCCCTGCCCTCCGAGCGCAGGAGCTCCGCCACCTCGAGACCCTCACGGAGGATCTGCGAGTTGAAGGCTCCTGCGAGACCGCGGTCGGACGAGAAGATCACGACCGCGGAGCGGCGGATGTTCTCGGGCTCGCGGGTGAGCGGGTGGTCGACGTTCGAGTGCGTCGCGACGGCGGACACGGCCCTCGTCACGGCACGCGCGAAGGGGCTGGACGCCTTGACGCGTGCCATCGCCTTCTGGATGCGCGAAGCCGCGATGAGTTCCATCGCCTTCGTGATCTTCTTGGTCGTCTGAGCAGAAGAGATCTTCTGCTTGTAGACCCTGAGTTGAGCGCCCATGAATCAGTACCTTCGCGCGATTACGCGCGACGACCCTTGACGATCTTCTCCTGGTTGACGTCCTCAGCCTCGGCTGCGGCGTGCTCCTCGTGACCAGGGGCGCCGATCGCGTGACCCTTGCCGCCCTGGAACTCCAGGATGAACGCGTCCGTCTGCTTGTTCAGCTCGGCGACGGTGTCGTCGTCCAGGACGTTCGTCTCGCGCAGGGTGTCGAGCACCTTGGTGTTGCGACGCAGGTAGTCGAGCAGCTCGCGCTCGAAGCGCAGCACGTCCTCGACCTCGATCGAGTCGAGCTTGCCGTTGGTTCCGGCCCAGATCGAGACGACCTGCTCCTCGACGGGGTACGGCGAGTACTGGGGCTGCTTGAGCAGCTCAGTCAGGCGCGCACCGCGCGAGAGCTGACGACGCGAGGCCTGGTCGAGGTCGGACGCGAACATCGCGAACGCCTCGAGCGAGCGGTACTGCGCGAGCTCCAGCTTCAAGGTTCCGGAGACCTTCTTGATCGACTTGACCTGAGCGTCACCACCGACTCGCGAGACCGAGATACCCACGTCGACCGCAGGACGCTGGTTGGCGTTGAAGAGGTCGGACTGGAGGAAGATCTGGCCGTCGGTGATCGAGATCACGTTGGTCGGGATGTACGCCGAGACGTCGTTCGCCTTGGTCTCGATGATCGGCAGGCCGGTCATCGAACCCGCGCCGAGCTCGTCGGACAGCTTCGCGCAGCGCTCGAGCAGACGGGAGTGCAGGTAGAACACGTCACCCGGGTATGCCTCGCGGCCCGGCGGGCGGCGCAGCAGAAGGGACACGGCGCGGTAGGCCTCGGCCTGCTTCGACAGGTCGTCGAAGATGATGAGGACGTGCTTGCCGCCGTACATCCAGTGCTGGCCGATGGCCGAGCCCGTGTACGGAGCCAGGTACTTGAAGCCGGCGGGGTCGGATGCCGGAGCCGCCACGATCGTGGTGTACTCCAGAGCTCCGGCCTCTTCGAGCGCGCCCTTCACCGAGGCGATGGTCGAGCCCTTCTGGCCGATCGCGACGTAGATGCAGCGAACCTGCTTGTTGACGTCGCCCGACTCCCAGTTGGCCTTCTGGTTGATGATCGTGTCGATCGCGATGGCCGTCTTGCCGGTCTGGCGGTCGCCGATGATCAGCTGACGCTGACCACGGCCGACCGGGATCATCGCGTCGATGGCCTTGATGCCGGTCTGCATCGGCTCGTGCACCGACTTGCGCTGCATAACGCCGGGTGCCTGGAGCTCGAGCTCGCGGACGCCCTCGGTCGCGATGGCGCCGAGGCCGTCGATCGGGTTGCCGAGGGGGTCGACGACGCGGCCGAGGTAGCCGTCGCCGACGGGGACCGAGAGGACCTCACCGGTGCGGGTGACCTCCATGCCGGCCTGGATGCCGGTGAAGTCGCCGAGGACGACCACGCCGATCTCGTGCTCGTCGAGGTTCAGCGCGAGTCCCTTGGTGCCGTCGGCGAAGGTGACGAGCTCGTTCGCCATGACACCGGGCAGTCCTTCGACGTGCGCGATGCCATCAGCGGCGTCGATGACGGTGCCGACCTCGGTCGCGGCGGCCCCTGTGGGCTCGTATGCTGCGGCGAAGTCCTTCAGCGCGTCACGGATGACGTCGGGGCTGATCGATAGTTCTGCCATTGTCTTCCCTTTGTATCTGGGTGCGCGGTTCCCCGCGCGAAGTCGTGTTAGCCGACGAGCTTCTGGCGAAGATCGGCGAGTCGGGCGGAGATGCTTCCGTCGATGACGTCATCGGCGATCTGCACGCGCAGGCCTCCGACCACGGTGGGGTCGATGACCACGTTCAGCGAGACCTCGCCCTCATAGCGGCTCGACAGAGCAGCACCGAGACGGGCGCGCTGCGCATCGCTGAGCGGCGTTGCGCTGTGCACCGTCGCGACCCGGCGGCCGCGCTGAGCCGACACGATGTTGATCGCGCGGTTCAGCAGCTGGCGGATGCGACGCTCGCGCGGCTGGCGAACCAGCGACGAGACGATCAGGGTCGAACCGGCGCTGACGCCGTCGGTGAGAAGACGCTCGACGAGAGCTCCCCGAGCGTCTGCTCCTCCGAGGCTGCTGCCCAGGGCGAGCTCAAGCTCGGGATTCGCGGCGATCACGCGGGAGAAACCGAACAGTTCCGCCTCGATGTCGGCCTGAGGGTCTGCGATCGCCGTGGCGCGGATCGCGAGCTCCTCGATGCCGTCGACGAGCTCGGCAGCCGACGACCAGCGTTCGGCCACGACAGCCCGCAGAACATTCTGCGCGTTCTGCGAGTATCCGCCGAACACCGCTGCCACGACGTTCTGCCGTGCCTCGGCCGGAGCCGAGGGGTCAGCGAGCGCGCCGCTCAGATGCGACGAGTCGCCAACGGCGCGTGCTGCGGCGAAGAGCTCCCGCGCAGTGTCGATGCTGACGCCCGACGCCGCGGCAAGCGCCTGAGTGGATGCCGCGAGTGCCTGAGTGGTCGCGCTGCCCATTACTTGGCCGCCTCGAGGTCCGCGAGGAACCGGTCGACGACAGCGGTCGCACGAGCATCGTCGGAGAGCGTCTCGCCGACCACGCCGCCGGCGAGGTCGAGAGCGAGCGAGCCGACCTCGGTGCGCAGCGAGACCAGAGCAGCCTGACGCTCGGCCTCGATCTGCGTGTGAGCGGTCGCGGTGATGCGTGCGGCCTCACCGGACGCGGCATCCTTCGCCTCGGCGACGATCTTCTTGCCGTCCTCGCGGGCGGCCTCACGGATCTCACCGGCCTCGGTGCGAGCCTCGGCGAGCTGACGCGTGTACTCCTCGAGCGCGGCCTCAGCCTGCTTCTGAGCCTCGTCGGCCTTGGCGATGTTCCCCTCGATCGCGGCAGAGCGCGCGTCGAGCAGTGCGTACATCTTGGGCAGTGCGACCTTCCACACCACCAGCAGGATGATGATGAAGCAGAGGCCCGACCAGATGATGTCGTACCACTCGGGGAGCAGCGGGTTGTGACCCGCCTCCTCCGCAGCGGACGTGACAAGAGCGTTCAGCATCCTGTCTCCTTATCGAAACTGGCGGTCAGGACTGGAAGATGAAGTAGGTCGCGATGCCGATGAAGGCGAGCGCCTCGGTGAAGGCGATACCGATCCACATCAGAACCTGCAGGCGGCCGGCCAGCTCGGGCTGACGGGCGACACCCTCGATCGTCTTGCCGACGACGATGCCGACGCCGATGGCCGGGCCGATGGCTGCGAGGCCGTAGCCCACGGTGCCGATGTTGCCGGAGATTTCAGCGAGAACCGTAGTTGCGTCCACGGGTTTTTCCTTTCGTTGGGTGGGAAGGCAGTTGTTGCCGACCCGCTCAGTGCTCTTCTGCGACCGCGAGCTGGATGTAGACCGCGGTGAGGATGGTGAAGACGTAGGCCTGCAGGAAGGCCACGAGGACCTCGAACAGGGTGAAGGCGAAGCCGAAGGCGAGGGTTCCGGCGCCGAGAGCGATCCACCCGCTGCCGAGGGTGAACACGAAGAACTGCGTCGCCGAGAAGAACAGCACGAGCATCAGGTGCCCGACGATCATGTTCATCAGCAGTCGGAGAGTCAGCGTGACGGGCCGGATGATGAAGGTCGAGATGATCTCGAGCGGCGTGACGATGATGTAGAGGAACGGCGGCACGCCCGAGGGGAACAGCGAGTTCTTGAAGAAGTTCTTGGGGCTCTTCTTGATGCCGGCGTAGATGAACGTCACGTAGCTGATCACCGCGAGCAGAAGAGGGACGGCGATGATGCTCGTGCCGGCGATGTTCAGGAACGGGATGATGCCCGTGAGGTTCATGAACAGGATCATGAAGAAGAGCGTGGTCAGGATCGGCAGGAACCGACGCCCGTCCTTGCGACCCAGCAGATCCTCCGCGATGTTCACGCGGACGAAGTCCAGGCCCATCTCGACGACGCTCTGGAAGCGACCGGGGACGACGCGCATCTTCCGCGTGCCGAGCCAGAGGACGAGCACGACGATCGCCGTGGCCAGGAACTGGATGAGGTGGATGCGGTGGATGACCAGCGTGCCGATCTGGAAGACGGCATCCGGGAAGAACTCATCGATCGACGGTCCGTGGAACTCGCCGTCGGAGGCGAGTTTGGGCATCAGGGTCGCAGCAAGATTGAACAGCGCGGGCTCCAGCTTCGGGGCACCGGTCAGAACCGGGGCGACGATGGTCGGTGTGCTTCACAGCGCAAGCGCTCGCGGACGAGCGGCGGGCACGTGTCAACCCTATCAGAATCTGAGGGTTGCCTAAGACGCCGGACCGTTGTCAGGAGTACGATTCGCAGCCCCCGGCGCACGGTCTTCCGGCACCTCGGTGGGCAGCGACGCGTCGCTCACGACGGGCAGACGCATCCTCATCAGGACGACGACGTCGATCACGAGCGACATCAGCACCCCGGCGACGATCGAGAGCAGGAACACGGTCGGATGGATCCACGGCTGACCGCTCACGAGCACCATCACGAGGAAGAAGACGCCGAGCTTGACGAGCCATCCGCCGAGCACGATCGCGAAGAACAGCTGCACGTACAGCGGCTCGCCGTACCAGCGGTTGGCGACGAGGATGCTGATGCCCGTGATCGCGAGGAACAGGGCCGCGATCAGAACGCCCAGGAGGCCGCTGGCAAGGCCAGAGCCCTGTGCGACCACGAAGCCGACGACCCCGGCGATCACCGCGAGGACAGCTGTGGCCACCGCCGACCAGATCAGGGTGCGCCGCAGGATCGGCGTGCTGGAAACGGGACTCGGGCTCATCAGGGCTCCACGGTGTTCTGGTCTGGGGCGGCGGTGCTCTCGGATGCCGCAGCACCCGCCTTCTTGCGGCTGCGGGTGGGGTTGAGCGTGATCACGAGGCAGGCCGCGATGCCGACGACGCCGAAGCCGACCCCGGGCAGGTACTGCCCTGGCCAGTCCTCGCGCGCGCCGACGTACATCAGCAGCACCGCGAGCGAGATCACGGCGGTCCAGGCGTAGAAGATCAGGACGGCGTCGCGGTCGCGATGGCCGAGATCGAGCATCCGGTGGTGCAGGTGCTTGCGGTCGGGTGAGAACGGCGACCGTCCGGCGCTCATGCGCCGCAGCACGGCGAGGCCGAAGTCGAGCAGCGGCAGGAGCACCACGAGCAGCGGGAGGAGGATCGGGATGAACGCGCCGAGGAGCCCGGAGCGCCCGATGCGCTCCGGGTCGATGACGGACGGGTCGAGCTGACCGGTCAGAGAGATGGCCGAGGTCGCCATCAGCAGGCCGAGCACGAGCGCGCCCGAGTCGCCCATGAAGATCTTCGCGGGACTCCAGTTCATCGGGAGGAAGCCGAGGCAGGCTCCGATCAGCACCGCGGCGAGAAAGGTGGAGAGGTTGAAGAAGCTCGACGCGCCGGTGTCTCGGGTGACGATGTAGGAGTAGGCGAAGAACACGCCGTTCGAGATCAGGCAGACGCCCGCGACCAGCCCGTCCAGCCCGTCGATGAAGTTCACCGCGTTCATGACGATCACGATCGCGAACATGGTCATCGTGATGCTGAGCCAGCTCGAGAACACGAGCATGTCGCCGAAGGGCAGCGAGAGGATCTGCAGTCCCCCGCCGATCGTGATGACGCCGGCCGCCAGGAACTGGGCGCCCAGCTTGATCATCCAGTCGAGGTCCCAGAGGTCGTCGACCACTCCGATCACCGCGATCAGGAGAGCCGCGGCGAGGATCGACCACATCGCCTGCGGCGGCATCCAGATCGTCGAGAAGAACGGGTTCGCCGCGGAGACGCCGAAGGCCGCCGCGATGCCGAGGAAGATCGCGACTCCGCCGAGGCGGGGGGTCGGGGTCTTGTGCACGTCGCGCTCGCGGATGCCCGGGTAGAGCTTGAACCGCAGGCTCAGACGCCACACCACCGCGGTCAGCGTGAAGGTGATCGCGGCGGTGAGGATGATCGTGAAGAGGTACTGCTTCACGAATCCCCGTCCGCCTCGGGCGCGGGCGCGGACTCCGGCTCGAGCAGGTCGCCGAGGATCTCCTCGAGCTGGGCGCGGCTCACCGCACCCTGCCTCAGGATGCGGACCTGAGGAGCATCCGCCTCTCCCCCGCGCGTCACGAGCGAGGTGGCATCGATGATGGTCGACGCCACGCCCTCTCCACTGGGTCCGCCGTCGAGGTACACCGCGACGCTGTCGCCCAGCATCTGCTCGGCCTCCGCGGCCGAGACCGCGGCCGGATGACCTGTGAGGTTCGCGCTGGAGACCGCCAGGGGGCCCGTCTCGGCCAGCAGCTCGAGTGCGACCCGCCCTTCCGGCATGCGCACCGCGACGGTGCCCTTCGTCTCACCCAGGTCCCAGACCAGCGATGGCTGCGCGGGGAGCACGATCGTGAGGCCGCCCGGCCAGAAGGCGTCGATCAGCCGCTGCACGGGCTCCGGCACGCTCTCCGCCAGAGCGACGAGCGTCTCGGGCGAGCCGATGAGCACGGGCGGCGGCTGGTCGCGCCCCCGGCCCTTCGCATCGAGGAGGCGCTGGACGGCCGTGGGCGAGAACGCGTCGGCCGCGACGCCGTAGACGGTGTCGGTGGGGATGACGATGAGCTCACCGCGGCTGATGGCCTGACGCGCATGGCGCATACCGGCGAGCAGCTGCGACTCGTCACCGCAGTCGAAGATGGAAGACATGACGTGTCGATTCTAGTCGTGGGCGTCTGTACGACCGCAGGTCACGGGCGCAGAGCGGTCGTCACCCGGTCGCGGAGGGTGAGATCGCGGTGCGTGGCGGCTGCCCGCCACCCGTCGGCGGTCAGGATGCTGCGGATCTGCTCGCCCTGCAGCTCGCCGTGCTCGATCACGAGCAGCCCGCCGGCGCGCAGGAGCTCGAGCCCCCTCGTGCTGAGGATGCGGACGACGTCCAGCCCGTCCTCTCCCCCGTACAGGGCCATCGCCGGGTCGAACAGCCGCACCTCGGGGTCACGAGGGATCGCCGCGTCGGGCACATAGGGCGGATTGGAGATGACGACGGATGCCGTGCCGTCGAGCTCGCGGAACGCGTGCGCCAGGTCGTCGTTCACCAGCGTGAGGTTGTCGACGCCGGCGGCGTTGCGCTGCGCCCATGGGAAGGCGTCGGGCGACAGCTCGGCCGCGTACACCCGAGCGTGCGGCACCTCGGTCGCCATCGCGAGCGCGATCGCTCCGCTGCCCGTGCCGAGATCGATGCCGATCGGCTCGGGTTCGGCATCGTTGAGCAGCGCGTCGATCGCGTACTGCACCACCGTCTCGGTCTCGGGTCGCGGCACGAAGACACCGGGTCCGACCGCGAGCTCGAGGTGACGGAACGGCGCGGTGCCGGTGATGTGCTGAAGCGGCTCTCGGGCGCTGCGACGAGCGATCACGGCTTCGAACGCCGCCGCATCGGCATCCGACGCGGCGTCGCCGCGGATGATCGCCGCCTGCACCTCTCCACGGCGGATGCCGAAGACGTGGGCCGCGAGAAGCTCCGCATCGACCTGGGGATCGGGAACGCCGGCCTCCGCGAGGCGCTGCGCGGCGGCGCGCACGAGCGCGGCGATGGTGGTGTCGGGCATGCTCTCCAGCGTAGAGCGCAACGGTCCGTCACATATGCGCTGCGCAAAGCATGCTCCCCTAGGCTTGCGGCAGTCACCCCGTCTTGGAAAGGCTCACACATGCCCGGCATCCATTCCGACATCACGACCGCGTTCGGCAACACGCCGCTGGTCCGTCTGAACCACGTGACCGAGGGCCTCGGCTCCGAGGTCCTCGCGAAGCTCGAGTACTTCAACCCCGGCTCCAGCGTCAAGGACCGTCTCGGCATCGCGATCATCAACGCAGCCGAGAAGGACGGCTCGCTGAAGCCGGGCGGCACGATCGTCGAGGCCACGAGCGGCAACACCGGCATCGCCCTGTCGCTGGTCGGAGCTGCCCGCGGCTACAAGGTCATCCTGACCATGCCCGCATCCATGTCGAAGGAGCGCCGAGTCCTGCTGAAGGCGTTCGGCGCCGAGCTCGTACTGACGGACCCCACCGTGGGCATGAAGGGCGCCGTCGCCGAGGCCGAGCGCATCGCCGCCGACACCCCCGGTGCGATCCTCGCCCACCAGTTCGAGAACGCGGCCAACGCGCAGATTCACCGCGAGACCACCGCCGAGGAGATCTGGCGCGACACCGACGGCGAGGTCGACATCTTCGTCGCCGGCATCGGCACTGGCGGCACCATCACCGGTGTCGGACAGGTGCTCAAGGAGCGCAAGCCCGGCGTGCAGGTCATCGCCGTCGAGCCGACCGCGTCGCCGCTGCTCTCGCAGGGCACGCCCGGGCCCGCGAAGATCCAGGGCATCGGCCCGAACTTCGTGCCGCCCATCCTCGACACCACGGTCTACGACGAGGTCGTGACAGTCGAGTTCGAAGACGCACTGGCGACCTCGCGTGCACTCGCCGCGCGCGAGGGCCTGCTCGTCGGCATCTCCAGCGGCGCCGCCGCCTGGGCTGCGCTGCAGGTCGCCGCCCGCCCCGAGAACGCGGGCAAGAAGATCGTCGTGATCATCCCCGACACCGGTGAGCGCTACCTCTCCACTGCGCTGTTCGAGGACCTTCGCGAGGACTGATGCACCTTCCGATGTGGGTCGGGCGGATGCGCGAGGACGTCGCATCCGCCCGGCTTCGCGACCCCGCAGCCCGCGGCGGACTCGAGATCGCGATCCTGTACCCCGGTCTGCACGCCATCTGGGCGCATCGGGTGAACCACGCCCTGTGGGTGCGCGGACTGCGCTTCCCCGCCCGCCTCGGCTCCCAGGTCAGCCGCTGGCTGACCGGGGTCGAGATCCACCCCGGCGCGACCATCGGCCGTCGCTTCTTCATCGACCACGGCATGGGCGTGGTGATCGGCGAGACCGCGGAGATCGGCGACGACGTGATGCTCTATCACGGCGTCACGCTCGGCGGCCGCACCCGCGACTCCGGCAAACGGCACCCGACGCTGGAAGACGGCGTCGTCGTCGGAGCCGGCGCGAAGATCCTCGGCCCCATCGTGATCGGCGCGGGTACCGCGATCGGCGCGAACGCCGTTGTCACGAAGGACGCCCCCGCCGACTCGGTGCTCACCGGCATCCCCGCCAAGGCGCGCTCTCGCGTCGCCGGCGAGAACCTGGCGCACCTGCTGGCCGCACCCGACTACTCGATCTGATCAGCGCACGCGAAGAGGGATGCCGGGTGTCCGGCATCCCTCTTCGTCGTTCACTGCGCCACGAAGAACGGGATCGCGCCCGTGACCATGCCGACGCCGAGCATCACAAGCGAGACGATCGCGGCGCGCCACAGCACCTTGCGGTGATGGTCGCCCAGGTTCACGCTCGCGAGCGAGACCAGCAGCAGGATCGCGGGGACGAGCGGGCTCTGCAGGTGCACGGGCTGGCCCGTGATCGACGCTCTCGCCATCTCGACCGGGTCGATCCCGAAGTGCGCTGCGCTCTGCGAGAGCACCGGCAGGATGCCGTAGTAGAACGCGTCGTTCGACATGAAGAACGTGAACGGGATCGACAGGATGCCGGTGATGGGCGCGAGGAACGGTCCGAGAGCGGGCGGGAGCACATTCGTGATCCAGTTCGCCATGGCGTCGACCATTCCGGTGCCGGTGAGCACGCCCACGAGGACGCCGGCGGCGATGACCATGGAGACGACGCCGACGATGCTGGGGGCGTGCGCGACGATCTCGGACGCCTGGTCCTTGATGGTGCGGAAGTTGAGCAGGAGGGCGATACCCGCACCGACCATGAACACGTAGGGCAGCGGCAGGATGTCGAGCACCAGCAGCACCATCACGGCCACGGTGAGCACCAGGTTGAACCAGATCAGCTTCGGACGGAGCGTGGTGCGAGCCGGATCCAGCATCGTGTCGGCCATCGCGGTGTCTGCGGGGTCGACGCTCGCGGCGGCGACCGGGCCGTGACCGCCGGCGACCACGACGACGTTGCCCGTGTGCAGCGAGGCGCGCGCGCCCGGCTTGGGCTCTGCGCCGCGGAAGATCCTCGGCACGGTCGACAGGGCGCCCCCGTCGGCACTCGTGAGCAGTCCTTCGGAGTCGAGACGCCCGAGACGGCGGCGCTCCTGCAGGCCGAGGATCCAGGCGAAGCCCAGCGTCACGACGAGCCCGGCGCCCAGCGCCGGCAGCATCGGCACGAAGATGTCGGTCGGCTGCAGTCCCAGAGCCGTCGCCGCGCGAACAGTCGGTCCGCCCCACGGCACGATGTTCAGCGTGCCGTTCATGAGACCGGCGACGCAGGTGAGGACGACCGGGCTCATTCCGAGACGCAGGTAGATCGGCAGCATCGCCGAGGTCGTGATGATGAAGGTCGTGGAGCCGTCTCCGTCGAGCGACACCGCCCCGGCGAGGATGGCCGTGCCGAGAACGACCTTGGCCGGATCGTCGCCGAGCAGGCGTGTGATCACACGGATGAGCGGGTCGAACAGGCCCACGTCGATCATGATCCCGAAGAACATGATCGCGAACATCAGCAGCGCAGCCGTCGGCGCCATCTTGCCGATCGAGTCGAGGATCATGTCGCCCAGACCGAGGCCGGCGCCCGCGAACAGGCCGAACGCCGTCGGCACGAGGATCAGGGCGACCATGGGCGTGAGCCGCTTGGTCATGATGAGCGTCATGAACGCCAGGACCATGGTGAATCCGAGAAGGACGAGCACCCATTCCGGTGGCACGAACGCCACATCGTACGTGGGCGCCTCGTCGGCGGCCGAGAGCAGGCCGGTGAGCGCATCAGGCATGCGTTGACTCCTTCGTCGTATCTCCGTCGGCGATGACGGATCCTGAAGAGACTAGGGAATCGACGCTCCCCGGGTGCGGTATCCCGCATTCCCGGCCGTTGTGCGCGTAGCGTGAGTTCTGCGCATATTGCGCGAGAGGAGCACCGGTGCCCGGAAAGACGACGTCGATGAGGCCGCGCTTCGCCACGCGCGCCCTGCTGCTTCACCTCGCCACCGTTGTTCTCGTCGTCGTGCTGTGCACCAGTGTCTACCTGGTGCTCGCCGTGCAGCAGCTGCGCGCCGACGCCGAATCGACCGCGCTCGGCATCGCCCGCACGCTGGCGGAGGACCCGCAGGTCCGTGACGAGGTCTCCCGCATCTCGGCATCAGATCAGGCGCCGGATGCCGACGCCCTCCGCGACGGCGACCTGCAGCGCATCGCGTCCGGCGTCGCGGCACGCACCGGCGCGCTGTTCGTCGTGATCACCGACGATCACGGCATCCGCCTCGCCCATCCCACGCCGTCCCGCATCGGCGAGGAGGTCAGCACCCCGTACCAGCAGGTGCTGGAGGGCGAGGAGATCGTGGACTGGCAGACGGGCACTCTGGGCGAGTCCGCCCGCGCGAAGGTCCCTGTGCGCGATGACAGCGGCACGCCGGTCGGCGAGGTCAGCGTGGGCTTCGAGCGGGCCGGGGTCTTCGACGACCTCCCACCCCTGCTCACCCTGATGGCCGCGACGGCGGCAGGTGCCCTGGCGATCGCCGTGCTCGCCTTCCTGCTGTTGCGCCGCCGCTGGGAGCGACTCACGCTCGGCGTGCAGCCTGAAGAGCTCGTCGCACTCGTGCAGAATCAGGCGGCGGTGCTCAACGGCGTGGACGACGGAGTGCTCGCGGTCGACACGCGCGGCGTGGTGCGCGTGAGCAACGACGCATCCGACCGCCTGCTCGCACTCGACTCCCCCGTCGGCGCCCGCCTGGCCGATCTCGACCTCCCGCAGGCAGTGCGCGACGCGGTGACGGGAGCGCCCCGCGCATCGAGCACGGTCGTGGCTGATCGGATGCTGTACCTCGATTCTCGTCCGGTGGTGCGCGACGGGCGCTCGCTGGGACGCGTGCTGATCGTACGGGATCGCACCGACCTCGTCGCGCTGACCGAGCGGCTGGAGACCGTGCGCACGATGACCGCCGCCCTGCGCGTGCAGAGACACGAGTTCGCGAATCGCATGCACGTGGTGGCGGGGCTCATCGACGCCGACCGCGGCTCCGACGCCCGGGCCTTCCTCGGGGAGCTGATCGGACGCGGATCGGTGAACTTCCCCGTCGCCGGACTCGAGCTCCTCGCCGACCCCTTCCTGCACTCGTTCCTGGGCGCCAAGGGCATCGAGGCCGGCGAGCGCGGTGTCGCTCTGCGCATCGCCGAGGACACGCAGCTGATCGGAAGCGTGATCGCGGCCGAGGACGTCGCGGCCGTGCTCGGCAACCTCGTCGACAACGCCGTCACCGCGGCCGTGGCCGGCGAGCGGACTCCGCGCTGGGTCGAGGTGGCCGTGCTCGGCGACGGCGACGCGCTCGTCGTGACCGTCTCGGATTCGGGCGCCGGCCTCGCGGGCGTCGATCCGCTCGTTCCCGGATCGGGCCGCGACGACGACTCCGACCGGGTGCACGGTCACGGGCTGGGCATCCCGCTCTCCCGCGAGATCGCCCGTCGCAGCGGCGGAGACCTGTGGGTCATCGATCCTGGCGGCCCCGACGGCGGCGCCGTGTTCGCGGCGCGCATCGGAGGCGCGGTCGATCCAGCCTCGACAGAACTGAAGGAGCGGCCATGACCGGAACCCTGCGAGTCCTCATCCTCGACGACGATTTCCGCGTCGGGCAGCTCCACCAGGGCATCGTCGACGATCACCCCGGATACACGGCGCTGACTCCTGTGCGCTCGATCGCCGAGGCGAGAGACAGCATCCGCTCGTCGTCACCGGACCTCCTCCTCGCCGATGTCTTCCTCCCCGACGGCGACGGCATCGGCCTCGTGCGCGACGCCGGGGTCGACGCGATACTCATCTCGGCGGCCGACGACGCCGCCACCGTGCGCCGCGCTCTGCGGTCGGGGGCGGTCGGATATCTCGTCAAGCCCTTCGAGCGCCGGGCGCTCACAGGCCTGCTCGACCGCTTCGCGCGCTACCGGAACCTCGTGAGCGGCGACCGCCCGCTCCGTCAGGAGGACGTGGATCGTGCGCTCGCGATCCTGCACGGCGCCGGCGAGCCCGTCTCGCTGTCGCGATCAGCGACGGAGCAGCTCGTCTTCGCCGCTCTCGGAGACGGCGAGGCCTCGGCCGCCGAGGTCGGCGAACGCGTCGGCATCTCCAGGGCCACCGCGCAGCGGCATCTGGCTGCCCTGGCTGCTCGGGATGTCGTCGAGGTGCGCCTTCGCTACGGAGCCACCGGGCGCCCGGAGCACCGGTACGCGGCGCGCGCCTGAGCCGGACGCGTCAGGACTCGGAGCCGAGAGCGGCGAGGCGCGCCTCTTCATCGGCCTGGATGGCGGATTCGATGATCGGCTCGAGAGCGCCGTCCATCACCTGGTCCAGGTTGTACGCCTTGAATCCGGTGCGGTGATCCGCGATGCGGTTCTCCGGGAAGTTGTAGGTGCGGATGCGCTCGGAGCGATCCATCGTGCGGATCTGCGACTTGCGGGCGTCGGATGCCACGGCATCCAGCTCCTCCTGCTGCCTGGCGAGCAGGCGGGCGCGCAACACGCGCATCGCCGCCTCCCTGTTCTGCAGCTGCGACTTCTCGTTCTGCATCGAGACGACGATTCCCGTGGGCACGTGCGTGATGCGCACCGCCGAGTCGGTCGTGTTCACCGACTGGCCGCCGGGACCCGACGAGCGGAACACGTCGATCTTCAGATCGTTCTGGTCGATCTGGATCTCCTCCGGCTCGTCCACCTCGGGGAAGACCAGCACGCCCGTCGTCGAGGTGTGGATGCGCCCCTGCGACTCGGTCGCCGGGACCCGCTGCACACGGTGCACTCCGCCCTCGTACTTGAGGTGAGCCCACACGCCCTGCGCAGGGTCGGTGGATGAGCCCTTGATCGCGACCTGGACGTCCTTGTAACCGCCGAGGTCGGACTCGTTGCGCTCGAGGAGCTCGGTCTTCCAGCCCTTCGACGCCGCGTACTGGATGTACATGCGCAGCAGGTCGGCGGCGAACAGCGCCGACTCCGCACCGCCCTCGCCCGCCTTGATCTCCATGATCACGTCACGGGCGTCGTCGGGGTCGCGCGGGATCAGCAGACGTCGCAGCCTCTCCTGTGCGGCTTGCAGCCCCTCTTCGAGAGCCGGCACCTCCTCGGCGAAGGCGTCGTCCTCACGGGCCAGTTCCCGCGCTGCGTCGAGGTCATCGGATGCCGCCACCCACGCATCGTAGGCGGCGACGATCCGCGACAGCTCGGCATAGCGGCGGTTGACCCGCTTGGCCCGTGCAGCATCCGCGTGCACCGCCGGGTCGGAGAGCTCCTCCTGGACCCGGCGATGCTCGTCGATCAGAGACTGTACGGACTCGAACACGCCCGACCTCAGCGGATGTTGCTGTCGTGACCGCCCGCAGGCAGCGTCGGGATCGACTTCTGCATCTGCACCAGGAACTCGACGTTCGAGTGGGTCTCCTTGAGCTTGCCGAGCACGACCTCGAGGGCCTGCTGCTGGTCGAGACCCGCGAGGGCGCGACGCAGCTTCCAGGTGATCTTGACCTCGTCGGAGCTCAGCAGCATCTCCTCGCGACGGGTGCTCGAGGCGTTGACGTCGACCGCGGGGAAGATGCGCTTGTCGGCGAGGGCCCGCGACAGGCGCAGCTCGCTGTTGCCGGTGCCCTTGAACTCCTCGAAGATGACCTCATCCATCTTGGAGCCGGTCTCGACGAGCGCGGTGGCGAGGATCGTGAGCGATCCGCCGTTCTCGATGTTGCGCGCGGCTCCGAAGAAGCGCTTCGGCGGGTAGAGGGCAGAGGCGTCGACACCGCCGGTGAGGACACGACCCGACGCCGGTGCCGCGAGGTTGTACGCACGACCGAGGCGCGTGATCGAGTCGAGCAGCACGACGACGTCGCGGCCCAGCTCGACGAGGCGCTTGGCGCGCTCGATCGCAAGCTCGGCGACCGTGGTGTGGTCCTCAGCGGGGCGGTCGAACGTCGAGGCGATGACCTCGCCCTTCACGGTGCGCTCCATGTCGGTGACCTCTTCGGGGCGCTCGTCGACGAGCACGACCATGAGGTGGACCTCGGGGTTGTTGATCGCGATGGCGTTCGCGATCTGCTGCAGCACGATCGTCTTGCCGGCCTTCGGCGGCGCGACGATGAGACCGCGCTGGCCCTTGCCGATCGGTGCGACCAGGTCGATGATGCGCTGGGTCAGCTTCTCGGGGGCCGTCTCCAGGCGCAGGCGCTCCTGCGGGTAGAGCGGGGTGAGCTTGCCGAACTCCACGCGGTTGGCGGCGTCATCGACCGACAGCCCGTTGACCGAGTCGACCTTGACCAGCGCGTTGTACTTCTGGCGGCCCTGCTGCTCGCCCTCGCGAGGCTGCTTGATCGAGCCGACGATCGCGTCGCCCTTGCGCAGGTTGTACTTCTTGACCTGACCGAGGGAGACGTAGACGTCGCTGGGGCCGGCGAGGTAGCCGGTGGTGCGCACGAAAGCGTAGTTGTCGAGCACGTCGAGGATGCCGGCGATCGGGATCAGGACGTCGTCCTCGCCGATCTCGGTGTCGAACTCGTCGACAGGGCCGCCGGTGCGGCGCTTGTTGCGCTGACGGTTGCGGCCACCTGCCGAACCCTCGTCGTCACCGGACTGGTTGTTCTGCTGCTGGCTGCCTTCGTTCTGCGACTGACCGGCTGCGCCGTTCTGGCCGCGTCCGCGGTTCCGGCTGCGGCTGCGGCTGCGGCCGCGACCGCCCTGCTCGTCGCCATCACCCTGCTCGGGGGCGGAGGAGGCGTCGTCCGCGGCAGCGGCGTCGGCCTGCTTCTCGGTGGCTGCGTCGGCCTTCTCGGCAGGCGCTGCCGGAGCGTCGGCGGCGTCGGCGGCCTCGACGGGCTTCTTCGCACCACGGCGACCACGAGGAGTCTTGGGAGCTGCGTCTGCAGCGGGAGCATCGGCAGCAGGGGCCTCGGATGCAGGAGCCTCGGGCGCCTGCGCCGGCTCGGCCGCGGGGGCCTCTGCGGTCTCGGCATCGGCCTTCTTGGCCCGGCTGCGACGCGGAGCCTTCGCCTTGGGCGCAGCCTCGGCCGCGGGCGCGTCGGAAGCAGCAGGAGCTTCGGATGCCGGAGCCTCGGCTGCCGGAGCCTCGGCGGCGGCCTTCTCCGCCTTCGCGGCGGCCGTCGCGGTGGTGGCACGACGGGGCGCGCGCTTGCGGGCGGGCGCCGCAGGCGCCTCGGCGACGGTGTCAGCGGCGGGCGCCGCGTTCTCGTTCACAACGGATGAGTCGTTCTGGGTCTCGGAGAAATTCTCCACGAGTACTCCCTCTTTGGTCTCGGAGACATGAGCGTTCCGCGCACAACGGGTGCTGCGCGCGATCGCACTGGCTGACGCTCGGCGACAGCCTGCCTTGGCACAGACTCGCAGAGGAGAAGTGCTTCAAGGGTTTGCGTGCGGGTCCTGCAGAGTTGCAATGGGGCCAGATTCACGCAGTTACGTGGAGCCCTCCGCTCGTTCCCCCACTGTACCACCACGCACGTCGACCGCGAGCAGCAGCGCGTCCCACGGGGTGTCTGTGACGCCGGCTGCCAGTTCCACGGCATCCTGGCGGCTTCCCGGGCCATCGGCGAGCACCAGGACACTGGGTCCCGCCCCCGAGACGACGGCGGCGAAACCTGCCGCGCGCAGAGCCTGAACCAGCCGCTGCGTCTCGGGCATGGCCTCGGCCCGATAATCCTGATGCAGCCTGTCTGCCGTGGCGTCGAGCAGCAGCTCGGGGCTCTGCATGAGAGCCGCGATCAGCAGAGCGGAGCGCGAGACGTTGAAGACAGCGTCCTCGGTCGACACCTGCGGGGGCTGCAGCGATCGGGCCTTCGACGTCGACATCGTGTAGGAGGGCACGAGCACGAGGGGCGAGACGCCGCGGTGCACCAGCAGCTTCTTGTGCTGCGGGCCTCTCTCCCCCATCCAGGCGATCGTAAGGCCGCCGAACAGGGCAGGAGCCACGTTGTCGGGGTGCCCCTCGAGTTCGGTGGCGAGGCGCAGCAGATCGTCGTCGCCGATCTCCACGTCGCCCTCGAGCAGTCCCTTCGCGGCGAGGATGCCGGCGGTCACCGCCGCGCCGGACGAACCGAGTCCGCGGCCGTGCGGCACGCCGTTCTCCGCGACGATGCGCAAGCCGGGCATCTCACGCCCGACGTCCTGGTAGACATGCGCGATCGTGCGGACGATCAGGTTCGACTCGTCGCGCGGGATCTCATCGGCGCCCGTCCCTGACACCTGGATCTCGAGCTGCCCTGCCGGGAGCTCCGTGACGAGCAGCGTGTCGTAGATGCTGAGCGCGAGACCGAGCGTGTCGAAACCCGGACCGAGATTGGCGCTGGTGGCGGGAACCGTGACCTCGACGGTGCGTCCGAGCACCATCGTCACTCGCCTTCCACGCGCAGGACCGAGACCACCCGCTCGACGACGGAGCTCTCGGCGAGAGCGTCGACCGTCGCGCTGAGCGCCTCCTCGGTCGCGCGGTGCGTGCCGATGATGAGCCGAGCCGTGGGCTCGGACTCGCCCTCGACGGTCTGCACCACGGTCGCGACCGAGACGCCTCCGTCACTGAGGATGCCGGCGACCGTGGCGAGCACGCCCGCAGCATCCGCCACCTGCAGCGTGATCTGGTAGCGCGTCGTGACGTGGCCGATCGGCACGATCGGCAGGTTCGCCCTCGTCGACTCGCCGACGCCGACGCCGCCGGCGATGTGGCGGCGAGCGGCGGAGACGACGTCGCCGAGCACCGCCGAGGCGGTCTGCACGCCGCCGGCGCCTGCGCCGTAGAACATCAGGGAGCCTGCGGCCTCGGCCTCGACGAACACCGCGTTGTTCGCGCCGTGCACGTTCGCGAGCGGATGCGACTGCGGCACCAGCGCCGGATACACGCGCACCGAGATCGACTCGGCGCCGTTCGCCTCGATGCGCTCGCACACTGCGAGCAGCTTGATCACGAAGCCCGCGGCGCGCGCCTCTTCGATCATGGAGGCCGTGATCGAGGAGATGCCCTCGCGATGCACGGCGTCGAGCGGGACCGCAGTGTGGAAGGCGAGGCTGGCGAGGATCGCCGCTTTCTGCGCGGCATCGTAGCCCTCGACGTCGGCGGTCGGGTCGGCTTCCGCGTACCCGAGGCGCTGGGCATCGGCGAGCACGTCTGCGAAGTCGGCGCCCTCCGTGTCCATCCGATCGAGGATGTAGTTCGTGGTGCCGTTGACGATGCCCATGATGCGCACGACACGGTCGCCTGCGAGCGAGTCGCGCAGGGGACGGATGATCGGGATCGCGCCGGCCGCCGCAGCCTCGTAGTACACCGACGCGCCGACGCGATCCGCAGCTTCGAAGAGCTCGGGACCGTGCGTGGCGAGCAGCGCCTTGTTCGCGGTCACCACATCGGCGCCGGAGCCCAGGGCGAGAAGGATGTTCGCCCTGGCGGGCTCGATGCCGCCGATGAGCTCGATCACGATGTCCGAGCCGAGGATGAGCGATTCGGCGTCGGTCGTGAACAGCTCCTTGGGCAGATCGACGTCGCGCCGCGCGTCGACGTCTCGCACCGCGATGCCGGCGAGCTCGAGAGCGGCTCCTGCCCGGTCGGCGAGCTCGTCGCCGTGTCGCAGCAGCAGGCTGGCGACCTGGGAGCCCACGGCTCCGGCGCCGAGCAGCGCCACCCGCAGTCGTCGATACTCAGCAGTCATGGGGACTCCTTCGGAGGTGTGTCTGTGCCGGGCGCCACGCAGGGCCGGCAGAAGGTCAGCGTTCGCTGCGGGTCGCGGATGCCGGGACGATCCCGGCATCACGTGCCAGCACGTCGGCGATGTTCTCGCCACGCACGATGACCTGCGTGCGGCCGTCGCGCACGGCGACGACCGGTGGACGGGGAACATGGTTGTAGTTGCTCGCGAGAGGTGCGCAGTAGGCCCCGGTCGAAGGCACCGCGAGCAGATCGCCAGGCACGAGGTCGGCCGGGAGGTACTCGTGATCGACGACGATGTCGCCGGACTCGCAGTGCTTGCCCACCACGCGACTGAGCTGGGGCGCGCCGAGGCCTGCGCGCGATGCGAGGCGGGCCGAGTACTGCGCGCCATACAGGGCGGGGCGGGCGTTGTCGCTCATGCCGCCGTCGACGCTGATGTAGCGGCGCACCGCTCCTGAACCGAGCTCGACGTCCTTGGTGGTGCCCACCTCGTAGAGGGTGACGCCCGCGGTCCCGACGATCGCACGTCCGGGCTCGAACGCGAGTGCGGGCACCTCGATGCCTCTCGCCGCACACCCTTCGGCCACCGCCGCGACGATCTCTCCCGCGAGGGTCTCGATCGGCTCGGGGGTGTCGACGCGGGTGTAGGCGATGCCGAAGCCGCCGCCGAGGTTCAGCTGCGGAACCGGTCCCCCCTCCAGCAGCGCGGCGTGGAGTTCGAGCACGCGGGACGCTGACTCGCGGAACCCGGCGACGCCGAAGATCTGCGAGCCGATGTGGCAGTGCAGGCCCGCGAAGTCGAGCCCCGGGATGTCTCGGATGCGAGCGACTGCGGCCTCGGCATCCGCCAGCGGGAACCCGAACTTCTGGTCTTCGTGCGCGGTCGCGAGGAAGCTGTGCGTCTCGGCGTGCACGCCGCTGATCACGCGCACGAACACGCGCTGGGTGGCGTGCGTGCGTGCGACGATCGCCGCGAGTCGCTCGATCTCGATGGCGCTGTCGATGATGATCGAGCCGACCCCGACCTCGACGGCTCGTTCGAGTTCGGCGACCGACTTGTTGTTGCCGTGGAAGCCGATCGCTGCGGGGGCGACGCCTGCCGCGAGAGCCACTTCGAGCTCGCCTCCTGTGCAGACGTCGACGCGGAGCCCCTCGTCGACGACCCAGCGCGCGACGGTCGTGCACAGGAAGGCCTTGCCGGCGTAGTACACCTGTGCGGTCGTGCCCTGCTCGGCGGCGGCCGCGTCGAACGCGATCCGGAACGCGCGGGCGCGGGAGCGCACCTCGTCCTCATCGATCACGAGCAGCGGGGTGCCGTAGGTCTGAGCGAGATCCGTCGCACTGACACCGGCGATCTCCAGCGTCCCGTCCGCGTCACGGGCCGCCGATGCGGGCCAGACCGAAGGGACCAGGTCATTGGAGTCGTCGGGCACGACGAGCCATTCCGGGGCGAGCGAATCGACAGGGGAAAGCAAGGAGCACCAATCGTGGATGATTCTCGAGCGCGATCGCGCACAGCGAGGATGACCCGATTCTAGGGCACCGGCGCGCGGCTCTTCGTCACGGTGACGCGCCGCGTCAAGCCCCTGGGGCGCCGCTCCCCCGGCTCGTAATCTGGTGCGTGATGACCACAGACACGTCTTCCTCCGACAGCGGCCGCCCCGGCGTCGTTCAGCGCGCGAGTGCGGCAGCCATCCGATGGGCGCTCGCCCTGCGTCCGGTGCGGGCCGTGCTGCTCTACTCCGAGCGCCGCGGCCCCATGCTCGCCGACAGCGTCACATACCGCGCGCTCTTCAGCGTGTTCGCCGGCGTGCTCCTCGGGTTCTCCGTCGCCGCCCTGTGGCTCACCGGAAATCCGGTCGCATGGAAGGCCATCGTCAGCGCCGTCGAGACGGCCATTCCCGGGCTCATCGGCGAGAACGGCGTCGTCGACACCGCCGACCTCAGGCAGCCCGTGTCTCTGTCGATCGCGGGGATCATCTCCCTCGTCGGACTCGTCGGGGCGGCGCTGGGCGCCATCGGCTCGCTCCGAACGGCGATCAGGGTCATCGCGGGCACCGCGCACGACGATGTGCTCTGGGTGTGGGTCGTCCTGCGCAATCTGCTGCTCGCGATCGTCATCGGCGCATCGTTCGCGGCATCGGCGGTGATCACTGTCGCCGGCCGTACCGGCATCACGTGGCTCCTCGGAGTCGTCGGTCTCCCCGACCGCTCCCCCGTGACGGAGTGGTCGATCCGCCTGCTCTCCCTGCTCGTCGTGTTCGCGCTCGACGCAGCCCTCATCGCGGTCGTCTTCCGGCTGCTGTCCGGAGTCCGCGCCGCCGGGCGCTCGGTGCGGGGCGGTGCGTTGCTGGGAGGTGCGGGTCTGCTCGTGCTGCAGGAGCTGTCCAGCCTGTTCGTCGGGGGCGCGTCGAGCAATCCGCTGCTCGCGTCGTTCGCCACGCTGCTGGCGCTGCTGATCTGGCTGAACCTGTCGGCGCAGGTGATGCTCATCGCGTGCGCCTACATCGTCACGGCGCATGAGGAGGAGTCCGATCGCGTGCACGCGCGCTTCGGCGCGACGACCTTCGAGGCACGCCGGCTGCAGCGCGCGGAGATCGAGTACTCGATCGCTCAGGACGCGCTGCGCGCCGCGCAGGATGCCGCAGCCGACGCGCATCGAGAGAAGGCCTGACCTCCGTTCGGCGGGTGTGAAGCCGCTCAGCGCCCCGGGCAGACGCCCTTCTCGAGCAGAGCCGGATCGGTGGCGATCGCACCGTTCACGTCGATGTCGATGACCGCCTCGCTGCCCTCGATCGCGAGACCGGTGAGGGTGAGCCCGGCCGGCAGCTGATCGGCGATGCAGATGCGCTGCGGCTCTGTGAGGCGCTCTCCGACCGATCCGAGCGACGAGCCGACCTGAGATGCATCGACCGCGAGTCCGCCGACCGTGAGCCGCACGGGCGTCAGCTCCACGTCGCCCTCCGCGACGCCGGGAGTGAGGGTGAGCGAGATCGGAACCGCCAGTCCCAGCACGTTCACGGATCCTGCGACCGTCGCGTCCGGCGCGTCGAAGGAGACGGAGTCGACGGGCAGATCGGAGCTCGCGAGCAGAGTCGTGAACTGGGACTCGTCGATGCGGATGGTCCCGTCGGCGCCCGCCAGTTCGCCGCCCTGAAGCGGGATGCCGGTCGCGGTGACGTCGACCGCGCCGGTGATGCCCTGGAGCGTCACGGCATCCGTCGACAGGTGCAGGCTGTCGAGGCGCCCGCTGATCAGCTGCGGGATCAGAATCCCCGAGGCATCCACGTCGAGCTGCTGGTCGGCGGGGAGGTCGAGCTGCTCGATCACGATGCCTCGCACGATGCCCGGCAGCAGGGCCCGCGCCAGGAGCTCGCTCGCGACCGCGAGCGCCGCGATCACGAGCGCCACGATGAGCAGCACCCACGGCCAGCGCCTCCTGCGCCGTGGGCGAGGCGCGGCATCCGCCTTCTGCTCCCCCGGGATGACGAGCGTCTCGTGATCTCCGCTGGGGGCGGGGTACGGCAGGGTGTGGTTGTCGTCGCTCATCGATCCATCCTGACGCACCCGCCGAGTCACATGCGCTCGGGTGCGGAGACTCCCAGCAGCGCCAGTCCGTTGCGGAGCACCTGGCCGGCGGCGTCGTTCAGCCACAGCCTGGTGCGGTGCACGCTCTCGATCGGGTCGTCGCCCTGCGGGATGACGCGGCAGTTGTCGTACCACCGGTGGTACAGGCCTGCGAGCTCCTCGAGATAGCGCGCGACGCGGTGCGGTTCGCGGATCTCCGCCGCGAAGCCGACGATGCGCGGGAACTCCTGCAGCGCCCCGAGCAGGGCCGCCTCGGTCTCGTGCGTCAGCGTCTCGGGTGCGAACTCGCTGCGGTCGACGCCAGAATCCGCCGCGTTGCGCGCGACGTTGTGCGTGCGCGCGTGGGCGTACTGCACGTAGAAGACGGGGTTGTCGTTCGTGCGCTTCTGCAGCACGTCGAGATCGATGTCGAGGTTCGAATCCGCCGAGCTGCGCGTCAGAGCGTACCGAGCGGCATCGACGCCGACGATCTCGACGAGATCTTCGAGGGTGACGACCGTTCCTGCGCGCTTCGACATCCGCATCGGCTTGCCGTCGCGCACGAGGTTGACCATCTGGCCGATGAGGATCTGGAGGTTGACGTTCGGCTCGTCGCCGAAGGCCGCGCACATCGCCATCAGACGCTCGACATACCCGTGGTGATCGGCGCCGAGCATGATGATGCAGCGGTTGAAGCCGCGCTCGCGCTTGTCGAGGTAGTACGCGAGATCGCCCGAGATGTATGCCGGCTGGCCGTCGGACTTGATGACGACGCGATCCTTGTCATCGCCGAAATCCGTCGTGCGCAGCCACAGCGCGCCGTCGGCCTCATACATGTGGCCCAGCTCCTGGAGCCGGGCGATCGCCCGTGTCACAGCGCCCGACTTGTGGAGGTCATCCTCGTGGAAGTACACATCGAAGTCGACGCCGAAGTCGTGCAGGCTGGACTTGATCTCGTCGAACATGAGGCTCACGCCGCGTGAGCGGAAGGTCTCCTGGAGAGCCTCCGGAGACAGCGCGGCCAGATCGCCCTCGTAGGCGAGTTCGACGCGCTTCGCGATGTCGAGGATGTACCCGCCGCCATAGCCGTCCTCCGGAGTGGGCTCACCCAGATGCGCGGCGACGAGGCTCCTCGCGAAGCGGTCGATCTGCGAACCGTGATCGTTGAAGTAGTACTCGCGGGTGACCTTGGCGCCCTGCGCGGAGAGCATGCGCGCGAGCGAGTCGCCGACCGCGGCCCAGCGTGTGCCGCCAAGGTGGATCGGGCCGGTCGGGTTCGCGGAGACGAACTCCAGGTTGATGATCTCGTCCGCGCGCGAGTCGCTGGTGCCGTAATCCACCCCCGCGTCGACGATGGTCTTCGCGAGAACGCCGGCGGCTGCGGCGTCGAGACGGATGTTGATGAACCCGGGGCCGGCGACCTCGGCGCTGGCGACGCCGTCGACCGTGGCGAGGCCGTCTGCGATCTGCTGTGCCAGCTCGCGCGGGTTGGATCCGAACGCCTTTGCGAGGCGCATGGCGATGTTCGACGCCCAATCGCCGTGGTCGCGGTTGCGGGGACGCTCGAAGACGATGTCGGATGCGGAGAGCCCGAGCGGCTCGCCCGGGCGTCGCTCGGCGGCAATCGGTGCGAGGACGGCGAGAAGGGCTTGGGCGAGCGTTTCAGGGTTCATAGGCTCCCCAGTTTACGGCGCGTCGAGGCATCGGAATTTGCAGGGCGGATGCCGTGATCTACAGTCATGCCATGAATGCCGCGTCCCGTCGCCGCCGCACGCTTCCTGCAGTGCTCACCATCGCCGTCCTCGTGGCGCTCGTCGCCGTCACGCTGGGCGTCTGGCGACCGTGGTCCTCGACGTCGTCCACCGCACAGGTCGCTGGTGCAGGATCTGCGGAATCGGTCAGGATCGCCCCCGCTCCGCTCGTGCTGCCGGAGCATCCGTCCGTCCTCGTGTTCGGCGACTCATGGACCTACGGGTCGGCGGCATCCGAGCCGACCCTCGGGTACGCGTACGTCCTCGCAGAGCTGCTCGACGGGGCGACCACCGTGAACGGCATCCGTGGCAGCGGGTACCTCAAGCCCGGCATCGACGGGCCGGCGTTCGGCGAGCGCATCGCGGCGCTCGACCCGGCTCTGGCGCCCGATCTCGTGATCATCCAGGGCTCGATCAACGATCGGGAGCAGGGCGAGGCCGGATACCGCGAGGCCGTGAATGCCGCGTGGGACGCGATGTCCGCCATCTACCCCGAGGCGCAGATCGTGATCCTCGGACCGGCTCCGCACATTCTGCCCGTCGGCGCCGGCACCGCCCGCATCGACGCCGATCTCGCAGCCCTCGCCGCCGAGCGCGGCTGGTGGTACATCTCCCCCATCGCCGAGAACTGGATCACCCCGGAGAACTACCTCGATGTGATCGACGTGGACTTCGGACGCCGGCATCCCTCCACCGACGGACACCGGTATCTCGCCGAAAGACTGGCGGCCGATCTCGTCGAGATGGGCGCGGCCCCGGTGACAGCGGCGGGTGCGTCGGAGAGCACCTCCAACCAGTGATATTGTCGTTCGGTGCGCCTCCGTAGCTCAGGGGATAGAGCGCCGGTTTCCGGTACCGTAGGTCGGGGGTTCGAATCCCTCCGGGGGCACGTTTTCGCGAAGAGGTCCGTCCAGTCGGACGGACCTCTTCCTCGTTTCGGCGGGGGTGACGCGCCGGGTGTCAGTGCGCCTGCGGCGCGATGTGGATCGGCTTCATCGAGCGCGCGCGGTCGAGCTGGATCGCAGCTCCCTGGTCCGTCTGTTCGGGCACGGGGGACGTCGGCTCCACTTCAGTGAGATCGCCCGGCACATGATCCTTGCTCATGTGCCGACCGTACCCGCGCGAGATGTACGCGCTCACAGGAACCGGTCGACACGTGCACCCGGGACGTCGTAGCCTGAAAGGGCATTCCCGGCCGGCGGCGGGAATTCCGCTCAATTCATCCGGATACCGGGGAGCTGACGGACAGGGGTTCACCCATGGGCATCCTTTTCTACGACGGTTCCTCCGCACCGATCCGCATCGAGGATCGTGCACTCGCACACCTGAAGGTCGTGATCGCCACGAAGCTGAGGCGACATGAGAGCTTCACCATGTCCTGGCAGCATCCGTCGGGCACGTCGCCCGGGCGCTCGACGATCTGGCTGCATCCGTCGATCCCCCTGCGGTTCGAATTCGACACTCCCGAACGGCCCGCACTGAACGTCCGCTGGATCGAGGAGATGATGCGGTCGGTCAACTCGTCGGGCGGCATCAACCTCCTCGACGAGGTCATCGAGCCCTTGTGAGGCCTGACAAGCTCCGTCCGCGCGGCGGATTTAAGTTGTGCACAATTGAATTGCGTGCAATACTTCTTGCATGCCCGTGATCGATGAGATGGTGTGCTTCTCCCTCTACTCCGCCGCCCGCGCGACGACGCAGGCGTACCGCACGCTCCTCGCGCCGTGGGGGCTCACCTACCCGCAGTACCTCGTGCTGGCGATCCTCTGGAACGAGGGCGAGCAGACGATCGGCTCGCTCGGCGAGATGATGCAGCTCGACTCCGGCACGCTCTCTCCACTGGTGCGCCGCCTCGAGCAAAGCGGCTACGTCACGAAAGCCCGCAATGCCGCAGATGAGCGCGTCGTCACGGTGCAGCTCACCGACGAAGGCCAGGCCCTTCGCGCCGAGGTCGCACCGATCCGCGCGCAGATCGCCGAGCTCGCGGGCATCCGCGACGACGCCCATCGCCGCCGCCTGATCGCCGAACTCCAAGAACTCACCGCCCTGCTGCAGAACAGCACCCACTGAAAGGAATCCACACGATGGAAGCCCTGTACACCGCCGAGGCCCTCGCCACCGGCGCCGGCCGCAACGGCCGCGTCGCGACGAGCGAAGGCCGTCTCGACTTCACCCTCGCCGTCCCGAAGGAGCTCGGCGGCTCCGGCGACGGTGCGAACCCCGAGCAGCTGTTCGCCGCGGGATACGCGGCCTGCTTCCACTCGGCGCTGCAGACCGTCGCCCGCGCGCAGAAGGTGTCGATCGCCGACTCCTCGGTCGGCGCTCGCGTGCAGATCGGCTCGAACGGAGAGGGCGGCTTCGGCCTCGCCGTGCAGCTCGAGGTCGTCATCCCCGACCTCCCCCATGAGCAGGCGATCAGCCTCGCGAACGCCGCCCACCAGGTGTGCCCGTACTCCAACGCGACGCGCGGCAACATCGACGTCGACATCACCGTCTCGGACGACTGAGGAGCAAGACCATGCGCGCACTCATCCACCACTCCTTCGGCGAGCCCGAAGACGTCCTGACCGTCGAAGACCGCCCGCTGCCAGAACCCGGCCCCGGCCAGGTGCGGCTGCGCATCGTGCTCTCTCCGATCCACAACCACGACATCTGGACGATCCGCGGCACCTACGGCTTCAAGCCGGAGCTCCCGGCGGCCTCCGGCACCGAGGCGCTCGGCATCGTCGATGCGCTCGGCGAAGGCGTCGACGCTCTCACCGTCGGCCAGCGCGTCGCGACCGGAGGCACCTTCGGCGCCTGGGCCGAATACGTCGTCGCCTCGGCCGCCGGGCTCATCCCGGTACCTGAAGCGCTGCCCGACGAGGCCGCCGCCCAGCTCGTGTCGATGCCGTTCAGCGCGATCAGCCTGCTGGAGTTCCTCGACGTGAAGCCCGGCGACTGGATCGTCCAGAACGCCGCGAACGGCGCAGTGGGACGGATGCTGGCGCAGCTCGGCGCCGCACGCGGCGTCAACGTGCTCGGCCTGGTCCGCCGCGCGGAGGGCGTCGAGGAGCTGCGCGCTCAGGGCATCGAGAACGTCGTCGCGACGGATCAGGCCGACTGGCGCGAGGGCGTAGCCGCTCTCACGGGCGCTCCGGCGATCGTCGCCGGAGTCGACTCGGTCGGCGGCTCCTCGGCAGGAGACGTGCTCTCGCTGCTCGCCGAGAACGGCACCCTGGTCGCGTTCGGCGCCATGAACTCCCCCGTCATGGAGATCGCGTCCGGCGACGTGATCTTCAAGCAGGCGACCGTCAAGGGCTTCTGGGGAAGCAAGGTCATCCAGACGATGGATGCCGCGAAGCGCGGCGCCCTGTTCGGAGAGCTCGTGCAGCGAGTGGGCGACGGGACGCTCACCCTGCCCGTCGCCGGCGTGTTCGACGCGGCGGAGGCTGCGGAGGCGATGCGGGCGAGCAAGACACCCGGACGTGTGGGCAAGGTGCTGCTGAAGTTCTGAGCGGCATCGATGGAAGGGGCGAAGGCTGTGGGAGCCTTCGCCCCTTCGCGTCCCTGATGTCCGAGGCTCTCGCCATACTGTTCGGCATGGACATCACACTCATGCAGCCTGCAGGACTCGTCGTCAGTCCTGCGTTCAGCCACGTCGCCGTGGTTCCCCCTGGCGCGACGACCATCTACGTCGGCGGCCAGAACGGCGTCGACGAGACCGGCGCGCTCATCTCATCGGATGCAGGCGAGCAATCGCTGCGCGCACTGCAGAACGCACGCGTCGCTCTCGAGGCCGCGGGAGCCGGCCTCGACGACGTCATCAGCTGGACCGTCCTGATCCATCAGGACGCCGATCTGCGCGCGGCCTACGGCGCGGTCGCCTCCACGCTGGCACGCGACGGAGCACCGCCCCTCGTGACGGCGGCGATCGTGGCGGGCCTCGGCGTGCCTGGCGCCCTGATCGAGGTCAGCGCAGTCGCGGCGGTGGTTCGCGACTGACGCTCGTCACGGAGCCTTGAGACGGGTCCGCGGTCGTCAGATCCGGCCGCGGACCGGCGTCCGCTCCACGGCGTCACCGCCCTCCGGCATGGACATCTCCGCCCTGACCCCGAGCAGCCTGACCTCTCGTTCGGGATCCAGAGCGGCACCGAGAGCGACGGCCGCGGCGATAGCCTCCTCGCGCCGCTCGGTCGGCTGAGCGAGCTTGCGACCGAATGTCTTCGTCTCGAAAGGCGCGTAGCGCACCTTGAGGTGCACGCGGACCACGGGGCGGCCCTCGGCGGCGCAGTCGTCGAACGCGCTGCCGGCGAGATCTCTCACAGCCGCCTCGACCTCCTCGGGTGTCGTGAGGTTCTGCTGGAACGTCGTCTCACGGCTGTGACTGCGCGCGACCCAGGGCGTGTCGTCGACGACGGCCGGGCCGATCCCCGATCCCAGTTCGCGGTACCAGACGCCCATGCGCGGCCCGAACTCGGCCACGAGCTCGTCCTGATCCGCATCAGCCAGCTGTCGAACGGTCTTCACGCCATGATCGGCGAGGCGCTTGCTGACCTTCGGGCCGACGCCCCACAGGTCTCGTGTCGGCTTCTCCCCCATCACGTCGAACCAGTTCGCCGTGGTGAGGCGGAACATCCCACGCGGCTTTCCGAACTCGGTCGCGATCTTCGCGCGCACCTTGTTGTCTCCGATGCCGACCGAGCAGTGCAGCCCGGTCGCCTCGAGCACGGCGGACTGCGCGGCCGCGGCGACCGCCTCAGGATCGTCGGTGGAGACGCCGAGGAAGCACTCGTCCCAGCCGATCACCTCGAGCACGACACCGGGCAGCGCCCGCAGGGTCGACATGACCTCGTGCGACGCCGCCTCGTACGCCTCGTGATCCACGGGCAGGAACAACGCTCCCTCCGGGGCCTTGCGAGCAGCGATCTTGAGCGGCATCCCCGAGCCGATCCCGAACGCGCGCGCTTCGTAGGACGCGGTCGAGACCACCGCGCGCTCTGCCGGATCTCCCCGCCCGCCGACGATCACGGGGAGACCCGCCAGCTCGGGCCTGCGCAGCACCTCGACGGCTGCGATGAACTGATCCATGTCGACGTGCAGCACCCACTCAGCCATGCACACGAGTGTGGCGGCTGCGCGAGGCGCTGTCACCCCCCGATGGGTCGGCTCAGTTCAGTGCGACGCCGATCGCGGTGACGACGACGGCCAGCAGCGGAAGCGTGCCCTGCATGATCGCGGCGCGCGCCTTGGAGCGGTCGGAGAGGATCAGCACGAGGGCAGCGGCGAGCATCATGCCGGTGCCGGCGAAGACGAGGGTCAGGCCGACCGTGACGGCGCCCAGGATGACCAGGCCCACGCCGAGCAGCGCCGTGAGCGCGAGGAACAGGTTGTAGAAGCCCTGGTTGAACGCCAGCTGCTTCATCGTGACAGCATCCGCCTCGCTGGCGACGCCGAAGATCTTGCGGGTCTCGGGCTCGGTCCACTTGAGGGACTCGAGCGCGAAGATGAAGACGTGGAAGGCGGCCGCAGCAGCGGCGAGGACGAGTCCGGCGATGATCATTCCCCCATCATCTCGCATGCAGACCTTCACACGAGGAAGATCGGCAGCAGTCCGGGGTTGTGCGCATGCACGAGCACGGCGAACACCACGGCGTCGAACAGCAGATGCACCGTGACGACGTAGGCGAGGGAGTGCGTGCGCAGGAAGATGAATGCCTGCAGCAGCGCGAACGGGATCGTCAGAACGGGCCCCCATGCCCGGTAGCCGAGCTCCCAGAGGAACGACACGAACACGATCGCCTGGAGCGCGCCTGCGAGAGCATCCGGAAAATGCCTGCGCAGCAGCGCGAACACCGTGCAGATGAAGAACAGCTCATCCCAGATGCCGACGGCTCCCACTCCGACGAACAGCCGCGCGATCAGCTCAGGCGAGTCGACCACGGGCCAGTTCTGGTAGACGCCGCTGGTGATGAAGTAGAACGGCAGGATCAGCCAGCCCAGGAGCAGCACGGCCGCCAGCCAGCCCCACTGCAGGCGACCCCAGCGACGACGGGCGCGCCAGGGGAACCCGATCGCCCGGTCGCGGAAGACGTATCGCGACACCAGGTAGGGCACGGCGACCGCTCCTCCGAGTGCCAGAGTGAACCGCAGCATCGCGAGGTTGTCGAGTTCGGCGGCCAGCGGGATGATGCTGACGATCAGCAGGCCGAGCGCGATCAGCGCGAGATCTCGGGTCAGCGAGGGCTGCCTCGCTCCCGTGCTCTCGACCACGCCCCGCGCGGCGCGTCGTCGCTCGACGACCCACGCGATCCCGATGCCCACAGCGAGCAGCAGCCAGCCGAGCCATGCGATCCGCAGCACGAAGAACGCGGGCGCGGCGGCGCAGACGAGCAGGGCGGGAGCGAGACCGGGCCAGATGGCCTCGTCGCGCGGCACGGCGGTCATGCCCGGAGTGTTCTCCGGTAGACGAGGTCGCGGATGTCCCTGCCCTTCGCGATGCCCTTGCGCTCGAACGCGGTCATGACACGGCCATCGAAGCGCTCGGCCCACTCGCCCTCGAAAGCACGCTCGAACAGCGGGTCGGCGTCGAGCACCTCGCGCATCTGCAGCGCGTACTCCTCCCAGTCCGTCGCGAGTCGCAGGAGACCGCCGTCACGCAGCGCGCGGGCCGCGGTCGCCCCGAAGCCGTCACGAACGAGCCGGCGCTTGGTGTGCTTCTTCTTGTGCCACGGATCGGGGAAGAAGATCCAGACCTCGGCCGCCGCGCCTTCGGGCAGGTAGGAGGAGAGCACCTCCGGAGCGTTCGCCTCGACGACGCGCAGGTTGTGAGCGCCTGCGCGCTCGGCGTCGAGCATCGTGCGGGCGAGCCCGGCGCGGAACACCTCGACCGCGAGGAAATCGTCACCGGGACGCGACGACGCGGCCGCCACGATCGCATGTCCCTGCCCGGAGCCGACCTCCACGATCAGGTCGGCGTCGCGGCCGTACTCGGATGCCGGGTCCAGACGCGCCTCCGGGTGCACCGAGGTCCACGCGACGTCTCTCGGCACGTCGAGCAGGTAGCGCGGGGCGAGCTCGTCGAAGGCGCGCTCCTGCGCATCGGACATCCGTCCGCTGCGGCGCACGAAGGACACCGGTTCATCGCGGAAAGTGCGGGGTTCGGGCATTCTTCCAGGGTACCCGGGTGCTTCGACGGACTCGGCAGCCCTGAAGCCGGTCAGCGCCCGGCCGGCTCGGTGACGAAGTCGATCAGCTCCTCGACACGGCCCAGCAGCGCGGGCTCGAGATCGCGATAGGTGTGCACCTTCGACAGAATGCGCTGCCAGGCGAGCCCGGTGTCGGCCTGCGTCTCGTACGGCCAGCCGAACGCACGGCAGATGCCGGTCTTCCAGTCCGTGCCGCGCGGGATCTCCGGCCACTTCGCGATGCCGAGCGCCTTCGGGGTCACACACTGCCAGACGTCGACGAAGGGATGCCCGACGATGCGGATATGACGCCCGTGCGGCCCGCGCGCGACGGCATCCGCGATCCTCGACTCCTTCGAGCCCGGCACCAGATGGTCCACGAGCACGCCGTAGCGTCGGGTCGCGCTCGGCGGCTCGGCGGCGAGCAGCTCGTCGAGCAGGTCGACGCCCTGCAGGAACTCGACCACGACGCCCTCGACGCGCAGGTCGGCGCCCCAGACCTTCTCCACGAGTTCGGCGTCGTGCTTGCCCTCGACGAGGATTCGGCTGGGCAGGGCGGTGCGGGCACGCTGATCGGCGACGACGAAGGACCCTGATGCCGTACGCCGAGGCCCCTGCGGCGCCGCCTTCGGCGCGACGAGCTTCACGGGCCTGCCCTCGACGAGGAACCCGCCGCCGAGCGGGAACAGCCTCTTGCGGCCCTTCCAGTCCTCGAGCTCGACGTTTCCGGCCTGCACCTTCGTCACCGCACCGCAGTATCCGTCGCCGGCGACCTCGATCACGAGGTCGAGCTCGGCCGGCACCTCGGGCACCTGCTTCGCGGAGCGCTCCCGCCAGCCCGCGGCGAGCACATCCGATCCGTACCTGTCCTCCATGCCCTCCAGCGTATGTGTCTGCGCTGACGGCGAACGCCCATCGAGGCGCGGATGCTGTCGCGTGTCGTCGTGTGTGCATAGACTCGACGCATGGGGCACGGCGGCCGGTCGGAGGGATGCAGATGAGGACTCGCTGGCTCGCGCTGTCCGCGGTGATGACGGCTCTCCTCGCGGGAATGCTCTCCGCCTCTGCGGCGTCTGCGACCGATCCGGTTCAGCTCGATCAGGGCTATGTGACCGACGACGCCGGCGTCCTCAGCCCGACCGAGAAGAATGAGCTCGAAGCGCGTCTGCAGACGCTGACCGAGAACTCCACGGCCGATCTGTTCGTCGTGCTGGTCGACGATTTCACCTCGCCGTCCGACAACGTCGAGTGGGCCGACACCGTCGCCGATGACAACAATCTCGGGCCCGAGCAGTACCTGCTCGCGATCGCGGTCGAGGGGCGCAGCTACTACATCTCCGCAGCCCAGGACGGACCGCTCAGCGACGGCAAGCTCGACGACGTCGAGGAGAAGATCCAGCCGCTCCTCGCCCAGCAGGACTGGGACGGAGCGATCACCCTTGCAGCCGACGAGATCCAGGGCGACGGCGGAGCCGGCGCGGTCCGCACGTTCCTGGTCATCGGGGCGATCGTCCTCGCTGCGCTGCTCATCGGGCTGGTCGTCGTCCTCGTCAGGCGCGCCCGCCGCAACGCCGCTGTGCGCGCACGCGGCGCCATGCCCGAGAAGCCCGACCCGAACGACCCGTTCTCATCCCTCACCGACGAGCAGATCCAGACGCAGGCGGGTGCCGCACTCGTGCGCGCCGACGACGCGCTCGCCTCCAGCAAGGAGGAGCTCGGCTTCGCCGTCGCCCAGTTCGGCGACGCCGCCACCTCGCAGTTCAGCGCTGCGATCGAGACGGCCAAGACGAAGATGTCCGAGGCCTTCGACATCAAGCAGAAGCTCGATGACGAGATCGAGGACACGATCTACGACCGCCGTGCCTGGCACATCCGCATCATCCAGCTCTGCGACGAGATCGACGACGTGCTCGACGACAACACCGAGGCCTTCGACGCTCTGCGCAAGCTCCAGGAGAACGCACCGCAGGAGCTCGAGCGCGTGCGCGGCGAGCGTGCTGCGCTGCAGCCGATGCTCGCCGATGCGGCTCCCGCCCTCGCCGCACTCGCAGCCGAGTACGGCACCGCGGCTCTGAGCACGGTCGCCGACAACCCCGCTCAGGCCCAGGAGCGGGCAGCGCTCGCCGACCGCTCGATCGATGCCGCCGCCGCCGCGATCGCGGCAGGCAAGTCCGGTGATGCGGCGTTCGCGATCCGCACGGCCGAGCAGTCCGTGGCGCAGGCGGGGCAGCTGGCCGCGGCCATCACCACCCTCGGCGCCGACCTCGCCGGAATCGAGTCGCAGGCCCGGGCGCTCATCACCGAGCTGCAGGGCGACATCGCGACGGCGCAGCAGCTCCCCGACGTCGCGGGCGCAGGCGCCCAGGTCGCGGCGAGCGTTCAGCAGCAGCTGCAGCAGGCTCAGGCCGGGCTGACCGGCGTCTCCCGCAACCCGCAGCGCGTGCTGGAGGCGCTCACCGAGGCGAACACGCAGATCGACGCGGCGATCGCTCAGGGCCGCGAGAGCGTCGAGCGCGCACGTCGCACGCAGCAGATGCTCGAGCAGACCCTCGCTCAGGCCGACGCGCAGGTCCGCTCGGCGAGCGACTTCATCCAGACGCGGCGAGGCAGCATCGGCGCCACGGCACGCACCCGGCTTTCGCAGGCCGAAGCCGGGCTCGGCGAAGCGATCGGTCTGCGCGCCTCCGACCCCGAGCAGGCGCTCGCCGTCGCGCAGAACGCGCTCGAGCTCGCCCGCCAGGCCGCCTCCTACGCCCAGTCCGACGTGTCGTCCTACTCCACGGGCGGCGGATGGGGTGGCGATCCCTTCGGCGGCTCGCGGTCGAGCGGCTCCGGCCTCGGCGGCGACATCCTCGGCGGCATCATCGGCGGCCTCCTCGCAGGCGGCGGAGGCGGCTCCTCCCGCAGCAGCAGCTGGCGCTCCAGCGGCGGCGGATTCCGCAGCTCCGGCTTCGGCGGAGGCGGCGGCGGGCGATCCGGCGGCGGACGATCCGGCCGCTCCGGCGGCGGACGCTTCTGATTTCCATAGGCGCACAAGTGAAGATCTCAAGCAGGACCCTCTGAAAGGAAACCGCATGACCAAGCAGTCCATCTTCGGACGAATCTCGACCCTCGTCCGCGCGAACATCAACGCGCTCCTCGACTCCGCCGAGGACCCGCAGAAGATGATCGACCAGCTCGTCCGCGATTACACCAACAACATCGCCGATGCCGAGTCCGCGATCGCAGAGACGATCGGCAACCTGCGTCTGCTCGAGCGCGACCACGAGGAAGACGTCCAGGCCGCCACGGAGTGGGGCAACAAGGCGCTCGCGGCCAGCCGCAAGGCCGACGAGATGCGGGCCGCGGGCAATGCGGCCGACGCCGACAAGTTCGACAGCCTCGCCAAGATCGCGCTGCAGCGTCAGATCAGCTCCGAGCGCGAGGCCTCGGCGGCCGAGCCTCAGATCGCGTCGCAGACCGAGATCGTCGAGAAGCTCAAGTCGGGCCTCAACGGCATGAAGGAGAAGCTCGGCGAGCTGAAGAACAAGCGCAGCGAGCTGCTCGCTCGTGCGAAGGTCGCCGAGGCTCAGACCAAGGTGCAGGACGCGGTCGGCTCGATCAACGTGCTCGACCCCACCAGCGAGCTGGGCCGGTTCGAAGACAAGGTCCGTCGCCAGGAGGCTCTTGCTCAGGGCAAGGCGGAGCTCGCGGCATCCAGCCTCGACGCGCAGTTCGAGAGCCTCGAAGACCTCGGTGAGCTCACCGAGGTCGAGGCACGGCTCGCAGAGCTCAAGGCGGGCGGCAGCACCGCTCCGCGACAGGCCATCGAAGGCTCCTGACACACCCTGCGGATGCCTCGGACCCCGGTCCGGGGCATCCGCTCCTTTCTTTGGAGGCACCCGTGGTGCGTTTCCTGGTCGTCCCGCAGTGGCAGGGCTCCCCCGCCACCCGAGCGATGCTGCTGATCGACGGAGCCACCGCGATCGCCGGTGATCTGCCGCGTGCGGCGACGACGGTGCTCGAAGTCCCCGTGGAAGCAGGTGAATCCCTGGGCACCGGCGTGCGCCGGCTGAGCTCTCTGCTGCGGACGCGAGAAGTGGTCGCAGAGGCGATGTCCGCCGACACCGTGGTGATCGGCGGCGACTGCAGCGTCACGGTCGCCGCTCTCGCAGCTCTCCCGGGCGGGACGGACGATCTCGCCATCGTCTGGTGCGACGCTCACGCCGATATGAACACCCCAGAGACCTCGCCGTCGGGTGCGTTCTCCGGAATGGCGCTGCGCGCCGTGCTCGGCGAAGGAGAGCCCCAGCTCGCGCTCTCCCCCGGCATCCCGCGCGACCGCGTGGTCGCCGTCGGCATGCGCAATCTCGACGACGACGAGGTCTCGCAGGTCGAGGGCCTCACATCGATCTCAGCCTCAGACCTCGATTCGGTGGATGCGGTGGCCGACGCCGTCGTCGCGACCGGCGCCGGCAGGGTCTGGGTGCACATCGACGTCGATGTGCTCGACCCGTCCGAACTCTCCGGCGTCTCCGACGCCGCGCCTTTCGGGGTCACGACCGCAGCCCTCAGTGCCGCGATCCGTCGGCTGCGCGAGCGCGTTCCCCTGGCCGGGGCGACCATCTCGGGGTTCGCGCCCCGCACGCCCGCCGACGCGGTCGACGACCTCGGCGCGCTCCTCAGACTCATCGGCGCCATCGCGTGATGGACGACTGGCGCCCTGCTGCCGAGGCCGCCCTCGCACGCGGACGCCGCTTCGACCGGCGCATCCCCTCGTTCCTGCTGCGCTCTCCGATCAGCCGGGTCGGCTACTGGTGGGGCACTGCGGTCGGATGGCTCTGGGGTTCGCTGTGGAGCACCGGCCCCGTCGAGCGACGGCAGGGTCTCTGGGTCTTCCGCGGAATGCCCAGCTGGACGTACAACCGCGGCGGCGTGTGCGTGGGCGGATGCTTCCTCACCGGCGATGCCCGTCCCAGCGATGCGGTGCTGAAGCACGAAGCGGTCCACAAGGTCCAGTGGCTCCGATACGGGTTCCTGATGCCGGTGCTGTACCTGTTCGCCGGCCGCGACCCGCTGCGCAACCGCTTCGAGATAGAGGCGGGCCTGGAAGACGGCGGCTACGTGCGCCGCGGACGTCAGCGCTGAAGCAGGCCGAAGCGCTCCGGTACCTGGATCTGCGAGGGCTCGACTCCGAGCTCGGAGGTCAGGTGGTCGACGATGTCGGCGGTTCCGAGGAAGCCGCCGAGCAGCGTGACGTGAGTCTCGAGCTCGTCATCGCACAGCATCTCATCGGCCCACGCACACGTCGCCCTGGCAAGCGCCTCACCGGGGGCGCACGCGCGACCGGTGCCAGGTGCGCCTGAGCGGTCCCCGCGAGCGAGCCACGTCACGGTCATGCGACCGGGTGCGTCGACCCGTGAGATGTCGCCGGCTTCGGGCACTTCGATGAAGATGCGCCCCGAGGCGCACAGCGGAAGCGTCGCGAGGAACGCCTCGAGCTCGAGCAGCGAGTTCTCATCGGCGGTCACCAGGTGGTGCGCGCGACGACGTGCTGCGCGGCGTTCCGCGCGCGTGCTGCGAGTCTCGAGAGAGGTGCTCATGATGCCTCTATCGTATCACCCAGCCAAGGCTTGCCTAACCTTCGGACGACGATTCGACCAGAGCGGCCTTCAGGGCGCCGAGTTCTGCATCCGTCATCCCGTTGGCGCGGAGGTATCCGGCAGCCGAGCCCCAACGCTCGTCGATCTTCTCGAGCAGCGCCCGCATCACGGGAGCGGGCGATCGAGTCGCGAGAGCGACCGCGTGCACCGCGTCGGGATGCTGGGCACGCAGATACGCCGCGATGCGCTGCGTGCGCTCCCGCGGCAGGTGAGACTCCGTGAGAGCGTAGTCCGCGATGATCGCGTCGCGATCGGCGTCGACTGCGGCGAGGGCGAGAGCCACGGTGACACCGGTGCGGTCCTTCCCCACCGTGCAGTGAACGAGCGTCGGCTCGCCCCTGGCGATGATCCGGATCGCCTCGACGAGTCGCTCGCCGCTCTCCTCGAGCAGGTGCAGGTAGAGGTCGTCGAGGCTCGTGTCGGCGTCGAAGAAGGAGCGCACTGAGCCGAGGAACAGCGGCAGGTGCGTCGTCGCCGGCCCTTCGATGCCTGTCGGCTCCGCCGCGATCTCCTCGCCGTCACGCAGGTCGACGATGTGTGCGATCAACTCGCTCAGCTCGGTCGCACCGGCAGGTGTCGCACCCGACAGCTGTCCCGACCGGAGGAGCATCCCCGACCGGATGCGGCCACCCGCCGCCGCCATGCCGCCGACGTCCCTGACGTTCGAGACGCCCTCGATGTCGAGGACGGTCATACCTGCGCCTGCGGCGAGCGCGGCGGCACCGGGTAGCGACCCGCGATGACGATCCTGTTGAAGGCATTGATCGAGACGCATGCCCAGCTCAGCGCCGCGTACTCCTTCTCTGTGAACACGCTGCCGACCCGGTCGTAGACCTCGTCTGAGATGCCCTCTTCGGCGATGAACGTGAATGCCTCTGCGAGCTCGAGGGCTGCTCGCTCGCGATCGGTGAACACACCGCTCTCACGCCAAGTCGCGATCTGCATGAGCTCGTCGGCGTCGAGCCCTGCCTTGAGCGCGCGGTCGACATGGATGCGCGTGCAGAAGCTGCACCCGTTGAGCTGGGAGCAGTGCAGCATGACGAGCTCCTTGAGTCGATCGTCGATGCCGTTGGCGGCGCAGATCTCGCCGACGGTCTTCGAGAACTCGTCGAGGGCGTGGTAGGCGGCCGGTTCGGTCTTGGAGAGGTGCACTCGCGTCTCACTCATGCCTCAATGATATTCGCCGCGCCGTCAGCGACGGTCGACAAAGGTTCTCCAGTCGGAATGCAGATCGCTGATCCTACTCGGCGCTCTCCTAGCAAAATAATCACTATTAGCCGCACATTGGTGAGCAGATTGATCTCCGGTTTCGTGGACGGGATGCCCCGGGAGCAGAATATGGACGTGGCGACCGACACCAGCGAGTTCCGCTATCTTCCCGCACAGGCCGACGCTCTCGGCGTTCCGCTCCCCCGCGTCGAGCGGCTCTCGCTCGAGCTTCCCGACGGCCGGATGCTGAGCGCTCTGCGCTTCGGCACCGAACCTCCCCGGGTCACGCTGCTGCACGGCGCGGGACTCAACGCGCACACCTGGGACACCACGGCGCTGGCGCTGCAGCATCCGCTCCTCGCGATCGACCTCGCAGGTCACGGCGACTCCTCATGGCGAGACGACGCCGACTACACCGCCGGCCCGCTCGCCGCCGACGTCGCGCAGGCGCTGGACGCCTGGACGACGCAACCGCAGATCGTCGTCGGCCAGTCCCTCGGCGGGCTCACGGCTGCGGCCCTCGCCGCATCCCGTCCCGACCTCGTGTCCGAGATCATGGTGGTCGACATCACCCCCGGCATCGACGTCACCGCCGGCCCCGCGGCGCTTCGCGCCTTCTACGAGGGGCCGACCGACTTCGCCACCCGTGACGAACTCGTCGACAAGGCGATCTCGCTCGGCTTCGGCGGCACACGCCCTGAGACCGAACGCGGCGTCTTCCTCAACACGCGCATCCGCGACGACGGCCGCGTGGAGTGGAAGCACCACTTCGCCCACCTGGCGGCACAGGCGCTCGCCGCCCACGACGCCGGCACGCCCGCGTCGCCCTCAGCACGACACGAGAGCGGGTGGGGCGACCTGGCTGCCGCCTCCGCGCCGATCACGCTGGTCAGGGCGACAAGAGGCTTCGTGAGCGATGCGGACGCAGCCGAGTTCCAGCGCCGCGTGCCGCCGGCGCGCGTCATCACGATCGACGCCACCCACAACGTGCAGGAGACCGCACCCACCGAACTCGCCGCACTCATCTCCGCCGTTCTGTGACGTTCCGTTCCACATCCCGCCCGTACCCGCTCGCCCTTCTCTAAGCTCGACCCACCGGCACACAGCACCTGCCGACCGAGAGGAAATCCCATGTTCCGTCGCACCCGACGACTCGCGCTGATCTCCGCGATCGCGGCCACCGCCGTGATCCTCAGCGCCTGCACCGGCACCGCCGCTCCCGACCCCGGAGCCACCTCACCCGGAAAGCCCGACCCCGACGCCACGCTGCAGGTCGGCCTCGTTCTCGAGCCGACCAACCTGGACATCCGCCACACCAGCGGCGCCGCCCTCGAGCAGATCCTCATCGACAACATCTACGAGGGCCTGGTCAGCCGCACAGAGGACAACGAGATCGAAGCGCGCCTGGCCTCCGACTACGAGGTGTCCTCCGACGGCCTGACATACACGTTCACTCTGAACGACGGCATCACCTTCCACAACGGCACAGCACTCACCTCCGCCGATGTGGTGGCATCGTATGAAGCCGTCCGCACCGATGCGACGGTGCAGGGCAACGCCGAGTTCGCCGACGTGGCCTCGATCACGGCGCCGGACGCCGCGACCGTGCAGATCGTGCTGAACAAGCCGAACCAGAACTTCCTCTTCTCCCTCACGGGCCCCGCCGGGCTTGTGTTCCAGGCCGGTGACACCACCGACCTCAAGACGGCCGAGAACGGCACCGGTCCGTTCACGCTCACCCGGTGGAGCAAGGGCAACGCCATCACGTTCGCCCGCAACGACTCCTACTGGGGAGAGAAGGCCGGCGTCGCGGAGGTCGAGTTCCAGTACATCCCCGACTTCACGGCCGGCGTGAACACCGCACTCGACGGCGGGGTGCAGGTGCTCACCGCCGTCGACCCGAACCTCGTCTCCGAGTTCGAGGGCACGGACTTCACGCTGACCACCGGCCGCACCACCGACAAGGCCACCCTGGCGTTCAACAACGCCAAGGCGCCCCTCGATGACGTGCGGGTGCGCGAGGCGCTGCGCCTGGCGATCGACCACGAGGCGCTCGTCGAGGCCGTCGGCGCCGGCACCACGCTGTACGGTCCGATCCCCGAGCTCGACCCCGGCTATCAGGACCTGTCCGGCGTGATCTCCTACGACCCGGAGAAGGCCAAGGCGCTCCTCAAGGAGGCAGGCCAGGAAGATCTCGAGCTCACTCTGACGATCCCCTCGTTCTACGGCACCACGGTTCCGAAGGTCCTGATCTCCGACTTCGCGAAGGTCGGCGTCACGCTCGAGGTCGAATCGGTCGAGTTCCCGGCCTGGCTCGAAGACGTCTATACGAACCACGACTACGACCTGAGCTTCGTGCTGCACGTCGAGCCCCGCGACTTCGGCAACTTCGCGAACCCCGACTACTACTTCGGCTACGACAACCCCGAGGTGCAGAGCCTCTACACGAAGGCGCTCGAGACCGTCGACGCCGACGAGTCTGCGAAGCTCCTGGCCGAGGCCGCGAAGATCGTCTCCGAGGACCACGCCGCGGACTGGCTCTACAACGGCGAGACCATCACCGCGGTGAGCCCCGCAGTGTCCGGGTTCCCGAAGGACTCCATCAACTCGCGCATCGACCTCGCCGGCGTCACCGTCAGCACCGAGAAGTAACCGTCAGGTGCTCCGCTACGCGCTCGTCCGAGGGGCCCTGCTCATCGCAGGGCTCCTCGTGTCGAGCGTGCTCATCTTCCTGACGCTCCGGGTCTTCCCCGGAGATGTCGCGCAGCTCATCGCCGGAACCCAGGCGTCCCCCGCGGAGGTCGATGCGCTCCGCGAGTCCCTGGGGCTGAACCGCCCGCTGCCCGCACAGTACGTCGAATGGATCGGCGGCATCCTGCGCGGAGATCTCGGCACCTCGCTGCTCTCGGGAGCATCCGTGGGTGAAGAGCTCGCCCTCAAGGCGCAGGTGACGGTTCCGCTCGGGCTGCTCGCGCTCCTGATCGCCGTTGTGATCGCCGTGCCCTTCGGAATCCTGTCGGCGCTGCTGCGCGGACGCCGCACCGGCACCGCGCTCAGTGTGGGCGCGCAGGCGCTCGCCGCCGTGCCCGTCGTATGGGCAGGCATGATGCTGATCGTCGTGTTCTCGGTGTGGCTGGGCGCTCTGCCGCCCCAGGGCTTCCCCCGGACCGGCTGGTCCACCCCCGGGAAGGCGCTGGAGTCGCTCCTGCTCCCTGCCCTCACGATCGGCATCGTCGAGGGCGCCATGCTCATGCGATTCGTCCGCAGCGCGACCCTGCAGGCGGCCGGTCAGGACTTCGTCCGCACCGCCGCGGCAAAAGGCCTCACCCGCACGCGCGCACTGATCCAGCACGGCATCCCTGCCGTCGGCCTGTCCATCATCACCGTGCTCGGACTCCAGATCGCCGGAATCATCGTCGGCTCGGTGGTGATCGAGCAGCTGTTCACGCTCCCCGGCATCGGACGGATGCTGGTCGCCGACGTGGGCACGCGCGACCTCATCAAGGTGCAGAGCGAGCTGCTGGTGCTCACAGGGTTCGTGCTGGTCGTCGGATTCGTCGTCGACCTGCTGCACCGCGCCATCGACCCCCGGCAGCGGGAGGCGTCGTGATGCCGCTCTGGCTCCGCCGCCTGTGGGCGACATCGACCGGATGCTTCGGCGTGATCGTCGTGTCGATCATCGCGCTGCTCGCACTGGCGTCGCTGATCTGGACGCCATTCGACCCGCAGGCCTCGGAGATCAAGGACCGCTGGATGCCGCCGGGCTGGCCGCACCTGCTCGGCACCGACGATACCGGCCGGGACATCCTCAGTCTGATCATGGCGGGCGCGCGCACCACCGCGTTCGTCAGCATCGGAGCGGGCGTGGTCGCGACCCTCGTCGGCATCGCTCTGGCGGCTCTCGGGGCACTCACCGCCCGCTGGCTGCGCGAGACGATCGCGGTGCTGGTGGACATCCTGATCGCCTTCCCCGTGCTGCTCATCGCCATGATGATCTCCTCCGTGTGGGGCGGCTCGCTCTGGGTCGTGATCTGGTCGGTCGGGATCGGCTTCGGCGTGAACATCGCCCGCGTCACTCGCCCCGAGCTCCGAAGGGTGCAGCAGAGCGACTTCGTGCTCGCCGCACGCGCCTCAGGCCTCACGACAGGCCAGAGCCTGATTCGACACCTGCTCCCCAACGTCGCCCCGGTGTTCATCGTGCAGCTGTCATGGTCGATGGCGGTCGCCGTGCTCGCCGAGGCGGGCCTGTCGTACCTCGGCTTCGGCGCGTCCGTGACAGAGCCCAGCTGGGGACTGCTGCTCGCGGATCTGCAGCGCTACATCGGGGTGCATCCGCTCTCTGTGATCTGGCCAGGCCTCGCCATCACGATCACGGTGCTGGCGCTCAACCTCCTGGGCGACGGGCTGCGCGAGGCGACGGATCCCACCCTGCGCCATCGCGCCGCCGAGGTGCACACACCGGGGGTGGTCGCATGAGCCTGAGTGTGCACGACCTCGTGCTCGAGATCGACGGACGCCGGGTCGTCGACGGGATCTCCTTCGATGTCCCTGACGGCTCGAGACTCGGCCTGATCGGCGAATCGGGGTCGGGCAAGTCCCTCACAGCCCTCGCGGTGCTCGGGCTGCTGCCCGACGGGGCCCGAGCGAGCGGCAGCATCCGCTGGAACGGCACAGAGCTGATCGGCATGCCCGACCGCGAACTCGCGACGCTGCGCGGCGACGACATCGGCATCGTGTTCCAGGAGCCGCGCACAGCCCTGAATCCGATCCGCACGGTCGGCCGGCAGATCGCCGAGTCGATCCGCATCCACACCGGCATCGGGCGCCGTGAGGCGCGCGAGCGCGCCATCGCCGAGGCCGCACGCGTGCGCCTTCCCGATCCGGAGCGCATCGTCGATCGGTATCCGCATCAGCTCTCGGGCGGCCAGCGGCAGCGCGTCGCGATCGCGATGGCCCTCGCGTGCCGCCCGAAACTCCTGATCGCCGACGAGCCGACCACGGCGCTGGATGTCACGATCCAGGCAGAGATCCTCCGGCTGCTCCTCGACCTCGTGGAGAACGAGGGCATGTCGCTGATGTTCATCACGCACGACCTGGCCGTGCTCGCACAGGTCGCGACCGAGGGCGTCGTGCTCGAGCACGGGCACGTCGTCGAGTCGGCATCCGTTGAGACGCTGCTCACGGCGCCGTCGTCTCCGATCACGCAGGGACTGCTGCGCGACGCGACAGCGACACTCTGGCGACCGGACGGAGGCCAGGAATGAGCCTGATCGAGACCCGTGGCCTGAGCCGGGAGTTCGTCGTGCCCAAGCGGTCGGCGTGGGAGCGCACGCGCACGCAGACCGCGCTCGCTCCGACCGATCTCGACGTCGTCGAAGGATCATCGGTCGGGATCATCGGAGAGTCCGGATCGGGCAAGTCCACACTGGTCAAGCTGCTGCTCGGCCTCGATCGTCCGACGGCGGGCACCGTGACGATCGACGGACGAAGAGTCGATGCGGCGGCGTCCGCTCGTTCCCTGCACTGGTTGCGCCGGCGCACCGGGCTCGTCTTCCAGGACCCCTATGCCTCGCTCGACCCGCGGATGACCGCAGCGCAGATCATCGGCGAGCCGCTGTGGGCCCTGGGCATCGAGGAGGAGGATCATCCGGCGAGGATCAGGGAGGTCCTCGAGCAGGTGGGTCTGGAAGCGGGGATGGCCGATCGCTATCCGCACGAGTTCTCCGGAGGCCAGCGCCAGCGCATCGCCCTGGCGCGCGCCATCGTGCACCGACCGAGCATCCTGGTCGGCGACGAGCCGCTGTCGGCGCTCGACGTCACCGTGCGGGCGCAGATCCTCGCGCTGCTGATGGAGCTGCGCCGAGATGCCGGTCTCACCCTGGTCATGGTCTCGCACGACATCGGCGTGGTCCAGAACCTGTGCGACACGGTCGTCGTCATGAAGGACGGCCTGATCGTGGAGCGCGGCTCGACCGAAGAGGTCCTGCGGCATCCGCAGGAGGCCTACACGAAGGCGCTGCTGGCGGCGATCCCGGTGATCCCCGGTTCAGCGGCCTGAGCCGAAGAGCTTGCGTCGCCGCACCGGCTTCAGAGCCTTCTTCATGTAGATCGTGCCGAGATCGCGGCCGAACTTGTGCCCCACTCGGCCCATGCGCCCCGCCTCGACGAATCCGAGCTTGGCGTGCAGTCGGATCGACGCCTCCGCCTTGCTGTCGCTGATCACGGCCACCATCTCGCGGATGCCGCGCTGCTCGCACGCGTCGATCAGCGCCTGCAGCAGCACGGCGCCGAGGCCCTTGCCTCCGGCACCGGGGCCCAGGTAGATCGAGTCCTCGACCGTGTAGCGGTAGGCGTTCTTGCCCGCCCAGGGCTGCGCGACCGCGTAGCCGAGAACAACCCCGCCGGGCGATACGGCCACGAGAAAGGGCAGCTGCAACCGGGTGAGCAGCGCGAACTTCTCACGCCAGTACGGGATGCTGCTGCGCCCCTCATCGAGGGTCACGACGGAGTTGCTCACGAAGTGGTTGTAGATCTCGCGGATGTGCGGGAGATCGGACGCCCTGGCAGGACGGATCGCATACGCGAACACCTCCGGGGCCGCAACCGGACGCAGGTGACGCGGCAGCACGCGCCGTCGATCGCCGGGTTCGAACTGCATGCGCTCAGCCTAGAGCGTGCTCGCCGAAGACGCGCCAGTCGACCGGCTGCGCTCCCTGCTGCTCGAGCAGCGCGTTCGCCCTGGAGAACGGCCGCGAGCCGAAGAAGCCGCGACTGGCCGAGAGCGGAGAGGGATGCGCCGATGCGATCGTCGGCGTGTCGCCGAGGAGGGACTGGAGGCCTGCGGCGTCCCTCCCCCACAGGATCGCGACGAGCGGGCGCTCGCGCGCCACGAGCGCACGGATCGCGAGCTCGGTGACCTTCTCCCAGCCCCAGCCCCGGTGCGACGCCGCCTCGCCGGGACGCACCGTGAGCACGCGGTTCAGGAGCAGCACGCCCTGATCGCTCCACGCCGTGAGGTCGCCGTGGGGCGCCGGAGGGAGGCCGAGATCGTCCTGACGCTCCTTGTAGATGTTGCCGAGGCTCCTCGGCACCGGGCGCACCTCGCGGTCCACCGCGAACGACAGCCCGATGGGGTGCCCGGGCGTCGGATAGGGATCCTGTCCGGTGATCAGGACCTTGACGTCGGCGAGAGGGCGCTGGAATGCGCGGAGCACGTGCGGCCCCGCAGGCAGATAGCCTCTGCCGGCGGCCTGTTCCTCACGCAGCCGCTGCCCGAGCTCGGTGATCAGAGGCTGTGCGGGCGCGAGAGCCTCGGCCCAGCCCTGATCGATCTGCCCGTCTGCTGCCAGCTCGGCGAGAGTGCGGCCGGGCATCACTCGCCCGTGCGCACGCGCAGCGGCCCGCGTGCGAGCAGGTGGTTCGCCGACTGCGCGACCGGGCGCATCGTGATCAGGTCGAGGTTCACGTGTCCTGGTGCATCGAGCGCGTAGGCGATGACGTCGGCGACATCGGAGGCCTCCAGCGGCGCCTCGACGCCCGAGTAGACGGCCTCCGCGGCGATCGCGTCGCCCCGGAGACGGTTGAGCGCGAACTCCTCGGTGTGCACCATGCCCGGTGCGATCTCGGAGACCCGGATGGGCTCGCCGTTCAGTTCGAGGCGCAGGGCGTGCACGAGCATCGCCTGCGCGGCCTTGGCCGCGTTGTAGCCGCCGCCTCCGGCGTAGGCGACCTGCGCAGCGGTCGATGTGACGAACACGGTGTCGGCGTGGCCGTCGGCCGCGGCCGTGCGACGAAGGAGAGGCAGGAATCCTGCGACGAGGCGCTGGCTGGCGAGCACGTTCGCGTCGTACATCCACTGCCAGTCGTCCACGGATGCGTCCTCGACGCGGTCGGTGCCGCGAGCGCCTCCGGCCACCTGCACCAGAGCGTGCACCGGCCCTGTGTCTGCGACCTCCGACACGAGCTCCGCGACGGCATCCGCGTCCGTCAGGTCGCAGGCGATCACCTGCGCACCGGTCTCCTCGGCGAGCGCCGCCAGGCGGTCAGCGCGCCGGGCGACGCCGACGACATCCCATCCCCGGGCTCGCAGGGCGCGCACCGTCGCCTCGCCGATCCCGGAACTCGCACCCGTCACCACTGCACGCCTGTTCACCATGCCTCCACCGTACGACGTTCCGCCTCGGAACACGGAAGCGGGGTTGTTACGTCACATTTCCCATCCGTTGTTGACAGACGAGCTTGTTCCGTACTCTCTCAGCAACGGCATCCGCCGCCCTTCCGCTTTTCACGTTCCAGGGGGAACAACATGTCCGCACCCGAGACCTGGCGTTTCGAGACCAAGCAGATCCACTCCGGCGCCGCTCCCGACCCGGTGACCAAGGCTCGTGCCACGCCGATCTACCAGACCACGTCCTACGTGTTCGACAGTGCGGACCACGCCGCGAACCTCTTCGCGCTCGCGGAGTTCGGCAACATCTACACCCGCATCCAGAACCCCACGCAGGACGTGCTCGAGCAGCGTCTCGCGGCCCTCGAGGGCGGCACGGGTGCGCTGGTGCTCTCGAGCGGCCAGGCCGCGTCGACCTTCGCGATCCTGAACATCGCCGAGGCGGGCGACCACTTCGTCGCATCGAGCTCGATCTACGGCGGCACCTACAACCTCTTCAAGTACACGCTCGCCAAGCTCGGCATCGAGGTCACGTTCGTCGAGAACCAGGACGACCCCGAGGAGTGGCGTCGCGCCGTCCGCCCGAACACGAAGCTGTTCTTCGCCGAGACGATCGGCAACCCGCAGATCAACGTGCTCGACATCCGCACGGTCGCGGACATCGCACACGAGAGCGGTGTGCCGCTCATCGTCGACAACACGATCGCGACCCCGTACCTGATCCGCCCGTTCGAGCACGGCGCCGACATCGTCATCCACTCGGTCACGAAGTTCCTCGGCGGTCACGGCACCACGATCGGCGGTGCGATCATCGACGGCGGAACGTTCGAGTGGTCGAAGAACGTCGACAAGTTCCCGGGCCTCACCGTTCCGGACCCCTCCTACCACGGCGCGAGCTACACCACGGCTGTCGGCGACCCGCTGGCCTACATCATCAAGGCGCGCGTGCAGCTGCTCCGCGACCTCGGATCGGCCATCGCCCCGCAGAGCGCCTGGAACCTGATCCAGGGCATCGAGACGCTGTCGCTGCGCATCGAGCGCCACGTGCAGAACGCGCAGGAGATCGCCGAGTGGCTCGATAACCGCGACGATGTCGCGACGGTCAACTACTCCGGCCTGCCCTCGTCCCCGTGGTATGCGGCGGCGAACACCTACGCGCCCAAGGGCGTCGGCGCCGTGCTCTCGTTCGAGCTCAAGGGCGGTGTCGAGGCCGGGCGCGAGTTCGTGAACAGCCTGTCGCTGTTCAGCCACCTCGCCAACATCGGCGATGTGCGCTCGCTCGTCATCCACCCGGCGTCCACCACGCACGCGCAGCTCACCCCTGAGCAGCAGCTGACCGCCGGCGTCACGCCCGGCCTCGTGCGCCTGTCTGTGGGCATCGAGAACATCGAGGACCTCAAGGCCGACCTCGACCAGGCTCTCGCCGCGGCGCGCCGCGTGTCGGAGGCCGCTCGCGCCTGAGGCCCCTGAGCCGGGCCCACGCGCCCCGAGGCTCGGCCCAGCGCGCAGCGATGGGCGGAGTGGGCGTGGGGATCGAAGGGCTCCTCCTCAGAGGCAGAGGTGCCCCGGACTCCGGTCCGGGGCACCTCTTCCTCTACGACGGCGTAACCTTCGCCGGACCGCCCGTGCGCCGGGCGAGAATGGAACCATGGACTGGCAGACGACCTCGGAAGACACGGTGCCCTCGGCGCCGGTGACGGAGGCCGACGTCCGCCTGCTCCGCGCGAGGCCGCCGGCGACCGGCGCGTGGCGCGACGGCGATCCGATCGGAGGGCGTCAGTTCGCCTCCTCCGGCCCGTTCCGCACCGAGAGCGGCGCAGAGCTGCCCGGCATCCGCCTGGCCTTCGAGACCTGGGGCGAGCTCAACGAGGCCCGCGACAACGCGATCCTCGTGCTGCACGCGCTCACCGGCGACAGCCACGTCCGCGGGGATGCCGGAGCGGGTCACCCCACAGCGGGCTGGTGGGAGGACATCGTCGGGCCCGGCGCGCCGCTGGACACCGAACGATGGTTCGTGATCGCGCCGAACATGCTGGGCGGATGCCAGGGCTCGACGGGCCCCGCGAGCATCGCCCCGAACGGCTACGAGTGGGCCTCGCGGTTTCCGTACCTCACGATCCGCGACCAGGTGGCCGCGCAGGTGCGCCTCGCGGACGCACTCGGCATCGACGCCTGGGCCGCGGTCATCGGCGGCTCGATGGGCGGCATGCACGCTCTCGAGTGGTCGATCATGCACCCCGAGCGGGTCGAGCGGCTCGCCGTGCTCTCCTCCCCTCCGATCACGACGGCAGATCAGATCGCCCTCAACACGGTGCAGCTCGAGACCATCCGCATGGACCCGCGGTTCCTGGGCGGCGAGTACTACGACCTCTCCGACGGCGACGGCCCGCACAAGGGCCTCGCACTCGCTCGCCGCATGGCGCTGCTGAACTACCGCAGCCCGATCGAGCTCAACCAGCGCTTCCAGCGGTCCTGGCAGTCGGACGTCTCCCCGCTCGGGCACGGCGGACGCTTCGCCGTGGAGTCGTACCTCGACTTCCACGGCAACAAGTTCACCCGCCGTTTCGACGCCAACAGCTATGTGGCCCTCGTCGAGGCGATGAACTCGCACGACGTCGGACGCGACCGCGGTGGCGTCGAGGAGGCGCTGCGCACCGTGACCGCGAAGACGCTCGTGCTCGGCATCGACAGCGACCGGCTCTTCCCCGTCGACGGGCAGCACCGCATCGCGCGCAGCATCCCGAACACCCTCGACGGCAACGAGGCTGTGGTGCTGACCAGCGACTTCGGGCATGACGGCTTCCTCATCGAGACCGATGCCGTCGGCAGGCACCTGAGCCGGCTACTCCGCGCGTAGCCGCCACGGCAGTTCACGCGTCTCGAGCCGGAGCCCCTCCCACACGAACGCGGTGCCGTCGACTCGGGTCGCGAAGCTGCGGTGGCGGCCGGCCGCGGCGAGCACCGCTGAGACGTCGCCGAAGGTCGTGAGATCGTGCAGGGTCATCCAGGTCGGCGGAAACATCGTCCACGCCCCCGCCGCGTGCTGATCCAGCGCTGCTGCCGGGGTGATCCAGACGTGCTCGACGACCTCGTCTGCTGCGGCGTGCACGTCATCACCCGCAGCCCGGGCAACGAAGAACCAGGTTCGGATGCGACGCGGAGCCTCGGGGGGAGGTACCCAGCGCGACAGCGCCACGAGGTCGCTGACGACGAGCCCGACCTCTTCGAAGGTCTCCCGGATGCCTGCTCTTCTCGCATCGTCGGCCTCCGACGAATCCGGCATCCGATCGATGTCCTCGACCTTGCCGCCGGGGAACACCCATGCCCCGCCGAACGATCCGCGCTCAGGGCGCCGCATCAGCAGCACCTCCATGCCGTGCGCTCCCGTGCGCAGCAGGACGACCGTTCCCGCGACCGGCAGCTCTTCGGGGACGTCCATCCCCTCACTCTACGACCGGGTCTGAGCGCTCCTGGTCGCCCCCACGCGATACGACAGAAGCGCGATCAGCAGACCGGCCACCGCGAGGGCGGCTCCGGTCCAGGCGGGTGCGGTGAACCCCCAGCCGATCGCGATGACCGCGCCGCCGAGGAAGGCGCCGAGGCTGTTGCCGATGTTCAGCGCGGAGTGATTCAGCGCTGCGGCGATCGACTGGTTGTCCTCCGCCACGTCCATCAGACGCGTCTGGATGGTCGGGCTGAGCACCGACGACACGAAGCCGACCACGAACACCATGATGGCGAGGGTCACGATCCAGCCCGACAGCAGCGCCAGCAGCACGAGGACGACCGCCAGGACGGCGAGACCGAGCAGAAGCGTGCGCTTGACGCTGATGTCGGCGAGATGACCGCCGACGAGGTTGCCCACCGTCATGCCGAGCCCCATCAGCACGAGCACGATCGGCACGACCCACGCGGGCGAGCCTGCGACCTCGGTGACGACGGGCGCGATGTAGCTGTAGACGGCGAAGAATCCGCCGAAGCCGATCGCGCCGACACCGAGGGCGAACCACACCTGCGCGATGCGGAACACCCGCAGCTCGGCGCGCATCGTGCGCCCCGGCTCGCCCGCGTGCTCGGGCACGAAGAACCCGATGCAGACCGTCGCGAGGGCGAAGACGCCCGCCACGACACCGAACGCCACCCGCCAGCCCCACTGCTGGCCGAGGAACGTGCCGATCGGCACGCCGACGACATTGGCGATCGTGAGGCCCGTGAGGATGAACGCCACTCCCTTGGCCCTGTTGCCCGGTCCCATCACGTCGGCGGCCACGAGAGCGCCGATGCCGAAGTAGGCGCCGTGCGGGAGTCCGGCGAGGAACCGGGAGGCGCCGACGAGCTCGAAGGTGGGCAGCACGACCGTGAGCGCATTGAAGACCGTCAGGGCGAGCGCGAGGCCGATCATCACGCGGTGCCGCGGAGAGCGCGCGACGAATCCGGCGATGGTGGGAGCGCCCACCACGACGCCGAGCGCGTAGAGCGAGATCAGCCAGCCTGCCTGGCTGAGCGCGTCTTCAGGACTGGACGACCAGAGCGTCGGCAGCAGGTCGGCGGCGATGTCGGGAAGCAGGCCCATGACGACGAACTCGGTCATGCCGATGCCGAAACTGCCTATGGCGAGGGAGAGGAGCGCCCTCTTCGCCGCACCCCTCTTGTCGAGAGAGGGATTCACCCGACAAGCCTACCGGGCGGTCGAGTCCTCGATGGCCTGCTCCAGCCGCTCGACCTTCGCGTCGAGCTCGCCGGTGTACCCGGGCCGGATGTCGGCCTTCAGCACGAGCGACACTCGCGACCCGAACGGCATCACGGCCTCGGTCGCGCGCTTGACGACGTCCATCACCGTGTCCCAGTCGGGCCCCTCGATCTCGGTGAACATGCTGGTCGTGCGGTGCGGGAGGCCGGAGTCGCGCACGACTTTGACGGCAGCGGCCACGGCGTCGTGCACGGACGCGTCGTCACGGTCGATCCCGTCTGCAGGTGTGCCGCTGGGCGCGACGGCGAAGGCGATGAGCATGGTCACTCCTTGAGGGTGGGCGAGGTGGATGGCACGCGCAGGAGCGAGCGGATGCCGACGGCGAGAAGCACGAGGAGCAGGACGTTGCGGATGCTGAGCACGAGCACCGGCAGGAATTCCGCGCGCAGCAGCGCGTCGTAGTTCAGCGGGTAGACCAGGCAGGTCAGCCCGGCCAGCACCAGCACGATCGCGGCCGGGGCCTTCGCGCGGGCGCGATCCAGGACCAGCCAGAGGATCATGGGAGCGAACAGCCAGGCCTGGAACTGGGGTGAGCCGACCTTGTTCACGACGATCAGAGCGACGACGAGCGACAGAGCAAGAGGCGGGAAGAGCCGCGAGAAACTCGCTCGTCTGAGGGCTTTCACTGCGCCGATCGCGGCGATGACGACCACGACCAGGAGCATCAGCGGTGTGAGGAGGGAGCCCACGGCTTCCGCGCCGGGAGCAGCGATCTGGAAGGTGAGGATGTCGAAGCTGTACTCGATGCGGGCTGCCCCGGTGCGCGCGAGCCACAGGAAGGGCGTCGCTGCCACCGCCTCGATCTGCAGTCCGCGGCCGGTCTGCTCGGACAGGAAGCCGACGATCTCGGAACGGGCACCGAGCAGGTACAGCGCTGCGATCACGCCCGCTGTGACGAGCGCGGCGGCCAACAGCATCCGCACCCGTGCCCTGGCGGCGATGATCGCGGCGACCAGCAGCGCGCCCGGCCAGATCTTGATCCACGCGCCCGCTGCGAGCAGCGCGGCGGCGACCATGGGGCGACGTGTGAGCCATAGTCCGCCGATCACTGCGAGGGGCACGGTGACCGCGTCGATCCGGTACAGCGCGATCGGCCCGAGCAGCAGCAGAGCACCGCACCAGAACCATGCCGCAACCCGGCGCGGCTGGGCGGAGGAACCGCGCGTGAGTACTGCGAACGCGAGAGCGTCGAGCGCGGTGACCATGACCGCCCAGGCGATCAGATAGGCCGCAGAGGCTCCGAGTCCCGCGACGAGAGGCAGCGAGAGGATCTTCGCGATGACCATCGGGACGAGAGCGAGCTGCGGGTACACCCAGGTCTCCGTGACCCCGACGACAGGGCCGCCGCTCAGCGCCGACGCGGCCCACGGCTCGTACACGAGCACGACGTCGCCCATCGGCTGGCTGGGGTAGATCCACCCGGCCACCGCGGTGACAGCGTGTGCGAGCAGGAACGCGGTCCACAGAACCGCCGCGCGCACACCGGCGGACCGCGTCACGCGAGGACGTCCGCGACGGCCCGCGGCAGGGCGTCCGCCACGTCGAGGGCGACCACGGGATGGCCCGGATCCGCGGCGGAGACGACCCCGGACGCGATCCGGGCGGCGTGGCCGTGCAGCCAGGCGCCGGATGCGGCCGCCTCCGAGACGGGCCGTTCAGGGTTGGCCGCGAGCACCGCGCCGATCACTCCCGCCAGGACGTCGCCGGTACCCGCGGTGGCGAGCCAGGGCGTGTTCTCCTCCACGGCGATGACATGGCCGGACTCGTCCGCGACCAGAGTGCGCGATCCCTTGAGCAGCACCGCGCCGCCGATCGCTCTCGCGACCCTGACCACGGCCTCCTCGGGGCTCTCAGACGCACCGCCACGGAGACCCATCGTCTCCTGCAGACGAGCGAACTCTCCGGCGTGCGGGGTGATCACGAACGGCGCGGCAGCTCCCGTCACGAGGTCCAGTGCTCCCGCATCGATCACGACGGGCACGTCGCCGGCGAGGATCTCACGCAGCGCGGCCGTCTCGGCATCCGATCGCCCGGCGGGATCGGTGCCGGAGCCGATGACCCAGGCGCCGACGCGCGTGCGGCCGATGTCGGCCGCGGCGACCGTCTCGGGGCGGCGCGCGAGCACGGCATCCGCGGCCCGCCCTTCTCCGACGTATCTGACGTACCCCGCTCCGGCGCGCCACGCCGCTTCGACTCCGAGCACCGCGGCGCCTGGGTACGCGGACGAGCCGGTGCGCAGCGCCACGACGCCGCGAGAGTACTTGTCGTCGCGCGGCACGGGCATGCGCACGAACTGCGCGGTGTCGCTGCGCGACCAGGTGCGGACTTCGACCATGACTCCACGTTAGTGCGACGGCCCTGCACCGGTCTGGAAGACACTACCGTCGTATCGTGAGCATCCTCTTCTCCCCCTCGACCATCAGATCCGTCACGTTCCGCAACCGCCTGTGGGTGTCGCCGATGTGCATGTACAGCGCCGTCGACGGCGTGGTGCAGGAGTGGCATCACACGCACCTCGCGCAGTTCGCATCCGGCGGCGCCGGCCTCGTCGTCGCCGAGGCGACCGCCGTGGTTCCTGAGGGGCGGATCTCACCTAGGGACGCGGGGATCTGGAACGACGAGCAGCGGGATGCCTGGGCGCCGGTGGTGCAGGCGATCCACGATCGGGGTGCGCACGCCGGCATCCAGCTCGCGCACGCCGGACGCAAGGCGTCGACCTGGTGGCCGTGGGCCGCGGAGCGCGGCTCCGTTCCTGTGTCAGAGGGCGGCTGGACGACCGCCGCGCCCTCCGCCGTGGCCTTCGAGGGCTTCGCCGAGCCGGTCGCAGTCGACGCCGCGGGCATCGACGGGATCGTCACCGCCTTCGCAGCCGCCGCACGTCGCGCTGTGGATGCCGGTTTCGACGTCATCGAGATCCATGGCGCACACGGCTACCTGCTGCACCAGTTCCTCTCGCCGCTGTCGAATCTTCGCACCGACGAGTACGGCGGCTCGCTCGAGAACAGGGCCCGGCTGCTGCTCCGGGTCGTCGACGCGGTGCGCGCCGAGGTCGGCGCCGACGTGCCGGTGTTCGTGCGCATCTCGGCCACAGACCACGCACCCGGAGGTTTCGACGCCGAGGAGGCGACGACGGTCGCCATGTGGGCGCAGGAGCACGGCGCCGACCTCATCGACGTCTCCAGCGGCGGGCTCGTCGCCCATCAGCAGATCAGTGTGTTCCCCGGCTACCAGGTCGACCTCGCCGGAGCCGTCCGACAGGGCGGCCGCATCCCCACGACCGCGGTCGGCCTGATCACCGCGGCGGCCCAGGCCGAGCAGGTGCTCGCCGACGGCCACGCCGATGCGATCTTCGCCGGCCGCGAGTGGCTGCGCGATCCGCATTTCGGCCTGCGCGCCGCCCATGAACTCGGCGCCGACGTGGTCTGGCCTCCCCAGTACGAGCGCGCCCGCTGGCGCTGACCCTGCGACGGGTGCGCGGTCAGAGACCGCGCACCCGTCGGGTCGCATCGCGGACCTCGCCGACCAGCTCCTCGAGGATGTCCTCGAGGAAGAGCACCGCGATGGTCTCGCCGCGGGCGTCGCGCACCCTGGCCAGGTGGCGGCCGGCACGGCGCATCAAGGCGAGCGCGTCCTCGAGGTCCGTGTCCTCCTGCACCGGCACCATGTGGTGGATGCGCTTGGCGGGCACCGGCTCGGCGAGCTTCGCGGCGGCGTTCGGGCCGTCGGATGCACGCAGCACGTCCTTGAGGTGCACGTATCCGATGGCGGTGCTCTCCTCGTCGACGATCACGTAACGCGAGAACCCGTAGCGCGCGACGGCCTTCTCGATGTCATCCGGTGTGGTCGACTGCGGAAGGGTCACGAGCTGACTCAGCGGCACCGCGATGTCGCGGGCCTTCTTGTCCGTGAACTCGACGGCCGCGGCCACCGCCCCCGCCGTATCGGAGAGGATGCCCTCGCGACGCGACTGATCGACGATCGTGGCGACCTCGTCGAGTGTGAAGGTCGATGCGGCCTCGTTCTTCGGCTCGACGCGGAAAAGGCGCAGCACGCCGTTCGCCGAGGCGTTCAGCACCCAGATGACGGGCATGAACACCTTCGAGACCCACACCAGCGGCGGGGCGAGAAGCAGCACCGCCCGATCCGGGACCGAGAACGCGAGGTTCTTGGGCACCATCTCGCCGAACACGACGTGCAGGAACGAGACGATCAGCAGGGTGATCGCGAACGACACCGCGTCGACCGCGGCATCCGCCCATCCGAAGGCGTGCATGGGAGCCGCCAGAAGATGGTGGATGGCGGGTTCCGACACGTTCAGGATCAGCAGGGAGCAGATCGTGATGCCCAGCTGCGAGGTCGCGAGCATGAGCGTCGCGTGCTCCATCGCGTACAGCGCGGTCTTGGCCGAGCGCGAGCCGGCCTCTGCACGCGGCTCGATCTGAGAACGACGAGCAGAGATCACCGCGAACTCGGCGCCGACGAAGAAGGCGTTGCCGAGCAGCAGCACGACGAGCCAGACGATTCCTGCCCAGTCGCTCATCGGGCCGCCTCCTCGGTGCCGGCATCCGCACTCGGGACGTAGCGGATGCGGTCGATGCGGCGGCCGTCCATGCGCACGACCTGCAGGAGCCCTGAATCGACGGGTACCTCATCGCCGATCTTGGGGACGCGCTCGAGCACGCTCATGACGTAGCCGGCGACGGTGTCGTACACGTCGCCCTCCGGCACGTCGACGCCGGCGCGGCTGCGCAGCTCGTCGGGGCGGAGCTCGCCCGGGAACGTCACGCCGTCGCGTCCGACGATCACGCCGGCGCGGGTGCGGTCGTGCTCGTCGGAGACCTCTCCGACGATCTCCTCGACGAGGTCCTCGAGCGTCACCAGACCTGCCGTGCCGCCGTACTCGTCGACCACGACCGCGAGCTGATAGCCACGGGCGCGCAGTTCGGAGATGAGTCCGTCGACGTGCACCGTCTCGGGCACACGCAGAGGCTCCGTGGCCAGGGCGCCCACCGGCACCTCGGCGCGGCGCTCTCGCGGCACGGAGATCGCCGCCTTGAGATGCACGACACCGGTGATGTCGTCGAGATCGTCGTCGTACACCGGGAAGCGGCTGTGCCCCGTGCGGCGCGCGAGCTGGATGACGTCGTCGGCGGAATCGCCCGCGGAGATCGCGTGCATGCTCGGACGAGGCGTCATCACGTCGGCGGCCGTGAGGCGCGCGAAGGTCAGGGTGCGGTCGAGGAGAGTAGCCGTGTCCTCCTCGAGGACGCCGGCGCTGGCGGAGCGGCGCACGAGGGAGGAGAGCTCCTCGGCGGTGCGGGCGCCCGAGAGCTCCTCCTTCGGCTCGATCCCCATGCTGCGCAGCACTCCGTTGGCGCTGCCGTTCAGCACGACGACGGCCGGCTTGAAGACGGTCGTGAACGCGACCTGGAACGGGATGACGAGCTTGGCCGTCGCCAGCGGCAGAGCCAGGGCGAAGTTCTTCGGGACGAGCTCGCCGAGGATCATCGACAGTGCGGTCGCCACGAGCATCGCGACAACGGTTGCGATCGGCGCGATCGCCGCCTCGGGGATGCTCCAAGCCATGAGCGTCGGCCGCAGGAGGTTCGACAGCGCGGGTTCCATCGTGTACCCGGTGAGCAGGGTCGTGAGGGTGATGCCGAGCTGCGCCGCCGAGAGATGCGTGGAGGTGTGCCGGAGGGCGCCGATCGTGAGGGACAGTCGTGATTCACCACGCGCGCGGCGCGCTTCAAGGTCGGCGCGGTCGAGATTGACCAGCGCGAACTCGCTCGCGACGAACAGGCCGGTTCCGACTGTGAGCAGGAGCCCCACGCCCAGGAGGACGTAATCCATCAGAGTCTCCTCTCGCTTCCGAGAGGCGGGCTGTGGGGCGATCTACTGCAACTGGGAGGGTCGTCCATGGTGGTCACGATTGTACAGAAGTCCGCTGTAGGCGGGGCGGATGGCGGTCGCGCTGCGCTTCTCCCGCTCGCGCTGCGCTTCTCCCGCTCGCGCTGCTGGATCGTGCTCGCGCTGCTGGATCGTACTCGCGCTATCGAAGCTTCTGCAGCGCGTGCGTAGTTCAACAGCGCTACGTGAAGTTCTGCAGCGCGAGCGGGGCGGATGCTGTCGTTCAGTGTCCCCGCGGACGGGGTAAGCGCGACGGCAGACCGTCCGCCGTGAGGATGTCGTAGAGCAGCGTCGGCTTCAGGTGGGCAGGCGTCCGCCACCTGGACAACGCCGAGACCATTCGCCGCAGGGCATCCGACCGGTCCTTCTCCTCGAGCAGCGCCTGCTGCGGCGTGCGGCCGGCGAGGAGATCCGGGTCGAAGTACTTCCCGGTTCCATCGAACTCGGCAGCGTGATCGAAGTCCTCGAAGTAGTAGTCCGGTCGCGCGATGCGCCCGTTCGGGAGGACGAACTTCTTCTGCAGCACCGGCCGCGGAAAGCCCAGTCTGTCCAGGAGCACTCGCCCCTCCGACTCTCGCACCGAGTCGGAGAGAGGCGTCCCGAACGCGATCGCCGCCGGCACCCGGCGAAAGCCGCGACGCCAGGTCGCGTCGACGAGTGCGCGAAGTGCGTCGACGTCCGTGAGCGCACCGCCCTTCCTCCGCTCCCAGAGCGCCTGATCGATGGCGATGACGGCATCCCGGAACTGCGACGCCGCGGCGAGATCGAGCGCAGTCTGCGCCGGCGTGGTCACGAGATGCCCGCGCCACTCCATGAGCTCGACATCGTCAAAGCCGAGCGCGTGTCGGCGCACCGCTCCTGAAGATCGCCCGCCTGAGGCTCGAGGGATACGGACGTCCACCCTGTCGGGCCAGGCGCCGATCCGGTCCATGCCGTGCACGGCCGCCGCGGAGTTCAGCATCAGGACCACCGGTCCTCGCGCTCGGTCAGCCACTTCCAGCACCCTGGTGAAGTGTCGGTTCATGGGCGTGAGGGCCTGCCATTCGTCCGTGCGTGCGAAGCTGCCCGCCACGATGCGGGTCACCGAGCCGGCCTTCACCTCGGCGGCCAATCGTCGGTCGTCGATATCTGGCCGGTCACGACGGCGGTGGACGACGATCGGATGCTCGGTGCGAATCCCCATGACCGAACCCTGCCACCGCGGCGACAGCATCCACTCGCTTTCCACAGGAGGTGAAGCCCTGATCGGCTCACGCACGAATGTGCAGGAGAAGTCATCTCGGCGACAACCGCACCTCGCGCTGCTGTATCCCGCATCGCGCGGCTCAAGTCCGTTCGCGCTGCCGAAACGTCAGCAGCGCGAGCCAACATCGACAGCACAGCCCTCAGGAGAGCAGCGCGATTCCGAGGAAGAGACCCACCCGGCGCGCACGAGACGGACTCACCGGATCAACGCGGCGGGCGTGAACCGCCCGCGGCTGTTCCCCTCGTCGCGCGGCTCAAATCAGCTCGCGCTGCCGAAACTTCAGCAGCGCGAGCCGACATCGACAGCGCAACCTGGAGAAGAGCAGCGCGAAGCTGAGAAGGACAGCGTGAACGTCGATGCGGGAGCCGAGACGCGGATCCCGCAGACGCGGATCCCGGAGACGCGGACGCCCGAGCGGCGGACGCCCGAGCGGCGGACGCCCAAGCGGCGGACGCCGGTCTCCTACCAGCTGACCGGCAGCGCCTTGCCCTCTTCGTACCCGGCCGCGGACTGCAGGCCGACGTGCGCGCGCTCGTGGAATTCCGGCACGGACGACGCGCCGGCGTAGGTGAACGACGAGCGCACGCCCGACGTGATCATGTCGAGGAGGTCCTCCACACCGGGGCGCAGCGGATCGAGATAGATCTTCGACGAGGAGATGCCCTCGGCGAACAGCTCTTTGCGCGCCCGTTCGTACGCGTCGAGCCGTCCGAACCGCGCCTGCACGGCCTTCGTCGAGGCCATGCCCCACGACTCCTTGTACAGGCGACCGTCGGCGTCTCGCTGCAGCTCGCCAGGAGCTTCGATCGTGCCGGCGAACCACGAGCCGATCATGACGGATGCCGCACCCGCCGCGAGCGCCAGGGCCACGTCCCGCGGATAGCGCACGCCCCCGTCGGCCCAGACGTGCGCGCCGAGCTCTCGAGCGGCCTCCGCGGTCTCCAGAACGGCCGAGAACTGCGGGCGGCCGACGGCGGTCATCATGCGAGTCGTGCACATTGCCCCCGGCCCCACGCCGACCTTCAGGATCGACGCCCCCGCCTCGACCAGGTCGCGCACGCCGTCGGCAGTGACGATGTTCCCCGCGACGAGGGGAAGCCCCAGGCCCAGGGCCGACACCTGAGAAAGTGCGCGCAGCATCCCCTCCTGATGACCGTGGGCGGTGTCGAGAACCAGCACGTCGACGCCGGCGGCCGCCAGAGCCTTCGCCTTCGACACCACGTCTGTGTTGATGCCCACCGCGGCGGCGACCGCGAGACGGCCGTCGGCGTCGAGTGCGGGGCGGTACAGCGTGGAGCGAAGGGCGCTGCGTGCACTGAGCGTGCCGACCAGATGCCCGTGGTGCATCACCGAGACCATCTCGACACCCGCGTCTGTGATCACGTCGAAGGCATGACGCTCGGAGCCGATGTCATCCGCATCCAGCGCGGGAGTGCCCGCGTGCACGAGATCGCCGAGCTGTGCGTCCGGCAAGGCGGTCGCGAGCCGGGTCGCCGGAAGGATGCCGAGGATCCGCTCCGCGGCATACGGCGCATCGCCGGAGGCGACCACGATCCCGTGTCCCGCTGTCGCAGGGAGCAGGCGAAGAGCGTCGGCGACGGATGCCGAGGGTGCGAGCGCGATCGGCGTGTCCCACAGCACCGGCTGCGACTTGACGTCGCGGATCGCCGCGTCCAGATCCTGCAGCGGCATGTCCTGGGGAAGCACGCCGAGCCCGCCGCGCCGCGCCAGCGCCGCTGCGAGCCGCGGCCCCGTGACCGAGTTCATGTTCGAGGCGACGAGCGGCAGCGTCGCCGGCGTGCCGTCGTGCGGGGTCAGATCGACCTGCAGGCGGCTCGTGACTCCCGATCGGCGTGGCACCAGGAACACGTCCGAATAGGTGAGGTCGACGGTGGGCTGCTCTCCTGCGAACTCCATCCCTCCACGGTACCGAGATATGCCGTCTCGTGGCGTGCCGTCGCGACGAATCGTCTGGGGAAACACGTTAGGCTTGTTGGTCGAGAGTGTGCGGACCCGAGCGCATCCTGCGCCTGCGCGAGCACATGTGAGATTCAGCGATGAAAGAGGGCGATCGAGCGTGTCGAACCAGGTGACCGGCGGCGGGGGCGACGGGGGGTTCGGAGCCAATTCCTGGCTCGTGGAAGAGCTCTACGAGCAGTTCAAGACCAACCGCGACTCCGTCGACAAGGAGTGGTGGCCGGTTCTGGAGAAGTACGAGGCCGACACGGCCGGCTCCTCCGCCCGCCAGGCCGCTCCGACCGAGACCGCCCACCCCGTGACCGCCCCGATCCCGGTCATCGGCGCACAGCCCGTCGCGCGCACCACCGCCAAGCCCGCGGCATCCGCACCGATCCCCGCCCAGGCTCCCAAGCCCGCGGCCAAGGAGTCGGGTGCAGCCGCCGACCCGGTCGACGAGGACAAGGTCACTCCCCTGCGCGGCCTGCCCAAGACCCTCGCCGCGAACATGGACGAGTCGCTCACGGTGCCGACGGCGACCAGCGTTCGCACGGTGCCCGCGAAGCTGATGATCGACAACCGCATCGTCATCAACAACCACATGGCCCGTACCCGCGGCGGCAAGATCAGCTTCACGCACCTGATCGGCTGGGCCCTGATCCGCACTCTCGACGAGTTCCGCAGCCAGAACGTGTTCTACGCCGAGATCGACGGCAAGCCGTCGGTGGTCGCCCCCGCGCACGTCAACCTCGGCATCGCGATCGACCTGCCCAAGCCCGACGGCACGCGCGCCCTCATGGTCCCGAGCATCAAGCGTGCCGACACCATGACGTTCAACGAGTACCTCGTCGCCTACGAAGACCTCGTTACGCGCGCCCGCGGCAACAAGCTCACCGCAGCCGACTTCCAGGGCACCACCGTGTCGCTGACCAACCCCGGAGGCATCGGCACGGTGCACTCCGTCCCGCGTCTGATGAAGGGCCAAGGCTGCATCATCGGCGCCGGCGCGCTCGAGTACCCGGCCGAGTTCCAGGGCGCGAGCGAGAAGACGCTGAACGAGCTGGCGATCGGCAAGACGATCACCCTCACCAGCACCTACGACCACCGCGTGATCCAGGGCGCCGGCTCCGGCGAGTTCCTGAAGAAGGTGCACGAGCTGCTCATCGGCCAGCGCGGCTTCTACGAGGACATCTTCGCGGCGCTGCGCATCCCCTACGCGCCGATCCACTGGAACCCCGACATCGCGGTCGACCTCGCCGAGCGCGTCGACAAGCAGTCCCGCGTGCAGGAGCTCATCAACTCGTTCCGGGTTCGCGGCCATCTGATGGCCGACATCGACCCGCTCGAGTACGTGCAGCGCTCTCACCCCGACCTCGAGATCGAGAACCACGGCCTCACGTTCTGGGATCTCGACCGCGAGTTCGTCACGGGCGGCTTCGGCGGCAAGCGCGTCGCCAAGCTCCGCGACATCCTCGGCGTGCTGCGCGACTCGTACTGCCGCACGGTGGGCATCGAGTACATGCACATCCAGGACCCGGAGCAGCGCCGGTGGTTCCAGGAGAAGGTCGAGGTCAAGTACCAGAAGCCCGGCCACGACGAGCAGCTGAGGGTCCTCCGCAAACTCAACGAGGCCGAGGCGTTCGAGACCTTCCTGCAGACCAAGTTCGTCGGGCAGAAGCGCTTCTCGCTCGAGGGCGGAGAGTCGCTCGTCCCGCTTCTCGACGAGATCCTTCAGGGCGCGGCGAACGCCGGCCTCGAGGGCGCCGCGATCGGCATGGCCCACCGCGGCCGCCTGAACGTGCTCACGAACATCGCCGGCAAGACCTACGGCCAGGTGTTCCAGGAGTTCGAGGGACACCAGACGCCGGGCAACCAGCGCGGCTCCGGCGACGTGAAGTACCACCTCGGCACCCAGGGCACCTTCGTCGCCGAGGACGGCGCCGAGCTCCCCGTCTACCTCGCGGCGAACCCCTCGCACCTCGAGACCGTCGACGGCGTCCTCGAGGGCATCGTCCGCGCCAAGCAGGACCGCAAGCCGATCGGCACCTTCACCTGGCTGCCCATCCTCGTGCACGGCGACGCGGCGTTCGCCGGCCAGGGCGTCGTCGTGGAGACCCTGCAGATGTCGCAGCTGCGCGGCTACCGCACGGGTGGCACGATCCACGTCGTCGTGAACAACCAGGTCGGCTTCACGACCACTCCCAACGACGGCCGCACCTCGGTGTACTCCACCGACGTCGCCAAGACGATCCAGGCGCCGGTGTTCCATGTGAACGGCGACGACCCCGAAGCGGTCATCCACGTCGCGCAGCTCGCGTTCGAGTATCGCGAGCGCTTCCACCGCGACGTCGTGATCGATCTGGTGTGCTACCGCCGCCGTGGCCACAACGAGGGCGACGACCCCTCGATGACGCAGCCGCTCATGACCGACCTCATCCAGGCCAAGCGCTCGGTGCGCAAGCTCTACACCGAGTCGCTGGTGGGCCGCGGCGACATCACCGAGGAGGAATACGACCAGGCCAAGGCCGACTTCCAGAACCGCCTCGAGATCGCGTTCGCCGAGACGCACGCCGCAGAGACCGGAGCGACTCCGATCGCCCCCGACCTGCTGCCCGTGGACGAGCAGGTCGGCGCGCCGGAGGTCACCGGCGTTCCCGCCGAGGTGATCCAGCTCATCGGCGACGCGTTCGTGAACAAGCCCGAGGGCTTCACGGTGCACCCGAAGATCCAGCAACTGCTCGACAAGCGCCTCGACATGAGCCGCAACGGCGGCATCGACTGGGGCTTCGGCGAGCTCCTCGCCTTCGGCTCGCTGCTCGTCGAGGGCACCCCGGTGCGTCTGGCCGGTCAGGACTCGCGCCGCGGCACGTTCGTGCAGCGGCACGCGACCCTGCACGACCGCGCGAACGGCCAGGAGTGGCTGCCGCTGTCGAATCTGTCCGACGCGCAGGGCCGCTTCTTCGTGTACGACTCGCTGCTCAGCGAGTACGCCGCCCTCGGCTTCGAGTACGGGTACTCGGTGGAGGCTCCCGAGGCGCTGGTGCTGTGGGAGGCGCAGTTCGGAGACTTCGTGAACGGCGCCCAGTCCGTGATCGACGAGTACATCTCGGCGGCCGAGCAGAAGTGGGGCCAGCAGTCGAGCGTGACCCTGCTGCTCCCCCACGGCTACGAGGGCCAGGGACCGGACCACTCCTCCGCCCGCATCGAGCGCTTCCTGCAGCTGTGCGCACAGGAGAACATGATCGTGGCGCGTCCGTCGACGCCGGCGTCCCACTTCCACCTGCTGCGTCGTCAGGCCTACGCCCGCCCGCGCAAGCCGCTGATCGTGTTCACCCCCAAGGCCATGCTGCGTCTGCGTGGAGCGACCAGCCCCGTGGAGGCGTTCACGAGCGGCCGCTTCGAGCCGGTGATCGACGACGACCGCGGTCTCGATCGCTCCGCCGTGAAGCGCGTGCTCGTGCACTCCGGCAAGGTGCACTGGGACCTGCGCGCCGAGCTCGAGAAGAACCCGAACTCCGAGATCGCGCTCGTGCGCCTGGAGCAGCTGTACCCGACGCCGATCAACGAGCTCAAGGCGATCACCGACTCCTACCCGAATGCCGAGCTGGTGTGGGTGCAGGAGGAGCCGGAGAACCAGGGCGCCTGGCCGTTCCTGGCTCTCGCATTCGCCGACGTCCCCGGCGACCGCACGTTCCGCCCCGTCTCACGTCCGGCGTCCGCGTCGCCCGCGACCGGCTCGTCGAAGGTTCACGCCGCGCAGCAGGCGGCCCTGCTCCGCGAGGCGCTCACTCTCGGCTGAGCGGAACAGACGCGAAGGGCGCCCCGACCGTGAAGGTCGGGGCGCCCTTCGCGTATCCGGTCAGAGAGCGGATGCCGTCAGCGGCCCGGCGAACCGCGCATCCGAGCTCAGGGATGCTTTCGCCCGCCCGAGCGCGGCGGCATCCGCGCCGGTGTCTCCGAGAGCGAGCAGCGCGGCGCCGAGCACGGGAGGCGCGTCGACGATCTCGAGGTGTGCGCGCGGGGCATGCTCGGCGAGACCTGCGGCGATGCTCCCGAGCAGGAGGGGGTCGCGCGCTCGGGCGACCCCGCCGCCGAACACCACAGGCACGTCGTGCCGGAGCAGGCCGAGACGGGTGACGCATGCGGTCACGTATGCGACGACTTCGTCGGCCTGCCGCCGGACGACGCTGCGAGCCACAGCATCCCCTGCCAGTGCGGCGTCGAAGATGAGCGGAGCCAGGCGCGCGAAGCCGTCATCGCGTCGGCCCAGGTGCACATCTTCGATGAGCGCGCCCACGCTGGGCACACCTGCCGCGTCGAGCAGCATCCCGTGCAGGCGGGTCGACGGTCCCCGGCCGTCTTCGGCGCGGGCGGCGTGCCAGACCACGGCATCTCCCAGCTCGCTGCCGCCGCCCCAGTCCCCCGACAGCGGGCCGAGGGCCGGGAACCGCACCACGGCCCCGTCGCTGCGAACGCCGATCGCATTCATACCGGTGCCGCAGATGACGGCGACCGCGTCGGTCGCGTCGGTGCCGGCACGAAGCAGAGCGTGCAGGTCGTTCTCGGCGAGGAGCTGCCCGCGCGCCCACGGCAGATGCGCCACAGCGCCGCGGAACGCGTCGATCTCGTCGGGCAGGTCGAGTCCCGAGAGATACAGGCCGACGTGCCTGAGCGATGCGGCCTCTCGCTCGCCCAGCGCCCGCTCCACGAGCGCGTCGATGATGCGCACCGATCGATCGAGGCCTTCCAGCTGCGGGCTCGAGCCCTCCCCCCGTTCCCAGGCGAGCACAGTGCCGTCGGTGTCGAGCAGCACGACGTCGGTCTTGGAGCCGCCGCCGTCGACCGCGAGGATCACGTCAGGCGCCGCCGCCGTCACGCCCACTCCAGGAACCGGGAGTTCGCGGCGAGAAGCAGGTCCGTGAGCTTCTCGGCACGCTCATGCTGCAGCACCAGCGGGTGCGCACGCATCGCGCGCAGCACGCGGTCACGCCCGCCGTGGAGGGCCGCGTCGAGAGCCAGGCGCTCGTATCCGGCGACCGCGCTGATGAGCCCGCTGATGTCGTCGGGCAGTGCCGCGACCGGTTCGGCGACGAATCGGCCGTCGACGTAGCGCGCCGGCACCTCGATCACGTGGTCGTCCGGCAGGAACGGCAGCACCCCGTCGTTGCGGAGGTTCACGACGCGCGGCACGTCGGCGCCGCCGCGAATGGCCATGAGCAGCTCGATGGCCGCCTCGGAGTAGAACGCCCCGCCTCGCTTCTCCAGGATCTCGGGCTTGGTGTCCAGCGCGGTGTCCGAATAGAGACCGAGCAGCTCCTGTTCGATCGCCCGCACCTCCTGTGCGCGCGTGGCGGAACGCCTCTGCTCGTGAAGAACCTCGTCGTGCGCGTAGTAGTACCGCAGATAGTACGAGGGGATGACACCGAGTTGCGCGAGCAGAACGGAAGGGAGCTCGACGTCGTCCGCGAGTTCCCCGAGCCGCGTCTCCAGGGCGCGCGGCAGCGTGTCGACGCCGTCGATGAAGACACCCCGCTCCCACGTGAGGTGGTTCAGGCCCACGTGCGCGAGGTGCACCCGATCGGCGTCGACGCCCGCGTCCGCCGCGAACCGACGCTGGAATCCGATCGCCACGTTGCACAGCCCGACCGCGCGATGCCCTGCCTGCAGCAGAGCCCGCGTGACGATGCCGACCGGATTCGTGAAGTCGACGATCCAGGCGTCCGGTTTGGCGTGCTCGCGCACGACCTCGGCGATCCGCAGCACGACCGGAACCGTGCGCAGCGCCTTGGCGAGTCCGCCGGGACCTGTCGTCTCCTGGCCGATGCAGTCGACGTCGTGCGGCCAGGACTCGTCCTGCTCCCGGGCGTCCTGCCCGCCCACCCTCAGCTGGATGAGCACGGCATCCGCTCCGGAGACGCCGGAGACGAGGTCGCTCGTCGTCGTCAGATGCGCCGGATGGCCGCCACGCGCCAACATGCGTCGAGCCATGCCCCCGACGAGGTCGAGTCGCATCGGATCGGTGTCGATGAGGACGAGCTCCTCGATCGGGAGCTCCTTCTGAAGCCGGATGAAGCCGTCGATCAGTTCCGGGGTGTACGTCGATCCACCGCCGACGATGGCGAGTCGCATCTGCTCTCCTTGTGATTTCTTTGTTCGTGACGCGTGGTCACTGCGTGGGGATTCGGTCTTCGAGGCGGCTGCGGATCTGCTCGACCACGAGGCTGCGAGCCCCGGCGAGGACGGAGCTGGCGCCGGTGCCGCTGAGGCGGACCTCCGGCATCGGCCTTCCGTCGCTGCGCGCGCCCTCCGCGACGAGTCCGGCGAGGCGCACCCCGCCCGCGAGTGCGGTGGGGCCGCCGAGCACCACGAGCTGCGGATCGAGGACGGCGAGGACCGGTTCCAGCGTGATCGCGACGCGCCGGGCGACCTCGCGCAGGGCGTCCTCGTCATCGGAGAGATGGGAGATGCCGCTCGGGTATCGCGCGGTGCCTGCGAGCGCTGAGATGAACGGGGAGCCGAGGAGCGCGGTGGTCACGGAGCCAGGCTCTCCCGGTCCGGCGGCGACGGTCAGATAGCCGATCTCGCCGGCACCGCCGTGAGCTCCGCGATGGATCACGCCGCCCAGATCGATGCCTACACCGAGGCCGACGCCGATCCACAGGAACGCGAAGCTGCCCGCCGCCCGGGCGACTCCGAAGGAGCGCTCGGCCATGGTGGCGAGATTGACGTCGTTCTCGAGCGTCGCCGACACGCCCAGGCTGGATTCGATGAGCGCGCGCGAACCCGAGGGCGGCCACCCTGGCAGCGAGTCGGTGAGCGACAGCGAGTCGGCGTCACCGCTGACAGCGGCCTGGAGTCCTACGGCGACTGTCTCGACCTTTCTCGGATCTGCTCCGGATGCAGCGCACGCGGCCTGAATCGCGCGACCGACGTCGCGCTCGGGCGAGCGCTCCTCGCCGAGAACCGGCACCTCCACGATCGGATGCTCGCCCCCTAGGGCGTCGACGAGCACGGCGTGGATGCCGTCGTCGAGCATGTTCACCGCGACGCCCGTGACCTGATCGTCACGCACGCCCCAGCTCACGGCGCTCGGCCCGCGACTGCCGGCGACTTCGCCGACCGGGTGGAGCAGCTCTGCGCGCTCGAGCCTGGCGATCATCTGCGTCGCCGTGGGCTTCGACATCCCCGACAGCTCGCCGAGGCGGGTGCGGGTGAGAGCTCCGTGCTCGAAGAACAGCCGCAGCGCCTCGCGGTCGTTGCGCGTGCGCAACCACGACGACGTGCCTGGGTCGATCTGGGACATGGTGCTCCTTCCGCTGTTCCGGGTGCGTTCAGCTCCGCCCGCTTCTGCGACGGGCCGGTCGCCGGCGTTCGTTCGCCGTGGCGGTCAGCGACCGCCGAGCTCTGCGCGGACCTCGTCGCGCAGGCGCCCGAGGTTCTCGGGCTCGGGAGCCGCAGCGAGCAGCGTTCTGGTGTAGTCATGACGAGGGTTCAGGATGACCTCGTCTGCGGGTCCTCGCTCGACGACGTCGCCCTTGTAGAGCACCATGATGTCGTCACTGAAGTGCCGCGCGGTCGCGAGGTCGTGGGTGATGTAGAGCACGCCGAGGTTCTCCTCGCGCTGAAGCTCGGCGAGCAGGTTCAGCACTCCCAGACGAATCGACACGTCCAGCATCGAGACGGGTTCGTCGGCGATGATGAACCGCGCTCCCGGGGCGAGTGCTCGGGCGATAGCGACCCGCTGCCGCTGGCCGCCCGACAATTCGTGCGGACGTCGATCCGCGAACGACTCGGCAGGCGACAGGCGCACGCGTTCCAGGAGCTCGAGAGCTCTGCGGCGGACCTGGTCTCGCATCAGCCGCGGATGGTGGATGCGGATCGGCCGCTCGAGGTGATGCGCGATCGTGTGGAACGGGTTCAACGACGCGAACGGATCCTGGAACACCATCTGCACCTCGGAGCGGTAGTGAGCGAGCTCCCGCCCTCGCCGGCCGGTCAGCGCCCCGTCCAGCAGGATCTGCCCGCTCGTCGGAGTCTCGAGCTTCATCAGCATCCGAGCGATCGTCGACTTGCCCGACCCGGACTCCCCCACGAGCGCAAGGGTCCTGCCGGCCGGCACCGTGAACGACACGTCATTCACCGCATGCAGCGTCGTGGTGCGCAGCCCCGACCTCAGATGGAAGTCCTTCGTGAGGCTGCGTGCCTCGAGAACCGACGTCATGACAGCATCCGCGCTCATCGAACGCCCTCCTGACTTGCGCCTGTGCGCACGAAGTCGCCTCGCGCGCCTGTCAGCGAGGGGAAGCTCGACAGCAGCCGCTTGGTGTACTCGTGCTGCGGCGAGCGGTAGATCTCCTCCGCCGTGCCCTCCTCGACGATGCGGCCCTCCAGCATCACGGCGATGCGGTCGCTGATCTCGATCAGCATGGGCAGGTCGTGCGTGATGAAGATCACCGCGAAGCCCAGCCGCTCGCGCAGACGCATGATCTCCCTGATGATGCCGCGCTGCACCACGACATCCAGCGCCGTGGTCGGCTCGTCCATGATCATGACCTGAGGGTCCAGGGCCAGCGCCATCGCGATCATCATCCTCTGACGCATGCCGCCCGAGAGCTCGTGCGGGAAGGACGACAGCCGTGCGGGATCGACGCCGACGAGCGTCAGCAGCTCCTCCGCTCTGCGGTGCTTGTCCCGTCGGCTCATCCCTGGCCGATGCGTGTCGAAGATGTCGAAGATCTGCGCCCGCACGTCGATCACCGGATTCAGGGAGTTCATCGCCCCCTGGAACACCATCGAGATCTTGTCCCACCGGAACGCCCGCAACCCCTCTCCGTCGAGGCCGGCCACGTCGATGTCGCTGCCCGACCGGTCGTGGAAGACGATCGTTCCGCTGGTCATCAGCGCCGGAGCCTTGAGCAGACGGTTCAGTCCGTAGGCGAGCGTGGTCTTGCCGCACCCCGACTCCCCCGCGAGCCCGAGGATCTCCCCGCGGTTCAGCGTCAACGAGACGTCGCGCACGGCTTTCACGGGCGGATCCACCTCGTATTCGATCGATATGCCACTCGCCGTCAGGACGGCTTCTGCACCGCTCATGCGATGACCTCCTCTCCGCCGATGCCGCGGCCCATCCGATGTGCACGGCGCTGCCTTCGAGCCGCTGCCGGCGCCAGCCTGAGCTTCGGGTTCACGATCTCGTCGATCGCGAAGTTGATGAGCGACAGGCCCGTGCCGATCAGGGCGATGATCGCCCCGGGCGGCACGAACCACCACCATGCGCCGCTGCCGACGGCCTGGCCCGTCTGTGCGTCGTTCAGCACGGTCCCCAGCGTGATCGATCCCGTCGGCCCCAGACCGAGATAGGAGAGACCCGCTTCCCCCAGCACCGCGAAGATGACGCCGAAGATGAGCTGGGCCGCCAGCAGCGGCACGAGGTTGGGCAGGATCTCGACGAAGATCACGCGCAGCGGCCGCTCCCCTGCGACCACGGATGCTGCGACGTAATCGCGAGTCCGCAGCGAGCGGGCGGTGCCCCGCAGCACCACCGCCGAGCCCGCCCACCCCGTGATCCCGAGGACGAGCGCGACGAGCAGCGAACTGCGAGCCAGCGCCCCGAGCCCCTCGGTGTGCTGCACGTAGGCGGCGATCACCATCACGAGCGGCAGACCGGGGATCACGAGCATGATGTTCGTCAGCAGCATCAGGATCTCGTCGAGGGCCCCCCCGAAGTACCCGGCGAGAACACCGAAGATCAGCGCGAGCAGCAGCGCGACGAGCCCCGCCACGGCGCCGACGAACAGCGACCCCTGCGTGCCGATCGCGACCTGGGCGAGCACGTCGTAGCCGAGCTTCGATGTGCCCAGCGGATGCGCCGCGCTGGGCGGAAGCAACGGGTCGAAGCCGGCATCCCTGGGGTCGACGGTGAACAGCGGGCCGAGAACGCCGAACGCGATGATCGCGGCGATCATGACGATGCCGGTGAGCAGCTTGCCCGACAGCCGCGGCATCGTTCGGCGCGCCCTGGACACCGCCAGGGCCTGCGTCGTGTCGGCCGCGGGCGCGGTGAGGAGGTCAGCCATTGCGTCGCACTCTCGGGTCGATGAATCCGTACAGCAGGTCGATCAGGAAGTTCGCGGCCAGCACCGTGAGCGTGATCACGAGGAAGACGCCCTGCATCAGCGCGTAGTCGAGTCCTTGCACCGCCTGGATCATCAGCTTGCCGATGCCCGGGTAGCTGAACACCTGCTCGGTGACGATGGAGCCCGCGACGACGAATCCCAGCGCGATCCCGAAGCCGGCGAGGCTCGGGATCGAGGCGTTGCGCGCCGCGTACGCGCTGCGGATGCGGGAGGGCCGCAGGCCCTTGGCCTCTGCGGTGAGGACGTAGTCCTCGGCCATGGTCTGCACCATCATGTTGCGCATCCCGAGCAGCCAGCCGCCGACCGAGGAGATCACGATCGTCGCGGCGGGGAGGAGCGCGTGCACGAACACGCTGCCGAAGAACGGCAGGCTCCAATCCGGTCCCATCGGGTACTCGAAGACGTCATAGGCGCCGATGATGGGCAGGAGCCCCAGCTGCACCGAGAACACCGCGACGAGGACGAGCGCCAGCCAGAAGTACGGGATGGACTGGAGGAAGGTCGTGATCGGCACGAGCTGATCGACCCACGTGCCGCGGAACCAGCCCACCCATGCCCCGCCGATGATGCCGAGCACGAAGGAGATGATGGTGGCCGCGCCGACGAGGGTCACCGTCCAGGGCAGCGCCTGTCCGATGAGCTCGCCTACCGGGGTCGGGTATCGGGTCGAGGAGATCCCGAGGTCACCGTGCAGCATCCGACCCCAGTAGGCGAGGTACTGATCCCACAGACTCGATCCCCTGTCTCCGCCCAGGAGCGCCGTGACGGCGTCGACCGTCTCCTGCGACAGCTGGCGTCCACCGCGGCGGAGCTTGCCCAGCATGATCGCGACGGGGTCGCCAGGCAGGATGCGCGGAAGCAGGAAGTTGAGGGAGACGGCGGCCCAGAGCGTCACGAGGTAGAACGCGATTCGGCGGATCCAGAAGGTCATGTCGTCCACCTCTCGAGGGATCGTTCCACGGGAGGCGTCCTACTTCTTCGCCGGGCGCAGGTGCGTCAGCACGACCGCGGATGCGGTCGACAGGTACGGCAGCGGAGCCGCGTACATGTCGTCGGTCGTCGGCCAGCCCGTGAAGTCGCTGGTGTTGAAGAACGACTGCGAGGCGTTCAGCACCACGGGGATATACGGCAGGTCACGGGCGATCTCGGTCTGGATCGTCGTGTAGGCCTGCTTCTTCGTGGTCTCGTCGAGAGTGCTCCCGGCCTCGGCGACCGCCGCGTCGACGACCGGGTTCGTGTATCGCGCGTAGTTCTGGCCCTTCTCGGGGGTCTGTCCGACCTCGGCCGTGGCGGGCGTGGCGAAGTACTGGTCGTAGTTCGAGTAGGGATCGGCCACGAGCGACTGCGTCAGACCGTACAGCGCGAGCTGGAACTGCCCGTTCGCGACCTGACTCCAGTACTCGGCCTCCGAGACGGTTCGAGCGTTGATCCGGATGCCCGCCTTCGCCGCCTGCGCGGCGATCAGCTTGGCCGCGTCGTTGTAATCGGTCCAGCCGTCGGGCGAGAACAGGTCGAGTTCGATGGTCGTCCCGTCCTTTCCGTAGAAGCCCTCGTCGTCCTTCGAGTAGCCGGCGGCTTCGAGGATCTTCGCGGCTGCTGCCGCATCCGCGTCCTGCGGGCTCTCGGCCAGCTCGGGGTCGCCCAGCCACTTCTCGTCGCGGGGCAGCAGCGCGAAACTCGGCGAGGCGACGCCGGCGAGTCCCGCGAACGCCTTGTCCGTGATCGCGCCGCGGTCGATCGCAAGATTCAGGGCCTGCCGCACGGCGAGGTCGGTCTGAGCGCCCTCGCAGCCGAGAGCGGCGTCGGCGCACGTGGTGATGACGGTCGGATCCTGCTGCTGGTTCATGGTGCTGATGCGACCGTTCGACGTGATGCCGTCGGGATTGGCGACGAACTGGCCGACCCAGTCGAGCTTGCCGGTCTTCAGCAGGTCCTCCGACGACTGATTCGAGTCGATCCCGACGTCCTGCACCTCCTTGACGTCCGGCTCGCCTTCGCGGAAGAGCGGATTCGCCTCCAGCGTGTAGGCGGCCTCGGTGAAGGCCTTGAGCCTGTAGGGCCCCGACCCGATCGGATTCGGGTTGGTCTCGGCCAGCACATCGGTGATGTCAGCCCAGATGTGCTCGGGAACGATCCAGGTGGAGCCGAGGATCATCGATGCCGAGGTGAACTTCGGCGTCTTGTACGTGACGACGACCGTGGTCGGGTCCGTAACCTCCGCCGACACCATGTCGGGGTCGAGGTTGGAGGCGTACCCGAGGCTGAACGCGACGTCCTGCGCGGTGAGGTCCTTGTCGTCGCTCCATTTGAGGTCGGGCTTGATCCTGATAGTGAGGACCGTGCCGTCGTCGTTGAACTCGTAGGAATCGCCGATCAGGCCGATGGGGTCGTCGGCGGAGAGCTGGTTGAAGAAGAAGAGCGGCTCGTAGATGGCGCCGTAGGTCATGTGGGTCGCGGTGTCGACCGCGAACGGGTTGAAGTTGTTCGCGATCGGCGTCATGGACCCCGACCAGATCCGCAGCGGGCGATCGGCGGACGAGCTGTCGGCGGCGGGAGCACACCCGCCGAGCGTCAGTGCGAGCGCGGCGGCGCCGGCCACGAGAGGAAGGGCCTTCCTCCAGCGTTTGTCGAGCATGGGAACCTCGTCTCAAAGGGCTTCGTTGACTTTGTCGAGCAGAGCGGACGATGACCCGCCCTCGAAGCGAGGTTATAGTAAAGGTTCTTTCCGGTAAAGACCTTTCCAATTATTCGTAAAGATTATTTACGCTGGTTGAGCGTGTGTCCCCTCCCGCCCGACAACGGCGATCAACGGCCGAGCGAATGCAGGATCAATACCAGATGTCGAGCGCCGGCGCCGGGTACGAGGCGAATGCCCGGTCGAGACGCTCTGCGACGTCTGCGGCGGCCGAGACGCGTCCTGCGCCGCGCAGCGCGGAGACCCGCACCCCGCCCGCATACAGCGCCGACAGCGCCGAGATGTCCATGGTCGCGTCGACCGAGGAGGAGGAGGCGGTCTCCACGCTCGCTCGTCCCTCCTGATCGACGGTCAGCCGCCAGTCACCAGCGGTGAAGCCCTGGGAGTCCTCGATGCGCAGCACCACGTCGAGCGGCGCGGAGAACCGGCGGGCGGACAGCGCTGCGGGGAGGTCGAGGATCCGCAGCCAGCCATGATCGTGCACGGTCTGCACGACACCGCGGGTGTCTCGCACGAGCCACGGCAGCGGATCGTCGGTCGGTCTCAGATCCGCCGTCACGGTGTCGACCAGGTCGTGCTGGAGCGCGAACCGCCACAGCGCGGCGGTGGCGTCGTGGGTCTCGGCGACGAGCATCCGCACATCCATCTGGAAGCGGAACGACCCGCTCTTCTCGGCGAGGGTGTAGACGAGCACGCCTCGGAGCTCGCCGTTCTCATCGAGATAGCGCACGCCCCGAACCTTGTCACGATCGGGGTCCGACGGCGAGACACCCGCGAAACCCTCCCAGCGGGTACGCCAGCCGGCCACCTGCCCCGGGCGAGCGACTCGCGCGCGCTCATGAACGACGCCGAGATCATCGGCCAGCTCATCCCGCTCCCGGTATTGGATGCTCCCCGACGGCGCGACTCCACCCCATCCTGCGCGACGCACGTCCACGTCGAGACGCACGGCCGGCACTGCCGCGCCGAACCCGTAGCGCCCGTAGATCGTGGCCTCCGAGACGGTGAGACCCGCCATCGGCGCCCCGGCCGAGGCCGCGGCGCGCAGCTCGCCCTCGAGCAGTGCGCGCGCGATGCCGCGCCTGCGATGGGTGGCGGCCACCGTCACGACACTGATCGACCACATGTCCACCGCGTCGCCGCCCGGAACCGTGAGCGGGGAGACCCAGGAGTTGACGGTCGCCACGGGGAAGTCGCCGGTTGCGGCAGTGCCGTCGTACACGGAGATGTTGCGGCGCTGCAGAAAAGGGGTCCGCCCGTAGTCGAGCGCCTCTGCGTTCGGCTCACCGCCGAGGAAACCACGGGCTACCGCCCGCTGAAAACTCTGCGCGGTCGCCTCGTCATTCAGGTCATCGACGCGGTATTCCAGTCCCGCGGCGGCGAGGCGCTCGGCGGAGAGAGGATCAGCAGGTACGGAACGCGCATCGAGGGAGGTCATGACCCCACCCTACTGAGCGGTTCCGACGCGTCGTCAGTGCTGCGCGGACTGCACCTCGCGCAGGCGCGCGAACACCTGGTCGCGCAGTTCCTCGGGGGCCGTCTCCTTGCAGGCGCGCGCCACGACCTCTGTGAGGGTGGTGGCGACGAGGGCCTCGTCCCGACATGACGGGCAGTTCTCGAGATGCTCGCGGATGTCGGTGTGCTGAGTCTTGCAGACCTCGTTGCGGAGGTACTCCTCGAGATCCTGACGTGCCTTGCTGCAACCGCAGTCGCTCATTTCCTGCTCCTCGTGTCAGCCGCGGCGATGCCCCGCTCTGCGGCATAGTCGGCCAGCAGCTCCCGCAGCATCCGCCTGCCACGATGCAGACGGCTCATCACGGTGCCGATGGGGGTCTTCATGATGTCGGCGATCTCCTGATAGGCGAATCCCTCGACATCGGCCAGGTACACGGCCAGCCGGAAGTCCTCCGGCACCGCCTGCAGAGCATCCTTCACGACGGATGCCGGCATACGGTCGATCGCCTCGGCCTCTGCGGACCGGCCATGCGTCGCAGTGGTCGACTCCGCCCCGCCGAGCTGCCAGTCCTCGAGCTCGTCGATCGTGCCCTGGAACGGCTCGCGCTGCTTCTTGCGATAGATGTTGATGTACGTGTTCGTGAGAATCCGGTACAGCCAGGCCTTGAGGTTCGTGCCCTGTGTGAACGTGGCCCACGAGCCGTACGCCTTCACGAAGGTCTCCTGCACGAGGTCGGCGGCGTCGGCCGGATTGCGCGTCATGCGCATGGCGGCGGCGTACAGCTGATCCATGTACGGGATCGCCTGCTCCTCGAACTCTCGGCGAGGGTCGCTGACCGTATCAGCGGTTGCGGTGTCATCCATCACCGGCCAGTCTAGGACGCTGAGGTCGACCGACTCGCGCTCAAGCGTTGCGAGCATGCTCTCTCCTTCTCGGCGAATGCGGGTCCCGTTCCTTCGGGGCCGCATCCGCGTTCACTAAAGTGGGAACCGATGAGCGCCAAAAGGTATTCCCCTCCCCTCGTCCAGGGCGTCTACGCCGCGCCGACCGCCGAGGGCGCCGTGCGCGCCACGGTCACGATTCCCGGGTCGAAGTCATTGACGAATCGCGAGCTGATCATCGCCGCGATCGCCGATGGTCCGGGTCGGCTGATCTCGCCGCTGCACTCCGACGATTCACGTCGTATGGTCGATGCCCTGCGTGCGCTGGGCATCGGGATCGAGGAGGAGGATGCTGGAGGGGAGTTCGGCCCCGACCTCGTCGTCACGCCCGGGAAGCTCCACGGCGGGGTGACCGTCGACTGCGGGCAGGCCGGCACCGTGATGCGCTTCATCGCACCCCTCGCGGGGCTCGCCGAGAAGGATGTGCACCTCACCGCCCACGAGACCGCGCTGCACCGCCCGATGGGGGGCCTCATCAGCGCTCTGCGCGACCTCGGGGTCGACATCGACGACGAGGGCACCTGGGCCCTGCCGTTCACGATCCGCGGGCACGGACGCATCCGCGGCGGACGCGTCGAGATCGATGCCTCCGCCTCGAGCCAGTTCGTCTCCGGGCTGCTGCTCGCCGCCCCCCGATTCGACGTGGGTCTGCACCTCGTGCACACCGGCGAGCACCTGCCCAGCCTCCCGCACATCGACATGACGATCGAAGCGCTGAGCCGCCGAGGCATCCGCATCGAGCGCCCAGCGACCGGAGAATGGCTCGTGGAGGCGGGCGTGCCCCGCGCCAAGGAGATCGCGATCGAGCCGGATCTCTCCAACGCCGCCCCCTTCCTCGCCGCGGCTCTCGTCACGGGCGGTTCGGTGTCGGTCACCGGCTGGCCGGTGCATTCGACACAGCCGGGGCACCTGCTGCCCGAGATCCTGCAGGCGATGGGCGCGCATGTCGGTCGCCACAGCGGCACTCTCACCGTGCGCTCAGGCGACGGCATCCACGGCGTGGACATCGATCTCTCCGCGGCCAGCGAGCTCACGCCCACGCTCGTCGGTCTCGCCGCGTTCGCGGACTCCCCGACGACGATCCGCGGCATCGGGCACATCCGCCTGCACGAGACCGACCGGATCGCCGCTCTGATCGAGAACGTGCGCGCGCTCGGAGGCGAGGCGGAAGAGCTGCCCGACGGGCTGCGCATCATCCCCCGGGAGCTGCACGGCGGCACCTGGGCGGCCTTCCACGACCACCGGATGGCGACGACGGGCGCGCTCATCGGGCTCCGGGTGCCCGGCGTCGAGGTCGACGACATCGGCACGACCGCCAAGACGCTCCCCGAGTTCACTCTGCTGTGGGAGCGGATGCTGCGAGGCGACTCCGCGTGAGCTGGCTCAGCGACGACGACGAACTCGACGACGACTTCGACGAGTACGACGAGTCGAGCATCCGCTCCCGGCCGAACCCGAAGGGGAATCGACCGCGCACGAAGCGGCGGCCGGCGCACGAGGACGCGCAGATCGGCCGCGTGCTGGGCGTCGACCGCGGCCGCTATTCGGTGCTGATGGGCGAGGACACCCCCGAGGAGCGCACGATCACGGCCACCCGCGCGCGCGAGCTGCGCCGCACGCCGATCGTGACCGGCGACCGTGCGCGCGTCGTCGGCGACACCTCGGGTGACGAGGGCACTCTCGCGCGGATGGTCGGCATCGTGGAGCGCACCTCGCTGCTGCGACGCAGCGCTGACGACACCGATCAGGTCGAGCGCGTCATCGTCGCCAATGCCGATCAGATGCTCGTCGTGGTCGCTGCAGCCGATCCCGAGCCCCGGGCCCGGCTGGTCGACCGCTATCTCGTCGCAGCGCTGGATGCCGGCATCCGCCCTCTTCTCGTCGTGACCAAGACCGACCTCGCCGACCCGTTCGAGTTCCTGAAGCACTTCGACGGGCTCGATGATCTGCGCGTGTTCACGAGCGCCACCGACAGCATGCCGCTGGACGAGATCGGCGCCGCGCTGATCGGCCATTCGACCGTCTTCGTCGGGCACTCCGGCGTCGGCAAGTCCACGCTCGTGAACGCACTGGTCCCCAGCGCGGGGCGCGCGACGGGTCATGTCAATCAGGTGACCGGCCGCGGGCGCCACACATCCTCGTCCACTGTCTCACTGCGCTACCGCACACCGGAGGGGAGCGGCTGGGTCATCGACACTCCCGGCGTGCGGTCGTTCGGGCTCGGGCACGTCGAACCGCAGAACATCCTGGCGGCGTTCACCGAGCTCGCCCTCATCGCCGAGAACTGCCCGCGCGGCTGCACGCATCTGGCCGACGCTCCCGACTGCGCGCTCATCGAGGCTGCAGAGCGCGGGGAGCTCGGCGACACCGGGCGCGCCCGTCTCGACTCCCTGCAGCGACTTCTGCAGACGTTCGCCGACAAGGCCGAGCAGACCCCCGGCCGGTAGGCTGTGCAGGTGACTGTGCGCCTGGAACCCGGAACCGCTGCCCCCGACTTCGCCCTTCTCGACCAGGACGGCAGGGCCCTCCGCCTTGAGGATCTCCGAGGCGAGAAGACGGTGCTCTACTTCTATCCGGCGGCGATGACGCCCGGATGCACCACGCAGGCCTGCGACTTCCGCGACAGCATCTCGTCCCTGCAGGGCGCGGGCTACCGGGTCATCGGCATCTCGCGAGACGAGCCGGCGAAGCTCGCAGAGTTCCGCGAGCGCGACGGACTCACCTTCACCCTGCTCAGCGACCCCGACCACTCCGTGCACTCCGCCTACGGCGTGTGGGGCGAAAAGATGAACTACGGCAAGGTCGTCGAGGGCGTCATCCGCTCGACCTTCGTACTCGACGAGCGCGGCGTCATCGAGCTCGCGCTCTACAACGTCAAGGCCACCGGGCACGTCGCCCGACTGCGGAAGCTCCTCGGCGTCGACTCCTGACCCCGGCCGGAGCGCTCAGGCCCCAGGGGCGCGGGCGCCCTCTGCTCTCGCCGTGGCGATCAGCAGCACGAAGCCCGCGAGCCCGGGCAGCCCCACGCCGAGCACGAACGGCCAGACGACGGGCTGCACGGTCAGCGACGCGAGCGCGATCGCGACGGCGAGCACCTGGAACACCACTCCCCCTGAACGGGCCCATGAGCGGCCCGCGCGCGTGCCGAAGGCGAACGCCAGCAGAGCTGCGGCTCCGATCAGGGTGAGGACGATGAGCGCGAGTGCGGTCGGCAGAGACGCGGCGTCTCCTGCGCCGAGCCCGAACAGCTCGATCACGGCGAACACCACGAGGGCGATCCCTTCGACGGCCAGCACTGCCGCGGCCGAGAGAGCGAGTCCTGGTGCGCGCACGATGTCTCCTGAGAATCGAATGAGAAGGAGGAAAAGTCTTGATTTCGAAACATTCATGTAACAGAATAGACAAAGTCATGTGCTCCCACAGCGGCGTGGGGCGGGCATTCTGCTCGCATCACAAACAACGGGCATCCGCCCGCATCTGAACAGGGTAGCCGAACCCGATCTGCCGCCCCAATCCGAGACGTCGCCCAGCGACATCTCATGAGATCCACACCGAGGAGCCCCCATGGACTGGCGCGACAAAGCCGCCTGCCTGACTGTCGACCCTGAGCTTTTCTTCCCCGTGGGGAACACCGGCCCCGCGGTCGACCAGATCGAGAAGGCGAAGACCGTCTGCGCCACCTGCACCGTGACCGAGATCTGCCTGCAGTACGCCCTGGAGACCAGCCAGGACTCGGGCGTCTGGGGAGGCCTCTCCGAGGACGAGCGCCGCGCTCTGAAGCGCCGCGCCGCGCGCGCACGCCGCGCGTCCTGACCCTGACGACAGAAGCGGCCCGAGATCCTCGATCTCGGGCCGCTTCGTCGTTCGTCGGCTACTTCTTCAGCCAGCGCAACGGGATGTCGATGGAGACCTCGGTCCCCTGCCCCTCGCTGCCCTTCCATTCGATCGTGCCGCCCAGCTCGCCCTGGATGAGCGTGCGGATGATCTGAGTGCCGAGCCCCTGACCGATACGCCCCTCCGGCAGGCCGCTGCCCGTGTCGATCACCGTGACGTGCAGATTCTCCTCGGTGCGGCTCGCGTCGATCGTGACGACACCCTCGGTGCCCGCGAGCCCGTGCTCGACCGCATTCGTGACGACCTCGGTGAGCGCGAGCGCGAGCGGGGTGGCGTATTCGCTCGGCAGAACGCCGAAGCGGCCGGTCGACTGCGTGCGCGCTCGTGTGTTCGGCGCGGAGGCGACCTCGGCGACGAGCTTGAGCACCCGGTGGAAGACCTCGTCGAAGTCGACCTTCTGCGCGAGTCCCTGTGCGAGGGTGTCGTGCACGACCGCGATCGCATCCACGCGACGCATCGCCTGGGTCAGGGCATCGCGAGCCTCCTCGGAGTGCGTGCGCCTGGCCTGGATCCGCAGCAGCGATGCGACGGTCTGCAGGTTGTTCTTCACCCGGTGGTGGATCTCCCGGATCGTCGCGTCCTTGGTGATGAGCTCCTGCTCCTGGTGGCGCAGCTCCGACACGTCGCGGCAGAGCAGGATCGCGCCGATGCGCGTCCCGTGATCCTTCAGCGGGATCGCGCGCAGCGACACGGTGACTCCGCGGGCCTCGATGTCGGTGCGCCACGGCGCGCGACCGGTGACCACGACCGGCAGCGACTCGTCGACCTGCCGCGACGGCGGCACCAGCCGCGTCGTCACCTCGGCGAGCGACTGCCCCTCGAGCTCATCATCGAAGCCCATCCTGTTGAAGGCCGACAGAGCGTTGGGGCTCGCGAAGGTGGTGATGCCGTCGACGTCGATGCGGATCAGGCCGTCCGATGCGCGCGGCGCCCCGCGGCGAGGAGAGGTGGGGGCTGCGAGGTCGGGGAAGCTGCCCTCGGCGATCATGCGGAACAGGTCGTTCGCGCATTCGTCGAAGGTGATCTGCTGACGAGAGGGCGTCCGCGCCTCCCCGAGATTCGTGTGCCTGGTGACGACGCCGATGACGGATGCGCGCTCCTCGGAGCCCTTGCGCTCGTTCGCGATCGGCACCGCGCGCACTCTGGTCGGGGTCTCCTCGAACCAGTCGGGAGACGAGGAGTCGACGATCTCGCCCGACTCGAAGGCGCCCTGCACCTGCGTGCGCCATTGCGGCCGGACCCGCTCCCCTACGATGTCTCGGTAGAACAGGGTCGCCGCACCGCTCGGACGCGCATGCGCCACCGCGATGAAGGAGCTGTCGTCGGTCTGGATCCAGACCACGATGTCGGCGGACGCGAGATCGGCGAGGAGCTGACCGTCGCCCGCGAGTCGATGGAGCCATTCGACGTCGCTGTCGGTCAGGCGGCCCTGGGCGTGGGCGAGATCACTGAGTGTTGACACCCCCCAAGCCTACCGGGGGCGGGTGATGCGGCCGGCGGCTCAGAGCACGGCGAGGGACGCGGCGCGCCAGCGCCGGTCGAGACCCTCGAGGCGGATCGCCACGGCGCGCGTGCGTCCGGGACCGGCCACGATCACGACGGCTTCCACGACGCCGTCCGCAGGATCGGATGTGCGGATCGACCGGATCTCGAATGTCGGGCGCGCAGGCGAAACCCCCCTCGCACTGCGCGCCCTCGCCGACAGATTCGCCCTGGTCACCAAACTCCGGAAAGCGTCTTCATTGAACCAGCGGGCGAGCTGATCGACTTCCCTGACCCCGGCGAGCACTTCGAGGACGCCCTGAGTGAGACTGCGCAGCAGCGGGACCGGATCCGGCAGATCGGCACGGGGTGTCGGCTGCGGCGCGAAATACTCGTGAAGCGTCATCTTCTGCACTCTCCATCGGGGAAGACTGCCGCCAGTACAGCACGCTCAGCGGTTCCGATGAGCCGCTGCGTCGATCATTGTGGATAACTCGTACATGCGTCGGCGTCGTGGCCTACGCTCTGTGGAATGCGATGGGACCGACTGTTCGAGGACCTCGAGGGCCAGCTCGCCTCCGAATGGGAGGCAGAGAGAGCCGCGCTCGACGCCGAGTCCGAGCGGCTGCGGATCTCGCGCCTCGATCTGCGCGGACGGCTGCGGATGCTGTGCTCCGCGCAGGCGCGAATCGTGCTCACGCTGGCGGGCATCAGGCCGCTCCCCGTCCGCCTCGATGCCCTGGGCGCCGACTGGGTCGCAGCATCCGACATCGCCGCTGAGGGAGCGCGTGCAGCCAGATCCATGCGCATCATCCCTCTTCATGCGATTCGCGGAATCGACGTGGACCACGGGATGCTGCTCGCCAGCCTCGACCCGCAGGATGAGCAGACGGAGGTGCTCCGGGAGCGGATGACGCTCGGATTCGTGCTGCGCGACCTCGCGCGCCGCAGGGTCCCCGTGCGCATCAGCACCGCGGATGAGGAGCTGCACGGCACGATCGACCGCGCCGGCGCGGATCATCTCGACCTCGCCAGGCACGAACCCGGCCGAGCCCGGCTCGCGAGTGAGGTGTCGGGGTTCCGGATCATCCCCTTCGCGACGATCGTCGCGGTGCAGACGGCGGGAGATCAGGTGCCGTGAGGTGCTGACGGGCCCCACACCTCGGGGAAGCTCGCCTCATTCGCCTGTCGCCACAGCGCCATCCGCCTGGCTTCCTCCGACTGCTCGGCGAGGTACTCGCCGAGACTGGACTCCTCGATGCGCCACCGCGCAGGAGAACCCAGCTGAGAGCCTCTGAGCCTCCCCTCGTACACGAGCGCGATCACCTCGTCGACCTCGATGCTGAGGAGCTCAGCGACCTGAGCTGGCGCGAGGAAGCGCGGGGCGGACGAGGAGACAGGCATGCGACCATTCTCCCCCTCGTCGGTGCGCCCCAGGCCGTCCAGCGCCTCCTGTGGATAACTTTCGCGGCGGATTCATGATTTCTGTGACCATGAGGCCATGACATTCCTCTCGCGCCCTCGCACGGCGTTCTGGGCCGACATCCGGTTCGTGATCGGGATCGTCCTCGTCGCGCTGTCGATCGCGGGCGTCTGGCTGCTCGTGTCCTCTGCGGGGCGCACCACCCCGGTGCTGCAGGCCGGTCGCACGATCGTGCAGGGCGAGGCGCTGGTGTCCGGCGACTTCCAGGTGGTCGAGGTCGGGCTCGGCCAGCTGACCGACGACTACCTCGCTCCGCAGGATCTCGAGCCGGGAATGGTCGCGGGCAGAACTCTGATCGAAGGAGAACTCGTGCCGTCGAGCGCACTGAGCAACGCCGAGTCCCGCCGCACGACGACGATCGTCGTCGAGAGCAGCACCGGCATTCCCGCCGAAGTCTCAGCGGGAACCGTGGTGGAGCTGTGGCAGGCTCCCCCTCTCGAGGACGGCCGCAGTTACGACGCCCCGCGCATCCTCGCCGGAGATGTGATCGTCAGCTCGGTCGTCGAGGAGGAGGGGATGCTGTCGACCGATGCCACGACGGTCGAGGTGGTGATCGATCGCGCTGACGTCGCCGAGGTCCTGGCCGCGATCACCGGCGGCTCGGTCCTGTCCGTGGTGCCTGTGGGGTCGACGCCGTGACGCGCGTGCTCGTCGCCATCCCCGAGCCGCGAGCCGCAGCCCTGGCCGCGGAGCTCGATCTCGAGGCGGTCGAGGTGGTGTCGGTCGTGCCGGAAGACGCGATCCTCCCCCTCCCGGCGGGGCTCGACGTCGTCGTCGCCAGGGCGACCAGGGCAGTCATCACGCCCGCGCTCATCGATGCCTGCGACCGGGCCGGGGTGCGTATCGTGCCTCTCGGCGGCGACGATCAGCGCCTCATCGTCAGGTACGGACTGAGCGCACCGCTGCCCGAGGAGGCGAGCGGCTGGCAGGTGGTGGCAGAGATCACGGCGGGTGCGCCGCTCCCGCGCACCGAACCTCCTCCCCTCGCTCCGCACCGCGTCACCGCTGTGTGGGGGCCGCCCGGCGCCCCTGGCCGGTCGACCCTGGCCATCCAGCTCGCCGTCGAGCTGTCGCGCACCGGCCGGCACACCGCACTCGTCGACGCAGACACTGTCGCGCCCTCGCTGTCCCTCCTGCTGGGGCTCAGCGACGATGACCCCGGCATCGCCGCCGCGTGCCGCAGGGCCGAGCTGGGCGCACTCGACGTCGCCGAGCTCACCAGGCTCTCCGCCACCGTCGACACCAGCGGCGGCACGATCGAGGTGCTGGGCGGTATCAACCGTCCGAGCCGCTGGCCGGAGCTGTCGGGGCCGCGACTCACGGCGGCCCTGCAGGCCTGCCGCGGCTGGGCGCAGGAGACGATCGTCGACGTTTCGGCCGCCTTCGATGCCGACGACGAAGCGACATACGACGTCACCGGCCCCCGACGGCATGCCGCGACCGCAGCCGCGCTCGTCGAGGCCGACACGATCATCGCGGTCGCCTCCGCCGACCCTCTCGGCATCAGCCGCTTTCTTCGCGAGCATGCCGAGCTGCGAAGGATCACGGGTCCGGCACCCGTCATGGTGGTCGTGAACCAGCTGCGCGCCGGCCCGCTCGGGCTCGATGCCCGCGGACAGATCCGTCGCACGCTGGAGCGGTTCGCCGGAATCACGAACGTCTCGTTCGTGCCCTTCGATCAACGCGCCGCGGACGCGGCCCTGCTGCACGCGCGTCCGATCGCCGACGTGGTTCCGCGCTCACCGCTGGTTGCGGGCGTGCGACGGCTGGCCGCAGGACTCTCCCCTGCGGCAGGCGCTACTGCCGATAGCTCGAGAGGAAGTTCCCGAGGCGCTCGACGGCTTCGGCCAGCACGCGCGGCTCAGGGAGCGTGACGACTCGGAAGTGATCGGGCGTCGGCCAGTTGAAGCCGGTCCCCTGCACGAGCAGGATGTGCTCGGACACCAGCAGATCGTAGATGAATCTGGCGTCGTCACGGATCTCGTGCACGTTCGGATCGAGCCTGGGAAACGCGTACAGCGCACCCTGCGGCTTCACGCAGGACACGCCTGGAATCGCCTCGAGTCCCTGCCACGCCACGTCGCGCTGCTCGTGCAGGCGACCGGTCGGCGCGATGAGCGCGTCGATCGACTGCACACCCGACAGCGCGGCCTGCACCGCATGCTGTGCGGGGACATTGGGGCACAGCCGGGTGGAGGCGAGCAGCGTGATGCCCTCGATGAAGCCCTTCGCGTGCGACTTGGGTCCGGTGAGGACCATCCACCCTGAGCGGTAGCCCGCGACGCGATACGTCTTCGACAACCCGTTGAAGGTGAGGCACAGCAGATCGGGAGCGAGAGTCGCGGTGGGGATGTGCACCGCGTCATCGAACAGGATGCGGTCGTAGATCTCGTCGGAGAGCAGCAGCAGCTCGTGCTCCCTGGCGATCTGCACCATGCCCTCGAGGACCTCCCTCGAGTACACGGCCCCGGTCGGGTTGTTCGGATTGATGATCACGAGCGCCTTGGTGCGCGGCGTGATCTTCGAGCGGATGTCGTCGAGAGACGGCTGCCACTCGTCGTCCTCGTCGCACAGATAGTGCACCGGCGTGCCGCCGGACAGGCTGGTCATGGCCGTCCACAGCGGGTAATCCGGAGCGGGGATCAAGACCTCGTCGCCCTCGTCGAGCAGCGCCTGCATGGTCATCGTGATCAGCTCTGAGACGCCGTTGCCGAGATAGACATCGTCCGGGTCGAACCGCGGGAAGTCCTCGATCTCCTCGTAGCGGCTGACCACCGCGCGCCGGGCCGAGATGATGCCCTTGCTGTCGCTGTATCCGTGGGCCGTCGGCAGGGCGGCCAGCATGTCGCGAACGATCTGATGGGGAGCCTCGAAGCCGAAGATCGCGGGGTTGCCGGTGTTGAGCTTGAGGATGCGGTGACCCTCCGCCTCGAGCCGCGCCGCCTCGACGAGGGCGTTGCCGCGGATCTCGTACAGGACGTTCTTGAGCTTCGACGACTGGTCGAAGTGGCGCGAAGGTGTCATTGCCCAAGCCTAGCGTCGAGCGACGCCGCCGACGGACGCGAGGACCGTTCGACAGGCTCAGGGCGCCACTGCATGACAGACCCAGAGACCATGGGGTCTCTGGGTCTGTCGACGCGGGGTTACTTCTTCTTCTTGCCCTGCGCGCGCCGCTGCTCGCGGTTGCCCGGAGCGGGGGCCGAGGCATCCGTCTTCTGGCCGAACGCGCCGCGAGGCGCCTCGGCCTCGGGCTGCGCGTCGGCCTGGCGGGCCGCTGCTGCCTGGCGGAGCCGATCGGTCGCCGCCTGCTGCACCTGGCCGCGATCGTTGCGCACCTCGACCTCGCCGTTGTCGCCAGGGGCCGAATACTGCAGTCGCTGATCACCGGCGCCGTCGGCCAGGCCCTTCGCCTCCACCTCTGTGGCCTCGGCCTCGCCGGCGCGGCGGACCTCGACCTCGAGGTTGTAGAGGTAGCCGACCGACTCCTCCTTGATCTGGCCCATCATGGACTGGAACATGGCATAGCCCTCGCGCTGGTACTCGATCAGCGGATCGCGCTGCGCCATCGCGCGCAGGCCGATGCCGTCCTTGAGGTAGTCCATCTCGTAGAGGTGATCGCGCCAGCGACGATCGAGAACCTGCAGCACCACTCGGCGCTCCAGCTCACGGGTCGCCGCCTCGCCGAGGGATTCCTCGCGCTTCTCGTAGGCGATCTTCGCGTCCGAGAGCAGCTCGCGCGTGAGCCCCTCTGCCGTGATCCCGCCCTTGCGGCCCTGCGCCTCGGCGACGACCTCATCGATCGTCACGCTCACCGGGTAGAGGGTCTTGAGCTCGGTCCAGAGCGCGTCGAAATCCCAGCTCTCGTTGTGGCCCTCACCGGTGTGGTCCTTCACGACTCCGGTGATGGCGTCTTCGATGAAGTGCTGCACGCGATCGGCGATGTCATCACCCTGCAGGATGTGACGGCGGTCCGCGTAGATCGCCTCACGCTGACGGTTGAGGACGTCGTCGTACTTGAGCACGTTCTTGCGCATCTCGGCGTTTCGCGCCTCGACCTGCGACTGCGCGCTGCGGATCGCGCGAGACACGAGGCCCGATTCGATCGGCACGTCATCGGGGAAGTTCGTGCGATTCAGGATCGCCTCGGCGGCGCCCGACTGGAACAGCCGCATCAGGTCGTCGGTGAGGCTGAGGTAGAAGCGGCTCTCTCCGGGATCGCCCTGACGGCCGGAGCGTCCGCGGAGCTGGTTGTCGATGCGGCGAGACTCGTGCCGCTCGGTGCCGAGCACGTACAGGCCGCCGGCCTCGATGACCTTCTCAGCCTCCTCGGCGACCACGGCCTTCATGGACTCGTAGGTCTCGTCCCAGGCGACCTCGTACTCCTCGGGCGTCTCGACCGGGTCGAGACCCTTCGACTTCAGCTCCTGCACCGCGAGGAACTCGGCGTTTCCGCCGAGCATGATGTCGGTACCACGACCGGCCATGTTCGTGGCCACGGTGACGGCGCCCAAGCGGCCCGCGCGAGCGACGATCTCGGCCTCGCGTGCGTGGTTCTTCGCGTTCAGCACCTCGTGCTTGACGCCCTTCTTGGCGAGGAGGCGCGAGAGGTACTCGCTCTTCTCGACGCTCACGGTTCCCACGAGCACGGGCTGGCCCGATGCGTGGCGCTCGGCGATGTCCTCGACGACCTGCGCGAACTTCGCCGTCTCGTTCTTGTAGACGAGGTCGGCCTGGTCCTTGCGGATCATCGGCCTGTTCGTCGGGATGGGGATCACGCCGAGCTTGTAGGTGGACATGAACTCGGCGGCCTCGGTCTCGGCCGTACCGGTCATGCCCGCGAGCTTGTCGTAGAGACGGAAGTAGTTCTGCAGCGTGACGGTCGCGAGGGTCTGGTTCTCGGCCTTGACCGGGACGCCTTCCTTCGCCTCGATCGCCTGGTGGATGCCCTCGTTGTAGCGGCGCCCGACGAGGATGCGGCCCGTGTGCTCGTCGACGATCATGACCTCGTCGTTCATCACGACGTAGTCGGTGTCCTTCTTGAACAGCGCGAGCGCCTTGAGCGAGTTGTTCAGGAACGAGATGAGCGGGGTGTTCGCGGACTCGTAGAGGTTGTCGATGCCGAGGTAGTCCTCGACCTTCTCGATACCAGGCTCGAGCACGCCGACCGTGCGCTTCTTCTCATCGACCTCGTAGTCCTCGCCTGCGACGAGGGTGCGGGCGATCTTGGCGAACTCGGCGAACCAGCGGTTGGCCTCGCCCGATGACGGGCCCGAGATGATGAGCGGCGTCCGAGCCTCGTCGATGAGGATCGAGTCGACCTCGTCGACGATCGCGAAGAAGTGATCGCGCTGCACGAGGTCTTCCTTGCGCCACGCCATGTTGTCGCGCAGGTAGTCGAAGCCGAACTCGTTGTTCGTGCCGTACGTGATGTCGGCGGCGTACTGCTCGCGGCGCACGGCGGGCGTCTGCCCGGAGACGATGATGCCGGTCGTCATGCCGAGGGCGCGATACACGCGGCCCATGAGCTCGGCCTGGTACGACGCGAGGAAGTCGTTGACCGTGATGACGTGCACGCCTTCGCCGGCGATCGCGTTGAGGTATGCGGGGAAGGTCGCCACGAGCGTCTTGCCCTCACCGGTCTTCATCTCGGCGATGTTGCCGAGGTGAAGCGCCGCGCCGCCCATGATCTGCACGTCGTACGCGCGCATGCCGAGCGTGCGCTTCGCCGCCTCGCGGACCGCGGCGAAGGCCTCGGGCATGAGCTGGTCGAGGGTCTCGCCCGCCGCGTAGCGCGCGCGCAGCTCAGTGGTCTCGTTGCGCAGCTCCTCGTCGGTGAGCTTGGAGATGTCCTCCTCGAGCGCGTTCACCGCCTTCACGACCTGATTCAGACGCCGGATGACGCGCCCTTCACCGGCACGCAGCAGCTTCTCAAGAGGATTGGCCACAGATGTCATCTCCCTGTCGGATGGGTGAACCGCCCGGGCCGCCATGGGCCGACTGCGGGCATACCTTGCTCATGTTACCGGGCTGTGACCTGCAGATCGTCTGCATGCAGAAGCCGGGCGGAGATTCCCCGTATCTATATACTGAGAAATGACTTCAGGAGGTCGCCATGTCCGTCCGCCAGAGCTTGCTCGCCATCCTCGACCAGGGCCCGTGCTACGGGTATCAGCTGCGTCACGAGTTCGACCGGCGCACGGGGTCGACGTGGCCCTTGAACGTCGGGCAGATCTACAACACGCTCGAGCGCCTTGAGCGCGACGGGCTGGTCGCCCGCGGTGACGCCGACGAGCAGGGGCACGTCTACTGGGAGATCACGGATGCTGGCAGCGCCGAGGTGTCGGAGTGGCTCTCCTCCCCCGTGGTCCGCGCGCAGGCGACGCGCGACGAGCTCGCGATCAAGCTCGCCGTGGCCGCCACCCTGCCGGGCGTGGATGTGGCGGCGGTGATCCAGACGCAGCGTAGGGCGTCTCTGAGCCAGCTGCAGAGCCTGCAGCGCGCCAAGTACGCGGGAAGCGATCCCGAGGGCCCCGAGGAGCTCGCGTGGGCGCTCGTGGTCGACTCGATGATCTTCGCGGCCGAGGCGGAGGTGCGCTGGCTCGACCACACCGAGCAGCGGCTGTCTCTGCACCCGAAGCACGCCATGGGCCTGGAGCTCACCGCCGACCGTCCCAAGCGGGGGCGGCCGGCGAGGGCGGAGACCGCCCTCGCGGGGACAGAGCGGGGCTGATGACCGACACGGTGCTGCGACTGGTCGGGGTCTCGCAGCAGTACGGTCACGGGGCGACGGCGGTGTCGGCGCTCTCCGGCGTCGATCTCGACGTCCGCCGGGGAGAGCTCGTCGCCGTGATGGGCGCATCAGGATCCGGAAAGTCGACGCTGCTGTCGATTTCCGGTGGACTCGCGAAGCCGACGACCGGCGAGGTGATCATCGAGGGTGCGTACCTCAGCGAGCAGTCTCCTGCTCAGCTGGCGCGACTGCGCCGCCGGTCGCTCGGTTTCGTGTTCCAGGACTTCAACCTCATCCCGACGCTGACGGCGATCGAGAACGTGACCCTGCCGCTCGAGCTCGACGGCTTCCGCGGTCGCGTGGCGCGCCGCGCCGGACGCGACGCCCTGGAGTCCGTCGGGCTAGGCGACCGACTCGACGCGTATCCCGACGATCTCTCCGGCGGACAGCAGCAGCGGGTCGCGATCGCGAGGGCCGTGGTGGGCAGCCGACGGCTGATCCTCGCGGACGAGCCGACGGGAGCGCTCGACTCGATCACCGGAGAGTCGGTGCTGCGGATGCTCCGCGCGCGAGTGGATGCGGGCGCGGCGGGCATCCTGGTCACCCACGAGGCCCGGCACGCAGCCTTCGCCGACCGCATCGTCTTCCTGCGCGACGGTCGCATCGTCGACGAGACGCGGCGCGATGGTGCCGAGGTGCTGCTCGCCGGGCTCTCCGGATGACGACGCCTCCCGAAGAGCTCACCCCATCGCCGCAGGATGCGGCGCCGCCGAGGGCAGGCGCGTGGGGCTCCCGCTGGCGAGTCGCGGCACGGCTGGCCAGACGCCAGGTTCGTCGTGCTGCGGCGTCGAGTCTCCTGATCGGTACGCTCATGATGCTTCCGATCGCGACCATGACCGCCTACACGGTCATCGCTGCCAGCACCATCTCCACCCCCGCGGAGCGGGTGTCGATAGAGCTCGGCCGCACGGAGGCCTGGATCGGAGTGCGGGGACTGCCCGGCAACGGCTTCTGGCAGGCTCCGACCGAACCCGAGTTCTTCGGCTACCCCGCGACCATGCGTCAGAGCCCTGAAGGCGTGCGGATCGAGGATCCCGCCTCGCTCCTGCCCCAGGGAACCGAGACGATCGAGGTCGTCCAGGCGAACGTGCGAGTCACGACCCCTGACGGCGTCACAAGCGTGCAGGCCTGGACCGGGCGGACGTGGGATGCCGCGTTCGCCGGGCGGTTCGACGTCGTGGACGGGCGGCCGCCCGCCGGTGCGGACGAGATGATGGCGACGCCTGCGGCGCTCACCAGAATCGGAGCGCGCATCGGCGACACCGTGACCCTCGCCGATCCCGCACGATCGCTCACGGTGACCGGGACGATGTCCGCGGCGACGCTGGCCTCCGACGTTCCCGCTCTGTTCCTGCCGTCCTCCGTCGAGGTGCGCGGCGAACCGCAGTGGTATCTGCCCGACTTCGAGCTCTCGTGGACGCAGGTGCAGGAGCTCAACGAACACGGCGTCATCGCGTTCTCACGCGACGTGATGCTGGATCCGCCCGAGGCGAGCGATTCCGAGACGGACTACGCGGGCGGCGACTACTGGTCGACGCACTCATCGATCTTCATGATGCTCGGGGCCGCGGCGCTCTTCTCCGCCTATGTCGTGGTGATGCTCGCCGGTGCCGCCTTCGCGGTGTCGGCACGACGTCAAGAGCGCGCTCTCGCCGTCGCCGCCAGCGTCGGGGCATCGGCCGGAGACCTGCGCCGGATCGTGATGCTCCAGGGGACGACGCTGGGGTCGATCGCCGGCGCCGTGGGTGCCGTCATCGGCATCGGCGCGGGAGCCGGCGTCCTCGCGCTCGTCGACGACGGCTCTGCGGCGCAGTTCCCGGGCTTCCATCTCCCCTGGGAGATGATCCTCGCGATCGTTGCGCTGGCTGTGCTCGTGGGGACGGCATCCGCCGCGGTGCCGGCGCACACCGTCGCACGCTCCGATGTCATGAGCGCGCTGCGCGGCGCGCGCCGACCGCGACGCATCCGGAGATCGCATCCGATCCTCGGTGCGGTGCTCGCCGTCGTCGGCTTCGCGATCACCGTGGCCGCCGTCGCGACGCTGCCGTTCGTCGCCGAATCGTCGCTCGCGTGGGATTCGCCGTTGCGCGCCGCGCCGACCCTCGGCGTGATCATCGGCCCGATCGTCGTGCAGCTCGGAGTGCTGTTCTCCGGTCACTGGCTGCTCGGGGCCACGGCACGTCTTCTCTCGCATCTCGGTCTCAGCGCGCGCCTCGCCGCGCGCGACGCCGCGGCGAACGCCTCTCGTTCGGTGCCGGCGTTCGGAGCGATCGGCGCCACCGTCTTCATCGGCGTCTTCGCTCTCAGCGCCTTCGCCATGCAGAACGGGCAATCGGCGCGCACGTGGTACTACCAGGGCCCGGTCGGAACCCTTGCCGTGTCCTCCATGCCGACCGGAACGGGCGAGTACACGCCCGTCGACGAAGGGCAGTCAGAGGCTGCGAGCAGCGCAGCACTCGACCTCGCCGAGGCCGCAGATGCGGCCGACGTCGCCGTCATCCGTCGCCAGCCCGAGGCGTGGTCTTCCGACGCCGCCGACAGCCCGGCATCCATCCGCGCTCTCGCGATGCTGCCCGATGAGTTCCTGATCGACGTCGATCGGTCGTTCGTGACGGGAAGCCAGGACCCGAGCGACCCCCTCTCGGTGATCGACGTGGACGAGATCGAGACCGCACTGGGTGTGCGACTGACGCCAGCGCAGCTGGCCGCGTATCGCGACGGAGCGGCGATCTCGGCCGACCCGCGGTTCGTCGTCGACCGCTCTGTGGCGATCTCCGCCTGGACGTGGGAACAGGCGATCGAGGGAGCACTGCCGAGCAACATCTGGCGAGAGTCCCCCGACATGCCTGCGTGGGAGACGCCGCTGTGGACCGAGCGCCTCCCCGCAGTCTCTCTCGATCTTCCCTACCAGCCGGTGCTCGTCGCGATCGCGCCGGAGACGGCGGATCGGCTCGGCATCACGACGATCCCGCGCATCGTCGTCGCGGGGTTCGACTCCCCGGTTCCCGTGGACGTGCGCGACCGCATCGGCGCCCAGGCCGAGACGCTGAGCACCTCGTCATGGACCCTCACGGCCGGATGGGAGGACGGCCCGCCGACCGAGACGCCGTGGATGCTGCCCATCATCGCGGCTGTCGCGACCCTCGTACTCGGCGCGAGCGCCGTCTCTCTGAGCCTCGCCCGATTCGAGCGGCGTCCCGACGATGCCACTGTCTCAGCGGTGGGCGGCACCGACGGGCTCCGACGGCGCATCGGCTTCTGGCAGGGGCTGATCATCTCGGGCTTCGGAACTCTCACGGGGGCGGCAGCCGGCATCCTCCCTCCGCTCGGACTCGCGACGCAGTCGAGCGGGATGCTGCTCCCCTCGGACATCCCCTGGGCGGTGCTGGGGGCGCTCTCGCTCGCCCTTCCTCTCGCGATCGCCGTCGTCAGCTGGCTCGTGCCTCCTCGGCGACCCGAGCTGACCCGCCGAACCGTCATCACCTGACGCTGTGAGCGAACCGGTCCCCCGGCCCACGGGATGCACAGCCTGCTCATCCGCTCCGCTGTCTAGGATCGATTCATGGCTGGAATTTGGGGTAGACGCAAGCGCGAACAGGAAGAGCTCGCGGCGCAGGACGCCGACCTGGCTCGGCGTGCGGAGCAGGCTCTGGTGCAGACCGACGAGCGCATCCGGTCGACGTCCGATGAGCTCGACTTCGCCGAAGCCGAGCTGGGAGCGTCGCTCACGGCCGATCTGCGGCTCGCGCTGTCCGCCGTGCGCACGCACATGCGAGAAGCCTTCCAGCTGCACCAGCTCAATCACGACGAGATCCCCGACACGGCTGAGGAGCTGCGCACGCGCAACGCGCGCATCGCGCAGCTGTGCGACTGGGCTCAAGACCTTCTCGACGAGAAGACCTCGGTGCTGGCAGAGTCGGTCGCGAAGGTCCGCAGGGCGCCCGAGGTGATCGCCCAGGTCCGCGCGGATGCTGCGGCGCTGAGCGCGCGGATCCCGCAGACCAGCGACGCAGTGGCCCGCCTGTCGGCGCGCTACGCGCCGTCGGCGATGAGTCAGATCGCGGCATCCGCGGCCGAGGCCGAGCAGCTGATCACCTTCGCCACTCACGGCGCCGACGTGTCGGAGCGTCGCAGAGCCGCCAAGCAGAACGAGGAGGCGAACCTCGCGCTGGAGACCGCCACCGAGGCCACCCGGCGCGCGGCGGCGCTGCTCGATGCCGTCGAGGACTTCGAGATCGAGGCGCTGCGTGCCGAGTCGACGCTGGCCGAAGTGGTCGCCGACTCCCGCGGCGACCTGATCGCGGCGCGCACCGCCCCGCAGACCCCGGCCGTCGCCGCCGCTGCGGCCGCGCTCCAGGACGCTCTCGACGCGCTCTCCCCCGCCGGCACTCCCGGCAATCCTTTCGCAGAGCTCTCGCAGCTGCGCGCGGCCAACACGGCGCTCGACGAGGCCATCGCCACCGCGCGGTACCGCGCCGAGAATCCGCTGCCCAGCATCCCGCAGGTGCAGCACGCGATCGACGACGCCGATCGCCAGCTCGGCGTCGCGCGGGGCCTGATCGCGGGCCACCGCGGATGGATCGGCGCCGACGCGCGCACTCGCCTGGCCGAGGCCGAGCGTCTGCGTGTGGACCTGACCGATCTGCTCCCGGCCGAGGAGACCCGCGAAGAGGCGCTCGCGAGCGCCCGTCGCGTCGCACACCTCGCTTCCGAGGCGCTGCAGCTCGCGCAGCGCGACATCGACTCTTCCCGCCCGCAGGACGACGGCTGGGGCGGAGGCGGCGGCTGGGGCGGCGGTGGACGTCGCGGAGGCGGCGGCAACGACATCGCGTCGGGCATCCTCGGCGGCCTCGTGATCGGCAGCCTTCTCGACGGCATGTTCGACTGACGGCCGAGTCGACGCGAAACGGCCCGGCATCCGTACGGATGCCGGGCCGTTTCGAGTCACACGGTCAGGAGGCGAGAGCCTCGGATGGCGGGGCCTGCGTGCTCAGCGCGATCACGCCGTAGTCCCAGCCCTTGCGGCGGTACACGACGCTCGGATGGTCCGTGCGCACGTCGACGAACAGGAAGAAGTCGTGGCCGACGAGCTCCATGCGGTCCACCGCCTCCTCGACGGTCATCCACTCCGCGTCGAAGCTCTTAGTGCGGATCACGACAGGCGAGTACGCCTCTTCCTCGTCGCTCTGGACGGGGATGCTGCCGGTCGCGACGGCGTGCAGCACATCGGCGGATGCCGGCTGCACATCGATGCCCTCGAGGGCTCCACTGCCCTTCTCGAAGTGCGCGCCGCGCGGATGATGGCGGCCGTCGACCTTCTTCTCCTTCGCACGGCGAAGCTGCTCCGCCATCTTGTCGATCGCGAGATCGAGCGCGACGAACTTGTCGCCGTCTGTGGCCTCGGCGCGGACCACCGGTCCCTTGCCGACCAGCGTCAGCTCGACCGTCTCGTCAGGTACGTGCCCGTTCCGATACACACGGTGGGTGACCTTCACATCCAGCCGCAGCGCACGCGACGCGAGCGTCTGGATCCTGGCGATCTTCTCTTCGACAACGGTTCGGAAGCGGTCGGTGATACCCACCCCGACGCCAACGATGCTTGTTTCCATTGCTGCCTCCTTGTCCCGGTCCTCCCGGCCAAGGGCGGACCGTGGTCGCCTTGTTCTGCCCAACCGTAGTCCGCTCGCACGCGGTTGTCACCACTCAGTTGCTCCGTGTCGTCAGTGGATTCCCTTTGCGGTCGCTGTGGCGCGGGGTCGCGGCGAGCGCGACCGCGGAGACGACCTCGAAGCCCGCCGCGGTGAGCGCACGCGCTGCCTCGTCGAAGGTGGCGCCCGTGGTCACCACGTCGTCGACGATCACCACCCTCGCCCCACGCCCGTCTTGTCGCACGCGCAGGCTCCCGTGCACGTTCTGCGCTCGCTCCTGCACGCTCAGACCGCGCTGGTCGACGTGCCGGCCGTGCGGGCGCAACAGGCCCCACGGCTCGGCCCCGGCGCGCGCGATCAGCAGATCGGGAACCCGGTATCCACGACGACGGAACGCGGCGCGAGAGGTCGGGATCGGAACGGCATGGATGCCGTCGCCCAGCGCGGGCGTCAGCACCTGGGCGAGCGCAGCCCCGAGCGGACGCGCGAGGAGCGTGTCGCCGTCCCCCTTCAGCCGGCGGATGCAGCGCGCGGCGACGCCCTCGAACGGCAGAGCCGCCCGCACGGGCAGCCCGCGAGGGGTTCGTACGTCGACCGGATCGGCCTGGAGCCGGGCGCGGCATCTGTCGCACAGCAGCGCTCCGGGCACATCGCAACCGGCACAGGTCGCGGCGAGCAGGAAGGCGCCGATCTCGGCGAGCAGGTTCTGCCAGGGCGGGAGTGTCGGCATCCGCTGATCATGCCCTCGCCCGCGCCTCGGTCGCACACGTCGAAGCGCAGCGCCGACGGCGCCCGTGCACAACTGCCCTCTCGCCGAGAGTTGTGCAGGAGGACTGCTCAGTGCCCCGCTTTCGTGGCGAGCAGGAGCACGCCCGTCATCGATTCGCGCCACGCCGATCCGCTCCGCGAGAACAGCGAACCGGTCGCCGCGAGCACCCGCACCGACGCCGCGCTGCGCGCCCCCGCGAGCGAGACCGCTGCTGCCGGGGCCGTCTCGACCGTCCCGGGGCCGCCGACGATCTGTGTGAGCATCTTCGGCCCGTCCTGCTCCATCAGCACGCCCAGGCGATCCGGGCCCAGCCACACCAGGCTCTCGGCACTGCCGGAGATCCGGGTGAGCGGCTTGGGCTCGCCGAGCGCTGTCGGGGCGCCGGTGTCGTCCCTGATCACGGCGGACACTGTGATCCAGCGCTCGCCGCCGATGGTCTCGATCGCCGCGATGCGTGCCCCATCGGCCGAGACGCGGATACCGGATACGGCCGCCGCCGTCGGCCAGGCGTCCGCGATCGTGTTCGACTGATCGCCGCCGCGTGCGGCGATCACCTCGGACGGCGCGCTCGACGGCACGCTCCAGATGTAGCCGTAGGGGTCGATAGACGGTTTCACGAGTCCGGCCCGTCCATCGAGCGGGTCGACCTGGCCGTCCGCGGCCAGGAACACGCGACCGTCGCCGAGCTGCACGGCTGCACGTGTCTCGTCGGCCGCGATGTCGACGGCGGCGATCGGCTGCGAGATGCCGAGGATCTCATCGCTGATGCCGTCGATCGGCGTGATCTCGGTGCCGACGACCGCGCCGAAGGCCCCGTCGCGGAGCACGACGGTTCCGGCATCCACCGGCTCTTCCACGAGCTTGACGACTCCGGCGTCGAGACTGCGCCCGTCGACGGTGAAACGCACCTGGCTCACGTGCACGCCAGCGGCTTCGAGCGTGGCCTGCAGCTGCGTGCGCATGCGCGCGAGAGTCGTCGGATCGAGGCTCTGCGCCGAGCGGCTCAGCGCGACGTCTGCGATCTGATCGGGGTCGATCGGCACGGCGTCACGCGCGAGCGTCACATCCGCGGGGAAGGCGCTCTGCACGGCAGGCAGCAGCCACGGGCTCGGCGCCCCTTCGATCAGCGACTGCGTGATCGTCGTGGCGATCGTCGCGCGGCGCGGCAGCCAGCGCACGTCCGGCACGAGCCTGCTCCAGGACTGGTCGAAGTACTGCAGCGGGTAGTCGTCGTACACGCGCTGGAATCGCGAGCGATCGATCACGACTCCGTCCGGCGCCTTCGAGATGCGCCACTCGCCCGCCGTCTTCACGACCACGAACTCGAGTGTCGTCATGCCCGTCGTCTCGGAATAGGCGCCGGTCTGATCGACGATCGCCAGCTGATCGATCCTGACCTGGATGTGGGCGGTGTCGCCGTTCTCGCTGTCGTCCTCCTCGGGAGCGTCCGAGGTGAAGGCCCGGGTATCCGCACTCGCGTCGATCAGCACGCCGGCGCTCGCGGTCCACTCCGTGCGGAATTCCGGGGTGAGGAAGCTCTGCGCCACGAGCCAGTTGTCCGCCGGCGTGATCCCGGCTTCGATGAAGCCCTCGACGATGTCCTGCGGGCCAGCGCCGTCGCGCGGGCCGGAGGCGAGGAAGAGGATGTCGGGCTCATCGAGCGACGCGCCGAGAGCGAGTCCCGACTTCACGTCGCCGCTGGTGGGCAGTCCGCTGCACGCGGCGAGCGCGAACAGCGCCGTGATCGCGGTGAGTGCGCCGACGATGCGAGAGACACGTGATCGCATCAGAGGCTCCCCTCATCGAACAGGTGCGAGGGGATGTCGGCGAGCTCGATCGGCTGGGTGGCGTCGTCGAGTCCGCGGTCCTGCGGCTCGAGCGGAACAGGCGACGGCCCGTCCAGACGGCCGTCGTGACGCGGGAGGGTGAGCACGAAGTTCGTCCCCACGCCGAGCTCCGACCACACGGCGAGGGTTCCGCCGTGCAGGCTCGCATCGCCGAGGGCGATCGAGAGCCCGAGCCCGGTGCCGCCGATGGTGCGCTGGCGCGACGGGTCAGCCCGCCAGAACCGGTCGAACACGCGCTCGGCGTCGGCCGGTTCCATGCCGAGTCCCGAGTCGCGCACGCCCACGGCCACGGCGTTCTGATTGCTGTCGACCGTCACCACGACCGGGCGGCCCTCGCCGTGCTCGATCGCGTTGCCGATCAGATTGCGCAGCACGCGCCTGACCCTGCGGGGGTCCATGTCGACCGGAGAGTATCCGCCCGGCGCCACGAGTCGCAGCTCGGTGCCGTGACCCTCGGCGAGCGGTCGCATCTGGTCGATCATGTCCTCCGCGAGGTGTGCGAGGCTCGTGGCCTCGAGCTCGAGCTGCACCGAGCCCGCGTCGTATCGGCTGATCTCGAGCAGATCCGACAGCAGGGTCTCGAAGCGCTGCACCTGGGTGTGAAGCAGTTCCGCGGTCCGCGCCATCACAGGGTCGAAGTCCTCGCGCTGATCGTTGAGCATGTCGGCGGCCAGGCGGATGGTCGTGAGCGGCGTGCGCAGCTCGTGCGAGACATCGGAGACGAAGCGCTGCTGCACGAGCGACAGCTCGCCCAGTTCCTTGATCTGCGACTGGATGCTGTCGGCCATGGCGTTGAACGAGCGGCCGAGCGTCGCCAGCTCATCCTCACCGTGCACCTCGATGCGCACCCCGAGATCTCCAGACGCGAGCCGGGCGCTGGTCTCAGCCACCTCGATGATCGGGGTCGAGACCGTTCTCAGCACCACGTACGAGATCGCCGCGACGATCGCGACCAGCCCGATGCCCGCGATCCACAGCGTGCGCTGCACGAACGACAGCGTCTGGTCGGCGTCCTCGAGATCGTAGGAGAAGTACACCTCGAAGGGGCCGGCCTGGGGCACGTTCAGCTGCTGACCGACGATGATGCCGGGAACGCTCTTGCCTGAGACGTCGAGCGAGACCGACTGATAGAACTGGCGATCGTCGAGCTCGACGACTCTGTTGCGCAGAGCCTGCGAGACGAGGTTCATGCTCAGCCCGGCGGTGAAGCCGTTGAGGCGGACCGTCGCGACGTCGGCCCCGGATTCGGTCTCGATGCGGCTGCCGGTGATCCCCTCCGCGGTCGAATTGCGTGCAAGATCCTTCTGGATGCTGTCCCACAGCTCGGACAGCGCCGCAGGATCGTCGCCGATCTCCGCCGAGTCGAGGATCGCCTGGGCCGAGTCCACCGCGCGCAGGGCGTCTTCGAGTGCCTGATTCTTGCGCGACTCGAAGAGGTCGTTCTGGATCACCAGCGCCATCGTGACGCAGGTCACGAAGATCGCGAGCGCGGTGAGCAGCAGCGTGACGCTCAGGGTGCGGAACCGCAGCGATCGGCGCCACAGCTGTGCGAGCGCGCCGGGCCAGCCACGCCAGTCGCTCAGGGCAGCGACCGCCGCGGTGGTCGCCGGCGTCGTCGCGACCATCGTGCGCCTAGCCGACGCTCCCGGCACGGTAGCCCACGCCACGCACCGTCATCACGATCTTCGGGTTGTCGGGGTCGAGCTCCACCTTGGCGCGCAGCCGCTGCACGTGCACGTTGACGAGGCGCGTGTCTGCCTTGTAGTGATAGCCCCAGACCTGCTCGAGCAGCATCTCGCGCGAGAACACCTGCTGAGGCTTGGACGCGAGCGCGACCAGGAGCTGGAACTCCAGCGGCGTCAGAGCGATCGGAGTGCTGCCTCGGCGGACCTCGTGCGCGTCGACGTCGACCGTGAGATCACCGACCCGCAGCTGTTCGCTCGCCGTCTGCGGCGCGGGACGCAGGCGAGTGCGGATGCGGGCGACGAGCTCTTTCGGGTTGAACGGCTTGACGATGTAGTCGTCGGCGCCGACCTCGAGGCCCCGGACGATGTCGGCCGTGTCGCTGCGTGCCGTCAGCATGATCACCGGCACGCCGGACTCCGCCCTGATGCGCGTGCAGATCTCGATTCCGTCCATGCCGGGCAGCATGAGGTCGAGCAGCACGAGGTCGGGGCGCTGCGTGCGCCATTCCTCGACGGCACGCGCACCGTCGGCGCAGAACACCGGCTCGAAGCCCTCGGTGCGCAGCACGATGCCGATCATCTCAGCGAGCGCGGTGTCGTCGTCGACCACAAGAATGCGTGAGGTCATAAGAGTTACCTTATGGCACCGAGTCCCAGGCGTCGGGTGTCTGCGCATCTTGACCGTGTTATGACACGATGGGAGCGCACGAGGGAGGGAGTGCTGTGAGCGGTCAGACCTGGACCCCGGCGCCGAAGAGGGGCATCGTCCCGCTGCATCCGATGACCTTCGGGATGCTGCTGGGCAAGTCGTTCGCCGCCCTGCGCCACAACCCGAAGGTGCTGTTCGGCTTCGCCGTGCTGGTGCAGCTCGCGGTCCTGCTGGTGGGCGCGGTCGTGCTGGGGTTCGTGTTCTTCGCGATGTTCTCGCGGTTGCAGACCGTGACCCCGTCCTCCCCCGATTTCGCTCCGATCCTCGCTGGCACGCTCGCGGGCATCGGCCTCGCTGTGTTCGTCTTCGGCCTGCTCTCGGTGGCGTTCACGTCGATCGTGCAGGGCCTCGTCGCCGCCGATGTCGCCTCGGCGGTGCTCGGCGAGAAGCCCCGGCTCGGCGTGCTGTGGCGCCGGATGGCGCCCGCTTTCTGGCGACTCGCGGGGTTCTCGCTGCTGGCTGTGGCGGCTTTCGTTGCCGTGTTCCTCATCGTCTTCGGCATCGGCATGGGCGTTGCGGCGAGCGGCGCCGATCCCACTGCGACGGGTGTCACGATGGCGATCATCATCCTGGTGCTCGCGATCGGCAGCATCCCGCTCACCGTGTGGCTGAGCACCAAGCTGCTGCTCGTCCCCTCCGTCCTCGTGCTGGAGCGGGCGCGCTTCAAGGATGCGCTGGTGCGCTCGTGGCGGCTGACCCGCGGCCGATTCTGGGTCGCCTTCGGGGTCGTCTTCATCATCGGCATGATCATGGGCGTCGCCGTGAACGTCGTGAGCTTTCCGCTGTCGTTCCTCAGCGTCATCATCCAGGGGATCATCACACCCACCGGAGACCCCGAGGTCGGCGCGATCGTCGGAGTCCTCGTCGTTCTCCTGCTCGGGGAGATCCTCGTCATGATCATCCAGGCGATCTCGCTGGTCGTGCAGAGCACCGCGGGGACCCTCGTCTACCTCGACTCGCGCATGCGATATGAGGGTCTCGACCAGGCGCTCATCGCGCACGCGGAGCGCCGCGAGCTGGGCTGGCCGGACGATCAGCTCGGCGACCCGTTCGCGGTCGATCCCGCACGGGCGGTCTCGAGCGCTCCGCCTCCTGCGCAGATGCCGGACTGGGCGATCGCGCAGGCCGCCTACGCGGCCCAGCAGGGGTATCCGGTGCAGCAGGGGTATGCGGTGCAGCAGGGGTATCCAGTGCAGCAGGGGTATGCGGTGCAGCAGGGGTATCCAGTGCAGCAGGGATACCCGGCCCAGGAATACCCTGCGCAGGGATACGCGGCGCCGCAGTCCTCCCCCGCGGCGCAGGGACACCCGGCTCCCGGCTACGCGGCGGCTCCGCCTCCTTATGCTCCCGCTCCCGCATCCGTGTCTTCGCAGCCGCCGGCCGAACCGCCGGCCGACCCCTGGGCCCCGCCGCCCTCCCACTCGTGAGCGCGATCGGCATGGGCGTCCGCTTCGGCGACGTGTACGTGCCCGACGGCGATGAGGCGCGCCGGTGGGCCGAAGAGGAGCTCGCGCAGCAGAAGTACGCCGAGGCGAAGCCCACCTGGTTCGACCGGCTCGCCCAGAGCGTCTGGGACTTCATCGCAGGCCTGTTCAATCCCGAGCGCACCGCGAACGTCGGCCCCAGCGCCCTCATCATCGTGAGCGTCCTGATCGTCGCAGCGCTCGTGACCGTACTGATCATCTGGGGCAGGCCGCGTCGCTCCCAGGCCGTGCGCGCTGCGCGCACCGCACTTCTCGGAGCCGAGGACGACCGCACGGCCGCCCAGCTGCGCGCCGACGCCGGACGTCTGGCCGCGGCGGGCGACTGGGATGAGGCCACCGTGCTCCGGTTCCGCGCCCTGGCTCGCGGACTCCTGGAAAGGGACCTGATCGATCCCGCGCCCGGCGCGACGGCTCAGGCGATCGCCCGCGAGGTCGGCGCCGTGTTCCCCGCCGAAGCCGCGCCCGTCCGCGCGGCGGCGGTGTCCTTCGACGACGTCCGCTACCTTCGCCACCCTGCGACCGCGGACACGTACGCCCAGCTTGCGGCGACCGACGATCGGCTCTCGGCACTGCGCCTGGGGGCGGTGCCCGCGTGACGACCCTCGTTCCCGATTACGTCGCGTCGACCGTCGAGGCGCCCGACAGGAAGACGCGCATCCGCTCCCTTGTCGGCTGGGCCGTCGTCGTCGCCCTCGTGGTCGGCGGCGCGTTCCTCGCGATCCGCGTCGCCACGACGGCGCCGAGCTGGCACGACGCGCTCGATCCGGAAGGGGTCGGCGACACGGGGTCGATGGCTCTGGCGGAGATCCTCCGCCGGCAGGGCGTCGAGGTCGAGGTGCACCGCTCGCGCATCGACGCCGCCGCCGCGGTGGACGATGACACCACTCTCGTGATGGCGAATCCTGTGACGCTCACCGATGACGGCGTCGAGGAGCTCATCTCCTCCGCCGAGCGCGTCGTCTTCCTCTCCGCCGGCACGCACCTGCTGTCCCTCCTGGACATGGGCGACAGCGCCGCCGGGGCCGGCAGCGCCGTCTCTGCGCGATGCGATGTCCCCGAGTTCGCCCAGGTGGGGACGATCCGTCCGGATCGCATGTTCGCGCCGGCGGACGGCGTGCAGGGATGCTTCCGCGATTCCGAGGGCGACGGCGCCACGGTGCTGATCGACGACTCGGACGGGGTCCGCCGTACAGTCGTCGACGGGGCACGGCTGTTCAGCAACGCGCGGCTGGCCGAGGACGGCAACGCCGCTCTGGGCCTCGCCCTGCTGGGCCAGACGTCGAAAGTCGTCTGGTACGTGCCGTCCTACGAGGACACCGACATCGAAGCCGAATCGCCGGAGACCCTCGGCACGCTGACGCCCGACTGGCTGACCCCCGCGATCCTGCTCCTGCTCCTGACGGGGCTCGCCGCGGGCCTGTGGCGCGGGCGCCGCTTCGGTCCGCTCGTCGCGGAGTCGCTGCCGGTGACGGTGCGCGCCTCCGAGACCATGCACGGCCGGGCCCGCCTCACGGCCCGAGCCGGCGATGCGGCGCACGCGGCCGAGGCCCTGCGCGACGGCAGCAGACGCCGGCTCGCGAAGCGGCTGGGCCTGGCCGTGACCGCGACGGCCGATGAGATCGCCGACGCGGCCGCCGACCGCCTGCGGATCCCCCGGGGCTCTCTGCAGAATCTGCTGGCGGGGGATCTCCCCCGCGACGACACCTCACTCATCCTTTACGCACGACAGCTCGCAGAGCTGGAGGCCTCGGTCGACAACTCGCGCGCTCTGCCAGACACACCCGGAGGACATTCGTGACCGCTGAGAACTTCAACGACGCCGAGCTGCGGCAGGCGATGCATCGTGTGCGAGCCGAGGTCGACAAGGCCGTCGTCGGCCAGGCCGGCACCGTCACCGGGCTCCTGGTCTCACTCCTCGCCCGCGGCCACGTGCTGCTCGAGGGCGTCCCCGGGGTGGCGAAGACGCTCGTCGTGCGCTCGTTCGCCCGTGCCCTGGGTCTCGACACCAAGCGCGTGCAGTTCACGCCCGACCTGATGCCGGGTGATGTGACCGGCTCTCTCGTCTACGACGCCCGCACCGGAGAATTCGACTTCCGGGCGGGCCCGGTCTTCACCAACATCCTGCTCGCCGACGAGATCAACCGCACCCCGCCCAAGACTCAGGCCGCGCTCCTCGAGGCGATGGAGGAGCGCCAGGTGTCGGCGGACGGCGTGAGCCGCGCCCTTCCCGACCCGTTCCTCGTCGCCGCCACGCAGAACCCGATCGAGCACGAGGGAACCTACTCACTGCCGGAGGCGCAGCTCGACCGCTTCCTGATGAAGCTCGTCGTGGGGATGCCGGAGCGCGACTCGGAAGTCGCGGTGCTGCGCAAGCACGCCTCGGGCTTCTCCCCGCGAGAGCTCACAGGTGTCGAGGCGGCGGTCTCAGCCGACGAGATCCGCGCGGCGCAGGATGCCGCCTCCCGCGTCGAGGTCACCGACGACGTCCTCGGCTACGTCGTGGACCTCGCCAGGGCCACCCGCCAGTCCCCGTCGGTCGAGCTCGGGGCGAGCCCCCGCGCGTCGACGGGGCTGCTCGCGGCGGCCAAGGCCTGGGCATGGCTGAACGCCTCGACCGCGGTGACCCCCGACCACATCCAGACCATGCTGGTGCCGGTGTGGCGTCACCGTCTGCAGCTGCGCCCCGACGCCCAGATGGAGGGCGTGTCGGCAGATGCCGTGCTGACCTCCGTCGTACAGCAGACCAGGGTGCCGATCTAAGGTGTTCGTCACCGGCCGTCTCCCGATCGCTGTCGGCATCGGCGTCGTTCCGCTGGTCCTCGCGGGACTCTCCGGCTTCTCCGGCTATGCCGCGCTGGGGATCTGGGTGCTGCTGTGCGCCGCCCTGGTCCTGATCGACGTTCTTCTCGCCGCTAGCCCTGCCAGGGTCGTCGTGACGCGCCGCGTCCCTGCGCGCAGTCGCCTCGGCGAGCCGGTGCCGGTCAGCGTCGCGCTGCACAACATCGGCTCGCGGACGCTCGACGCGGTCATCCGCGACGCCTGGCAGCCCACGGCGGGCGCCCCCGCCGCACGCCAGCGACTCAGCATCCCCGCCGGAGAGCGGCGGCGTGTCGACATCCCGCTGATTCCCCGCCGCCGCGGCGAGCTCGTGAGCGAGTTCGTCATGGTGCGCTCCCGCGGTCACCTGGGGATCGCGGGGCGGCAGGCCAGGCATCGGGTCCGCGGCGCCATCCGAGTGCTGCCCGCGTTCTCCTCGCGCAAGCACCTTCCCTCGCGGCTCGCACGGCTGCGCGAGCTCGACGGCAACACCAGCATCCAGGTGCGCGGCCAGGGCACCGAATTCGACTCCCTGCGCGAGTACGTGCGGGGCGACGACGTGCGATCGATCGACTGGCGCGCCACTGCGCGCGCCGGCACCACCATGCTGCGCACCTGGCGCCCTGAGCGCGACCGTCACGTGGTGATCATCATCGACACCGGCCGCACGGCTGCGGCGCGCGTCGGCGACGGCACAAGGGTCGACGCCGCGCTCGAGGCCACGCTGCTGCTCGCGGCGCTCGCGTCGCGAGCCGGCGACCATGTGCACCTTCTCATGTACGACCGCGTCGTCCGGGCCCGAGTCACCGGGGTCGAGGGTGCGGCACTGCTCCCCGCACTGACCGACGCCATGGCACCCGTGCATGCGCGGCTCGTCGACACCGACTGGACGGGCGCGTTCGCCGCCGTCCGCACCCTCACGACACGCCCCTCGCTGATCGTCGTCCTCACCGCTCAGGACGCCGCGGAGTCTGCACGCGGTTTCCTCGGCGCATTCCCCGACGCCTCGCGCGCCACATCGATCCTCGTCGGCTCGGTGACGGATGACGGCGTCGCCGCGCTCGCTGAGCAGCGTGGGTCGAGAGAGGACATCTACCTCGCCGCAGCCGCCGAGCGGACAATGCGCGATGCGGAGAACGTCGCGGACGCGATCCGCCGCGCGGGAGGCGAGGCGCTTGCCGCCGACCCCGAGGCGCTCCCGCCCCGCATCGCCGATCGTTATCTCGAGCTGAAGGCGGCCGGTCGGCTCTGAGCCTCCGCGGCAGGCGTGCGAATAGTCGGACTTTCGCGACGACACGCCGCACGAGCATCCGTTTCGCCCGGCGCGTCGACCGGTTCTCCGACTTTTCGCACCACCGAGGGCACGAGCCTCGCGTCCGACCTCAGCCGGCGACCAGCCGCGGGGTTCCCGCCTCGTACTCGACGAGGTCTCCGGTCTGACCCTGGCGGTGGGCGCGCCCGCCGATCACGAGCATGTAGATCAGGAACACGGCGAGCGCGGCCGCCCCGATTCCGATCTTCACGGGCCACGGCAGCGACCAGCCCGTGACGAAGCCCTCGACGAGTCCGGCCAGGAACAGGCCGAACACGAGTCCGATCGCCACTGTCGCAAGCGATCGCCCCTCGGCCGCCAGTGCCTCTCCGCGCGTGCGACGCCCCGGGGCGACCCACGCCCAGAACAGGTGGAGTCCTCCGGCGGCGGCGACGAACAGACACGTCAGCTCGAGCATTCCGTGGGGCAGGATGTACAGCAGCATGATGTCTCCGCGATCGTGCGCGATCATGACCGCCCCCGACACCCCGACGGAGATGGCGTTGTTCATCATGGTCCACACCGGCCAGAACCCGGTCACGCCGAACAGCACGCACTGGGCGGCGAGCCAGGCGTTGTTCGTCCACACCACACCCATGAAGACCGCCGCCGGATTCTCGGTGTAATACTGCGTGAACTCCTCTTCCGCGTAGGCGTCGAGAAGATCCGCCGGACCGAGGGCGGCGATCAGCGCCGGGTCGCCGGATATCCAGAAGGCGGTGCCGAACGCGATCGCCAGGAAGACGGCCGCGATCACGAGCGTCGTCCAGCGGAGCCGGTACAGGGCGGCCGGCAGCTGGAGAGCGAAGAATCGCCCCGCCATGGTGAGGATGCTGTCGGAGGTGCCGGTGAGCCGGAGCCTTGCGCGCGCGAGCACGGTCGACAGGTACGCGCCCTGCGGAGAATCACCCACCGAGGTCTTCAATTCCGCGAGATCGGCGGATGCTGCGCGATAGCGAACGATCAGTTCGTCGACACCGGACCCGTCCAGGGACGCGCGGCTGAGCTCATCGAGCCGCTTCCACTCGGCGCGGCGTGCATCTGTCAGCGCATCGGCATCCACCTGATTTACTGTACTCATGTCCGTGCCGATCGATACCGCAGACGAGGTCCTGTCGGGCGAAGCAGTCGTGCTCGATGTGCAGCCGATCGGCTTCCTGCTCCGCGCAGCCGGCGCCGCGATCGACATGCTCGTCGGCTACCTCGTGCTGGTGCTGTGGATGTTCCTCCGGCAGTGGATGCTGAATCTCGGGATCATCGGCGACGCCGTCGATCGGATCGCCAACGTCGTGTCGATCGTCTTCTGCTTCCTCGTGCTCCCGGTGACGGTCGAGATCATCACGAAGGGCCGCAGCCTCGGCAAGCTCGCTGTGGGAGGACGCATCGTCCGGATCGACGGCGGAGCCATCGGCTTCCGCCACGCGTTCATCCGCGGACTGCTCGGTGTCCTTGAGGTCTACATGACATTCGGCGGGCTCGCGATCCTCGTCGGCGCGTTCAACGCGCGCTCGCAGCGACTGGGAGACCTGGTCGCAGGCACGTACAGTCAGCGCGTGCGCACTCCGCGTCTGATGATCTCGGAGCCGGTCCTCCCTCCGGCCCTCCACGGCTGGGCGCAGATCGCCGATGTCGCGCGCATGCCCGACCGGCTCGCCCGCCGCATCTCGCAGTTCCTGCAGACGGCACCGAACATGGTCCCCGCCGCCCGCTCTCGCGTGGCGCAGAACCTGCTGGCAGAGGCCGCGCCGTTCGTCTCGCCGATCCCGGCCGCTCCTCCGGAGATGGTGCTCGTGGGCGTCACGGTGCTGCGCCGCGAGCGCGAGCGCCGCGCGCTCGAGTTCGCGAACGCCCGCACCGAGAAGCTCACCGGTCGCCGCGTCACGCTCTGATCACGCGGCGGCCGACCGGACTCAGTACCGGTAGTGCTCGAGCTTGTAGGGACCCTCGACCGGCACGCCGATGTACGAGGCCTGCTCCGGGGTCAGCTCTGTGAGCTGCACGCCCACCGCGTCGAGATGCAGGCGTGCCACCTTCTCGTCCAGCGCCTTCGGCAGGACGTAGACGCCGGTCGGATACGCCTCGATGTTCGTGAACAGCTCGAGCTGAGCGAGCACCTGGTTCGTGAACGAGGCGCTCATCACGAACGACGGGTGGCCGGTCGCGTTTCCGAGGTTCATCAGTCGGCCCTCGCTGAGCACGAGCACGCTGCGACCCGTCGGCAGACGCCACTCGTGCACCTGCGGCTTGATCTCGATCTTCTCGGCGCCCTCGAGCGCTTCGAGGCCCGCCATGTCGATCTCGTTGTCGAAGTGGCCGACGTTCGCGACGATCGCCAGGTGCTTGAGTGCGAGCAGGTGCTCGGTGGTGACGACGTCGCGGTTGCCCGTGCCGGTGACCACGATGTCGACCTCGCCCGCCACGTCGATCAGTCGGGCGACCTGGAAGCCGTCCATGGCGGCCTGCAGCGCGCAGATCGGGTCGACCTCGCTGACGATGACGCGGGCTCCCTGTCCGCGCAGCGCCTCTGCGGCGCCCTTGCCGACGTCGCCGTAACCGCACACGAAGGCGACCTTGCCCCCCATCAGCACGTCGGTCGCCCGGTTCAGCCCGTCGGGCAGGGAATGGCGGATGCCGTACTTGTTGTCGAACTTGCTCTTGGTGACCGAGTCGTTGACGTTGATCGCGGGGAACAGCAGCTCGCCGGATGCCGCGAGCTCGTAGAGCCGGTGAACGCCGGTCGTGGTCTCCTCCGTGACGCCGATGAGACCAGCGGCGACCTTGGTCCACCGGTCTGCGGACGATGCGAGCGAGCGGCGCAGCAGGTCGAGGATGATCGAGTACTCGTGAGAGTCGGCATCCGTCGTCTCGGGCACGGCGCCCGCCTTCTCGAACTCGACGCCCTTGTGCACGAGCAGCGTGGCGTCTCCCCCGTCGTCGAGGATGAGGTTCGGTCCGTCGACGCCGGCGGATGACCAGTCGAAGATGCGCTCGGTGCAGGCCCAGTACTCCTCGAGGCTCTCGCCCTTCCACGCGAAGACGGGAACGCCCGCGGGTGCGTCGACGGTTCCCGCGGGGCCGACCACGACCGCCGCGGCAGCCTCGTCCTGAGTGGAGAAGATGTTGCAGCTCGCCCAGCGCACCTCGGCGCCCAGCGCCGTCAGGGTCTCGATGAGCACGGCCGTCTGCACGGTCATGTGCAGCGAGCCCGCGATGCGCGCGCCCTTGAGCGGCTGCGCGGCGCCGAACTCCTCGCGCAGCGCCATCAGGCCCGGCATCTCGTTCTCTGCGAGCCGCAGCTGATGACGGCCGGCTTCGGCGAGGGACAGATCTGCGACGCGGTACTCGAGCTCAGGCATCCCCCTATTCTCGCATCACCTCAGAACCGGATCGCATCGATGACCTTGACCCGCAGCGCGACGAGCGCGGGTATGAATCCGGCGATCGCGCCGACCGCGACCGAGGCGATCAGGCCGATCACCGCCGCGCGCATGGGGAACGGCGGCACGTCCTGAATGCCGGAGAACATCGTGGGAACCACGAGATCGCTGCGCAGCACCGCCACGACGATCGCGATGCCGATCACGCCGGCGATCGTGGTCGCCACCAGGCTCTCCAGCAGCACCGAGAAGAAGACCCGACCGGAGGAGGCGCCGAAGGCGCGGCGCACACCGATCTCGCGGACCCGCTGGCGCATCGCGACGAGCTGGATGTTGATCAGGCTGAGGGCGCCGAGGGCGAGGATCACGCCGGCGATCCCTCCCGTGACGAGTTCGAAGGTCGCCATCGAGTCCTCCGCACCCGGCTGGGCCGCCCAGTCCGTCCGGTTCACCGACACGTCGACCCCGTCTGGGAGTCCCGCTCGCAGGTCCATCGCGAGCACAGGCCCGATCTCGGTCGCGGCCTGCTTGTCGACCCAGACCTCGTAGACCGGCACGATCCCCTCAGGGAAGCCGTCGATCCTGGCCGTGTAGGCGTCGTAGAGAACGTCGATCCGCGGCTCCTCGTCCCACGGGCCCTGCCTCGGCGTGACTCCGACGACCTGGTAGCTCCCTCCCGCGTCGCCGAGCACGGTGAGAACCGGATGCTGCGTGAGCGGCACCCGTCCGATCCGATCCCACAGCGGTTCGCTGATCACGATGGCAGGGGCGAGCGCGAGCGCGTCGTCGGCCCGGAGCCAGCGGCCCTCGAGGAGCTTCTCACGATGGATGGCGGCGAAGGCCGGATCGAACGCCCGGGTGGGCAGGTCCATCACTCCCTCGCTCAGCTGCACGGGCAGTGTGAGGCCCTGAACCGTGCGCGAGACGTGGCTGAACCCGAAGCGCTCGCTCACGCGTTCGAAACGCTCGGAGAAGTCGTCGACATCGATGGATGCGCCGCTGTCGCTGTACGGCGCGACCGCGATCGTCGCGGCGCGCCCGCCCCACCGGTCGGACTGCTCGGTCTGATACTGCTTCTGATACTCCGAGAAGGCGATGACGGCCGTGAGAGCGGCGACCGAGACCGCGATGCCGATGAGACTCAGCAGCACGCGCAGCTTGTGCACCCGGATCTCCGCCCAGGCGTCGGCGAGCGCGCCGAAGAAGCCGCTCATCCAGCCACCTCCTCCGCGGGCTCCGGCGACATCCCGACGGTGACCGGTCCGGCGGGAACGGGCTCGGCGAGCGTCGACGCCTCGAACGCTCGCGTGAGGTCGGCGGGTGCGAGAAGTCCCGCGTCGAGCCGGTAGTGCCTGCGGGCCCTGGCCGCGACATGCAGATCGTGCGTGATCGTCACGAGCGCGGCCTCCGTCTCGGTCGCCACCTCGTCGAGGAGGCTCATGACAGATGCGCCGGTGTCGATATCGAGAGCCCCTGTGGGCTCATCGGCGAGGATCAGCACCGGTCTGCGCACGAGCGCCCTCGCGATCGCCACGCGCTGCTGCTCACCTCCAGACAGCCGATCGGCGAGTTGGTCGATGCGATGGCCGAGACCGACCCGCTCGAGCATGTCGGCGGCGATCTGACGCCGATTCCAGAACATCCGCCCTCGCGCGTGCCCGAGCGGCATCATCACGTTGTCGAGCGCCGTCCTCCCGGGCAGCAGGTTGAACTGCTGGAACACGAAGCCGACATTGTTCCCGCGCAGCCGGTCGAGCCGCCCTGATCGCATGCGCCGGACCTCCGCGCCCTCGAACGCGACCGTTCCTGTGGTCGGGGCGTCGAGCATCCCCAGGATGTTCAGGAGCGTGGATTTACCCGAACCCGAGCGTCCGACGATCGAGACGTGGTCCCCTGCTCCCACCTCCAGGCTGACTCCGCGCAGGATCTCGAGGGTGGAGTCGTCGGCGAGCGTCACGCTCTTGGTGACGTCGTCGAGGCGGACGAGGCTCACCAGCTCGTCCCGGTGTCGCACTGCTCGACGCCGGGTGCGACCTCGTAGCAGTTCTCCTGCACAGGAGCGACGAATCCGGGCACGAACTGCCTGATCGACTCGCCCTCCTCGAGACCCGAGAGGACCTCGACGATCGTGCCGTCGTTGACGCCCAGAGTGATCGCCCGCTCTTCCGGGGCGGCGCCATCGCCGGCATCCACCCAGACGTTCCCCGTGCCTGCTCCGCCCTGCACCGCGGTCACAGGGACCACGAGCGCATCGTCGACCTGGCCGAGGGCGAGATCGAGGGCGGCCGGGAGCCCGGCGAAGACCACCTGATCGGCGGGCACCGCACAGCGCACGCTCGCGGTCCCCTCCGTGCCCACCTCGACTCGCACGCCTGTGCATGTGAAGGGCGCGGGTCCCCCGGTGATGGTGACGGATGCATCGGTCGGTGCGTTCACGAGCCGGTACAGCTGCACGGGCTCGACCGTGGCGAGCACGTGGTAGCGCGCCGGTGTGAGCGTGTACGTCTCGAGGCCGACGCTCGCCGCCTGCCCCTTCACGAGGGCGATGTCGGAGACCTCCCCCGCCTCGGGGGCGAGAACGTCGACGTCCTTCTTCGGGTCGTCCTGCTTGACCGTGAACAGCTTCTGCCCTGCGGCGACGGTCGCCCCTTCGGAGACGTGCACGGCGGTCACCGTGCCGGTGACCTCGCTGCGGACGGTGTAGTCCTCATCGCGTGCCACGTTGCCGCTGAGCGACAGCTCATTGACGACCGAGCCTCGTTCGACCGCGACCACCGGATCGGTGACGGACGCCTCGGGTGCGGTCTGCGCGACGGTGCGATCGGGGAAGAACGCGATCTTCACCAGGGCCGCAGCCCCCGCGGCCAGGACGATCACGAGAAGCAGAGGGAAGATCCAGCGACGCCAGACGATCACGGCAGCCTTTCCGGACGCGCCACCGTGGTGCATCCGGAGTCAGCATATCCAGAAAATGATTTTCGGGTATGGAGATTCCTCAGGCGCGCAGCGCCTCGTGGCGCACCACGAGCCACCCGGCCGGTACGGAGAGCCGATCCGCATGCGGCGAGCACAGATCATGCGCGTTCGGATGCGTGCTGAGCCCGAGCGGACCCAGCGCCGCCATCTGATCGCCGTAGTCATAGGTGAGCGTCGCCACCGCTTCTCGCGCGCAGCCGACCTTCGAGCACAGTCTTCCGTCCATCTCCGTCAGGCTACGTCCGCGGGAGGCGCGAACAGCGGATGCCGCGCCGCACCACGCCGTAGACTTCTGGACATGCCTCGTCGTCGTGCCGATCGTGCCGCCGCAGCCCCGCGTCGCGGGGACCGCCACGGTCGCCACGGCCGGCTCGGCCGCAGCGAGGTCGTGCGCCCGCCGCTTGCGCCTCTCGATGGGCGCATCGATCGGTTCGACCTCATCGTCGGCACGGCCGTCGAGTTCCTCCGCGGCAGCTGGACCGAACTGCAGGACGTGCGCTTCGAGATCGGCGCGATGCCGATGCATGAGGCGGGAGACGAGGTTCCGCGCTGGCACCTGGACCGTGAGAACGGGCGCATCGTGCTGTTCCGCCTGCCGATCGAGCGTCTGCTGCCCCCTGGACACGATGACGCTGCACATCGGCGCATGGCCATCGAGGGCGCCGTGTTCCGCGCAGCCGCCGAGTACGTGGGTCGCGAGCCCTGGGATCTGGGCCACGATCACTGACAGCATCCGGCCCGCGGGACGCAGAGCCGTCCCGCCTCAGGGGTAGACGACGATGCTCTGCTGTGCGGCGGCTCCCGGCCACACCGGCCATGCCGCCAGAGCGCCCTTCGCCGTCATCGCGACCTCTGCGTGGACGGGACCTGCGGGGTCGAGCGAGTAGACCGCCCGCACGTCCACCTCGGCGGACGCCGACGATCCGGCCGGAACAGTGATGTTCTGCGCCTCGCCACCTGAGGTCGGGGCGAGCGCGACCGTCACGTCGGACTCTCCGTCGTTGGCGAGATAGAGCGTCGCAGAGGGACCCGCTGGCACGGCGACGAGTACCTCGTCGGCGATCTCGGGCGCGGGGAGAACCCAGGAGAAGTCACTGCCTGGTGCGACGCCGTCCTGCACGCGCACACCGGCCAGCACACTCGACCCCGCATCGACGTAGACGGTGTACAGCCCGGGGTCGAGGTTCGACAGACCGACCTGCGTGGGCGCATCCGCCGTCAGGTCGACGTCGAACGAGCTGGCGACGCGCGACTGGCCGAGCTCGCGAACCGTCACATGCGCGGTCGTGTCGGCTCCCGGCGAGAGCAGTCGCAGGATCGCTGCCGCGGAGTCGTCGCTTTCATCGGGGAAGAGCTGTACGCCGGGAATCACCGGATGCTGCTGCGGGGCGGTGAGGGAATCCTGCAGGTCGATGCCGATCGGGTCGAGGGTCTGCGTGAGCGACGACTGGAGCACCGCCCGCACGGGCGCGCCTTCGGCCGAGATCTTGACGACGGGGGCTTCCGAGCCGCTCGCGATCGACGAGAGCGGGATCGCGAGCTGGCCTCCGGCCGGAACGATCGACGTGCTCGTACCGCGGACCGTGCCGTAGACCGTGAGGGTCACGGTGGACGGAACGGCTCCCGGGTTGGTGAGGACCACCAGGTCCTGCGAGCCGATCGCGACGGTGCCGCCCAGCAGCCACGATTCGCTGGCAGCCGGCCGGCAGGGCGCAGCCGCGAATCCTGCGAGATCGTCGGCGCTGACGGTCACGGATTCGGAGGCGCCGATCAGGGGCGCCGTGCCATCCTCCACAGCGGCCGAAAGTCGCCGCACTTCGCCGCCGCCCTGCAGATCGGCAGGCGTGAGGGGTGAGACCTCGGGAGAGCCAGAGGAGGCATCGGAGATGAACCGTGCGGATGCCGCGGGCACCATCTGCAGCGGGTTCGAGGAGTCGCGCCCGAGGGCCCTGAAGTCGCCGTTGCACACCACGACCGTGTCGCCGGGCTGCGGCGTGACCTGCGCCTGCGCGGGATCGTGCGCGATCGTGGGCCAGGGGGCGGCGACTGCGACGACCATCCCGACTGCGCAGGCCGCGGCGACGACGGCGCCCGTGAGCAGGCGTGCGCTGGTCGCTGCGACGCGAATCGCCCGGTTGCCCGTCATCGCTTCTCCTCCTGCTCGGATTCGTCCGTGGCCTCGTTCGTCGGCTCCGGCGCGGGGCCGTCGGCCGACCCGGCAGCGGACGCCGAGTCGCTCGCGTGCAGCTCTCGAGACTCCGCGACAGCATCCATCTCCGCATCGTCAGGATGGCGTGGCAGGACCAGCGGTTCGTCGGGGGCCCTTCCGACGATGCGCGACTGCGCCCGCGCGGCCCGGCGCGAGGCGCGAGTCGGGATCGACAGCAGCAGCGCGGCGATCAACAGAACGAGCTGCACGGTGGTCACGGTGCGCGCGGTGGCATGCTGCCCCGCAGTCAGCGAGCCGCGGTCCGACGCGTCCTCCTGGAGGCTCCACAGCTCGCCCCGGTCGGTTGTGCCTGCGTGCACGAACCCGTCGCGCTGGTTGAGCGCCGCGACGGCCGCCGAGTTCAGCGCCACTGCGCGGTCATCCGCGCGAGGCGTCGTCGCGAGAAGCACGTAGCTGATCCCCTCCGCGCCGAGTTCGCCTGCGGCGTCGAAGTCGCGTGCGGAGAGCAGGTCGACCGAGAGATCGGTGATGTCGCTGCCATGGATGTTCGTCGCTGTCGACATCATCGTCGTCTGGGCTCCGAGGGTCTCGCTGGCGCCCCACACGACCTCTGCGGCCAGACCGCCGTCGTTCTGCGGGGTGAGCACGAGCGTGCCGATCGGCTGCTCTCCTGCGGCCTGCGCGGCGACGTACGCGGGCAGGGTGGAATCGGGACCGTTGGTCAGCACGCGCTCATCGCCCGCGAGGTGGAACGACAGCAGCGCTGGCGCCGCGCTGACCACGACGGCGACTGCGGCCACGGTCGCGCCGAGCAGCCTGATGCGCGGCATCGTGAGCATGGTGTCGAGAGTCACGAGCGCAGCGCCCGTGACACCGATCCAGGCGAGGCTGAGCCCTGCGCCCGGCCAGACCGCCACCGGTGTGCCCTGCGCGAAGGAGACCGCGATGCCGACGGCGAGGAACGCCGTCGCGAAGCCGAGCAGGGCGACCACGAGCAGCGTGATGCCCGCCCGCCAGCGCGGTGCGATCGCCGACATGAGAGCCAGCACCGCGAGCGGTGCGAGGAGGATGCCTGCCCAGAACCCGAACGGCGCGGGAAGAACGCTCAGCCAGCCGCCGAGATCGACCGTCGGGAAGCCCATCGCCAGGGCGAGCCGACCCGCGGCATCCGCGCTCGCCTGCGGCCCAGCCCAGATCATGCCCGGGTCGGCCAGCACGGCGATCAGGCTGCCGTGCGACTGCTGCCAGAGGGCGAGCGGAGCGAACAGGGCCGCGGCGGGGAACGGCAGCCAGAGCAGCCGCACCGCTCCCCGGAAGCGCGCGCCGCCGAGTGTGATGGCCAGGGCGATCACCCAGAGCACCAGAAGGGCGGGCACGAGAGAGGGCGAGCAGGCGGCGACAGCGGCGAAGACGATGGATGCCGCACCCGCCGCGCCCCAGGACCGATGCGCGACGACCGCAGTGTGGAACAGCCAGGGCAGCAGCAGATGCACCAGCACGCCCGTCGGGCGTCCGTCGACGAGCGCCGTCAGGAAGGTGGGGGCACACGCCCAGACGACCCCCGCGAAGATGCGCAGGCCCGCGCGGTCGGTGACACGGGTGGCGGCGAACCATCCGCCGAGCACCGCGAGCGGCAGCGCCAGGATCCACAGCAGAACGAGCGCGAACGAGGGCCCGGCCGGCCACAGCGATCCGAGGACCGCGATGACCGATGCGAACGGATCGGCCGGACCGACGAGATCGACGCCGACTCCGCGCAGCCCCCACGCCGCGTCGTTCCACAGCGCTTCGACCGTCCGGCGCAGCGGGAGCAGAGCGCCGCCCCCGAGCACAGGCCAGGCCAGCATCTCCGTGAACGCGGCGACGCTGACCACGAGGGCGGCGAGCACCGCCCAGGCGCCGCCGCCGGAGAAGAAGTGCAGCTCGCTGAGAGCGCCGCCCTCGCTGCCGTGACCGTCGTCGAGACGGCGATGCAGTTCGCCGCGGCTGACGCGCAGCGGAGTGATGCTCGCCCAGCTCGATGTGCGGAAGGAGCGGATGCTGCGCCGCGAGCGCGCGATCGCACCGAATCGGAACATCGCGGTGAGCGCGGCACCCCACTCGGGGAGCACCGCCTCGGGCCGCTTGCCCACCAGGTGCGTGATCGAGCGCCAGAGCGCGAGCGGAAGAAGTGCGAGCCAATGCAGCGGCAGCGCGGGCGTCGGAGCGTAGGAGAGCCGCCGATGAAGCTGCGCCAGGCGCGTGACGAAGGCGCTGCGCGATCGGCCGGAGGGGAGGGCTGCAGGCCCGTCGGGCGAGACGGAGATGCGCGCGGATGGCGTGAGCACGACCCGTCCGCCGCCGAGCCGCGCACGGACGCCGAGGTCGAGCCCCTCATCGGCGCCGGCGAGCGCGCGGTCCGGGCGCAGATCGTCGCGGACTTCACTGCGGATCAGGAGACCCCGGATGTCGGCGCCGAGCGCTTCGTCACGACCGTCGTGCTGCCCCTGGTCGAGTTCGCCTGCCGCGAGCTCGACCGAGCGGCCGAGCGCCGTCATGCTGACGCCGAGCGACACGATCTCGCGATCGTCGTCGACCTGCACGAGCTTCGGCGCGATGATCGCTGCGGATGGTGAGCGCTCGAGACTGCCCACGAGCCGCTCGAGCGCGCGCGGGTGCGGTGCGGTGTCGTGCGCGAGCAGCCAGAGGGATGCATCCTCGGCGACTCGCGGTCGGGCGAGTTCCACCGCGTCGGCGAACGAGGTGCCGTGGCGCGCTTCGATGATGCCCTCCACCAGCCCCGCGACGGTCTCGCTCTCGCGAACGCCGGCGGCATCGCCGCACATCACGAGCGTGATCGCGCTCGGCGGGGTCGTCTGCGCGCGCAGCGCGTCCAGGGTGCGGAGCAGTTGAGCACGGGCCGACGATCCGGGGCGCGCGACGATGATGGCGTGAACTCGGGCTGGCATGACGTGGTCAGCCTAAGCGCGCTGTCCCGGCCGGGAACGCAGCGGGCGCGGCGCGCCCGCGAAGCTGTGAGAGTTCGTCGTCTCAGCTGGCGCGGCGCTTGAGCTTGCGACGCTCACGCTCGGAGAGCCCGCCCCAGATGCCGAAGCGCTCATCGTTCTGCAGCGCATACTCGAGGCATTCGCTGCGGACATCGCACGAGGTGCAGATGCGCTTGGCGTCACGCGTGGAGCCGCCCTTCTCGGGGAAGAAGGCCTCGGGGTCGGTCTGCGAGCACAGTGCGTCGCTCTGCCAGGCGAGAGCGTTGTCGTCGTCGGCTTCGACCTTGCGGACCCCGGGAACGCCGAGATTGATCGGATCGACGAACCAGTTCTCCGGTACGTCCGAACGGTAACCCGTCATCTGGATCCTCCAACCCTTGTAAATCCGCCCCCCGGCGGGCCGTGCACAACTAATTACACCCGTGTGATTCGCATCGGTCAAGTCGCGGACTATAAACCCTCAATATTGTCTTGAAGGTTCATGACACCCTGTCGGCGTGTCGCGATCCCTCGGCCAGGGCGAGAGACGCGTTTGGTCTCAGGCGCTGTGCTCCCCGCTCAACGACCCAGTGGGGCCACCGTCCGCGGTCAGCGCCCCGGCGTGGCGACGAACGCTTCGCCCGCGCCTGAGAGCGTGAGCGACGTCTCGTCCTCGGTCGCGAAGACCCCGCGGCCGATCGGAACCGCTCGTGACACGGCATCCGCTCCGCTCACGGCCACTTCGCCCGCGGTCGCAAGCACCATGGCAGGCCCGGCGACGGCGACCTCTATCGGATCGCCTGAGAGCGCGATCCGCCGCAGCGCGAAATCGGGGACATCAACCGGGTACTCGGTGACCGCGCCGCGCGTCGACGGTCGCAGCACCGGCACCGCTCCCGGGGTCGTGTCGAGGATCGACAGCAGCTCGGGCACGTCGATGCGCTTGGGGGTGAGGCCGCCGCGCAGCACGTTGTCGCTGGCCGCCATGATCTCCACGCCGAGCCCCGAGATGTACGCGTGCAAGAGTCCCGCCCGCAGAAAGACGCCCTCGCCGCGCGACAGCACCAGATGGTTCATGAGCAGCGCGACGACCACGCCGGGGTCGCCCGGGTACACGCCCGCGATGCCCGCCGCCGCGCGCAGAGCGTCCGCCCACTCCCCCGATTCCGACTCGGCGGCATCGCGGACGGCGGCGATGATCGCGTCCACGTCGTGCTGCGCATCACCCGACAGCAGCCATTCGATCGTGTCGCGCAGCACGTCGCCGTCTCCCGCGAGGCGTGTCCGGAGGGGATCGGCCGGGGTGCCGATGAGTTCGAGCAGCCGCAGCGTGTCGGCGACCGGCCGCAGTCCGCTCAGCGATTCGAAGCGGTCGCTGAGCGCGACGATGAGCTCGGGCTTGTGATTGGCATCTCGATAGTTGCGGGCCGGGTCGTCCATCGCGAGGCCGGCTTCACGCTCCCAGCCCTCGCGTGCCTGAGGGAGGGTGGGGTGCACCTGGATCGACAGCGGGGATCCTGCGGCGAGCAGCTTCAGCAGGTAGGGAAGGCTTCCGCCGGTGATCGAGTCGAGAGTGCGGTCGCCGTCGACATCGGCCGGGTCACCAGGGTGATCGCCGAACCAGACCTCGGCCTCCGGTGCCGATGACGGAGCGCGCCCTTCGAGCTCGGCAAGCAGCGTGCGCGACCCCCACGCATAGTCACGGGGCACATTCGACAGGTTCAGCAGCATGCCCCCAGAGTAGAGCTCCGGCGTGAGCGCAGCCGGGCACCCCGACGGGAGAGGGGACGCCGGGACGACTTCGGTTAGAGTTCTCAAGATGTCCGTCCGTCACGAGGTCCAGAGGAGCACGATGCCATCCAAGGAGCACCAGGATTACAACCCGGGTCCGCGGGTGGGGATCACGTTCTCGACCTTCGATCTGCTGCACGCGGGGCACATCATGATGCTCGCCGAGGCGAAGCGGCAGTGCGATTACCTCATCTGCGGTCTGCAGATGGACCCCACGCTCGACCGTCCGGAGAAGAACGCCCCCACCCAGACCGTGGTCGAGCGGTACATCCAGCTGCGCGGCTGCGAGTACGTCGACGAGATCGTGCCGTACTCGACGGAGCAGGACCTCGAAGACATCCTGCGCTCGTTCAAGCTCGACGTGCGCATCGTCGGCGACGAGTACGAGGACCGCGACTTCACCGGCCGCACCTACTGCGAAGAGGCGGGTATCGAGCTGTACTTCAACAGCCGCGACCACCGCTTCTCCAGCTCCGGCCTGCGCAAGATCGTCGCCGCCAAAGAAGCCGAACGCACCGCCAACGCCTGAACGCCCGCGCTCCCCGTCCTCTTCGCAGCACGAGAACCTCAGCCGAGGCGCGGCGTGAGCACAGCACGGCGCGGTAGCCTGAACGCGATGGCGCAGTACACGAAGCATCCGGTCGCAGCCCCGCCCACCGCGCCAGAGCGCGAGTCGACGGGGCATCTGCTGCTGCGCGGGTACATCATCCTCGTGCTGATCGTCACCTTCGCGCACGCCGCCGTCTACAACCTGGTCGGACAGCTCGGCGCAGGAGTCGTGCTGGGAGCGTTCCTCCTGGCCACTCTCGGCATCGGCATCCCGATGCTCGCGAGACAGCATCCGCAGCCCTTCGCCTGGCGACGTCTGCCCTGGTCGGCCGTGGGCTATACGGTGCTCGCGCTCGTGTCGGTCGCGTGGTCGCAGTGGCGCGAGGCCACAGTCGTCACCTGGCTCCTGCTGGCGGCGATCACGGTGAACGCCCTGTTCATCGCGCACGCGCTCACCTGGCGCGAGATCGTGAGGGCGCTGGCGTCGGCGTTCAAGTGGATCCTCGGACTGTCGCTGGCGCTCGAGCTGTGGGTGTCGCTCGTGCTCCAGCACGCGCTGCTGCCCAACTTCGTCGATCTGCCTGCGGGGAAGATCGACCCCCAGTGGTACTGGGTCCGCGACAACCTGTTCGACGGAGGTCGTCTGCAGGGCATCGTCGGCAACGCGAACCTTCTCGGAATCATCAGTCTGTTCGCGATCATCACCTTCGGCGTGCTGTACGCCGCCCGCGTGCGCTGGCGCACCACGCTCGCCCTGTGGACGCTGCTCGCCGCATACTTCCTCTTCCGCGCCGCGTCGGCGACCGCGTACGTGTGCGCGGCGGCCGCCGTGGTCGTGCTCGTCGTCGCGCTCCTCATGCGCCGCGCCCGCACCCCGCGGAGCCGGACGCGCATCTACGCCGTCGCGATCGGCGGCTCGCTCGTGCTCGGTGCCGCCGCGTGGTTGCTTCGCGAGCCGCTCCTCGGCGTCATCGGACGCAGCTCCGACCTCACCGGGCGGTCGAACAAGATCTGGGCCTCCGTGATCGATCGCTGGCAGCAGCATCCGCTCTTCGGCAACGGGTTCTCGAGCCCGTGGCTGCCCTCCGATCCCGCGTTCGCGAACTGGATCGAGGACCACGGCATCACCGTGTTCCACGCGCACAACATGTGGCTCGACGTCCTCATGCAGCTCGGCGTGCTCGGGACGATCCTGATCGCGATCGCCTTCCTCAGCCTGCTCTGGCGATCGTGGTTCTTCGCGGTCGACCGCCCACGGTGGGATCTCGTCGCCCACCGCGAATACTCGCCGCTCACGCTGCTGCCCAGCCTGTTCACCGTCGTCCTCCTGGTGCAGGGGCTCACCGAGTCCACGCCGATCATGCTGTGGGGCTGGATGCTGCTCATCCTGCTGTCGTTCAAGCTCAAGACCACGCCGCTGCTCGGCGTCGGCGAGCGCGAACGCGTGATCGAACGCGGCGGGCGACGCCGGCGGGTGCCGTGACGGCTGGTCGTCGGATCAGCGGCCTGCTCGGCTCGGCGGAGATGGCGAGAGCCTTCACGATCGCCGTCCTGACAGCCGTGTTCGCAGCGCTGTCCATCGAGCGGATGTCGTCGCCCGTCACGCTCGCGACGGTGATCTCGCTGCTGTGCCTGCTCGGTGCCGCGATCCTCTGGGTGCGGCGCGAGGAGCTCTCGGTGCTGCGCGTCGCGCCGACGTCGCTGCTGGTGTTCCTCGCCTGGGCGCTGGTGAGCCTGGTGTGGACCACGGACAAGTCCGACACGCTGTTCGCGTGGATGGCGCTGTTCGGCTACGGCTTCCTCGCGATCACGGTCGGGCACATCCGCGACACCCTGCAGACCGTGCGCGCGCTCGGCGACAGCCTTCGCCTGCTGCTGCTGGTGTCGCTCGGAGTCGAGATCCTCTCCGGGGTCCTCTTCGATGTGCCTTTCACGTTCCTCGGGGTGCAGGGGAATCTCGCGCTCGGCGGCCCGATCCAGGGGATCTTCGGCAGCCGCAACATGCTCGGCTTCGTGGCGGTGATCGCCCTCATCACCTTCGCGATCGAATGGCGGTCGCAGTCGCTCGACGCGAGGATCGCCGTCCCCTCCATCGCGCTGGCGGCCATGCTCGCCGTGCTGTCGGCGTCCCCCACGGTCCTCGTGCTCGCATTCGCTGTCGCCGTCGTGACCGTCGCGCTCACGATCGTCCGGCATGCTCCCGCCGAGCGCCGCAACGCCGTGCAGTGGGTTCTCGGGGCGCTCGTCGCGATGGCGCTGACCGCGGCATTCGCGCTGCGGCATCCGATCATCGCCCTGATGGATGCAGGATCCGACTTCTCGATCCGGGCGACCCTGTGGAACACGATCCTCGATTTCGTCGCCGTCAAGCCGATCCAGGGGTGGGGTTGGGTCGGCGGCTGGCCGGCGGGCGAGTATCCGTTCAACTACATCAACTTCACGCTCGACGACCACCACCAGAGCGCCCTGAACTCGTACTTCGACGTACTGCTGCAGCTCGGGTCGGCGGGTCTCGTGCTCTTCCTGCTGCTGGGCGGCATCGCCACGGTGCGTTCGTGGCTCGTCGCGAGCGTGCGGCGATCGGTCGTCTACGCGTGGACGCCGCTCATGCTCGTCACCCTCGCCGTCGAGTCGATGTTCGAGAGCTTCACGATCGTGGGCGCGGGCTGGTTCCTGCTCGTCCTGTGCGCCCTGCGGGCCGGGCAGTCACGGTCGTGGCGCGAGAACATCGATGCAGCGCAGACCGGGACCATGCCGACGCTGCGCGGCGAAGCCTGAGCGTCGGTTGACCTCTTCGAAACGGCGACTGTGCGGTGGAGGAAAGCCCTCCACCGCCATGAGGTGATTCGGTGCGATCCCAGCATTCGATCATCGAAGACCGGATAAGCTACTCCCTGCTCGTCCAGTCCCGCCCGCTCAACCTGCGATGCCGCGCGGACCATGAACCTCGGAGAATCACCTCGTGACCTACGTCTTGCAGAACGTCGTCTTCCCTCTCGATCGAGACCCCGATCTCCTGCCGCTTTATGCAGATCCTGAAACCTGGTCGACGATCGAGGAGGAGCCTGTCCGGGTCTCGAGCCGGGCACACCTGGGAAACATCCTCGGACGCACCCGCGCCCGTATCGTCGCCGGACGTCGAGTCTCACTCGGCACGTATTTCAACGCCTTCCCCGCCTCTTACTGGCAGCACTGGACGAGCGTCCGCGAGGTCCGCCTGACAGTGCGCACGTCCGGCCCGGCGACCATCCTCGTCTACCGCTCGAACGGCGGAGGAGTGCAGCAGCGCATCGACACCCGCGAGGTCAGCGGTGACGCGGCGACGTCTTTCGACATCGCTCTGACCCAGTTCAGCGACGGCGGCTGGATCTGGTTCGACGTCGTCGCCGATGAGAAGCACGCCATGCTCGAAGGTGCGGAGTGGACCACAGAGCAGCCCCCCGCGCGGGCAGGCAAGGCATCGCTCGGCATTACGACCTACAACAAGCCCGACTACTGCGTCGAAACGCTCACGGCCCTCGCAGACGCACCGGATGCACTGGAGCTGGTGGACAGGATCTTCCTCGTCGATCAAGGCACGCAGCTGGTCTCTGAGCAGGCCGGGTTCGACGATGTCGCTGCCCGTCTCGGAGAGACTCTCCAGGTGATCACTCAGCCCAATCTGGGAGGCTCAGGCGGATTCGCACGCGCGATGCAGGAGACCCTGGAGCGGCCCTCCAGCGACTTCGTTCAGCTTCTGGATGATGACGTCCGCATCGAGCCGGAGTCGCTGCGGAGGTCGATCGTCTTCGGTCAGTACGCGACGACGCCGCTGCTGGTCGGCGGTCACATGTTCGATCTGCTGGACCGGCCGAAGCTGCACGGGTGGGCGGAGGTCGTCGACAACGCGCCGTTCATGTGGCGCAACCTGTACCAGGAGAAGATGCCCCACGACTTCGGTCTCGCCAACCTTCGCCAGTCCCCTCTCCTGCACATGCGGATGGATGCGGACTACAACGGGTGGTGGATGTGCCTCATCCCCGTCGAGGCGATCCGAAAGGTCGGGCTGTCGCTACCGGCGTTCATCAAGTGGGACGACGCTGAATTCTGCCTTCGCGCGGGTGAGGCCGGGTATCCGACCGTATCGATGCCCGGTGTGGCATTGTGGCATGTCTCCTGGGTGGGCAAAGACGACTCGATCGACTGGCAGGCCTACTTCCATGCACGCAATCGCATCGTCGCCGGCCTTATCCATTCGACGGCGCCGCGTGGTGGCCTGCTGATCCGCCACAGCCGACGAGTCGACCTGAAGCATCTGATGATGATGCAGTACTACCCCGTGGCGTTGCGCGCCCGCGCGCTGCGCGACGTGCTCTCGGGCCCCGAGCACATGCGGCGTGGTCTGGCGACGGCGATGCCTGCGGCACGGAAGCTCGCTGCGCAGTATCCCGAGACCGTGATCCACAAGGACCCGACCCGGGTTCTCCATGCTCGTCGTGGTCGCCTCGTCTATCAGCGTCAGAAGCGAAACGTCTTCGACAGCCCCACCGGGTTCAAGCTGCGGTGGTTCACCCTGTCTACCCTGGTCTCGCACTGGCTGCACAGCCCGGCATCTGAGAACGTGGAGCAGCCTGAAGTCGAGTTCGGCAAGGGCGATGCCAACTGGTGGCGGGTCCCTCTCTACGACAGCGCTCTCGTGAGCGCTGCCGACGGTTCCGGCAAGAACATCTACACGCGGGATCGGAAGAAGTTCCGTTCCCAGCTCCTCGAATCGATCAAGCTCCACGCTGCCCTGCGGCGCCGTTGGCCCCAGCTTCAGGAGCAGTACCGACGGGCACTCCCGGATCTGGTCTCCGCCGAGGCGTGGAAGCGTACGTTCGAGGACGAGGCGTGACCGCGACGTTCGACCCGGCATCCGCGACGATCGTGATCGTCACGTTCAACCGCTCGCACCTTCTCACCGGCCTTCTCGAGAGCATCACCGCGATGGACCCGAAGCCGGGCCACGTCGTGATCATCGACAACGCCTCATCCGATGACACCACCGATGTCGTCGAGTCCTTCCGCCCCCGCCTCGGCACCGAGCTGGTCTACCGCCGTCTCGAGACCAACACCGGTGGCTCCGGCGGCTTCAGCGAGGGTATGCGCACGGCGTACGAGCTCGGCTCGGAGTGGATCTGGATGATGGACGACGACGTCGAGGTCGTCTCCGACGGACTCGCCAAGATGGGCAAGTGGGCGCCGCGCTTCAAGAGCATCCAGGGCCGTCGTTACGACTACGACGGCAGCGAGTTCTACTGGCAGTACCGCATCGCCGAGCGCATGGGCATCCCGATCCCGTTCGCCCCCTCAGGATTCGACGAGTCCGGGTTCAAGGAGATGAACAGCGGATGCTTCGAGGGCATGTTCATCCATCGTTCGATCGTGCAGCAGATCGGCCTGCCCGACCCGCGATTCTTCATCTACTGGGACGACCAGATGTACGGGTGGCTCGCGTCTCGGCTGACCACCGCGGTGATCGTGAACGAGTTCGTGCTGCGCCGCACGCGTGAGATCAAGCAGTGGGACATGGGCATCCGCCACATGAACGCGTCGAGCAACGCCTATCGCTTCTACATCATGCGCAACCGGGCGTACATCAAGAACTACTACCGGGTGCACGGCGTCTACAACCCGCTGCTCTTCGGCCTGGGCACAGCCATGACCTTCGCGAAGGAGATCATCCGGCTGTTCTTCGTCGAGCGCACGGTTCGCGGCACAAGCAACCTCTTCCGCGGCCTTCGAGAAGGTGGCAAGCTCGGACGAGACCGCTCCTGGCAGCCCATGCCCCCGCTGGAAGGCTGAGCGTGAGCGACGAGCAGCCCGAGCTCCGCTGGGCGCCGATTCCGCCCGGCCCGCGTCGCGGTGCGCGAGTGTGGCTTGTGGTCGGCTTGGCCCTCGGGGTCGCGATAGTCGTCGCAGTGCTGCTCGCATTCTTGCTTCCCCGAGGCGGACCGGCCGCTCCCGAGTCCACAGCAACGCCCGCACCGGTCTCGTCGACCGCACCTGCGACGCCATCCGCCGCGCCCTCGTCGCAGCCGACGCCCTCACCCTCTCCATCCGAGCTGACTCCGGCCAAGCAGGCCGTCGATGATCGGCTACTCAGCGCGCTCAGCGATCTCGAGTCGATAGAAACCACTTCCCCCGATCTCGCCCTGAGCATCGTGGCCGAGCTCCAGGACCAGGCTCAGCGGATCTCCGATTCGCTTCCGGGCGCCGGTGTGACAGATGCGCATGCCGAGGTCGAGGCGTACTCGTCGAGTCTCGATGATCTCGTCGAAAGCCTCCAGAGCGGCACTGACGTGTCTGCGCGGGCCGAGACGGCACGGAATGCCATCGCCGATCTTCGTGATGCTCTGAGACGATAATCACGCGCGCCGGCGGCGAACCCTGTATTCAGGACGCCCTCACGAGGCATCGCCGTTATAGCGATCGAGCACTTCGGCGATCGACGCATCAAGGACGAGGCTGCCTTTGTCGAGGTAGAGACCTCGCGTGCAGAAACGGCGCAGGTCGCGCTCGTTATGGCTTACGAAGAACAGAGTCCGTCCTTCCGACAGCAACTCGTCGATGCGCTTGTAGCACTTCTCCCGGAACGCCTTGTCTCCTACCGCCAGCACCTCGTCGACGAGGAGGATCGGCTCGTCCAGCTGCGACACGACCGAGAACGCCAGCCTGACCTTCATGCCGTTGGAGAGATGCTTGTAAGGCGTGTCCTCGAAGTCTGCGAGCTCGGCGAAGGAGATGATGTCGTCATAGCGACGGCTGATCTCCGCTCGGGACATGCCGTGCAGGCCGGCAGTCAAGCGCACGTTCTCTCGCACGCTCAGGTCGCCGACGAAACCCCCGGTGATCTCGATCAGCGGGGCCACTCCGCCGTTGACGGTGACCGTGCCCTCGTCCGCCAGCAGAACGCCCGCGACCAGGCGGAGCAGCGTCGACTTGCCCTGCCCATTGCGCCCGACCACACCGATCGACTCCCCTTGCTGTACGGAGAACGAGACGCCGCGCAACGCCCAGAACTCACCGGGACGCGATCGACGTTCCGAGCCTGCGAACAGATCCTTGAAGCTCCGGCGGCCACGGCGATTGCGGCGGAACCTCACACCGAGATCTTGGACTTCGATTGCTGTATTCATCCTCGCGGCTCCTTCATGCCATGGAAGCTGAGGGCGGTGAGCGAGTGGGCATCTCGCAGGACGCCGTCGACGACCAGCTGGCGCAACTCATCAGGTGTGGCCCAGCGCTCGCCGAGGATCTCGCCGTCAACCCGGCCGCGGGGCGCGGACCGGTCTACCGTGCACTCGACGACGGAGACGGGCTGGGGAAAGACCGATGAGTCGATCAGATAGCTCCCGAGCACGACAGCACCCTCGCCACGCAGGCCTGTCTCCTCCGCTAGTTCCCGTAGTGCGGTCTGCACGGGCGACTCCCCCGGCTCGCCAGCCCCTCGGAGCAGCTCCCACATCACCTCTCCGGCGGCCGGTCGATGACTCCGCACCAGCAGAAGGTCGGCGCCGTCGAACGCCAACACGACCGCGCCCGGCCAGCCGTCGGAGAGCACCAGTCGGTGATGTCGATAGACGCGCCCATCGGGTGTGGCCAGCTGGGCCCCCTCGAGACGCAATCGCTGCCCCTCGGGAGACTCGTAGAGGGTCTGGAACGCTTCGCTCATGTGCCGATTCCCCGATGAAGCACGAGTCGCGTTCGCGGGTCGCGTTCTTTGAGACGCCAGAGCGCGGCGAGGGAGTCGTACGGCACCGTCGTCGCGATGGCTCCGACGAAAGCCAGCCACGTCAAGGGACTGTCGATCGAATCGATCCGCAGGCCAGGAGCCGCGAGCGCGAGCGCGACGACAGCGATGGCGAGCTTGCCGTAGGAAGACCAGAGGACAGCCGGACGGGTGCTCCCCGTCGCAACCTGACTGGCTGTGAAGGCCAGGTTCCGCATCCGCCGCCAGTCCGGTCTTCGTCGCAGTGCATCTCGTTGAGCATGGGACGCGTCCCACGCGACCGCGATCGTCGCCGGAGTGGAGTTCCGAGCCCACTCGAGCAGGCCGCTCGAGAGCGGAAGCTCGACGTCCTCACTGCCGATGGCCAGATTCACACGGCTGTCGGCTTCGAAGCCGATCCAGTCAGCACCCGCGTTCTCGGCGATCATCCGCAGATATGCGTCATTCCACCAGCGCCGTACCTCTTCCACGGCGCTTGTGGAGAGAGGAAGGGAATCGAGGATGCGCCAGGCCTCACTCCGATGACGGACGCCGCCCAGGCCGCAGTCTTTGATCGTCTCCAGGTCCTGTACGGACCTGACAGGCGCGGGCCCGATGCGAAGGGGCGCCGATTCCGCACCCTGCTGCTCATATCGGATGATGCCGGATTCCACGAAGCGCAGCCATTCATCCCAAGAACGACGCACGTGGCGCGGAACGTCGTCTCCTCCGCCCGCGCCAGGGAACGACCACACGAACTCCTCGTTCTCCACACGCTTCTCGAGCCCCTCACGCAGACTCGGGTACGGTCCCGTGATCGTCAGAGGGTATCGAGCCTGACCTGTGCCGAGTTCGCTCAGCACACCCTCTGGACCGAGGGCGATGAAGTATGCGCCGTCGAGAAGCATCGCGTCGGTGACGAGCACCGTGCTGGAGACGAGCATTCCCACCCGGAGCATCCCCGTGAGTTCGACGATCGCCTGCCGAGTGCCGCTCTCCGCGAACCTCCTCGCCTGAGCAGGAGAGTCGAGTTCTGCGATCAGCACGCGATTCGCGACCCGCATCAGAGCTCCTTGAGCACGGGACGCTCGAGGCGGCGGAACACCCAGGCGCCCAGCGCGAGGACGAACAAACTCATCAGGACGCTGGTCGTGAGCGCGAAAGGATTCCATTGCTCGGGGAAGAACGGCATGCGGTAGAGCATGAAGATGCCCGCGAGCGGGTTGAACGCCCCGAGCGTCTGCGCGATACCGGGGAGGTCGGTGACGTTGTAGATGATCGGCGTCGCGTAGAACATCGCACGCAGGATCAGTGCCGTGGTGCGCTCCAGGTCGACGTACATGACGCACAGCGGTGCGATGAGCAGACCGAGGCCGACGAGCAGGACGGTCTGAAGGAGGATCGCCACCGGCATCCACAGCAGGCCCCAGCCGACGTGGACGACCTGGTCGGGGTTCTTCTCGATCACGAGGTTCACGGCGACGAAGATGACGAGAACGGGCAGCGAGAAGAGATACTCCACACCCTTGCTCAGCACGATGCGGTTCACCCAGATCGACCGCGGAATCGAGGTCGATCTGACCAGACGCGCGTCCTTCTTGAATGCCCTCGTGAAATCTCCCACCGCCGCGTTGAACCACACCCAGGGCAGGAGCGCGCTGATGAGGAACACAATGTACGGCTCCTCGCCGACGTCGCGGTGGAACACCTGAGTGAACACGAACCAGTAGATCGCGCTCATCACCAGCGGGTCGAGCACCGACCACAGGTAGCCGAGCACGCTCGTCGAGTAGCGGACCTTCAGGTCCCGGGCAGAAAGAAGCCACAGAGAATGCAGGTATCTCCGGGGCGTCCCCGGGGCCCCGACAGCAGTGTGACTCACAGAGTCGAGTCTACGAGAGGGTGTTGTTCCACATCGACAGCGCCGAGCCGATCGCCATGTGCATGTCGAGATACTGGTAGGTGCCGAGCCGGCCGCCGAAGTGCACGTCCCGCTCGCCCTTGGCGAGCTCGCGATACGCGAGCAGACCGGCACGGTCGTCCGGCGTGTTCACCGGGTAGTACGGCTCGTCCTCACGGTTCGCGAATCGCGAGAACTCGCGCATGATGACGGTCTTCTCGGATTCGTACAAGTCGCGGCGCTCCGGGTGGAAGTGCTTGAACTCGTGGATACGGGTGTAGGGCACATCCATGTCCGGATAGTTCATGACGCTTGTTCCCTGGAAGTCCTTCACGCTGAGGACCTCCTGCTCGAAGTCCAGCGTGCGCCAGCTGAGGGCGCCCTCGGAATAGTCGAAGTAGCGGTCGACGGGGCCCGTGTAGACGACGGGCAGCTGACCGACTGTCGCCTTCTTGCTGAGCGGCTGCGACTCGTCGAAGTAGTCGACGTCGAGCTTCACCTCGATGTTCGGGTGGTCGGCCATGCGCTCGAGCCACGCCGTGTAGCCGTCTGTGGGCAGGCCTTCCCAGGTGTCGTTGAAGTACCGGTTGTCGTAGGTGTAGCGCACGGGGAGGCGGCTGATGATGTCGCCGGAGAGCTTGTGCGGGTCGGTCTGCCACTGCTTCGCCGTGTAGTCGCGGAAGAACGCCTCGAACAGAGGGCGCCCCACCAGCGCGATGCCCTTCTCCTCGAAGTTGGATGCAGAGGATACGTCGAACTCGCCGGCCTGCTCGCGAACGAGTGCGCGGGCTTGGTCAGGCGTGTACGCCGACTGGAAGAACTGGTTGATCGTGCCGAGGTTGACCGGCATCGGGTACACCGTGCCCTTGTGTGTGGTGTACACCCTGTGGACGTAGTTCGTGAAGGTCGTGAACCGGTTGACGTACTCCCACACCGTCGCGTTGGACGTGTGGAACAGGTGGGCACCGTAGCGGTGCACCTCGATGCCCGTCTCCGGCTCCGCCTCGCTGTAGGCGTTGCCGCCGATGTGGTGCCGGCGATCGATGACCGTGACCTTGCGGCCGGCCTGAGCGGCGCGTTCCGCGATGGTGAGCCCGTAGAAACCCGAACCGACGACGAGGAGATCCATGTACCAGCGCTTTCTCGTGGGAACGCCCCACGGACGATACGACGCGCTATGGCGTCAGAGCGGCGCCAAGTCTACCGGACGGACATGAGGCGTCCGCCGGGCGCCTCCCAGCTGCTCTACGACGCAACTGATAAACTGGCCGCACTGTGTCTCCCCCGGTTCGATGGCGGAGGCAGCCCCACGAAAGGCTCAAATGACTCACGCGTCTCCTCTGCTGAGTCTCGTCATTCCTGCGTACAACGAAGTCGATTCGGCTGTGGAGATCGCGGAGTTCTACCGAGACATCCTCGCCGCTCACCCCGATGTCGACTTCGAGCTGATCGTCGTAGATGACGGATCGACCGATGGGACCCGCGAAGCGCTCCTGCAGACCCTCCAAGGTGTAGGAGCCGCCCGCATCGTGAGCCTGTCACGCAACTTCGGCTCGCATGCCGGACTGAGCGCCGGCTTTGCACATGCGAAGGGGGACGCGGCTCTCACGCTGAGCGCGGACCGCCAGGAGCCTCTCGAGGCGATCGGCGACTTCATCGCCGAATGGCGGGACGGGGCCGATATCGTCTGGGGGCTGCGGGCGGTGCGCGCAGTGAAGAAAGGCGTCGGCGAGTCCTTCGCCAAGGGCTTCTCCCGGATATACGGCGCCAACTCCGACGTGCCGAACTACCCGCAGGAAGGGCCGTCGCAGATCCTCGTCTCGCGTCCGGTCCTCGACGCGCTCAACGCGATGCCGGAACTCAACCGCAATGTGCTCGCAATGGCTGCCTGGGTGGGATTCGACCAGCGGAAGATCTTCTTCGAGCAGCTCCCGCGACCTCACGGCGTCAGCAAGTGGACGACCAAGCGAAAGATGAAGCTCGTCGTCGACTCGTTCGTCGAGTTCTCGCACGCTCCCGTCGAATGGGTCGCCTGGGGAGGGCTGATCCTCGGTGCGATCGGTGCGCTCAGTCTGATCCTCGCCCTCGTTCTGGCGTTCTTCCAGCCTCTCGGCGCAGCTGTCGCGCTTCTCAGCGGTCTGGTCCTGGCCGTCGGCGGCATGATTCTGGTCGGCATCGGAGTGCTCGGAGAGTATGTCTGGCGCGCCGGCGACGACGCCCGCCGCCGGCCGGTCTTCATCGTCCGATCGGTCAGTGACGTGCCTCCTCCCGTCCCCTCTTCGTCATCGCCATCGTCTCAGTCAGGAGAAGCATGAATCACTCCGTCGCCCTCGGCGCACCCACAGTCGGCCAGGAAGAGCTCGACGCCGTCAGAGAGGTCTTCGATTCCGGCTGGCTCTCCGGAGCCGGCCCCTCGTGCCTCGCGTTCGAGAAGGAGTTCGCTGCCGTGGCCGGCGTTGACAACGTGCTGTCGACGAGCAACTGCGGCTCCGCGCTCCATCTCGCCCAGCTCGCTCTGGGCGTTCGGCCCGGCGACGAGGTCATCGTCGGCGACTACACCTTCCCTGCGACCGGGCACTCGGTGATGTGGGCCGGTGCCAAGCCTGTGTTCGTCGACGTGCGACCCGACATCTGGTCCATCGACCCGGAACAGATCGAGGCGGCGATCACCCCTCGCACCGTCGGCATCATCGCCGTCGACCCCTTCGGTCAGCCGGCCGACTACGACGAGATCAACGCCATCGCACGCAAGCACGGCCTCTGGGTCATCGAGGACGCGGCCTGCGCGACGGGCGCGACCTACAAGGGACGCAACGTCGGCTCGCTTGCGGACATGACGGCGTACAGCTTCCATGGGCGAAAGGGCATCACCTCTGGGGAGGGCGGAGCACTCGCCAGCGCCCGGGCGGAACTGATCGATCATGCGCGCAAGCTCCACACGTACGGCATCGCGCCTGCGATCACGCGTGAGGGCGCGGCCGATCTGCCCATCCCGTCGTTCGACGAGCTCGGATACAACTACCGCATGTCCGACGTCCAGGCGGCGATCATGCGCGTCCAGGTTCGCCGTCTCCCCGATCTCCTCCTGGCTCGCCAGCGCGCCGCGGACGGCTATCTCGCTCAGCTCGGCGATCTCGAGCAGATCACGTTGCCGACGGCGCTCGACGACCGCACGCACCCCTGGCAGTCCTACGTCATCACTGTGGCTCCCGAACTCGACCGTGGGGCGGTCGCGATGGCTCTGCGCGCCGCCGGCGTCGGATGTAACTTCGGCACGTACGCGAGCCACCTCCAGCCGCTCTACGGAGATCAGGCTGCGCTGCCTGTGTCTGCAGAAATCTTCTCGCGCCACATCGCCATCCCGATGCACGCGAACCTGACCGAAGCCGACGTCGCCTACGTCTCCGAGACTCTGCGCAGCATCGTCTCCGACTCCGCCGTCCGCCGCTGACCGACCACCGAAACAACAAGGAAGATCCAATGAGCGATTCACGTACCGTCTTCGTCGCCGGCGGCGCAGGCTTCATCGGCCTGCACGTCGTCAACCAGCTGCTCGAGCGCGACTGGAAGGTCCGCATCTTCGACAACATGTGGCGCGGCGACCGCGACAAGGCGAACGAACTCGCCAAGACCGGCAACGTCGAGGTCATCGACCAGGACATCCGCTCCGGTGCGGCGGTCGCCGCCGCGATGAAGGGCGCGTCCCACGTCATCCACCTGGCAGCGGACTCGATCAACAAGAGCGTCGCCGATCCGTACAGCTCGATCGACGTCAACGTCGTGGGCTCCCACAACGTCTTCGCAACCGCTGCGGACCAGGGCATCCAGCGCGTCGTCTACGCGTCCAGCGCGTCTGTCTACGGCGACCCTGAGAAGCTCCCCATGCACGAGGACGACAAGCTCAACCCCCTGACCCCCTACTGCATCACCAAGCGCACAGGCGAGGATCTGCTTCGCTATTACGAGCGCAGGGCCGGCCTGTCCTGGATCGCGCTGCGCTTCTTCAACGTCTACGGCCCTGGCCAGAAGACGACGGCCTACTACACGAGCGTCATCAACCACTTCGTCAACCGCCTGCGCAACGGCGAGGCTCCGGTCATCGACGGCGCCGGCGAGCAGTCGATGGACTTCATCCACGTCAAGGACATCGCCCGTGCCGTCGTCCTCGCCACGGAATCCGAGAAGGCGAACGCCGCGATCAACGTCGGTACCGGAATCGACACGAGCGTCGCTCAGCTCGCGCGCATCCTGATCGACGCGATCGGCGCCGATGTCGAGCCTCAGTTCAACCCGCGCGAGGTGCTCGTGAGCCGCCGCGCCGCAGACACCACCCGAGCCAAGGAGATGCTGGGCTTCGAGTACTCGATCCCCGTGGGCGAGGGCATGACCGACCTCATCCGCTTCGAGGCCGCACAGGACAAGAAGTAGTCATGACCTCCGGACTCCCCGAGAACCCATACAATCCGCATGCGTGGGTGATCGGGGACCCGGTCATCGGCGAGGGCACCTGGATAGGCGCTTTCACGATCATCGACGGCTCCGGCGGCCTGGTCATCGGTCAGGGCTGCGACGTCTCGTCCGGCGTGCACATCTACACGCACTCCTCTGCTCGCCGATGCGTCTCGGGGAGAGCGTTCAACGAGGTGGAGCGAGAGCCCGTGCGCATCGGGGATCGCGTCTTCATCGGCGCGAACGCCGTGATAAACATGGGCGTGACGATCGGCGATGAGGCGGTGGTCGGAGCGGGAGCCGTCGTGACCCGCGATGTTCCCGCGCGCACTGTCGTGGCCGGAGTGCCGGCTCGTCCCGTCGCGACGGTCGAGCTGAGCGACGAAGCCTCGCGGCGTCCTGAGTTCCCTGCCATCCGGTGACTCCGTCTGCATGAAGGAGGCCCCCGCTCATTCGAGCGGGGGCCTCCTTCATGCTATCCGCGCCCTTCAGGACGCGCGTGCCTGCAGTGCACTCTCCACGATCCGATGTGCCGGGAGGATAGAGCGGCGCTCGTCATCCGCATCGACAGTACCGTCGACGAGCCCGAGGAACCGCTCGAACTGCGTGGCGAGGGGCTCTCTCCCCGTGATCTCCGGAACCTCCATCTCGGTCATCTGACGGAAGCCCGCGCCGCCCGGCTTGTCCTCGGACACCGTCGTGTGCCGGTACAGAGTGACGCCGCGACGCAAGAGGTCGATCTCGACCATGTGATCCAGCGACTGGACCATGAGCGTGCGGACCTTCCGCTGCCCCAGACGCGAGGCTGAAGCCGATGCGAGACCTCCTCCCTCGAATCCGAGCGATGCCTCGACGATGTCCTCGGCTCCGGGCAGCGAGGCAGGATGGAAGCTCCCGACCTCGACGCCGACGCGCTCGGGCACCTTCGCACCGAAGAGCTGGCTGATCAGGTCGACGTCATGCACCAGCAGGTCCCATGCGACGCCGGTCTTGATGCGGGGCACGTAAGGGGAGTGACGTTCGGCGCGCACGTACAGCGGCTCGTCGATCATCGCTCGCGCGGCGATCACCGCAGGGTTGTACCGCTCCAGGAAACCGCACATGATCGGCGTTCCCGCCGCTTCGGAGGCTGCGAGAATCTCCTCAGTCTGCTCGAGCGATGGACAGATCGGCTTCTCGACGAGGAGTGGCTTGCCTGCGGCGATGATGTCTCGGGCGATCCCGTAATGATGCTCGGTCGACGCAGCGACGACGACGGCATCAATGTCGTCCAGTTCGATCTCCGGAGCCCACCGAGCGTCGTACTGATCGGCAACCGGCCTACCGGAGGACTCGAAAGGATCGATGATCAGAGCGAGGTCCGCTCCCGCGCTCTCCGCGATGATCCTCGCATGATTGCGGCCCATCGAGCCTGCGCCGACGAGGGCGACGCGAGCACGGCTCATCGGGCGAGCACCTGTCGGACAGCCGCGGCGATGGTGTCGATATCTCCGTCGGCGAGATGCTGATGTACCGGGAGGGAGACGCAGCGGGCAGCCACGTCATCGGCGACGGGCGTCTCGGAGCGGATGACATCGGCCCGGTCACGATACGTGTCGTAGTCGTAGACCGGCTTCGGGTAGTAGATGCCGCTCCCGATACCGAGCTCCGCGAGTGAAGCCACGAACGCCTCCCGATCCACGCCCTGCGGCAGAAGGACCGTGTACTGGTGCCAGACATGCTCGCGTCCGTCGAGCTGCGCGGGCAGCACGAGCCCCTCGATGTCGGACAGCTTCTCGCTGAGAGCGGCCGCGTTCGCGCGCCGAGTCTCCAGCAGAGCGGCATAGTCGTCGAGCTGCGGGATCACCACGGCCGCCTGGAGGTCTGTGAGTCGGTAGTTGTGACCCGCCATCACGTACTCGTAGCGCGCGCGCATGCCCTGGTTGCGCATGATGCGCAGCGTCGCCGCGATCTCATCGTCGTCGGTCGTGATGATTCCGCCCTCGCCGGTCGTGAGGTTCTTCGTCGCGTAGAACGAGAAGCATCCGATGCCGAAGGTCCCGACTCCCTTGCCCTCGAAGCGCGCGCCATGCGCCTGCGCGCCGTCCTCGATGATCGCCAGCGAATGCTCGGCAGCGATGGCCGAGATCGCCTTCATGTCGGCCGATTGACCGTACAGGTGCACGGGGATGATGGCCTTGGTGCGATCGGTGATCTGCGCGCGCACGGATTCGGGGTCGAGCGCGAAGTCCTCGACCCGGATGTCACCGAAGCGAACGGTCGCACCGGCCTCGAGGATCGCGTTCAGCGTCGCGATGAAGGTGAACGGACTCGTGATCACCTCATCGCCCGGTTCGAGGCCCAGGGACTGGATCGCCGCGACCAGGGCGGTCGTGCCGTTGTTGACGGCGACCGCATGGCGTGCGCCGACCAGTTCGGCGAATCGGTTCTCGAACTCCGCGACGACAGGGCCCTGGGCGATGTTGCCCGAGCGGATGACTTCGAGCACCTTCGCCTCGACGGCGGGGCCGAGGCGGACAGTGGAAATGGGGATCACAGGTGCATCCTTCTTCGCTGATCTCACACGGGCACAGACGAGGGAAGTCTACTATGCACCGACCCCACGCCGAGGCGGCTCCCAGCGTGGCGGGGAAGCCTGAGTTACTATGGCTAGCGGCTGATCGTCCCCCGGCGCGGACGAACGCGCTCCTCCCTCGAGCGAGTCGCACTGGATTCGGCCTTGACGACACGGCGAGACGCCGGGCGCGACCGGAAGAGACTTGATGAGCACTGATCCCCGTATTCACCCGCGCGCATTCATCGGCGAGGGTGTGACGCTCGGCCGTGATGTCACCATCGGCCCCAACGCTGTGCTCCTCGGCCCGCTGACCGTGGGCGACCGCGTGTGGATCGGCCCAGGAGCCGTTCTGGGGACGCCACCGGAGATCTCCTCGCTCGAGCAGAACGCCGCGTGGGAGGGTCACCTGGCACATCATGGGGTGGTGATCGGCGACGACGTCGTGATCCGAGAACTCACCACGATCAGCCAGGGAAGTCACCGCCCGACTCGGGTGGGCTCTGGGTCGTGGCTGCTCAACACCTCATATGTCGCCCACGACGTCGAGATCGGTCGTTCGGTGACGCTGTCATCAGGCGCCCGGGTGGGAGGACACGCCACGATCGGCGACCACGTCACCCTCGGACTCAACGCCACCGTGCACCAGCGCCGCGCCGTCGGAGCCGGGGCCATGGTCGGCATGGGCGCCGGCGTCACTCGTGACGTGATCCCGTTCTCCAAGGTCTATGGCTCCCCTCCTCGCCGACACGGCTTGAACAGCTACGCCCTGCGCAAGCTGGGCGTGTCGGACGCGGAGATCGACGACCTCACCGCCCGATTCGATTCCTCTGTGGTGGACTTCCATTCGTATGCGGAGCACCCGCTGCTCGGCGCGCACGTGAGCGATTGGTTGACCGCTGCCTCCCAGCAGGACGCAACATTGAAGGCCTCATGAACAGCTCCGCACCCGAATCTTCCGACGGCCTCACCGGCGACTCCCCGGAGCCCTCCGACGCGAACGGCTCGGAGACCTCGGTCGCGTCGGCGACGTCCCGGAGCACGAGGACGATCCTGATCAACGTCGTGCGCACAGTCCTCGTCGTCGTGGTCGTGGTCGCCGCGGTCTGGCAGCTCTGGAACAACTGGGCCGACGTTGCCCACACAATCTCCGGTCTGCAATGGCACCGCACCTTGCTCTCCCTCGTGGCCGTCGTCGTGGGCATAGCCTGCTCCACGATGAGCTGGCAGCTTCTTCTCGATGATCTTGGCAAGCCCATCGGCGTCGGCCGCGGTGCGCAGATCTTCCTCGTGGGACAGCTGGGCAAGTACCTCCCTGGCTCGATCTGGGCCTATGTCCTCCAGATCGAGCTCGGCCGCAAGGCGGGTCTCGCACGAGCACGGGTCTTCGCAGCCACGTTGTTCTCCGTGATCATCGCAGTGGTCGCCGCCCTGATCGCAGGAGCCCTGGCGATCCCTGTGTTGGTCGAGCAGGATTCGCGACTCGGGTGGCTGCCCTGGCTGTATCTCACGCTTCCCGTCGCGCTCGTCTTCTTGATCCCCGCGGTGCTGACGCGCATCGTGCGATTCGGGTTCCAGATCCTGCGCCGCCCGCGCCCGGATCACCCGGTCACACTCAGCGTCGTGCTCAGATCCCTCGGATTCGCGCTCGGATCCTACGTCGCGTTCGGCATCCACCTCTGGCTGCTGGCCGACACGAGGGAAGGTCTCACGATCAGTCCTCTCGCCCTGTGCATAGGCACGATGGGAATCGCCATGCTGGCGGGGCTGGTCTTCTTCCTGCTCCCGTCAGGCGTGGGAGCACGGGAGTTCGTGATCATCGCCGCACTGACACCCTTCGTCGGTCCCGGCGCCGCCACAGCGTACGCCGCGGTCTCGCGCGTGATGTTCATCGTCGCCGATCTCGCGACCGCCGGATCCGCCGCTGGCTTGGCCGTCCTTTCGAGACGCCGCAGAGGCGAGTATCAGGGTGACGCCGGAATCGCCCCCGAACACCTGTTGTAATCCGCAGCAGAAACTGTTTCGCGGATCGGATCCGCACCAATGAGCAAGAGGAGCAATTTCCGTGACGAGTTTCGTGGTCGTGGGCAGCGGCATCGTCGGTTTGGCCACTGCGCGGGAGCTCGCTCTCCGCGGCGATGAAGTCATCGTCCTCGAGAAGGAATCCGATCTCGCCGAGCATCAGACCGGGCGCAATTCAGGAGTCATCCATTCCGGGCTGTACTACGTGCCTGGCTCCTATAAAGCGCGTCTATGCGCGGCCGGCGCGCAGTCGATGAAGCGATACGCCGCAGAGCACGGCGTGCGCCAGATCGACACGGGCAAGCTGGTCGTCGCGACGTCGGAGGACGAGCTACCCCGGCTGGACGCGCTCGCCAGGAGAGCCGTGGAGAACGGTGTACCCGCCCGCATCGTCAGTCCCGATGAAGCCAGGGAATACGAACCCCACGTCGCCGTGGTTTCTGCGCTTCGTGTCGAGAGCACCGGGATCGTCGACTACGTCGGCGTGTGTCGCGCGATGGCGGAGGAGATCATCACGGCTGGAGGCGAGATACGCTTCGGCACCACATTCGAGTCCGCTCGCAATGAGGCCGGAAAGGTCGTCGTGGAGACCTCCCACGGTCGCATTGTCGTCGATGGTCTCGTCAACTGCGCCGGCCTTCAGAGCGATCGCGTCGCACAGGCCAGCGGCGTGCGTCCCGATGTGCGTATCATTCCGTTCCGCGGCGAGTATTTCACTTTGAAGGATGACCGCAGCGACTTGGTCAAAGGCCTCATCTACCCGGTACCGGACCCTCGCTTCCCGTTCCTCGGAGTGCATCTGACGAAGATGGTGGACGGCTCCGTGCATGCCGGCCCCAACGCGGTGTTCGCACTCGCTCGCGAAGGTTACCGCTGGCGCGACATCTCGCTTCCCGACCTGTGGTCGGCCGGCACATGGCCTGGCCTGTGGAGACTCGGCGCGAAGTTCGCGGGTACTGCGCTCGGGGAGGTGCGCCGCTCCGCATCGAAAAAACAGTTCGCGGCCACGCTGGCGCGACTGGTTCCCGATGTCAGCGCAGACGATCTCGTCCCGGCCAAGGCGGGCGTCCGCGCCCAGGCCATGCACCGCGACGGTCGGCTGGTCGACGACTTCCACCTTCTCGACGCGCCGCGTCAGATCCACGTGCTCAACGCGCCGTCGCCTGCTGCCACGGCCTCTCTCGAGATCGCGAAGACCATCGTCGAACGACTCGACGGAGTGATGGCATGACTTCGACCTCATCTCCAGAGAAGGCCGACCGACGGACCGAGACCGCCCCGCTGCGCCGCCCTCGCTTCGTCAACTGGGTCCCCGTCACCACTATGCTGGCGGCGACGCTCCTCGGCACGCTGCTTCCCGTGCTGCGCACCCGGGTTTTCTACTACTGGGACGACACGGCGGGCGTCGCCGTCGGCGTATGGCAGCGCATCGCCGAGAGCGTGCTCAGCGGGCAGTCGCCGTTCCTGCAGCTCGATATGTGGCGCGGCGGGAACTTCATCGCCGAAGCGGCTACAGGCATGTGGAACCCCGTCATGCTCGGTCTCATGCTCGGGACTTACCCCATCGACGACGTCGCCGTGGCGATCACTGCGGCGAAGATCGTCCTCTTCCTCATCACCGCAGGCGGGGTCTACCTTCTGGCTCGGGGGTATGGGGCCAACGCGTGGATGTCGGCCGTCGCGGGCGTCGTCCTGCCGTTGTCCGGCTGGTCGATCTTCATGGATGGCGCAGCCTGGATCAACGGGACGGCCATCATGGCCTTCACTCCGTGGGCATGGTGGGCTCTCCGCCGCGCATATCTGCGCGGCTTCCGAGCGCGTGACATTGCCCTCGCTGTCGTGCTGGGCTACCTCGTCCCCTCCACCGGCAACCCCTACGGCGTGCTCACACTCGCCGTGGTCTTCCTCGCCGTCGCCGTCGAGGCGCTCGTCTCTCGCAGGGCTGGCGCGCTCAGATGGCTGATCCCGATGGGGTTGAGCATCGTCCTCCTGATCGTCGTGGTGTATCTGCCGTTCGTTCTCACATCGCAGTACGGGGTCCGCGCGTCTTCCGGCATCGGCAACGACGAGTTCCTCGCCGTGAATCTGAACGACCTGCTCGGTATGAGCACGCCGACGCTTCGCCCCTACATCAAGATGTTCGGCGGGCTGCCGATGCAGTTCCCCGGTACCTATCTCGCGTGGTTCGTCGTACCGCTGCTTCCCTGGCTCCGGTGGGGAGCACTCGGCGACGGCTGGAAGCAGTTCAGCAGTGCACTGACGTTCGGCGTGTTCTTCCTCGCCTTCGTGCTCGGCCCGTCGCAGCTCGGCATGTTCCGCTGGCCTGCTCGCCTCGTTCCGTTCCTCTACCTCGCCGTCCTCATGGTCTTCGCGGTGCTCGCCTCGAAGGGGATCGAGCGTTCGCGGCCGGTTCTACGATCGATCGTGTCCGGCGCTCTGATCCTCTTCGGGACATGGATCGCTTACTCGGACGTCCCCGGGGCCTGGAAATGGCACGGGCTCGTCACGCTCCTCATGGGATTCGGCACCTTCGCGATCGTCCGTTGGACGGGGTTGCGTCGGAGCGGCGCTCTCGTGATGATCGCGGGCATGCTGGTCTTCCTCGCGCCGCAGCTCATGCTCACCGCCAGTAATCAGAACGTGGCGGACTACCGCATGCCATCGTCCAAGAGCGAGATGCGCAAGACCTTCGCGGATCGCACGGACGGGCTCGTCGTGCAGATCTTCGACATCAATGTCCTCGTGGGCGACCACCCCGAATCCGATCGCTGGGATGACCTCCTCGCAGGCAACATGCCCAGCGTCGCGGGCTTCTCCTCTACGACCGGATACACGGGTATCGGATTCAACGCCTTCGACAACGCCCTGTGCATGAGCTACAACGGCGGAACCTGCGCCGATGCCTGGGATGCACTCTGGGAGAAGCCGAAGGGCGCGGATGCCGTCCTCGCCGATCTCATCGGAGCGAAGTACGTGGTGGTGGCGAAGGGCTACACCGATGATCGCCGCGCCCCCGAAGGCTGGACAAGGACGGAGAGCACGGACGTCGTCAACGTCTACGAGCGGGATGAACCAGTCCCCTACGCCGGGACCGTGAGCTCGATCGGCGGCGACGTCGAGATCACGGCGGACGAACGTCATGGCGCGACCGCTGAGACCCTCACCGTCAGCACGACAGGAGACGACTCCTCCGTGACGTTCGCCCGTATCGCATGGCCCGGTTACCAGGTCGCCGTCGACGGCAAGCCGGTGCCGGTCGAGATCGGTCCTGCCGGACTCCTCACGGTCACCCTTCCAGAGGATCTCGCCGATGCCGAAGTGACCGTCTCCTTCACTCCCCCGGGTCTGTGGATCGGCCTCGCGACCGCGGCAGCGGGATTGGTCGGCGCTGCGGCTCTCATGGTTATTGCTGTCAAGTCCCCTAGAATGTCGAGGAAGGCAGAGCGCCGTCCCCAAGGCGCCCTGGGTTAGGAGCGCCCCATGGCTCGTACGCTGAGCCGAGCCATCGCGGCCGCGGCGATTGTCATCGCAGTCCTCTCCGGAGCGTTGGCCGGTGCGCCGTCCGCCACGGCAGCCGCACCCGTCGCGTCGGGGAATGTCGCAGCGGCTGTGCACTCTTCGGGGTTCGACGCCGGCTACATCATCTCGGATGATCGCTTCTTCGACAGCAACGCGATGTCCGAGGCGCAGATTCAGGCCTTCCTCAACAAGATGGTGCCGACGTGCCGCGCGACTGACCCGAATCTGCCATGCCTCAAGAGCCTCTACACCTCAACGAATACACGCGCCCCAGATCCTGCCGGGCGATGCTCCGGATACAACTCGGAAGGCTACGAGACAGGCGCACGGATCATCTGGCGTGTGGCGCAGGCATGCGGCATCAGTCCCCAGGTGATCATGGTGATGCTTCAGAAGGAGCAGGGGCTCATCACCTCCACCAAACCGGACGCGTGGGCGTACAAGGCCGCCATGGGCGCAGACTGCCCTGACACCTCCGCCTGCGACACGAGATACATGAACTTCTTCAATCAGGTCTACCGTGCCGCGTGGCAGATGAAGGAGTACACGATCCACCCCAACAGCTGGAACCATCGTGTGGGATGGACCAGTGTCCGATACCACCCTGAACCGAGCTGCGGTTCCTCTCAGGTCTACATCCAGAACCAGGCCACCGCGAATCTCTACAACTACACGCCGTATCAGCCGAACGACTCCGCCCTGGCGAACATGTACGGCGTCGGCGACGCGTGCGGGGCGTATGGCAACAGGAACTTCTGGCGCGACTTCAACGCGTGGTTCGGAGCCAGCACCGTCGAGGGAACCACAGCCATCAACAGTCTCTACGCTTCCATGGGGGCGGACAGCGGCCCGCTCGGGTCTCCGACGACGGGGATGCTCAAAGTCACCGAGGGCGGTGGCGGCACCGCCCGCGCCTTCGTCAACGGCTCGATCTACTGGACCAGTCTGACCGGCGCCGCTGCTGTCCTCGAGCCGGAGCGTTCCCTCTACTTCCAGTACTCGGGAGCTGCGGGGCCCCTGGGATGGCCGAACAGCCAGCGTCTCTCGATCACCGGCCCGGCCGGGTCGGGCACGGGTCAGTCGTACACCAAAGCATCCATCTACAGCTCTGCGAACGGTACATTCCTGGTGACGGGTGCCATGCAGCAGACATACTTCGCGCGCGGAGGCGCGGCCGGGTACCTCGGCTTCCCCATCTCTGCGGAGATCCCCTTCGACGGCGGCACCGCACAGTCGTTCGCTCAGGGAACGATCTACATGCAGTCGAACGGGTGGGGCGGCGCCGTCGGCGCATCGCTCGTCAGCGCCTATGCCAAGAGCGGCGGCCCCGGAGGACCGCTCGGGTGGCCCCGGAGCGATACCTCTTCCGTCGCGGCTAATGGCGGGGGCACGGGCCAGGCCTTCGAGAAGGGCTCGCTGTACGGCTCATCAGCGGGAGCATTCATCGTCAGCGGAGCCATCCGCGACTACTACTTCACCCGAGGCGGATCGGCCGGCCAGCTCGGCTGGCCGACGGCAACCGCCGTTTGCGAGTCCGCTACCCAGTGTCGGCAGGACTTCCAGAACGGCACCGTGTACTGGACGCAGACCGGAGGCTTCCGCGTCGGCTCCCCCGCCATCGAGAGCTATTACCTTGCAAACAGCGCCGCCCTCGGCGCTCGTCAGAGCGAGGCCGTCCGATCGACCGACAACGGCGGCGGCTTCGGACAGACGTTCGCGAACGGCTCCGTGTACTCCAGTGCGGCAGGCACTTTCAGAGTCCAGGGCGCTGTCAGGGACTTCTACTGGCGCATGAACGGGTCGTCGGGAGCGCTCGGCTGGCCGGCCAGTGAGTGGAACGCCGGCGCGAGCGGCCGCCCCGGCAGTCAGACATTCCAGAAGGGCACTCTCTATTACGACGGCAAGTCCGTCTACATCGGGGATCCCGCGATCGAGCAGATCTGGTGGAGCACTGGCGCAGCTGGTGGAACCCTCGGCCAGAAGACCAGCGGCGTGATCGTCATCCCGCAGAACGGTGGGGGACGAGGCCAGGCCTTCCAGGGCGGCTCCGTCTACGCGTCGGCCGCTGGAGCGTTCGCCGTCTCCGGTGGGGTGCTCACCACGTACTTCTCGCTCGGCGGTTCGGCGGGCGCTTTGGGCTGGCCCACCGCAGCGGCGACGTGTAGTAACGGCACCTGCGTGCAGACCTTCCAGACTGGAACCATCACCTACTCGCCGAGCACAGGCGGTATCGTCACCCGATGAGTCGTTCGACCGGCGGAGCAGCGCGCTCGCTCCGCTTTTCTCGCCGTTCCCTATTCGATCTCGGCATCATCTTCGTCGTCGTGCTGACGATCGGCCTCCTCATAAAGGTCGTGTGGCGCGAGTTCACGTTCTTCGGCGACAATGCGGAATCCTTCTTCCCGCTGTGGCACATGTACGGAACCGCACTGCGGTCAGGAGAGCCCTTCCTCTTCGACCCGAACGGCTGGGGTGCGGGGAATGTCCTCGCCGAGGCCGCGTACGGGGTGTTCAACCCCGTCACCATCGTCAACTCCCTCCTCATCTCGCTCACGGACCGGCTCAGCGTGGCGAGCTTCCTCGTGATGCTGGAATTCCTGATCCTGCTCGGGTGGGGCGTCTACATGCTCTCTCGAAGCCACGGCGCCGCGAGGACGGCTTCCGTGCTAGTCGGGAGCATCGCCCCGTTCGCCGGGTACACCCTCTACTACGAGGCAGGCAACTGGGCGTCGGGGCTCATGTCAGCGGTGTGGGTCGTCCACTTCTGGTGGTCCGCCCGCATGTTCACGCAGTCCCGGATCGGACCGCTCACCCCTGTCGTCTTCGGCTTCCTCGCCGCGACGGTCGGCAATCCCTACTCGGTGGTCGGCATTCTCGTGGTCCTCTTCGCGCTCGCGTTCGAGCTCGTCCTGCGGAAGGACTGGCGGATCCTTGCCGGCTTGGTCGTCGTCGGCGCGATCATCGGCACGGCGGTCGTTCTCACCTACAGCGGCCTTCTCGCCGCACTCACTGTCATCGATCGTCCGGTCGACGGCGACCTCGTCTCGAACAAGAACTACCTGACACCCACCCTCAGCGACATGATGGGTATGAGTTCACCGACGTATCTCCCCCGAATCAGAGCGTGGTTCGGTGAGAACGACCTCGTGCCGTCGGCGTATCTGAGTTGGTTGATTCTTCCGCTCCTGCCCTGGCTGCGGTGGCGGGCCATGCCCAAGTGGCGTCCGAGGATCAGCCTCGGCGTGGCGGGTCTCATCTTCCTCGTTCTCACGCTGGGCCCGGATCACCTCTGGCTCTTCCGTTGGCCTATCCGGTTCATCGAGTACGTCTATCTCTGCGTTCTGGTCGCATTCGCGCTCATACTCTCCGCGGGACTCTCCCGTACCAGGCTGGCTCTGCGCACCTCCCTCTCCCTCGCCTCGGTCGGCCTCGGCCTGTACCTCGCGTTCTCCTCGCGTCCCACATTGCTGTCGTACCACCTCGTCGTCGCGGCCGCAGCAGCCGTGCTCGTGCTGGGGATCCGCTTCACCGTGCGAGATGCACGTGCCCGCCACTGGCTCCTCGCCATCGCGATCGCGGGCACCGCCGTCATCGCACCCTTCCAGGCTCAGCTCTTCGGATGGAGCCATCAGGCGATCGAACCGGGTGTGGATCAGCGTCCGCCTTCTGATCTCGGCATCGTCCGCTCCGCCTGGTCCGACATCCAGGGCAGAGTGCTGCAGATCGCCGAGCTCCGGGAGCTCGAGGGAACCGACGCCGTCGCGCGGGGACAGCTCGTGTTCGGCAATATCGGTCGCGCCGCAGGTGTGGACATCCTGAACAGGTACACGGGCATCAATTTCGAATCGTTCAAGGACGGTTTCGGCTTCGACTATCGGGGCACCGTCGGCGCTTACTTCCCCATCTCGTTCCTCTGGACGCCACTCTCCCCCGACTACGACATCGACGTCATCGATGCATTCGGCATCGACACGCTGGTCGTCGCTAAGACCCGCCCGGATCTGTCCAGTCTCGACGGCCATCCCGGTTGGAGGGTCGTCGAGGACTCCGAGTACAGGATCGTGCTCACCCGCACGGCCCCCCTCGAGCACCCCACGGTCACGCCCGTGGACGACGTCGAGGTCTCGGAGACGCAGGAAGCTGGGACCGATTTGAGCTTCACCGTCCACTCGGCGACCGGCGGTGCGGTGATCCTCGATCGCCTCGCCTGGCCCGGCTACACGGTCATGCTCGACGGGACGCCGCTCACGACAGAGAGAGTCCCCTACGGGCTCACCCGCGTCGACATCCCCGCGGGTTCATCCGGCCTCGTGACCGTCAAGTACGAGTCACCTGGGCTCCGCCTCGGCGTACTCGTCGCTGCGGTCGGTCTGATCGCGACCGCGGCCCATCAGGTCGTGTGGACGGCGCGCCGTCGGCGTTCGATCACCGCCTCGTCTCGCGCTGAATCACTCGTCTGACCTAGGCGTGGAAGCTACACGCAGAAGCCGCGCAGCGTGGCGAAACCGACCGACCGACGGGCAGGCCGCGACGGCTCCCCCCATCGATGAGACGTCATCCGCCCTGCGCAGAACGACGACGGAGCGCTACTCCAGGTAGCCGAGCGCTTCGGAGATCGGACCGTCGAAGACGACCTTGCCTCGGCGCAGCACGACCCCGCGGGTGCACAGCTTCTGCACCATCTCCGCGTCATGACTGACGACGACCAGCGTCTTGCGCTGTGCGATGAGCTCCTCGAACTTCTGGCGGCACTTCTCGCGGAAAGGCGCATCGCCTACTGAGAGGATCTCATCAACGAGCAGCACGTCGAGTTCGACGTGGATGGCGACCGAGAACGCGAGCCTCATGAACATGCCGGACGAGTAGTGCTTGACCTCCTGGTCGATGAACTCCTCGATCTCGCTGAACTCCACGATCTCCTCGTAGCGCTCTTCGATCTCCTTGCGCTGCATGCCCAGGATCGCGGCATTGAGGAACACGTTCTCGCGACCAGTGAGCTCAGGATGAAATCCTGCCCCGACCTCGATCAGCCCGGCGACTCGCCCCCGCGTGAGGACCTGTCCGCCGTCCGGACTCATCACCCCCGAGACCAGCTTCAGCAGCGTGGACTTTCCCGAACCATTGAGCCCGAGCAGCGCTACGGATTCGCCTTCGTTGATCACCACATTCACGTCGTCGAGGGCGCGGAAGCTGCTCGTCAGCCGCTTTCTCCTGATCCAGGAGACGACCGTGTCCTTGAGCGAGAAGGCGTGATTCAGAGTGAACGACTTACGTACACCGTCGACGACGACGCTTGGTCGAGTCGGAGCTTGAACCGTCATAGGTCTTGCGCGAACCTTCCTTCGAGGCGCCGGAACACGATCTGGCCGATGAAGAGCGTCGACACCGAGATCAGCAACGCCCACAGAGAGTTCCAGCCGAGATCAGGCGGAAGCTGGAGATCGGTGTCCGTCACGGGATACCAGAAGGCGTAGTGGAACAGTTCCACGCCGACGGTGAGAGGGTTGAGGAGATAGATCCGCGTCACCCAGGCAGGGAACACGTTCTCGACCATCGTCCAGAAGTAGAGCACGGGTGACGCCCACGTCGCCAGCAGGAGCAACAGCTCCACGATGTTCTCCGCATCCCGGAAGCGCACGTTGATCGCTCCGAAGAAGAGCCCGAGACCGAGCGAGAAGATCATCACGATGACCACCGCGGCAAAGACCGCGAGGACGGACATCAAGGTGACCGAACCGAGCCACCCCAGTGCGGCGCATACGACGATGAGGAGCGCGAGTTGCGGCAGGAAGTGCACGAAGGCGACGATCACCGCGGACACGGCGAACAGCTGGCGGGGCAGGAAGACCTTCCGCACGAGGGGTGCGTTTCCGACGATCGACGTCGTGCCGTTCTTGTACGCCTCGGAGAAGAGATTGATGATCACGATCCCCGAGAACAGGTAGACCGCGAAGTTGGGGATCCCCTTCTCCAAGGTCATGAAAAGGCCGAACACGATCCAGAAGACGAAGAACTGCGCGGCGGGCCGAACATACGACCAAGTCCAGCCGAGAACGGAGTTGCGATACCTGGTCGACACACCGGTCTTAACGAGGAGGCTGAGCAGGTAGCGCCAACGTATGACGTCGATCAGACCGCGACTCGTGCCAGGGACATCGAAATCTGCACGCGGCACACCGGCGAGGAGATCTCGTCTGTCATTCAGCGGCACATCTGTTCCTCACTAGGAGATGGGGTGGGGTCGCCTTCCATTATCTCACGCCGCGGACACGAGACCTGCGTGAACGCCGTCAGCGATCCCACCCCCGTGATCTCTGGTTCGGCTTCGAGGCCGGTTGCCCACGCTGGACGAGCTGCTCCGAGGTGAGGACGCAGTCGACGTTTCGGCGAGCCACGCCGTGGACGCTCAGAGGTCCGCGTGCAGCCCCCACACCCTCTCCGCCGAACTCGTCCAGGAGAACGCCCGAGCACGGTCGCTTCCCAGAACGCTCATCCTCCGAGCGCCCGAACCGACGGCATCCGCGACGGCATCCGGAATCTCATCGACCGACACGATCGCTCCCCCGTCTGCGATCACATCCCGGTGCACCCCGCTGGACACCGCTACGACCGGCACGCCGAGGGTCATCGCCTCTACGACCCTCCAGGGCCACGATGTCCCCGGGTCCGTGGCGACGAGAGCGGAAGCGGCGGCGAACACCGCGGCACGGTCTTCAACGGTGAGCTTCTCCCGCACATGCACCCGAGACTCGGGCAGGCCGGCGGCCGACGCGATCTCGGCGATCCCGGGTTCCGAGCCCTCCGGCGCATCGAGCACCACGGCATCCGCATCGGCGGCGATCGCCGCCCGGAACCCCGCTTCCAGCGACGAAGACGACCCGGTGAGGACCAGGAAGCGCCCGGGCAGCGACAGGGAATCCCGCCGCGCGGCGGCGTCCAGCGGCACGACGAAGCCGCGCGGAGCGGCCCCGGGAATCACGCGGATGCGCTCGCCGAGCTTCGCCACGTCCGAGAGACGAGCGGCGAACGCGTGCGAGGGCACGACCACGGCATCCGCATGCTTGACCGCACGCCGCAGCATCCCGCGCTGCCAGGCGACCGTCGTCTTCGGGAGAGCGTCGGGCGCTTCCCATGCGCGAAGGTCCCACAGGGTCACGGTCGTCTGATCGTTGTCGTGCACTCGATCGTGCCGCACGAGCGGAGCCATGAGCGAGGCCGAGTGGATGAGCCCTCCCCCGACCCCCGGTGCGATCCCGAGCTGCCACGACGCCGCCAGTTCGCGTCGCGCCAGGCCCAGCGTGCGGACATCGGCAAGACCCGGGAGCGTCGCGGATGAGCCGGCAGGCACAATGGCTTCCACAGCGCACCCCGCGGGAGCTGTGTCGACGAGACCCGCCGTGAGATCGATCGCCGCGCCGGCCTGGTCCGCGTCGACGACGTGCGTCAGCTGATCAAGAACAACACGAAGACGCGCACCCATGAGCACAAGAGTAGGCGGTCATACGGCCCTCAAACCGGCGACAGGCTCAGCATCCCGGAATTCCTTGCCGGGAAAACACTTCTTTCTCAGCATGCCGCGCCCGCTTCGTGCTTGAATGCTCGAATGAGCGACGGGCGCCTTCCGGTACGTCGCCGGTGGCTCGGCTGGACCATCGGCGCTCTTCTGACATTCCTCGTGCTGTCCATCGGCTGGGTGACCGTCAGAGGCATCGGCGCCGTGACCGACCTGCAGGAGGTCGCGAAGATCTCCTCCGAGATGAAGACGGCGGTCGGCGACGGCGATCTCGACAAGGCTGAGACGCTGGCCAGGCGCATCTCGCATCACGCAGAATCGGCTCACGACCTCACGTCGGATCCGATCTGGCAGGCCTACGGGGTGGTCCCCTGGCTCGGGCCCAACTTCACGGCCGTCAGCGAGGTCGCCGCGATCGCCGATCAGGTCTCGTCGGACGCCGTCGGCCCCGTGCTGGCCGCCGCAGGCGACATCGATCTCTCCAGCCTCGGCTTCTCCAACGGGACGATCGACCTGACCCCGTTCGCGACCATCGAGCCGCCGCTCGCCACCGCCGCGTCGGCCCTGCGCGACGCCGAGGCGCGCTCGCGACAGATCGACGCCGATGCGACGCTCCCCCCGCTCGCCGACGCGATCCGCGAACTCCGCTCCACCGTCACCCAGGCGACCACTCTGGTCGGCTCGCTGCACGGCGCATCCGCCCTGCTGCCGAGCATGCTCGGTGCGACAGAACCCCGCAACTACGTGATCGCGATGCAGAACAACGCAGAGCTGCGATCTTCGGGCGGAATCATCGGCGCGATCGCGCTGCTGCACGCCGAGAACGGGCACGTCACGCTCAGCCAGCAGGGATCGGTGCGCGACTTCCCCGCGCTGGATACGGCGCTTCCGCTCAGCGACTCCACGATCGCTCTGTTCGAGGACCGCCCAGGCCGCTACCTGCAGAACATCACCAACATCCCCGACTTCACCGAGGCCGCGCCGCTGGTCGCGGCCCGTTGGCAGAACCGCTTCGGCACGCCGATCGACGGCGTCGTCGCGGTCGACGCGGTCATGACCAAGAACCTGCTCGCGGCCACAGGGCCTCTCACCTTCGGCCCCTTCACGGCCGATGAGAAGAACGTCGTCGGGCTGCTCCTGTCAGACGTCTACGCCGCGGTGCCGGATCCGGCTCTGCAGGACGAGGTGTTCGCTCAGGCCGCCTCGGCGCTGTTCGGAGCCGCCATGTCGGGCGCCGAACCGCAGAAGCTCGTGAGAGCGCTCGCGGAGTCCTCGGAGGAGGGCCGCATCCGCATCTGGAGCGCCCATGAGGATGAGCAGAAGATCATCGCGGAGTCGACGCTCAGCGGCGCACTGCCCACCGACACCCCTTCTGCGACGTACGTCGGCGCTCTCTTCAACGACGCCACCGGCGCCAAGATGGACTACTACATGGACGCCGAGGTCTCCGTGTCGATCGGCGCGTGTCACGGCGAGCCGACGACGCAGGTGCGGGTGACGTGGACGAACAATGCGCCAGCGGATGCCGCGACCTCGCTGCCGGCTTACGTCACGGCCTCCGGCTGGTATGGCGTGCCGCCCGGCTCGGTGCGCACCCTGGTCGCGGTGTACGGGCCTGAGGGCGCGACTGCGTCGCACATCGACAGGGATGGCGAGTCGGATGCTGTGCAGACGACGATGCTGGGCGACCGATTCGCCGTGCAGCACGACGTCACGCTCGCTCCCGGGGAGTCGACGACGATCACCGTCGAGTTCCAGGGCAACGGAGCCGGAAAGCGCCTCACCGAGGTCGCGCACACGCCGCTCGTGAACGACCCGAAGATCGAGCGCACGGAACTTCACTGCGCTCCGTGACTTTCGCCCCCCGATGATGTAGTCTCACTTTCACTGGGGAATATCTGGGTTCTATAACCTTGTCGTGGGGACAAGGAGAGCCCACGCAGTCGGATGCAGGGGTGTGTCCGGATGCGATTCCGCGTGTATTTCTGGGGAGAAACATGCTGAAGAAGCTGGCTGCAATCAGCCTGACAGTCGGGGCTCTGGTGCTTTCCGCGCCTCTCGCCGCCGGCGCCGCAACGGCCACCACGGCCGCGTCCGACTCCTACGCGGGAACCCCGAGTGTGAGCGTCGATGACCCGATCATCGACATCTGCGAGGTTTCGACCATCGTCTTCGGCGCGGGCTGGTTCACCCCGTCCGAGAACGTCGGTGTGTCGGTGTCCGGACTCAACGCCGCCGATTCGGCGGTATCTGGAAACACGGCGGCTGCCGACGGCAGTCTCGTCCTGACCTTCCGTCCGCCGGCCGACGGCAACGGGGCGTACGCCATCGCGTTCAGCGGTTCACGCTCGTACACGGCGACCGTCACGGTCTCGCACGGGCACGACTCGGTCTCGAACTGCGATCACGACCCGACGGTCGCCGCAGCCGGCTCCGAGCTTCCGCTCACCGGCACCGGTACGGAGTTGGCGCTGACAGGCGGCAGCGTGTCGCCGTGGATCCTCGGTGGCGGAGCAGCTGCTCTCGTCGCCGGCGGTGCTCTCGTGGCAGTGGGAATCACTCGCCGCAAGAACGCCTGATTCTGATCCCGCGTTGCGGGGTCGACCGGGCGACGGTGATCCCTCCCCCTCCGATCACCGTCGTCTGGTGAGTCCGGTGCGTGCACCGGAGGCCCACGACCATCACCTTCACTCTCAGGTGGTGGCCGTGGGCTTTTTCGTGTCCGCCGGTCAGCGTGACCGCACGAGACTTCGACCGGGGTGCATTGCGTTTCGTCTCGCTTCGCTCGCTCAACGACCAGGAGTTCGACCGGACCGCCGGGTCAGGGCGTCGGGGTCGGCGTCGCCGTGGGCGGATGCAGCGTGGTCTGAACCAACTGGTGCACGAAGGAGAAGTCGATGTCCGTCTCGGGCACGCCGTGGTCGGGCGTGAGCTCGATCGTCGTGACCTGCTGGTCCTTCGCCTTCGTCAGCAGATCGAAGAACTCGGGCAGCTTGTCCTGCGGCAGGTCGGTCTGCACGATCGCCGTGCCGGCCGAGGCCACCTCGTTGAACCGGGTGAGCACGGTCTGCGGCGTGAACTGCGCGAGGATCGCCTGCTGCAGCTGGCGCTGACGCAGCATGCGGTCCCAGTCGCTCGTCGTATAGCGCGACCGCGCGTACCACTGCGCGGTGTTGCCGTTCATGTGCTGCTGCCCTGGTTCGATCCAGCCGATCGCCCACGAATCGACGTCGTGTGCGCCCGACCCGGGAGGCGGCCCGCCCATCGGCAGCCGCTCGGTGACGTTGATGTCGACACCGCCCAGAGCGTCGATGAGGTTGGCGAAGCCCTTCATGTCGAGGAAGACGTAGTAGGGGATCTCGATGCCGAGGATCCCCTCGGCAGCGTCCTTCGTCGCCTCGATCTCCGGGTTCGAGCCGTGTGCCGCGGCATCCGGATACAGGCTCTTGCCGTCATCCTCCCGGCACACCTGCACCGCGTTGGTGAGCTGGTTGATGCCCGAGCCCCATCCGCAGTCGGGGTCGCTGTGGCCCTCGAAGTAATTGCGGTAGTCGAACCCGACGAGCTCGGGATCGCGCATCGGGCTGTCTTCGGCGAACGGGAAGTTCGGCATGTCGCGAGGGATGCCGGTGATCGTGACCGCTCCCGTCGACGCATTCACCGACACGACAGAGATGCTGTCGAACCGCATGGAGTCCCGGCCCTCGCCGCTGTCGGCGCCGAGCAGCAGGATGTTGTAGTAGCCGTCGCTGGCGGGAAGGCTCGGTCCGCTGCTGCCGAAGATCGTCGAGATCGTGTTGCGCGCCGTGCCGACGTACGAGGCGGCCACCCCTGCGAGGGAGCCGATCAGGCCGAGCAGCACGAGAGCGACCACCGGCAGAGCGAACTTCGACAGCCCGGGGATCTTCACGAGCCGAGCGAGCCGCAGCGTGTCGAACGTCAGCACGATCCACAGGATCAGGTACCCGACGAGCAGCACCTGCACGACCGTGAGCACCACGCCCGAGAACCAGCCGGCGCCCACCGTCAGCCACAGCAGCGTCGGGCGAGCGAAGAGCGCCAGCCCGATCGCGACCAGCACGAGGAACCACGCGGTCAGCGTCGCCCCGAGTCCGAAACGCCCCAGCCGCCGGTTGCCCGCGAGAACCTGGGCGGAGCCTGGCAGCAGCACGTTGAGGACGACGAGCCACCAGCCGCGCTTGGTCATGGTCGCGGAATCCGCGGTGTCCGGATGCCTCAGCGGCCGGGTCTCGATCAGGGGCCGCCCCGCCAGGCGCGGCGCGGCGAGAGTCACAGCGACTCCTTCAGCCGTTCGTTCTTGGCCTCGACCTGCGCCTCGAGCTCCCGCGCGTAGGCCTCGACACGGTCGGCGAGCTCGGCATCCGACGTCCCGATGATGCGGGCCGCGAGAAGGCCGGCGTTCTTGGCGCCGCCGATGGAGACGGTGGCGACCGGGATGCCGGCTGGCATCTGCACGATCGACAGCAGCGAGTCCATGCCGTCGAGGTAGGCGAGGGGCACAGGAACCCCCACGACGGGCAGGGCGGTCATCGAGGCGAGCATGCCCGGCAGGTGCGCCGCTCCCCCGGCACCCGCGATGATCACGCGGATGCCGCGACCGCGCGCCTCGCGCGCGTACGACATGAGCTTGTCGGGTGTGCGGTGCGCCGAGACGACCTCGACCTCGTGCGGAATCCCGAACTCGGTGAGCGCCTGGGAGGCATCGCTCATCACACGCCAGTCGGAGTCGGAGCCCATCACGACGCCGACGAGAGGGGAAGCAGAGGAGTGCAGAGGCTCGGTCACTTCAACAGGGTACGGTCTGCCCCTGGAAGTTCCCCCCAACGGCACGCCTCACCGCCGAGTGTGACGCGCGTACACGCGCCTCGGCATCCGCCTCAGTCGAGGAAGTGCGCCGCGGCGGCCCGGGCGACGTACACAGCGTCGTCGAGGTCGTCACCCGACACATTCACATGGCCCACCTTCCGGCCGGGGCGCGGCGCCTTGCCGTAGGTGTGGATCTTGGCGGACGGATGCTCGGCCATGGCCGCCGCGAAGCGATCGCCGAGCGCACCCTCTGTGGGACCTCCGAGGATGTTGACCATCACCGACCAGGCGGCCCGCGGCGAGGCATCACCCAGCGGCAGGTCCGCCACGGCGCGCAGATGCTGTTCGAACTGACCGGTCACCGCGCCGTCCTGGCTCCAGTGACCGCTGTTGTGCGGGCGCATCGCCAGTTCGTTCACGAGGATCCGCTCATCATCCGTTTCGAACAGCTCGACGGCGAGCATGCCCGTCACGCCGAGTCCCTCAGCGATCGACCGGCCGATGCCTTCGGCCACCCGCGCGAGCCGTTCGCCTGCGGCCGGCGCCGGCGCGATGACCTCTGCGCACACGCCGTCGCGCTGCACGGTCTCGACCACCGGGTACGCGACGATCTCGCCGCTGGGCCGTCGGGCCACCTGCTGCGCGAGCTCGCGCACGAACGCGACCAGCTCCTCGACCAGAAGAGCCTCGCCCTCGGGAAGCTGGTCGAACCAGTCCTGCGCCTCGGTGGCGGCTCTCACGACGCGCACGCCCTTGCCGTCGTAGCCGCCGCGGGGCGTCTTCACGACACCGCGTCCGTCATGGTCGTCGAGGAAGGCCTGCAATTCCGCCGCGTCGTGCACCGCCGCCCAATCGGGCTGAGGCACGCCGAGACCCGCGAGACGGGCGCGCATCACGAGCTTGTCCTGCGCGAACTGCAGCGCGTCAGGACCGGGATGCACGGCCACTCCCTCATCGACGAGAGCACGCAGGACGTCCTGCGGCACATGCTCATGGTCGAACGTGACGACGTCGACGTCCTTCACGAAGGCTCGCACGGCCTCGAGGTCGCGGTAGTCGCCGACGGCTGTGGCGGCGAGCTGGGCCGACATGCCCTCATCTTCCGCCAGCACTCGCAGATCGAGTCCGAGTTCGACCGCCGGAGCGATCATCATCCTGGCCAGCTGGCCTCCGCCGATCACGCCTACACGCAGCGCCATGTGCCGCCTCCATTCGTCGTGACCATTCTTCCGCATGGCCGAGGGGCGTCGTACCGCAGTTCCCGTCACGCCACACGATTCGTCCGCTTCGCTCGCTCAGCGACCGGGTGGGGCACGCCGTCAGGAGCTCAGAAGGCGTCGGTCGACTGCGCGTCGCGATGTGCGAGGATCTGGCTGACCTCGATCTGGTCGGCGAGCGTCTCATGCACGAGCGTGACGTTGGGCACGTTGGCGAGCCGCAGCGGCGCGTCGACCCCGTTGGTCAGGGTGATCGTCCCCACGCCCCACAGACGCTGCACGATGCCCCGGCGCACGCCGATCGTATAGCCGCGCGCATGCGACATCTCCCGCCTGCTGCGAGAGCCGATCCCCTGCTTCACGATCACTCGTCTCGTGGTCACCGTCGTCGTCCGCGAGTACCAGACGATGTACGGCACCACCACGAGCAGCAGCACGGCCGCGGCAGCCGCCGACAGCAGCATCCAGTTCTCGAAGGGCGCAGGAAGGTTGTCGTAGAGATAGGAGGTCGCTCCGAAGACCGCGATCAGCACCAGCGCCGACCAGAACAGGCGGCGAGCATGAGCGCGGAACTTCGCGATCAGGAGCTCTTCCGTCGGCGCACCAGGCGGCGGCATCGTCGGCCGACCACCGAGCGTCACGGGCTGAGTCACCCCTCCATTGTGCACGCCCGAGCGCGCAACCGGCCCTGAAATCCGGGCGTGTCAGACCGGCGTCGGTCTGACGTGCACGACATCGCCCGCGGACACGGCGTGCTCGACGCCGTCCGCGTCCACCAGAAGCCGGCCGTCGGCGTCGAGCGCCCGAGCGGAGCCGACGAGCATCCGCTCCCCTGGCAGAGACACGCGAACGGCGAGCCCGAGAGTGCTGCAGCGGCGCGACACAGCCGCGTGAAGCCCGCTCTGCATGGCATCATCCGACGCGGCGAGCGCAGCGATGAGGCCGTCGAGCACGCGCAGGTAGTCGGCGAGCAGACGATCGGCATCCGCCTCGATGCCCAGAGCCGCGAACGAGGTCGCCGTCGGAACAGGAAGAGCGGATGCCGGCATCGCGGTGTTCACGCCGGCGCCCAGGACCACCGCGTCGCCCGTGGCCTCCGCGAGGATGCCGCAGATCTTGCGTCCGTCGACGAGCACGTCGTTCGGCCACTTCACCGACACCTCGCGATCGGGCAGCTGAGCGGCCACAGCATCCGCCATCGCGACCCCTGCGGCGAGAGGGATCCATCCGCGCAGCTCGGGAGCGGGCAGCTCCCGGAGCAGCACGGAGATCGCGAGCGCCGTGCCTGCGGGCGCCACCCAGGAGCGGTCGAGGCGCCCCCGACCTGCAGTCTGGTTGTCCGTGATGATGACGGACAGGTGCGGCCACCCGGCGTCCGGCAAGTGGGATCGCAGCTCGGCGTTGGTCGACCCTGCCTCCGGCAGCGCCTCGAGACGTGCGGCCACCTGGGCCGCCGATGGAAGCTCGCCCGCCTCAGTCATCCTCGTCGGCCTCTTCGTCGTCGTCATCCTCATCCGGGCGCACGGCGCCCATCTCGTGGGCCTGCCAGGCGTCCCACTTCTGCATCAGCTGCTCGACGGCGGCATGGAACTTCGCGGTCGCGACGCCGGGAGTCGTGTCGCCGAAGTAATGCTGCACCCACATGCGCAGGCGGGCGATGGCCGCCTCGTCCGCACCGACGCGCTCCACCTCGGCCACGATGTCGTGTGCGGCCTCGGCCGTGAGCCATTCGCAGTCCGACAGGTAGCCGTTCGTGTCGACGCTCGCGCGCTCGTCGACGGGTCGCGTGATCATGAGCGGCTTGCCGACTGCGAGCCGGTCATAGACCATGGCCGAGATGTCGACCACGGCGACATCCGCCGCGGCGAGCTGCCAGCCGAGCTCGGGTCCATCGTCGTAGACGTGCTGGGCCGCAGCGTCCGCGGCGTTCGCGGCCGAGATCGCGGCGATGATCCGCCGATGCGCGGCCCCGTACTCGTGATCGATCACACCGCTGCGCGGGTGCGGGCGGTAGATGACCCGATGCCGACCCGTAGCGAGCAGGGCGCCGACGAGAGCCTCGCCGTGAGTCGCGATCGAGCCGTAGTGCGCACTGGGCCGGTCGCCTTCCCAGGTCGGCGCGTAGAGCACCACGGTGCGCTCATCGGGCGTGTACGGCAGCGCGCCGGAGTAGTGATCAGCCTGCGGACGCCCGATCTCGAACGTGCGACGGTTGATGTCGAAGTCCCACAGCGTGCGCGTGAGCCGGTCGCGCGCGGCCTGACCTGCGATGAACGAGTAGTCGTACGCCTTGTACTGGTTCGTGGTCATGTACATCTTGTCGGACTCGCCGTGATTGATGAACACGTGCCAGCGACGGCCGTACCGGAACATCTGGAAGTTGCGGGTGTTCTGGTTCACGTACAGGACGATGCGGATGTCCTGATCCGCGATGAAGCGCTCGAGGTCTCGTACGGTCGGCACGAAGGCGACAGGCGGGGCATCTTCGTCGAGCAGCTTCTCGGCGCCGGTGGCGCTGCGCGACAGCACGACGACCGGCCATCTCTTCGCGAGCTCGGCGAGCGGGCGGTACCACTGGCGCATCTGATACATGTTCACTGCGCCGTCGGCGAAGTACACCGCGATCTTGTAGTGCCCTGACGGATGCTGCTCGCCATCGCCCAGGCGGCGGCGAACCCGCTGCACAGCGCTGCGGGATCTGAGCGCCTTCTTCAGCAGACGGTAGGCCTTCTTCGCGTCGCGGACTGCACCCATCCGTCCAGGGTATCCATTCGGTATGCCGGGGACGGGGTTGCGGGCGGTGTTACGGGCCAAACGAGATGGTTCCGTTAGCCGGAGTATCGCCGGTCAGCGAACGTCCGAGGCGGCGTGACATGATCGACGTGTGTCTGACAACGGATCCGCCGCGCCCATCGACGGGGTGTCCTTCGTCATGCCTGTGCTGAACGAGAACGCCTACCTCGAGCACGCCGTCGCATCGGTCCTGCGTCAGCAGCTCGACGTCCCGGTCGAGCTCGTGCTCGCGCTCGGCCCCTCGACCGACGGCACCTCAGAGCTTGCGCAGCGGCTCGCAGCCAGCGACGACCGCATCCGTCTCGTCGACAATCCTGCGGCGCACATCCCGATCGGGCTCAACGCGGCGATCCGCGCCAGCCGCTACCCCACGATCATCAGGGTCGACGCCCACTCCGAGCTCTCGCCCGGGTACGCCGCCCGCGCCCTCGACACGCTCGAGCGCACGGGCTCCGCCAACGTCGGGGGCGTCATGCGCGCCGAAGGGCGCACCCCGTTTCAGAAGGCTGTGGCGCGCCTCTACAACTCCCCCATCGGGCTCGGCGGCGGCGCATATCACGGCGGCGCGACCGAGGGTGAGGCGGAGTCGGCCTACCTCGGAGTGATGCGCCGCAGCGTGCTCGACGAGGTCGGCCTCTTCGACGACACCATCCGCCGGGGCGAGGACTGGGAGCTGAACCTGCGCATCCGCCGAGCAGGGCACCGCGTGTGGTTCGATCCGCAGCTGTCGGTGACCTACTGGCCGCGCGAGAGCTGGGTGCGGCTGGCCAGGCAGTTCCGCGCCACCGGAGCCTGGCGCGGCGAGCTGGTCCGTCGATACGGGCGACGTAACGGCATCCGCTATTTCGCCCCGCCGGCGCTGGTCCTGCTGCTGGCTCTCGCGATCGTGGTCGGCGGGCTGCAGGCGACCGGCGTGCTCAGCGGCGTCCCGTCGCTCATCGCCTCGGTGGTCTACCTGCCGGTCGCCGCATACGTGCTGCTCGACCTCGCCGTCGCGCTCGCACCCGGCGGCGGCAGCCTCCGTCAGCGGCTGTGGACGCTGATCGTGCTGCCGACCATGCACCTGTCCTGGGGGGTCGGGTTCATCGGCGGCGTGCTCAGCGGCGCGCACGACACGGTCGACGCCTCGCGCCTCGGCACCAGGAACACACCGCTGCCGTAGCGCTTCGACGGGCTCAGCGAGCCAGGGTGCGGCGGCCAGCGAGCCAGGGTACGGCGGCCGGCGATCCAGGTGCGGCGGCCAGTGACCCAGCGGGGCGGCCAGCGCCCCGGTCGGCCAGCGAACCAAGGCACGCGCTCAGCGGTCGCCGAAGGGGCTCAGCGGGTCACGAATCCCTGGTCGAGGATCCGCGCGACGACTCGTTCGGCTGCCAGACCGTCGTCACGACGGTTGAACTGCGCTCTCCAAGCCGCGTACTTCTCGGAGTACGCGTCGGCACGTCCGGGGTCGGCGAGCGCCTCGACCAGCTCCTCCTGCGTGTGCACGAGCGGGCCGGGAGCGCGGGACTCGAGATCGAAATAGAACCCGCGCAGCTGTCCCCGATAGTGCTCGAGGTCGGGGACCAGGAAGAACATCGGCTTCCCTGTCACGCTGAAATCGAACATGACCGAGGAGTAGTCGGTGATCAGCGCATCGGCCGCGAGCAGGAGCTGTGACGTCTCCGGGAAGCCGGTCACGTCGATGACGCGGGCACCGACCCTGTCGCGACCGGCGGCCAGCGTGCGGGTGTGCCCGCGCACGAGCACGACGGCATCCGCTCGCTGCGCGAGCTCCTCGGGATCGACGAAATCGACCATCTCGGTGCGGTCGTCGCGCCACGTCGGCGCGTACAGAAGCACGCGCTCCTCCTCTGCGATGCCCAGTGCCGAGCGCACCGCTGCCGCGTCTCCCGTCACGAGCGCGTCGTTGCGGGGGTAACCCTCGACCCAGATCGGGCGCCCGAAGAACGCATAGGCCTTTCGGAGGATCCGCTCGGCGTAGGTGTTCTGCGCGAGCAGCACGTCCCACCGGCGGGATTCCTTCACGACGGCCGCCATGCGCCGCGGGTCGAACCCCGGCCTGTGCAGGGCCAGCCGCTTCAACGGCGTGCCATGCCATGTCTGCAGCACCTTCTGCCCTGGCTTGCGCGAGAAGCGATGACGCAGCCAGTCGTTCACGACGAGCAGACGCGCTGCGGCGCGGGCACGCCACCACTCAGGGCTGCGCTCGACAACGGCGATCGCGCCCTCGGGCACGGCCACCGACATATCGACCACGCTCCAGTACCGCACGACCTCGGGCGCCGCGGCGGCGAGGGCACGGTCGATCGCGCGGGGGTTGCACCCGACGGTACGCCCGTAGAAGCTCTCGAAGAACACTGCGTTCTCGGTGCCGCCCGTCTGCGCGACATAGCGCTCCTCGAGCGTGGACTGGCCCTCGGTCGTCTCGTACACGAGGTCGAGCGGCGGCGCGATCGAGACGGTGGAGCCGTTCACCGCGATGCGCAGCCCTGGCAGCAGCGTGGGCTCGAGCTCGAGCTCGCCGAGGTCCGCGCCGGTCACGCTGAGCGTGTACTCCCCTCCGGGGAGCGGGAGCTCGGCTCCTCCCCACCGCGACGCCTTCAGCGCGAACGCCGCCTTCCAGGTCTTGCCTCCCCCGGTCACGCGGCCTTCCACTCGCGCGCGGGGACCTGTGAGTGCAGCGTCCGTGGGACGCGCGCCGGTGCCGGAGATGATCAGCGCCTCGGCCGCCTCATCGATGCGGGCCGTCGTCATGCTGCTCCCTTCGGCGCGGGAATCCCCCGCGCACGGATCACGTCGTACACGCGCCGGGTGTTGCCGCCGTCGCGGAACGCATGCATCTGAGCGCTGAGCGTAGCGGAACGGGCGGCCCGCTCGGTGAACACCCCGTCGTCCTCGAGCAGCGGCACCAGCTGCGCCAGCAGCTCTTCCCAGCTCTCGGCCGCATCGCGACCTGCGACATCGTCGTAGCGGCCGTAGAAGCCGCGAGTCTTCGCGTACTCCACCGCATCCGGTGCGAGATACAGCACGGGCATCGACAGGAGCCCGACGTCGTACGCCAGCGAGGAGTAGTCCGTGATCAGCACGTCGATCGCCGGCAATGCGGGGGTCACGTCCGCGAGCACGCCGCTGCCCAGCATCCGCACGCGCCTGCTCGGCAGAGGCGGGGCATAACCGCCCTCGCCCAGCGGATGCGAGCGCACGAGGAGCACGGAGTTCGTCGTCTCGAGCGCCCGGATGATCTGCACCCACTGCGAGGCCGAGGGCACGGCGGGGTCGGGTGCTCCGTCGCGCCAGGTCGGCGCGTAGAGAATCGTGCGGGCGCCGTCAGGCAGCGCGCCGACGGCGCCGGCCAGCAGAGCGGATGCCGCGACGCGGCGCTCCTCGCTCGGTCCCGCCGAGAGCACGTCGACACGCGGCTCCCCCGTGACCACGATGCGGTCGTCGCCGAGGCCGAACGCCGATTCCAGCCGGCCGCGAGAGCGATGCGACGCCGCAGGCAGCACGCGGATGCGCTGCGCTGCGTTGCGGTAGAGGATGCGGATGAGCCTGCGGAGAAGCGCGGCCCCTGGCATGTGAGGAACCTGCGTCGTCGCGGGCGAGTCGAGGCCGATGCGCTTGAGCGGGATGCCGTGCCAGAGCTGCACCACGAACGCTCCCCCGTTCGCGTACCGGTTCACGTCGCCGAATCCGTGCGTCACGACGAGCACCCCGGCGCGGGCCGTGGCCCACCATCCGCGCACGCCGTTCTTGGGAACCGTGCGGATGCCGAGAGCCGCGGCCTCCCGCTCCTCGCGCTCGGAAGACGTCAGCCAGACCGTGTCGTGGCCCTCGTCATGCGCCAGGCGCTGCAGCGCGAGCGCGCCATCGCCGATTCCGGCGCCGCAGCCGAACACCCAGCGCCGCCCGCGCGGAACGATCATCGTGCCGATACGGCCTGCGACGTACAGCGGGATCCGGAGCAGCTTGGCCGCATTGCCGGAGCCGAAAGAGAAGGACGCCACCCCGCGAGCCTATCGCGAGGGTGGCGTCCTTCTCTGTGAGGGGCTCGTCGAGCCTGGCTCCCTGAGCCTGCCGACGGGCTACTTCGACAGCGTGCCCAGGGTGACGTCGATCTCGTACTCCTTGCCTCCGCGGACGTAGGTGACCTTCGCGTCGCTTGCGGCGGCAGCCGCGCGCACCTGAGCGGTGAGGTCGCTCGCGCTCGTGATCGGCACGCCGTTGAACGCGGTGACGATGTCGTCGGCCTTGAGACCCGCGGCTGCGGCCGCGCCGCCGTCGGTGACCTCGGCGATGTACGCACCTGCCTGGTCGGAGCCCTCGACGGATGCCGCGTCGCGTACAGAGGCGCCGAGCAGACCGTGCGTGGCCGCACCGTCCGCGATGATCTCCTTCGAGACGCGCTCGGCGATGTTCGACGGGATGGCGAAGCCGATGCCGATCGACCCGGATTCCTCGGAGCTGCCGGAGCTCGCGATCGCCACGTTGATCCCGATCAGCTCGCCCTTGCTGTTCACGAGCGCGCCGCCGGAGTTTCCGTGGTTGATCGCGGCGTCGGTCTGGATCACGGCGATCGAGATCGAATCGGCGTTCGATGCGGAGGAGTTGCCTGGCAGATCGAACTGGAACGGCCCCTGGCCCTGGCTGTCCTCGGGCGCCTGCTCCTCGGGCGCGTCCTGGCTCGACGAGTCGGGCAGAGCGGAGGATGCGATCTGGATGCTGCGGTTCAGAGCGCTCACGATGCCCGTCGTGACGGAGTTCGACAACCCGAGAGGCGCGCCCAGCGCCACCGCGGTGTCTCCCACGTTGAGCTTCGAGGAGTTGGCGAACGTGATCGGCGTGAGGTCCTTCGCGTCCTTGAGCTTGATGACGGCGAGGTCGTAGATCGGGTCGGTGCCGACGACGGTGGCCTCGTAGATGCGCCCGTCCGAGGTCGTGACCTTGATCGTCGGGTCGGCGACGGCACCGCCGAGCGTGACGACGTGCGTGTTCGTCAGCACATAACCGTCCTTGTCGATGATGACGCCAGAGCCGCTGCCGGCCTGGTCCGTACCGGCGACCTCGATCGTGACGACCGAGGGCAGCGCGGTGGTGGCGACCGCGGTCGTCTCGTTGACGGAACCGGGGTTGTTCACCGTGACGGTCTTCGGTCCCTCGGCGACGCCGGTCGACGGGGTGCTGCCGAGGCTGCTCACGAGTGCGCCGCCGCCGAAGCCGGCGACACCGCCGACGAGTGCGGCTGCGACCACGATGGCCGCGAACTTCACGCCGCGGGGCTTCTGCTCCTTGGTCTTGACACCGTCCGCGGTCGGCTGAGCGCCGAAGCCCAGGGGCTGGGTCGGATCCACGGGTTGCGTCGGCTGCGCGCTGTGGATGCCGAACGCGGCGCCCGGTGCGCTCGCCGCTCCCTGCGGGGACGGGGCGCTGTACGGGTGCGGGACGCCCGGGGACGGATGCACTCCGACAGGAGCTCCCGGCGAGGCGAACGCGGGGGATGCCGGGGCCTGCTGTTCGCCAGGCCCCTGTGCGGCAGGCGCCTGAACGATCGGCGCCTGACCGACCGGTGCCGGCTGGGTCGGTGCCGGCTGGGCCGAGGGGGCTGCCGGAGCCGAGGTGAACGTGGACGGCACCTCGTGGCCGGCCGGAGGGGTCGCCGCAGCGTGGATGCCTGGGTCGTGTCGGGCCGCATCACTCGTCGAACGGTCGACGAACTGTGCGACATCGGTGGACGGCACGACGTCTCTGGACGGCTGTGCCGGGTTGTCCTGGGTGTTGTCTTCGTTCATGGTGTCTGCTCCTTCAGCAACGCCCCTTCAGAGTGCCGCTCGTGTCTGTGCGTTTCTTATGCCGAGGATGAGTTTCCGCTATGGCCTTAGCCTGTTCTTCATGAGTGTCATTCCCGGCGCATGGAAGCGCGCGGCAGCGGGCGCGGGTCTGCTGGCATCCGATGGTGGCGTCGCGCCCACCATCTTCGCAGAGATGTCTGCGCTGGCGGTGAGAACGGGCGCCATCAACCTCGGCCAGGGATTCCCTGACGAGGACGGACCCGTCGAGGTCCTCGATGCCGCCCGTGAGGCCATCGCGGCGGGCGTGAACCAGTACCCGCCTGGCCGCGGCACGCCGGATCTCCTGTCCGCGATCGCCGAGCACCAGCTGCGCTTCTACGGTCTCGACGTCGACCCGGCGAGCGAGGTGATCGTCACCGCCGGTGCGACCGAAGCGCTCACGGCGACCCTTCTCGCTCTCATCGACGGCCCCGACGATGAGGTCGTCGTGTTCGAGCCGTATTACGACTCCTACGCCGCGGCCGTGGCACTCGCTGGAGCGACGCTCGTGACGGTGCCGCTGCGCGCACCCGGCTTTCAGCCCGACCTGGACGAGCTCGCCGCATCCGTCTCCGAGCGCACCCGCATCATCCTCGTGAACGATCCGCATAACCCGACGGGTGCGGTGTTCTCGACGGATGTCCTCACCGAGGTGGTGCGGCTGGCGCATCTGCAGGATGCGATCATCGTCACCGACGAGGTGTACGAGCACCTGTCGTTCCACGCGCCGCACACGCCGATCGCGACCTTGCCCGGCGCCGCCGAGCGGACCCTCACGATCTCGTCCGCAGGGAAGACCTTCTCGGCGACCGGCTGGAAGATCGGCTGGGTGCATGGCCCTGCTGATCTCATCACGGCAGTGCTGACGGTCAAGCAGTACCTCACCTACGTGAACGGAGCGCCGTTCCAGCCGGCCGTGGCGGTCGGCCTGCGCCTGCGCGAGTCGTACTTCACGGATGCCGCCGCGCTGCTCGCCCGCAAGCACGAGATCCTCGGCGAGGGGCTGCGCGCGGCAGGATTCGCCGTGCATGCACCTCAGGGCGGGTATTTCACGGTCGCCGACGCGACTGCGCTGGGCGGAGCGGATGCCGCGGCCTTCTGCCGTGCGCTGCCGGAGCGATCGGGCGTCGTCGCGATCCCGCTGAGCGCCTTCGTCTCTCCCGCGCATCGCCAGCGCTACGCGGGCCTCGTGCGCTTCGCTGCCTGCAAGCGCGTCGAGGTGCTCGAGGAAGCGGCGGCTCGATTGGCGCACGCCGGGCGTTGAGCGAGGGAGCAACCGGTCGGGCACATGCGTTTCGTCTCGCTGCGCTCGCTCAACGAACGAACACGCCTACCCCGGTCGTTGAGCGAGGGAGCGCAGCGACCGAGACGAAACGCGACCCGGAGCGGGGTCGCGGCTCAGGCGGGGATCACACGGTAGCGGCGAAGTCGCAGGGCGGGATTCGCCTCGCGCACACGCGCGATCGCGGCTCGCTCGATCACGCCGATCGCGATGCCCTCGACCACCCCGACGCCCGCGAGGACGACCCCCTGCGGGTCGATGATCTGCGAGTGTCCCACTCCGATCGGAGCGGGGTGGTCGGCCGCGACGACATACGCGGTGTTCTCGATCGCGCGCGCGGCGAGCAGCGTCGTCCAGTGGTGCTCCTTCAACGGCCCGCGCACCCACTCGGCGGGCACCACGATCACGTCCACGCCGGCGTCGGCGAGCGTGCGCCCGACCTCGGGGAAGCGCAGGTCATAGCAGGTCATCAGTCCGAAGCGGATGCCGGCCACCTCGAAGGTCGCCGCCTCACCCGTCTCCCCCGCCTCGATCCAATCGGACTCCGTCTGCCCGAACGCGTCGTAGAGGTGCTGCTTGCGATACACCGCGAGGACGCCGTCTCCTCGCACGGCGACGACCGCGTTGCGCACGTGCCCGGCATCCGATGCGCGCTCCACGAGCCCCGCGACGATGACCACGGCGTGCTCGGCGGCCAATGCGCTCAGGGTCGAGACGAACTCGCCGTCCAGCCCTTCTGCGTTCGCGGCGAGCGAGGCATCCAGCGGGTCGACGAAGTAGCTGGAGTACTCCGGGAACACGATCAGGCGCGCGCCGCGCGACGCAGCATCCGCCGTCAGCTCTGCGATCCGCTCGAGATTCGCCTCTCGCGAGGATGTAGGAGCGAACTGACAGACGGCGACGGGGACGGCGGCGTTCTCAGGCATGTGCCTATCCTCCCAGCATCCGCCGCCTCTGAGCCGAGGAACGGATCGGTCGGCCGGCGCATACGCAGAAGAGGCCCGATCCTTGCGGATCGAGCCTCTTCTTCTTGTTGCGGGGACAGGATTTGAACCTGCGACCTCCGGGTTATGAGCCCGGCGAGCTACCGAACTGCTCCACCCCGCGGCACATCAATAGCCTAACACGCGATCTCGGCGGGCGCGAATCGAGGGCCGGTACGCGAATGGGCGCCCCCTTCCGGGGGCGCCCATTCATCGTTCCGGGAATCACTCCCCCGCGGCGTCGTCCAGCGCGATGAGCGTCTCGACTGCCTCGGTGAGCCTCTTGTCGGCCTCGGCGAACGCCGCCAGGTCGCCCGCCTTCAGTGCGGCATCGCGGTCGGAGAGAGCCTGAGCGGCCGCGGCGAGCGCATCGGCCTCGGCATCCGACGGCGGAGGCGTCGTGCCGTCGTCTGGCGGAGTCGTACCGCCTTCGTCCGGGTTCGTCGGCTCGACCTCGCCGTCGCCTCCGGCAGCTCCCGCCTCACCTCCGAACAGCGCGTCGAGCGCTGCAGTGAGAGTGTCCTCGAAGGCCACGTTGCCACCGAAGGCGACCAGCACCTTCCGCAGCTTCGGCACCTGCGTGTTGTCGGCCGACTGCACGTACACCGGCTGCACGTACAGCAGTCCGCCTCCGACCGGCAGTGTCAGCAGGTTGCCGTACGCCACCTCCGACTTTCCGATCGTCAGCACGTTCAGCTTCTCCGCCACGACGGGGTCGGAGTCGAAGGTGTTCTGCACCTGACCGGGGCCTGGAACGGTCGTATCGTCTGTGATCTCGAGCAATCGCAGCGTGCCGTAGCCGTCGGAGCGTTTGCCGTCCTCGCCGCCGGCATCCGAGTCCACCGCCAGATATCCCATGAGGACGTCTCGCGAGCCCCCGGACCCCGAGGATGCGGGGATGAATGTCGAGAACATCGAGAACCGCGGCGAATCTTGCCCTGGCATCTTCATGCTCAGGTAGTACGGCGGCTGGAGCATCTCCTTGCTGCGCGGGTCCTTCGGCGTCTGCCAGCGGTTGTCGAGCTGAGCGAAGGAGCCGGAATCGTCGATGTGGTAGATCCCGAGGATGTCGCGCTGCACCTTGAACAGGTCGGTCGGGTAGCGCACGTGGCTCATCAGGTCGCCGGACATCTCGCTGATCGGCTTCAGCGTCGACGGGTACACCTTCTGCCAGGTCTTCAGCACGGGGTCGGTCTCGTCCCACGCGTAGAGCGTGACATGACCGTCGTAGGCATCGACCGTGGCCTTGACCGAGTTGCGGATGTAGTTGATCTCGTCGATCGCGAGCGTCGGGGTCGGCGTGCTCGAATCGGCGATCGCCTCAGACAGGCTGACGCTCTTCGAATACGGGTACGAATCGCTCGTGGTGTATCCGTCGACGATCCACACGATCCGGCCGTCGACGACGCTGGGATACGGGTCGCTGTCGAGCTCGAGGTACGGCGCGACCTTCTGCACGCGGGTCTTCGGGTCGCGGTCGTACAGGATCTGCGACTTGTCGTTGACCAGGTTCGAGAACAGGATCTGCTCCGACTGGAACTTCAGCGCGTACAGCAGCTTGGTGAAGGTGTCGCCGATCGCCGGTCCACCGTCGCCGTCGAACGTGGTGGTCGTGTTGGCGTCGCCCTCCGCACCACGCGGATAGTCGATCTCGACCGGGTCGGTGCCCTTGGGCGCGCCGACGATCGAGTACTCCGGAGAGTTCTCACCGAAGTAGATCCGAGGCTCGTACTTCTCCGAGTCCGTGAGGTCTCCCGAGGTGGGCATGCCGCGCTCGAGGAACACCGGCTCGCCCGAGGCCGTGCGCTGGTTGCCGGCCATCGCGAGCAGTCCGTAGCCGTGCGTGTAGACCGCGACACGGTTGTTCCAGGTGTCGCTGTCGCCGAGGTTCGCCATGTCGAGATCGCGGACGGCGACCACCGTGTCCTGAGCGACCCCGTCGACCTGATAGCGGTCGACGTCGAGCGTCTGGGGGAACTGGTAATAGTCGCGGGCCTGATCCTGCTGACGGATGACGTCGTTGACGATCTTCGGATCGATGATGCGGATGGATGCCGTGGTGTCGGCGTCTTCACGCAGCTGGCCGGCTTCGGCATCGGTCTTGGCGGTGAAGGGAGTCACCTCGACATCTGCGACGCCGTAGGCCTCCTTCGTGCCGTCGATGTTCCGCTGGTAGAACTCCGCCTGATACGCGTTCTGGTTCGGCTTCACCTGGAAGGTCGTGACGATCCACGGATAGCCGACCCCGACCACGAGCGACGCCACGATCAGAAGCGCGGTGCCGGCAAGAGGGAAGCGCCAGCGGCCGATCACGGCGGTGACGAAGAAGAGCACGGCCACGACGGCCGCGATCACGGCGACGATCGCGAGCCCAGGGATCGTCGCGTTCACTCCGGTGTATGCGGCACCGGTGATGCGGTCCTCCGGCGCGACGAGGGTCTTGTAGCGGTCGAGCCACAGGCTCGCCGCCTGCACGAGGAGATAGAGGCCGGCGATCACGGCGAGCTGGATGCGCGCGGGCTTCGAGATGCGCAGCTCGCCCTGACCGATGCGCACCGACCCGTACAGGTACGACACGAGGACCGTGACCAGCAGGCACAGCAGCAGCACAGCCGAGACGAATGCGAGAAGGATCGAGTAGAACGGCATCGCGAACATGTAGAAGCCGGTGTCGAGACCGAACTGCGGGTCGACCGAGTCGGTCGCAACGCCGTTCGCCCAGAGCCACACGGTCTTCCACTGGCTCGCCGCGGAGAAGCCGGCGAAGAGGCCGAAGAACACAGGCATCCCCCACATGGCCAGGCGGCGCAGGGGCTCGATGACCTCCTGATAGCGGTCGAGCTGCGAGCTGAGCCTGACGTACACGGGCCTCAGACGATACGCGAGCTGGATCACGACGAAGAGAGGCGCCGCCATGCCCAGGAAGCCGAGCGCGAACATCAGCGCGGTGGCGAACCACTGCGTCGTGAGCACGTTCGTGAAGCCGAGCTGGTCGAACCAGAGGAACTCGGTGTACAGCGATGCGAAGACGAAGAATGCCGCGATCAGCGCTGCCAGGATCACCAGCGAGACGCCGACGATCCTCCGCGAAGTTCGAGGCGCGGCCGGATTCGGTGATGAGGTCGAGGTCACGGTCCCATCCTAGGCATGCCTAACTATGGGGCGGCTCCCGGTCCGGTCACAGCGAGATCACGGCCTACCCATCGCGGGCCGCACTCTAACCGCAGGTCGGAAGAGCGCTGACGTCTCCCCCGTCGGCGATCACCTCGAGGGCGTGCACGGATTCCTCGAGGGTCGAGGTGCTGATGACCGTGAGTCCGGCGGGGATGTGGCCTACGACATCGTCGCAGTTGGATTCGGGGGCCAGGAAGTAGTCGGCCCCGGCATCCCTCGCGCCGTAGAGCTTCTGCCGGATGCCGCCGATCGGGCCGACCGTGCCGTCTGCCGCGATCGTGCCGGTCCCCGCGACGTCCTTTCCGCCGTTGAGCTCGCCGGGAGTGAGCGTGTCGATGATGCCGAGCGCGAACATCATGCCGGCGCTGGGGCCCCCTACGTTGTCCAGCTGGATCGTCACGTCGATCGGGAAGTCGTAGTCGGTGCGCAGCGTCACGCCGACGACCCAGGTGGTCTTGCCCTCGGCGGTGCGCTCCTCCGGCGTGATCTCGACCGTCTTCTCCTCGCCGCCGCGCAGCACCGTCAGCTCGACGGCCGAGCCCTCGGCATCCTGGATCTTCTCGCGGAGCTGCGTGGCGGAGTCGACCGCCGTCCCGTCGATCGCGGTGATGACGTCATCCGTCTCGAGCACCCCGTCGGCCGGGGTGCCCTCGACCGCCTCGACGACCGCCACCTGCGCGCCGGTGTCGTAGCCCAGCTCACTCAGCGCCGCCGCTGTGGCCTCGTGCTGCGAGTCCACCATGAGCGTCGCGTTCTGCGCGTCGCGCTCTTCGGTGGTGACGCCCTCGGGGAACACGGAGTCGAGCGGTACGACCGCCTTCGACGAATCCGTCCACGCCAGGGCGAGCTCGAACCAGCTGGGGGTGCGCTGCCTGTTGCCGACGACCTGCACGGTGGTGAGATCGAGAGAGCCGGCCGTCTCGTAGGTCTCGGCGCCGTCGACCGCGATCAGCGGGACCTGCTCGCCGTCCTTGTCGGCGGCCGTGCCGAGCGTGTTGTACACCGGTCCCGGCCGCTGGATCACGTACGGCGTCGGCAGGAAGGTCAGCACGACCAGCGCGATCAGCGCGATGATCAGCGACCAGACGCCCAGTCCGAGCTTCACAGACCGGGTTCGATCCACAGCATTCCTCCGTCGTTCGCGAGCGGCGTACAGCGAACCGGGTCGCGGGCCTGTCTCTGTGACTACCGTAGATCCCACGGCTATAGGCGTGCTGAGAGGCGAGCGACATGTCAGACAACGACCCCACACCCGAGGACTTCCAGGAGTTCCTGCGACGGATGATGTCCGGGCAGGGCGGTGGTGACATCGACCCCGAACAGCTGCGCGAGATGCTGGGCGGCATGGAGGGCATCCAGTTCGACCCGGCCATGATGCAGACCATCATGGCCCAGCTGCAGGGCGCTTTCGGCGGAGATGCGTGGGAGAACGCGCTTCGCCAGGCCCTGCACATCGCGAATCGCGACGGCCAGGGAATCGCCGACGGGTCGCGCACCTCTCTTGTCGACTCGTTCGCGCTTGCGAACCTGTGGCTCGGCGAGGCGACGACGATCTCGGAGCTCGCCGACGCTCCCCAGCCCATGACGCGCGGAGAGTGGGTGGAGGCGACCCTCCCGGTGTGGAAGGAGATCGCCGATCCGGTCTCCACGAGCATCGCCGATGCTCTGACGAGCGCTCTCGACACGCAGGTGCCTGAGGAGATGCGCGGACTCGTGCAGGGCGCGGGCAAGCTCATGCGGGGTCTGGGCGGCTCCGTGTTCGCCGCGCAGTTCGGTCAGGTGCTCGGCAACCTCTCCCTCGAGGTCGTCTCGGGCGGGGATGTGGGCATTCCCGTTCTCCCCGCGGGCACGGCAGCGGTCATCCCGCAGAACCTCACCGCCTTCGGCGAGGGGCTGGAGATCCCCGAGGATCAGATCGCGCTCTACCTCGCGACCAGGGAGCTCGCCTACGCCCGGCTCTACCGCCACGCGAAGTGGCTGCACCTGCACGTGATGTCGCAGATCACCGACTTCGCCCGCGGGGTCACGGTCGACGTCGACGCCCTCGAAGACGTCGCGAGCCGGCTCGACCCCAACAATCCCGAGGAGCTGCGGGCCGCGATCGAGGGCGGAGCGCTGCTGCCCGTGCAGACCGAGGCGCAGCGCGAGGCGCTCGACCGGCTGGAGAACCTCGTCGCGACGATCGACGGCTGGGTCGACGTCGTGACCGCGCAGGCGACCTCCCGCCTGCCGGAGAGTGTGAGGATCGCCGAGGCGGCGCGCCGCCGCCGGGCGGTGGGCGGACCGGCTGAGGACGCTCTCGGTGCACTGGTCGGCCTGAAGCTGCGCCCTCGACGGCTTCGGGAGGCGTCGGCGATGTGGCAGGCGGTGACGGATGCCGTCGGCATCGCCGCGCGCGATTCGCTGTGGGACTACCCCGACCTCATGCCGCAGGCATCCGATATCGACGACCCGACCGCCCTGATCGCGCGGCTGCAGGCCGTGGCGCGCGGCGAACAGCCCGTCGCCGATGAGATGGACGAGGCGCTCGCGCGGCTGCTCGACGGAGAGGACTTCTCGGACAGCGGGGACGCCTCACCGGATGACACTCCGGATGCCGGCACCCTCACAGGCGATGAGGACGGGGACGACCCGGCAGGCGACGCAGGCGGCGACGCCAAGCCCGTCTGAGCGAGCGGGACGCCGCTCAGGAGATGCGGCGTCCACTCTTCCTGCACAGGCAGTGAAACCGGGCGGATTCTCCACGGATCCGTCCGACGCGCCCCACGGGCGAGCCCGGTTCCGCAGAATCGGGGTATGTCACCGCTGAGCCCGAAGACGATCACCCGACTGGACCCCGGCGTGCCGCTGCTGTGGCGCGACAGCGAGACGCTGCAGCTCGGAGTGGACGGCGACGTCAGGCTTCCCGTCGACGCCCCGTGGGTGGTGCCGTTGCTGACGCGGATGGCCGAGGGCTTCCGCATGAACGCCTTCGACGTGATCGCGCACGGGGCCGGCGCACCCAGGCGTGAAGCTCAGCTGCTGCTGGCCCGCCTGCGTCCCCTGCTCGTCGACGATGCGCCCGCACCGCGGTCGGCGTGGGTCGAGACCATCGGGATGACCGACGGCCGATGCGAGTACCGCATGCGCGAAGCGCTCGCCGACGAGGGAGTCGAACCGGGTGATCGTGCGGATTCGCGCGACTGCGGAGTCATCCTGGTGCGGGGCGCCGCAGCCGCCCTGCACCTCGCGAGCTACCTGCGCGACGACATCACCCATCTTCCGGTCGCGCTCGAACGCGGACGCACGACGGTCGGCCCGCTCGTGATCCCCGGAGAGACGCCCTGTCTGAGCTGTCGCGACGCGCACGAACGCGACCGCGACCCCGCGTGGCCGCGCATGCATGCTCAGCTCGTCGGCCGCAACCCCGGTCCGATCGGCGCGGCCCAGGTCGCCGAGGCAGCGACCCTTGCGGCGCGTCTGCTCGCCGAGGGAGCCTCTGCCGGATCGTTCGTGGAGGTCAGCGAGTCCGGCGGGCGGGTGTGGCGTTCGGTGCGGTTTCACGAAGAATGCCGGTGCCGCGAGCAGCCGTCCCGATCTCTGCGAGAAAGCGCGACGGCGCCCTCTCTCCCCGTCCGGCCGAACGCGACCACGACAGCGACAGGGTTCGCGCGGCGCGCGTGACGCCGACATACGCCAGCCGCCGTTCCTCGTCGATCGCTTCGAAGCCCGTGGCGTACGAGATCGGCAGCGCCCCCTCTGCCCAGCCCGCCAGATGCACGTGCGGCCATTCGAGGCCCTTGGCCGCATGCAGGGTCGACAGCGTCACGGTGCGCAGAGTGGGCTCATGCTGGTCCTTCGCGCGAGCCATCAGCGCATCGCTGAAGCTGCGAAGCGTCTCGTCGGGCCCTGCTTCCTCGGCGAGTCTCAGAATCGCGCGTCGTGCCTCCCAGCCGTCACGCTGCGCACCGCCGGCTGCCGGTGGCTCGTCCGTCAGGCCGAGCTCGCGCAGGACGCGCTGCACGCCGGGAAGGAATCCGTGCTCGGTCGGCGCGACGGCTGCGGCTCGCAGCGCGAGGATCGCCTGGCGCACCTCCGGCATGGCGAAGAAACGCGTACCGCCCAGCACCGATGTGGCGATGCCCTGCGCGGCGAGAGCCTGCTGCAGCACGCCCGACTGAGAGTGAGCGCGATAGAGCACGGCGATCTCGGAGGGCGAGGTTCCGCTCTCTATGCGCGCGGCGATCGCGGCGGCTATGCCCGCGGCCTCTTCTCCTTCGGTGTCGTAGGCGGTGACGGTCGGCGGATCGGCCGAGAAGGAATCGCGAGCCGGCACGAGCTCGAGCGCACCCGGACGCCCGCGCATCAGAGCGTTGGCCGCGGCGAGGATCGGCGCCTGCGAACGGTAGTTCGTCTCGAGCCGCACGACGGTCGCGTCGGGATGACGCCGTTCGAAGTCGAGCAGGAACCGTTGCTCGGCCCCTGCGAACGAATAGATCGTCTGACTGGCATCGCCCACCACGCAGATGTCGCGGCGGTCGCCCAGCCACAGTTCGAGCAGCCGGTTCTGCAGCGGCGAGACGTCCTGGTACTCGTCGACCGTGAAGTGCCGGTACTGCTCGTGGACGGATGCCGCCACCCGCGGCTCCGCCTCGAGCATCCCCGCGCACGCCAGCAGCACGTCCTCGAAGTCGAGCTGGTGGCGCTCGTCCTTGAGCGCCTCGTACGCGCGCTGCAGCTCGACGAGCTGCGTGGCATCGACGCCCGTCACGGTGCGCCCCAGAGCCGCATGCTGATCGATCGACAGCATCGAGACCTTGCGCCACTCGATCTCGGAGGCGATGTCGCGCAGTGTGGCCGTGCTCGGACGCAGGCGCATGGCATCGGCGGCCTGGCCCAGCATCCGCACCTTGTTGTCGATGATGCTCGGCGCCGGAGAACCCGCCAGCGTGGGCCAGAAGAAGTTCAGCTGCGCGAGGGCCGCCGCATGGAAGGTGCGGGCAGCGACGCCCTCGACGCCGAGAGCACGCAGTCGCCCGCGGAGCTCCCCGGCTGCCTTCGCCGTGAACGTGACAGCCATCACGCGTGAGGGCGAATAGGCGCCCGTGTCGACCCCGTGCGCGATCCGGTGCGTGATCACACGCGTCTTGCCCGTGCCGGCTCCGGCCAGCACCGCGACCGGACCGCGCAGCACGGATGCCGCCTCCCGCTGCCGTTCGTCGAGCGCGTCGAGCGCACTCACGCGCGTTCCTCGTACCAGCCGGCGATCAGAGCCCTGGCGATCGACGCTTTGCCGGGGAGTCCGACCGGGCCCTCGCCCTCGAGCGCCGAGCCGATCTCGGCCCGGGTGAACCAGCGCACGTCGATGATCTCCTCGCCGTCAGGGCGCGCGGCGTCCTCGTCGTCGACGACCGCGCGGAAGCCGATCATGAGCGACCGCGGGAACGGCCACGGCTGGGAGGAGACGTAGCGGAGGCTGTGCAGCCGGACGCCCGACTCCTCCTCGATCTCGCGGTGCACGGTCGTCTCGAGCGACTCCCCCGCCTCGGCGAACCCGGCGAAACAGGAATACATGCGCCCGCCCCAGTTCGCGTTCGCGCCCAGCAGCAGGCGCTCGCCGTCGCGGCTCTCGACGGCGACGATGACGGCCGGATCCGTGCGCGGGAAGTGCTCGCGGCCGCACACCAGGCAGCGGCGCGACCACCCTGCCTGACGCAGCTCGGTTCCGCCGCCGCAGCTCGGGCAGAACGGCGCGTCGCGAAGCCATCCGGCGAGAGCGAGCGCCTCGATCAGCAGATCGGTGTCCGCATCGCCGAGGCGGCCGCCCACGTCGCGCAGTCCGAGCCAGGTCTCCTCGGGGGCGGCGTCGATGGTGCCGGCCTCTGGTGGCAGCGCCGCCAGGAGCACCGCCCCGCCGTCGGCGTCGCGTCCGAGAAGAGCCCAGGTGGCGTCCGTGACGTCGGCTGCGCCGACCCGCAACAGACGGTCGTCTTCCACCCGCACCCGCCCGTCACGCACCGCGACGACGGTGCTCGTCGCGTCGGCGCGCAGCTGCTCGAGGATGCCCGGACTGTCGCGCAGATCCCCCGCGCGATCGATGGACATGGGCGGAATGGTCATCGACTCCCTCTCTCACGGGCGTGGCGGAGGCAGGACCGCCCCTGAGCCGACCTACCCTGGGGGGATGGGACGCTCTCCTTTCACTCTAGCCGCGGCCGTGACAGCCGCACTGCCCGGGGCGGAGGTGACGGGCGCCCGTGCCCTGACCGCCGGTGGCGACGGTCGTTTCGACTCCGCCATCGCATCGCTGAGCGACGGGCGCGAGCTCGCGATCCGCGTCGCAGACGACGATGAGGCTGCGACAGAGCTCGCCGCGGAGGCGCTCGCACTGAGAGCGCTGACGGCTGGAGCCCGGGCGATGCTGCCGTTCCGGATCCCCGAGTACATCGGCGAGACCCGCGTGAGCGACGGACGAGCCCTGGTCACCGAGCTCCTTCCCGGCTTTCAGATCGAAGCTGCTCATGTGCCCGCCGGGCGCGGCGCCGCAGAGTCGATGGGCGCGGCGATCGCCGCCGTGCATGCGATGCCGACCTCCGTGGTGCGCGGTGCGGGGTTGCCGGCGCGCTCGGCCCAGGAGACCCGCGACGAGATCGGCCGCGTCGTCGACGCGGCCGCCTCGACCGGGCGCGTTCCCGCGCGTCTGACGGTGCGCTGGCGCGAGGCCGTCGCCGATGACGACCTGTGGCGGTTCGAGTCCACAGTGACACTGGGGGGCGTGCAGGCCACATCCTTCCTGTTCGTCGACGACGCTGATCTCGGACCTCAGGTCTCAGGTCTGGTCGGCTGGCACGCGTTGTCGGTCGGCGATCCTGCGATCGACCTCGCCTGGCTCTCCGCAGCCCCGGAGGCGGCCGACGACGTGCAGGCCGCGTACGCGCGCGCCTCGCAGCGCACGCCTGACGCGGCGATCGAGGTGCGGGCCCGGCTGCTCGCCGAACTGGAGTTCGCGCGCTGGCTCGTGCACGGCGATTCTCTGCGCCGGGCGGACATCGTCGACGATGCCGCCGCATTGCTCGAGGCTCTCGCTGACGGGCTTCACTCCGACGACCTCACGGTGATCTCGTCTCGCGGCGAGGGCGTCGACTCGGCGATGGACGCGCTGGACAGCGTGCCGGCGAGCGCCGTGGCAGCCGTCGACACCTCGATGCAGACGGATGCCTACAATCCGAACGAGCTCTGGCGCGACGAAGATCTCGACGCCCCCGAGCGTGCCGAAGCCGTGGACGGCGACGATGCTCAGAACGACGCTGCGCATCGCGCCGAGGCTGCGGCCTTGGACACGGAGGATCTCTCCTCGCTGCGCCCATCGACATCCGACGGCGGCGGATCCGGGATCTCCCAGGGCGAGGACGAGGGCACCTCTCCCGAAGACGAGGCTCAGCGCGCCGCGCGCGCCGCACTCCAGCGGTGGAAGAGCTCCGACTCCGAGTAGACCCGGTCACCGCGGATCACGAGATCGTCCGCCACGTAGTACAGCGCGACGTCGATCTCTTCCAGCGGCACGCCGAACCGACGGTGGTAGGCCAGCCGGTACAGGGCGAGCTGCAGCATCCGCTCTTCTCGTTCCGCAGGCGTCCGCGGCGCCTTGCCCGTCTTCCAGTCGACGATCTCGATGCGCCCCCCGCGATCCTCGCGGCGATAGACGGCGTCGAGCTTGCAGATCACGACGTGGCCCTCGTGCCGCTCCGGCTCACCGGTATCCGAGAGCGACTCGCCCGGCTCCCCACCCAGGGCGAAGTCGATCTCGATCTCGACGGCGATCGGCTTGAGCGATCCCCACTCGCTGCGTTCGAAGATCTCCTGCAGGCTGCCGAGATCGGCGGCATCCGCGACAGAGACGTCGCCCGTGGCAGACGCCGCGTCGTCTTCGTCGAGCTCCCACAGGGCCTCGTCCGCTCGGGTGCCCACGCCGACCTGTCCGCTCCGGCGCTCGACCCACGCGTGGAAGAGGGTGCCGAGACGCGTCTGGCGGTACGGTCGCTCTGGCATGGGCCGCACGATCGATGAGAGCGTGCCGCCGAAGTCGGTGACGTAGTCCTTGAACCTGGATGCGGGCACACGCGTCGGCGGTGGCACATCCGTCCCCTGCAGGCGCGCTGCGCGCTCGGCCAGCAGACGCTCGAGCTCGGGGCTCGGCTGAGGCGTGTGCAGCGCGGCTTCGCGGACCGCATCGGCCGCAGCCTGGACGACCGTCCGCCGGGCGCCGAGCGGATCCAGGGGCCAGGTGAGGGTCGCACCGGGACCGTCGTACGGGTTCTGCTCGGGGTCGACGGGAGCGATCGGATCGAGGCCGAGCACCTCCATCGCCTGCAGCAGATACGGGCTCGGCACGCGCGGCTTCTTCTGCCCCGCCCAATGCGCGCCCGTGAGCAGCAGATCGGTACGGGCGCGGGTCACCGCGACGTACGCGAGCCGGCGCTCCTCCTGCTGCTGGTAATCGCGGTACGCCGCCTTGAACACGGTGAGGGCACCCGGAGCCGTCTTGCTGGCGCTGGTGAGCGAGGCGATGCCGGCTTTGAGCCGCTTCGCCGGATCGGTCTCACCCGCGACGGCCTCGTCGGGATCCCACGAGAAGCGCGGCAGCGCATCGCGATCGCCGCGCAACGCGAACGGAACCACTCCGAATCCGAACCATCCGGACGTGTCCGTCGGGCGGCTCGGCAGCTCGTCCGCGACGAGACGCACCACCGCCACCGCATCCCACTCGAGCCCCTTGGAGCCGTGGATGGTCAGCAGCTGCACCACTCCAGGCTCCGGGGGCTCGGGACGCGGCATCAGCTCGTCGGTGCTCTCAGCCTTGTCGAGCCAGGCGAGGAGGCTGCCGATGGTCCCCCGCTCATCGGCGGAGAGGAACGCGCGCACCTCGTCTGCGAAGGCGCGCAGCTGCGTCGCCGCGACGCGCGCAGGTCCTCGTGTCTCGTTCGCCGCGAGCTCGATGTCCAGTCGCAGCTCGAGCTCGATCAGCCGGATGAGCTCGGGGATCGGCTGCGCCGAAGCCCGCCGCAGACGCTCGAGCATCTCGCCTGCTGCGCGGATCCGGGCACGACCTTCCGCACTGATCCCGTCGATCATGCGATAGTCGTCGCGGACCGCGCGCACGACGTCGACCGCGTCGACGATCGAGATCGCTTCATCGGCTCCACGAGAGGATCGCAGTCGGATGCGGACCTCCTCCGGCAGCGGGCTCATGCCGGTGTCGGTCTCGGAGAGACGGCGGCCGAGGTCGTACAGTGCCGCCATGTCGGCCACGCCGATGCGGAATCGCGGTCCGGTGAGCAGTCGGATCAGCGCAGACCCCGCAGTCGGGTCGTGCACGACGCGCAGGGTCGAGACGACGTCGACGACCTCAGGGGTCGACAGGAGACCGCCGAGGCCGAGGATGCGATGCGGTATGCCGCGCGCAGCCAGGGCCGCTGCGAACGTCTGCATGTGCTTCTTGGAGCGGAACAGGATCGCGCCCGTGTGCGGCCGGCCTGCCGCCGGGGCGTCATGAGCGGCGCGACGGTCGGCGAACCATGTCGCGACCGCATCGGCCTCTTCGTCAACCGTGAACGGGAAGCGCACCTCGGCGCGGCCGTCTCCCGCACCCGGCCGCGGTTCGAGCGGCGGCACGTCGAGCCCCGGACGCTGCAGCGGCACGAGCACCTCGTTCGCGATGTCGAGGATGCGGCGATCGTTGCGCCAGCTCGTCATGAGACTGTACGTCTGCGCGTCACCCGCACGCGAGAAGGCCCGGGAGAACGCGTAGAGGTTGTCCGCGCTCGCGCCGCGCCACCCGTAGATCGACTGGTGCGGGTCGCCGACAGCCATCACCGCGGAGTCGCGGAACAGCTCGGCGAGGAACCGGGTCTGGATCACCGAGGTGTCCTGATACTCGTCCAGCAGGACCACCCGGTGCTGCTCGCGCAGCTCTTCGCGCACATCGGGTGCCGACTCGATGATGTCGTAGGCGCCGCCGACCTGGTCGGCGAAATCCAGCACTCCGCGCCGGGCCTTCTCGGAGATGTACTCGCGGACGAGTGCTGTGAGCGTCGGCAGGCTGAGCAGATTCGCCGCCGCCTTGTCGACGTCGCCGTTGCTGCGATACGGCTCGAACGCGAACGCCTGCTCGCGCGCGATGCGCTCGGCCTCGCCGAGGTCGACCCGATGGTCGAGGACGTCGCCCGCGAGCCGCTGCACGGCGTCGATGACGGTGCCTAGGGTGTAGTCGATCTCCTCGAGCTCGGGCAGGTCGCTGCGCAGCACGACCTCTCGGGCCAGCATCCATGATGCGGCCTGACTCAGCATCGCAACGTCCGCATCACGACCGATACGCGCGGCGTGCTCGCGTACGATGCCGTCGGCGAAGGCGTTGTAGGTCGACACGCGGGGACGGATCATCAGGTCCTCGGCGGATCGGGGCGTGGCGGGATCCCATCCGGTCGCGTACGACGCCGCCAGCTCGTCGAGCACGTGGCGCCGCACGAGTTCGCGCTGGCGCCCCTGTGCGGACTCGTCGACGCGGCGCAGCGCGCCCGAGGACACGATCTCGGAGAGGTACGGCAGGAGCCCGCGCCGCCCGTACTCGTCGATCACGGCCAGGCGGGCGCCGATGCGCTCGGCGAGCTCGCCCGCCGCCTTGCGTGTGAACGTGAGGCCGAGGATCTCGTCCCGGCGCACGTGTCCGTTCGCCACGAGCCACACGACACGGCCCGACATCGTCTCGGTCTTGCCGCTGCCCGCTCCCGCGACCACGAGTGCCGGTGCGGGCGGGGCTTCGATGACGCGCTGCTGCGCAGCGGTCGGAGACGGCTGGCCCAGCGCCGCCGCGACGTCGGTCGCCGAGAGGTTCAGCGTGCCCGCCCACACGGAGGTCGCCGTCTGCAGAAGGCTCATGCGCTCACCGCCGGCACAGAGTGGATCCTGCAGGGCTTGACTCGGTTCCCCTGCGTGTCGGCGCAATGCGCTTCGACCTGGGCGGTGAAGCTCGACGCCGCCATGCCACGAGCGGCCTCGGCCACGCGCAGGAGGAACGCGGTGCGTCCCTCGTCGTCGAGAGTGTGCTGATGGGCGATCCGATAGTCGCTCTTCGCCAGCGTCTTGGATACGAGCACCAGCCTCGCGCCCGCGAGCGCCGCCGGGTCGGCGCCGTCGATGAGGCCCTGCTGCACGGCCAGCTGATATGCCGCGAGCTGTGCGTGCTCGAGCACTCCGGCGTCGGACTCGGGGTCGTTCTTGCCCGTCTTGAGGTCGACGATGACGACCCTCTCGCTCTCCGATCTCGCGGTGATGCGCTCGGCCCCCCGCCCTCGCGCGTGTGCGTGGTCGCCCGCACCGGCCGGGTACGCTTCGACGCGGTCGATGAAACCGTGGATGATCGCCTGGCCGCTGCGGTCCTCGCCGACCTCTCGCACCGCCGGCTCGTCGCCCACATCGACCGCGAACCGGAACTCCACCTCGCTCGCGATGATCCGTCCTCCGTCGGCGCGGACGTCTCCGAGATAGGCGTGCAGTCTCTCGACGAGCAGGTCCGCGCGTCGGCGCTCTTTGCGCCCGATCCACTCCGTCTCGAAGTCGAGCTCCGGCCAATGCTCGGCGACGATCGCCCGCATGCGCTCCAAGTCGCCGTCAGGGACCTTCTCCATCGCCTCGTGCACGATCGTGCCGATACCCGCGGTCGGCGGCATCACGGTGTCGCCGCCGAGGGCTGCGACCACCCAGTTGACGCCGCACTCCTCGAAGGACTCCATCTTCGACGGCGACACGCTGGCACCGTCGACCGCGAGGTCTCGCAGAGGGGCATCGGTCGTCGGCGGCAGCACCCCGTACCACTCGGCCGGGTCGGCACCCGGCACGCCTTCGCGAGCCAGCACTGCGAGCTGCCGCGCCGCATCCGCGCGGACCGTCGCGGAGGAGGACGTCGTGAGGGCCCGGCGGTGACGCGCGACGAGACCGCGCAGGGTGAGCGGATGCTCGGCCGAGGCGTGCATCTCGGGCGGATCCGGCTGCGGCAGGAAGCCGAAGAAGGCACTCGGCGACATGTCGTCGTCGTCGACCGCTGTGACCAGCAGGCGCCGTCGCGCTCGTGAGACGGCGCGGACGAAGAGGCGCAGCTCGTCGTGCAGAGCCGAGCGACGTCGATCGAGGACGCCCGGTTCTTCGAACACTGCTCCCCCGCGCGCGGCGGTGATCACATCGGCGAGGCGCCAGGTCTGCAGCATCCCGCCGCGCAGCCGCACGTTCGGCCAGACGCCGTCCTGCACGCCGGCCACCACGACCGCGTCGAACTCGGTGCCCAGAGCCGTGGCCGGCGTGAGCAGCGTGACCCGGCCGGGTCGTTCGGGACTCGACAGGGAGTCCTCGGGGATCTCGCTGTCCAGGATGTCGCGCACGAAGACCTCTGGCCTCTCGTTCGGCGCCCGCTCGACGAACCTCTTCGCCGCGTCGAACAGCGAGACCAGCGCGTCGAGGGCTCGCGCGGTCTCAGCGCCGCCGGCCTGCAGAGCGGTCTCACGCCAGGCGACATGAAGGCGTCGGCCGTCGACGGCACGCGACTGATCCCACACGCGCCAGAGCAGGTCGTGGATCGTCTCGCCGCGCTCGGCTGCCTCTGCGACCTCCGCGATCGTCGTCGCGAATCGTGCGGCCGAGCGGGCCTCTGCGGCGTCGATGAGGTCGAAGTGCGCGGGAGCCGCGAACGCCTGACGCAGCAGTTCGCGCGCGGGGGTCGACCCGCCGTTCTCGAGCTCGATGTGCCGCAGCCGCGCGCGCAGACGCCGCAGGCCGATCGCGTCCATGCCTCCGAACGGCGTGCGCAGCGCCTCTTCGAGCTCCTGCGGTGTCCGATCCTCGACGGGGGTGAGCGCGAGCCGCACGGCGCTCACGATGTCGCGCACGATCGTCTCGCTGCCGAGCGGACGCTGCACACCTGCGGCTCTGGTCGGGATCTCGCGCGCAGCCAGTTCCGCCTCGAGCATCGTGACCTGACGGGTGTCGTGGGCGATGACAGCCATCCGGTCCCACGGAAGAGAGTCGTTGAGATGCCAGTCGCGCATCACGCCGGCGATCCGATCGAGCTCCTCGTAGGGCGAGGGGGCGATGAACGTCGTCACCGAGGCGTCGGCCTCCGGCTCCGCGACCGGCCCGGGAGCGCGGCGGTGCTCGACGCGCCCTGATACGCCGATCGCCTGGGTCACGGTGCGCGTGAGAGCGGTGAGCGCCGGCGCCTGCCGGTGCGGGCCGTCGAGCACGTGCACCGTGCCGAGGGCGCCGGCGAGCTGAGCGAACAGCTCGGGGCTCGCGCCCCGGAACGCGCCGGACGAGATGTCGGGATCGCCGAAGGCGAGCACGGCGATCCCTCGCGCCTGCAGAGCCTGGACGAGGGCGACGCCGCCGCGCGTGAGCTCCTGCGCATCGTCGATCAGCACGACCCGCAGAGCCGCGAGCGGTCCGAGGGTCGCGGCATCCGCCGTGTGCAGGATCGCCCCCGCCTCGGCGACCAGGTCGGCTGCGTCACGGTGAGCGGAGCGTGCCGCGTCGAGCACACCGCGGTACTCGACGAGGAACTCCGCCACGGCGGCCCACGCGGGTTCTCCCGCCGCGCGGAGCTCGTCGGGCCCGGCTCCCAGCTCGGTGCACTCGGCGAGGAACGCGCGCAGCTCGGTACGGAATCCCTTGGACAGACGTACGGGGGCACTCAGCGCCTCCGGCCAGGGGATGCGCTCGTCCTCCGCGTCTCCGGCGAGGAGCTCGGCGATCAGCCGATCCTGATCGGCCCCGGTGAGAAGCGCGGGCGGCTCGAGTCCTGCCCGCACCATCGCGCCGCGCACGACCTGGAACGCGAAAGACCCGAGAGACCGGGCGAGCGGGCCGGGCGTCGCCTGCCCGATGCGCACGCCGATGCGGTCGCGCAGCGCGGTGGCCGCCTGCCGATTCGGCGTCAGCACGATCAGCTCCTCCGGGCGCAGGCCCTCGGCGTCGAGGAGATGCACCACGCGATCGACGAGGGTGCGGGTCTTCCCCGTGCCCGGGGCGCCGATGATGACGCCGGATGCCGTCGCCGGGGCACCGACGACGGCCCGTTGCGCAGCATCCTGTGTCATGGAATCCACGCTACTGGGACGCGCGGACATCGAGATCGAGATGCCCTCCACACGACGATGTGCGCTCACGGCGTAACCCGCGCCGTGAGCGATCCTGGCCCTGCCCGCCGGGGTAGAGTTGGGCGCAGTCAGTAGCCTCACACCCAGGGAGCACGCGTGGAAATCCGCATCGGCATCGTCAACACCGGCCGCGAACTGAACTTCGAGACCTCCGCCAGCGCCGATGAGGTGCGCGCCAAGGTGACCGCCGCTCTCGAGCAGAGCTCGACGCACCTCGACTTCGCCGATGTCAAGGGCAACTCCTACCTCGTCCCGACCGCGAACCTCGCCTACATCGAGCTGGGCACCGAAGAGTCCCGCCGCGTCGGCTTCGTCGCCTGAGCCGTGTACATCCTTCTCGCACTCATCGGAGCGTGCGTGCTCGGCATCGCCGCTCATTACCTGATCGCCGGGCGTGAACTGCGCGGCGTCGCGGTGACCCCGGCGATCGCCACGGCCCTGGCCGCGATCGTCTACACCGGCTCCCAGTGGGCCGGCGTCGGCGAGGACAGCGTGTGGCTGTGGCTGGCGAGTGTTCTCGGCTCCGTCATCGTCGCAGCCCTCGCGACGATCGCCATCGTCGCGGTACGTCGACGGTCGGATGCCGCGGCCAAGGTCGCGCTCGGCATCTGAGACCCGGTTTCGTCCTCTCCGGCATCCGCACGCGCGCGTGAATCGTCGGAGTTCTCCTGCGACGCGCCGCGTGAGGCGTTCTGCGCGCGGCGCGTCGCCGAAGAACTCCGACCTCTCGCGCACCGCTGAAGCCGGCCGGCGCCTGCGGGCTGCCTAGGAGGCGAGCCCCATCGCGTCCATGCGACGTGCGTGCGCGCCCATGAGCTCCGTGTACACGGGCTCGATGCGCTCGTCATCCGCCGCTGCGAGGCGCTCGGGGCGCAGCGCCGATCGGCAGACGAGGATCGTGTCGCCGACGAGACGGCGCGCCCACATCGACAGCAGCGACCGCCACTCCTCGTCACTCTCGATCGTCTCCTGGATGATCGCGACGATCTCGTGGCGCGCATCGTCCTCACTGAGGATCTGACGCACCTTCTCCCCCGTCTCGCCATAGCTCGAGGCGAGGGCCAGGTAGAAGTCGTCGAGCATGCCCGCGGTGATGTGCACGGCCAGCATGGTCTCTTGCGGGCGCGCACCGATCGTCTTGCGCCGGAACGCGTCGAGGTTCTCGCGGAACGGCAGCATGAGCTGCGTCGGGTCCTCGCCGCGCGCCGCGATGAGATCCACGATCGCGCGGTGCTTGGTGAGCGTGGCGCCCGCTGCGCGAGACAGCGACTCCTTCTCGGAGAGCTCTGGCGTCGCCCGGATGAGACGGGTGAGCGTCTCGAAGTAGCCGAGCTGGAGGTAGGCCGCCTGCCCGAGGAAGCGGTTGAGCTCGGGAGCGAGTTCGGCGAAGTCGACGCGCGTCGCGCCGCTCTGCTCGCCGCGGCTGCGCAGCGCGAGCGTGCGGCGCGGGGTCTTGCTGCGATTCCAGAACCAGTTCACCACGGCTTCACACTACTCGTGGCGGGCACCTCTCGAGGGTCCCGGGCGCCCTCGGGTAGGCTGGTGTCGTCCCCGCCGTCGGAGCGGGGCCCCGCGCCTGTGGCACGCAGAGGGCGTGGATCCATGACGAGGCGACTGTTCCATGTCGCCGGACAGGCACCTGAACATAGTGACAACCTTCGCTGATCTCGGTATCGATCAGGACATCATCGACGCGCTCGCCTCCAAGGGCATCGTCGACGCGTTCCCCATCCAGGAGCAGACCATCCCCCTTGGCCTGCCCGGCCAGGACATCATCGGCCAGGCCAAGACCGGAACCGGCAAGACCTTCGGTTTCGGCATCCCGGTCGTCCAGCGCCTCGGCCTCGACCCCGAGCACGGCGTCAAGGCGCTCATCGTGGTTCCCACCCGCGAACTCGCGGTGCAGGTGTACGAGGACATCGACCTGCTCACCAGCAACCGCTCCACCAGCGTCGTCGCGATCTACGGCGGCAAGGCCTACGAGGGGCAGATCGACCAGCTCAAGGCCGGCGCGCAGATCGTGGTCGGAACCCCCGGCCGCCTGATCGACCTCGCAGGCCAGCGCCTGCTCGACCTGTCTCACGCGACCGAGGTCGTGCTCGACGAGGCCGACAAGATGCTCGACCTCGGCTTCCTCGCCGACATCGAGAAGATCTTCCAGAAGGTCCCCGCCGTGCGGCACACGCAGCTGTTCTCGGCGACCATGCCCGGACCGATCGTCGCTCTGGCTCGACGATTCATGTCGAACCCGATCCACATCCGCGCGACCGACCCCGATGAGGGCCTCACGCAGGCGAACATCAAGCACCTCGTGTACCGGGCGCATTCCATGGACAAGGACGAGATCATCGCCCGCATCCTGCAGGCCGAGGGTCGCGGCAAGACCGTGATCTTCACCCGCACCAAGCGCGCCGCGCAACGTCTGGTCGACGAGCTCAGCGACCGCGGCTTCAATGTCGGCGGAGTGCACGGCGACATGGGCCAGGACCAGCGCGAGCGCTCGATGGCCGCGTTCAAGGCCGGCAAGAAGGACGTCCTCGTCGCCACAGACGTCGCCGCCCGCGGCATCGACGTCGACGACGTGACGCACGTGATCAACCACACGATCCCCGACGAGGACAAGACGTACCTCCACCGGGCAGGCCGCACCGGACGTGCGGGAAAGACCGGCATCGCCGTGACGTTCGTGGACTGGGAGGACCTGCACAAGTGGGCCCTCATCAACCGCGCCCTCGAGTTCGGTCAGCCCGAGCCCGTCGAGACCTACTCGTCCAGTCCCCACCTCTTCGAAGACCTCGACATCCCCGCGGGTACCAAGGGTCGCCTGGTGACGGCTCCCAAGGCCGAGAAGCCGGCGCGCGCTCCGCGCGCCGAGCGGGCAGCGGATGCCGCGGCCGAGGGCTCCACGGAATCCGGCACGCGCCGTCGCCGCCGTCGTCGCGGCAATGCGGACCAGGTCGGATCCACCTTCGCCGAGGGTGCCGACAGCGGCGCAGACGCACAAGGCTCGAACGACACCGCACAGGCCGACCGCTCGGCCGAGGGCGCCGGAACCCACGACGGTGCCGGCAAGGAGCACCACGACGGCAAGCCCGCTCCCGCGCGCCGCCGCCGTCGCCGCCGCGGCGGCGGCGGCTCGGGCGGAGCCGGAGCGGGTCCGGTCGTCGGAGCCTGATGATCGCCGAAGGGGCGGATGCTGCGGCATCCGCCCCTTCTGTCTAGACCAGGCCGAGTTCCCGGGCCCGCACTCCGGCTTGAAAGCGCGACTCCGCGCCGAGGGCCTCCATGAGTTCGGCCACCCTTCTGCGGTAGGTGCGGACGCTCAAGCCCATGGCCCGCGCCGCAGACTCGTCCTTGACACCCGCGCCGAGCAGATCGAGGACCTGCGGCGCGAGCTGCCTGATCTCGGCGCTCGCGGCGTCGTGCACGTCGAGATCCGTCGACGCGCGCCATGCGGCCTCGAACAGCGAGGTCACGCCCTGCACTGCGTCGCGCTGCGTGATGATGCTGTAGGTGCGCTCGCCGGCGCGCCGATCGCCCGCGAGGATCGCCACACGCCGGTCGAGGATGATGGTCTCGTTGACCTCGTCGCCGGTGACCCGGATCGAGACGCCCGGGTTGCTGCGGATGTGATCGAGACGCTGCGACCACCCGGGATCGAGCAGCGTGCCGCTGCGGAAGACCTTGCGCACGGTCGCACCTGCAGGAGGCGGGGGCATCGCGGCCGGTCCTGTCGACGCCCACCGCCAGCTCGCGAGGTCGTTCGCGGCGCACGCGATGTCCGTCGCATTCTCGAACAGGCGCGCGGTTCTGCGCATGACCTCGGCCTCGCCGCGCACGACGACGACGCTCTCCTCGGTCCGTGTCATGATCGCCATGCCTCCATCGTGCTCGAGTGGCGCCGCTCGACGTCCTCCGTGGCAACATCCTGCCAGCCGTCGCGATTCCCCTCGACTGCGAGCGACTCTGAATGCATGACAGCACAGAACGACCTCCTCCCCCTCGCAGCCGCATCCGCCGGAACCTGGCAGCTCGGCGACCGCACCGTCAACCGCCTCGGCTTCGGGGCGATGCGTCTCACGGGCATGCCGTGGGATCCGAAGCCGCGCGACCGTGACGCGGCGATCGCGGTGCTGCGCCGGGCGGTCGAGCTCGGCGTCAACCACATCGACACCGCGGCCTTCTACTTCAACGGCGTCCGCTCGTCCAACGAGCTCATCGCGACTGCTCTGCAGCCTTACGATCGCGACATCGTGCTCACGACCAAGGTCGGCCCCGCGCGCAGCCGTGAGGGAGAGTTCGAGCCCTATGCTCGGCCCGAGCAGCTGCGCGCCCAGGTCGAGGAGAACATCCGCCAGCTCGGCGTCGAGCGCGTCGACGTCGTGAACCTGCGCTGGGGCTCGAGCCTCGGCAAAGAGGAGGGCACGCTCGCAGATCACATCGGCGCACTCGCGGAACTGCGCGACGACGGGCTGCTGGGCGCAATCGGCGTCTCGAACGTGTCAGGGGTGCAGCTCATCGAAGCCCTGGGCGTGGCTCCGATCGTGTGCGTGCAGAACCGCTACTCGCTCACCGAGCGGGCGGACGACGAGGTGCTCGCCCTCACCCGCGAGCGCGGCATCGCGTTCGTGCCGTTCTTCGCGATGGGTGCAGCGGTACCCGGCGCGCTCCCCGGCGGAGCTCACGACGAGACGGGAGCCTCCGAAGTGGACGCCGTCGCCGCCGCTCATGGCGCGACATCCGCGCAGATCCGCCTCGCATGGACACTTCATCGTGGACCCAACGTCCTGGCCATCCCCGGCACGGGCGACCTGCAGCACCTCGAGCAGAACATCGCGGCCGGTGCCATCCGGCTGACGGACGACGAACTCGCGACGCTCGACGCGATCGCGCGTCAGGGATAACGCGGCGAGAACCCGGTGGCGCGGTCGACGAGCCGCGCCACCATCTCGTCCGAGGTGGTGTTCTCCCCCGGCCGGTTCGGCTTGCCGCTGCCGTGATAGTCGCTCGATCCCGTGACGATCAGGTCGTGCTTCTTCGCCAGATCCCGCAGCACGCGCTTGCCGGACTCCGTGTTCTCGCGATGGTCGATCTCGAAACCGCCGAGCCCCTCCTCGATCAGGCGCTCGACGAACGGCACGGGCATCATGCGGTCACGGCCCGCGGTCGAGGGGTGTGCGATGATCGCGACACCACCCGCGTCCGTGATCAGTCTCACGGCGGTGAGCGGGTCAGGCGCGTAGTGCGGCTCGTAGTACCCCTCACGAGGGTGCAGGATGCCGTCGAACGCCTCCGTGCGGTCGCGCACGATCCCGCGGGCGATCAGCGCATCGGCGATGTGCGGGCGGCCGACGGTGGCGTCGAGGGTGGTCTGAGCCAGCACGTCCTCCCACAGCAGGTCGTAGTCGCGGCCGATGCTCCGGACGATGCGCTCGGCGCGGCCGACCCTGTCGCCGCGGATGCGATCGGTCTCCGCGGCGAGCGCCGCGTCCTCGGGATCGAACAGGTAGCCGAGCACGTGGACGCTCCGCCACTCGTGTTTGGCCGACAGCTCCATTCCGGGGATGAAGGTCATGCCGAGCGTCACGGCCGCGTCCCCCGCCTCGGCCCATCCGGTCGTCCTGTCGTGATCTGTCAGCGCCGCCGTCCTCACGCCGTGCGCGTGCGCCTGCCGCATGACCTCGGCGGGCGCCTCCGTGCCATCCGAATGATTGGAGTGCAGGTGCAGATCCGCGGGGCCGGAGAACAGGTGCGACATGCTCCGAGCGTAGCCCGGCGGCAGAGACTTCACAGACTGCGCTTCTAGGCTGGAGGGGATGCTTCGACTACTGGGGATCCTGTTCACCGTGCTGCTCGCGATCGCGACGGCGATCGCGGTGTGGCCGCAGTTCTTCCACCTCGAGCAGACCTATCCGTTCGCGCAGGTCGTCGCCGCGCGAGGGGCTGTTCTCGGGGCGCTGCTGCTGCTCGCGCTGCTCGCGATGCTGCTGATGCTCTCGAAGACGCTGCGCGGGTTCGCGGCATCCGTCTTGATCATCGCCCTGCTCGGCGCCGCGGCCACCGCGCTGATCGGGGTGAATCGCGGGTTCGGACGCAACACCCTGCCTGATGCGACCGACACCAGCATCCGGGTCCTCAGCTGGAACACCGCGGGCGAGGTGGTCTCCGCCGAGACGATCGCTCAGGAGGTCGTCGACAGCGGAGCCGACATCGTCGCACTGCCGGAGACGACCGAGGCTGTGGGCGAGGAGATCGCCGTGATGCTCCGCGACCAAGGGCACCCGATGTGGGTGCACAACGTGCAGTTCAACCCCGACGTCGTCGACGGACCCAAATCGTGGCAGACGACAGTGCTGGTCGCCGCCGACCTCGGCCAGTACTCGGTCATCGAGTCGTCACAGGACGGATCGAGCAACACCGGCTCCGTGCCGAGCGTGGTGCTGATGCCGGTCGACGGCTCCGGCCCCACGATCGTCGCGGTGCACGCGGTCGCTCCGCGACGCGAGGAGATGGGCCAGTGGCGCAGCGACCTGCAGTGGATCGCCGATCAGTGTCCTGAGGGCGACTTCATCCTCGCCGGAGACTTCAACGCGACGATCGACCACATGGCGCCGCTCGGTGTCGGCGGCGGCGACATGGGCTACTGCCGGGACGTCGCATCGCGCACCGGCAACGGGCTCAGCGGCACCTGGCCGAGCTCTCTGCCCGAACTGCTCAGCGCCCCGATCGACCATGTGATGGCCTCGCAGAACTGGACGCCGACGGGGTCCATGATCATCGCCGACGCCAGCGGCAGCGATCACCGCGGGCTGGTCGTGCAGCTGGAGCCCGCGGCGACCGAATGATCCACGGCTCCTCGACCGAGCCTGACCCCAGACGAATCGCTCATTCCGGCCCGACGCCGGCTCGCCGGATGAGACGAATCGTCGGCATCCGCGTCCTCTCTCCCGCCGGCCCGCGCGAACGGGCCGACGGGGTGACAGACTTGATGCATGAACACCGGAGAACGCGACACGATCGCCGAGCCCACGGCTGAGCCGACCACCGAGAACAGCACCACGAACCGCAAGCAGCCGTTCCCGCAGGGCTTCCTCGACACCATCTCGACCGGATGGGCCGAGCGTCCAGAGTCGCTGCCGTCGCAGCGCGCTCAGGCGCCGTACGCGGCAGCTCGCCGCGCAGCCGTCTCGGCTGCCTTCCCCGGCAAGCGCCTGGTGATCGCGGCCGGATCCCTGAAGCAGCGCAGCAACGACACCGACTATGTGTTCCGCGCGCACTCCGCGTTCGCGCATCTCACGGGCTGGGCGTCGGATGCCGAGCCCGACTCGCTGCTGGTCTTCGACCCGACCGACGACGGCCACGACGTGACGCTCTACTTCCGTGAGCGCGCCGATCGCACCACGACCGAGTTCTACGCCGATGCGACGATCGGCGAGTTCTGGATCGGACCGCGCCCGGCGCTCGCCGGCGTCGCCGCCGACCTCGGCGTCTCGACCGATCACCTCGAGGCCTTCGAGGCGGGCGACGACGACCTCACGCTCGACGACGCCGAGCTCGCGCGCTTCGTCTCCGAGCTGCGGCTCGTCAAGGACGAATTCGAGATCGCCGAGATGCGCCGCGCCGTCGAGATCACGGCGAACGGCTTCGACGACATCATCCGCTCGCTCCCCCAGGCCGTCGCGCACGCTCGCGGCGAGCGCGTGGTCGAGGGCGTGTTCCACCGACGCGCGCGCGAAGACGGCAACGGCGAGGGCTACGACACGATCGCCGCATCCGGTCCGCACGCCTGCTACCTGCACTGGACGCGCAACGACGGCACCGTGGTCCCGGGCGACCTCATCCTCGTGGATGCGGGTGTCGAGGCCGACAGCCTGTACACCGCCGACATCACGCGCACGCTCCCGGTCTCCGGCACATTCACCGAGGTGCAGCGCCGCGTCTACGAGACCGTGCGCGAGGCTGCGGACGCCGCGTTCGCCGCCGCCCAGGTCGGCGTGCCTTTCCGCGACGTGCACGGCGCCGCCATGCAGGTCATCGCCCAGCGCACCGCTGAATGGGGCCTCCTGCCGGTGACGGCCGAAGAGGCACTCGATGCGGATGCCGGCGGCCAGCACCGTCGCTACATGGTGCACGGCACGTCGCACCACCTCGGCATCGACGTGCACGACTGCGCGCAGGCGCGCCGGGAGATGTACTACGACGGCATCCTCGAGCCTGGCATGGTCTTCACGATCGAGCCGGGACTGTATTTCCAGATCGACGACCTCACGGTTCCCGCGGAGTATCGCGGCATCGGCGTGCGCATCGAGGACGACATCCTCATGACCGCCGATGGCCCCGTGAACCTCTCGGCCGGCATCCCGCGCACCGCGGACGAGGTCGAGGCGTGGATCGCGCGGGTGCAGCAGGGCTGAGCCGTCCCCCGGTCCTCTCCGGGAGATCACAGACCATCGGTGATCTTCCGGGGAGCGCGGTGATGGTCCGCGGATACCGGCGCCTCAGACGCCGACCGGAACCCGGTGCCTCGCCAGCGCCGCGGCCATCTGCCGCACCGCCTGCTCGATGATCGGGCGGGGCGTCGCGAGGATGAACCGCAGGAACCCTTCTCCTGCGGCTCCGCATGCGATGCCGTCGGTCAGCGCGACACCGGCCTCCTCGCGGAAGAAGTCGGCCGGCGAGCCTTCGATGCCGAGCCCGCGCGCATCGAGCCACGCGATGTAGCTGCCCTCGGCCGGCGTGTAGCCGATCGCGGGGATGTGCTCGGCGAGCAGCTCTCCCAGCAGGGTGCGGTTGCCGTCGAGGTAGGCGTGTGTGTCTGCGAGCCAGTCACGGGCATCGTCGTAGGCGGCCGTGTTCGCGATGATGCCCGGATTGCTCGCGAGCAGCTCGTTGCGCGTCACGACCGGCGTCGCCCACGTCGCAGCATCGGCGTCGTTACTGAGGATGACCTGCGCGGTCTTCAGGCCTGGCAGGTTCCACGCCTTCGACGCACTGGTCGACGTGATCGTGTGGCCGGCCGCGGCTTGACTGATGCTGGCGTACGGGATGTGCCGGTGCGGGGCGAACACGAGCGGTGCATGGATCTCGTCCGCGAACACGCGGCCGCCGTGCCGTTCGACGATCTCCGACACCGCGAGCAGCTCCTCGCGGGTGAACACACGCCCGACCGGGTTGTACGGGTTGCAGAGGATCAGCATCCCTCCGCCGTCGGCGAAGGCACGATCGAGGCCGTCCAGGTCGAACACGTAGCGGCCGTCCTCGAGGAGGAGCGGGACCTCGACGATCTCGCGGTCATGCATGGGCGGGATCTTCAGGAAGGGCATGTACGCGGGCGTCGGGAGCACGATCTTCGACCCGGGAGCCGTGAAGTGATCGATCGTCGCCCGCATCGCGATGAGCACGTCGCCGACCGGCCTGATCCGCTCCGGCGGCACGTCCCACGAGTATTCATCGCGCAGCCACCGCGCCGTCGCCGCCGACATCGACGACACGAGCTCGGGCGTCGGATAGCCCACGAGCGCCTCGACCGATCGGGTCAGCGCGCTGCTGATCTCGGGCGCGACTCCGAAGTCCATCTCGGCGATGAACGCGCCGATGGCCTCAGGGTACGTCGACCACTTGTAGCTGCCGCTCGCGCGCAGCTGGTCGATCGTGATGGCGTCGAAGTCAGATGAGGTGCTCATACACCTCTCATGGTGTCAGCGAGCGATGAAATCCGACACGAATGTGACCAACGATGACCCGATCTCGGAGGCGGGGCGCTTGTGCCCCTTCACCTCGAAGGTGTGCCCGCCGCCCTCGACCCAGACCACCGTCGCGTCCTGGCACGTCGCCACGACCTCCTCGAACTGCGACACAGGCTGGATGAACGGATCGTTGTCGCCCTCGATGAACAGCTGCGGCACCGCGATCGAGGTCAGGTGCTCGGCGCGCGGCTTCTCGGGCTTGCCTGGCGCGTGCAGAGGGTAGCCGAGATAGACGAGACCCGCGACGTGCATGCCCTCGGCGACGGCCATGGATGCCATGCGTCCGCCGTACGACTTGCCCATCGCCCACACATCCGCTGCAGCATCCTGCGCCCTGGCGAACTCGACGATCGCGCGCCACGTCGCGATCGCGTGTGCAGCCGGACCCGGCATGCGCCTGCCGAGCTCCACATACGGGAAGTTGAACAGCAGAGTCGAGAAGCCGCGCTCCTGCAGGGCCGAGCCGAAGCCGGTGAGGAAAGGATGCTCCCTGCCCGCCCCGGCGCCGTGCGCGACGATCGCGGTGACGCCGTTCGATCCGGGCTGCCAGTCGGCCGACACCGTCGCTGTGCCGGTCGGCAGTTCGACGGCGATCGAGACGATCACGGGCGGATGCCGGTCACTGCCGAGGTTCTCCGGATTCGTCGAGCTGCGGGGCGCTGCCGGCCTCCGGCGTCGCCGGATCCTGCACCGCCGGTTGTGCCTGCTCGGGCTGCGAGGTCGGCGGCACGGGGTCGGCGGGGCGAGGCGGGATCACGGGCGCGGCCGGGGCGGCTGCGCCCGGTGCGGGGATGCGCTCGCCGTACCGCGGCGGCTCGTCGAGGTCGACCGGCGGCCGCACCACGGTGGTCTGCGGTGCGGTACCCAGCACTCTCCGGGCCTTGGCGACGGACGCCGGCTGGACCGTGACCTCATAGTGGTCGGCGGCGAACTGCGTCACGCTCGCGAAGTCGCGGCGCCGGCGGACGATCGCGTACGTGACCAGGCTCATGAGCATGCCGAGGGCCACCCCGATGAAGACGAAGCCGACGAACAGCTGCATGGGCACGTCGGGGTTGCCGAGCACGAGGATCGCGGAGAGGAACAGGCCGATCAGCACGCCGTTGATCGCACCCGAGCGCGCGGCAGCCGCATAGCCGAGACGACCGGTGATCCGCTCGACGGTGCGCACGCTCTGTCCGATGATGGCGATGTCACGCGCGGGGACCTCTTCGGCGATGAGTTTCGACACCGTCTTCTGCGCGCTCTCGTAGTCGCGCACCGAGGCGACGGTCTCGCCGGTGTCGGCGCCTGCTGCAGGACGATTCATCATGCTCATCCGGCCATTGTTCCACGTCCCTCTGAGCGCCGGCGCGGAACAACGACCATGGGCACCCGCGAACAGGGCCGCGCACTACGCTGGAACGGTGAGCACACAACGGGTATTCGCCGCGCGCCTGGCAGGGTGCGCCGTCTTCGACCCCGTAGGCGACCGGCTCGGCAAGGTCCGGGACGTCGTCGTCGTGTACCGAAGTACCGCGGCCCCTCGAGTGATCGGCCTGGTGGTCGAGATTCCCGGTCGCCGCCAGGTTTTCCTCTCGATCGGACGGGTCAGCTCGATCCGTGCAGGGCAGGTCATCAGCACGGGTCTCATCAACGTGCGCCGGTTCTCGCCGCGAGCCGGCGAGGTGCGCATCCTGGCCGAGATGCTCGGCCGCAGGGTGAACCTCGTCGACGGCACAGGCACAGCCGTGATCGAAGATGTCGCGATCGAGCCGAACCGCCTGGGCGAATGGGCGATCAGCCAGCTGTTCCTGCGGCGTCCGAAGACCAGCGCGTCTCCGTTCGCGAAGGGGCCGACGACCTTCGCGGCGTGGAACGACGTCTCGGAGCGACGCGCGCCCGGCGAATCCCAGTCCGCCGAGCAGCTGGTCGCCTCGTACTCCGAACTGCACGCGGCCGATCTCGCCACGACCCTGCTCGATCTGCCGCAGCAGCGCCTGATCGAGGTCGCCGAGGAGCTCTCCGACGACCGCCTCGCCGATGCGCTCGAGGAGATGCCCGAGGACGATCAGGTCGACATCCTCGACCGTCTCGGTGATGAGCGCGCCGCCGACGTCCTCGACGAGATGGAGCCGGACGACGCGGCCGACCTGCTCGCGCAGCTCCCGCCTGAGCGGCTCGAGCACCTGCTCGCCCTCATGGAGCCGGAGGAGGCGGAGGACGTCAGGATGCTGCTGCGGTACGGCCCCGATACCGCCGGCGGCCTGATGACCCCTGAGCCCATCATCCTGTCGGCGGATGCGACGGTCGCCGAGGCGCTCGCGCTGATCCGCCGCCACGAGCTGCATCCCGCACTCGCCGCGGCCGTCTTCGTCACGCTGCCGCCGTTCGAGACGCCGACGGGCCGCCTGCTCGGGATGGTGCACTTCCAGCGGATGCTGCGCTATCCCCCGCACGAGCGCCTCGGGGCGATCGTGGACGACAGCCTCGAGCCGGTTCCCGTCACGGCATCCGCCGCGGAGGTCGCCCGGATGCTCGCCAGCTACGACCTCGTGTCGCTCCCCGTGATCGACGCGGCGCACCGTCTCGTCGGAGCGATCAGCGTCGATGACGTGCTCGACTATCTGCTGCCCGACGACTGGCGCACGCATGACGACGACGAGCAGCCGGCCAAGGAGGTGCGCTGATGGCCAAGAACAGCGCACGCCTCGACGCGCCGCTCGGCCGCGGCACCACGCGCCAGCGGCCCGCCTCCCGCGATCGCTTCGGCAGGTTCACCGAGTGGATCGCACGCGCCATGGGCACTCCCGCGTTCCTGTTGCTGCTCAGCCTGTTCTGCGTGCTCTGGATCGGCTGGAACACCCTCATGCCCGACAGCGTGCGCTTCGACGACGCGGCACTCGGCTTCACGGCGCTCACCCTGATGCTGTCACTGCAGGCGTCGTACGCCGCTCCCCTGATCCTGCTCGCGCAGAACCGCCAGGACGACCGCGACCGCGTGCAGATCGAACAGGACCGGCAGCGCGCCGAGCGGAACCTCGCCGACACGGAGTACCTCGCACGAGAGATCGTCGCGCTGCGCATGTCGCTCGAGGAGCGCAACTCGCAGGTCGTGACGCGCGATGTGCTCCGCCAGGAGCTGAAGGCACTGCTCGCAGAGCTCGACGATCACGACGACAAGGCCTCATGACGACTCAGGATGCTGTCCGGCAGGCGGTCGCCGCCGTCACCGACCCCGAGCTGCGCCGGCCCATCGGCGACCTCGACATGGTGCGCGACATCGTCGTCGACGGCTCGACGGCGCGGGTGTCCATCGTTCTCACGATCGTCGGGTGCCCGGCCGCCGCGCGCATCGAGTCCGATGTGCGGGCGGCCGCAGCATCCGTTCCCGGCATCGAGGAAGCCGTCGTCGAGGTGGGCGTGATGACCCCGGGTGAGCGCAAAGCGCTCACGGAGAAGCTCCGCGACGGGCGACCGGCCAGACAGATGCCGTTCGGTCCCGACTCGCTCACCCGCGTGATCCTCGTCTCCAGCGGCAAGGGGGGCGTCGGCAAGTCCACGATGACGGCCAATCTCGCGGTCGCTCTCGCGGAGCAGGGGCTCTCGGTCGGGCTGGTCGACGCCGACGTGCATGGCTTCTCGATACCGGGGCTGCTCGGCATCCCTGCGGGCACTCAGCCGACCCGCATCGACGACCTGATGCTGCCCCCGGTCGCGTACGGGGTGAAGACGATCTCGATCGGCATGTTCCTGCGCGACGGCGAGGCCGTGGTCGCCTGGCGCGGACCCATGCTGCACCGCACCGTGCAGCAGTTCCTCACCGACGTGTTCTTCGGCGACCTCGACATCCTGCTGATCGACATGCCCCCTGGCACCGGTGACATCGCGATCTCGATCGGGCAGATCCTCCCTCATGCCGAGGTGCTGGTCGTCACCACGCCACAGGCTGCGGCCGCCGAGGTGGCGATCCGCAGCGGCCTCGTCGCCCGTCAGACCGGCCAGAAGGTGATCGGGGTGGTCGAGAACATGGCGGCGCTGACGCTTCCCGACGGCACCTCGATCGACCTCTTCGGCTCGGGAGGCGGTGCGGCCGTCGCCGAAGCCCTCTCCGCGGATGCTCCGGTCGAGCTGCTCGCGTCGATTCCGCTCAGCCCGGCCTTGCGAACCGGTGGCGACAGCGGCGTGCCGGTCGTGATCGGCGAGCCGTCGGATGCCGCCGCTGCGGCGATTCACGATCTCGCCCGCACCCTGAGCGGTCGCGGGCGGGGCCTCGCCGGACGCTCGCTGCCGATGCGGGTGGGCTGATCGTGCCTTCGTCTTTACGGATCGACGACACGCTGCTGCGCAGGATGGCGAGAGATGCGTCGTTCTACTCCCTCACGCGTCCGTGGGCCCTCGTGATGTGGGCTGTTCTCGCAGCTGCTCTCGCGACGAGCATCGTGAGTCTCGGATCAGCGGGGACGGATGCCGATGTGCTCACCGCCTGGATGCCGGTCGCCGTCGTCGCGCTGGCGGCATACGCCGTCTGGCTGACCGTCGTGAACGCCCGCCGGGCGGTGCGCGCCGCGATGCCACCCGAGACCATCGTGTGGGTAGAGCTCGGCGAGCGCGCGCTTCTCATCGGCGCGGACAAGCGCCGATCGGAGATTCCGTACGACGAGTTCCAGAGCATTCGAGCGGGTCGCGATGCGGTGCTGCTGAAGGTGCGCGGCGCCTCGGTCGTGACGGCTGTGCCTCGCCCGCTGTTCACCGACGAAGACCTCGCGACGCTGCGTGCCAGGATCGCCTGATCAGCGAACCTGGGCTGTCACGTCGCTTCGGAGTCGAAGGGCGGCGGGCTCGTACGGGAGAACTCGTGCCGCTCGATCGGCGGCCGCACCGGGAAGGCGCTCGCAGCGGGCTCGACGAGGGCTGTGGCGGCCTTGACGGGGGCCGGATCGTCTTCGAAGAGCGCGTCGCGGATGATGCGCCGGGGGTCGTACTGCCGCGGATCGAGCTTGCGCCAGTCGACATCCGTGATCTCGGGACCCATCTCCTCGCGCACACGGGACTTCGTGTCACGGAGCAGCTCGCCGCCGCGACGGACGAGCTTGGCGAATGACTCGGCATACCGCGGCAGACGCTCGGGACCGACGAGCAGCACGGCGATCAGGCCGATCAGCAGCATCTTCTCGAAGGTGAGCCCGAATCCCATCTCCCCAGGCTACCGCCGCGCCTGCCCTCTCGCCGCACGCTGAGCGCATACGCTGAGAACACACACATCCAGGTGGGAGAAAAGGGCCATGAGCGAGCACGACGCGAACGCGCGTTTCATCCGCGAATCCATCGTCGAGCCTGCATCCATCGCCCGCGCCCGCGCGCACGCGATCGAACTCGGCGCGGCGCCGGTGAGCGCGGCCGTCGGATCGCAGATCGCCGTCCTCGCCGCCGCGACCGGCGCGCGCTCGATCGTCGAGATCGGCACCGGCGCCGGCGTCTCGGGCCTGTGGCTGCTGCACGGCGCCCCGCAGGCGGTGCTCACCTCGATCGACAACGAGCCCGAGCATCTCGCCGCCGCACGCCAGGCATTCGCCGATGCCCGGGTGCCCGCGACGAAAGCCCGGTTCATCACGGGGCGCGCGGCCGACGTACTGCCGCGCATGAACGAGGCGTCGTACGACATCGTCCTGATCGACGCAGACCCGGAGAACGTGATTGAGTACGTCGAGCACGGGCTCCGCCTCGCGCGCACCGGAGGCATGGTGCTCGTCCCCCGGGTGCTGACGGGAGGACGCGTCGCGGACCCTGTGCAGCGCGACGAGATCACCTCCGCGTACCGGTCGCTGATCCAGGAGACGCAGGAGTCGTCCGCGGTCCTCGCCACCGTCTCCGCCTCGGGCGAAGGCCTGCTCCAGCTCATCAGCGTCGACAACGACTGAGCCGTGAACGACGAAGGAGGGCGGCGGATCCGAAGATCCGCCGCCCTCCTTCGTAGCACTCGCCCCTTGGGCTGCTGAGCCTGTCGAAGTATCAGGCCGGCGCCACGACAGCGGCGAGCACGTCGTGAAGCTCCTTGGCCTCCGCGTCGTTCACGGAGACGACCAGACGCCCACCGCCTTCGAGCGGGACGCGCACGATGATGAGTCGTCCTTCTTTCACAGCCTCCATGGGTCCGTCTCCGGTCCTCGGCTTCATCGCTGCCATCGTGGCTCCTTTTCCTCGGTGGTATGGAACCAGTTTATCGGGTGTTACTGATGCCAGGAGTTCGCATGTGCATAAATGCATCAATCATTAACATTCACGGCACCTGCCAGTAGGTGCTGCCGAGGGCGTAGACGAAGTGGATCCATGTCCATTGGCCGATCAGGCACGCGACCAACACGCATATCCGCCAGACACGCGAGCGCGGCACGGCGACCGCGCCCCACAGCGGGGAGATCGGAAGGAGAAGCCGGAACGTGCTCGACTGCGGAAAGAAGACGGCGAGCAGATAGAGCAGGTAACTCGCGCTCCAGAGGCGGATGTCGCTTCCCAGCGCTCGCACGTGCCGCGAGTAGATGAGCGCCCCGCCGCTCGCCACGACCAGTATCGCGAGCGCGATCGGTCCCCAGGACTGCGGGAGTCCCCATTCCCCGAACCAGAACTGCGACGCCTGGATCCATCCCTCGAAGGGGATGAACCCGTCGACTCCCCCGAGTATCCAGTGGCGTCTCCAGGCGAGCTCCGTGGCGAGATACGCCCCGTGGTCGCCCGTGGCGATGCCCGCGATCACCTGCCAGGCGAAGCCGCACAGGGTGGCGAGCGCACCCGCGGCGACGATGTGGACGACGTGAGCGGCGGGCAGCGGATCGTCTCGCCGACGATACCAGCGCAGGATGCCGTGGAGCCCGAGGAAGAGGGCGAATGCGAGGACGCCTGGACGCGTGAACGCGAGAAGGGGAACCAGCAGGTAGAGACGTGCATACCGCCGCTGAGCGACCGCGTCGAGCGCGAGGAAGAGCAGCAGCAGGAAGAGCGTCTCCGCGTAGCCGACCTGGAACATCGCGGCCACGGGGCCCGAGGCGAAGAAGACGACGGCCCATGTCGCGGCTGAGCGTCCGATGTGCGCGCGCAGCAGCCGGTGCAGAACCAAGCAGGCGAGATACCCCGCGACGAAGGAGATCAGGAATGCTCCGAGCCCCCACGAGCCGAACGGCAGCCCGACGGCCTTCGCGGCGTATGCGTAGATCGGCATGAACGCCCAGGTGTTCTCTGCGATCTCGCCGGTATCGGTCAGCGGAAGCGTGGCGGGGTACCCGTAGTCGGCCACCGACCAGTACCACTGCGCATCCCAGCCCAGAACGAAGTCGGCCAGCCCGGGCTGCACGCCGAAGCGCGACAGGGAGGTGGACTGCGTCGCCGCGACCACCAGGAACCCCGTGGTGACCGCGCGTGCGCACAGATAGATGACCGCGATGCGCAGCGCGAGCGGCGCGCCCGCCCAGCGGCGGGAGGCGGTCAGCGCGAGCTGAGCCATGCGCGCAGCCCGCGTTCGACGGCGTCGATCTGCGAGAGCGGCACTCGCTCCTCGTCGTGGTGAGCGAGGTGCGGGTCGCCTGGGCCGTAGTTCACGGCCGGGATCCCCAGCGCCGAGAATCGGGCGACATCGGTCCAACCGTACTTCGGCCGCGGCTCTGCACCGACTGCCGTGACGAACTGCCGGGCGATGTCGACGTCGAGTCCGGGACGAGCACCTTCGGCGGCATCCGTGATCTCCACCTCGAAGCCGTCGAGGATGTTGCGCACGTGCGCCTCCGCGTCTGCGGCCGACTTGCTCGGTGCGAAGCGGTAGTTGATCTCGACCTCGCAGTAGTCGGGGATCACGTTGCCCGCGACGCCTCCCGCGATCCGGACGGCGCTCAGGCTCTCCCGATACACCAGTCCCTCCACCTCCACGGAGTGGGGGCGGTATTCGGCGAGCCTCGTGAGGATGGGCGCGGCGGCGTGGATCGCGTTCTCGCCGATCCACGCTCGCGCCGCGTGCGCGCGCACGCCGTGCGTGCGCACGACGGCCCGCAGCGTGCCGTTACATCCGCCTTCGACCTCGCCGTTCGACGGCTCACCGAGGATCGCGAAATCGGCGGCGAAGAGATCGGGTCGAACAGCCGCGAGCAGAGCCAGTCCGTTCTTCGAAGCCTCGACCTCCTCGTTGTCGTACCACATCCAGGTGATGTCGACCACAGGATCGGTGAGCTCGGCGGCGAGCTTGAGCTGCACGGCGGTGCCCGCCTTCATGTCGACCGTGCCTCGTCCCCACAGATACGGCACGCCATCGAGCTCGATGTCCCGGACCGGCACGTTGCCATTGATCGGCACTGTGTCGATGTGTCCGGCGATGGCCACACGCTGTGCGCGACCGAGGTTCGTCCGGGCGACGACGGTGTTGCCATGGCGGATCACCTCGAGGTGCGCGGATGCGGAGATCGCATGCTCGATCTCGTCGGCGAGAAGTCGCTCGTCGCCCGAGACGCTCGGGATGTCGCAGATCGCGCGAGTCAGGTCGACGGAGGACGAGGTGAGATCGAGCGGCATGCCGTCAAGCCTACTCAGACCGACATATGCACAGAGCGCGAGCGCACGGCGCGCTAGCGTTGTCTCCATGACTGACGCGCGCACAGCATGGGGTACAGGACTCACGACGATCGCGGGCGATGGCACCGTTCTGGACGCCTGGTTTCCCGAGGTGGCCACGGGCGAGCCGGATGCTGAGGCTGTCGCCGCCGCGCTGAGGGCGGTCGAGGCGCTCGCCGGACCGGATGAGCGCCGCAACGTCACGGTCGAGACCGTGCATCTGGTGATCGACCTCGATGCGGCGCCCACCTCCACCGCCGATGCCTATCTGCGCCTGCACGCCCTGTCGCATCTCGTCGCGCGCCCGAACGAGGTGAACCTGGACGGCATCTTCGCGCACCTTCCCACCGTCGCGTGGACCAACGCGGGCCCGGTGCACCCTGATGACGCCAACCGCCTTCGCCCGGCGCTGCAGCGCGCCGGCATCCAGGTGCAGGGCCTGGACAAGTTCCCGCGGCTGACCGACTACGTCCAGCCGTCCGGCGTCCGCATCGCGGACGCGTCGCGGGTGCGACTCGGCGCGCACCTCTCCCCCGGCACCACCGTCATGCACGAGGGCTTCGTGAACTTCAACGCCGGAACCCTCGGCGCCTCGATGGTGGAGGGGCGCATCTCGCAGGGCGTCGTCGTCGGCGACGGCAGCGACATCGGCGGCGGCGCGTCGATCATGGGGACTCTCTCCGGCGGCGGCCAGCACCGCGTCTCGATCGGTGCCCGCACGCTGCTCGGTGCGAACTCCGGCATCGGCATCTCGCTGGGCGACGACTGCGTCGTGGAGGCCGGACTCTACGTGACGGCGGGGACGAAGATCGTCCTCGTCGACGGCCCGCGCACCGCGGACGGCGGCCGCACGAGCGTGAAGGGCGCCGAGCTGTCCGGGCGCGACGGCCTGCTGTTCCGGCGGAACTCGCTGAGCGGCGCGGTCGAGGCCGTTCAGCGCGCAGGCGTCGGAGTGACTCTCAACGAGGCCCTGCACGCCTGAGCGCGACGCCTGCGATCGGGCTGATCAGGCTCGGAGAGAGTCGATCGCAAGATCTATCAGGCGGCGGCGCTGCTGCTCGTCGTCCGCGCGCACGGCACTGACGGCCGATACGAGCTTGACGACGTCGCTCACCGAGAGCTCCGGCTTGACATCGCCTGAGGCCTGAGCGTTCTTCACGAGCGAAGAGCCTGCGCCGAGAAGGCTGGCCTTGCAGTCCGCGAACACTCGCGACTCGCCGTTGAGTCCGGCCAGAAGCGCGTGCTTGGTGCCGACGTACTCGACGAAGCGGTCGAGCCACGCGCGCAGCGCGGACCACGGCTCGAGATCGGCCACGTCGTTCGCGGCGAGGATGAGAGCTTCGACCTCACTGAGATAGATGGTCTCGATCAGGTCGTCCCTGGTCGGGAAGTTCCGGTAGAGCGTGCCGATGCCGACGCCCGCTCTCCGGGCGATGTCCTCGAGCGACGCCCCGGCGCCGTCTTCGCCGAAGGCCTCCCGTCCGGCCGCGACAAGAGCATCGAAGTTGCGCGCCGCATCGGCTCGGCGCGGACGCCGTTCGTCCAGAGTGGGCGCTGCCACCAGCTCAGCGGTCATCGATCGATCCTTCTGCCGTCTCCACGAACCTCTTGCAAAGCGGAGGCTCCCTCCGGTAATGTCAATCCGGAGGGCACCTCCGCTCGGAGGCCTCCTTCCACTTTAGCAATCTTTCGCACGAACTCGGAAGGGATCCATGTCCCGCACATCCACCCCCGCTCTGGTCGCGATCGCCGTCGCGGTCTCCTCCATCGCTCTCCTCCAGAACCTCGTCATCCCTCTCGTGCCCCTCGTGCAGGCAGAGTTCGGCATCACCGCCGACGCCGCCAGCTGGAGCATGACCTCCTGGCTCATCGCCGCGGCGGTCGCCACACCGACCCTCGGCCGCATCGGCGACCTGAAGGGGCGACGCGCAACCTTCCTCGCCACGCTCGCCGTCGTCGCGATCGGCGATGTGATCGCCGCGATCGCGCCGGACCTCACCGTGCTCATCATCGCCCGCGTCATGCAGGGTGTCGGAGGAGCCCTGTTCCCGCTCGCCTACGGGCTTCTCCGCGACGCCCTCCCCCGTGAGCGCGTCACCGGGGCGATCGGCATCGTCAGCGCCGTGATCGGCATCGGCGGCGCGGCCGGCACGGTACTCGCCGGCCCCATCGCCGACCTGGTCGGTTGGCGCGGAACCTTCGCCGTCCCGTTCCTCGTCGCCGTCGTCGGAGGCTTCCTCACCGTCACCTCCGTGCGCGACTCCGGCGCGCGCGCTCATGGACACGTCAATGCGGTCTCGTCACTGCTGCTGTCGATATGGCTCGTCGCACTCCTGGTTCCGCTCAGCATCGGGTCGCGCTGGGGATGGACGGCACCGGCGACGCTCGCATTCTTCGCCGCAGCCGTTCTCGCTTTCAGCGGATGGATCGTGCGCGAGCTGCGCTCGTCCGAGCCGCTGGTCGATCTTCGCCTGCTCGCCTCGCCCGCGATCTGGCCCGCCAACGCCGCCTCGCTCCTCATCGGAGCCGGCACCTTCGCATTCTGGGGATATCTGCCGCAGTTCCTCGAACTCTCCACAGAATCCGGCGGCATCGGGTTGTCAGTCGGCGACGCCGGGCTGGTGCTCGTTCCCATGCTCATCGGCATGAGCGGCATCGGCTTCGCAGCCGGAGCGCTGAACCGCATCGTCTCGCTGCGCACCATGCTGGCCACTGGCGCGATCCTGATGGCCGCGTCCGCAGCATCCGCCGCCTTCGCCCACACCTCGCCCTGGCAGCTCGCCCTGGCAGGCGCCGGCTTCGGCATCGGCTGCGGGCTCGCCTACGCGGCATCGGCGAGCATCGTGGTGCAGAGTGTGCCCGCCGACGTCGTCGGCGTCGCGACAGGGGTCAACGCCAACCTTCGAACGATCGGGTCGGCGATCGGCTCGGCGGCGACCGGCGCGATCGTCTTCGGCGCGGCCGCGCATGGCTCCAGCGGCGGCTTCGCGACGGCGTGGATGCTGGTCGCCGGATGCATGCTCGTGGCGGGGCTCATCGTGTGGATCGTGCGTGCGCGGGTCGTCCGGACCACCACGACGACACCGGTCGCGCAGCTGGCCGACGTCAACTGAGGTAGGATAGACGAGATGTCGGGTTCCGGCATCTCGTCGCCTTTCCCGCTTCCCTGGGCGCGGAGCTCCAGCTCCCCCTCGTGTCACGGTCTCTGAGCGGCGACCTCATGCGTCACGTTCGACGCCCTTATCCGACCGTGTCACGGTCCAGGAGTTACTTCATGCCTTCCTTCCTCGATCTCGGCGTGCCCGCCGACCTCGCCGCTGTCCTCGCTCAGGACGGCAAGACCGAGGCGTTCGCGATCCAGCGCGACACGCTTCCCGATTCCCTCGCCGGGCGCGACCTGCTCGGCCGCGGCCGGACCGGCAGCGGCAAGACGATCGCCTTCGCGCTCCCCCTCGTCTCCCGCCTCGCCGCGTCTTCTCGCAAGAGCCGCCCCGGCCACCCGCGTGGCCTCGTCCTCGCCCCGACGCGCGAGCTCGCCACCCAGATCGCCGCGACCATCGCGCCGCTCGCCGAGGCTGCTGGTCTGCGCGTCACGACCGTCTTCGGCGGAGTCAGCCAGCGCCCGCAGGAGCAGGCGATGCGCAGCGGCGTCGACATCGTCGTGGCGTGCCCCGGCCGCCTGGAAGACCTGATGAAGCAGAAGGTCGTCCAGCTCGACGCCGTCGAGGTCACCGTGCTCGACGAGGCCGACCACATGGCCGACCTCGGATTCCTCCCGGGGGTCACGCGCATCCTCACCGCCACGCCCGCCGGCGGTCAGCGTCTGCTCTTCAGCGCGACCCTCGACCGCGGCATCGACACGCTTGCACGCCGCTTCCTCTCGAACGCCGTCAGCCACGAGGTCGACGAGGAGAGCGTGCCGGTCGGCGAGATGACTCACCGCGTGCTCGTCGTCGACTCCACCGAGAACAAGACCACCCTCGTGCGCGACCTCGCCTCAGGCACCGGTCGCCGCATCCTCTTCACCCGCACGAAGCACCAGGCGAAGAAGCTCGCCAAGCAGCTGACCGCGGCAGGAATCCCGGCGGTGGACCTGCACGGCAACCTCTCGCAGAACGCTCGCGAGCGCAACCTCGGCGCGTTCTCGTCCGCCCCTGAGGACGGCGGGGTCCGCGTGCTCGTCGCGACCGACGTCGCGGCCCGCGGCGTGCACGTCGACAACGTAGACCTCGTGGTCCACGTGGACCCGCCCATGGAGCACAAGGCGTACCTGCACCGCTCTGGCCGCACGGCACGCGCAGGTGCCGCGGGCACGGTCGTGACCGTCGTCCTGCCCGAGCAGCGCCGCGATGTGAAGGATCTGCTCCGCAAGGCCGCCATCACGGCACCGCTCGAGGATGTCACCGCCGCCGCCCTCACCGAGCTTGTCCCCGAGCGCGCGGCGCACGTGCGTCCTGCTCCGGTCCAGGCTCAGCCGCAGCGCCAGGCCAAGCAGCGCCCGGCCGGAGGAGAGCGCAGCGGAGCATCCACTCCCCCTGCCCGCCGTCGTCGCTCCCGCTCGGGTCAGGGCGGCCAGGGACAGGCCGGAGGCGCCTCCCGCCAGGGCGGCCAGGCCCGCCAGGGCGGCCAGGCCCGCCAGGGCGGCGGCCGCAGCTACCAGGGTCGCTGACGCACTCTTCGTTCACAGCGCCGACGCCCCACCTGGCCGTCGACGCCCCCTCTGACCGACGTCAGTGCAGTGGGGCGCCGACGCGCAGGTGGGGCGTCGACGTCTGAGCGGGCTGCCGCTCGGACGTCAGCCCTCTCGAACGGCCTGAAGCACGACGGGATCCGAACAGCCGCGCACGAAGCCCGCGAGCCTGCGACGGATCTCGAAGCCGAGCACGCGCACGCCGATCCACTCGGCGATCGGGGCGAGCCAGGCCGGCCGGCAGGAGAAGTTGTACTTCCAGACGGCCAGCGTCCCCTCAGGAACAGCGGTGAACCGCCAGCCACCGCCGAGCTTCTCGAAGAACCAGGGCCCGCGCTCCATCACCATCCCGACGTTCGTCGGCGGGGCGTAGGAGACGTAGCGGCTCACCATCACGAAGCCGAGCCGCTGACGGGTGAACGTGCGCACGTCCTTCGCAGCGGCATCCGCTCCGTCGAGGAAGTGCTGTGTGCTGATGAAGGGATCCCACCTCCGTCGCACGACGCCCGTGGTCTGGGACACGGCGAAGGCCGTCGCCGGATCCACCGGGACGACGGCCTCAGCGCTCACGACGGGCATGGCCGCCGCGGCTCAGCGCGTGGGGAACTGGCGCTCGGGCGAGCCGACGTACAGCTGCTGCGGGCGACCGATCTTGGTCTGCGCGTCGAGGTTCAGCTCGCGCCACTGCGCAAGCCAGCCGGGCAGGCGTCCGATGGCGAAAAGGACCGTGAACATGCGCGTGGGGAAGCCCATGGCCTTGTAGATCACGCCGGTGTAGAAGTCGACGTTCGGGTACAGGCGACGCTCGCGGAAGTAGTCGTCCGCCAGCGCGAGCTCCTCGAGCTCCTTGGCGAGGTCGAGGAGCGGGTCTGAGACGCCCAGCGAGGTCAGCACCTCATCGGCCGCGGCCTTGACCAGCTTGGCCCGCGGGTCGTAGTTCTTGTAGACCCGGTGCCCGAAGCCCATCAGCTTCACGCCCTCTTCCTTGTTCTTCACCCGCTCGACGAAGCGCGCGACGCTCTGACCCGAGTCGCGGATCTGACCGAGCATGGTGAGGACGGCTTCGTTCGCCCCGCCGTGGAGCGGGCCGGACAGCGCCTGGATGCCGGCCGAGATCGACGCGAACTGGTTGGCGCCGGTGGAGCCCACAAGCCGCACGGTCGAGGTGGACGCGTTCTGCTCGTGGTCTTCGTGCAGGATCAGCAGAAGCTCGAGGGCCTTCGACATCACGGGGTTGATCTCGTAGGGCTCGGAGTGAACGCCGAAGTTCAGCTTGAGGAAGTTGTCGACGAAGCTCAGCGAGTTGTCGGGGTAGAGGAACGCCTGACCGAGCGCCTTCTTGTGCGCGTACGCCGCGATCACCGGGAGCTTCGCGAGCATGCGGATCATGTTCAGCTCGACGTGCTCGGGGTTGCTCGGGTCGGTCTGGCCCTCGTAGTAGGTCGAGAGCGCCGCGACCGCCGACGACAGCACCGACATCGGGTGAGCCGTGTGCGGGAGGGCGGAGAAGAAGTGCTTGAGATCTTCGTGCAGGAGGGTGTGCCGACGGATCTTGTCGTCGAACTCGGCGAGCTCGGATGCCGTCGGCAGCTCCCCGTAGATGAGCAGCCACGCCACCTCGAGGTAGCTGGTGCTGCCCGCAAGCTGCTCGATCGGATATCCGCGGTAGCGGAGGATCCCCTGGTCGCCGTCGATGAAAGTCACCGACGACTTGGTCGAGGCGGTGTTCACGAAGCCGTAGTCCAGACCGGTGTATCCGGTCTGACGGGTCAGGGTCGAGAAGTCGATGCTGTCGTGTCCGGCGGTGCCCCGGACGATCGGGAAGTCTGCGACGGTGTCGCCGATCGTCAGCTTCGCCGAAGCCTGCTGCTCTGCCCCTGCGCTCACGCGGGCCTCCTCAAGAGTGTTGATCAAGCCGAAGTGGCGATGTCACGGCGCAGAGCGCCAGGTCGGGTCACGACCGAATCGCCTTTACAGCCTAGTAGGCGCACCGGCCAACTGTGACAATCGTCAAAAGAAGCACAGATGCAGTGAGGGAATCTATAGATTCGCCGCGGACAGGCGTCGCGCCGCCTCGCCGATGCGCTCGCTGGGGGCTGTGAGAGTGAGACGCACGTGCTTGTCCGAGTGGGCTCCGTAGAAGGGCCCCGGCCCCGCGAGGATGCCGAGCCCGGCGAGCCGATCCATGCTCTCCCAGGCGTCGCGCCCCTCGGTCGCCCACAGGTAGAGCCCCGCCTCGGAGCCGTCGATGCGGAACCCCGCGGCTTCCAGGGCCGGGCGCAGCACATCGCGGCGGCTGCGGTACAGCTCTTTCTGCAGGCGCACGTGCTCCTCGTCGCGAAGCGCCGCCGCCATGGCGTGCTGCACGGGAGCCGGAGGCATGAGTCCGAGGTGCTTGCGGGCGGTGAGCAGCTCGCCGACGATCTTGGCGCATCCGGCGATGAAGGCCGCCCGGTACCCTGCGAGGTTCGACTGCTTGCTGAGCGAGTACACGCTCAGCAGGTTCGCCCGGCTGCCACCGGTCACCCGCGGGTCCAGAACGGACGGAACCGGCTCGGTCGCCCATCGGCCGTCCCAGCCCAGCTCCGCGTAGCACTCGTCGCTCGCGAGCACGGCTCCCAGCTCTCGGGCGCGGTCGACGGCGACGCGAAGCTCATCGAGAGTCCAGGTGCGGCCGTCGGGATTCCCGGGGCTGTTGATCCAGATCAGCTTCGCGCCCTGGGGCCACTCGGCGGGGTCGTCGATCGCGACGGGTGTCGCGCCTGCCACGCGGGCTCCCACCTCGTAGGTCGGATAGGCGATGCGCGGATGCACCACGACGTCGCCCTCTCCGAGACCGAGCAGTGTCGGCAGCAGCGCGACGAGCTCCTTGGATCCGATGGTGGGCAGGACGTTCCCGACAGCGAGATCCGGAACGCCTCGGCGGCGGGCGTACCAGTCGACGATGGCCTCGCGGAGGGCGGGCGTGCCGACGGTCTGGGGGTACGCGTGCGCGTCAGTCGCCTCCGCAAGGGCTCGGCGCACGACCTCCGGCGTCGGATCCACGGGAGATCCGATCGACAGGTCCACGAGACCCTGCGGATGCTGCGCGGCACGCTCACGGAAGGGGACGACGGCGTCCCACGGGTAGTCTGCGAGGTCGCGGACGCTCACCGATCACTCGCCCTGGGGCGGGAGGGCGGCGATGATGGGGTGGTCGTGGGCGATCACACCGGTCTTGGCGGCGCCACCGGGAGAGCCGATCTCGTCGAAGAACTCGACATTCGCCTTGTAGTAGTCCGCCCACTCCTCGGGCAGATCATCTTCGTAGTAGATCGCCTCGACAGGACACACCGGCTCGCACGCACCACAGTCCACGCACTCATCCGGATGGATGTACAACGAACGCTCCCCCTCGTAGATGCAGTCAACGGGGCACTCGTCGATGCAGGCACGATCCTTCACATCGACGCACGGAAGGGCGATCACATACGTCACGGTCTCAGTCTACGCGCGAGAATCGGTCGGGGCTGCCTCCGCGACAGCCTCGGTGCGCGCCGGAAGCCTCCTGATCGAGGGCCAGGCGACCGCGAGGATCACGAGCCCCGCCACGAGGTAGATCCAGATCTGGCCCATGGCCGTGTTCTCGACGACCACGGATCCCCCCGGTCCCACGCCCGAGATGATGAGCAGCATCCCGACCATGCCCGCACCGGCCGCGATCGTCGCGGCGCGGTCATGGGTCAGGGATCGGATCGCGATGAGGATGGCTCCGCACGCGATCGTTCCCACGATGATGCCGACCGGTATCGGTCCCCACATCAGACTGTGCGCGATGGTCCCGGCGACGCCGAAGACGCCGCCGACGACAGCCGCGGCCAGCCAGGAAAGCACTCTCGAAACCCACGTCACCCCACGATCCTATTCGCGCGGGCTATGCGGTCCGCTCAGGAGGCGAGGCCGGCCAACCGCAACAGCGCGGCGACAGCGGCCGCCGCGACCACGACGACGAGGAACGACTGCCGCATCCACAGCAGACCCGCCGCGACGAGGAGCGCGGGAACCCGAGCATCGACGACGACCGCCTGTCCCGAGCCGAGGGTCTGCACGGCGACGAGAGCCGCGAGCAGGGCGACGGTGAGAAGATCCGAGATCCGGGCCGCACGGGGCTCCTCCAGCACCTTCGCGGGCACGAGGTATCCCGCAGCCTTCAGCGCCAGGCAGATCGTCGCCGCGAGCACGACGGCACCCCAGAGAGTCATGCGGTCGCTCCTTCCCGTGCGCCGAGCCAGTTGAACCAGCCCACGACGATCGCGACGAGCGCCGCGACCAGTACCGGGAGCCCCGGCATCAGCAAGGGCGTGAGGGAGGCTGCGACCACGGCTGCGGCGGCTCCGACCGCGATCGCCCGCCGCTGCTTGAGGCGGGGCCAGAGCAGGGCGAGGAACGCGGCTGCGGCCGCGGCATCCAGCCCCCACGTCTTCGGGTCGCCGAGCACATCGCCGACCAGCGCGCCGATCAGAGTCGTGACGTTCCACCCGAGGAAGATCCCGATCCCCGTGCCCCAGAACCCCACCCGCCGCAGGCGTGGCTCGCTCTGCGAGATCGCGACCGCCGTCGACTCGTCGATCGTGAAGTGCGCAGCGGCGGCGCGGCGGGGCACGCCGCCACCGACGATCGGCGACATCCGCATGCCGTAGGCGATGTTGCGCACACCGAGGAGCGCAGCGGAGGCGATCGCCGACGGGAGCGCCGCAACTCCCCCGGCCGCGAACACGCCGACGAAGGCGAACTGCGACCCGCCCGTGAACATCAGCAGACTCAACACGCATGCCTGCCACACGTCGAGGCCGGCCGCGACCGCGAGCGCGCCGAAAGAGATGCCGTAGGCGCTCGTCGCGAGAACGACGCCGAGCGCTTCGCGCCACACCTCGCGTTCAGCGGACATGAGTGGCCGTTCGATCTGGTGAACGCATGACTATGATTCTGAACAGTGCCCACCGAATAGTCAAGCGAACGATCGTTTGACAAGATGAACGCATGGAGGATCTCCGCACCCGCATCGCCCGCACCATCCGCCGCGAGCGCGAGGCCGCCGCGCTTTCGGTCTCGGAGCTGGCCCGCAGGGCGGGCGTGTCCAAGGCGACGGTCTCGCAGCTCGAGAGCGGACAGGTCGGCCCCAGCGTCGAGACCCTGTGGGCTCTCGGCGTCGCGCTCGGCGTTCCCTTCGCCGATCTCGTGGACCAGCAGCCGAACGCTCCGACCCTCATCCGCGCCGAAGATCGGGCCCGCGTGCCGTCATCCGCTGCTGCGTACAGCGCCACCCTGCTCTCGGCCACCCCGCCGGGGGCGCGCCGGGACATCTACCTCATCCAGGCAGAGCCCGGCGATGCGCGCCGATCTGACCCGCATCACCCGGGGACGATCGAGCACGTCATCCTCAGCGCAGGCCAGGCGCTTGTAGGCCCGGCGGACGCGCCGGTGCTGCTGAACCCGGGCGACTATCTGACCTATCCCGGCGATGAGCCGCACGTCTTCGACGCGACGACGCCGGGCACCAGCGCCGTGCTCATCTCAGAGCTGCGCTGATGCCCGGCGTCGGGGCGAAGGCGAAAGTCAATCAGTACCAGTTCGTCGCCTGCGAGTGCCCCCAGGCGCTGCACGGCGTGCCGTACACGGAGGAGATGTAGCCCAGGCCCCAGGCGATCTGAGTCGCGGCGTTCGTGGCCCAGTCGCTTCCGGACGACGCCATCTTGCTGCCGGGCAGCGCCTGCGGGATCCCGGTGGCCCCGGAGGGATTGTAGGCCTGGTAGTTCCAGCTGGACTCCTTGTTCCACAGCGAGTTCAGGCACTGGAACTGGTCGTCTCCCCACCCGTACTGGCTCGCGGCCATGTCACGGGCGGCTGCCCGCGCTCCGTCGGGGGTGTTCACAGCGGCGAGAGCTGCCGCGGCGGCTGCCGCCTGCGCTGCGGCCTGCTCGGCCGCGGCCTTCGCCGCATCATCGGCCGCCTTCTTCTCCTGAGCGGCGGTGAGGGCGGCCTGCAGGGTCGCGGTCTGCTCTACGACCTCGGCGGTCTCCTTCTCGGCATCCGCAGTCAGCACGGTCAGGAGCATCCCCGGCATCACGGCTCGCTCGTCCAGGGCGTTGATGTCGTGGTGCAGCTCGCCCGTGTCGATCGCCGTCGCGGAATCGCCGAGGTCGAGACCGGAGAGCACGACCTGTGCGTTCAGATCGATCGCCGCATCGACTGCTGCATGCGCCGCGACCAGGCTCGTGGATGCCTCGTCCGCGACCTTGGCCAGCGGCTCGGGTCCGGCCAGCTGGGCGACAGCCTGGACCGCGTTCTCGCTGCCGGCCGCCGGCGACGAGACGACGCCGACCGTGAGCGTGATGCCGAGCAGAGCGGCGCCCGCGGCGGCGAAGATGAGGACCGGCCGGCGGCCGGTGACGTCGGAGCGGGCGGATGCCGCGGCGGAGGCGCGCCGGAGCGCACGGGTGTTCTGGAGCATGATGATGAGTTCGACTTTCGGGTCGTCGTTCGCGCCCTCGCAGGAGACTCATCGGGAAGTCATCCCGGGCACAAGTCATCGAGTCTGAAGCAGCGACCTGAACGAAAAATCTGCGTCACCTGGATGAATCATGAGAAAAGGGCCCTGCATCCGCCGATTCGGCGAGTGCAGGGCCCTTTCGTGGAGGTGCTGCTGGGCAACCTCTCAGAGTGTTGTCAGGCGTTCGCGTCCTGGCGCTTCAGGCGAGAGGCCTCGCGTCCGCGAACGGTCTGGTCGAGGATCACCTTGCGGATGCGGACCTTCTCCGGCGTCACCTCGACGCATTCGTCGTCGCGTGCGAACTCCAGGCTCTCCTCGAGCGTCAGCAGACGCGGAGGCGTCATCGACTCGAAGTTGTCGGCCGTGGAGGAGCGCATGTTGGTGAGCTTCTTCTCCTTGGTGATGTTCACGTCCATGTCGTCGGCGCGCGAGTTCTCGCCGATCACCATGCCCTCGTAGACCTCTTCGGTCGGCTGCACGAAGAACGACATGCGCTCCTGCAGGGCGATCATCGCGAACGGCGTCACGACGCCCTGGCGGTCGGCGACGATGGAGCCGTTCTGACGCGTCGTGATCTGGCCCGCCCAGGGCTCGTATCCGTGCGAGATCGCGTTCGCGATGCCGGTGCCGCGGGTCGTGGTGAGGAATTCGCTGCGGAAGCCGATGAGCCCGCGCGAGGGGACGATGAACTCCATGCGCACCCAGCCGGTGCCGTGGTTCGTCATGTTCTCCATGCGGCCCTTGCGGTTCGCGAGCAGCTGCGTGATCGCGCCGAGGTGCTCCTCAGGCGTGTCGATGGTGAGGTGCTCGAACGGCTCGTACGTCTTGCCGTCGATCTTCTTCGTGACCACCTGCGGCTTGCCGACCGTGAGCTCGAAGCCCTCACGGCGCATGTTCTCGACGAGGATGGCGAGCGCGAGCTCACCGCGACCCTGGACCTCCCAGGCGTCGGGGCGGCCGATGTCGACGACCTTGAGCGAGACGTTGCCGATGAGCTCTCGGTCGAGGCGGTCCTTGACCATGCGAGCCGTGAGCTTGTGCCCCTTGACCTTCCCCATGAGAGGCGAGGTGTTGGTGCCGATCGTCATCGAGATGGCCGGGTCGTCGACCGTGATCGCCGGGAGGGGACGGATGTCCTCCGGATCGGCGATGGTCTCGCCGATCGTGATGTTCTCGAAGCCCGCGATGGCGACGATGTCGCCGGGGCCTGCCTCCTCGGCGGGGTAGCGCTCGAGGGCGCGGGTCTTCAGCAGCTCGGTGATACGCGCGTTGGCGGTGGTGCCGTCAGCGCGCACCCAGGCCACGGTCTGGCCCTTCTTGAGCGTGCCGTTGAAGACGCGCAGCAGCGCGAGGCGGCCGAGGAAGGGGCTGGAGTCGAGGTTCGTGACCCACGCCTGCAGCGGAGCCTCGTCGTCGTACGACGGGGCCGGGACGTGCTCGAGGATGGCCTCGAACAGCGGCTCGAGGTCGTCGTTGTCGGGCAGCGAGCCATCGGCGGGGCGATTGCGCGAAGCAGCGCCAGCGCGACCGGAGGCGTAGACCACCGGCACGTCGAGCAGTGCGTCGACGTCGAGGTCGGGCACGTCGTCGACCAGGTCGGACGCGAGCCCGAGCAGCAGATCGTGCGCCTCCTCCTCGACCTCGGCGATGCGCGCATCGGGCCGGTCGGTCTTGTTCACCAGGAGGATGACGGGCAGCTTGGCCTCGAGGGCCTTGCGCAGCACGAAGCGCGTCTGCGGGAGCGGACCCTCGCTCGCGTCGACCAGCAGCACCACACCGTCGACCATGGACAGGCCGCGCTCGACCTCACCGCCGAAGTCGGCGTGACCGGGGGTGTCGATCACGTTGATCGTGATCTCCTTGCCGCCGGCGTGCTCGCCCTTGTACGTGATCGCCGTGTTCTTGGCGAGGATCGTGATGCCCTTCTCGCGCTCCAGGTCGTTGGAGTCCATGGCGCGCTCCTCGACGTGAGCGTGCTCGCCGAACGAGCCGGTCTGACGGAGCATCGCGTCGACGAGAGTGGTCTTGCCGTGGTCGACGTGAGCGACGATTGCGACGTTGCGGAGGTCTGAACGGAGGGCGTGCGCCATGCAGGAATCCTAAGAAGGTGGTGGGAGAAGCCGGGAACCCGACGTTCCAGGATACCGTATGCGCACAGCGGATACCTGAGCACCCGTCGTACGATCGGGGCTGTGATCTCCACTGCCCCGGTTCCCGAGCGAGCGAAGCGCGTCGCCGGACGCTCCCGCATCCGATGGGAGATCGCGATCGTGCTCGCTCTGGGTCTCGGTCAGTCGGCGGTGTACGCGATCGTGCAGCTCGCCTACCGGCTCACCGACACCACTCCCCTGGCCGATCAGACTGCGACGCTCAATCCCTCGCGCAGCGACCGTGAGATCTTCGACCTGATCTATCAGGTGCTGTCGATCGGCTTCTCGCTCGTGCCGGTGCTTCTGGTGTGTTTCCTGCTGTGGCAGGCGTCGCGACCTCATCTGGGGCGGCTCGGTCTCGACGGCAGCACGATCGGCATGGATGCCGGGCGCGGCATCCTCCTCGTGCTGGCCATCGGCATCCCGGGCCTCGGCCTCTATCTCGTCGGCCGTGCTCTGGGGCTCTTCGTCGCAGTCAACCCCGGCGGCCTGGACGCCTTCTGGTGGACCGTGCCCGTGCTGCTGCTCTCGGCCGCACGCGCGGCGATCCAGGAGGAGTTCGTCGTCCTCGGCTATCTGTTCGCCCGGCTGCGCGAACTCGGATGGGGCCCGTGGACGATCATCCTCACCACCTCCGCGCTGCGCGCCAGCTACCACCTGTACCAGGGACCGGGCGCTTTCATCGGGAACTTCGCCATGGGGCTGCTGTTCGGCTGGCTGTTCCAGCGCTCGGGGCGGCTGCTGCCGTTCCTCGTCGCCCACTTCCTGATCGACGCGACGGTCTTCGTCGGCTACCCGTGGGCGGCCGCGACGTGGCCCGCCCTGTTCGGGCTCCCCGGCTGATCCGGCTCAGGCGTTCGCGATCAGGATCGCGGCGACCGCCCAGACGACGATGACGCCCAGCGCGATGAGGGCGGGCCAGTCCCACGAGCGGGTGATCGGAGCATCCGCCGTCTCGGGAGCAGCCTCCCACCGTTCCTCGATCTCGGCGAGCGAGCGGACACCTGCGGGCTCACTCGCATCGCCGACACGTCCCGGTCGACGCATCGGACCCGCTTTCGCGGGACCTCCGTAGCAGGAGAGCTTCCTGCCGTCGTCGAGCAGGAAGACAAGCTGCCAGCGAAGCTCGATCGAACGCACGCGCTTCCATCCGAAGGAGGTCCGTCGCAGCAGGTTCTGCACGGTCGCGCCCTCATCGTCGATGCGCACGCTCGAGACGTAGGCGTTCTCGTACACGATCCACAGGGCGAGCAGGATCCAGGGTGCGAGAAGGAGCATCCGCCCCCACCCTGCCCTCGCGACCGCGTCGCCCAGCAGGAAGAGCGCCAGCAGCACCGCGATCCCGATCGCGAACAGCCCGGAGGGCGCACGGAATGTCCGTGCGCCCTCCGGTCGACCGTCGCCGCCCACTCTCAGTGGCCGCCCAGTGTGATCGAGGCGCCGGGGATGGCCTGCAGGAGCCGCTCGGTGTACTCCTCCTGCGGGTTGGCGAAGATGTCGTCGACGGTGCCCTGCTCGACCACTCGGCCCTTCTCCATGACGCACACGTGGTCTGCGATCACGCGGACGACCGCGAGGTCATGCGTGATGAACAGGTACGTGAGCCCGAGCTCGGACTGCAGCTCGGCCAGCAGATTCAGCACCTGCGCCTGCACCAGCACGTCCAGAGCCGACACCGCCTCGTCGAGCACCACGATCTCGGGCTTCAGCGCCAGTGCGCGCGCGATCGCGACACGCTGACGCTGTCCGCCGGAGAGCTCGTTCGGGTAGCGGTCGGCGACGCTCGCCGGCAGTGCCACCTGGTCGAGCACCTCGAGCACGCGTGCTCGCCGGGAGGCGGAGTCGCCCACGCCGTGCACCCGGAGAGGCTCCGCGACCGTGTTTCCGATGTTGTGCAGCGGATCCAGAGAGCCGTACGGATCCTGGAACACGGGCTGCATCTGGCGACGCAGGGCCTGCAGCTTCGGACGCGACAGCTCGTCGGTGTCCTGCCCGTTCACGAGGATCTTGCCGGACGTCTTCTTCTCGAGCCGCAGCAGCATCTTGGCCGCCGTCGACTTGCCGGAGCCCGACTCGCCGACGATCGCCATCGTCGAGCCCTTGGGAACCTGGAACGACATCTTGTCGACGGCCGTGAAGTCGGTCGAGCGGAAGCCGTTGCCTCGGAGCTTGTACACCTTCGTGACATCGCGGAACTCGATCACCGGGGCGGCGTCTTCCGTCGCCTCCAGGTGAGCGATGCTCGCGAGGTCGACCGTGCCGGTCGACTCCGCCAGTGCGTCGGCCAGAGGGTCTGTGCCTCCCGTCGCCGCCGCCTGGATGCGCTTCGAGGCGAGGCTCGGGGCCGCGGAGACGAGGCGCTGCGTGTACGGGTGCTGCGGGTTCTGCAGGATCTCGAGGGCGGGTCCCGACTCGACGATGCGCCCGCGGTGCATCACCACGAGGTTCTCCGCCCGCTCCGCGGCGAGGCCGAGGTCGTGGGTGATGAACAGCACCGCGGTGTTGCGCTCGGCGGTCAGGGTCTCGAGGTGGTCGAGGATCCTCTTCTGCACGGTGACGTCGAGTGCGCTGGTCGGCTCGTCGGCGATCAGCAGCTTCGGATCGGACGAGAGCCCGATGCCGATCAGAACGCGCTGGCGCATGCCACCGGAGAACTCGTGCGGGAACTGACGAAGACGCTTGTCGGCGTCTGCGAGCCCCGCCTCCTGCAGCACCTGGATCGCGCGCTTGCGCGCCTCCCTGCGCCCCTGAGCCTGTCCGTTGGCGAGGATCGTCTCCTCGACCTGGAAGCCGATCCGGTGCACCGGGTTGAGGCTGTTCATCGGGTCCTGGGGAACCAGGCCGATGAGCTTGCCGCGCACGTCCTCGATCTGCGGACGGGTGAGCTTCGTGAGGTCTCGCCCCTCGAACTTCACCGCACCGCCGGTGATCTGACCGCTGCCGGGCAGCAGGTTGATGATCGCATGCGCGGTCGTCGACTTGCCGGAGCCGGACTCGCCGACGATCGCCATGGTCTCGCCGGGGTAGATGTCGAAGCTGATGCCGCGGACGGCCGGGACGAACCCGTCCTGGGTGCGGAATGCCACTTCGAGGTTCTCCACGGAGAGCAGCGGAACGCCGGGATCCGTGCGGCCGAGGCCTTCGTGAGTGTCGGGAATGCTCATCGCAGCGCCCTCGCCTTCGGGTCGAGCGCGTCGCGCACCGTCTCGCCGAGCATGATGAACGACAGGACGGTGAGGGACAGCGCGATGGACGGCCAGATGAGTGGCATCGGGTCGGTGCGCAGACGGTTCTGCGCCTGCGCGATGTCATTGCCCCACGAGATGAACTCGGGCGGCAGGCCGACACCGAGGAACGACAGCGTCGCCTCCGCGGTGATCGCCGCGGCGAGTCCCACGGTCGAGAGCACGATCACCGGAGCGATCGAGTTCGGCATCACGTGCGTGAACATGGTGCGCACGCGCGACACGCCGAGCGCCTCGGACGCCATGACGTAGTCGGCCGAGCGCACGCGGAGGATCTCCGCACGCAGGATGCGCGCAGTCGCCGGCCATCCGAAGAAGCCGATCGCGAGCGACACCACGAGGATGTTCCTGTCGTTCAGGAACACCGACATGATGACCACGGCCGCGAGCACGTAGGGGATCGCGAAGAACATGTCGCCGATGCGCATGAGCAGCGAGTCGATCCAACCTCCGAAGAAGCCGGCGAACGCGCCGATCACGATGCCCATCACCGCGATGATGATCGTCACGATGATGCCGACCGACAGCGAGGTGCTGGTTCCGTGCACGACGCGCGAGTACACGTCGCAGCCCTGGAAGTTGTAGCCGAACGGGTGCCCTGGTGCCGGTCCGTCGTTCGAGTTGTTCAGATCGCATGCGAACGGGTCGAGCGGCGCGAACATGCTCGGGAACAGCGCCACGATGATCAGGAACACCACGAACACGCCGGCGATCCAGAACATCCAGCGGCCACGGAGGTCGCGCCAGGCGTCCAGCCACAGGTTGCTCTTGCGCTCTGCGACGCGGACGGCATCGACGGCGCCGAGACCGCCCTCGTCGACCTCGGCCACATAGTGCGCCATACGGCGGATGGGAGTCTTATCGGACATAGCGGATCCTCGGGTCGAGCACGCCGTAGAGCAGGTCGATGACCAGGTTGACCATGACGTAGATGACGACGAGCACCGTGACGATCGAGACGATCTCCGGGCCGTCGTGCTGGTTGATGGCCTTGAACAGCTCGTTTCCGATGCCGGGGACGTTGAAGACGCCCTCGGTGACCGTCGCGCCGACGATCAGGATTCCGAAGTCCGCAGCCAGGTTCGTGGTGACGGGGATCATCGAGTTGCGCAGCACGTGCACGGGGATGACCCGCGACGTCGGCAGTCCCTTGCCGTACGCCATGCGCACGAAGTCCTGCTGGCGGGTCTCGATGACCGAGCCGCGCGTGAGGCGCACGACGTAGGCGAAGTTCAACGCCGCCAGCACGATCGCCGGCAGCATGAGATCCGCCCAGGGCGCCCCTCTGCCGACGGTCGCACGGAACAGCCCCAGCTCGAGAGCGAGGAAGTACTGCGCGATGAAGGCGAGCACGAAGACGGGCATGGAGATGAGCACGAGGCTCAGGAGCATCGACGCATAGTCGAAGACGCTGTTCTTGCGCAGACCGGCGATGAGTCCGACGACGACGCCGAATACGAGCTGGATGACGATCGCCAGCAGAGCGAGTCGGAGAGTCGTCGGGAACTTGGCGACGAGGATCTCGTTGACGCTCTGACCGCGGAAGGTCGTGCCCAGGTTGCCCTGGAACAGGTCGCCGAGATAGATGAGGTAGCGCGTGAAGAACGGCTGGTCCAGGTGGAACTTCGCCTGCAGCGCGGCGTACTGGGCATCGGTCGGCGTCTTGTCGCCGAACAGGGCCAGGATCGGGTCGCCGGGGAGCAGGAAGACCATCGAGTAGATCAGGAAGGTCGCACCGAGGAAGACGGGGATCGCCTGGAGCAGGCGACGAATGATGTAGGCAGTCATTGCGTATTACCGAACTGCGCCGTGCGGGGCGCCGCTTTCGCGACGCCCCGCACGGCGGTGTCAGATCAGGACCTGAGTCTTACTCGGCCTTGGTGATCTGGTAGATGATCGGCCAGCTGTCCCAGCCGTACTCGACGTTGTCGACCGCGGTCGAGTAGCCGGCGTTGGTGGAGCGGTACCACAGCGGGAGGACGGGCAGGTCCTGGAACAGGACCTCCTGCGCCTGCTCGAAGTACTTGTTGCCCTCTTCGACCGTGGGAGCCGTCGCGCCCTTCTGCACGAGCTCGTCGTACTTGGGGTTCGAGTAGTCGCCGTCGTTGGAGCCGGCACCGGTGATGAACAGCGCACCCAGGATGTTGTACGCACCCGGGTAGTCGAACTGCCAGCCCGAACGCGTTGCGGCGTTCAGGGTGCGGTTCTTGATCTCGGCGCGCAGCGTCGCCAGGTCGGGGAAGGACTGACCGGCAGCGTCGATGCCCAGCGTGTTCTTGATCTGGTTCGAGACCGCGTCGACCCACGGCTGGTGTCCGCCATCGGCGTTGTACGCGATGGTGAACGTGCCGCTCCACGGCGAGATGGCGTCGGCCTGAGCCCACAGCTCCTTCGCCTTGTCGGCGTCGGCGTGCGTGACCTCGGAGCCCTTGATCTTGTCGTTCCAGCCTGCGATCACCGGGGAGGTGTAGTCGACGGCCGGGGTGCGGGTGCCCTCGAAGATCACGTCGGTGACCTGGTCGCGGTCGATCGCGTAGGAGATCGCCTGACGACGCAGGTTGCCCTCTTCGTCGTTGCCGAAGTGAGCCAGACGCGCGGGGATGGTCAGACCCTCCCAGATGGCGGCGGGCTGGTCGACGGCGCGGTCGCCCAGGTCGTCCTTGTACGTGGCCAGCGCGGACGGCGGGACGCCGGGGTTGATCACGTCGAGGTTGTCGGAGAGCAGGTCGGCGTAGGCCGCGTCTGCGGTGCCGTAGACGACCAGGTCGACGCCGCCGTTCTGCGGCTTGCGCGGACCGTCGTACTTGTCGTTCGGGACGAGGGAGATGACAGCGTCGTGCTCCCACTTGTCGAGCTTGTACGGGCCGTTGCCGACGGGGTTCTGGCCGAAGGCGTCAGGGTCGTCGAAGAACGACTCGGGAAGCGGCGCGAACACCTGGTAGCCGAGAGTCGTCGGGAAGTCCGATTGAGGAGCCGCGAGCTCGACCGTGAAGGTCGTGTCGTCGACGACGTCGAGAGACAGCGAGTCCTCGACGACAGCGGGGTTGTCCGGGTCGTCACCGCCGTCGTTGTAGCCGGCGAAGTTCGAGAACCACCACTGGTTCTCGTATGCCGGGTCGGCGGCTGCGTACTGCCACGCCTTCACGAACGACTCGGCGGTGAGCGGCGTGCCGTCGCTGAACTCCTGGTCCTTCTTGATCTTGATGGTCCAGGTCTGGTTGTCGTCGGACTCGATGGACTCGGCCAGCTCGTTCGCGACCTTGCCGTCTGCTTCGTAATAGACGAGCCCGGCGAAGATGTTCTGCAGAACCAGGCCGCCGCCGACCTCGTTGGTGACTGCGGGCAGAAGGGGGTTCTGGGGCTCGTTGCTCTGAACGGTGACGATGCCGGTCGATGCGCCGGTCTCTTCGCCGCCGTTGCCGGCGTCGCCGCCGGCCGAGCAGCCGGCAAGTGCCATGACACCTGCGGCGAGCAGGGCGGTGCCCGCGAGGGCGATCCTGTTGCGTTTCACGTGCGTCCTCCTGTGGACAATGCGGGTACTGCACGAGCGTCATCGGTCGCGCAGGGATAATCGAGACTAACCCGAGGTCTCGCATACGCCGCATTCCGTGAATCAACCGTTACTGAGTTGCGATCAACCGGACACACGGCCGACACACGGTGTCATGTCGCGAAACGACGACGGCGCCGCGTGCATCGCTCGGGATGCGCGCGGCGCCGTCGGGGCCGGATCCTCAGCGGTTCAGGCGAACGCCTCGATGGGAGGGCAGGCGCAGACGAGGTTGCGGTCGCCATAGGCCTGATCGATGCGGCGCACCGGAGGCCAGTACTTGCCCGCCACGAGGGCGTGGACCGGATAGGCCGCCTCCTCGCGGGTGTACGCGTGCGTCCACTCCCCCGAGATCAGCGACACCGCGGTGTGCGGCGCATGGACCAGCGGATTGTCGTCTGCCGGCCAGCGACCGCTGGCTGTGGCATCCGCCTCGGCCTTGATCATGATCATCGCCTCGATGAAGCGCTCGATCTCGCCGAGGTCCTCGGACTCGGTCGGCTCGACCATGAGCGTGCCCGCGACCGGGAACGACATCGTCGGGGCGTGGAAGCCGTAGTCGATGAGCCGCTTGGCGACGTCGTCGACGGTGATGCCGGTGGCCTCCTTGAGCGGGCGCAGGTCGAGGATGCACTCGTGCGCGACGCGCCCGTTCTCGCCGGTGTACAGAACGGGGAAGTGCTCGCCGAGGCGCGCCGCGATGTAGTTGGCCGAGAGCACCGCAGCCGCGGTCGCCTCGCGAAGCCCGTCGGCCCCCATCATGCGCACATACGCCCAGGAGATCGGCAGGACTCCGGCCGATCCGTAGGGGGCTGCCGAGACCGGGCCGCCCTCGAACACGAAGCCGCCCGCGTGCTCGGCCCGCTGCGCCAGCGGGTGCGAGGGCAGGAACGGCGCGAGATGCGACTTCGCCGCCACCGGGCCCACCCCGGGCCCGCCGCCGCCGTGCGGGATCGCGAACGTCTTGTGCAGGTTGAGGTGCGAGACGTCGCCCCCGAGATCGCCGAAGCGCGCGTACCCGAGCAGGGCGTTGAGGTTCGCGCCGTCGACGTACACCTGGCCCCCGGCCTCGTGCACCGCCGCCGTGATCTCGACCACGTCGTGCTCGTACACGCCGTGCGTGGACGGGTAGGTGATCATGAGAGCTGCGAGGTCGTCGGCGTGCTGCGCGATCTTGGCTCGGAGGTCATCGAGGTCGACGTTGCCGAGCTCGTCGGTCGCGACCACGACCACCTTCATGCCGGCGAGCACTGCGGATGCCGCGTTGGTGCCGTGAGCGGATGACGGGATGAGGCACACCGTGCGGTGCGCGTCGCCGTTCGCGTGGTGGTAGCCGCGGATCGCGAGGAGTCCCGCGAGTTCGCCCTGCGAGCCGGCGTTCGGCTGCAGCGACACCGCGTCGTAGCCGGTGACCTCGGCGAGCCAGCCCTCGAGCTGTGTGATGAGATCGAGGTAGCCGGCGACGTCGGAGGCCGGGGCGAACGGGTGGATGCCGGCGAACTCGGGCCACGTGATGGCCGCCATCTCGGTCGCGGCGTTGAGCTTCATCGTGCAGGACCCGAGCGGGATCATGCCGCGGTCGAGCGCGTAGTCGCGATCGGCCAGGCTCTTCAGGTACCGCATCATCGCCGTCTCGCTGCGGTGCGCGTGGAAGACAGGGTGGGTGAGGTATTCGTCCTGTCGCAGCAGCGACTCGGGCAGGGCGCCCTGCGATCCGGTGCCGAAGAACCCGAATGCCCGCTCCTGCTTGCCTCCGAAGACCATGGCGACCTGGTGCAGCTCGCTGACTGTGGTCGTCTCGTCGACCGAGATGCCGATCGTGTCGGCATCCGCCACGTGCAGCAGAATGCCGTAGCCGTGGTGCGCCTGCTCCGCGAACTCGGCCGCGCGACCGGGCACCCGGACCTGGACCGTGTCGAAGAACGCATCGTGGACGATCTCGGCACCGGTGTCGGCGAGCCAGTCGCGCAGCAGCGCGGCCTTCGCCGCGGTCTCGGCGGCGATCGAGCGCAGGCCGTCGGGGCCATGGTAGACCGCGTACATCGACGCCATCACGGCGAGGAGCACCTGCGCGGTGCAGATGTTCGAGGTCGCCTTCTCCCGTCGGATGTGCTGCTCGCGCGTCTGCAGCGAGAGGCGGTAGGCGGGCTTGCCGTCGGCATCCACCGACACGCCTACGAGGCGACCCGGCAGCTGACGCTCGAGGCCGGCGCGCACCGCCATGTAGCCGGCGTGCGGTCCGCCGAATCCCATCGGCACGCCGAACCGCTGGGTGGTGCCCACGGCGACATCGGCGCCGAGCGAACCCGGCGAGGCGATGAGCGTGAGGGCGAGTAGGTCTGCCGCGACGACGGCCAGGCCGCCGGCCACGTGAGCCGCGTCGATGACTGCGGATGGGTCCCAGACCCGGCCGGACGCGCCGGGGTACTGCACGAAGACGCCGAACAGCTCGGCGGGCAGCTCCTCCCCTGCGGCGAAGTCGACCGTGACGAGCTCGATGCCGACCGCATCCGCTCTGGCCGCGAGCAGGGCCTTCGTCTGCGGCAGGGCGTCGGCGTCGACCGCGAACACGTTCGACGCCGTCTTCGCGGCCCGCCGGGCGAGCAGCATGCCCTCGACGACGGCCGTCGATTCGTCGAGCATCGAGGCGTTCGCCGTGGTGAGCCCGGTGAGCTCCGCGACCATCGTCTGGAAGTTGATGAGCGCCTCGAGGCGCCCCTGCGAGATCTCGGGCTGATACGGCGTGTACGCCGTGTACCAGGACGGGTTCTCGAGCACGTTGCGCTGGATCACCTGCGGGGTGATCGTGCCGTAGTATCCGAGGCCGATCATCGGCCGGTTCACGGTGTTGCGCGACGCCAGCGCGCGCAGCTCGGCGAGAGCCTCGGTCTCGCTCGCGGCACGAGGGATCGTGCTGTCCGCTGTGGCCTCGGTGTAGATGGAAGCCGGCACCGCCTGGCGCATCAGCTGCTCGACGGGTGCGTCGGTGTCCGCGACGCCGAGCGCATCGAGCATGATGCGCTGGGCGGATGCCGGTGTTCCGATGTGACGATCGGCGAAAGAGACCACTTGGGGATCAGCCCTCCGTGAGTGCGACGTACGCGTCGCGGTCGAGCAGCCCGTCGACGGCGCCGGCAGCGGCCGAGACCTTGATGAGCCAGCCGCCCTCGAACGGCTCGGAGTTCACGAGGGAGGGGTCGTCGACGACCGCGTCGTTGATCTCGACGACGGTGCCCGCGACCGGGGCGTAGAGCTCGCCGACCGACTTGGTCGACTCGATCTCACCGACCACGGAGCCCGCGGTGATCTCGGTACCGACCGCCGGGAGCTCGACGAACACCACGTCGCCGAGCTTCTCGGCCGCGTAGTCGGTGATGCCGATCGTGAGGGTGTCGCCGTCAGCGGCGATCCACTCGTGCTCGTCGGTGTACTTGAGTGAATTGAGATCGGTCATTTTGTCCTCCGGTAGAAAGGCAGGGCGGTCACGGTCGCGGGGATCCTGGTGCCCCGCACGTCAAGGAATACTGCGGTTCCCTCTTCCGCGGAAGACGGAGTCACGTAGGCCATCGCGATCGGGTGGCCGAGCGTCGGGCTCAGCGCGCCGCTCGTGATCTCTCCGAGCACGGCGCCGTCTTCGGAGACCACCGCGTATCCGGCACGGCCGGCGCGCTTCCCCGAGGCTTCGAGGCCGACGAGGACCGCGGCGTCGGCCGCGGCGTCCACGCCATCCTTGCCGACGAAGTTCTCCTTCGTGGTGACGACGACGCGGCCGAGCCCGGCCTGTGCAGGCTTCGTGTCGAGGCTCAGCTCGTGGCCGTACAGCGGCATGCCCGCCTCGAGTCGGAGGGTGTCGCGCGCGGCGAGGCCGGCGGGCACGAGACCGTGCGGCTCGCCGGCGGCGAGCGCGGCATCCCACAGCGAGGTCGCATCCTCTGCGGCGACGAGCAGCTCGAAACCGTCCTCGCCGGTGTAGCCGGTGCGTGCGAGCAGGAGCGGCTTGCCCGCGTAGGTCGCCGTGGCCCAGGCATAGTACTTCTGCTCGGCCCACGGGACGCTGACCTCGTTGATGCCATGCGTGGCAGCGAGAATCGCCTCCGCGTTCGGCCCCTGCACCGCGATCAGCGCGTAGTCGTCCGAGACGTCGACGACGCTGACGTCGTAGCTGCCGGTGCGCGCCGAGAGCGCTTCTCGGACGGCGTCGCGGTTGCCGGCGTTCGAGATGATCAGGAAGTCGTCGTCCTGCAGGCGGTACACGATCACGTCGTCGATGATGCCGCCGGTCTCGGCCAGCAGCAGCGAGTACTTCGCCTTGCCGACCGCGAGAGCCGAGAGGCGCCCCGCCAAGGCGTAGTCGAGGTAGTCCGCGGCGCCCGCGCCGCGGATCGTGAACTCCGCCATGTGCGAGATGTCGAAGATGCCTGCCGACTTCCGTACGGCGTGATGCTCGGCGAGGTCGGACGTGTAGCGCACCGGCATCTGCCAGCCGCCGAAGTCGGTGAACGATGCACCGAGCGCCTCATGGCGCTCGCGCAGCGGGGTGTAGCGGGGATCGGACATGGAGTTCTCCCGGGCGTGGGCGGGCGGAACGGCGACACCGCCGGTCCTCGGAACTCCCCCTCTGTCATGGGCCTGAGAGCTTCGCCCTGAGCAGGGCTTTCACCGTCGGCGGATGCCGGAGCATCTCTTTCCAGAGCGGCCGGACGTGAGCGGTGGGGGTGCCTGAGAGATTGGCGGGGAGGCTTGCTCCTTCGGCGCCCGGCTGTGTGCACCGGGCTCTCCCGCACACGTCATGCGGCCTGTGTTCGATTGTGGTCCCAGTCTAGCCTGATCGGCCCAGGGCTCCAGGGCCGGGTCTCACCCCTTGACCGCGCCCGAGACGAGCCCGCTCGTCATCCGTCCCTGCACGATCACGAAGAAGACGATGACGGGGATCGCCACGATGGTCGACGCCGCCATCACCTGACCCCAGTCGATCGCCTGCGTGGCGCTCTGCTGCACGAAGCCGCGCAGCCACAGCGGAAGAGTCCGGTTGTTCTCCATGATGACGAGGGCCACGGTGAACTCGTTCCAGCACTGCAGGAACGCGAAGACCCCTGACGCCACCAGCCCTGGTGCGAGCAGCGGCAGGGTGATGCGCACGAACGCCTGCGTCCGGCTGAGGCCGTCGATCATGGCCGCCTCCTCGAGCTCGACCGGCACTCCTGCGACGAACCCGCGCAGCATCCAGATCGTGAACGGCACGACGGCTGCGACGTAGAGGATGCTCAGCCCGAGCACGTTGCTGAGCAGCCCGAACGCGGACATCATCTTGTACTGGGCGATGAACAGCCCCTCCGCCGGAAGCATCTGGATCAGGAGGATCGTGACGATGAACGACACGCGACCGCGGAAGCGGAACCGGCTGATCGCGATCGACGCGAGGAAGGCGAACGTCAGGCACACCGCCACGGAGAGCAGCGTGACGCCCACGCTCACGGCGAGTGCGGAGAAGAAGGAGGGCGTGAGGACCGCCGCGAAGTTGGAGAGCGAGCCGCCGACCGGGAAGAACGTCGGCGTGAAGGACTCGAGCGTCGCCGTCGAGAGCATGGACGAGTTGATCATCCAGTAGACGGGGAACACCCAGATCAGCGCCAGGATCAGGGCGAGGCCGCTGAGCAGCCATCGGCCGACGGCGAACGGCCTTCGGCGCACGGGGATGCTGTGCTTCTGCACTCGCGTCTTCTCCACGCGTGCGGCGGCGGATGCCGCGGGGCGGGCCGTGGTCGTTGCAGACGTCACCGACTCTCCTCCTTCACGAGGTTGCGGACATAGAACCAGCTCAGCGCGATCGTGAGCGCGAGCACGAAGATCGACATCGCGGCGCCGCCGCCGAAGTCGAGACCCGCGACGCCGGTCTTGTAGATGTAGGTGCCCAGCAGGTCGTAGTCGGTCGACTTGGGGCCCGCGTCCTGCAGCAGCGTGATCTGCGCGAACACACGGAGATCCCAGATCAGGTTCAGGAGCAGCACGATCGCGATCACGGGCTTGAGCACCGGGAAGATGATGAAGCGGAATCGCTGCACAGCACCGGCGCCGTCGAGATGGCTCGCCTCGAGCACCTCGCCGCTCACCTGGGTGAGTCCGGCGAAGGCCGAGAACGCGACGAACGGCACCGACATCCAGACGATGATGATCGAGGCGACCGTGAAGAAGAGCAGCGGCGTCGTGCCGATCCAGTTGAAGCCGTTCATGTCGACGCCGGGGATCAGGCTGAGCAGGTAGTTGACGACGCCGCGCTGGCGGTCGAAGAGCCAGATGAAGACGGTCATGGCGGCGATCACAGGCATCGCCCAGGCGAGCAGCAGTGCGATCTGCAGAACGAATCTCGCGACGGCGTGAACCTTCGTCATCAGCAGAGCCAGCAGCACCCCGATAACGATCGTGATGAAGGCGGTGACCAGGCAGAAGATCACTGATCTCGTGACGACGGCCCAGAACGTGCTGTTGCCCGCGATCGCGATGTAGTTGTCGAACCATACGAAGTCGGGCGCCTTGCCGCCCAGCTGCTGGAGGGCGCCGTACTTCTGGAACGACGTGACGATCTGCCAGACGACCGGGTAGCCCATGCCGAGCAGCAGGACGAGAACGGCGCCGAGGATGAGGAGGTAGGGAGCGAGCGCGATGCGCCGTGCCGAGGGTTCGGTGCCCCCCTTCCTCGCGCGCTTCTCGCGCCTGACGGGAACGACGGTGGTGGTCATGAGCGGGGTCTCGCCTGTCTCTTCGGGTGTCCGGGGATCGGGCCAGCCCGATCCCCGGACGGAAATGTCAGCCGTTGATGACCTCATCGATCTTGGCGTCGTACTCCTTGGCGAGGGCGGCGACGTCGCCGCCCTCGGCGATCTTGCCGAAGAACTCCTCGAGGATCTTCTGACCCTCGACCGCGGCCCAGCCGGGAGCGGCCGGCGTGAGCTTGGAGCCGAGCGCGGAGTCGATCAGGGCCTTCGCGAACTGGTCGTCGCCGAGATCGCCGACGAAGTCGACGTTCGCGGGTCCCAGGCCGTTCTTCGCGAGCATGCTCTGGTACTCATCCGAGAAGATGATCCGCAGCAGCTCCTTCGCGCCGGCCTGGTTCTCGCTCTTGGCGGAGATGCCGATGTTGGAGCCGCCCGCGAAGACCGGAGCGACCGTTCCCTCTTCGACCCCGGGAAGCGGGAAGACGCCGAAGGTGGCGTCGTTCCACTCCCGCACCTCGGCGCCCTTGTCGTCGTCACCGGTGTAGTCGCCGATCGACCAGTGCGCCCAGCCGGGAGCGATGATCGTCGCCGCCGTGGGTGCCGCCCCGTTCTTGTCGTTGTTGATGTTGATCCACGGCGTCGAGTCGTCTTCGGTCGCCGGCGCGTTCGAGGCGCTCGTGAAGATCTCCTGGAACTGCTCGAGGCCCGCGATCGTCTTCGGGTCCGACAGCGACGACGACCACTTGTCGCCGTCCTTCACGGCGAGCTCTCCCCCGTTGGCGAAGATCCACGAGATGCCGTTGCGCCAGTCCTGGCCGCCGATGTAGAAGCCCGACTGCGAGTCCGTGCGCAGCTTCGCGACCGACTCGCCGAACTCGTCCAGCGTCTTCGGGACATCGAGTCCCGCAGCGGACCAGATGTCCTTGCGGTAGGTGATGTAGCGGGAGCCGAAGTAGTACGGCAGGGCGTACTGCTTTCCGTCGACCTCGCCGACTTCGACGAACGACGGGAGCAGCTTGTCGCCGCCCAGATCCTCGTAGATCGGGCTCAGATCGGTGAATGCCCCGGCTGTGGTGAAGGTGGGCGACCAGGTGTTGCCGATCTCCGTGACGTCGGGGGTGTTCTTCGCGTCGGGGAGCTGGTTGGTCAGCTTGGTGAGCGCATCGCTCCAGTCCTGCTGCTCGATCGTGAGCTTTCCGCCGGTGGCGTCGGCGTAGGCGTCGATCAGGTACTCGCGCGCTTCGTCCGGGGTGTCGCCGCCCATCACCCAGAAGGTGATGTCCTGCCCCTTCGCCGCCTCGGCGTCGAAGCCTGTCGCCTCAGGGGCGTCGCCCCCGCCGCCGGTTCCGCAGGCCGTCAGGCCGAGGGCGAGGACGGATGCCCCCGCCACCGCGGCGAGCGCTGTCTTGCGCCGTCCGTTTCGGATCATTCTGGTGTTTCCTCTCGGTGCTGCACTGCAGGAGGGATCTCCGGATGGAGTGAACCCCGGTCGGGGTTCGGGGAAACCCTCGAAGGGGTTTGTTAGGACAGTAACCTAACAAACCCCATCGGGGGTGACAAGGGTCATCGCCGTCGGGAGATAACGTTTCGGACTCGACGGACTGTGACGTCATCGACTGGCAGTAAGTGTCACGCAGACACTAAGATCGTGAAAGGAGGTTAAGGTAGCTATGACTCAAAGCATAAGAGTGGCGGTGTCGACAGTCATCCTCACGTTGCGCCGTGCGGAGTCCGGCGAGGCCGTGCTCGCCCTGCCCCTCGTGCTGCGCACCCGCGAGCCGTTCGCCGATCAATGGGCGCTCCCTGGCGGGTGGCTCACGTCCGCGGAGTCGCCGGTGGATGCATCCGCCCGCACCCTGTCCGAGACCACGGGTCTCGCTCCCAGCTACCTCGAGCAGCTCTACGCGTTCGGCGCCGTCGACCGCTCCCCCACCCGGGTCGTCTCGATCGTCTACTGGGCTCTGCTTCGTCAGGACGATGTCGACGCGCAGAGCGAAGCACATCGGGCATCAGGGCACGCACCGGAGAACGTGCGCTGGTTCGATGTCCACGATCTGCCGCAGCTCGCCTTCGACCACGCGAAGATCATCGAGTACGCGCTGTGGCGACTGCGGAACAAGGTCGGCTACAGCCGCGTCGCGCACGGGTTCCTTCCCTCGGAGTTCACGCTCGCCGATCTCCGCGAAGCCTACGAGGCGATCCTCGGCAAGAACCTCGATCCCGCCAACTTCCGCCGCCAGGTCGAGGCCTCGGGAAATCTGCTCCCCACCGACCGCTTCCGCACCGGAAGCCACCGTCCTGCCCGCCTGTACCGCTACAACACCGACGTCGCGCTGGCCGATCGCGGTCCGCTCGGCCCCGAAGAAACGAGCATCCGATGACCACCATCATTCCGGTGACCCGGCTCGACCCCTCCGTCGATCACCACCTGCAGGCGATCGTGAGCGGAGCGTCGACGGACGCCACCTGCAGCACAGATCTCGCGGCGGGCCCGTGGGACTTCGACGCCCGCCCGGGCTATGGTCCCGGCTCCTCGATGGGTGACGTGATTCCGACCGGCGCTCCTCGGCAGGGCGAGCTTCCTGCCGAGTACCGCGAGGCGAGCGAGGCCGAGCTCGACGCCCGAATCCGTGCGGCGAAGCACACGCTCGGCGACCGAGTGGTCGTGCTCGGGCATTTCTACCAGCGCGAAGAGGTCGTGCAGCACGCGGACTACGTGGGCGACTCCTTCCAGCTCGCGACGGCCGCCAAGAGCAGGGCGGATGCCGAGGCGATCGTCTTCTGCGGCGTGCACTTCATGGCCGAGACCGCCGACCTGCTCTCGACACCCGAGCAGGCGGTCATCCTGCCGAACCTCGCCGCCGGCTGCTCGATGGCAGACATGGCCGACATCGACCAGGTCGAGGACTGCTGGGAGCAGCTGGGCGAGATCTACGGCGACATGGATGCTGTCGATGCCGACGGCCGCGTCCCCGTCATCCCCGTGACCTACATGAACTCCTCCGCGGCCATCAAGGGCTTCGTCGGGCGGCACGGCGGCATCGTGTGCACGTCCTCGAACGCGAAGACGGTGCTGGAGTGGGCCTTCGAGCGGGGGCGCCGGGTGCTGTTCTTCCCTGATCAGCACCTGGGGCGGAACACCGCCAAGGCCATGGGAGTGCCGCTCGAGCGGATGCCGATGTGGAACCCGCGCAAGGCGCTCGGCGGATCGACGGCGTCCGAGCTGGAAGACGCGCAGGTCATCCTCTGGCACGGCTTCTGCTCGGTGCACCGCCGCTTCACAGTGGCGCAGATCGAGCAGGCGCGCGCCGAGCACGCCGGCGTGCGCGTGATCGTGCACCCCGAGTGCCCGATGGAGGTCGTCGACGCCGCGGATGAGGCGGGCTCGACCGACTACATCCGCAAAGCGATCGAGGCCGCGACCGAGCCCACCACCTTCGCGATCGGCACCGAGATCAACCTCGTCCGCCGTCTCGCGGCACAGTTTCCGCAGCACGAGATCTTCTGCCTCGACCCGGTGGTCTGCCCGTGCTCGACCATGTACCGCATCCACCCCGGCTACCTCGCGTGGGTGCTCGAAGAGCTCGTGGCCGGCCGCACCCCCAACCGCATCACGGTGTCGGACGACGTGGCGGCCCCTGCTCGGGTCGCCCTGGAGCGGATGCTGGCGGCGAAGCCGCCGGTCGGGGCGGGGACGAGATGAACGTCGTCGTCGTCGGCTCCGGTATCGCGGGCCTCACCGCCGCGCTGCACGCGCAAGAGGCGGGGCACCGCACGCGCATCGTCACGAAGGGCGCGCTCGGCGACGGCAGCACCGGATTCGCGCAGGGCGGCGTCGCCGGGGTGTACGGGCCGCGGGATTCGGCCGAACGACATGCCGCCGACACGCTGGATGCGGGTGCCGGTCTGTCGGACGCCGCCGCCGTGGACGTGCTCGTGCACGAGGCGTCCGCCCGCATCGCCGAGCTGATCGCGCGGGGAGTCGCGTTCGACCGCTCCCCCGACGGTGAACTGCTGCTGGGCCGCGAGGCCGCTCACAGTCACGCGCGCATCGTGCACGCGGGCGGGGATGCGACGGGCGCCGCGATCTCGCAGGCGCTGGTCGCGGCCGTCCGACGCACGACGATCGAGGTGATCGAGCACGCGTTCCTGGTCGATCTGCTGGTCCGCGAGCACGCCGTGCGCGGCATCCGCGTGCTCATCGGCGATCTCGTGTCGGATCTCGAGGCGGATGCCGTCATCCTCGCGACCGGGGGCGCCGGACACCTGTACGCCCACACCACGAATCCCGTCGGCACGACCGGCGACGGGATCGCGGCGGCGATCCGCGCGGGAGCCGCTGTCGCAGACCTCGAGTTCGTGCAGTTCCACCCGACGATCCTCGCCTCGGAGCCGGCGTTCCTCGTGTCGGAGGCCGTGCGCGGCGAGGGCGCGACACTGATCGACGATGAAGGGCGGCGCTTCGTCTTCGACGCCCACCCCGATGGCGAACTCGCCCCGCGGGACGTCGTGTCGCGCGCGATCGCGCGCCAGGGGGCCCGGCAGGAGTCGCCCGTGCGGCTCGATGCCACGATGCTCGGCGCCGAACGGCTCGCGAGCCGGTTCCCCACGATCGACCGGGTGACGCGTGAGCGCGGCTTCGACTGGTCTCGCGAGCCGATTCCTGTGACGCCCGCGGCGCACTATCTGATGGGCGGGATCGTCACCGACCTCGACGGCCGCACGAGCCTCACCGGACTCTCGGCTGTCGGCGAGACCGCCCGCACCGGGGTGCACGGCGCGAACCGCCTCGCGAGCAACTCGCTGCTCGAGGGGGCCGTGTTCGGCGCTCGCGCCGCCGAGGCTCTGGGTGCTCCGACCCCGCATCCCGTGTTCCGGTCGCTGACCGGGTCGACTCCCTCACGTCCTGAGGACCAGGTTCGCGACCGGAACCATCAGGAGAGCTTCTCTCGCGCAGCGCTGCAGCAGCTCATGTGGGATGAGGTCGGGCTGCTGCGTACGGAGAACGGGCTCGCGCATGCGCTGGCGACCGTCCGCGCCTGGCGCGAGGCCATGGATACCCCCGCGACCGTGCCCGAGCACGAGGATGCGAATCTCCTCCTGCTCGCCGAGGCGACCGCATCCGCTGCTCTGACCCGCACCGTCAGCGTGGGCGCCCACTACATCGAAACCTCGGAACTGGAGAGAGTCTGATGCTCACCGCTGTCACCATCACCCGCGTCGTCGGCGCTGCACTCGAGGAGGACGCCCCCTGGGGCGATCTGACCAGTACCGCACTGCTGCCGGAGGAGGCGACGGCGACCGCCGACCTCGTCGCTCGCGAATCCGGTGTCTTCAGCGGAGGGCAGGTCTTCACCGCCGCCTTCGCCCTCACCGATCCCGCACTCACGATCGACGTGCACGTGGGCGACGGCGACGAGTTCGCGGCCGGCGACGTGCTGGCGTCGGTGTCGGGATCGGCGCGCAGCATCCTCACCGCCGAGCGCGTCGCGCTGAACTTCACGCAGCGCATGAGCGGCATCGCAACGCTGACCGCCGCCTTTGTGCGCCGGATCGCCGGCACGAAGGCGCGCATCGCCGACACCCGCAAGACCACCCCGGGACTGCGCGCCTTCGAACGGCACGCAGTCGCCTGTGGCGGAGGGCGCAACCACCGGTACTCGCTGTCGGACGCCGTGATGGCCAAGGACAACCATCTCGCCGTGCTGCAGCGCTCGGGTGCCGACCTCGCCACGGCTCTGCGGCAGGCCTTCTCGCGACTGCCGCACACCACGCACGTGGTGGTCGAAGTCGATCGGCTGGACCAGATAGAGGCGGTGCTCGACGGCGGAGCGCACACCGTGCTGCTCGACAACTTCTCATTAGGCGACCTGCGCGCAGGAGTCGCGCTGATCGGCGACCGGGCGCAGGCGGAGGCCTCGGGAGGCGTCGACCTCGACACCGTCCGCGGCATCGCTGAGACAGGCGTCGATGTGATCTCGGTCGGCGCCCTGACGCATTCCGCGCGCGCGCTCGATCTGGGCCTGGACGTGCGGATCGACTGATGCTGTACCTCGACCATGCCGCCGCCTCCCCCGTGCGCTCCGAGGTCCTCGACGCGATGCGCCCGTACCTGACGGGCGTGTTCGGCAATCCGTCGAGCCACCACACCGTCGGGGAGGCTGCGGCGAGCGCACTCGAGGACGCCAGGCGTCGCGTGGCGCGAGTGCTCGGGATGCGGGCGGGAGACGTCGTGTTCACGAGCGGCGGCACCGAGGCGAACAACCTCGCGGTGAAGGGCATCGTGCTCCGATCCGACCGTCGGCATCTCGTCGTCTCCCCCATCGAGCACGAGTCGATCCTCGAGTCGGCGGACTACCTCCGCCGTCTGCATGGGGTCGAGGTGACGTCGCTCGAGGTCGATTCGGCGGGGAGGATCAGTGCGGATGCCGTGGCCGCCGCCATCCGCCCCGACACCGCCCTGGTCGCGATCGGTCATGCGAACAACGAGATCGGCACGGTGCAGGATGTGGCGGCGATCCGCACCCTGACGCAGGACGCGGGCGTGCTGCTGCACGTCGACGCGGTGCAGTCGGCCGGCTGGCTGCCCCTGGACGTTCTGGGGGCGGATGCCGTCGCGGTCGCCGGCCACAAGCTCGGCGCCCCGAAGGGCATCGGGGCGCTGGCGGTTCGCGGGCGCATTCCCCTGGAGCCGCTGCTGCACGGCGGCGGGCAGGAGCGAGGTCGGCGCTCCGGCACCGAAGACGTCGCGGGGGCCGTGGCGCTCGTGACAGCCCTGGAGCTGGCGGATGCCGAGCGTGCGGCGCTCTCGGCACAGGTGGGCGCTGACACGCAGCGGTTCATCGCGGATGTTCTCGCCGCGGTTCCGCAGGCTCTGCTCACGGGAGATCCGGTGCACAGGCTTCCCGGCACCGCCAGCTTCACGTTCGCCGGGGTGAGCGGCGAAGCGGTGCTGCTCGAACTCGAGCGTCGGGGGGTCGTCTCCTCGAGCGGGTCGGCGTGCGCGGCGGGGAGCGACGAGCCCTCGCATGTGCTCCTTGCCTGCGGCATCCCGCCCGAGGTCGCCCAGACCTCGGTGCGCTTCACGTTCGGCAGGACCCCGCTGCCCGACGGCGCACCTGCGCAGCTCGCCGCGCTCGTCGGCGAGGCGGTCCGCGCGGTTGCGCGGGGGTAGCGCGGGTCGCCTCGAGCGAAACGGCTGACTGCCGCGTTTCGTCTCGCTGCGCTCGCTCAACGACCCGGGAAGAGACCCGGTCGTTGAGCGAGGGAGCGCCAGCGACCGAGACGAAACGCGTGCCTCCTGCATCGAGGTCGGCTGACGACATCCCGGATCGCTGCGCTCGCTCAACGACCGAGGCAACGCGCGCTTGTCAAACCACATCGGCGGACGGCCGTGCGCCCGGACTGCGCAGGGGTCCATAGACTCGGCTGGTGACTGCATCCCACCCGATAGTGACGATGATCGTGCCCGGCCGCGACATCGCCGCGTTCGCCGCGGCAGCCCTCGATTCCCTCCGCGCGCAGACGGAGCCGCGATGGAGGGCGATCCTGATCGACGACGGCTCGGTCGACGCGACAGCGGAGATCTTCGCGGATGCCGCAGCATCCGATCCCCGATTCCGCATGATCCGGCACGAGGAGTCGATCGGCCTCGGCGGTGCTCGCAACGCGGGGCTCGAACTCGTCGACACCGAGTTCCTCGGGTTTCTCGACGGCGACGACGAGCTCGCGCCCACCGCCCTTGAACGCCTCACCGGAACGCTGGCCGAGACCGGCAGCGACTTCGCGGCCGGCGCCTACGTGCGCTCGCGCTTCGACGGCGAGCGCTACGTCCCTGGTCGAGTGCAGCCCTGGGTCGCGGCCGCCACCGATCCCGCCCGCTCTCGCACGACGATCTTCGAGCACCCGCGCGCCTCCGCCAACATCGTCGCCTGGTCGAAGGTCAGCCGCACCGAGTTCTGGACGGACCTCCGATTCCCCGAGGGCGTCGCCTACGAGGATCAGATCGTCGCCCAGCGGATGTACACGCACGCCCGCGCCTTCGACGTCATCCCCGACGCCGTGGTGCGGTGGAGGCTTCGCGCCGACGGCTCCTCCATCACGCAGGGCAGAGCGCGTCTGCCTGTGCTGAGGGACTATCTCACGGCTCTCCGCGGCGGCATCGACGTGCTGCGAAGTGCCGGGGCGCACGGCGCCGTGACCGCTAGGCTCGAGCTCATCCTCACCATGGATGTGCCGCCGCTCCAGGAGATCGCCGGCACCCATCCCGACCCCGCATACGCCGCGGAGGTCTCGGCCTTCATCGCCGAACTGCGGTCACTGCCCGAGTTCGCCGACGCCCACCCAGACCCGTCTCTCGTCGCGGCCCTCGCCTGGTGACCGCGACCCTCTTCGGAGAACCGGGCCGACGCTCGTGCCCTCGGCAGCCCCATGCGGGTGCCCGGGCGAGCGGCATCCGTCCGCGTCCTCCAGAATCAGGACTCTCATGAACGACTATCTGCACTCCCTCTTCGGCCTGGACGGCCGCACCGCGATCGTGACCGGCGGCAGCTCCGGCATCGGCCGAGGCATCGCCACGGCTCTCGCTCGCGCGGGCGCCGCGACCGTGATCGTCGCCCGCGGGGCCGACCGAGTCGAGGAGACGGTCCGCGAACTGGTGGATGCGGGCTGCCGCGCCGCTGGCATCGTCGGCGACCTGAGCACGCGAGAGGGCATCCGCTCGATCGCCGAAGCCGCGACCGAGCCCTTCGGCGAGCCGGACATACTGGTGAACTCGGCCGGCATCAACATCCGCCCCTCCTTCGCCGACATCACCGAGGACGACTGGGATGCGACGCTGACCGTGAACACGCTCGCCCCTTTCCTGCTCGGGCAGCGCTACGCAGTCGGCATGGCCGAGCGCCGCTACGGCCGACTCATCCACATCAGCTCGCAGCAGGCGCATCGCGCGTTCGTCGGCAGCGGCATCTACGGCGTCTCCAAAGGCGCGGTCGAATCTCTCATGCGCTCGGAGGCGGAGGCATGGGGCGGCACGGGCGTCACCAGCAACACGCTGGTTCCGGGCTTCGTGCTGACTCCGCTCAACGCCCGCCTGCAGGAGGACCCGGAACAGATCGCGGCGCTCGCCGCTCGAACCATGATCGGGCGCAACGGGGTTCCCGACGACTTCGCAGGCGCTGCGGTGTTCCTCGCGGGAGCGGGCTCGGCCTACGTCACCGGGCATTCGCTGTTCGTGGACGGCGGGATGTCGGCGCACTGAACCTCAGTCGACGGCCGGATACTCCCGATCGTCGACGCGCGGTGCATCGAGCAGGGGGACGGGTGCGGTGAGCGCGGCCACCGCATCCGCTCCCGCGGAATCCGAAGGGGCCCGGTCTGCACGGCGCCCCGCCAGCGGTGCCTCCATTCCCCCGCTCACGACCTCCTCGATCACCGCTTCGGTCTCGAGAACCCTCGATGCCGCCACCTGCTGCTCGGCGAGCTCGGCGTACAGCCCGCCGCGCGCAAGCAGCTCCGAGTGCGTTCCCGACTCGACGATCACCCCGGCGTCGAGCACATGGATCATGTCGGCTCCCATGACGGTCGAGAGTCGGTGAGCGATGGTGAGTGTGGTGCGGCCCTTCGCCGCCTCGTCCAGCGCCTCCTGCACGACCCGCTCCGACACCGTGTCGAGTGCCGACGTGGCTTCGTCCAGAAGCAGCACGGGCGGATCCTTCAGGAGCACTCGTGCGATCGCGATGCGCTGCTTCTCACCGCCGGAGAGCCGGTACCCGCGTTCGCCGACCACCGTGTCGTACCCCTGCTCGAAGCCCGCGATGATGTGATGGATGTTCGCCGCGGTGCATGCCGCGATCATCTCGGCCTCTGTGGCACCGGGCTTCGCGTACAGCAGGTTCTCGCGGATAGTGGCATGGAACAGGTAGGTCTCCTGCGACACGATCCCGATCTGGTCGATGATCGACTCCTGCGTCAGCGTGCGCACGTCGGCGCCTGCGAAGAGGACGGACCCGCCATGGGCCTCGTACAGTCTTGGGGCGAGGTACAGGATCGTCGTCTTGCCGGCCCCTGAGGGCCCCACGAAGGCGACGTGCTGCCCCGGCTCCGCGGCGAAGGAGACGCCCTGCAGAGTCGGGCGCGCGTCGGGCGCGGCATCCGGATAGCGGAACACGACGTCGCGGAACTCGATGCGTCCGAGCGGCCCCGGCGCCGCCTCGACGGGCGAGGCGTCAGGCGCGTCTGTGATCTCGGGAACCAGATCGAGGTACTCGAAGATGCGCGCGAACAGGGCCGACGAGGTCTGCAGGTCGAGCGAGACCCGCATCAGCCCCATCAGCGGCATCAGCAGGCGAGCCTGCACCGTGGTGAAGGCGACAACGGTGCCGGCCGTGATCGCCCCGGTGCCGCCGGCGATCAGGTAGCCGGACACGAGATAGATGATCGCCGGCACGGATGACATCAGCACCTGCACCACGGCGAAGAAGCCCTGGCCGCTCATGGCCCGCCGCACCTGCAGCTTCACCTGGTTGCGGTTCTCGGCCTGGTAGCGAGCGGCTTCGGTGCGCTGCCGGTTGAACGACTTCGACAGCAGGATGCCGGAGACGCTCAGCGTCTCCTGGGTGATCGAGGTGAGCTCCGACAGCGACTCCTGCGTCTCACCGGCGATGCGGGCCCTCAGCTGACCCACGCGGCGCTGCACGAGGATGAGGAACGGCATGAGCACGACGGCGATCAGCGTCAGCCGCCAGTCGATGAGGATCATGGCCACGAGCGATGCGACGACGGTCACCGTGTTGCCGAGGATGCTGGTGACGGTGTTCGTGAGCACGCCGGACACCCCGCCGACGTCGTTCTGCAGGCGCGACTGGATCACGCCGGTCTTGGTGCGGGTGAAGAATCCGAGCTCCATCGCCTGCAGATGGTCGAACAGGCGCACCCGCAGGTCGCCCGTGACGCTGTTGCCGACGGTCGAGGTGAGCCAGGTCTGCGTGACGCCGAGGGCGGCAGAGAGCAGGAACAGCCCGATCATCGCGAGCACGAGGCGCAGCAGCAGGTCGAGCTGCGGGCCTCCTCCGGCGACCGGGAAGAGCGCGTCGTCGAATATCCGCTGCACGATCAAGGGCGGGATGACGGCGATCGCGGCGCCGATGATGACGAGCGCTGCCGTGAACCCGATCCGCCACAGGTACGGGCGGAACAGCGAGACGACGCGGGCACCCAGCCGCTCGATGCGCGGGGCGGCCGCGTTGATGCGGCGCTGCGCCGCAGCATCCACCCCGTGGAATCCGCCTCGTCCGCCCATGCTCATCCTGTCAGCGTAGTCAGCGGCGCCGACACGAGGAGCGGTTCTGCCCGGAGCGGATTCCTGAGAATTCGGAATGAAATGTCTGAGCATCCCGTTACGCTGAATGACTCTCGTGCATCCGCACGTCTTCCCCCCTTTTCCGACGCCTTCAGGAGGCCCCATGTCTGCCGTCGACACCGGCTCCATCTCCACGCCCCCTGCCACAGCCCCCGGAGCCATCTCGCCCAGGGACATGCGCGTGATCTGGCTGCTGCTCGTCGCCGCCTTCGTCGCCATCCTCAACGAGACGACGATGGGCATCGCAATCCCCCATCTGAACACCGATCTGGGCATCCCGCCCGAACTCGGCCAGTGGCTGACGAGCGCGTTCATGCTCACCATGGCCGTGGTCATCCCGACGACCGGATTCATCCTGCAGCGGTTCACGACCCGTCAGGTGTTCATCGCCGCGATGATCGCGTTCTCGACAGGCACCCTGGTGTCGCTGCTCGCTCCCGGGTTCCCCATGCTGCTCGTCGGCCGCGTGATCCAGGCCAGCGGGACCGGCGTCATGATGCCGTTGCTGATGACCACCATCATGAACGTCGTGCCGCCGCAGTCGCGCGGTCGCATGATGGGCCGCGTCGGAATGGTGATCTCGCTCGCCCCGGCGATCGGCCCCACGCTCGCCGGCGCCGTGCTCGAGGTCTTCAACTGGCGCGTGCTGTTCGCCATCATCCTGCCGATCGCGATCGTGTCGCTCGCCATGGGCGCGAAGTGGATGACGAATCTCGGCGAGACCCGCGAGGTCCCGCTCGACCTGCTGTCGATCCCGCTCGCCGCACTCGGCTTCGGCGGCGTGGTCTTCGGACTCAGCCAGTTCGGCGGCGAGGGCGGCTCAGGCGAGACGACCGGCATCGTCTCACTCGTCGTCGGCGCCATCGCGCTCGGACTCTTCGTGTGGCGCCAGCTGGTGCTGCAGCGCATCGATGATGCACTTCTCGATCTGCGCGTGTTCCGCTCGCGCAACTACACGTTCGGCGTCGTCATCATGGCGATCCTCGCCCTGTCGATGTTCGGCACCCTGACGCTGCTGCCGCAGTATCTGCAGAACGTGGCCGGACTCGGCTCGTTGGAGTCGGGACTCATCCTGCTCCCCGGCTCTGTGCTGATGGGGCTGCTCGGGCCGATCATGGGCCGCATCTACGATTCGCGCGGCACCCGCACCCTGCTCATCCCTGGAACCCTCCTGGTGTCGGCCGCGCTGTTCTACTACTCGACCGTGGGCGAGCACACCGTGTGGTGGGTGCTGATCATCGTGCAGTCGGCGATGTCCGTCGGCCTGGCGATGTCGTTCACACCCCTGTTCTCGGCCTCGCTCGGCTCGCTGCAGCGGTCGCTCTACTCGCATGGCTCGGCCGTGCTCAACACGCTTCAGCAGGTCGCGGGCGCTGCGGGCGTGGCGGTGCTCACCGTCACGTACTCCGCGATCCTGCACGCGGGTGAGGACGAGGGACTGCCGAGCGCGGTCGCAGGAGCGCCCGGTGCTCGCATGGCGTTCCTGATCGCCGCGATCATCTCGCTCGCGGCCGTCGCGCTGAGCCCGTTCGTGGTCAAGCCGGCCGACGACGCCGGCGGGGAGTTCCCCAGCGGGCACTGACCGGCGGTGACAGACGGCGACGTCTGCCGCTACTCGGCCTTCTCGACGGAGGGCGCCGGGTAGTGGCAGACGCCGCCGCTGCAGTACCCGGCGGCAGCGCTGCCACCGAGCAGGTCGAGTGTGCCGAGCAGCGGCGGCAGGCCTTCTTGCCCGCCCGCCCCTTCGGCTTCCCGCGCTGATTCAGTCATCCTTCGATCGTACGCCTGCCGGAACAGGGTGGCGCGAAATGCCCTTATGACAGCGTGCGCCGGAGCGTACCCTGGCGACAGGAGCCTGGGGCTGCTTCATGCGTCTCCCGGTGCGCACGCGAAGGAGCTGCCATGATCATCACGCCGCCGGCGATCGACGATGCGACGGGCCACGTCGCCGAGATGTACGCGACCGATGTCGATGACGACGGCTTCGTCTTCGCCCATACCCAGGCGATGGCGCTCAATCCTGAGGCCCACGAAGCATTCCTGACCCTGATCAAGGCCATCGTCCCCTCCATCGGCATTCGCGGGTACGAGGCGGCGACGCTCGGCGCAGCGCGCGCGATCGGGTCGGGCCATTGCCTGCTCATGCACGGCCGAAAGACCGTGCGCGCCGGAATCGTGGACGAGGATGGACTGTCCGACTTCGCGCGCGGCGACGACAGTGCATTCGGCGAAGCCGAGCAGGTGATCATCAGCTATGCGCAGCGACTGTCGACCGATCCGGCTTCGATGACGGATGCCGACACGCAGGCCCTGAGGGATGCCGGCTACTCCGACCGGCAGATCGTCGACATCACCTTGGCGGCGGCGGCTCGCAACTACTTCAGCCGCGCGCTCCTCGCCCTCGCCGTCCCGCTCGACGAGGTGCCAGGGCTGGGCCCTTCCGTGTCAGAGGCGCTCCGCGGCGCTGCGTCCGGTCACTCTCCTGTCGGCCCGACAGCAGATCTCTAGCTCCGTTCCCATACGGTTGACGGATGCTCACACGCTTCATCGCCCGAGTCTTCTGGACGTTCAGCCGCTGGACGCTGCACACCGAACCCGCGCCGACGCGCCCGACGGTGCTGATCGGCGCCCCGCACACCTCGAACTGGGACTTCGTGCTGATGCTCGCGATCGCGTGGCGCCTCGGCATCGACGTGCACTGGCTCGGCAAGAAGAGCCTGTTCCACGGCTGGCGCGGTCCGATCATGCGTCGGCTGGGGGGTATCCCCGTGGACCGCGCAGACCCCGCGCGGGTCGTGGGCGATGTGGTCGACCAGGTGAACTCTGGATCGGTGTTCGGCCTCGTCGTCACCCCCGACGGCACGCGCGGCGGCAACGCCTACTGGAAGAGCGGGTTCTATCGCATCGCACGGGAGACCGGGATGCCGGTGACCCTCGGATTCGTCGACCGCACCACGTTGACGTGCGGGCTCGGGCCGACCTTCGACCTCACCGGAGATGTGGTCGCCGACATGGATCGGATCCGCGCGTTCTACGCGGACAAGGCCGGCGTGCGCCCCGAACGACGCACGGAGCCGCGTCTGCGCGAAGAAGCCGAACCGCCCGCTGCCCTCTAGACTCCCCCGCTCCGATCCCGCAAGACTGGGATGATGAGCACGGATCCAGTCACCGACGACCGCGCGGACGGGCGCGACGAGACGCCGAACGAGCGCGCCGACCGCAACTGGGACGAGCTGATGCAGGAGCTGCGCGTCATGCAGACGGGCACGCAGATCCTCACCGGGTTCCTGCTCGCGGTCGCGTTCCAGCAGCGCTTCACCGATCTCGACGCCTTGCAGCACGACCTCTACATCGTGCTCGTGGCCCTGTCCGCAGTGGCGACCGTCCTCTCGCTGGCCCCGGTGGGCATGCACCGCGCCCTGTTCGGGCGGCGCCGCAAGCCCGAGCTCGTACGTCTCGCCTCACGCATCGTGAAGATCGATCTGTTCGTGATCGGCCTGCTCACCGCTGGTGTCACCACGCTGATCGTGGACTTCACGGTCGGCCGCACAGCAGGGGCCGTGACCCTTGTGGTGACGCTGCTCGCGGTGCTCGCGCTGTGGGCCTGGCTGCCTCGCGCCGTCAGGACGCGCTCGCGCCGAGAGACCACCTGATACGGCGCGCGCTGTCAGCGACCGGCGGGCGTCCGGTTCTCGGCGCTCACCATCCAGGCGAACTGCTCGAGTCGCTCGATGATCGCGTGCAGGACGTCGGCGGAGGTCGGATCCTCTTCGTCGACCGCGTCGTGGACGTCTCGCATGGTCTTCACCGCGGCCTCAAGCCGCTCGGTGACCAGATCGATGGTCTCTTCGGTGGAGACCTCGCCTGTGGGGAACTGCGGCAGAGAGGTCGTCGAGGCGATCGTGCTGCTGCGGCCGTCTGGCACGAGATGGAGGGCCCGCATCCGCTCGGCCACCGTGTCGCTGAAGACCCTGGCATCGTCGATGATCTCGTCCAGCTGGCGATGCGTGTCGCGGAAGTTCCTGCCCACGACGTTCCAGTGCGCCTGCTTGCCCTGAATGGCAAGCTCCAGCAGGTCGACGAGCACCGCCTGCAGCGAGGCGCCGAGCTTCGCGGATGCTGTGAAGCCCGACTCGGCGTTCTGCTGGGGTGTCCTCTTCGCCGTGCGGGTCGTCTTCGCGGAGCTCTTGGTGGTCTTCGTGTTCTCAGGCATGTGTGTGTCCTCCTGCCCGGAACGCTAGGCCCCGAGGCGCGTCGGATCCCAGGGGGTTGACACGGATGAGCGCCGGGCGCAAGGGGGTTGAGGGTCGAGTCCTGTGTCCGGAAGCATGGCCCGGACATGCCGTGACCTCGGTATGCCCCAACCCGGAAGGAGAGCGCATGCTCACCCTCACCGACAACGCCACCGCGATCGTGACGACTCTGGTCAGCCGCCAGACCGACGCGGCCGATGCGGGTCTCCGGATCCACTCGACCCCTGCCGGCCCCGAGAGCGAAGCTCGTCTGGCCGCGGGAGTCGCCGAGCACCCCGAGCCGGAGGACCAGGTCGTCGAGCTCTCGAGCACCCGCGTGTTCGTCGACGCGCCCGCGTCGGCCGCACTCGACGACAAGATCCTCGATGCCGGCGTCGACGAGGCCGGCGCCGTCTCGTTCACAGTGCTGCCTCAGGCCGTCTGAGCCTCGACGTATTCAGGATGCCGCGGCCGATCGGCCGCGGCATCCGCTCGTTCCCGCCCTAACCGGCCATGCGCTCCCCCGCGGAAGTGAGCACCCACCAGACGCCGCCGACGCCCTGGCCGTTGACATCTCCGGCCGCCGCGTCGCCGGCGAAGTAGTACAGCGGCCAGCCGTTCAGCGTGACCTGGGTCGACCCGTCCGCCGTCGTGATCGTGCCGACCTCGCCCGTGACGCCGTCGAGCGTCGGCGTGCCGTCTGTCGTGAGCGGCGGCCAGTTCGTCAGGCACTCCCCCGTGCACGAGCTCGCGCCCGACCCCTGGGTGTCCTTGTCGAACATGTAGAGGGTCATGCCCTCGCCGTCGACGACGACCTCCCCGAGCGATGAGTCTGCGACCATCAGCTCGGCCGCGCCTGCATCATCCGCCGGCGTGCTCGCCTCCTCGGACGGACTTGCGTAGGCGCCTCCGCCGCTGTCATCCGAGCCACCACCCGCCCCGCCTGAGGGCGAGGAGCACGCGGTGACGGTGAACGCCATGACCAGCGCGGCGAGCGCCGCGGTCTTCCTGAATCTCGAGAGCATGTCGAACCTCCTGTGCAGGACCGCGGGTGCGGTCACGGGGTACACGAGAGAGCGCACTCCCGGGTTCACAGGGCGTCGGCGTCGGTGCGCATGAGGACCTCGCCCGTGCGCACCGAGCGGATCTCGACGGCGGCGATTCCGGATGCCGGCAGCTCGGTGCCCGCGCTGAGCTTCGCCGTCGTCCCGGGCCGAGCACGCCAGGTCGACAGCACGCTCTCGGTGCCGTCGTCGGAGACCACGACCATCGCGTAGGCCCACCCGTCGGCCGGAGCATCGTCAGAGGGCCCGTAGACGCAGGTCATGTCGAGACGCGTTCCCCAGGCGACGTCTGCGAGAGTGACGCTCGCAGACAGGGGCGCATCGATGACCTGTTCGAGTGCGACCGTCCGAGACGGCGGCTGCAGGAGTGTCGATGCCACCGGCACCCCGACCGCCGTGACGGCGATGACCGCCGCGGCAGCCGCGGCGATGATCCACGTTCGCCGACGGCGCCGCTGCTGGGCCTGGGCGAACGAGAGCACGCGGGCCCGGTGCTCAGCGGGCGGCGACTCGGGCTCGGTCGCGAGCAGGAGCGACTGCGCCCGCTCCGGTGAGATGCGCGACAGCAGGCCGAGCGTTGGCGCGACCTCGCCGATCGCGGCGCGGCACTCGGGACAGCGGGCAAGATGCTCTTCATACGCGAGCCGGTCAGCGGCGCTGAGCGCGCCGAAGAGGTACGCGGCGTCCCACTCGGCGAATCGCTCATGGTCGGCGTTCATCGCGTCACTCCCCTCTCCTGGAGCCCGAGGCGCAGTGCCCGGAGTCCGTAATGCAGTCTCGACTTCACGGTTCCCTCGGGAATCGTGAGCTCCTCGGCGATCTCCGCGACGGTCAGTCCGCCGTAGTAGGCCCTGACCACGACCTCGCGGTGCGCGAGCGAAAGCCCCGCGAGCGCCTCCTCGATCAGGATGGCGTCGAAGATGGAGTCCGTCGCATCGCGGACCGCAGACTCGGGAGGCTCGTCGGTCGTGACCTCGCGCCGGCGACGTGCGCTTCGGGCATCGTCCACCACCAGGTGACGGGCCACCGTGTACATCCACGAACGCGTCGTCTCCGGGTCGTCGGCGAGGATGCGCGGCGTGCGCCATGCCCGCAGCAGGGTCTCCTGCACGACGTCATCCGCCCCGCTGCGATCCCCCGTGAGATGCACGACGTACCGCCAGATCGGCCCCGCGTGCGCGTCGTAGAGCGCGCCCAATCGATCCGCGTCGTCGCTCGGCATCCGCTCACCTCCCCGTCATGTCCTGAAGGAGACACGGGATCGGCTCGCCGAGAGTTCATCTGAACCTCGAATGGTCTCGTCCCGTGTCACGAGTATGGACCTCTTCGAGATCGCCGGGCTCCCGCTTCATCCGCTGATCGTGCACGCCGTGGTCGTGCTCGTCCCCCTCACCGCCCTCGCACTCGTGCTCGGCTCGCTGTTCCCCGCCGTCCGACGACGCCTCGGTGTCGTGACGCCGATCGCCGCGCTCCTCGTGCTGGCGCTGATCCCGGTCACCGTGCTCGCGGGTGAAGCGCTCGCCCAGCAGGTGGGTCCGGTGCCGGCGGTCGTGAGACATGCGGAACTGGGGCGGATGCTGTGGCCATGGACCGCGGCCATGTTCCTCGTCGCCGTGGCGCAGTGGTGCTGGCATCGCTTCGGCGCACCAGGGCGAGTGACACGCGTGATGCTCGCCGTGCTCGCGATCGTCAGCGCCGCAGGCAGCACGATCATGGTGGTGCTCATCGGCGAAGCCGGAGCGCGCGCGGTCTGGGGCGGGTGAGCGGGCTTCAGCCGAGCCCGACGACGAGATTGATGATCGAGGCGAGGATGACGGTGCCGAACAGATAGCTCAGAAGCGTGTGCGCGATGACCATGCGCCGGATGGCGTTGGCCTCGACGTTCGTGTCGGAGACCTGATAGGTCATGCCGAGGTTGATCGAGAAGTACACGAAATCGGTGTACTCAGGATCTTCGCGCTGATTGAAGTCGATCCCGCCTGCGGGGTCTGCATGGAACATGCGCGCGTAGCGCAGCACGTACTCCATCTGGATCAGCGCCCACGACGCCGCGACGCTCACCGCAGCGACCGCGGCGAGCACGTACCTTCCCGGGCCGTGCATCTGCTGCGCCTGGATGCTCACGACCAGCACTGCAGCGAGGCTGATGACGCTCCCCAGAGTCGAGATCAGCCGCGCCGCCCTGCGACCCGGAGCTTCGAGAGTGGCGTGCTCCCTGGTCGACGCAGCATCCATCGGCCAGATGAGAAGCAGCACCCAGATGACGTTCACGAGAGCGAAGGCGGCCCAGCCGGAGAGGATGCCGGCGATGACGTCGAGCAGCGGGACCACGATCACGCCCACGACGACGCCCGCAGCGATCGACAGCAGGGTGCGCATCCACACGGCGGTTCGGGCGGAGCGAGCGATCATTCTTGGATGCTACCCGGAGCCGCCGCGTCGTCCTCGCCCATCGCGAGACCGGCCAGGGTGTACCCCGCCCCGGCGTAGATGTTGAGCACGCCGTCGACGCCGCCGGCGGCGAGGTGCTCGACCTGGTCGGGATGCTGGGCGACGGCGACGACCCGGCCGTCGAAACCGGCTTCGTTCAGTCGCTCCAAGGCGAAGGAGTTGGATCCGTGGAACGCCATCGCCAGGACCACGGTCTTCACGAATCCGCCCGAGACCAGCCGGCTCCAGAACTCCAGATCGGTCGCGTCGCCTTCCAGCACGTTGAGTCCGTCGGCTTCCAGGCGGGCGATCACGGCGTGATCGTTGTCGATGCCCAAGACGCGCAGTCCGCCCTCATCCACGAGACGCTCGTATGCGGCACGGCCTACGCGCCCCATGCCCAGCACCACGACGTCCGATCCGCTGGTGTCGATGGGCCGGTCGGCGGGCCGCAATCTGGAGACCTGCTGAGCGGGAAGCCAGGTGAGCGCGGTGATGAGCCGCAGTCCGTGCGCGTTCGCGATCGAGGACGCCACCATGCTGAGCGCCACGGCGATCGCCACGACGGTGAGCCATCGCTCTGTGAGAAGGCCGGCACCCACGCCGAAGGCTGCGACGATGATCGAGAACTCCGAGAAGTTGCTCAGCACCAGTCCCGTCCTGATCGCCGTGCGGTTGCGCAGGCCGAACAGGCGACCGAGCCAGACGAATCCGATGAAGGTCAGCGGCAGCAGCACGACGCACAGCAGTACCGCGAGCGTCGCATCAGCCCACGTGGGGTGCGCATCCATCCCGATCAGCAGGAAGAACCCGACGAGGAACAGCTCCTTCACGCTGAACAAGGCCTTCGACATCTCGATGGCCCGCCGATGCGTCGCGAACAGCAGTCCCATCGCGAGGGCTCCCACGTCGCCCGTGATCCCGACCGCCTCGAACGCGAGATAGCCGGGTCCGAGCGCCATCACCACGCCGAAGAGCACCAGCAGCTCGCCATGGCCGATGACGTCGAGGAGCCGGCGCAGAAGCCACGCCAGCGGGAACAGCAGCAGCAGGGCGAAGGCCCAGGGGCTCGGCGGCTCGTCCGCGTTCACCGTGATGAACGCGACCGCGACCACGTCCTGCAGCACGAGGACGGCGATAGCCGTCTGCCCGTACAGCGAACCGTCATCCGAGCGGTCCTCGAGCACCTTGACGCACAGCACCGTCGAGGAGAAAGACAGGGCCAGTCCCACGAGCGCGAGGGTTCGCCATCCGTCGACGGCGGCGAATCCGATCGCGGCGGCGGCCGCGACGGCGCCTGCCCCCATGAGCACGCTGAGCACCATGTGGATCGCGGTGGTGCCATACGCCTCGGGGCGAAGAAGGGAGCGGATGTCGAACTTCAGCCCGATCGTGAACAGCAGAAGGGTCACGCCGATGTCGGCGACTCGCTCGAGTCCCACGAACGGCTCGATGTGCATGGCGCCGAGCACGAAGCCCGCGGCGAGGAAGCCCACCAGGGCCGGGACGCGCAGCAGATGCGCGATCGTGCCGAACGCGGCGGCGACGATCAGAGTCAGCGCGATGACGTCCACGGCACCCTCGTCTCATCCCTGATGCAGACTCTACAGAGGGGTCGACTCGCCGCTCTATCCATCGGCACACCGCAACTCTCGGTGCACGCTGCGCTCAGAGTTCTTCGACCCGCCCCGCTTCGACGTGCCAGCGTCGTTCGGTCTGCACCGTCGCCAGCATCCGTCGATCGTGCGTCACGAGCAGGAGCGTGCCGTCGTACGACTCGAGGGCCTGCTCCAGCTGCTCGATCGCGGCGAGATCGAGGTGGTTCGTCGGCTCGTCGAGCACCAGGACATTGGTGCCGCGTGCCTGCAGAAGAGCGAGAGCAGCACGGGTGCGCTCCCCGGGCGACAGCTCCTCGACGGGCCGGTTCACGTGATCGGCTTTGAGCCCGAACTTGGCCAGCAGCGTGCGCACCTCTTCGATCACCATCTCGGGGACGAGCGCCGTGAACGCGGTGGCGAGGGCCTGCTGTCCCACGAGAAGCGACCGCGCCTGGTCGATCTCGCCGATCTGCACACTCGCGCCCAGGCTCGCCGTCCCCTCATCGGGCCGCTGCCGGCCGAGAAGCGCGCGCAGCAGCGTCGACTTGCCCGCACCGTTCGGGCCGGTGATGCCGATGCGGTCCCCCGCGTTCACCTGCAGCGACACCGGGCCGAGCGTGAAGTCTCCCTGGCGGAACACCGCCGAGCTGAGCGTGGAGACGACCGAGCTCGACCGAGGGGCCGACGCGATCGTGAACTCCAGACGCCATTCCTTGCGCGGCTCCTCGACCTCTTCGAGCCGTGCGATCCGGCTCTCCATCTGGCGGACCTTCTGCGCCTGCTTCTCGCTCGACTCGCTCGCCGCCTTGCGCCTGATCTTGTCGTTGTCCGGCGCCTTGCGCATCGCGTTGCGCACGCCCTGACTCGACCACTCGCGCTGGGTGCGGGCGCGACCGACGAGGTCTGCCTTCTTCTCGGCGTATTCGTCGTACTTCTCGCGCTGATGGCGTCGTGCGGTCTCGCGCTCTTCGAGGTAGGACTCGTAGCCGCCGCCGAAGACACGATTGCTTCCCTGAGCGAGGTCGAGTTCGAGCACGCGGGTCACGCAGCGGGCGAGGAACTCGCGGTCATGGCTCACCAGGACCACGCCTCCCCGCAGCCCTCGCACGAATCCTTCGAGTCGTTCGAGACCGTCGAGGTCGAGGTCGTTCGTGGGCTCGTCCAGCAGGACGATGTCGAATCGCGAGAGAAGCAGGGCGGCCAGGCCCACGCGAGCAGCCTGTCCGCCCGAGAGCGAGGTCATGAGCGCGCCTTCGGCACCGTCGAGATCCAGGCCGAGATCGGCCAGCACGGCGGGAATGCGCTCGTCGAGGTCGGCGGCGCCGCTGGCGAGCCAGCGTTCCAGGGCAGCGGAGTAGGCGTCCGCCGGGTCGACGCCGGGTGCCGCCAGAGAGGGGTCGCCGAGGGCGACCGCGGCGGCATCCATCTCGCGCGCCGCCGGCCCGCAGCCTGTGCGCCGGGCGATGTACTCCGCGACCGTCTCTCCGATGACGCGCTCGTGCTCCTGAGGAAGCCACCCGACGAAGGCGTCTGCCGGGGCGAGCGCGATGCTTCCCGCCTGAGGCGTGTCGATGCCCGCGAGCAGCCGGAGGAGTGTGGACTTGCCGGCGCCGTTCGCTCCGACGACTCCGACGACATCGCCCGGGGCGACGGTCAGATCGAGGGAGTCGAAGAGGGTGCGATGGCCGTATCCGCCGGCGAGGCCCTGAGCCACGAGTGTTGCGGTCATGAGTCCATCCTGTCAGCGTCGGCTCCTGGCCCCGCGCTGGGCAGGCCTTCAGCCGGAGTTGCGGCTGTGATCCTCGAGGTCGGGACGGGCACGGTACACGTCGGCGATCTCCTCCTCTGGGCGAGGGGCGATGCTCTCGTCATCCTCGAGCTCGGGAACCGACGGCTCTCCCGGCGCCGGTACGTGGTCGGGGTGCGAGGACCCCTGCGAGTCGGACATGGCGAACCCCTTCCGTCGGTGACACGCCCAGCGTACGCCGAATGGCGCGGGCCGCGTACGCTGGAGGACTGTCCGCGTTCCGCGCGGGAAAGGAGCGGATGCCGTGAAGATCATCGACCTCCGGCGGTTCGTCGCCGTCGCCGAGGAGCTGCACTTTCCGCGCGCCGCGGCGGCGCTGGGCATCCCGCTGGCCTCGCTGTACTCGTCCCTCGAGAAACTCGAGACCGAGGTCGGGCATCCGCTGATCACGCGCGGTGGTGACACCAAGCTGACCCCGGCCGGAGTCCTGCTGCTCGGCGAGGCCCGCGAGAGGATCGCGGCGGCGCCCGCGCCCGCGGCGAAGCCGATCGTCCCGGCCGGAGGCAAGGCGAAGGCGTCGAAGGGAAAGGGCAGAGCCCCCGTCGTCAAGGGACAGCCGAAGCCCTATAAGAAGCGCCAGGGGCGCTAGCAGCCGACGCTCCGCGCGTCAGTCCCAGTCGAGGTACTCCTCGATCACGACCGCGGTCTCGATCGGGTGGTGCATGGGGAAGAGGTGATCCCCGGGGATCGGCTTGATGCTCGCGCGGTCGGGGGCGGTCGAGCGCAGACGCTCGGCGTTCGCCGCCGGGGTCACAGTGTCGTCATCACCCTGCACGATGAGCACCGGGATCGAGGGGGCGATCGGGATGTCGACGTCTTCGACGCCCAGCATGAGCAGGCCGTTCGCGCGGTCCGGGTGGGCGGACACCAGAGCCCGGGCGACGGTTCCGCCGAATCCGTGACCGCCGAACCACGAGTCCTGGATGCCGACGTGGTCGACGACGGCGAGCGCGTCGGCGACGCGGTCGTCGGAGGTCGCCTCGGCGGCACCCGAGCGGTGGCCGATGCGCAGCACGTGGAATCCCGCTTCCTCTGCGAGGTAGTGCGCGACCACGCCCAGGACGTCCGCCGCCAGCCCGTACTCCTGGATCAGAACGAGCTTGACCGGTCCGTCGCCTTCGTCGACGAAGGGGATGGCACGGCCTTCGGGCTCGAAGATCTGGGTCTCGGTCATCGGGTGCGGCTCCTCGCTCGGCGTTCAGGGGTCGAATCCAGCGTAGCTTGAGCCGCTCAGACGCTCGATCCTCGTCTGGCACGGGCAGAGGCACAGGCGATCCGCTCAGCGACAGCATCCGTCGTCGCAGCCGTCCGCTTCGCGCTCCCCTGTGAGCGCTGCGACGGGCACCACGCAGCAGGCGTCGCCCTTCCACGCCTCGACGCCCTCGCGCACCGCGACTACGGCGATCACAAGAGCGGCCGCCGCGTCGGCCCACACCCAGCCGAAGACGCTGTTCAGCAGGAGCCCGACGAGAAGAGCCGCACTCAGATACGTGCAGATCAGCGTCTGCTTCGAGTCGGCGACGGCCGAAGCCGAGCGGAGCTCGCGCCCGGTGCGACGCTCGAACCAGCTCAGGAACGGCATGACGACGAGACTCAGGGCTGCGAGTGCGATCCCGACAGGGGAATGCTCCGGCTCGCGCAGGCCGGCGAACGACAGCACGGCATCGACCGAGACGTAGACCGCCAGTGCGAAGAACGACACGGCGATGATCCGCAGCGCGGTCTTCTCGCGTTTATCCGGGTCCCGAGCAGAGAACTGCCAGGCCACTGCGCAGGCGGAGAGCACCTCGACAACGGAATCAAGACCGAACCCGACCAGCGCGGCCGACGACGCGACGGCACCGGCGAGCACGGCGACGATCGCCTCGACGATGTTCCAGGCGATCGTGATCGCGACGACGGTCCTGATCCGTCGGCGCAGCACGTCGCGACGGTCAGACTCCACGACGACCGCCGTCACTGCGCGACTCCCGCGTCACAACATCCAGGAACGGCACATCGCGTATCGGTGCACGGAGCACTCCGGTCCACTGCCAGCGTCACGTCGACGAGTGCAGTGAGCGCGGCAGCAAGGTGCGCGTCGGCGATCTCATATCGCGTCCGTCGCCCCTCGGACTCCGCGACCACGATGCCGCAGTCACGCAGGCACGCGAGATGGTTCGACACGTTCGTGCGCGTCAGCTCGAGATCCCGCGAGAGCTCTGCGGGATGGCTGGGTCCGTCGAGCAGCGTCATCAGGATGCGGGACCGCGTCGGGTCTGCCATCGCACGGCCGAGTCGGTTCATGACATCGAGGCGACTTGCAATGGTCAGCATACGCTGACTATACAGCGTAAACTGACCAATCACGAGGCAACCGGCAGATCAGGTGCCGGCGTGCTCCGGCTGGCAATGCGGACAGAACTGCGCTGATGCGCCGCCGAACATGCGGTCGACGATCGGCGTCGCGCAGACAGGGCATGGTTCTCCCCCGCGGCCGTGCACCGCCATGGCCGCGACCTTCGCCTGTTTGAGCCGGTCCGGCGGCAATCCTCGGCGATCCGCGACCGCATCCCCCATGATGTCGACGATGGCGCGGTAGAGCCGCTCCCTGTCGCCGCCGCCGAGAACCGCAGCGTGCACAGTCGGCGACAGCTTCGCCGCGTGCAGGATCTCATCCGAGTAGGCGTTCCCGATCCCCGCAAGGGATGCCTGCTCCTGCAGCAGCGCCTTGATCTGCTTCCGGCGCGCCCCGAGCGCACGCTCCAGGTCTTCACGAGAGAAGTCGGGCGAGAGCGGATCCGGCCCGAGCGCCGCGATTCCGGCCACATCGGTCGGAGCATCCGCCACCGATGCCGTGACGGCGAGGAAGTCCCCCGTGTCGACGACCCGCATCACTGCACCGTCATCGAACACGATCCGAGCGACTTCGGGCACCGGCTCATCGCTCGAGGGCTCGCCGGCGGCCTGCCATCGGATCCAGCCGTTGCGGCCGAAACCGATCATCAGCCACCCGGCCGACGTCTCGAACCCGACATGCTTGCCGAAGCGGCTCATGCCGATGATCCGGGCACCGACGAGCGACGCCGGCGGCCGATCACGCGTCTTGACGATGCGGAACTCGGCGATGTCGAGCTCCGCGATCACACGGTCGTGGACCCTCCCGTCAAGGAACTCGACGAGAGCCTGCACCTCCGGAGACTCTGGCATGCGTCAATCGTCGCACCGGGCGCCGACATCGGGTAGCACGGGCTCGGATGCGAGCCTTCCACCGCGGACATTCGGTGGGCTGCGCCCGGGCCCTAGGATGTGAGCGTGTTCGGGTGGTTCGACTATGCGTGGCCCTGGCTCGGGTTGTGCTTCGCCGGCGTCATCGTCGTCTTGCTTTTCGGCACCGACCTGCTGCGCGCGGACGCCCGTCGCCCGCGGTGGCGAGACCCTCGATGGCTGTCGTTCCTGTCCGTGGCGACGTACATGCTGCACAACGTCGAGGAATACGGCATCTCCGCGACCGGCGTCGAGCACGCGTTCCCGGACTCCCTCTGCACGGTGCTCGACCAGCCGCCGTACCCAGACTGTGCGCTGCCCACCGCATTCTTCCTCTTCGTCAACCTTCCGCTCGTCTGGGTCGCGGCGCCCCTCGCGGCGCTGTTCGCCGGCAAGCGACTGATCGGCCTCACTCTGTGGGGCGTCATCGCGATCAACGCTCTCGTGCATATCGTTCCCGCGATCGTCTCTCGCGAGTACGACCCTGGCCTGCTGACGGCGATCCTGCTCTTCGTGCCGCTGAGCGCCTGGGCTCTGCTGGCGACGACCGGGCGTCACGGTCCGTTCCGCCGGATCGCGATCCTGCCGGTGCTGCTCTCCGGCGTCATCATGCACGCGGTCCTCGCCGGCAGCGCTCTGCTCTTCCTGCGCGGCGCGATCACGGCGCCCCTGCTGCTGGCTCTGCAGTCCATCGGGATCGCCCTCGGCTATGGGCTCGTGTCCCTCGCGGGCCGCCGAGCAGTCACGCCGAAGACCCACGAGGCGATGACCTGAGCGAAGTCCGCTCCACATCGGACGGGGCAGAATGGTGCCGTGGATCACGCTCAGCAGATCGAACGGTTCTGGCAGTCGACAGGGATGCGCATCGACGCGTCGGTGCCGCTCGCGTGGTCGTTCGGCGACTCTCCCGCACTCGCCGATGAGCTGCTCGAGCTCACGCTGCGGGGCGAGAAGACGGCGATGGCGAGCGCTCTCTGGGAATTCGAGATCGACGGCGACCCCCTTCCGCAGCCCGGCGAGCTCGCGATCGTCCTCGACGGTGCGGGTGCGCCACGCGCACTCATCCGCACGACGGAGGTGGAGATCGTCCCTTTCGAGGACGTCTCGCCGGAGCACGCCGCTCTCGAGGGCGAAGGCGACCGGTCGCTGGACTACTGGCGAGCCGAGCACGAGCGGGCGTGGCGCGGCTCGCTCGAGCACACACCCTACGACTTCGACACGAAGATGCCGGTCGTCTGCGAGCGGTTCGAACTGCTGTCCCCGCTCAGTTGTTGAAGCGGAACTCGACCACGTCGCCGTCCTGCATGACGTAGTCCTTGCCTTCGAGACGGGCCTTGCCCTTGGCGCGGGCCTCGGCGACCGAGCCGGTCTCGACGAGATCGTCGAACGAGATGACCTCGGCCTTGATGAAGCCCTTCTCGAAGTCGGTGTGGATGACGCCGGCGGCCTGCGGCGCCTTCCAGCCCTTGCCGATCGTCCAGGCACGCGCTTCCTTCGGCCCGGCGGTCAGATAGGTCTGCAGACCGAGGGTGTCGAATCCGATGCGGGCGAGCTGATCGAGACCCGATTCGTCCTGTCCGGTCGACGCGAGCAGCTCTGCAGCGTCTTCGGGGTCGAGGTCGATCAGCTCGGACTCGATCTTCGCGTCGAGGAAGATCGCCTTCGCCGGAGCGACGAGAGCGGCGAGCTCCTCCTTGCGCGCAGCATCCGTCAGCACGGCCTCGTCGACGTTGAAGACGAAGATGACCGGCTTCGAGGTGAGCAGGCCGAGTTCGCGGATCGGCGCGAGGTCGAGGCCGGAGACCGACAGCAGGATGCCGCGCTCGAGCGCATCCTTCGCGGCCACGGCGGTCTCGAGGACGAGGGGCTCGATCTTCTTGCCCCGGACCTCCTTCTCGTACCGGGTGATGGCCCGGTCGATCGTCTCGAGGTCGGCGAGCATGAGCTCGGCGTTGATGGTCTCCATGTCGGATGCCGGGTTCACCGCTCCATCGACGTGCACGACGTCGTCGTCGGCGAATCCGCGCACGACCTGAGCGATCGCATCCGCTTCTCGGATGTTCGCGAGGAACTTGTTGCCGAGGCCCTCGCCCTCACTCGCGCCGCGCACGATGCCGGCGATGTCGACGAACGACACCGCCGCAGGCAGGATGCGCTCGCTGCCGAAGATCTCCGCGAGCGTGTTCAGACGCGGGTCTGGCAGGTTGACCACGCCGACATTGGGCTCGATCGTCGCGAACGGATAGTTCGCCGCGAGCACATCGTTCTTGGTCAGAGCGTTGAAGAGGGTGGACTTGCCGACGTTGGGCAGGCCGACGATCCCGATAGTAAGAGCCACGGGAGTCGAGTCTACCGGCGCGGATGCTGCGGCTACTCGCGCACCGACCGGAACGCGCGCGTGACATAGGGCAGATCGATCGTCGCGTCAGCGTGCAGACCGAGCTCGTCGAACAGCGCGTCCATCTCGACGCGGATACGGGTCTTCTCCTCGGGTGATGCCGTGATGATGTAGCTGCGAGACGCGGCCATCGCGTGCAGCTGCTCACGCGTGATCGGGCGCACCCACTCCCACGAGGCCTCCTCCAGCGCGCCGAACGGCGCGGCGACGACCGGTCCGCCGTCGGCGAGCATCACCTCGGCGTTGCTTCCGTGCATGATCTCGGTGAGCCGGCGCACCCAGTCCTCGCGCTCGTCGCGGATGTTCCAGATCAGTCCGAGCACTCCCCCGCTGCGCACGACCCGGCCGATCTCGGCAGACGCGGCCACCGGATCGACCCAGTGCCAGGCCTGCCCGAGCACGACCGCGTCGACGGACGCACCGGGCAGCGGAAGCGATTCGGCCGAGCCGAGGAATGTCGGCACGCCGGGGGTCGTCGCTCGGAGGGTCGCCAGCATCGCGGGGTCCGGGTCGATCGCCACGACTTCCGCGTCGGGCGCCTTCGCGAGCACCCGCGTGAGCTTGCCCGTTCCCGCGCCGACGTCGGCGATGCGCCGCGATCCCGCGGGCATCGGCTCGAGCATCCAGGCGACCGCCCCGAAGTGGTAGTCGGGCCGGCCCGCTTCATAGTTGTCGGCCTCTGCTCCGAACGAGGTCGCCTTCTCGTCAGTCATGTCGTCAGCCTACGGCGAGTCTTCCGGGACCGCTGCGCCCCCGGGGAGAAGGTGGAGAGGTGCCACTGGACTTCACAGCGATCGACTTCGAGACAGCGAACTCCAGCCCGGCATCCGCCTGTTCCGTGGGTCTCGTGCGTGTGCGCGACGGTCGCGTCGTCGCCACCGCGAGCTGGCTGATCCAGCCGCCCGCAGGCCACGACGAGTTCCAGGAGTGGAACGTCCGGATCCACGGCATCCGCCCCGAAGACGTGCTCGGCGCCGATTCGTGGGTCGCGCAGTTCGACCGGCTGTGCGGGTTCGCGGGCGCCGACGTGCTGGTCGCCCACAACGCCGGATTCGACGTGAACGTGCTTCGCCGGGCGTCGGAGGTCACCGACCTCGTCTGCCCTCCGTACCGCTCGCTGTGCAGCCTGCAGGTCGCCCGCAAGACCTACGACCTCGACTCCTACCGGCTCCCGAAGGCCGCGGCCGCCGCAGGCTTCGCCGAGTTCTCGCATCACGACGCTCTCGCCGACGCCCGCGCCTGCGCGCAGATCGTGATCGACGCGGCGCGCCTCGCCGGAGCCGCTGACGTCTTCTCGCTCGCGCAGGCGCTCGGCCTGCAGATCAAGGAACCGGCTCCGGCGCTCCTCGAGCGCGCCGTGGCCTGACGCCGCCGAGCACCGTCACCCGTCGCCGCACCCGCGCACGAAACCGCCTTGGGGAGTCCTCCCCCTCGGCTCCGATGCGGAGCGCCCCTAGCATGAAGACAGCCAAGCCGAGGGGGGCTCGATGTCGAACGCCGACGCAGAATCCGTGATGGACGATCCGTTCTGGTCCGTGGTGCGACGACGGCATCCCGATCTCGACATCGTCATCCTGCCGCCGGAACCTGCGACGGCCGGGGAATCAGGACTTCCGCTCCGGGCCCCGGAGCCGTTTGCCGGGCTCGAGACGTCGGAAGCGGATGACAGCTGGGCGCGGCTGGTCGGACACGGGATGCCGGTGCCGGCGAGTCGATGGATCCCCGGGCCGACCCGCGACTCGGTGCGTCACACCGTCACGCTGACGCTCGACGGCGTCAGCCGAACCGCCGGCATCGGCCACCTCCGCGAGGCCGGCGACCTGCTCACGTCCGACGGCTGGCAGGTGTTCATCCCGCCCACCGGCATGCCGCGGGTCACAGCCGATCGCCCGGGCGAGCTCGGCGCGGAGAGCCTGCTGTTCGGGTACGCGCCCGAGACAGGGCGCCTGTTCCTGCGCCTCACATCGACAGGGCTGACCGTCGGCACGAGCCGCGCCCGCGAGCTGATCGGCTCGGCGTCATGACCGGGGGCGTGTGGTACGACCCGATGGCCACGGCCATCCTGATCCCCCGATGGGGCACACAGGCGTCACAGCTTCGCGCAGCCGCCGAAGGGCTGTCGTCCGCGTCGACAGGAGGACTCCCCTCGGTCGCTCAGGGCCCGTCGCGCGTCTTCCTCGAGATGTGGGAGACGACCGAGCGGAGAGCGTCCGTCGCCTCGGACGTGTACGCCGACGAGCTGCGGTCCACGCACGGAGCCTACACGAGCTTCGACGACGAGATCGCCGGCCGCATGGAACAGCTGGAAGCACGATGACGACGATCTACGTGCCCCCGACCATCGACCCCGTCGAGCGCCCCGAGGGCACGCCTGCCGCGGCCGAGACGCTGTCCAGCACCCTGCTGTCCAACGCAGCGCGGATCAGCGAGTTCGCCGAGGAGGCGGCCGCCCTCGCGTCTCCGAGCTACCTGTGGGTAGGGGATGCCGCATCGGCGTACTCCAGCCACGCAGCGGCGTTCGCAGAGAAGCACGAGCCCATGGCCGCCACCCTCAAGCGCGTGGCCCGCGGTGTGGACGTCTTCGCCGAGCAGCTGCGGACGCTCCTCAGTGACCACATCGACCTCAACGGCGAGATCTCCACCTACCGCCGAGACCGGAAAGACCTCATGGCGGATGTGGACGCCGCCGATGACGTGACCGAGGCCGAGATCGCGGTGCTGCAGGAGCGCGCGCGCCGCCTGACGACGCGGTACAGCTGGCTCGTGTCCGACATCTCCAGCTTCGGTCAGCGCGTGACCGCCAACGAGGACTTCCTCGTGCAGCTCTTCACCGGGGCTGACACCGCGGCCGAGGCGGGGCAGGCCGACGGAGGCATCGATCCGCTTGCCCTCGCCGCGATCGGAGGCATGCCCGCTGCCGGCGACGGCCCGAAGAAGATGGCGGAGTGGTGGGCAGGCCTCACCGAGGCCGAACAGGACGCACTGATCGCCGCGTATCCCGAGCGGTTCGGAAGCGCCGACGGCCTGCCGTCGTCGGCGCGCGACGACGCGAACCGGCTGCTGCTCGACAGCGACCTGACCGAGCTCCGTCTGAAGGAGGAGGCCGGAACGCTCACCTCCGACGAGCGACAGCGGCTCGAGAACGCGGAGGCGGCGGAGAAGGCCCTGAAGCTCGCAGACGACTACATCGTTCCCGGCACCGATGACAAGCCCGGCGGCACGCTGTGGCTGTACGACCCCGACGCGTTCGACGGTGACGGTCGCGTGGCGATCGGCGTGGGCGACCTCGATACAGCCGATGACGTGTCGATCCAGATCCCCGGCATCCGCACGGAGATGGATGATGCACCGTACTACGCGCAGCAGGCCGCCGACCTCTACGAGAGCGCACGGTACAACGGCGACGGCTCCAGCGTCGCCACACTGTTCTGGCTCGGGTACGACACTCCCGCAGGTGATCTGCTCGAATGGGGCGAGGTCCCGCTGGAGCGCTATGCGGCAGACGGAGGCGACCGCCTCGCAACCGCGGTGGACGGGCTGAGAGCATCTCGCGCAGACGACCCCGCACACATGACGGCGATCGGCCACAGTTATGGCTCGACGGCGACGTCCTATGCCGCGACCGAGCATGACCTCGCCGTCGAGGACATCGCTCTGGTCGGCAGTCCCGGTACCGGCCCGGCAGACAGCGCCTCCGATTTCAGCGTCGGCGCCGACCACGTCTACGTCGGCAGGAACAGCAGCGATCTCGTCGCGACTCTGGGCGACGAGGGATGGGTGGGTAAGGACAGGCTCTTCGACGCCGGACTCGGCACCGACCCCTCCTCAGAGGATTTCGGTGCGCACCGGTTCGAGGCGGAGGCCGTGGACCGTCAACGCGACACGGGAACTGCCCGAGGCTTCGGGTACGACGCTCCGCATTACAACACCGACGACCATGTCAAGTACTTCGACCGCGACAGTGAGTCGTTGTATAACCTCGGGCGTATCGTTGACGGGCAGGCAGACGACATAAATGCCGCGGAGCATTCATACGATCGATGGTGGGACTTCGCGCAGGATCCGGAAGCTGACCGCACCCCGACCGCGAAGACACCGGGAAGTTCGAAGACAGGGTATCGAGAATGAACATCCGGATCGCGGCCGCAGCAGCTCTCGCCCTCGTCACGCTGGTCATCAGCGGCTGCTCGGGGGCCCCCGATGACCCTCGCGCGGCGATCGAGGAGAAGGCGGCGACCATCGATGATGCCGCTCAAGACGTCCTGACGGCGCTCGCCGCCGCGGGACTCGCTGAAGCCAGTGCGACCGGGCGGCTGGAGCAATGCGGCGGGAGCCTGACCGGGTGGGGTGCTGAATACCACGCTGGCGCCAGCGCCAAAGTCGGCGAGAGCATGCAGGCCGCGGTCGACCAGGTCACTGCTGAGCTCAAGTCCCTGGGCTGGGACCATGTCGGCGACCTGGGCGGCGATTTCCCCACTGCGCGCCTTGAGCGCGGTGACGTCACGATCGATCTCAGCACCGGTGGCTTCACCGTGGGGGCGACCCGGTACCACGAGGACGATCTGTCGGTCAGCATCTGGCCCTTCTCAGCGTGCGTGAAGCTGCCCGAGGGAAAGACCGTGAGCGACTACGCGGAGTTCGAACGGAGCATCCCGCCCCGCGATTGATCCCTCTGGTCTTTCTGGGAGGCAGCGGCCGAGGGCCAAGCCGTCACGGCTCAGGATCGCAGGTACGACGCGATGTCGGATGCTGCGGGCATCATGATCGACATGGATGCTCTCACCGCGGTTCTTGTTCTCATCGCCCTCGCCGCAGGCGCGGCGGTCGGGTGGTTCCTGCGCGCATCCCGGGGCGCCGCCGATCTGGCGCGCGCCGAGGCGGAACTCACGGCAGTGCGCGACGACCGCGACAGGCAGTACGACCTGTACCGCGATGCGGTGGAGCATTCCCGTGAGGAGCAGAGGGCCGAGGCGCTGCGGGTGCAGCAGCAGAACGCCGTGCTCACCGCCCTCGCGCCCGTGCGCGAGAGTCTGCAGCAGATGCAGAACAAGGTGGCGGCGATCGAGCAGGAGCGCCAGGCGCAGTTCGGCTCGCTGGCCGAGCAGCTGCGACGCGCACAGGAGTCCGACGAGGCGCTGCGCGCCACGACCGAGTCCCTCGCCGGAGCTCTGAAGTCGACGGCCACGCGCGGCGTCTGGGGCGAGACTCAGCTGAGGCGCGTGGTCGAGGCCGCGGGACTGACCCGCCACGTCGACTTCGATCTGCAGTCGACGATCTCCTCCGATCGCGGTGTCGGCCGCCCCGACATGGTCATCCGACTCGCCGGTGGAGCATCGATCCCCGTCGACGCCAAGGTCCCGCTCGACGCCTATCTGGAGGCCTCCGCGCTGCCCGGCGGCGACGCCCACGAAAGCCAGCGACGCGTGCACATGCAGAGGCACGTGAAGGCCGTGCGCGCGCACATCGACGCTCTCAGCAAGAAGGCGTACTGGTCGGGCCTCGACGCGAGCCCCGAGTTCGTGATCTGCTTCCTGCCCAGCGAGTCGCTGCTCGCCGCCGCGATCGACGAAGACCCCACGCTGCTCGATTACGCCTTCAGTCGCCGCGTCGCGCTCGCGTCGCCTGTCAACCTCTGGGCCGTGCTCAAGACGGTCGCCTACACCTGGACGCAACAGGAGGTGTCGACCGAGGCGAAGGCTCTGCTCGATCTCGGCACCCAGCTGTACGACCGTCTCGGAGTGCTCGCCGGACATGCAGACGATCTGCGCAAGGCTCTCGAGCGCACCGTCGACAGTTACAACCGCTTCGCCGGCTCGCTGGAAAGCCGCGTGCTTGTCACTGCGCGCCAGTTCCCGGGCATCGATTCCTCGGCGCTCGACGCCGCGCCGCGGGTGATCGACGCGAGCGCGCGTCGCTTCACCGCAGCCGAGCTCGTCGGCGAGACGTCGACGGATGCGGAGGCTCTCGAGATGCGATATCCGCACTCGGAAGAATCCGCAGAACCTGTGCGCGCCGAGATCGGCGAGATCCGGAACCGGATCGACGACGTGTGAGCCGAAGGGTGTCAGGCGACGCCGGGCACTCCCGAGAGCAGCAGGATCACCAGTCCGCTCGTCGCGAGGAACGCGCCGATCATCCACCAGGCGCTCAGCTCGTGACCCTCATCGCGGCGCTTGCGGAAGAGGACATCGGCCCGGCGGGCTGGATCGATCGTGTGCACGGCAGCGGCCGGCACGGCAGGCCGCGTCGCTGCGTCGACAGCGTCGGCGCTGACCCGGAGGATGCGACCGGTGCTGGTCGTCACGATCTTGGTGTCTGCGGCCTTGGGGCCGTTCGTGTGCTGCGTCGTCATCTGCTCGCCTCCTGTGCCTGCGGTGCCGTGCGGCCCATCGGCGGTGAGAAACCCAGTGACAATTGTGACACGGTGCGCTGCCGACGTCCGTGAGCGCGCTCGCGGGCGCGATTCCGTCTCGGTAACGATGTGGGACGGCGGTTCAGCCGCGCAGACTGCTCAGAGCCACTTCGACACGAGGTGCTCCGAGGCGATGCGACGCAGGGTCCCTGAGGCGCCGCGCAGCACGACGCTCTCGGTGTAGATGTACCCGGCCTCGCGCCGCACGCCGGCGACCAGCTGTCCATCGGTGACGCCCGTGGCCACGAAGATCGTGTTGTCGCCCTTGACGAGGTCGTCGGCCTCGTAGACCTTGTCCATGTCGAGGCCCGCATCGATGCCGCGCTGCCGCTCATCGTCGTCGCGCGGCCAGAGGCGGCCTTGGATGTGGCCGCCGAGGGCCTTGATCGCACAGGCGGTCACGATGCCCTCGGGGCTTCCGCCGACGCCGACGCACATGTCGGTGCGCGCCCCGTGACGCGCGGCGTTGATGCCGCCGGCGACGTCGCCGTCGCTCATCAGGCGGGTGCCGGCTCCAGCATCCCGGATCTCCTGGATGAGCTGTTCATGACGCGGCCGATTCAGCACCGACACGACGATCTCGTCGACGGGCTTGCCCAGTGCCGCGGAGAGACGGCGGATGTTCTCGCCGATGGGAAGACGGATGTCGACGACGCCGACCCCCGCGGGGCCGGTGACGAGCTTGTCCATGTAGAAGACGCTCGACGCGTCGAGCATGGTGCCACGATCTGACACCGCGATGACCGACAGAGCGTTCTGGCGACCCGCCGCAGTGAGAGAGGTGCCATCGATGGGATCCACAGCGATGTCGCAGAGCGGACCTGTCCCGGTTCCGACGACCTCGCCGTTGAACAGCATGGGCGCGTTGTCCTTTTCACCCTCGCCGATCACGACGCGCCCCTGGAACGCGACCGTTCCGAGGAATGCCCGCATGGCGTCGACCGCGGCCCCGTCGGCCGCCTCCTTCGCGCCTCGTCCGATGAAGGGGACGGCGCGGATCGCGGCCGCCTCGGTCGCGCGGACCAGCTCCATCGCGAGGTTGCGGTCGGGACGAAGAGGGCTCAGATCACCAGTCAGACTCACCATGCCGCAACAGTATCCATTTCCCCGGTCCAGAACCCGGGTTTTCACATCGAAGAGAGCGAAGGAATCGCGATTCTTAACAGGGCGGCAGGTGGGCGGGCTGCGTGGCGTCACCCCGACGGCATCCGTCCGCCCGCCCGGCTAGAGTGACATCTGTCCCGGCTTCACCTATCGCAGGAGTTCTCATGCCCGTCGCCACCCCGGATCAGTACGCCGAAATGCTCGACCGCGCGAAGGCCGGCGGCTTCGCGTACCCCGCATTCAACGTCTCCAGCTCGCAGACCATCAACGCCGTCCTTCAGGGCCTGACCGAGGCGGGCTCGGACGGCATCATCCAGGTGACCACAGGCGGTGCCGACTACTTCGCAGGCCACACGGTGAAGGCTCGCGCCACCGGCGCCCTCGCCTTCGCCCGGTACGCCACCGAGGTCGCGAAGAACTACCCGGTCACCGTCGCCCTGCACACCGACCACTGCCCCAAGGACGCACTCGCGGGCTTCGTCGAGCCGCTGATCGCCGCTTCGGAAGAAGAGGTCAAGGCCGGCCGCAACCCGATCTTCCAGTCGCACATGTGGGACGGCTCGGCGGTCCCGCTGGCCGAGAACATCGAGATCGCCAAGGATCTCCTCCCCCGCATCAAGGCCATCAACGCGATCCTCGAGGTCGAGATCGGCGTCGTCGGCGGCGAGGAGGACGGTGTGCAGCACGAGGGCTCCAACGAAGCTCTCTACACGACTTTCGCCGACGTCGACCAGGCCGTCCAGGCCCTCGGGCTCGGCGAGCAGGGCCGCTACATCGCTGCCCTCACCTTCGGCAACGTGCACGGCGTCTACAAGCCGGGCGGCGTGAAGCTGCGCCCCGAGCTCCTCGGCGAGATCCAGGCCCAGGTCGCGGCGAAGTACAACACCGCAGCGAACCCGCTCGATCTCGTCTTCCACGGCGGCTCCGGGTCCACCGATGCGGAGATCGCCACCGCCGTCGCGAACGGCGTCATCAAAATGAACATCGACACCGACACCCAGTACGCGTTCACCCGCGCGATCGCGGACTACATGTTCAAGAACTACGACGGCGTCCTGAAGGTCGACGGCGAGGTCGGCAACAAGAAGCTGTACGACCCGCGCGCCTGGGGCAAGATCGCCGAATCGGCGATGGCCGCACGCGTGGTCGAGTCGACTCGCCAGCTCGGCTCGTACGGCCAGTCGAAGAGCTGACCGCATCACCCTGAGGAATGCCCCGGCCGCACGGCCGGGGCATTCTCGCGTCTGCAGGCGGATCGGCCACTCGGAGCCCGAGTGATAGCCGATCGGATGATGCGGCACCGGAGCCCCATTCGTAGCGTTGAAGGCATGAACATCACCTCGCTGATCACCCGCCGTACCGCTGTCGCCGCCTCGACCGTCGTGCTCGCCGCCCTGGCGATCGCCCCGACGACGGCCGCCGCCGCGGCACCCGCCACTCCGGCATCCGCCTCCTGGTCGCGCACCGTGCAGACGCCGTCCGACGTCCTCGCGTCCACCCCGTGGAAGACGACAAGCGCCGTCGACCAGAACGGCGACCGCATCGCACTCGACGACCCGGCTGTCAGCAACTTCGTCGGCTGGGCCTATTTCAAGGCCGATGGCACGTTCACGATGTACAACCTCGACGACAGCCCGAAAATGCACGGCGACTGGTCGGTCACCCCTGACGGCTCGAGCCGGTGGATCGCAGCGAAGAACGACGCCGGGCAGGTCCTGTTCCAGCGCGTGGTCCCGATCGTCCAGCTCGACAAGAACGTCTTCACCTACCGGGTGTACCCGAACCCGGCCGACACCACAGTGTTCTACGACATCGTGCACACGAAGACCAACCACGTCGAGCCCGGCACGGACGGTCGCGGCCCCAGCGCGCACGGCGACGGAGCCCACGGCCACGGCGACTACCACTTCAACAGCGGCAACAGCCACTGACGGCCGGCACCCGCTGAGGGCGGCTCCCCTCGGGAGCCGCCCTCAGCGGGTCAGGGGCCCCGGTAGATGTCGAGGATCGTGGGAGCGCCCTCAGGCCGGTGGAGCACGACGATCTCGTCGCCTGCCTGCACCTTTCCGTTCTTGACGACCCTCAGGTACGGCCCCAGGCGCCGAGCCTGGGAGAAGCGCTTCACCCAGCCTCTTTCCGCCTCGCCGCCCACACGCCGCGCGAATGTCTGACAGGGCGTCCGCGGCATCGTGACCTCGACGATCACGTGCGCCCCGATCTGCCACTGCTCCCCGATCCGGGCGGCGTTCACGTCGAGGCCCTCGACGCGCAGGTTCTCACCGAACCAGCCCGGCGGCAGCTGCCGCTCCAGCTCCGCCGCCCAGTACTCGGCATCCTCCTGCGAATACGCGTACAGCGCCTTCTCGAGACCGCCGTGGTGCTTGCGGTCAGCCTGCACATCCGCGTACACCCCGTAGGGTCCGATCTTCACGGGCCCAACGACTGCGCGCTTGTCGATCGCGGTGATGCCGACGGTTCCTTCGTCCGGCAGCAGCTGATGCACGGCACAGACCGCGACGACCCGGCTCACGAGCCGGCCTTGACGATGTAGTTCGCGAACGCCGGATCGCCCATCATCGCGATCATGACGCAGATCGCCGCGAGGAACGACGTCACGACCGCTCCCACGATCGGGAGCCACCAGGTGATCCGGCCGCGACGCAGCCTGCGTCCGGACAGCACTGCGGTCACGGTCCAGCCGATCACGAGCACGACGGCGGCGGCGGTTCCCCACGCCCGGCCCGCCGCATACTCGGTGAACTCGCCGTCGATGCCGAGGATCTTCATGACCTCGGTGAGCACAGTGGGCAGGTCGAGATAGGAGATCCCCGTCATCACGACGTTCACGAGCCCGTAGGCGAGGAGCGCGATCGTCGCGAAGCGATCAGCGGGGTGGGGCCGGGCGGATGCCGGTGCAGAAGACGCCTTGCCGGCCTCCGGAAGCTCGGCTGCCACGGGCGCCGCCTCGCTCAGAGGAGGGAGTCCCGCAGCTCTTCGCTGCTCCTCCGGAGTCGCGATTTCGCCGTACTGGGGCCGTTGATCACTCATCCCGCCATGCTAACGGCCCGCTGTCGGAGCCCTTCACAGCCGACCCCGAACATGATGGCGGCCCCGGCGAAGTGGGGACTTCTTCGGGGCCGCGGACTCGGAGCACTGGGGACGCTCGTCATCCAAGTCGGTTGCGGAACGCTGGGGACGATCCACCACCCGTAACGTCGATGTTCTGACCGCTACAACTCTGATCATAGGAAAGCGCATGCCAAAACGCTAGATGCAGTTCTTTTCGATCAGGAGCGTGGGACCGCAGAGATCAGACCGCTGAACCGGAGACGCGGCCGCCGAGCGCTCGCGCGTCGCGCTGACCCGCCGCGTCCTGACGCAGCTCCTTGGGCAGGGAGAACATGAGATCCTCCTCCGCTGTGCGCACCTCTTCGACGTCGTGATACCCGGCACCGTCGAGCGCTTCGAGCACTTCGCGCACGAGAACCTCCGGAACGGATGCTCCGCTCGTCACGCCGACCGTCTCGACTCCGTCGAGCCACTCCTGCTTCACCTCTTCGGCGTAGTCGACCCGGTAGGCGGCCTTGGCGCCGTGCTCGAGGGCGACCTCGACGAGGCGCACGCTGTTCGACGAGTTCGACGAGCCCACCACGATCACGAGATCCGCGGCAGCGGCGACCTTCTTGATCGCCACCTGGCGATTCTGCGTGGCGTAGCAGATGTCGTCGGACGGCGGGTTGTGCAGCTCGGGGAAGCGCGTGCGCAGCCGGTTCACCGTCTCCATGGTCTCGTCGACCGAGAGCGTGGTCTGGGAGAGCCAGACGACCTTCGACGGGTCCTTCACCTGCACGGTGTCGGCCTCGGCCGGCGAGTTCACGATGGTGACGTGCTCGGGCGCTTCACCGGCGGTGCCCTCGACCTCCTCGTGCCCTTCGTGACCGATCAGCAGGATCTCGAAGTCGTCGCGGGCGAAGCGGACGGCCTCGCGATGCACCTTGGTCACCAGCGGGCAGGTTGCGTCGATCGCATGCAGGCCGCGGTCGGATGCGGCGTTCACGACGGCCGGAGACACGCCGTGCGCGCTGAAGACGACGTGAGCCCCCTCCGGCACCTCGTCGACCTCCTCGACGAAGATCGCGCCCTTGGCCTCGAGTTCGGTGACGACGTGGATGTTGTGCACGATCTGCTTGCGGACGTACACGGGGGCGCCGTACCGCTCGAGGGCCTTCTCGACGGCGACCACGGCGCGGTCCACGCCGGCGCAGTAACCACGGGGAGCGGCGAGCAGAACTCTCTTGTGTCCGTCGACCGGGTTATCCTGAAGCCGCCCGGCAGCCGCGCGCACTCGTGGGATACGCGGGACAGGCAGATGCACGGCAGTCGAAGTCACTTGAGAATTCTACCGCCGCCAAGCTGTGCAGAGCCGGGTAGAGACGAGAGCACATGACGGTCTTCGAAGTCGCGACGGGCCCCGGCGAGACGCCCCCGGCCGATGCGGTCGCGCCCCGTGATTCCACGGCGGATGCGCCGACGTCGGTCGCGCGCCTGAATGCCACCATCCGCGACTTCGTCGCCCGGTGGAACACGGTGTGGGTCGAGGGAGAGATCACCTCGTGGAATCTCCGCGCCGGCAACGTGTTCGCCCGTCTCAAGGACACGCGCTCCGACGCCCAGATCTCGATCCGCATCTGGTCGAGCGTTCGCGCACGGATCCCGAGTGACCTCGGCGTCGGCGACCACGTCGTGGCCGCAGTCAAATCGGACTACTTCGTCAAGAGCGGCGATTTCAGCTTCGCGGTGTCGGCGATGAAGCACGTCGGCCTCGGCGACCAGCTGGAGCGGCTCGAGAAGCTGCGCGCGCAGCTGCGCCATGAGGGCCTGTTCGATCCGGCGCGCAAGAAGCGTCTCCCCTTCCTCCCCCATATGATCGGCCTGATCACAGGCGAGCGATCGGATGCTGAGAAGGACGTGCACCGCAACGCCGAGCTGCGCTGGCCGCAGGTGCGCTTCCGCACCGAGTACGCCGCGGTGCAGGGCGAGCGCTGCGTGCCCGAGACCCTGGCTGCGCTCGCCCGTCTCGACGCCGATCCCGAGGTCGACGTGATCGTCATCGCCCGCGGGGGCGGCGACCCGCAGACGCTCCTCGGGTTCAGCGACGAGCGTCTCGTGCGGGCCGTGGCGGCGGCATCCACCCCTGTCGTCAGCGCGATCGGACACGAGAACGACCATCCACTGCTCGACGACGTCGCCGATCTCCGCGCGTCGACGCCGACCGATGCCGCCAAGCGCGTCGTGCCCGATGTCGGCGAGCAGCGAGCACTCATCGCGCAGCTGCGCTCGAGGGCGACGACGCGACTGACTCATCGTGTCGGCCATGACATCGCGCAGCTCGAGCAGCTGCGCTCGCGTCCGGCTCTGCGCTCCCCCGACCCGATCATCGAGAACCGGGCCCAGGAGCTGTGGCTCTTGCTGTCGCGCGGCCGCGACACCGTCGCCAGGCAGCTGGATTCGGCCGGGCGCAAGACCACCGAGCTGCGCGCATCGCTGCGGGCGCTCTCGCCCGCAGCGACCCTCGCACGGGGCTACGCGATCGCGCATCTCGAGGGCGGTGTGATCCTGCGTGACGCGGCCGATGCACCTGCGGGCACCGCTCTCACGATCACGGTCGATCGCGGCTCGGTCGCCGCGGTCTCCGACGGGGAGGTCTCGGAGGGCGGGCCGACCGCGACGACGTAGGATGGAGGGGTGAGCGCCCAGAACGACACCCCCGTTGAGACCCTGTCGTTCGAAGCCGCTCGTGACGAGCTCGTCCGGGTCGTGTCCGAGCTCGAGCAGGGCGCACCGACCCTCGAGCAGTCCCTGGCACTCTGGGAGCGGGGCGAAGCGCTCGCCGCCCGGTGCGAGGAATGGCTGCTCGGCGCGAAGCGCCGCCTCGACGCCGCCCGCTCCGCCGCATCCGACGAGGACGAATCGTGAACAAGCCCGCGCCCATCGTCGCCGAGCTGGGGAGGCCGGAGACCCCTGAGGAGACGGCCGCGCGCAAGGCCGAATCCAGCCGTGCCTACCGCGCCAGCCAGAACGTCCGCAGTCTCGTGGCGGCGCTCATCGTCACTCTCGCAGTCGTCGCGGTCATCGTCTTCGCCGTACCGCGAGGCGAACCGGCATCCGCCCCTCACGTCGATCTGCCCGGCATCGCCGCCGACGTCGAATCGACCATGGACCGCCCCGTGATCGTGCCCGAGCTCGGCACGTTCTGGCGGGTGAACAAGGCCGAGCTGACGAGCGGTTCGACGGTCGTATGGGATGTCACCCTCGCCCCCAAGGACGAGGACGAGCGCGGATTCATCAAGTTCGCGCAGGCGTTCGACGCCGACTCGTCCTGGGCGCCGCAGCGCCTGAACGGCGCCGCGCCGACCGACTCCGTCACGATCGACGGCCGCGAGTGGGATGTGTACGAGCCCGGCGATGCCGGCGCGAAGCAGAACGTCACCTACGCGATCGGCAGTCAGGCCGGTTCCGACTACGTGCTCCTCTACGGCTCGCGCTCAGCGGATTCGACCGCCGAGCTCGCCGCTTCCCTCACATCGCAGATCGACTCGCTCTCGGAGGCAGAATGACCCGGACGCTCACCCCCGCCGCGGCATGGCAGCAGATGCAGGAGGGGAATCAGCGCTTCGTCGCCGACGCCCCGGCACACCCGAACCAGGACGTCGCTCGCCGCAAGGATCTCGCTTCCGCGCAGAACCCGGTGGCGACGCTCTTCGGTTGCTCCGACTCGCGTCTCGCGGCGGAGATCATCTTCGACCTGGGGCTGGGCGATCTCTTCGTCGTGCGAAACGCCGGACAGGTCATCGGCGAGTCGATCGTCGCGAGCCTGGAGTACGCGGTCGCGGTGCTCGAGGTGCCGCTGATCGTCGTACTGGCGCATGACTCCTGCGGTGCGGTCCGTGCCGCGATCGACGGCACGGCGATCGATGCCGCCCCTCTCCCCCCGCACATCTGGAAGCTCATCGCGCCGATCGTGCCGGCTGCCCGGAAGGTTCTGGTCGAGAGCGGCGGCACCACGGTCGCCGACATCGACTCCGAGCTCGTCGGCCAGGAGCACCTGCGCAACACCGTGCGCGATCTTCTGCAGTCGTCCGAGCTGATCAGCAACGCCGTCGCCGAGGGGCGACTGGGCATCGTCGGCGCGAACTACCGCCTGTCCGAGGGCACCGCCGTTCCCGTCATCACGGTCGGCCTCGACACCACAGACCCCCGATAGCACCACACACACATCCAGGGGAACGCCCCCGAAACCAAGGAGGGTTCGGAATGACCGACACACACCAGCGCAGCGGCGAAGTCACCCAGGAGCGCAGCGGCGAAGTCACCCAGGAGCGCAGCGGCGACGACCCGCAGTACCGCATCGAGCACGACACCATGGGCGAGGTCCGGGTGCCCGTGAACGCGCTCTACGGTGCGCAGACGCAGCGCGCAGTGGAGAACTTCCCGATCTCCGGCAAGGGGCTGGAGTCGACGCAGATCGCCGCCCTTGCGCGCATCAAGAAGGCCGCGGCCCTCGCGAACAAGGAGCTGGGCACGCTCGACGGCACCATCGCCGACGCGATCGCGCAGGCGGCCGACCAGGTCGCGTCCGGAGCGCACGACGGCGAGTTCCCCGTCGACACCTACCAGACCGGTTCAGGCACGTCGTCGAACATGAACATGAACGAGGTGCTCGCGACGCTCGCGTCCCGCATCCTCGGCTCGACCGTGCACCCGAACGACCACGTGAACGCCTCGCAGTCGTCGAACGACGTCTTCCCGACTTCGGTGCACATCGCCGTGACCCAGGCGCTCATCGACACGCTGATCCCGGCGCTCGACCACCTCGCGGTGGCGCTCGAGGCGAAGGCCGAGCTGTGGAAGGATGCCGTCAAGTCCGGCCGCACCCACCTCATGGACGCCACGCCCGTCACCCTGGGCCAGGAGTTCGGCGGCTACGCACGCCAGATCCGCCTCGGCATCGAGCGCGTGCAGTCCGCACTCCCCCGCGTCGCCGAGGTTCCGCTGGGCGGAACCGCAGTCGGCACCGGCATCAACACGCCGCTCGGCTTCCCGCAGAAGGTCATCGCGCTGCTCGCCGCCGAGACCGAGCTGCCCATCACCGAGGCGAAGGATCACTTCGAGGCTCAGGCGAACCGCGACGGCCTCGTCGAGGCATCCGGAGCTCTCCGCACGATCGCCGTCTCGCTCACGAAGATCAACAACGACCTGCGCTGGATGGGCTCCGGCCCCAACACCGGCCTCGGTGAGCTGCACATCCCCGACCTGCAGCCCGGCTCCTCGATCATGCCCGGAAAGGTCAACCCGGTCGTCCCGGAGGCCGTGCTGATGGTCTGCGCCCGTGTGATCGGCAACGACGCGACCGTGGCGTGGGCCGGAGCATCCGGTGCCTTCGAGCTGAACGTCGCGATTCCCGTGATGGGCACCGCCCTGCTCGAATCGATCCGTCTGCTCTCCAACGCCTCGCGCGTGCTCGCGGACAAGACGATCGACGGCCTGCAGGCGAACCTCGACCGCGCCGCCGCCTTCGCCGGCATGAGCCCGTCGATCGTCACGCCGCTGAACAAGCTCATCGGCTACGAGGCCGCTGCGAAGATCGCGAAGCACTCGGTCGCCAAGGGCATCACGGTGCGCGACGCGGTGATCGACCTCGGCTACGTCGAGCGCGGCGAGCTGACGCTCGAGCAGCTCGACGAGAAGCTCGACCTGCTGTCGATGACGCACGCCGGCTGACGCCAGGCTCGCGGGGTAATCCCGCGTCGGCGTTCCACTTTGGGGGCCGACACGCCAGATCGGTGGACGAGAACGCGTTTTCCGTCCGACACCTGGTGTGCCGGCCCTCGTTTGTGTCGTCCTGCACATCGGCGCGCAGCAGACGGGTTGTTCACCGTTCCCGTCGGATCCGGGGAACGGTGAATGCCCGCGCACGGCTCACACCGCACGATGAGGTCTATGCTCGATCCTCGAACGGTCCTCGTGTCCCTCGGCAGCGTCGCTCGCGGCACAACGTTGCAGGCCCACGGCATAAGCCGGCCGCGGCTGTCGCGAGCCGTTCGCGAAGGCGAAGTGGAGAGGCTTCGGCCCGGAGTGTTCGGCACGACGACCCTGCACGCCGAGGTCCGCGCCGCCGCGCAGCACGGCGGGGCGCTCACCTGCTCCGTGGCGCTCCGGAAGCACGGCATCTGGGTGATGGACGACGATCTCCGGCCGCATGTCTGGGTGGGGCGTCGCGGTCGCCGTTTCGCGCATCGCGGATGCCGGTGCACGAGTCACTACTTCCGCGGCGAGGTGCCGCTCGGCGTCGTCGACGTGGAGACGGTACTCATCCACCTGCACCATTGCGAAGGCGACGAGTCGTTCTTCGTCTCGCTGGAGTCGGCGATGAACATGCGCAAGGTGAGTCGCGCAGGCCTTCAACGGATACGGCGAGCGCTGCCGGCATCCGCTCGCTGGCTCGTCGATCTCGCGCGCACCGATGCGCAGAGCGGGCTGGAGTCGCTTCTGCGACTGAGATTGCACATCATCGGCATCGTGCTGGCCACGCAGGTGCACATCCCCGACGTCGGTCGCGTCGACTTCGTCGTCGGAGACCGCCTGATCATCGAGGTCGACGGAAAGGAGAACCACGCGGGCGGAGACAGGCGCCATGCAGATATGGTCAGGGACGCCGCGGCATCCCGACTCGGGTACGAGACCCTCCGATTCACCTACGCCCAGATCGTTCATGATTGGCCAGCGGTGCAGGCCGCGATTCTGGGCGCGATGCTCCGCCTCCGAGACCACGGCTGACCGCAGTCCCGGGGGCCGACACGCCAGATCGGTGGATGACAACACATTTTCCGTCCGACATCTGGCGTGTCGGCCGCCAGGGGCGACCCCGGCTCAGCTGAGTTCAGACCCCTCCAGCAGCTCGGTCACGAGCGCCGCGATCGCCGAGCGCTCCGAGCGCATCAGCGTGACGTGGGCGAACAGGTCGTGGCCCTTCAGCGTCTCGATGACCGAGGCGATGCCGTCGTGTCGGCCGACACGCAGGTTGTCGCGCTGTCCCACGTCGTGAGTGAGGATCACCCGCGAGTTCTGCCCCATGCGGCTGAGCACCGTGAGCAGCACGTTGCGTTCCAGCGACTGCGCCTCGTCCACGATCACGAAGGCGTCGTGGAGTGAGCGACCGCGAATGTGCGTCAGCGGCAGCACTTCGAGGATGCCCCGCTCGACGACCTCTTCCATGACGTTGCCCGAGACCACCGAGCCGAGGGTGTCGAACACCGCCTGTCCCCACGGGCCCATCTTCTCGTCGCGGTCGCCGGGGAGGTATCCGAGATCCTGGCCGCCGACCGCGAACAGCGGCCGGAACACGATGATCTTCTTCTGCTGCTGCCGTTCGAGCACCGACTCGAGCCCTGCGCACAGCGCCAGAGCCGACTTGCCGGTTCCCGCCCGTCCGCCCAGCGACACGATCCCGACCTCGGGGTCGAGCAGCAGGTCGATCGCGATGCGCTGCTCGGCCGAGCGCCCGTGCATTCCGAAGACCTCGCGGTCGCCTCGTACGAGCTTGTACTCGCCGTCGCCGGTCACGCGCCCGAGGGCGGATCCTCGCTCCGAGTGGATGATGAGACCCGTGTTCACCGGCAGCCCGCGAGCATCCTCGCTGAGTCCGACCTCGCTCTCGTACAGATCGCTGATCTCGTCGCCGGAGAGGTCGAGGGTGGTGATGCCTGTCCACCCCGAGTCGACGGCCTGTTCGGCGAGGTACTCCTCGGCGCGGAGTCCGAGCGACGCGGCCTTCACGCGCATCGGCAGATCCTTCGAGACGATCGTCACGTCCTGCCCGTCCTGGGCGAGGTGCATGGCCACAGAGAGGATCCGGCTGTCGTTGTCGCTGAGGCGGATGCCGGCGGGGAGCACCGAGACGTCGGTATTGGCGAGCTCGACCCTCAGGGTGCCGCCCTCACCGACCTCGACCGGGAAGTCCAGGCGCCCGTGCTCGATGCGCAGATCGTCGAGATGCCGGAGGGCCTGACGAGCGAAGTAGCCGATCTCCGGGTCGTTGCGCTTTCCCTCGAGCTCGCTGATCACGACGACGGGAAGCACGACGGAATGCTCGGCGAATCGGAAGAACGCCTGCGGATCGCTCAGCAGCACCGACGTGTCGAGCACGTAGGTGCGCAGGTCCTGATCGGGACGTGCGGATGCTGCCTGGCGAGGCGTCTTGCGGGTGGACTGCTGCTGCGCGGTGCTGGTGCTCTGCTGCGCTGTACGTGAGGTCACGACCACTCCCGACCCGGGGATTCCCGGCTATTCGAACGAGTCGACCAGGGGGTCACGAGTCGCTTACCTGAGGCCGACTCGATCGGGCGCCATGCCCGATGCCTAGAAGCTACGACCACTCACGTGCTTAACGGCGCCTCGACACGCCGCCGATCATTACGCGCTGATGAACGTCTCGTTGCCGAACGCCGCGAGAGTCTCGTCGAGCAGCTGCAGCGTCGCAGCATCCGTCCCTGCGTGCGGCGCGATCCGCACGGCCGCACCGCGGGCGGTGACGACGAGTCCGGCGTTCGCGAGCGCCGCCGCGAGGCGCGCAGGCTCCTCCGGCGCGAGCGAGACGATGCCCGCTCGCCACTCGTGCTCGCGCGGCGAGGTCACCGCGATGCGGTGCCTGTCAGCGATCTCCAGCACCGCGTCGACCTGCTCGGCCAGACGTGCCTCGATCGCGTCGACCCCGACGTCGCGCACGTCGCGCGCACCGATCGCGAGTCGGGCAGCAGCGAGCGTATCGGGTCCGCTGACGGTGAAGGCCTGGGCGGATGCTGCGGGGCCGGGCAGTGCGTCTGACGGAAGGCCTTCGGCCGCCGTGCCCGTGATGCCGCTGAGAACCGGGGCTATGCGCTCGCGAGCCGATGCCGAGAAGCTCGCGAAACCCGTGCCCCTGCCTGCTCGCAGCCATTTGTAACCGTGCCCGACCACGACGTCGGCTGCGGCGTAGTCGGCCTCGACGATCCCGAACGACTGCACGGCGTCGACGATGAGCAGCCGGTCGGGCCCGATCAGCTCGCGCAGCGCCGCGATGTCGACGCGATAGCCGGTGCGGAAGTCGACGTGGCTGACTGCGACCGCGGTGACGTCGTCGTCCAGCGCCTCGGCGACGGCATCCGTCGTCACCCTGCCATCGGCCGGAGCGATCCACCGAGCAGACAGCGCGCCGTGGGAGACCTGAGCGGCACGTTCGAGAGTGAGGCTCACGCTCGGGAACTCGGCGGTCGACGCCACGACGACTCCGGTCAGACCGTACAGTGCGTGCATGAGCCCGTGAGTCGCGGATGCCTGCAGGGTGACCTCCTCGGCGTCCGCGCCGAGTATCTCGGCGATGAGCCGCTTCGCCTCCCCGATCCGCTCCCCCACGAGCGCGAGGGAGGAGGGCCGGCCGCTCCCGAGCAGATCGGCGTCGGCGAAGACCTCTTCGCGCACGGACGGCGACAGCGGGCCGAAGGCGGCCCAGTTGAGATATCCGGATTCGTTGTCGAAGGTCGCCAGGTAGTCGTCGAGAGTGCTCACCGCGTCATTCTGGCACTTCGACAAGCTCAGTGACCCACGGATGGGACTCTGTGACCGACCGATGGAGGCTCAGTCGCCGACGAACGCAGAGTCAGCGGCCGAAGCGCCGGTCGCGGTCGGCGAAATCGCGGATCGCGCGAAGGAAGTCGACCTGGCGAAGGTCTGGCCCCAGGGCCTCGACGAAGTAGAACTCGCTGTGCGCGCTCTGCCAGAGCAGGAAGTCGCTGAGCCGCTGCTCGCCGCTGGTGCGGATCACGAGATCGGGATCCGGCTGCCCTCCGGTGTAGAGGTGCTCGCCGATCATCTCCGGCGTGAGGTGCGCCGCGAGATCCTCCATCGTGCCGCCGGAAGCCTCGTGCTTGGTGATGATGCTGCGCACGGCGTCGACGATCTCGTTGCGACCGCCGTAGCCGACCGCGAGGTTGACGTGCAGGCCGGTGTGATCGCGGGTGCGCTCCTCAGCATCCGCCAGCACCTTCGCGAGCTCGGCTGGAAGGATGTCGCTGCGCCCGACGTGCTTGACGCGCCAGTTGCCCTCGCGCGAGAGGGCATCGGCGAGCTCCGCGATGATCTCGATGAGATCGGCGAGCTCCGAAGAGTCGCGCTTTCGCAGATTGTCGCTCGAGAGCAGGTACAGCGACACCACGCGGATGCCGAGCTCGTCGCACCAGCCGAGGAACTCCCGCATCTTCGCGGCTCCCGCACGATGCCCCTCCGCCGGGGTCGTGTAACCGAGCTGACGGGCCCACCGGCGATTGCCGTCGATCATCATCGCGACATGGTGCGGCATGGTGGCTGGATCGAGGTGCCGACGCAGGCGGCTGCTGTAGAGCCGATACAGCGGTCCCCGCCCCTGGCTCTCCCGTGTCATCACCTCCCTACGCTACCGCGCCGGTGGCCCGGCATCCGGTGTGCTTGCTGAGGATATGTACGGCCGGAGGAATGCCGCCGCGTTTAGAGTGAGCACGTGAGCACACCCGAGAACTCGGCACCCGACCTGCCCCAGCTCCCGCTCCTCGACGCGGCCTCGAAAGACGCGACGATCGAGATCAAGCCGACCTGGCGAGGGTGGATCCACGCGGGCACGTTCCCGATCGCGATCGTGGCGGGAATCGTGCTCATCTCGTTGACAGTCGGCACGCCCGGCAAGTGGGCTTCTGCGGTGTTCATGGCCACCTCGATGCTTCTTTTCGGCAACTCGGCGCTGTACCACCGCTTCAACTGGCGCCCGACGGTCAAGATGATCCTGAAGCGCATCGATCACGCCAACATCCTGCTGCTGATCGCGGGCACCTACACGCCGCTCGCGGTTCTCGCCCTCCCCCCGCAGAAGGGCCTGCTGCTGCTGATCCTGGTGTGGAGCGGGGCGCTGCTCGGCATCCTGTTCCGCGTGTTCTGGATCAACGCGCCCCGCTGGCTGTACGTGGCGCTCTACCTGCTGCTGGGCTGGGCTGCCGTGATGTACATGGTCGACCTGATGAACGCGAACTTCGCGATGATGGTGCTCGTGATCGTCGGCGGCCTGCTGTACACGGGGGGCGCGATCATCTACGCGCTGAAGAAGCCCAACCCGTGGCCAGGCCACTTCGGCTTCCACGAGATCTTCCACGTGTGCACCGTGCTGGCATTCCTGTGCCACTGGGCCGCGTGCCTGCTCATCGCGATGGCTCCGCTGAGCCCCTCGCTCGGGGTGCCTGCCTGAGCCCGACGCTACTTCGTGATGGGGTCGTCGTCGTTCTCGTCGACGATCGGCAGATCCGCGTCGGTCTCCGTCGCGTGCTCCGCCTCGAGGGCCGCCTGCTCGGCATCCAGCTCGTCGCGAACCTCTTCGCGGTACCGTACCCGGCGGATGCGGCGGTTCATGTCGAGGATCAGCAGGACCACGGCCACGAGGATGACGACAACCGCCGCGAAGCCGACGAACCCCGGGGTGACCAGCTCCGGCGCCACGGTCATCGTGGGCGTCGGCATCGGGGATTCGGTCAGAGCGCGCATGTGTCGGCCTTTCATATGCAGGTCGCATAACCTGTAGAGACAAGCCTAACGACCGGAAGACCCCACCCGTGACGACCGCACAAGAGCTCGACGAACGCTATGGCCGCACCCGCAGCAGGCGGCGGCCGTGGATCATCGCGATCGTCATCGCACTCCTGGGCGTCGGAGCCTTCGCCTGGATGACGGCGGCTCGCGAGATGCAGTCGGTCGATGCCGACGACCTCGGTTTCGACCTCGTGGATTCGCACAGCGTCACGGTGCGCTTCCAGCTCACCGGAGTGCAGGGCAAGAACGTCGCATGCGTCGTCGAAGCACTCGATGAGGAGTTCGGCGTCGTCGGCTGGAAGGTCGTCGAGATCGCCGCCGGCGAAGACCATTCCCAGGCCGTCTCGGCCACTGTGCCCACGGTCGCAGAGGCGACGACAGGTTTGGTGAACACCTGCTGGGTCGCCTAGACTCGTGGCAGACAGACGACGCCCTGGCACCGTGCCGGGGCGTCTTGGCATATCCCCCGGAGGCTCCGGGCGGGATACCGAACGAAGGAGCTTCGTCATGTCCACCGATGCTCAGGTTCCCTTCCTCACGCAGGAAGCGTATGACCGGCTCGTCGCTGAGCTGGAGCACCTGTCCACCACCGGCCGCGAAGAGATCGCCAAGCGCATCGAGGCCGCCCGTGAAGAGGGCGACCTCAAGGAGAACGGCGGCTATCACGCCGCGAAGGACGAGCAGGGCAAGCAGGAGGCGCGCATCCGCACCCTCGAGAACCTGCTGAAGACCGCCAAGGTCGGCGAGGCTCCGCCGAGCCGGGGCATCGTCGAGCCCGGCACCGTGGTCACCGCGATCGTCGCAGGCGGCGAGGAGGTCTTCCTGCTCGGCAGTCGCGAGATCGCCGTGGGCAGCGACCTCGACGTGTACAGCGAGGCCAGCCCGCTGGGCCAGGCCATCCTCGGCCTGAAGGTCGGCGAGAAGTCGTCGTACGAGGCGCCGAACGGACGCTCCATCGCGGTCGAGATCGTGAACGTCGAGACCTACACCGGCTGATCCGCTCGCCGCACGAGAACGGCGGCCGCACCCTGCACGGGTGCGGCCGCCGTTCTCGTTCCCGTCAGTCGGGGACGACGATCGGCTCGAAGCCGGCGCGACGCAGGGTGTCGAGCGTGCGCTCGGAGTGCTCCGAGCCGCGGGTCTCGACGCTGAGCTCGAGGAACACCTCGCTGATCTGCAGTCCGTGGCCGTGCCGGGTGTGCATCGCCTCGATCACATTGGCGCCGGCCTCCGCGATCAGTTCGGATACCCGCGCGAGCTGACCGGGCCGGTCAGGCAGCGGGATGCGGATGGTCAGGTAGCGACCCGATGCCGCCAGCCCGTGCGACACCACACGCTGCAGCAGCAGCGGATCGATGTTCCCGCCCGTGAGCACGGCCATCGTCGTACCGGTGGGCTTCACCTTGCCCGCGAGGATCGCGGCGACCCCGGCGGCGCCCGCAGGCTCCGCCACGACCTTGGCCTGCTCGAGCAGGATCAGGATCGCGCGAGCCAGGTCGTCATCGGTGACGGTGACCACCTCGTCGACGAGATCTCTGATGATCTCGAACGGGAGCGCCCCGGGGCGGGCGACGAGGATGCCGTCGGCGATGGTCGGACGGGTCTCGATGTCTACCGGGTGGCCGGCCTCGAGAGAGGGCGGCACGGCGGCCGCGTTCTCGGCCTGCACACCGATGATCCGGATGCTGCGCCCGAGCTCCGCGGCACGCGCCTTGACCGCCGCCGCTACACCCGCGATGAGGCCGCCGCCGCCGATGCCGAGGAGGATCGTGTCGACCTCGGGTGCGTCCTCGAGAAGCTCGAGTCCCAGCGTGCCCTGCCCGATGATGACATCGCGGTGGTCGAAGGGATGGATCAGCACGGCTCCGGTGCGCTCGGAGAACTCGGCGGCGAGCCGCAGCGAGGTGGCGACGGTCTCCCCCTCGAGCACGACCTCGGCACCGTACCCGCGAGTGGCGAGGAGCTTGGGCACGGGAACCCCGAGAGGCATGAAGATCGTCGCGGGGATGCCGAGAGCCTGCGCCGCGAGCGCGACGCCCTGGGCATGGTTCCCCGCGGATGCCGCCACCACGCCGCGTGCGCGCTCCTCGGCGCTGAGCCGGGAGAGCCGGTACGCGGCGCCGCGGATCTTGAACGAGCCGGTGCGCTGCAGGTTCTCCATCTTCAGCAGGACGGGCGCACCCAGAATGTCGGACAGCGCACGCGACGGGAGAGTCGGCGTGTGCGTGATCACCTCAGCCAGGCTCTGCGCGGCATTCGCGAACTCGGTCAGGCTGGGGACTGCACTCATGGATTGCTCCTTCTCCGCTCGCGCGGCACTGTACTCCAGATGAGGTCTGCGTGGGGCTGGTCACCCGTGCGCCAGGATCCGCTGCTGACCGTGACGGCGGCGACGTTCACGAACGCCGCGAGGGGAACGGCGAAGAGCGCCCCCGGGATGCCGCCGATCATCGAGCCTCCGGCAACCACGAGCACCACCGCGAGCGGATGGACCTTGACTGCCGAGCCCATGAGGATCGGCTGGAGGATGTGCCCCTCCAGCTGCTGGACGAGGAGCACGACTCCGAGCATCGCGAGGGCGATCCAGGGGCCGTTGTAGACGAGGGCGAGCAGCACGGCGAGAGCGCCCGTCACGACGGCGCCGACGATGGGCACGAAGGAGCCGAGGAACACGAGCACGGCGACAGGGATGGCGAGCGGTACGCCGAGGAGAGCGGCGCCTAGGCCGATGCCTACCGCATCGATCGCGGCGACGAGCAACTGGGTCCGCGCATAGTTCACGATGGTCGCCCAGCCGTTGCGGGCCGCAGCATCGGCCGCAGGGCGAGCCCCGCGCGGGAACAGGCGGAGCGTCCACTTCCAGATGCCGCCGCCGTCGGCGAGCAGGCAGATGAGGATGAACAGGGCGAGGACCGCCCCCGTGACGACGTGCGCCGCCGTGGTGCCGACGCTGAGGGCGCCGTTGAGAAGGAGATCGGCCTGATCGTTGAAGAATCCGCGGGCCTGGCCGAGGTAGCCGTCGATCTCCTTCTGGGTGAGGTTCAGTGGTGCGCCCATCAGGAACTGCTGAAGGTCGTCCACCGCCTGCCCGCTGCGTTCCTTCACCTCATCGAGCTGCTGCTGGATCTGCCAGACGACCAGCGTGATCAGAGCGGCGACGATGGCGAGCGTGCCTCCGATCGAGATCGCGACCGCGGCCCACCGCGGGAACCTCTTGCGCAGCATCCACTCGAAGGCCGGCCAGAGCAGGGCTGTGATCAGGATGCCGACCATGAGCGGGATGACCAGCAGCTTCAACTGGATGACGATCCAGATGAAGCCGGCGATGACGGCGGCGATCAGGAGCACGCGCCAGGCGTAGGCGGCGGTGACGCGCAGCCCGATCGGGACGACCTCGTCGGCCTCGGTCGTGACGGTGCGATCTGTGCTGATCGGGCGCGGGCGGAAGAGATCCAGGAACCGCGGACGCTGCTCTTCGCTCATCTGACAATCCTACGGGGATCGCGAAGACGCAGTGATCGCGGACACCGCAGCTGACGGATGCCATGTCCGAGCCCGGCGATACGCTGACGAGGTGACAGACACGCTCAGCCCCGCGCAGGCGCGCCGCATAGCGCTGGCCGCTCAGGGCTTCACGCGATCGCGCCCGGCATCCGTCAACGCCCGGCACCTCCACACCGCCATGGGCCGTCTCGGGGTGCTGCAGATCGACTCGGTCAATGTCTTCGCGCGGTCGCACTACATGCCGTTCTTCTCCCGGCTCGGCGCCTATGCACCCGAGCTCCTCGATCGGGTCTTCCTGGCGAAGACGACGCACTACGTCGAGTATCTGGCGCATGAAGCGACATTCATGCCGATCGAGGACTGGCCCCTGTGGCGTTTCCGCAGGGAGTACTTCCGTGCACGGCTCGCGAAGGCGGGGTCATGGGGAGCGAGCAACGAGCGCACCCTCTCCTGGGTGCGCGACGAGCTGCGGGCGCGCGGTCCGCTGCGCCCCGCCGACATCCGCGCAGACGCGCCGCGCGAACGCGGCACCTGGTGGGACTGGGACGAGGTGAAGCTCGCGCTCGAGCACATGTGGCGCACCGGCGACGTCGCCATCAGCGGGCGCAAGGGCTTCGAACGCAGCTACGCGCTCGCCGAGCATGTCGTTCCGGCCCACATCCTGCAGCAGGACATCGCTATCCCTGACGCGATCCGAGAGCTGATCCGCCGGGCCGCGCGCTCTCACGGCGTGGCGACCGCATCCGACCTCGCCGACTACTATCGCATCCGCGATCGTGCCGCTGTCGCGACCGCGATCGGAGAATTGACGGAGGCCGGAGAGCTGCTGCCCATCCAGGTCAGGGGCTGGGAACGACAGGGGCGCCCACTGCCCGCGTGGCGGCATGCGGATGCGGTGCTCCCCCGCCGAGTCGAGGCCGCCGCACTGCTGACGCCGTTCGACCCCGTCGTCTGGTTCCGTGACCGGGCGCTGCGCGCGTTCGACCTCGACTACCGCATCGAGATCTACGTACCCGCGGAGAAGCGCCGATTCGGCTACTACTCGCTGCCGGTGCTCGTGGGCGATCGGATCGTCGCGCGCGTCGATCTCAAGGCCGATCGCGCCGCATCGACGCTCCAGGTGCAGTCCGCCTGGTGGGAGCCGCAGGCCCGCCCGCGCGATGACGCCGACGCGATCGCCGGCGAGCTCGTGCTCGCCGCCGCCTGGCAGGATCTCGAGCACGTGTCGGTGTCTGGATGGGGCACCGCCGCCGACGCCCTCCACGACGCGCTGCGCGGGCGAGCAGCCACCGAAGTGCGGCGCCATGTGCACGCCCGCGAGGTCACGTCATGAGGCGACGCAGCGGCTGGATCATCGGCGGCACGGTCGCTGCTGTGGTCGTGGCGGGCGGTGCCACCGCGCTGGTCTGGCAGAGTTCGACGATCCCGGCCCCGTCGAGCCCCGCTCCCGCGCCGGTCGCGACCACGCCGGCTCCGGCAGCCGAGCGCGCACAGGAGAAGCTCGACGCGCTCCTTACCACGTGCGCCGAGAGCACCGCGCTCGCGCCTCCGGAGCACTGCGGCATCGTGATCCCCTGGGGCACAGAGTTCGCCGGCGTGACCGGCATCCGCTATCGAGTCGAGACGCTTCCGGTGCTGACGCTCGACGGAGACTCGTTCACGGCGACGGGCGGAGTCCTCGTCGCCACCGTCAGCGGCACCGGGCAGGACGGGGCGACGCGAACCGAGACCTATCGCACCGAGAACTGGGCCGTGCGCGGTGACATCGCGATCACCGACGACGAGGTAGACATCGACATCTGGTGACGCCGGGTCAGCGCGGTGCTCGCGGGAACGCTGCGATCATCGCCGGCAGCACTCGGCATCCGCTCACATGACGAAGGCCCGGTGCGAGCACCGGGCCTTCGTCATAAGCATCAGAACTGCACGCGCGGCGGTTCGGAGATCGCGCCGCTGTCGGCGACCTCGAAGAACTCGCGCTCGGTGAACCCGAGCCCCTTCGCGAACATGTTGTTCGGGAAGACCTTGATCTTGGTGTTCAGTTCGCGCACCCCGCCGTTGTAGAACCTGCGGGCGGCCTGGATCTTGTCTTCGGTGTCGACCAGAGCCGACTGCACCTGGAGGAAGTTCTGGCTCGCCTGCAGCTGCGGATACGCCTCGGCGACGGCGAAGAGGCTCCGCAGCGCCTGCTGCAGATGGCCCTCGGCGATGCCGGCCGCGCCGGGGCTTCCGGCCGAGAGCGTCTCGGCGCGCGCGCGGGTCACGTTCTCGAACACGGCCTTCTCATGCGACGCATAGCCTTTGACGGTCTCGATGAGGTTCGGGATGAGATCGGCGCGCCTCTTCAGCTGCACCGTGATGCCGCTCCATGCCTCGTCGACTCGGACCTTGAGCTGCACGAGCGAGTTGTAGGTCGCCCAGAGATAGATTCCGATGAGCAGAACCAGACCGACGATGATCAGTACCGGCACGAGCCATTCCATCAGAGGCCCACCCTTCCTCGTGTTTCTCTCATCCTATCGACGCAGCCTGCGCGTCGACTGGGTACGCCGCGCGGACGATCTCACGTCCCCAGGATGCGATCGAGGTGGCGATTGGCGAACCGGCGCTCGGGATCGAGTCGATCACGCAGCGCCGTGAAGTCGTCGAAAAGCGGGTACTTCTCGCGCAGCTGCTCGGCGGTGAGCGTATGCAGCTTCCCCCAGTGAGGACGACCTCCGTGTTCGAGCATGATCTGCTCCACGGCTCCGAAGTACTCGGTCGGGTCGTTGCGCCAGTACCGATGCACGGCGATGTATCCGGTGGCCCGCCCGTAGGCGGTCGACAGCCAGCGGTCGTCCTCGCGCGCGAACCTCACCTCGATCGGGAACTCGACGCGCCACCCGCGCTGCGCGATCAGCGACTGCACAGCGCGGAACGCGGGCACCACGTTCTCGACCGGCAGCGCGTACTCCATCTCTCGGAAGCGCACGGTACGGCTCTGCGTGAGAACACGATGCGACAGGTCGGTGTAACGGCGGTCACCGGTGAGCTTGACCGCGAGACGACTGAAGGGCGGAGTGATCGCGGGTGCGGCTCGACCGGCCGCGCAGACGACGCGGTAGACGCCGTTCGAGAGCAGGGTCTCGTCGATCCACTTGCCGACGGCGGGCAGGGGTTCGCGCTTCGCGGATTCGGGCAGACGCGACTGCGTCTTGGTGAGTGCGACATCGGTGTGCGGGAACCAGTAGAACTCGAAGTGATCGGATGCCGCGACCCGCTCGTCGAGCGTCGCGAGCACGTCTGCCAGCGGCGCAGGCTCGTCGATCGCTCGCATCACGAACGCCGGCACGCATTGGAGCGTGACCTCGACGATGATTCCGAGGGCGCCGAGGCCGAGGGCTGCGGCGGGAAGCAGCTCGGGATCGCGCTCCTCGTCGATGCGCAGAAACTCGCCGGCCGCCGTGATCATCGTGATGCCGACGACCTGCGTCGCCAGGCCGCCGAAGCGGGCTCCGGTGCCGTGCGTGCCGGTCGAGATCGCTCCCGAGATGGACTGCCGGTCGATGTCGCCGAGATTCTCCATCGCGAGTCCGTAGGGCGCGAGAAGCGCCGGGATCCGATGAAGCCGCGTGCCGGCGAGCAGGCTCACCCGTCCGGTGGCGGCGTCGGCGGACACCAGGCCCTGCAGGTCGTCGAGCTCCAGAAGCACGCCGGGTGCGACCGCGATCCCGGTGAAGCTGTGCCCTGCCCCGACCGCCTTGACGGTCAGCCCCTGAGCAGCGGCCGCCTGCACCGCCCGCTGCACTCCTTCAGGTGTACGCGGGCGTTCCACGCGCAGCGGCGTCGCGGACGCCGATCGTCCCCAGTTCTGCCAGGTGCCGCCGATTCTCGTCACAGGAACGCCTTCCCCTCGCCGCGGTACGTCGGCAGTTCGTCAATGACCTCGTCTGCGGAGACGAGGTGGTAGCTGTTGACCCGCTCAGCCGGCTCACCGCTCTTGGTGTGGCGGAACCACACGCGGTCGCCCACGCCCAGGGCGACCGCCGCCGGCCCCTGCAGCGGCGTCTGCACCTCGCCCGCGGCCTCGCGCGGCAGGGTGCGCAGCCCCTGCGGCCACACAGGGAGAGGCTGTCGGGACGCGACCGGAGGGCCTGAGGCGATCCATCCGCCCCCCAGCACGGTCGCGATGTCGCGGGCCGGCCGTCGCACCACATCGAACGCGAACGCGGCAGCCGGTGCGGGACGGAACGAGCGGTACCCGTCGAACAGATGCCCGCCGAGGAGACCGCTGCCTGCGCTCGCCTCCGTGAGCGACTCGTCGCTGCCCGTGAACTCCAGCGAGCCGGTGCCGCCTCCGTTGATGAACTCGAGCGGCGCGACCTCTGTCACGGCGGTGACGACGGCTGCGCGACGCTCGCGCAGCTCGGCGCGAGAGCGAGCCTGCACAGCGCGGATGAGCGGAGCGTCAGGACCCGCGTTGTCGCCCTGACCGGCGATCTGCGCGTCGTACATCTGCACGCCGACCAGGCGGAACCCCGGCCGAGAGACGACCTGCCGCGCGAAAGCGGCGACCTCTCCCGGCGTGAAGAGACCGGATCGGCGCACGCCGATGTGGCCGAGCACCGGTGAACGCAGCGAGGCGTCGACGTCGATCGCGACCCTGAGCTCCGGTCGGCTTCCCGCAGATGCGACGCTGTCGATCAGATCGAGATGCGCCGGGTCATCGACCATGAGGGTGATGCGCCGGGCGGCCCGCTCGTCGGCGAAGAGCCGCTCCAGGCCGGAACGATCCACGGTCGGATAACCGAGCACGATGTCGTCGTGCGTCTTGGCGAGCCAAAGAGCCTCCGCCAGGGTGAAGGCCAGGATTCCCTGGAATCCCGGCAGCGCGAGCACGGCATCCAGCACGGCGCGCACCCGCACGGATTTCGATGCCACGCGGATCGGGAGCCCGCCGGCGCGCACCAGCAGATCCATCGCGTTGTGCCGCAGCGCTTCGCGATCGATCACGGCGACCGGGGCGGGCAGATGGCCGGTCGCGGCAGACAGACGCGGCCAGTAGAGGGCCGGGTCCTCCCACTCGGGCGCTACCGGAGCGGGGCTCAGTTCTTCGGTGAGGTCGAGCACTCCCCCACCCTACGGCTTCGGGGTACCCGGTGTCGCGAAGACCGGGACCCCGTCGCGACAGCATCCGCTTGTAGGCTGATCGCACGCCCCCGTAGCCCAATGGCAGAGGCAGGCGACTTAAAATCGCTTCAGTGTCGGTTCGAGTCCGACCGGGGGTACCTGCAGATCATGGTCGTGGGCGGCCGGAGGTGTCGTAGCCCTCGCGGGCATCGGCGACGCGGTCGAGGTTGTCCTCCGACCAGGTCACGAGAGCGGCGAACACCGGTGCGAGACTGCGGCCGAGTTCGGTGATCTCGTACTCCACTCGAGGTGGAATCTCGGGGTGGCTCGTGCGCTCGACGAGCCCGTCGCGCTCGAGCTGGCGCAGGCGCTGCGTGAGCACCTTCGCCGTGATGCCCTCGACGAGGTCTCGAAGATCCGTGAACCTCTGCCTTCCGTGGGCGTTGAGCTGCCACAGGATCGGCGTGGTCCACCGGCTGAACACGATGTCCACCACGGGGGCGATCGGGCACCCGCCTCCGGCGACCAGTGCGGGGCTGTCGACGATGGTCATGTTCGCTCCTCGCGATCATCTGTCGGTTACCTGTAGGTACCTAGTGTACTCAGGAAACTAACGTGTTGTGCATCCACACCGACGAACGCTCAAGAGGAGCACGCATGAGCACTTCCCCGACCCCCACGGCGAGCCGCGACGGCATCGCCGACGGCATCCGACGCCCCGGCCCGGCACTGGCCTTCCTCGCCATCGCGCAGTTCATGGTCTTTCTCGATGTCAGCATCGTGAACGTTGCCCTTCCGTCCATCGAGCACGAACTGCGGATCCCCGAGTCCGCGCTCCCTTATGTCATCACCCTGTACGGCGCCGTCCTCGGCGGCTCGCTCCTCCTCGGTTCGCGTCTGGCGGACTCGCTCGGCAGGAGGCGGATGCTGCGCATCGGTCTCGCCCTGTTCGGAGGCGCTTCCCTCGCGGCCGGGATCGCTCCGGATCAGACCCTGCTGTTCGCCGCCCGTGCCGCGCAGGGGCTCGGAGCCGCCCTGATCGCCCCCGCCGCCCTCGCGACGCTGACGACGATCTTCATCGGCGGGCGGGAGCGCGCGAAGGCGCTCGGGCTCTGGGGAGCGCTGACCGGCATCGCCTCGGTCGCCGGCGTCACTCTCGGCGGAGTGCTCTCCGACGGCCCCGGCTGGCGCTGGATCTTCTTCATCAACGTGCCGGTCGCTGTCGCGGCCGTCCTGCTCGCGCCCCGTGTGCTGCCCGAGACCAGCGGCCTGCGTCGACGCTTCGACCTTGCCGGAGCCGTGCTGCTCACCGGTGGCCTGCTGAGCCTGCTGTTCGGCCTCGGCGAGACGATCGACGGCGGCTGGTCGTCGCCCGTCGTGATCGTTCTCCTGGCCGCCGCCACCGTTCTTCTCGGCCTCTTCGTTCTCGTCGAGTCACGCACCCGCGTGCCGCTGGTGCCCCTCGACGTGTTCCGTGGACGACTGCTCCGCTTCGCGAACATCGCGACGCTGTTCCTGCTCGGCACGGTCGTCACGGTGTTCTTCTTCGCCAGCCTTCTCCTGCAGCAGGTGCTCGGCTACTCGCCGCTGCAGACCGGGCTCTCGTACGTGCCGCTCGCCGTCTTCGTCGCGGTCGGGGCGGGCCTCGCATCGGGGCTCGTGGCGAAGCGTCCGGGCAAGGTCATCCTCGTGATCGGGCTCGGCATGCTCACGACAGCGGTCGTTCTGCTGTCCGTGATCGGACAGGATGCCGGGTACGTCGCCGTCGTCCTTCCGGTCTTCGCGCTCGCCGGGCTCGGAATGGGACTCTCGTTCGTTCCGCTGCAGATCGCCGCTCAAGCCCGCGTCCCGGAGGAGCGGGCCGGCCTCGCCGCAGGACTCATCAACACGAGCCAGGAGGTCGGGGGCGCCCTCGGCGTCGCGGTGTCGGCCACCTGGGCTTTCCGTCGCGTCGACGAGCTGACGGCGGCGGCTCACGGCGATGCGGCGCTCATGGCCGCGGCCAGGGTCGCAGTCTTCCACGACGGGTTCGTCGCGGCATCCGTGTTCGCCTCCGTCGCGCTGCTGATCTCGCTCACCCTGCTGCCGGCGATCCCTCGGCACTCGGGTCCGGTCTCGGTGTGAGCGGGTGCGCCGTCCGCGCGATAGCAGGTGCCTGCGAGTCAGCGCAAGACCCTGCCGAGGATTTGGGTGCCCGATCCGGCCGCTGACAGAGTGAAGGGGAGGTCGCGAATCCGCGATCTCAGGAGCGGAAGGACGACGACGATGACACTCATCAGCCCCATTCAATCGCTCACCCACATGGACGCGATCCGGACCAGGTGGACGGAGGCGGACGCCGGACTCTGGGTCGCTGACACTGACGGCGTCTTCGGCGGATCCATCGACCACGACGTCGACGGCTACATCGCGCGCGACCCGTTCGGTCGCGAACGCGGCACGTTCACTGGCCTCGCCGAGGCCCAGGCAGCGCTCGAGACGTTCCTCGCGCACCCCGCGATGTCGCGGTACGTGCGCGGAGCGCGAGCATCGGCCCATTGAGCCGACCCGAAGATGACGAATGCCCCGTTTCCTCTCGGAAACGGGGCATTCGTCATCTGAGACCTACTTGGTCGCCGCCGGTTCGGGCTTCTTCTCTTCGGCCTTGGCGGGCGCCTCGACCTTGGGCGCGGCCGGAGCTGCGTCTGCCGCCGGGCGTGGGCGGGCGGCGAACTCCTCGAACACGTAGCGAGGGTTCTGCACCGTCTGCAGGTTCACGAGGTCGCGACCGAGCCACAGGTTGTTCCACCAGCCCCACAGCACACGGAACTTGCGCTCCCACGTCGGCATCGCGAGACCGTGGTAACCGCGGTGGGCGACCCAGGCCACGAAGCCCTTGAGAGCGATCTTGCCGGACTGGAACACGCCGTTGTAGAGCCCGAGGCCGGCCACGGCACCGAGGTTCTTGTGGAAGTATTCCTTGGGCTTCTCACCGCGCAGCACGGCGACGAGGTTCTTCGCGAGGAGCTTCGCCTGACGCACCGCGTGCTGGGCGTTCGGCACGCACATGCCGCCGACGCCACCGCCCGAGAGGTCGGGAACGGCCGAGACGTCGCCGGCCGCCCAGGCGCCTTCGACGATGTCATCGGCGGTGCCGACGCGAAGGTCGGCGCGGGTCTGGATGCGGCCGCGCTCCTCGACGGGGAGGTCGCCGCCGCGGACCACGGTCGGGTTCGCCATGACACCGGCGGTCCAGACGATCAGGTCGGTCGGGATGGTCTCGCCCGTGGAGAGCTCGACATTTCCACCGACGGCGCTCGTGAGCTGCGTGTCGAGGTGCACGTTGGCGCCGCGCTTGGCCAGATCCTTGAGGACCCACTCGCTCGTCTTCAGGGAGACCTCGGGCATGATGCGGCCCATCGCCTCGATGAGGTGGAAGTGCGTGTCCTCGAAGGTCAGGTTCGGGTACTTCGCGAGCAGCGAGGAGGCCAGCGAGCGCAGCTCGGCGAAGACCTCGATGCCTGCGAACCCGCCGCCGACCACGACGACCGTGAGCAGACGGTCGCGCTCGGGACCGGCCGGCACGGATGCGGCCTTGTCGAAGTTGGACATCAGGCGGTCGCGGATCGCGACGGCCTCTTCGATCGTCTTGAGACCGATCGCGTTGTCGGCGATGCCCGGGATCGGGAACGTGCGCGAGACGGCGCCGGCGGTGACGACGATCTGGTCGTACGCGAACTCGTACGGGTCGCCGAGCGGCGGAGTGATCGTCGCAACCTTGTTGGCGTGGTCGATGCCCGTCACCTTCGCGGTGAGAACGTTCGTGCGCTTGAGGTGACGGCGGTGCGCGACCACCGAGTGGCGCGCCTCGATCGAACCCGCGGCGACCTCTGGAAGGAACGGCTGGTACGTCATGTACGGCAGCGGGTCGACCATGGTCACTTCGGCTTCACCCTTGCGAAGGTGCTTCTCCAGCTTCCACGCGGTGTAGAAGCCTGCATAGCCTCCGCCGACGATCAGAATCTTGGGCACAGTGCTGTTCTGAGGCACAGGGGGACAACTCCTCGGAGTCAGGAATTTGGCGTGCGAGCGCGCGCCGATCGGATGCGCCGGGCAGCTGCGGTGACGCCAAGCGCTACCAGGATACCAGGGACTGTGAGCGCGATGAGCGGAAGGGTACCGTAGCGCAGTGAATCGGCGCTGGGAAGCAGTGGCGATGTCGGCTCGGCAGGCGCATCCGCGGCCGGCAGCGGAGGCACCGCGATCGGCGTCGCGGTGGGCTCCGGAAGCGGCTCGGTCTGCGCACGGCGGAACAGCCGCACCCACTCGGCGAGGTCACCCATCGGATTCTTGTCCACCGAGGGGACGTCGGCCGTGACCGCCGCCTGCGCGTTCAGCAGGCCGTAGCCGTACAACGGGTCCGGCACTGCCGTCATGCCGGGCGCGGGCACCGCCGTCTTGATGATCCGATTGATCACGTTCGCGGCGGTCATGTCCGGGTGCGCCGATCGGACGAGGGCGGCGACGCCGGCGACGATGGGCGCGGCACCGCTGGTCCCGTTCCAGGACGCGAGCGTGCCGTCGGCCGACATGCCGATGAGGCCCTCGCTCGGTGCGGACACGCCGATCGTGATCCCCTGGGTCGAGGCCTCGAGGCTCGCGGTGCCGGTCTGGTCCACCCCGCCGACCGTCAGGACACCGGGGATCGTGGCGGGCGCGCCGATGATGTTGGTGCCGCTCCCCCTGTTGCCGGCCGCTACGACGACCACGACATCGTGCTCGAAGGCGTACAGGAACGCGTCGTCCCAGCTTTGATCCCAGTCGAGCGTGTTCGTCGTGAACGAGAGGTTGATGACGTCGGCGCCGTGGTCTACGGCCCAGCGCATCCCCTTCGCGATCTGCTCGGAGAACGGAACGGATGCCGCGGCGCCGAACCCGACCGAGATCGACAGCAGTTTCGCCTCCGGCGCCACGCCGATCATGCCGGTGCCCTCCGCGGTTCCCCGCGCGGCGGCCAGCGATGCCACCCATGAGCCGTGGTTGCCGTCGATCGCCCCCAGCGGAGTGCGCCCGTCCGAGGTGCCGCTGCCGGACACGTCGGTGCCATCGGCGACCGCCCCGTCGAAGACACCAGGGACCTTCGCGATGCCCGTGTCGATCACGGCGATGGTCGCACCCTCCCCGCGCGTGGTCTGCCAGGCCTCGCGGATGTGCGCCGCGTCGAGCCAGTACTCGCTGCCGCGGACAGGATCGGTCGGGTCGTCGGGAACCGGAGCGGGTGTCGCGGCCGCGCCGGTGATCAGGACGGATGCCGCCACCACTGCCGTCGCGACGGCAGTACGCAGCATCCGCCGCCTTCTCATGCGTCCGGCGCCTCACGCATCGCGGCGCCAGGCTCCTCGCAGCGGCAGATCGAGGGCGACCACGCGGAGCGCGCCAGGGCCTCGTCGCCGATCGGGTTCACTCCCGGACCTGCCGCGAGCGCGTGACCCGCGAGAGCATGCAGGCACTTCACGCGCGTGGGCATGCCGCCGGCCGAGACACCGTCGATCTCGGGCACCTCGCCGAACTGACGCCGATCGGCGAGGTAGGACTCGTGAGCCGCGAGGTAAGCCGCGGCGACGCCTTCGTCGTCGGCGAGGAGAGCAGCCAGCTCGGGCATCACCTGCGTCGCCTCGAGGGTCGACATCGCGGCGGTCGCGGCGGGGTGGGTCAGGTAGTAGAACGTCGGGAACGGCGTGCCGTCGGGCAGACGCGGAGTGGTCGCGACGACGGCGGGGTTTCCGCATGCGCAGCGTGCCGCGATTCCGACGACGCCGCGCGCAGGCCGCCCCAGCTGCGCCGACACGACAGCGATCTCGGCGGGTGTGGGGGCGGCGAAGGGCGGCGTGGTCACCTCTCCAGCGTACGGGAGGCTGCCGAGAGGATGCCTACAACGGGCGCCATCGGGCGCGTCACTGAGCGGGGACGGCGGTCTGGCTGAGGCCGGCGGAGGTCAGGGTGCGCAGCAGCTGCGGCATCCAGTCGGCGGGCTTCTCCTCCAGAGTGTCGCTCACGTGCTCCTGCTCACGGGGAAGCGCGGCCGGATCGAGGTCGTTGTCCACCAGGTATACGACCTCGCCGGGCTTGACATAGTAGAGCCGCTCACGCGCCTGCGTGGTGATGTACGCGGGGTCGTCCCAGCGCTCGCGCTCCTGCTGGAGTGCGGCGATCTCGTCCTGCGAGACCTGGATCGACGCTTCGAGTGCGGCGATCTTCTGGCGCTGGTCGATGAAGGTCCCCATCGTCGGCACCAGCACCCAGGCCCCGAGCACGACCAGCGACAGCATGATCACCGAGAACGCCGAGAGGCGGATGCCGGAGGCCCACTCGCGCACGTCGACACGGTTCGCGGGCCGCCTCCGCTGACGTGGCGGCGGCGAAGATCTCGCACCGGCGGGCTTGACCCCGGCAGACGTGCGCGGCGACGAAGAAGGGGGAGCCGGACGTCTCGCCATGGCTCCCCCTCTCGTGTGTCGGTTCAGTGCGTGCGCGTCAGCCGATCAGGCGCTGAAGCGCGGGAAGGCCGAGCGACCGGCGAAGACAGCCGCGTCGCCGAGCTCCTCCTCGATGCGCAGAAGCTGATTGTACTTCGCGACGCGCTCGGAGCGAGCAGGCGCACCCGTCTTGATCTGGCCGGCGTTCGTGGCGACCGCGAGGTCGGCGATCGTGGTGTCCTCGGTCTCGCCCGAGCGGTGCGAGAGCATCGCCGTGTAGCCCGAGCGCTGCGCCAGGCTGACGGCGTCGAACGTCTCGGTCAGGGTGCCGATCTGGTTCACCTTGACCAGCAGCGAGTTCGCGACGCCGCGCTTGATGCCGTCGGCCAGTCGCTGCGGGTTGGTGACGAACAGGTCGTCGCCGACGAGCTGCACCTTCGAGCCGAGCGCCTCGGTGAGAAGCTTCCAGTTGTCCCAGTCGTCTTCGGCCAGAGCGTCCTCGATCGTGACGATCGGGAAGTCGTTGACCAGGCCCTTGTAGTACTCGATCAGCTCGGGGCCGCTCCAGTCCTTGTTGTCGAGGCGGTAGACGCCGTCGTTGAAGAACTCGGTCGCGGCGACGTCGAGGCCGAGTGCGATGTCCTTGCCGGGAGTGAAGCCCGCCTTCTCGATCGCCTTGATGAGGAATTCGAGGCCCTCGCGGTTGCTGGGCAGGTCAGGGGCGAAGCCGCCCTCGTCGCCGAGACCGGTGGCGTAGCCGGCTGCCTTCAGCTCGCTGCGCAGCACGTGATAGGTCTCGACGCCCCAGCGCAGGGACTCGGAGTAGGTCTCGGCGCCGATCGGCGCGAGGAAGAACTCCTGCATGTCGATGCCGTTGTCGGCGTGCTCGCCGCCGTTGATGACGTTGAACAGCGGGACGGGCAGGAGGTGCGCGTTCGGGCCGCCGAGGTAGCGGAACAGCGGCAGGTCAGCCGAGTCGGCCGCGGCCTTCGCGACCGCGAGGCTGACGCCGAGGATCGCGTTCGCACCGGTGCGCTGCTTGTTCTCGGTGCCGTCGGTCTCGTTGAGGATCTCGTCGACGATGCGCTGCTCGCTCGCCTCGACGCCCTCGATAGCCGGGCCGAGCTCGTCGATGACGGCGGAGACGGCCTTGAGGACGCCCTTGCCGCCGTAGCGGCTCTTGTCGCCGTCACGCAGCTCGTACGCCTCGAATGCGCCGGTGGATGCGCCCGAGGGAACGGCCGCCCGCTGGACCACGCCGTCGTCGAGGAGCACCTCCACCTCGACGGTCGGGTTACCGCGCGAGTCGAGAATCTCGCGTGCGCCTACAGCCTCGATCAGTGCCACAGAAGTGCTCCTTGTTCGGAAAAGTGTTGTGGTGGAGCGACGTCGATCCGTGGTCAGTCTAGCCCGTCGGGTGCGGGCGATTTCAGAGCGGGAGCGCTCAGACGACGAGCGCGATCGCGACGCCGTCCCAGCCCTTGACGCCGACGGTCTGGAGAGCTGTGGCGTCGAAGCGCGGGTCCTCCCCCAGCATCCGCAGTCCGTCTCTCGTGCCGATGACCTTCGAATCCGTCGAGTCTTCGCGCACGATCTCGCCCTCGCGGCCGATGTTGTCCAGCACGATCACGGTGCCGGAGTGTCCGAGTCTCGCCGCCCAGTCGAGGTAGATCGTGTTCGACTCCTTGTCGGCGTCGATGAACACGAGGTCGAACGGTCCCTCCAGGGTCGGGAGCACCTGCTCGCCGCGGCCGATCCGGATGTCCACGCGATCGCCGACGCCGGCAGCGTCGATGCTCGCGCGGGCGACCGCGGCGTTGTCAGCCTCGGCCTCGATCGTCACGACGCTCCCCTCGGGCCCGACGGCGCGCGCCAGCCAGATCGTGGAGTATCCGCCCAGCGTGCCGATCTCGAGCACGCGGCGAGCGCCGCTCATGCGTGCGAGCACGCTGAGCAGCTTGCCCCCGACGGGTGCGACCTCGATCTCCGGCAGGCCGGCGGCGCGCTGCGCATCGAGCGCGGCTTCCAGCGCCGGGTCGTGCCCGACGAGGGTGTCGGCGAGGAAGACGTCGGCTGCGGCCCAGGCCGCGGGTGTGGATTCCATGCCCTCAGCCAACCCCGCACCGAGGTCGCGGTCAAGGGGCGTCGGGGGTCCCCGCGACCCGCGGTGTCGGCGCGAGTTCGGGCTGCACTCTGAACTGGCCCGCGAGCAAGAGGATCAGGATGACCGCGGCGATCACGATCCAGGCGGCGACGCCGAGGGGGCCGGCGAGCGCGAGGTCTGGCTGCGCCACGGCGACGAGCACGATGAGTCCGCCTGCGGCGTTCAGCGCACCATGAGCGAGGACTGCAGGCCACACCGAGCCCGAGCGCACCCGAAGCCAGCCGAGCAGGATGCCCCAGGCGATGCATCCGCCCATCATGAACAAGACACCTGTGACATCGGTGCGGCCGAAGTTGTACCCGAGTAGGACGACGGGGCTGTGCCAGAAGCCCCAGATCGCTCCGCTGAGAAGGAGCGAGGGCCAGGTTCCCAGCGGCCGCAGCGCCGGCAGGAGCCAGCCGCGCCAGCCGAGCTCCTCTCCCAACGCGAGGATGCTGTTGAACAGTGCTCCGAGGGGGATCATCGCCACCTGAGCGGCCACGACGACACCCACCGGCGGCAGCGGCGTGCCGGCGGGAAGCGCCTTCTTCAGCTCTGCGGCGAACCCCGAGAAGGCGAAGTCGAGCTGCACGAATCCGAGACCAGCGGCGAGCAGGATGCTGAGCGCGACGAGCACGGGCGGGGCGAGCCAGCCCAGCACCATGAGCCACACCACCCGCCGCACGGGACGCATCGGCCAGAGACCGAGGGACCGCAGGCGCTCTCCGCGTTTCGGCACCCGCATCGCGAACGCGACGATGAGCGCCGCGAGCGCCGGAGTCAGCATCATCGCGGGCAGCAGCAGGCCAGAGATCGGCTCGGCGAGTCCGTCACCGAGCCAGAGCGGCAGGCAGACGAGCCAGGCGAGCGCACAGGCGAGGAGGGTGAAGACGACGACCGCCGGCCAGGGGACGCGCGTCAGCGTCGTGCCGGTCGGCTGGTCGATGGTCAAGGAGGCCTCCTCGGTTCGCGTCGGCGGACCCCTCGTGCGGCGGCCCGCTCGCCACAGGCGCACGGAGATCCCGCGGCCAGCCTACGGCAGCTGTGCGAATCCTCTAATCCGCTTTGTGCGATCGCCCGCCGTCATCCACACTGGCCGCATGCGCATCACTCCCCGCCGCCTGGCCCTGGGCATGAGCCTGTGGATCCCCAACCTCTTCAGCGGAATCCGCATCCGACGATTCAGCGACGACTGGACCCACGCCACCGTCGAACTGCACGTGAACGTGCTCACCCGCAACTACGTCAAGACCGCGTTCGGCGGCTCGATGTCCGCCATGACGGATCCCTACTTCTTCATGCTGGTCATGCATCAGCTCGGTCGCGACTACGTGGTGTGGGACACCCGCGGCGAGATCGAGTTCGTGAAGCCGGGCCGAGGTGTGCTGACCGCCGAGTTCGACGTGCCGCGCGAGCGAGCCGAAGAGATCCGTGAACGTGCGAAGGGCGGAGCGAAGGTGCTCGAGTGGTTCGACACCGTGATCACCGATCGCGACGGCGACGTCGTCGCGAAGGTGCGCCGCGAGGTGTACATCCGCGAGAAGAAGCGGGTCACGGCGGCTCGTTCCTGACGACACTCGCCGTTCACCGGGGCATGGCACGATGACAGGATGCCTCTCGCTCGCCGCCTGACGCTTCGGGATGCCGTGGCCATCGGCCTCGGCTCCATGATCGGTGCGGGCGTCTTCTCGGTCTGGGGACCGGCGATCTCGGTGGCAGGGACCGGTCTGCTCGTCGCGCTCCTGATCGCCGGTGTTGTCGCCTTCTGCAACGCGACGGCGTCCGCCCAGCTCGCCGCCGTGCATCCCGTGGCGGGAGGCACCTACGCCTACGCCCGCGCGGAGATCGGCCCCTGGTCGGGATACATCGCCGGCTGGTGCTTCGTGATCGGCAAGATCGCCAGCTGCGCGGCCATGGCGATGACGTTCGCTGCCTATGCGGCGCCCGCCGGCTGGCAGATCCCCGTCGCGGTCGGAGCGGTGGCCGCCCTCTGCGTCGTGAACTGCTTCGGGGTCACGCGCACCGCCCTGCTGACGCGCGTGCTCGTCGTCGTCTCGCTGATCGGACTGGCTGTCGTGGTCGCGGCCGGCATCACCGCCGCACCCTCCGCCGAACCTGCACCTCTGGCGGAGCCGACCGTCTACGGCGTGCTGCAGGGCGCAGGGCTGCTGTTCTTCGCGTTCGCCGGTTATGCCCGCATCGCCACGATGGGCGAAGAGGTGACGGATCCCGCTCGCACGATCCCGCGCGCCATCATCCTCGCGCTCAGCGGCGCGGTGATCGTGTACGCACTGATCGCCGTCGTCACCATGCTGGTGCTGGGAGCGGATGCCGCGACGAGCGCCGCACCACTCGCCGACGTGCTCACCGGTGCGGGATGGTCGGCTGCAGTCCCCCTGGTGCGGGTCGCCGCAGCGACGGCGTCCCTCGGGGCGCTCCTGGCGCTGCTGACCGGCACCGGCCGGACGACGCTCGCCATGGCCAGGGAATCCGATCTGCCCCGTTTCCTCGCGAAGGTCGACGACCGCTGGAAAGTTCCGCGGAGGGCCGAGATCCTGATCGCGGCGATCGTCATCGGCATCGTCCTCGTCGCAGACCTGCGCGGAGCGATCGGCTTCTCATCCTTCGGCGTGCTGCTGTACTACCTGATCGCCAACGCGGCGGCGTTCCGGCAGGGCGAGGACGCACGGAGGTATCCGCGCTGGCTCCAGGTCCTGGGCGCCCTCGGCTGCCTGGTGCTGGTGAGCACGCTGCCGGTGGTGGCCTCGCTCATCGGAGCGGCAATCGTGCTGGTCGGCGTGGGATATCGGATGCTGCGCCTTCGTGTCGCGCCCTGACCCGGACCGCGCTGACCTCGCTCTCCCGAGCGACTCTCCTCCGATCGCGATTGCGTCGATCGCCCTCCCCTCGATCGTTCTGTCGGGAGGTTTCGCATCTGTCGGGAGAATCGTGCCCCGGCGACGGCGTGTCGCGGACACGCTTCCGACGAAGTGAACGTCTGCGACCGACGACGTGCACGTCAGCGACCGGCGTGGGCCCGATACGTGCTCGGCGCGATTCCGAGCACTGTGCGGAAGTCGCGAGTGAGGTGGGCGTGGTCGGCGTATCCGATCTGCGCCGCCACCGTCGCGAGATCGAGATCCGGGTCGACGCGCAGCTGCTCTGCCGCCTCCTGCAGGCGACGACGGCGGATCATCGCGGCCGGCGACAGCCCGACGTGCCGGTGGGCGAGTCGCTGCAGAGTGCGCACCGACACGGCCAGCCGCGTGGCGGCCTCCTCGACGCTCGACGCGGCATCGTCGCCGAGGAGCACCTCGACGAGCGCGTTGGCCTGGAATGACGCCGAGCCGAGCACGCCAACGCGCTCGGCGAGCCACTGCGAGAAGACATCGACGGCGCGTTCCCGATGGCCCTCCCCCGCTCGCATTGCCGTGGTCACCGCTGCGAGAAGCTCTGGTTCGTCGAGTCTCCGCTCCTGGTCGACGACGGATGCAGGGTCGTCGAGCAGCGCCGCGACTGCCGCAGGGCGCAGCAGCGCACCCACAGCCCAGCCGGCGCCGCGGAGGTCGCGATACGTCGCATGCGTCGTCGCACCCGACAGCGTGACCCCATCCGGCTCGACGACGAGGTTCAGGGCCGGATAGCCCACGATCTCCTGCCGCGACGAGCGGCCCGGCTCGATGTCCCACTCCGGAATCCAGAACCACGCGACGAGATCGCTCGCGGGCCCGGTCGGGACGAGCCGATGGAACTCGGGCAGCCGCGCCGGGTACAGCACTCCGCGCGTCGGGTTCACCATCGCCCCAGCGTACGATCCCGCGCCGACAGAGTCGGCGACAGGCTGTCGCGAATGTTCAAGCCGCCGGCATCCGCCTCGCTCTAGCCTTTCTCCATGACCGAACAGACCCCGACCGGTGCGACCGGCCAGCACACCACCAACGGGCGCCCGAACCGCGCCACCTCTCTGACCCCGTTCCTCGCGATCGCCCACGCGAAAGAGGCGATCGAGTTCTACCGCGACGTCTTCGGCGCCCGAGTGGTCGACGTCACCGAGTTCGGCGGCGTCGTCGCGCATGCCGATCTCGACTTCGGCACGGGGCTTCTGCAGCTCGGCGAGCCGAACGCCGAGTACCACCTCGTCCCGGCACCGGCCGGCGAGGACGACTGCTACTCGATGGGCCTGTACGTGCCCGATGTCGACGCGGTCGTGGAGCGCGCCGTAACCGCGGGCGCGACCGTGCGCGAGGCGCCGTCGGACTTCGTCTCCGGTGACCGCTTCGCGAGCATCCGCGACCCGTTCGGCGTCCGGTGGTCCGTCATGACCCGCATCGAGGACCTCTCCGAAGAAGAGAGCGCACGACGCGTCGCCGAATGGGCGGCCTCGTTCAGCGCTCCTCAGGAGTGACCCGCGCGGCGGCCCGGTGCACCGCCGGCAGCAGCGCCTCCGCGGTGCGGCGGTAGCCCAGCGGGCTGGGGTGGAAGCGATCGAGGCTGAACATCTCGTCCGGCTCGTCGGAGAACATCGGGCCGACGGCGCGGCGCAGGTCGACGGGCTCAGCGCCCGCCTGCGCAGCCGTCTCGGCCTGCACCTCGGCGAGCCGTCGCGACATGCTCGCAGCGAGCCGCCGCAACGGCTGCGGCACGGCGCGAAGAGCGCCGAGGTCGGGGCACGTGCCGACGACCACCTGGGCGCCCATGGCGCGCAATCGACGGATCGCCTCCGCGAGGTGCCCTGCCGACACCGACACAGGGATGCGGTGGGTGACGTCGTTGCCTCCGACCAGGATCACGGCGACATGCGGACGATAGCCCGCCGGCAACCCGTCGATCTGCGCGGCGAGGTCGGGCGATTCGGCGCCGACGACGGCTCCTGTGGTCAGGCGCACGGGGCGCTGGAGGTGGGCCCCGACTCCCTTCGCGAGCCGCCCGCCGAGGGTCTGCTTGCGCGTCTCGGCACCGAGACCGGCGGCCAGCGAGTCGCCCAGCATCAGCAGATCGAGCGGCTCGCCGTCGAGCCGGCGCTTCCACAGCCGATCGGCGTCGAGCGAGTCCTCCCCCAGCGGCTTGCCGATGCGGCGGCGGGCGATCGCCGCCTGCCTGGCCAGGAGAACACGGATGCCGACGGCAGATGCCACGAGCAGGAGAGCGGCGGCGAGGAAGAGACGAAGACGGCTCACGCTTCCGATTCGACTCCGCCGCCGTGAACGCGCGGTGAACAGACCCGCCCGGGTCGTTGAGCGAGCGCAGCGAGACGAAACGTGTCGCGGTCCCGCCCCCGGTCGTTGAGCGAGCGCAGCGAGACGAAACGCGGTGGTGTTCCGGTTTCTGTTGGTGCCGCTCGCAGGCAATGCGGGCGGCGCGAACTGCGACCGGAACCGGGGGTTCGTGCAGTTCAGCAGGGGCGTCGAGAAGTTGGTGGAAAAGTTTCTCTGATCAGGCCCAATCCCGGGGTCGTAATGTCGGTGGCCCTGTTCATAATTGGGGTATGAACAGCATTGCCGCCACGCTCGCGCAGGTCGCGTCCGATCTGCGTGCGGTGCTGTCCGATGACGGCCTGGCGGGTCTGTCGGATGGGGAGCGGGCGGAGGCGCTGCGGGGTGCCGGGGAGGTGTCGCACCTGGTCGACGCGGTCGTCGTGGAGACGGTCGCGACCGCGGATGTGGAGTTCGGTCACCGGTTCGGATGCCGGGGCATGAATGAACTGCTGCAGCGCGCTCTGCTGACCGACGGCCCGTCGGCGTCGAAGATCGTGAAAGCCGCCGACCTCGTGCACCGGGACATGAACATCGTGTCGGGGGAACGGCTCCCCGCCCGCTGGCCCGCCCTGCGCGAGGCGCTGCTGGACGGAGCCATCGGCATCCCCGGGCTGCTCGCCGCGACCGGCCCGATCGAGTACGCCCGCACCCGCGTCGGGACCGAGGAACGCCTCTGGGCCGACGAGGCCCTCTCCGCTCACGCCCGTGGACACCACAACACAGAGGCGACCGACGGAGCCGCGCACGTGCCCGAAGGGGATGCCGCGGGCGCCACGGATCCCTCCGCGGAGGCGGATGCGGACGCCGCCGCGGGTGGGGCGCAACCTGGCCCGGCGGCGACGGCGGATGATCTGCGGCAGCTCGCGGCGACGCTCGCGATGATCCTCGATCCGGACGGCGCCGAGCCCACCGACCGCGACGCCCAACAGGGACGGTTCCTGAACCTCGGCTGGTTGCACAAGGGCGCACATCGCCTGGCGGGGAGCATCACCCCCGAGGTCGCCGCGCAGCTGCAGGCGATCTTCGACGCGTTCAACAACCCGAAGGTCGGCGGCGCACCCGCCCCCGGCGTGACGTTCACCGACACCGAGACCGAGACCGACACCGGGGCCGACGGCTCGACCGAATCGACCGGCGGCGAGGGTGACGTGTTCAACACCGACCCGCGGAACGTGGTCGACCCGCGCACCCCCGCCCAGAAACGCCACGACGCGCTAGCCGCGGCGTTGGGCATCGCCGCAAGGCATGAGGACATGCCCACCCTGGGTGGCGCGGCGCCCACCCTGGTCGTGCATGTGGACGCAAGAGATCTTGCCGCGGGCACCGGGTGGGCGACGCTCCCCGGATCAGGCGCACCGGTGCCGCTGTCTGTCGCCGCGCACACCGCATGCACCGGCGCGATCCAGCGGGTCCTGTTCGACGAGGACCGCATCATCGGGATCACCACCACCGACCGGGTCTTCAACGCGCATCAACGCCGGGCGATCGTCGCTCGCGACAAGGAATGCCTGATCCCCGGATGCCACGTCCCCGCGTCGTGGTGTGAAATCCATCATGTGACCGAACACTCCCACGGCGGGCCCACCCACACCGACAACGGCGTCCCCCTCTGCTGGTGGCACCACCGCTCCCTCGACCACTCCGGATGGGAGATCCGCATGAACGACGGCCTCCCGCAGATCCGCGGACCCGCCTGGTGGGACCCCGCACAACACTGGCGCACCCCGCAGTTATCCACCCCAGCGAAACCAGCCCGCCGCACCGTACTGCGCATCTGACCACCAGACCGCGACGGAGATCGACAGACGGGTGACGCGTTTCGTCTCGCTGCGCTCGCTCAACGAACAGTGGGAAGGTCGACGCAGCGTCTCGCGCGGTTCCTTGGTGCGTTTCGTCTCGCTGCGCTCGCTCAACCACCCCGAACCCGGCCCCCGGTCGCGGCTCAGCTGAGGGGCTTGAGCTCCAGGTCGGGGTTTCCTGCAGCGATGGTCGCGAACGCCGTATAGCCATCCGAGGCCGAACGCTCGAGCAGCGCCTTGAGGTTCTTCGTGCGGCGCTCGAGGCGCACCCGCGCCCCGCCGGCGATCAGGCGCGCCTTGTGGGCGACCAGCTCCGCGACCGGCACGTCGGCATCGTGGATCAGCACGATGGCCTCGGCCGCGGCATCCGTCTCCGCCGAGACGAGATCGACGAGACGCTCGAATCCGAGCGAGAACCCGACGGCCGCGACCTGCTGCCCGAGGAAGCGGCCGATCATGCCGTCGTAGCGTCCCCCGCCGCCGAGCGAGTAGCCGACCGAGGGGTGGGCGAGCTCCATGATCGTCCCCGTGTAGTAGCCCATGCCCCGAACAAGGAACGGGTCGAACACGAGTGGGATGTCGGTGCGCCCCGTCCCTGCCGCCACGGCGTCGCCGATGCCGACCAGGTGCGCGACGATCTCGTCCGGCGCGTTCTCGGGCAGCGCCTTGCGGATCTGCCGCTCGCCGAACGGGTTGTACTCCATGGTCTGAGGACGGTTGAGGAACGATTCGAAGGCGTCGACGGCGGATGCCGCGGCGCCGCGCTCACGGAGCTCAGCGGCGACGCCGTCCGAGCCGATCTTGTCGAGCTTGTCGATCGTGATCAGCACGCCGGGCCGCTCTTCCAGCGTGAAGCCGAAGCTCTCCAGCATCCAGTCCAGAGCCCGCCGATCGTTGATGCGGACCGTTGCGCCGTCCAGCCCGAGCGCGTCGAGCACGTCGAGCGAGGCGACCATCAGCTCGGCCTCTGCACGCGCGGAGTCGTCGCCGATGATGTCGATGTCGCACTGCACGAACTGGCGGTAGCGGCCCTTCTGCGGGCGCTCGGCACGCCACACCGGCGCGATCTGGATCGAGCGGAAGACGCCGGGCAGCTGACCGCGGTTGCTCGCGTAGAACCGCGCCAGCGGCACGGTCAGGTCGTAGCGGAGCCCGAGATCCGCGAGGGCCGCCGGATCGGCGGCTGCGTCGCGGATCGCCTCGGAATCGAGACCTCGACGCAGCACGTTGTAGGCGAGCTTCTCGTTGTCACCGCCGATTCCGGCATGCAGACGCGAGTACTCCTCGAGAGCCGGCGTCTCGATCTCATCGAATCCGTGCGAGCGATAACGCTCACGGATGACGGAGAGCACGCGCTCACGACGCGTCTTGTCGGCGGGGAGGATGTCACGCATGCCACGGGGCGGGTTCACGGTAGCCACGCGTCTATCCTTCCAGGTCGCGGGTGCGCTCCCGCTTCCGGTTGCAGATCATGGACGGGCCCCCACTCAGTCGTGCAGTGGTCGAGGCGGCGCGAGAGTCCGCGCCGCCACAAGACCGTCGGCGAGAGCGCCCACCAGGTCCACAGCTTCTCGCACGTCGGCACCATCGGGCAGGGCGGAACGGAGCACTTCCGACCAGCGCTCGCGCAGCAGAGCGAGGTTGTGCGCGGCGAGCGCAGTCGAGCGCACGATGACGGCGCGCCCGTCGGAGCCGTCGTGCTCGCGGACGATGAGCCCCTTGGCTTCGAGGCCCCGCAGCGCGGTGGAGAGGTTCGAACGCTGCAGCCCGAGTCTCTCGGCAAGAGCACTGGGGGTCGCCTCCCCGTCGCGGTCGAGGCTGCGCAGCACGAGACGCTCGTTCACGGCCACGTCGACGAAGCCGGTACGGGGATGCCGAGCCTCGATCTCGCGCCCCAGAACCAGCACGGCATCCGCCAGGTCGGCCAGCGCTTCGTCGTCCACAGTCACCCGCCCATCGTAGATCGCCGGTTCGCAATCAAGTTCTAGTTATATTACAATAATCATATTGTGACGAATCTCCGCGAACCTTCCACCGACTCCATCCGCACCGTCCGCCCCGCGATCACCGCTAGGCTGCTCGGCATCCTCGCTCTCCTCGCCGCTGTCGCGCCCTTCGCGACCGATCTGTATCTGCCGGCCTTCCCCGCGATCGCCTCGGACCTTGCCACCGACGCGACCGGCGTGCAGCTGACCCTCACCGCGTTCCTCGTCGGCGTCGCCGGCGGACAGCTGCTCTTCGGACCGCTCTCCGACCAGTTCGGCCGCCGCCTTCCGCTGCTCGTCGGCGCGATCGTGTTCGTGCTCTCGAGCCTCGTAACCGTGTTCGCCCCAACGCTGGAGGTGCTGTTCGCCGCTCGTGTTCTGCAGGGCCTCTCGGGGGCCGCGGGCATGGTTCTCGGCCGCGCGGTGATCGCGGACCTCGCACGCGGGCCGGCCGCCGCCCGCGCGATGAGCCTGATGATGATCGTCGGCGGCGTGGCTCCGGTCATCGCCCCGCTGCTCGGCGGTGCGCTCGCCGAGCCCCTCGGCTGGCGCGGCGTGCTCGCAGTCGTGCTGGGCATCGCAGTGCTGACGCTGCTCGCCGTGACGCTCGGCGTGCGTGAGACGCTGCCCTCCGAGCGCCGTGCGGAGCTGGCGCTGCTCAAGCGGGCGAGCGGATCGCCGCTGCGCGCGCTCCTCTCCCGCGAGTACATCGGCTACACGCTGACCTTCGCGTTCGCCTTCACTGTGATGATGGCGTACATCTCGGCCTCGCCGTTCCTGTACCAGAGCATGCTCGGACTCGACGAGCTGCAGTACGGCCTGATGTTCGGGCTCAACGCTCTCGCGCTCATGGCCACGAGCGCCGTGTCGGCGAAGATCGTCGCCCGCGTACCCGCACGCCGGCTGATCGCGACCGGCCTGTCGGGCATGGGACTGGGCGTGCTCGCATTCCTCGTGCTCGCAGTCACATCGGCGCCGGTGTGGCTGCTGGCCGTCGCCGTCTTCGTCATCGTCGCCTCGCTCGGCTTCGTGCTCGGAAACGCGACCGCGCTCGCGCTGTCGGCCGTGCCGGGGGCTGCGGGTTCCGCCTCCGCCGTGCTCGGCGCGCTGCAGTTCGCGCTCGCGGCACTCGTGTCGCCGCTGGTGAGCATCGGCGGCGAGGACACCGCGATTCCTCTCGCCCTCGTGATGGCGGCAGCCATCGCCGTCGCCGGCTGTGCCTTCGCCGGAGCGCGTCAGCGGGCCTGATCAGACCCCTGGGCGGGGCCGACTCATGCAGCTCACGAGTCGGCCTCGGCCGCTCGCACCTCGCCTTCAAGCGCACGCAGCCGCTCACGCAGTGCGCGTTCGGCGTCCCAGCCGTTCTCTCTCGCGGTCGAGACGAGGGCGAGAAGCGCCTCGCCGAGTTCGGATTCGGTGCCGGGAACAGCTGCGGAGCCGGTGACATCGACCCCCGCACCGGCCGCGCGGCCGAGCATCTTCTGAGCAAGGGCGAGAGCCGGCATCCCTCGCGGAATCCCGTCGAGAGCACTGCGGCGGGTGCGCTTCTCTGCGGCCTTGGCGGCGTTCCAATGCACGAGCACCTCGTCGGGGGTTCGGGCGACGGCATCCCCGAAGACGTGCGGATGCCGTCGGACCATCTTCTCGTTCAGGCCGCGGGCGACGTCGTCGATGTCGAAGGGCTGCTCGGGATCCTGCGCGGCGATCGCCGAGTGGAACAGCACCTGCCAGAGCAGGTCGCCGAGCTCTTCGCGGAGGTCGTCACGGGTGCCGCTCTCGACAGCATCGATGACCTCGTGGGACTCCTCGATCAGATACGGGACGAGGTCGCGATGGGTGATCTGCTGCGACCACACGCACTTCTCCCGCACCGCCCTCATGGTGTCGGCGACCTCGCGCAGTGCATCCGCGGGGGCGGCCGCATCCTTCTCGCTCATGAGGTGGCCGCCGCCGTTCGGCGGTACCAGCCGGCGCGTAGCGACACGAAGACGCCAGCGAGAACCAGGGAGACGAGCGACCCGATCAGCACGCCGAGGATCGCCTGGTCGCGAACGCCCGCGTCACCCGCGAAAGCGAGATTCGCGAGCAGCAGCGAGACCGTGAACCCGATGCCGCCGAGGGTCCCCGCAGCGACGAGATCGGCGAAAGGCAGGGCGGGCGGCGCGCCACGAGGGCGGATCCGCATCGCGACCCAGCCCAGCAGGGAGATACCGAGCACCTTGCCGACCGGCAGAGCGATCGCGATGCCCCAGAAGGCCGGAGACAGCTCGGAGGGCGACAGCGCGGGGATCACGACGAATGCCGCGACGAACGCGAACAGCGGCAGGATCAGGCCGTTGACCGTCGGTTCGAGAGCGTGCCGCACCCGTGCAGCGGGCACCGGCGCCATGACGAGCCCCAGCATCACGCCGGCGATCGTGGCGTGGATGCCGGAAACCGCGACGAGCCCCCAGGCGATGAGGCCGACGACGGCCATCAGGACCGCGATGACCGGATGCCCGTGGCGGTGCAGCAGGCGGCTGAGCGCCCAGAAGACGGCGACCGCGACGACCGCCAGCGCGAGCAGGAGCCACTGCACGTCATGGGCGAACAGCACGGCGATGAAGACGATGCCGATGATGTCGTCGAGTATGGCCAGCGCGAGCAGGAACACCCGGACAGTCGAAGGGAGCCCCCGGCCGAACATGGCGAGGACCCCGAGGGCGAAGGCGATGTCGGTCGCCGTCGGGATCGGCCAGCCGGATGCGGTTGAGGCGTCTGAGCCCGCGATGAGCAGGTAGACCGCGATCGGCACGAGCACCCCGCCGGCCGCGGCGATCGCGGGCTGCACAGCCTTGCTGATCGAGTCGAGCTCGCCGTGCGTGAGTTCGTGCCGCAGCTCGATCGCGACGACGAGGAAGAAGACGGCGAGCAGTCCGTCGGAGACCCAGTGCTCCACCGAGAGATCGAGCCCGGTGCCCGGCACTGCGATGAGGGCGTGCAGGACGCCGGCGATCGCATCGTGGGTCGGCAGATTCGCGAGCAGGAGGCCGAGACCCGCTGCGAGCAACAGGAGGACGGCGGGGAACTGCTGGCCACGGAGGTGCTTCACGGTGATTCGCATCGTGTCCATCGTACGCAGGCGCTCTCATCCGGGGTCCGTTACGGATCGTCATGCGTTCCAAGCACCCTTCCTCGCCGGGATACGCTCGAAGGGTGACCCCCGCACAGTCTTTTCCCGAGCCCACGAACACTGAGGCGATCCGCGTCATCGGACGCTTCGAAGCAGGCCGCGGCATTCCGGATGCCATGCGCTCCGATGTCAGGATGCTCGGCGCCCTGCTCGGCCAGGTGCTGCGCGAGGCCGGCGGCGATGACCTCTTCGAGGACGTCGAGCGGCTTCGCCTCGCCACGATCCAGGCCTACGACGAGGAGACCTCCGACGCGTTCGATCGGGCTGCGGCCATCGCCGAGTCCTTCTCGGTCGAGCGCGCGGACGAGGTGGCCAGGGCGTTCACCTGCTACTTCCACCTCGTCAACCTCGCCGAAGAGCACCAGCGGGTGCGCGTGCTGCGCGAACGCGCCGGTCAGCCGGGCCGCGAGGATGCCGCCGACACCGTCGCGACCGCCTACGCACGGTTGAAGACCGAGGTCGGCGAGGATGAGGCGCGCCGCCGTCTGGAGGGACTGCGGTTCCACCCCGTCTTCACGGCGCACCCCACCGAGGCGCGCCGCCGCGCGGTGTCGAGCAGCATCCGCCGCCTGTCCGAGCTGCTCACTCAGCACGACGCGGCGAGTGAGGCCGGCGCCGAGCAGCACCGGGCACATCGCCGGATGCTGGAGGAGATCGACACACTGTGGCGCACGGCTCCCCTGCGCGCGCAGAAGCCGACACCGACCGACGAGGTGCGCACAGTGATGAGCGTCTTCGACGAGACGCTCTTCACGACCGTTCCCCACGTCTACCGCCGCATCGACGACGCGCTGCGCGGCGACGACTCCGGCTCCAGCGCACCCATCGTCCCGGCGTTCGTCCGCGTCGGGTCGTGGGTCGGCGGCGACCGCGACGGCAACCCGTTCGTCACGGCATCCGTCACCCGCGAAGCGTCGCAGATCGCGTCCGATCACGTGCTGCGCGGGCTGGAGCGCGCTCTGGAGCGGATCGGCCGCACCCTCACCCTCGACGCGCAGGGCACGCCGCCCAGCGCCGAGGTGACCGCGATCTGGGAGCGCTTCACCGCCGCCCATCCCGAGGCCGCCTCCGACCTCGCCACCCGCTCTCCCGACGAGCCGCACCGCCGGGTGCTGCTCGTGCTCGCGCACCGCATCGCCGCCACCCGCCGTGGCGACGACGACCGGTTCGCCGGTCCTGAAGAGCTCCTTGACGAACTGCGGGCGCTGCAGACATCGCTGGCGGATGCCGGCGCCCGCCGCCACGCGTTCGGCGGCGTGCAGCACCTGATCTGGCAGGTGGAGACCTACGGCTTCCACCTCACCGAGCTCGAGGTGCGCCAGCACTCGCAGGTCCACGCGAAGGCGCTGGCCGAGATCGAGGGCGGCGGCGCGCTGAGCGCACAGACCGAAGAGGTTCTCGAGGTCTTCCGCGCCATCGCCGAGATCCAGCGCGATCGCGGACTGCGTGCGGCCGGCCGCTACGTCGTGTCGTTCACGCAGGCGGCGTCCGACCTCGCCGCGGTGCACCGTCTCGCGAAGCACGCCCTCGGCGACGACGCTCCCGTGCTCGACGTCGTGCCGCTGTTCGAGACCTTCGCCGACCTGCAGGCGGCGCCCGCGATCCTCGCTGAGGCGGTCACCTTCCCCGAGTTCCAGGCTCGTATGGCCGCGACCGGGAACAAGCTCGAGGTCATGCTCGGCTACTCCGACTCGTCGAAGGACGTCGGGCCCGTCGCCGCGAACCTCGCCCTGTACGAGGCGCAGGAGAAGATCGCCCTCTGGGCGAAGGAATCGGGAATCGAGCTGACGCTCTTCCACGGCCGCGGCGGCGCTCTCGGGCGCGGCGGCGGCCCGGCGAACTCCGCCATCCTGGCCCAGCCGCCGCACTCGGTCGACGGCCGCTTCAAGCTCACCGAGCAGGGCGAGGTCATCTTCGCCCGTTACGGCGAGCCCGCGATCGCGATGCGCCACATCGACCAGGTCGCCGCTGCCACGCTGCTGGCGTCCTCGCCGACGGTCGAATCGCGCACGAGCGAGGCTGCCACCCGCTTCGCGGACATCGCCGCGGTGCTCGACACGGCATCGCGCGAGCGGTTCTTCTCGCTGGTCAAGGCCGAGGGCTTCGCTCCCTGGTTCGCCACGGTGACGCCGCTCGAGGAGATCGGGCTGCTCGCGCTCGGCTCGCGGCCCGCCCGCCGCGGTCTGTCGGTGGAGTCGCTGGAAGACCTCCGGGCGATTCCGTGGGTGTTCGCGTGGACGCAGGCGCGGATCAACCTGGCCGGCTGGTTCGGCCTGGGCACGGCGCTGGCCGCGGTCGGCGACGAGCAGCGGCTCGCCGAGGCCTACCGCGACTGGCCGCTGCTTCGCACGCTGATCGACAACGTCGCGATGAGCCTCGCCAAGACCGATGAGCGCATCGCACGTCAGTACCTCGCCCTCGGCGATCGCGACGACCTCGCGGCCCTCGTGCTCGACGAACTGCAGCTGACTCGCGACGGGGTGATCCGTCTCACCGGCGGCGAGCGGCTACTCGAGAACAAGCCGATCCTGCAGCGCGCCGTGCAGCTGCGCACGCCCTACGTCGACGCACTCTCGCTGCTGCAGCTGCGGGCCCTGCGCGCTCTGCGCACGGCTCCGGCGAGCACAGGCTCCGGCGCCGACGACGAGCAGCGCCGACTGCTGCTGCTCTCGGTCAGCGGCGTGGCCGCGGGTCTGCAGAACACCGGATGAGCAGCATCCGCGTCACGTGAAGAAGTTCACATCGGCCATGCCGGTAAAGTGAAAAGCTCCGCCTGATCCGGCGACGAATCGCGCGACACGATCGCTTGCGAGTCCCCCACCGATTCAGAAAGCTCTTCGTGACCTCTTCATCCCCCGCTGACTTCCATCCCCTCGCGCCGTCTGTGCAGCCCGTCTTCGACACGGTGCTCTCGCGCAGCGCCAACGAGCCGGAGTTCCACCAGGCAGTCCATGAGGTGCTGCACTCGATCGCCCCGGTGCTCGAGAAGCGTCCGGAGTTCATCGACGGCGGCATCCTCGAGCGCCTGGTCGAGCCGGAGCGTCAGATCATGTTCCGCGTCCCATGGGTCGACGACGCCGGTCGTCTGCAGGTGAATCGCGGCTACCGCATCCAGTTCTCCTCCGTGCTCGGACCCTACAAGGGCGGCCTGCGCTTCCACCCGTCTGTGAACCTGTCGATCATCAAGTTCCTGGGCTTCGAGCAGATCTTCAAGAACGCGCTCACCGGTCAGGGGATCGGCGGCGGCAAGGGAGGCTCGGACTTCGATCCGCACGGCAGGTCGGACGCCGAGGTCATGCGCTTCTGCCAGTCGTTCATGAACGAGCTGTACCGTCACCTGGGCGAGCACACCGACGTTCCCGCCGGCGACATCGGCGTGGGCGGCCGGGAGATCGGCTACCTGTTCGGCCAGTACCGCAAGATCACGAACCGCCACGAGTCCGGCATGTTCACCGGCAAGGGCACCGGCTGGGGCGGTGCCGAGGTCCGCACCGAGGCCACAGGCTACGGCGCCGTGTTCTTCGCGCAGGAGATGCTGGCGGTGCACGGCGAGTCGCTCGAGGGCAAGCGCGTCGGAATCTCGGGATCGGGCAACGTCGCGATCTACGCGATCCAGAAGGCGACCCAGCTCGGAGCGACGGCCGTCACGGCATCCGACTCCTCCGGCTATGTGGTCGACGACGCCGGTATCGACCTCGAGCTGCTCCGTCAGCTCAAGGAGGTCGAGCGTGCCCGCATCGTCGAGTACGCCAAGCGACGCCCGAGCGCACGATTCGTGGAAGGCGGAAGCGTGTGGGAGGTCCCCGTCGACATCGCGGTGCCCTCAGCCACGCAGAACGAGGTCGGGCTGGCGGATGCCGAGGTCCTGATCGCGAACGGCGTGCGTGCGGTGTCGGAGGGTGCGAACATGCCCTGCGTGCCTGACGCCGTCGACGCGTTCCAGCGAGCCGGGGTCCTGTTCGCCCCTGGCAAGGCCGCGAACGCCGGCGGCGTCGCCACCTCCGCACTCGAGATGAGCCAGAACGCCTCGCGTCAGCGCTGGAGCTTCGGTGACAGCGAGAACAAGCTGCGCGAGATCATGGCCGACATCCACACGGCTGCCTTCGACGCCGCAGAGCGTCACGGTCGCCCGGGCGACTACGTCGCGGGCGCGAACATCGCGGGCTTCGAGCGCGTCGCCGCTGCGATGCTGGCACAGGGCGTGATCTGACGCCTGCCCTGATCCCCGCCGGATGACGAAGAGCCGCCTCGGCCCATGAGCCGAGGCGGCTCTTCGCGTCTGCGCCCGTCATCCCCCGATCAGGCGGTCGTCCGCGTGGCGCGCGAGCGAGCTCGCATACCGTTCGGTGAGCTGCACCATGAGGTCGGGCGTGTCTCGGTCGACCCCGAACACGTGCCCGGGGAAGTCCAGGTCGGGCTGGGCCGCGGAGATCTCGGCCTCGCGGTCAGGCGACAGCAGCTGCACCGGGTCGCCGACCGCCACCCACCCGATCGGCACGACGGTGCCCGCCGGCAGCACGGCACGACGGTGGACGATCGCGTTCACGCGCACCTCGCACCTGTCCCCCACGAGCGCGCCGTTGAAGATGCGGGCTCCCGAGGCGAAGAACACCTCTTCACCCACCGTGGCCCCTGCGATGCTCGCGAGCGTGCCGACAAGAGTGTGCGCGCCGATGTGCACGGAGTTGGCGGCCGTCGCCCGGATCAGCGCGTTCTCCATGACGATCACGTGTTCGCCGAGCGTGATCGGGCCACCCTCCGCCGTGATCACGGCACCGTGGAGCACCTGGCAGTTGGGGCCGATCTCCACGTCGCCGGAGATCACGGCGGTGGGAGCGACGACGGCGGTGTCATGGATCCGGGGCCGAGCCCCGAGGTGCTCGTACAACATGCGGCCAGACTAGTCCTGTGTGCGCGTGAGCGCCGCGCACTCCGCGCACGGATGCGCGCGTCGCCCGGGCGGAGCGGGCGCAGAGCGAACCGCCCGCTGGTGACGCGAGCCCCCGCAGACGACGGGAGCGGATGCCGCAGCATCCGCTCCCGTGTTCGCCTGCAGGGGCTCCTGCCCGATCAGTCCTCTTCGTGCTTCAGCGCGATTCCGATCGCGAACAGCGTCGGCGCCCATTCGCCGATGAACAGGCCCCAGCGGTCGGACTGGTCCCTGGAGTCCTTGCGTCCGCGCGAGATGAGCCAGGACAGGAACGAGACGCCGATCGCCGCGAACCCCGCCGTGTAGGCATGGCTGCTGCGCACACCCCAGCTGCCGAGAAGCTGGAGCGGATTCGACGCGGTCGCCGCGGCCGCCTTGCGCACCTGCTTCTTCGTGTTCAGCATCTGCTTCTTCATCGTCATGGTTTCACTCCCTCGTCGTCTTGCCTCGCCGCATCATCCCGAAGACCACCGTCGCGAGGAACAGCACGATTCCGATGATCGCGAGCCAGAGAAGGCCCTTCACCGCGAATCCGAGCACGGAGAGACCGGCCCAGACGATCAGCAGGATGATCAGCAATGTCCACATGTGGACAGCATGCGGTCGCGAAACCCGAGCGCACAGGGCGTTGACTGAGGTTCGCGAGTGGACTACCGCAGATCGATCACCGGTCGTCGGATCCCACGCGCGGCCGGCGCATCGCCGCGATCGACGCGGCGAGCGCCGCGGGCAGGAACGCGAACCCGAGAGACAGCGCACCGAGGAAGGCGAAACCCAGCAGCAGCCCGGCCGAGACGATGCTCGCGAGCGGCCACCAGCGGCCGCGCATGAGAGCCGGGATGAGCGCGATCACCACGGGGATCGCGACGACCAGGGCGAAAATCGGGCCGTTGTACTGCCAGATGCTCAGAGTCTCGGTGGTCGATGCGCCGGTCGAGTCGGTGGTGACCACGGTGTAGCTCGGCATGAAGAGCACGAGTACGGCGGCCACGACGGCGAGCACGAGCGCGAGAACATGCAGCATCCGCTTCGGAGAGGGCCGCTGCACGTCACTCCGCCTTGGCAGGCTCGGGGAACAGCGCGGTGAACAGCTGTGCCACCCATTCGAGCAGCGCCGCGCCGGCGAGCGGCTCGACGCCGACTCCGACCGCCGCCGGAACCGTCGGCATGGGCACGACCAGCGCCTCTCCCCCGCCGACGAGCTTCGCCTTCGGGTAGAGCCGCTGCATCCGCACCTTGATCGAGTCCTCGAGGCGCGCCGGTGCGATGCGCAGATTCGAACCCATCGTGACCACGTCGGTGAGGCCCGCGCGTGCCGCTCTCCGGCGCAGGCGTGCGACAGCGATGAGTCCCTCGGCTTCGCTCGGCAGCGCCCCGTAACGGTCTGTGAGCTCTTCGATCACGAGGTCGATCGCATCGTCCTTCGCTGTGGCCGCGGACGCCGCCGAGAGCTTCTGGTACGCCTCGAGGCGCAACCGCTCGCTGTCGATGTAGTCCTCCGGAATGCGGGCGTCGAGGGGTAGCTCCAGCCGCAGCTCCTGACCGGACTCCACCTCCTCGCCGCGGAAGGTCGAGACGGCTTCACCGATCATGCGCAGATAGAGATCGAAGCCGACTCCGGCGATGTGACCCGCCTGCTCGGCGCCCAGCATGTTGCCTGCGCCGCGGAGCTCGAGGTCCTTCAGCGCGACCTGCATACCGGATCCGAGATCGTTGTTCACGGCGATCGTCTGCAGGCGATCGGCGGCCGTCTCGCTCAGCGGCTTCGCGTCGTCATAGAGGAAGTAGGCGTAGGCGCGCTCGCGACCGCGTCCGACGCGACCGCGCAGCTGATGAAGCTGGCTGAGGCCGTACTTGTCGGCGCGGTCGATGATGATGGTGTTCGCGTTGGAGATGTCGAGGCCGGTCTCGACGATCGTGGTGCACACGAGCACGTCGAACTTGCGCTCCCAGAAGTCGTCGACCACCTGTTCCAGCTGGTGCTCGCCCAGCTGGCCGTGCGCGACGGCGATGCGCGCCTCTGGCACGAGCTCGGCGATCTCGGCGGCCACGCGCTGGATCGACTGGACCCTGTTGTGCACGAAGAACACCTGGCCCTCGCGCAGGATCTCGCGCCGGATGGCCGCGGCGATCTGCTTGTCGCTGCGCGGCCCGACGAACGAGAGGATCGGATGCCGGTCCTCCGGCGGCGTCTGCAGGGTCGACATCTCGCGGATGCCGGTCACCGCCATCTCGAGCGTGCGAGGGATGGGCGTGGCGCTCATAGCGAGGATGTCGACGTTCGTCTTCATCTTCTTCAGCGCATCCTTGTGCTCGACGCCGAATCGCTGCTCTTCGTCGATGATCATCAGGCCGAGGTCCTTGAACATGACCTGATCGGTGAGGATGCGGTGCGTGCCGATGACCATGTCGACGGTGCCGTCGAGGAGCCCCTGCAGGGTGAGCCGCGCCTCTTTGTCGGTCTGGAAGCGCGAGAGCGGACGCACCTTCACCGGGAACCCGGCGAATCGCTCGGTGAACGTCTCGAGGTGCTGCTTGACGAGCAGGGTCGTCGGCACGAGCATCGCGACCTGCTTGCCGTCTTGGATGGCCTTGAACGCGGCACGCACGGCGACCTCGGTCTTGCCGAATCCGACGTCGCCCGAGAGCAGCCGGTCCATGGGGATCGGCCGTTCCATGTCGGCCTTGATCTCCTCGATCGTCTGAAGCTGGTCCTGCGTCTCGGCGAAGGGGAACGCCTCTTCCAGCTCGCGCTGCCACGGCGTGTCGGGGCCGAACGCATGCCCCTTCGCGCTCATGCGCGCGGAATACAGCTTCACGAGCTCGACCGCGATGTCGCGCACCGCCTTGCGGGCCTTGCCCTTCGCCTGCGCCCAGTCGCTGCCGCCCATCTTCGACAGCGTCGGGGCCTCGCCGCCGACGTACTTCGAGAGCAGGTCGAGCTGATCGGTGGGCACGAAGAGCTTGTCTCCGGGGTATCCGCGCTTGGACGGCGCGTACTCGAGCACGAGGTAGTCGCGCACCGACTTGGTCGCGTTGCGCCCGCCTGTGGAGACCTCGCGCTTGGTCATCTCGACGAAACGGCCGATACCGTGCGTCGCGTGCACGACGAAGTCGCCCTGTTTGAGCTGCAGCGGGTCGACGACGTTCTTGCGCTTCGACGCGAGCTTCTTGACGACGCGCTGATCGCCGCCGATCGTGCGGCCGTAGAACTCGTTGTCCGTGAGCACGGCGAGCTTGGCATCGGCGATCTGGAAGCCGGACTCGACGCTGCCCGCGGTGAGAGTCGCGACACCGGCATCCGGCACGTCGAGAAGATCGTCGACGATGCGGGCCGCGATCCCGCGGTCCGAGAGCACATCGCGCGCACGGTCGACCAATCCCGTGCCTGTCGCGATCACGACGACGCGCCAGCCGTCCTGAATCTTCGCATCGACGAAGGAGATCGCTCCGTCGACATTGCCGTGGAACGAGGGGATGACGGCGGCGTCGACGGTCTCGGCATCCTCCCCGCCCATCGCGAACGGGCTGAGCCGCCACCACACACCGCCGCGGTCGCGCACGACTTCGCGCAGCTGGGCGATCGTGAGGAAGTCACCGGCTCCGAGATCGATGGGAGCGGAGGCTCCGGACGTCGCAGCGCTCCAGGCGGCGTCGAGGAACTCTCGGTTCGTGTCTCCGAGAGTGATGGCTCTGGCACTCGCGCGCTCGGGGTCGACCACCGCGGTCGCGCTGCCGGCCGGCATGTATTCGACGAGCGACTTGAGAGGCCCGGCGACAGCGGGCAGCAGTGACTCCATGCCCTCGACCGGAATGCCCTCGGCCATCTTCTCGAGCATGCCCGCGATCGCAGGGAACGCGTCTTTCAGGGCGCGCGCGTTGTCGCGCACGTCCTGTGTGAGCAGCAGCTCCCGGCTCGGTGCGAGGTCGACGAGCTCGACCTCACCGGGAAGAGAGCGCTGGTCGGCAACCGAGAACGCACGGATCTGGTCGACCTCGTCGCCGAAGAACTCCACGCGGTACGGATGCTCGGAGATCGGGGGGAACACGTCGAGGATGCCGCCGCGCACCGCGAACTCGCCGCGACGCGAGACCATGTCGACCCGCGAGTACGCCCGCTCGACGAGCTGTTCGGCTACGCCGTCGAGGTCGTAGCCGCGGCCGCCGGCCTTCAGGACGACCGGCTCGATCTCTCCGAGGTTGCCGGCGATGGGCTGCAGCGCCGCGCGGACGGACGCGACGACGATGAGGGGGTGATCGCCCGTCCACCCCGCGACGCGGCGCAGGGTCTGCAGCCGCTGGCCGACCGTGTCGGGGCTCGGGCTGAGCCGCTCGTGCGGCAGCGTCTCCCACGCGGGGAAGGTCAGCACCTCGGCATCCGAGATGTACGCGGCGAGCGCCTGCGCGAGACTCTCCGCCCTGCGGCCCGTGGGAACGACCGCGAGGAGAGCCGCAGGATGCCCGGCGGCGGCGCGCTTGCCGAGCAGGCCCGCGAGCGCGGGCGCATCGAGTCCGTCGACCAGACCGAGGTCGGCATCGGTGTGCGCCCAGCTGAGGGCGTCACGGTACAGAGACGCCTCTTCCAAGGCGCGCAGAATCCCCGGAACAGTCACCGGACAAGCTTAGTCCGGGGCCTCCGACATCGGGCCGGGGTCGGTGGGACGCCTAGGCTGTCGGAGTGCTACCCGTGACCCTGACAACCGACCGCCTCATCCTCAGCATCCCGACCGCGGCGGACGCCGAAACCATCGAGCTCGCGTGCCAGGACCCGGAGATCCCGCGCTGGACCACGGTTCCGAGCCCGTACACACGACGAGACGCCGAGGACTTCGTCGCCCATGTCGGCCGTTCCTGGATCGACGCGAGCGAGACGGTCTGGGGCATTCGCCACGATGAGGCTCTGGTCGGCATGATCGGCCTGCACGACGTCACGGAACATCCCTTCGGGGGTCACGCCGAGCTCGGATTCTGGATCGCGGAACCGGCCCGAGGCAAGGGCTACATCGTCGAGGCCGCCAGAGCCGTGATCGACTGGGGCTTCGCGGAGCTCGGGCTCGCCCGCATCCGCTGGCAGGCCGTCGCGGGCAACGTCCCCTCCGCCCGCACCGCGCGTGCACTCGGATTCCGCTACGAAGGTCTGCAGCGCCAGGCGCTCACCAGTCAACGCGGTCGCGATGACGGCTGGATCGCCGGCCTGCTCGCGACGGACGACCGCTCCCCTGCGCTCTGGCCGGTGCTCTGAGTCTCCGTCTGACGTAGAGGCAGGAGATCTCGCCGGGGTAGGACGATCCGGGCGAGATCGGCCTACCCCGGCGGATTCTCCTACGCTGGCGTGGCCCGGGGCACTGGTGTCCGAGCATGCGTGACAGCGTCGGATGCCGGTGACAGGATGAGTCCATGCCGGAGATGCCTGAGGTCCAGGGCCTGACGGCGTTCCTCGCCGAACGCGCCGTCGGTCGCACGATCACGCGCGCGACCGTCGCAGCGATCGCTGCCCTGAAGACATACGACCCGCCGATCCATGCCCTGCAAGGAGCCGAGGTCACGGCATCCGCCCGGCAGGGCAAGTTCGTCGTGCTGTCCTGCGGACCCGAACTGCACCTCGTGTTCCACCTGGCGAAGGCCGGATGGCTGCGCTGGTACGACCAGCTGCCGACGACGCTCCTCAAGCCGGGCAAGTCGCCGATCGCGCTGCGCATCGCGCTCGACGACGGCAGCGGATTCGACCTCACCGAGGCAGGCACGAAGAAGTCGCTCGCCGTATACGTGGTGCGCGATCCGAAAGACGTCCCCGGCATCGCGCGGCTCGGGCCCGATCCGCTCGATCCCGCTTTCAGCCGCGAGGTCTTCGCGGGTCTTCTCGAGGGGCGGCGCACCCAGATCAAGGGGCTGCTGCGCGATCAGGGCGTGATCGCGGGCATCGGCAACGCCTACTCCGACGAGATCCTCCATGCGGCGCGCATGTCGCCGTATGCGATCGCGGCCAAGCTCGACGACGACGAGATCGATCGGCTGTTCGCAGCGATGCACGCGACGCTGACGGATGCCGTGACCGCCGCTTCCGGCAAGCCGCCCGCCGACCTGAAAGACGCCAAGCGCCGCGGCATGCAGGTGCACGCCCGCCGCGGCGAGGCGTGCCCGGTGTGCGGAGACACGGTGCGCAGCGTGTTCTTCGCCGATCGCTCGATGGAGTACTGCCCCACCTGCCAGACCGGCGGCAAGCCGCTCGCAGACCGCCGTCTCTCTCGGCTGCTGAAGTAGCGGCCTCGGGGCCCGCGTTCCTTTCCATGTCGCGGAATGAATCTCTGTCAGACGCGTTGAGTACACTCAGAGCATCAACGTGCTCCGGGGTCGGTGAGAATCCGAACCGGCGGTGACAGTCCGCGAGAGTCTTGATTCGTCGAGATTCCGATCCGGTGGAATTCCGGTACCGACGGTGATGCGAGAGAGATCTCGCTAGTCCGGAAGGGAGGCAGCACGATGCGCACGCGTGCGCTCGTCGTACCCTTCGTGAACCCCGGAGCCTCAGAGGAGGACGACGGATGGCAGTGAACGAGGCGGAGCGCCACGCGATGAGTCGCGCTCTCGAACTCGCGGCGAACGGACCGCGCGGTGCGAACCCGCAGGTCGGTGCCGTCATCCTCTCCCCCGACGGCGACGTCCTCGCCGAAGGCTGGCACCACGGCGCCGGCACCCCGCACGCCGAGGTCGATGCGCTGTCGAAGCTCGCCCCCGGCGCCGCGAAAGGCGCGACCGCGGTCGTCACCCTCGAGCCCTGCAACCACACCGGGCGCACGGGCCCCTGCGCGGTCGCCCTCATCGAGGCGGGCATCGCCCGTGTCGTGTACTCGCTCGACGATCCTGGCGCGGTCTCGGGCGGCGGCGCGGATCGACTTCGCACCGCGGGCGTCAGCGTCGAGGCGGGTGAGCAGACGGATGCCGCGCACGCTCTCATCGAGGGATGGCTCACCGCCCAGCGGCTCGGCCGCCCCGAGATCACCGTCAAATGGGCGCAGAGCCTCGACGGCCGCGCCGCGGCATCCGACGGCACGAGTCAGTGGATCACCGGCCCCGCCGCGCGCGCCGACGTGCACCGTCGCCGTGCAGCGGCCGACGCGATCGTCGTCGGGACCGGCACCGTGCTCGCCGATGACCCCGCACTCACTGCCCGCGACGGAGACGCGCTCTACGACCATCAGCCGATCCCCGTCGTGATCGGCTCGCGGGACACGCCTGCGGATGCCGCTGTGCACCGGCATCCGCTCCCCCCGCTGTTCTACGACACCCGCGACCTGCACGCCGTCGTCGCCGACCTGCACGCCCGCGGTGTGCAGAACGTGTTCGTCGAAGGCGGTCCGACTCTGGCCAGCGCCTTCATCGCCGAGGGACTCGCCGACCGCGTGCTCGCCTACGTCGCACCGGTTCTGCTCGGCGGCGACCGCCTCGCCCTGACCGACATCGGCGTGCCGTCGATCGCCGCCGCTCGCCGCCTGACGATCGACGAGTGGGTGCCGCTCGGACCCGATCTGCTCGCCGTCGCGCATTTCACAGAAGACCTCACGGAAGAAGGAACAGCCTGATGTTCACCGGAATCATCGAGGAGATCGGCGAGATCACCGCCATCGCACCGGCCGGCGACGGCTGGCGGCTGACAGTGCGTGCGCCGAAGGCGGCAGCGGATGCCGTGCACGGCGAGTCGATCGCGGTCTCGGGCGTCTGCCTCACCGTCGTCGGCTCGACAGCCGACACCTTCGACACCGACGTCATGAAGCAGACCCTCGACGTGGCGGCCATCGGTGATGCAACCGTCGGCACCCGCGTGAACATCGAGAAGGCGATGCCGGTCGGCGCCCGCCTCGGCGGCCACATCGTGCAGGGACACGTCGACGGCGTCGGCACCGTGCTCGAGGTGCGCCCCGGTGCTCAGTGGAGCGTGCTGCGCATCTCGCTGCCCGCGGATCTCGCGCCGCTCGTCGTCGACAAGGGATCGATCTCGGTCGACGGCACATCCCTCACGGTGAGCGCCGTGAGCACCCCCGCAGAAGCGCAGGCATGGTTCGAGGTGTCCCTGATCCCCGAGACCCTCGCCGCCACCACTCTCGGATCTCGCGCGGTCGGCGACCGTGTGAACCTCGAGACCGACATCCTGGCCCGTCACGTCGAGCGCCTGCTCGCGTTCCGCGAGGTCGCAACGGAAGGAGGCTCGCGATGAGCCTGTCCACCATCCCCGAGGCCATCGAGGCGCTGCGCGCCGGCCGCCCCGTGCTCGTCGCCGACGACGAGAACCGTGAGAACGAGGGCGACGTCATCCTGTCTGCCGAGCTCGCGACCCCCGAATGGGTGGCGTGGACGGTCCGCTGGTCGTCGGGATTCATCTGCGCCCCGATGCCGACCGACCTCGCCGACGCCCTGAACCTGCAGCCGATGGTCGCCGTCAGCGAGGACGCACGATCGACCGCGTACACGATCAGCGTCGACGCCGCGTCGGGAGTCACGACCGGCATCAGCGCGCACGACCGCGCGCATACCCTGAACGTGCTGGCGAACCCGCAGTCGACGGCAGGAGATCTGATCCGCCCCGGTCACGTGCTGCCGCTGCGCGCCGTGGACGGCGGAGTGCGCGAACGCAGCGGGCACACCGAGGCCGCGGTCGACCTCATGAAGCTCGCGGGGCTGCGCCCTGTCGGGGCGATCGCGGAGGTCGTCGCCGAAGACGGCAGCATGATGCGGATGCCGGGACTCCTCGAGCTCGGCGAACGCGACGGGGTTCCCGTGATCACGATCGAGCAGCTGATCGCGCACCTCAACGAGATCGACCCGGACGGTGCGTCCGCGATCACCACGCGCCGCGTCAGCCTGCGGGCCGACGCCACGGTGCCGACCTCGCACGGCACCTTCCGCTTCCTCGCCTACAAGGACCGCGTCAGCGGCACCGATCACATCGCCGTCGTGAAGGGCGAGCCCGGCGAGACCGCGCTCGTGCGGGTGCACTCCGAGTGCCTGACCGGTGAGGCGTTCGGCTCACTCAAGTGCGAGTGCGGCCCGCAGCTCGACGCCGCGCTCGACGCGATCGAGCAGGACGGCGGGGTCGTCATCTACATGCGCGGTCACGAGGGCCGCGGCATCGGCCTCATCAACAAGCTGCGCGCATACAGCCTGCAGGAGGAGGGGCTCGACACGGTCGACGCGAACCTCGCGCTCGGGCTGCCAGCCGACGCCCGCGAATACGCGGCGGCAGCCGGCATCCTCGCCGACCTCGGCATCTCCAAGGTGCGCCTGCTGACGAACAACACCGACAAGGTCAACCAGCTGCGCGAGCTCGGCCTCGACGTGGTCGAGCAGGTGCCGCTGATCGTCGGGGTCGGCCCGAACAACCACCAGTATCTCGAGACGAAGCGTGACCGCATGGGTCACATCATCGATCAGGCGGAGCTCGCAGAGGCTCTCGCCCAAGGAAAGGACAAGGCATGAGCGGCGCAGGAGCCCCGGAGACCGGGAGCATCGACGGACGGGGACTCAACGTCGTCATCATCGCCGGCACGTGGCACGACGTCATCACGAACGGCCTGATCGCCGGAGCTGAGCGCGTGCTCAACGCCGCGCAGGCGACGCACCGACTGGTGCGCGTGCCTGGTTCGTTCGAACTCGCGGTGGCGGCCCAGGCCGCCTTCGCCGGCGGCGCGGATGCGGTGGTGGCGCTCGGCGTGATCATCCGCGGCGGCACGCCCCACTTCGAATACGTGTCGTCGGCGACGACCGACGGGCTCACCCGCGTATCTCTCGACGCGGGCAAGCCGGTCGGCTTCGGCGTGCTCACCCTGGACGATGAGAAGCAGGGCCTCGACCGCGCCGGTATCGAGGGCTCCAAGGAGGACAAGGGAGCGGAGGCGGCGGATGCTGCGCTCCGCACCGCTCTGGTGATCCGCGAGCTGCGCGGCTGAGGCTCGCCTACCTGGCGGCGGAATACCGCCGGGGCGTACGGTGAGGGCATGGAGACTCTGCGCCACATCGTGCTGTTCGTCCATCTGATCGGCTTCGCCGTGCTGTTCGGCGCCTGGGCCGTGCAGGCTTTCGGCGGAAAGCGCCAGTTCGCGACGATCATGGAGTACGGGCTTCTGATCGCCGGAATCGCCGGACTCGCCCTCGCCGCTCCGTGGGGCCTGCCGGAGGGCGCCGAGCCGAACTACATCAAGATCGGCACCAAGCTCGTCGTCCTCGTCGTGATCGGCGCGCTTGTCGGCAGCGGCCTGGCCCGGCAGAAGCGCGGCGAGAAGATCACCCCGGCGGTGTTCTGGCTGGTCGGGATCCTCACGGCTCTCAACGCGGGCATCGCGGTCATCTGGCGCTGAGCGGCCGCGCCGGTCCCTCACCGGTCGTAGAGCGAGGGAGCGCAGCGACCGAGACGAAACGCGTCAGGAGGAGCGGGGCGCGGCAGTGCTGGCGCGAACCACGAGCTCGGTGCCGACGAGAGGGGTCTGCACCCGCTCCTCCCCCTCGAGCTCCGCGAGCAGCGCATCCACGGCGAGCGCGCCGACCCGCTCTGGGTGCTGCTGCACGGTGGTCAGCGGTGGCCACAGCTGCGCAGCATCCGGAAGACCGTCGAAGCCGACCACGCTGATGTCGCCGGGGACGTCGAGTCCCGCCTCACGGAACGCGCGGAGCACCCCGATCGCCATCTGGTCGTTCGCCGCGAACACGGCGGTCACGCCGCCGGTCGATGCCAGCCGACGCCCTGCCTCATGACCCGACGCGGCACTCCAGTCGCCTTCGATCGCCTCTGGCACCTCGAGCCCCCGCGACTCCAGGGTCGACTGCCACGCCTCTCGCCGACGCTCTGCCGAGTACGACTTCGCGGGTCCGGCGACGTGCCATACGGTGTGATGCCCGAGGTCGAGCAGGTGCTCGGTCGCGAGGCGCGCTCCCTGAGCCTGATCGGTGTCGACGAACGGATGCTCCGCCGACCGGTTCGAGTCGACGAACACCACCGGCAGAGCGTCGGGAATCTCGATGTCGGCCTCGTCGAGCTGATGCGCCTCGATGACGATGATGATCCCGTCGACCGCGTGCTCTTCGAGACGGCGGAACGCCCCTGCGACCGTCTCACGAGCGCTGGATGCGACCGGGATGAGCGTCAGCGCGTAGCCGAGTTCGGCGGCGCGCACGGCGATCGCGTCGAGGGTGCGCTGGTTGCCGTAGGAGCTGAACGAGAACATCACGACGCCGATCGTGCGGAAGCGTCCTGAGCGCAGCGCACGGGCGGCGCTGTTCGGCCGGTAGCCGAGCCTCTGCATCGCAGCTTCCACGCGCTCTCTGGTGGCGGCGCCGACGTATCCTCGGGCGTTGACCACGCGCGACACCGTCTGTCCGGAGACTCCGGCCTCGCGGGCGACATCCTCCATCGACGGTTCGCGCCGACGCTGCGGCGACTCTGCCGTTCCGTGTTCGGACACGATCACATCCGTTCCTGTGTTGACGTTGACACACTAGCAGTCGATCGCATATGTTGACGTTGACACATGGCGGATGAGCACCGAAGCAGCACACCGCCCGAACTGGAGAAATCGTCGATGACGACCGAAATCACTGCGGCAGCCGGCGCCCTCGGCATCCGCCGCGAGAAGCGCGACTGGAAGGGCTGGGCATTCGTCGGCCCCTTCATGATCGTGTTCGCCCTGGTGTTCCTGACGCCGCTCGCCTACGCGCTCTACCTGAGCTTCTTCCAGGAGAAGCTCATCGGCGGCAACGCCTTCGTCGGGTTCGACAACTACGCGCGCGCTCTGACCGACCCGCAGTTCTGGGAGGCCTTCGGCCGCGTGCTGCTGTTCCTCGTCGTGCAGGTGCCGATCATGCTCGCCCTCGCACTCGGAGCCGCTCTCGCCCTCGACAGCGCGCGGCTTCGCGGAGCATCCTTCTTCCGCATCCTGATCTTCCTGCCCTATGCCGTGCCCGCGGTCGTCGCGGTTCTCATGTGGGGCTACATCTACGGCGACCAGTTCGGCCTTGCCGGCAACATCAACGATCTGCTCGGCTTCGAGGCGCTCACACCGTTCGCCAAGGAGTGGATGCTGGTCTCGATCGGCAACATCGTCACCTGGGAGTTCGTCGGCTACAACATGCTGATCTTCTACTCCTCGCTGAAGACCATCCCGACCGACATGTACGAGGCGGCATCCCTCGACGGCGCAGGAGCGTGGCGCACGATCTTCTCGATCAAGATCCCCTCGGTGCGCGGAGCCCTCGTGATCGCGACGATCTTCTCGATCATCGGCAGCTTCCAGCTGTTCAACGAGCCGAACATCCTGCGCCCGCTCGCCCCGAACGTCATCACGACGTACTTCACCCCGAACATGTACGCGTACAACCTGTCGTTCGCCGGTCAGCAGTTCAACTACGCGGCGACGATCGCCATCATCATGGGCGTCATCACCGCCGTCATCGCCTACGTCGTGCAGCTGCGCGGCTCGAAGTCGGAGGTGCGCTGACATGGCACTCCCCCTCGCCCGTCCCAGCCGCAAGCGTCACGACCCGCTCAACCCGCGCAAGTCGAACATCCTGCTGATCGTGATGATCGTGTACGGCCTGTACACGCTGGTCCCGCTGATCTGGCTGCTGTTCAGCGCGACCAAGACGCAGGGCGGCCTGTTCAGCTCATTCGGCCTGTGGTTCGCCGACGACTTCGCCTTCTTCGACAACCTCGCAGCGACCTTCTCGTATCGCGACGGCATCTTCCTGCGCTGGCTGGGCAACACCCTGCTCTACGTGGTCGTCGGCGCCGGTGGTGCGACGCTGCTCGCCACCATGGCGGGATACGGACTCGCGAAGTACAAGTTCCCGGGCCGGCGCGCCGTCTTCGCCGTCGTGCTCGGCGCAGTCGCGGTCCCCGGCACCGCCCTCGCCGTGCCGACGTTCCTCCTGTTCAGCGAGCTCGGCCTCACGAACACGCCATGGGCCGTCATCATCCCGTCCCTGATCAGCCCGTTCGGGCTCTACCTGATCTGGGTGTTCGCCACGGAGTCGGTGCCCACCGAGCTGCTCGAGGCGGCCCGCATCGATGGCGCCGGCGAGTTCCGCACGTTCTTCACGATCTCGCTGCGCCTGCTGGCGCCCGGCATCGTGACAGTCGCGCTGTTCACAGTGGTCGCGACGTGGAACAACTACTTCCTGCCGCTGATCATGCTCTCCGACCCCGACTGGTACCCGCTGACGGTCGGTCTCAATCAGTGGAGCTCCCAGGCGATCGGCGCCGGATCACAGCCGATCTACAACCTCGTCATCACCGGCTCGCTCCTCACGATCATCCCGATCGTCATCGCCTTCCTGCTGCTGCAGCGGTTCTGGCAGTCGGGTCTCACCGCGGGAAGCGTCAAGCAGTAGCTCGCCCGCACCTCCCTGCATCACCCGGTCCAAAGCCGGACCACCTCCCGAAAGGACACAGCAATGAAGCACCTTCCCTCCAACGCCGCACGACGCGCCCTCGCCGTGCTCGCGGCCGGAACAGTGGCGGCGATCGCCCTGGCCGGCTGCTCGACCGGCGGCTCCTCCGGCGGCGGCGCCGCTGCGGGCGACGGCACCTTCGACTCCGTCAAGGCAGCTCTCGAGAAGGGCGGCGAGATCACGTACTGGTCGTGGACTCCGTCGGCCGAGGCGCAGGTCGAGGCGTTCGAGAAGGCCTACCCGAACGTCAAGGTCAACCTCGTCAACGCCGGGACCAACAACGACGAGTACACCAAGCTGCAGAACGCCATCAAGGCCGGATCCGGCGCCCCCGACGTCGTTCAGGTCGAGTACCAGGCCTTCCCGCAGTTCTCCCTCACCGACTCCTTCGTCGACCTGGCGCAGTACGGCTTCGCCGACTTCGAAGACGACTACACGGCCTCGACGTGGGGCTCCGTGACCAGCGGCGACGCGATCTGGGGCCTGCCGCAGGACTCCGGACCCATGGCCCTGTTCTACAACAAGTCCGTCTTCGACGCTGCCGGTATCGCCGTGCCCACCACGTGGGACGAGTACTACGAGGCCGCGAAGGCGATCCACGCCGCGAACCCCGACGCCTACATCACGAACGACACCGGCGACGCGGGCTTCGCGACGTCGATGATCTGGCAGGCCGGCGGTCAGCCGTTCCAGACCGACGGCACGGACGTCACGATCGACCTGCAGGACGCCGGCTCGAAGAAGTGGACCGAGAACTGGAACCGCCTGGTCACCGAGGGCCTCGTGGCTCCGACCTCCAGCTGGAGCGACGAGTGGTTCCGCGGCCTCGGCGACGGAAGCATCGCCACGCTCGTGATCGGCGCCTGGATGCCGGGCAACCTCATCTCCGGCGCCCCCGACGGAGCCGGCGACTGGCGCGTCGCGCCGATGCCGACGTACGACGGCACCCCCGCGAGCGCCGAGAACGGCGGCGGCGGCCAGGCCGTGACCTCCCAGAGCAAGAACCCGGCCCTGGCCGCGGGCTTCCTGTGGTGGCTGAACAACTCCGAGGACAGCATCAAGATCTTCCTCGAGTCCGGCGGCTTCCCGTCGACCAACGCCGAGCTCTCCAGCGAGGACTTCCTCAGCGAGGCTCCGGAGTACTTCGGCGGCCAGAAGATCAACGAGGTGCTCGCGGATGCCGCGAAGAACGTCGTCAAGGGCTGGAACTACCTGCCCTACCAGGTCTACGCGAACAGCATCTTCGGCGACACGGTCGGCCAGTCGTACCAGAACGGCACGGACCTGAACGAGGGTCTGACCGCCTGGCAGGACGCCCTTGCCGAGTACGGCAACTCGCAGGGCTTCTCCGTCAACAAGTAATACCTCGGGCGGGCGCGCCGTCGGGTGCGCCCGCCCATCTCTTTCACCTAAGGCTCTTCATCGTGACCAGTTTCTCCATCGGCGACACCGAGTTCCTCCGCGACGGTCGGCCGCACCGCGTGCTCGCGGGCGCCATCCACTACTTCCGCGTGCACCCGGACCAGTGGCAGGATCGCATCCGCAAGGCGCGCCTGATGGGGCTGAACACGATCGAGACGTACGTCGCCTGGAACGCGCACGAGCCGCGCCGCGGCGAGTGGGACGCTACCGGCTGGAACGACCTCGGCCGTTTCCTCGATCTCGTGGCGGCCGAGGGCATGGATGCCATCGTCCGCCCCGGCCCCTACATCTGCGCCGAGTGGCACAACGGCGGTCTGCCCGTCTGGCTCACCGGCGACGGACGCGAGCTTCGCTCCTCCGACCCCTCTTACCTCGTGGACGTCAGCGCCTACCTGCGCCGCGTGTACGAGATCGTCGCACCGCGGCAGATCGACCGCGGCGGGCCTGTCGTGCTCGTGCAGATCGAGAACGAGTACGGCGCCTACGGCTCAGACAAGGACTACCTGCGCACGCTCGTCGCCGTGACTCGCGACGCGGGGATCACTGTTCCGCTCACGACGGTGGACCAGCCCACCGACCAGATGCTCGCGGACGGCAGCCTCCCCGAGCTGCACAAGACGGGTTCCTTCGGCTCGCGCAGCACCGAGCGCCTCGCGACCCTGCGCCGTCATCAGCCGACCGGCCCTCTCATGTGCTCGGAGTTCTGGGACGGATGGTTCGACTGGTGGGGCGGCGTGCACCACACCACCGACACCGCCGCCGCGGCGTCCGACCTCGACGACCTGCTCGCCACCGGCGCCTCCGTGAGCATCTACATGTTCCACGGTGGCACGAACTTCGGCCTCACCAACGGCGCGAACGACAAGGGACGCTATCTGCCTCTCGTCACCTCCTACGACTACGATGCACCGCTCGACGAGGCCGGAAACCCGACCGCGAAGTTCTTCGCCTTCCGCGACGTGATCGCGAAGTACGCAGCCGTTCCGGAGGAGCTTCCCGCAGTGGCGCCGGAGGCGCCCGCGTTCTCCGTGCCGCTCATTCGCGCAGGAGCGTGGACGGATGCCGCGGCATCCGCCGCCCGCACCGAGCATCCGCTCTCCTTCGACGCCCTCGGCCATCTCAGCGCCCTCGTGCGATACGACGTCGTGCTGCCAGACGGCCGGGGAGGGCAGCTGGTCGTCGACGACGTCCGCGACCTCGCCTGGGTGAGCGTCGACGGGGTGCCCATCGGCACTCTCGCGCGCACCAGGCACGACCGGGCGATCACGATCCCCGCAGGCGCGGCGCTGAGGATCCTCGTCGAAGACCAGGGCCGCGTGAACTACGACCACCGGCTCGGCGAGGAGAAGGGCCTGATCGGAGCCATCACGCTGAACGGCGAGCCTCTGACCGGATGGACGTCTACACCGCTCGACGTGGCGGCGATCGCGGCATCCGATTCGTTCACTGCGACCGGCACCGGTCCCTCGGCGTGGACGGGGACGTTCGATCTCGATGCCCCCGCTGACCTCTTCCTGGACACCGCAGAGTGGAGCAAGGGCTATGCGTTCGTGAACGGCTTCTTCCTCGGGCGGTACTGGCGCAACGGCCCGACGCGCACGATGTACGTCCCCGCCCCCGCGACGGTCGGCGGAGAGAACCGCATCGTGGTGCTGGAGCTCGAGCAGCTGCTCTCCCCCACCGCCGCGTTCCTTCCCGCGCTGTCGCTGGGCGTCACAGAGGAGTGACGCGCGCGGCGCATCACTCAGCGAACACTCAGGGAGGCGTAAACTCCCCAGGTGCTCCGCATGGAGCAATGAACGGAGGAGCACTGTGACCACCACGACCGCACCCGCGAATCCTCGATCACGGGTCATCACCGCAAGCCTCGTCGGCACGACCATCGAGTTCTACGACTTCTACGCGTATGCGACGGCGGCCGTGCTCGTCTTCCCCGTGCTGTTCTTCCCCACGGGGAACGACACGACGGCCCTGCTCGCCTCCTTCGGCGTCTTCGGGGCGGCCATGATCGCCCGTCCCATCGGCGCGGTCGTGTTCGGCCACTTCGGTGACAAGTTCGGTCGCAAGGCCACCCTGGTCGCGTCCTTGCTCACGATGGGCATCGCGACCTTCCTGATCGGCGTGCTGCCCACCTATCAGCAGATCAACTGGTGGGCCGCGCTCCTCCTGCTGATCCTTCGGCTCGCGCAGGGCTTCGCGCTCGGCGGGGAGTGGTCGGGGGCCGCACTGGTCGCGACCGAGAACGCGCCGAGGGGCAAGCGCGCCTGGTACGGCACGTTCCCGCAGCTCGGCGCGCCGCTGGGCTTCATCATCGCGAACTTCCTGTTCCTCGGCATCAACTGGGCTCTGCCGCACGCCGAGAACCCGGCGCTGAAGTCCGAGGCCTTCCTGTCATGGGGATGGCGCATCCCGTTCCTGTTCTCCGCCGTCATGGTCATCATCGGCCTGTGGGTGCGACTCAAGCTCGTCGAATCCGACACGTTCAAGAAGGCCGAGCAGAAGGGCGCGATCCGCAAGCTGCCGCTCGCGACCGTGTTCCGCCACCACTGGAGGCAGCTGATCCTCGGCACGTTCATCATGCTGGCGACCTACGTGCTGTTCTACCTGATGACGAACTTCACGCTCGCGTACGGCACCAAGCCGGCGTCTCTCGAGACGGCCTCCGCGGCGGCACAGGCCGCCGCCGAGGCTGCAGGCAAGGACTTCGACGCCGCCGCCTTCGCGGCCCAGTTCTATCCCGGACTCGGCTTCGGCTACACCGACTTCGTGCTCATGCAGATCATCGGCGTGGTGTTCTTCGGCGTCTTCACGCTGCTCTCCGGTCCCATCGCCGACGCGATCGGGCGCCGCAAGCTGCTGCTGTGGGTCACCGGCCTCATCATCGTGTTCGGCCTCTCGTTCAACGCCTTCCTGATGCCGGCGCTCGACCCGAAGTTCACGGGTGCGCTGACGCAGGCGTTCCTCGTGTTCGGGTTCATGCTCATGGGCGCCACGTTCGGTCCGATGGGCGCGCTTCTGCCGGAGCTGTTCCCGACCAACGTGCGGTACACGGGCTCGGCGATCTCGTACAACGTGTCGTCGATCCTCGGCGCCGCGGTGGCTCCCCTGATCGCGCTGAAGCTCTGGGAGTGGGCAGGCGGCGCGCCCTGGCTCGTCGGCCTCTACCTCTCGGCGATGGGCGTGCTCACCTTCGTCGCCCTCCTGCTGTCGAGGGAGACGAAGGATCACGACTACGAGGAGGACCTCGGCCTGGCCGCCGCGGTCGAGCTCTAGCGCGGCCGTCGGCGGGATTTTTGCGCACATTTCCCGCCGACGCCGCGGAGCGTGGCATCCTCGGAACGTCGAAAGGACCCGCTCATGACGCGCAAGGCACTGGTCGTCCGTGGTGGCTGGGAAGGCCATCATCCCGTCGAGGCCACCGAGCTCTTCGTCCCCTTCCTCCGGGAGAACGGGTTCGAGGTGCGAGTCGAGGACGACCCGCAGGTGTACGCCGACTCCCGGACGATGGGCGAGACCGATCTCGTGCTGCAGTCGGTGACGATGTCGTCGATCACCGCCGAGGCGCTGCGCGGACTGCGCGAAGCCGTGGTCGCCGGGATGGGCCTGGCCGGATGGCACGGCGGTATCGCCGATTCCTATCGAGCGAGCTCCGACTACCTTCAGCTCGTGGGCGGCCAGTTCGCGACGCACCCCTCGAAGGATCCCGAGCACGTCCGCGGCGGCGAGACGGACAACTATCTGGACTACACGGTCGAGATCACCGATCTCGGGCGCCGGCATGAAATCACGGCGGGCATCGACGACTTCCGCCTCACGACCGAGCAGTACTGGGTCCTGCACGACGATCTCAACGACGTGCTCGCCACCACCACGCACCCCGTGCAGAGCTACCACCCCTGGCATCGGCCGCTCACATCCCCTGCGGTGTGGACGCGCGACTGGGGCGCGGGTCGGGTGTTCGTGAGCACCGCCGGGCACAGCCTCGACGTGCTCCAGGACCCGAACGTTCGCACCATCATCGAAAGGGGCATGCTGTGGGCAGCTCGCGCGCGGTGACCGCCGTCGGAATCGTCGGGCTCGGGGTCATCTCGCGCCAGTACCTCGAGACTCTTCTCTCCGTCGACAGCGTCCGGATCGTCGCGGTCGCAGATCTCGATCAGGATCGGGCTCAGGCGGTGGCGCAGGACATCGACGGATGCCGGGCGCTCACGACGGACGAGCTGATGGCGGCACCGGACGTCGACATCGTGCTCAACCTCACCATCCCCGAGGCGCACGCAGACGTCGCCCTGGCCGCGATCGCCGCCGGAAAGCACGTGTACGGCGAGAAGCCGCTCGCGGCGACGCTCGCCGATGCGGAGCGGATCGTCGCAGCCGCGGCAGCCGCCGGCGTGAGCGTCGGCAGCGCTCCGGACACGGTGCTCGGCACCGGTGTGCAGACCGCGCGTGCCGCCATCGACGAGGGACTCATCGGTCAGCCGGTGTCGGCCTCCGCGACGTGGATTTCAGCGGGACACGAATCGTGGCATCCGCATCCCGACTTCTACTACCTCACCGGCGGCGGCCCGCTTCTCGACATGGGCCCGTACTACGTGACATCGCTCGTCCAGCTTCTGGGATCCGTGACCGCCGTGTCCGGAGCCGCGTCCCGCTCGCGCTCCACCCGCACGATCGGGTCCGGCCCGCGCGAGGGAGAAGAGATCCGCGTCGACGTCGACACGCATCTCACCGGCATCCTGCATCACGCCTCGGGTGCACTGTCGACCGTGACCGTGAGCTTCGACGGCGTGGCGACTCGCAGCGCTCCGATCGAGGTCCACGGCGTCGAGGGTTCGCTCGTCGTGCCGGATCCGAACACGTTCAGCGGCGAGGTCCTGCTGCGCACGCGCGGCGGCGAGGGATGGCAGACGATGGCGCCGTCTGCGGGCTACGAGGACTCCGGGCGCGGAGTCGGACTGGTCGATCTCGTCGCGGGCTCCGCACGTGCGAGCGGCGAGATGGGGCTGCACGTGCTGGAGATCATGACCGCGATCATGTCGTCGGCGGCCACCGGCGCCCGCGAGACCCTGCGCACGACCGTCGAGCGGCCCGGCCTGGTTCCGCTGACCCCGGCGGCGAGCTGGCGGCGCGACTGATCCGCGGGCGGATCTCCGGCCACCGCCTGTGCGCGAGGATGGGCGGATGGTGCACGATCGTGTGACGCAGACCGACATCGCGGCCCGCGCGGGTGTGTCCGTCGGCGTCGTGTCTCGCGTCCTATCCGGGCGCGGCGACGTCTCGCAGCAGACCAGGGCGCGCGTGATGCGCATCGCGCGCGAACTCGGCTACGTGCGAGGGGCCGAGCCGCGCGGACGGCCGGCCTCGTCGCCCGGCAACGTCGTCGAGCTGGCGCTCGACGGCTTCGACGGCTCCTGGGGACTCGAGGTCGTGGCAGGGGCGAGCAGGGCGGCAACGAAACGCGGCCTCGATCTCGTGCTCGTGGCCGAGCGCGACGAGCCAGGTGACGACTGGGCCGAACGGGTCCGCGACCGCCGCTCGCTCGGCGTCGTCACGGGTCTCATGACTCCGACGCGACAGCAGCTCGAGATGCTGCGCGACGCGGCGATCCCTCTCGTCGTACTCGACCCGCGAACCGACCCGCCGCTCTCCGTTCCCACGGTCGCGGCCGCGAACCGAGAGGGCGGGGCCAAGGCGGCGCGCCACCTTCTCAAACTCGGCCATCGCGACCTCCTCGTCGTGACGGGAGCGCCCGCGTACCGGTTCGGACGGGAGCGGGCCCGAGGGTTCATCGCGCAGGTCGAGCGCACTGACGGACGCCGCGTGGACTCGCTCGCGGTCGGCTGGAGCGCCGCCGAGGCGCGCGACGGCGTGCTTCCGGCGATGCGGGAGCGCGCAGCATCCGGCCGACCGCTGGCGGTCTTCTGCACCTCGGATCTTTTCGCGGCGGGGGTGATGCGCGCCGCAGGCGCCGCCGGTCTCTCGATTCCGCGCGACGTCAGCGTGGTGGGGTTCGATGACATGCCCGCGTTCCGCCGTCTCTCACCCGCCTTGACGACCGTTCGCCAGCCGATCAGGGAGATGGCGGGAGCCGCAGTGGAGCTCCTGGCGGAGATGATCGACGCGCGCACTCTCGACCTCCCTGGCCGCGAGATCGCGACAGAGCTCCTCGTGCGTCGTTCGACGGCGGCACCCGGTGGCGACGTCTCGAGGGAGGGCTCCCGTCAGTCGTAATCGGCCGTGATCGTCCGGCTCGCGCCATCGAGCACCATGATCCCGCCGTAGGGAAGGATCCACTGTGGGCGCGTGTGGCCGAACGGCACACCCACGCACACCACGGCGTCGGGGTTGTACCTGCCCACGACATCGATCACGACGTCGCGCTGCGCGTTCCGCAGCGCTCGCGCGTCATCGGCTGAGGGCCGGAACTCGAAATCGCTCACGGGCGGACGCGCGACGATCACGCCGGCCGCGGCCGCGAGGATGCCGAGCTCGCCGAGACCGCGCAGCCACCGGGCGACCCATCCGGCCGGCGGGCGCTCCTCGCTCGTCTCGAGAAGCAGGATCGCGCCCTCGAGCTCCTGTGCGCGCGGCAGCCGGCCGAGAAACGCCAGAGAGTCGATCGACTCCAGACATCCGCCCCAGGTGCGCCCCTCCACGCGCTTGGCAGGGCCTGCCCACGCCCACGGCTCGGTGGGCACGCGGTCTCCGTACTCGCGGAGCGCCCGCGCATCGGCCCAGCGCCTGCCGACGTCTTCGGACTCTCCCGGCTCGGTGATCTGGAGGGTTCCGCCGTCGAGGAGCAGAGCGCGCAGGGCACGAGCATGGATGTCGTCGACCGCGGGTCCTGGACCGAGATGAACCGCGGTCGAGCCGCCGTAGTACCCGCGGACGCCATGACCCCACAGCCAGTTCAGGATGTTCGTGTTGTCGCTGTAGCCGACGAACGGCTTAGGGTCGGCACGCGCGATATCGGCGTCGAGGTGCGGGACGACCAGGAGCTGATCGTCGCCGCCGATCGTCGCGAGGATCGCGCGGATGCCGGGGTCGGCGAACGCCTCATTGACGTCGGCCGCGCGTGCGTCAGGGGTGGCGTCGAGTTCGCGGGTCGTCGGATACTCGACCGGGACGAGGCCGGTGAGCTCCGTGAGCCTTCGGAGAGCCTGCTCGTGCAGCTCCGGCGCGACGGCGGGGGCGGCGAACGCCGGTGAGAGGATCGCGACCCGGTCGCCGGGAGTGAGCTTGGTTGTCGACAGCATCCGCTCAGTCTGTCAGCCGCGTGAGATTCCGGATTCGACGGCGAACTTCTGCACGCCGAGAGGACGATCGGATTGGCTCTTGACACGATGTGGTGGTCCGTTGTTGGATCGGTTTAGTAAACGCGTGCAACCTCGCGGCCGGACGCACCTCACGACACCGAAGTCAGAAAGGTAACCCATGGTTCCGTTCCCCAGCAGAACAGTGATCCGCCCCGCGACACGACGTACTTTCGCAGGGTATGCAGTTGCAGCGCTCGTTCTGGGCCTCTTCGCTGCGCCCTCCGCAGTCGCCCCGGCTGCCGCCACCTCCCCCACTTCGCCTGGTCCCCTCGCCGAAGGCGATGTGATCTATCAAGTGCTCGTCGACCGGTTCAGCGACGGCGACTCCACCAACAACGATCTGGGCGACGGCGAATACGACCCGTCAGACCTGGGCTTCTACCACGGCGGCGACTGGGCCGGACTCACAGCCAAGCTGGATTACATCGCCGACCTCGGGGTGACGGCGATCTGGATCTCGCCGGTTTCAGACCAGCAACCGCTCTCGAGGGACGGACTCGAGGCCAGCTATCACGGGTACTTCACGCGCGACTTCGCGACGCCCAACGAGCACTTCGGTGATGCGGCAGAGCTCCAGACGCTGATCGATACCGCGCATGGGCTCGGACTGAAGATGATCCTTGATGTCGTCCCCAATCACACCGCCGACTACCTGGCCGGCACGTCCACGACGTACACGCCGAGCACCTACAAGCCGGCGAGCCCGCTGGACAACAGCTCATACTTCCATCACGCCGGTGATTGCCTCTTCAACGGCACCGAGACGCAGACGCAGATCGAGAACTGCGATCTGGGCGGCTTGGACGATCTCGACCAGTCCAACGCCACGGTGTCCTCCTACTTGATCGATACGTACAAGGACTGGGTCGACATGGGCTTCGACGGCATCCGTGTCGATGCCGCACGGTCCATTCCGAAGCCGTGGCTCGCCGACTTCGAGGATGCGATGGGAGTCCCGACCTTCGGCGAGGTCTTCGTCGGCGACGCGGACTACGTCTCCGAGTATCAGGACTACGAGTGGGGCGTGCTCGATTTCCCCTATTTCTTCTCGGTCCGCAGCGCGTTCGCCGCCGACACCGATATGAACGCCGTGGGTGATCTCTTCGATCAGGACGTGAAGTACGCGAACCCGAATCGGCTCGAGACGTTCCTCGACAACCACGATCGGGCGAGGTTCCTCACGTGGGCCGATGACAACTACCAGCGACTGCGCTCAGCTCTGACCTTCCAGCTCACGTCGCGAGGTGTGCCGGTCATCTACTACGGAACCGAACAGGCGGACGATGGCAATGGGAATCCATACGAAGTCCCGATCGCGAACAAGGACAACCGAAAGGACATGACGTCCTGGGATCAGAACGCCCCGATCTATCGTCACATCCAGCGCTTGACGACGATCAAGGCCGCGTACCCCGCGCTGCAGACCGGTACCCAGCGGGAGATGTGGTCCGACACGAACGTGTACGGCTTCTCGCGACGAGTCGATACGACCGGGGCGGAAACGATCACGTTGTCATCGAACTCCTGGACGACGCAGACGCGGACCATCCCGTTGCGCGCGGAGAGCTCGATCACGGTCGGCACGGTTCTCACCAACCTGATGAACACGAGCGATACCGTCACCGTGACGTCTGGCGGGGCAACCGGCAAGCAGATCGTCGTCTCTCTCGGTGAGCACGAGACCAAGGTGTACGCCCCCGGCACGCCGGTGTCTTCCTACTCACCCGACGCTCGCAACACCACCAAGATCCGTGTCCACTACAACGCAGGGCTCGGACACACCGTCGCGATCCGCGGTGACGCGTACCCGTTCACCTGGACCGACGGGCGCGGAGCGCGCAACGTCGCGCCCGATGTCTGGGAGTTCGAAGTCGAGCGCATCCCCGACGGACAGAGCTTCCAGTTCAAGGCGCTGATCGACGACCTCACCTGGTCGACGGGAAGCAATTTCACCGGCACGGGCGGCGACGTGATCGACGTCTATCCGACTTTCTGAACCCACCATCCCCGTCCGGGCGGCGCGGCCGCGAACAGCGCCGCCCGGACGGCTCCTCCGAGAGGAAGAAATGACACTCATCGATCACACGGATGCGGAGACCTCAGCCACCGCCGAATGGTGGCGTGATGCGGTCGTCTACCAGGTGTACCTCCGCTCCTTCAAAGACGGCAACGGCGACGGCATCGGCGACCTGCTGGGCCTGCGAGAGGGGCTTCCCTCGATCGCCGATCTCGGATGCGACGCGATATGGCTCAACCCCTGCTACGCCTCGCCGCAGCGGGACCACGGATACGACATCGCCGATTACAGGAACGTCGATCCCGCCTACGGCACCCTTCAAGAGTTCGTCGAGATGGTGCGTGAGGCGCATCGGCTCGGTCTGCGCGTGATCATGGACATGGTCGCCAACCACTGTTCGACGGAACACGCCTGGTTTCAGGAAGCGATCCGTTCTGCACCTGGAAGTGCGGCACGCGACCGATTCTTGTTCCGCGATGGACGGGGCGACCACGGAAGCCAGCCACCGAACAACTGGCAGAGCGTGTTCGGAGGGCCCGCGTGGACCAGGGTGACCGAGGCCGACGGATCGGCCGGCCAGTGGTACCTCCACTCCTTCGACTCCGGTCAACCTGATTTCAACTGGCGCAACCCAGAGGTCGCCGATGAGTTCGACCGCATCTTTCGATTCTGGTTCGACCGGGGCGTCGACGGCTTCCGCATCGACGTGGCTCACGGCCATATCAAAGCAGATGGCCTTCCGGACTGGCCCGGTGCGGATGACGGAACCGGTGGCCACAACGAGGCGATGTGGGACCGGCCGGAGGTGCACGACATCTTCCGGAGGTGGCGAGCCATCGCAGACGTAGAACCGGCCCGCTACCTGGTCGGTGAAGTATGGGTGCCGACCGCGGATCGCCTCGCGTCCTATCTCCGCCCCGACGAGATGCATCAGGCGTTTACCTTTGACCTTCTCATCCAGCCGTGGAGCGCTCCGCACATGCGGGATGCCATCGACACCGGATTGAGGCTCTCTCCCACCGGACTCCCGGCGTGGACGCTGTCGAACCATGACGTGCACAGGGCCGCCACTCGCTACGGACAGGCTCAGGTGCTTGCCTCGCCGGATTCGGCAGACAAGATCGCCGCCGCGCGCCGTACAGGCGAGGTCGATCTCATCCGTGGCGAGCGAAGGGCCCGGGCCGCCGCAGGGCTGATGCTCGCGCTTCCCGGAACGCCGTATCTCTACCAGGGTGAGGAGCTCGGCTTGCCGGAGGTTTTCGACCTTCCAGCGGAAGCGCGACAGGATCCCATCTGGATTCGGTCGGGCGGGAAAGAGCTCGGAAGGGACGGTTGCCGTGTGCCGCTGCCGTGGCGTTCCAGCGGACCGGCGTTCGGCTTCTCCAGCGCGGAGCACATTTCGGCGTGGCTCCCGCAGCCGGAATGGTTCGCCCGATACGCACGAAGCGAGCAGGAGGAGAACCGCGCATCGACTCTGCACACGTATACGGCGCTCATCGCAGCGCGACGCGAGCTGTTTCCCGCTGAATCTCCGTTGGAATGGTGGGACACCGAGCGTCACGATGTCATCGCATTCTCGCGCGGTGACGCCGTCTGCGTGACGAACTTCCACCCATCGCAGCCATTCACAATTCCCGATGCCTGGCCTGTGCTCACGCCGGTCGTCGGCACGTCGCCGACCACCGTCGGTGTCGCCCCTGACTCGACCACGTGGTTCCGCTCATGACACCCGCCATTCGTCGATTTCTACACACCATCCACTCGAACAAGAAGGAGCAATGATGCTTTTCTCCACCGCACACCCTGCCGGTCGCCTCGTAGCGGCCGCCGCCGTCGGCTCGGCGTTCATGCTCGCACTCGCCGGCTGCAGCAGTCCCTCTGAGGGCACGTCGCCGACGGAAGTCACGATCTGGCACTACTGGGACGGCACCAACGCAGACACCTTCGATGCCATGGTCGCCGAGTACAACGACGCTCACCCGGACGTGAAGATCTCCGCCTCGAACGTCCCGAACGCCGACTTCCTGACGAAGCTCAGGGCGTCGGCCACGTCGCGCACACTGCCCGACATCGCGATCGGGGACCTGATCTGGGTGCCTCAGATCGAGCAGATGGGCGGACTCGCCGATCTGTCGAAGACCCTTCCTTCGTCGACTCTGGCTGACATCAACCCCGCTCTGACGTCGTTCGGCAACATCGGCGGCGCCCAGGTCTCTGTTCCCGTCTCGGCGAACAACCTCGCGTACATGTACAACAAGACTTTGTTCACCGAGGCGGGCCTGGACCCCGAGAATCCCCCGACGACGTGGGACGACCTCATCAGCACAGGTCGCACGATTCTCGAGAAGACCGGCAAGCCGGGGTACGACCTGTTCACTCAGGCCGGCGACAGCGGCGAGGGACTCACGTGGAACTTCCAGGTGAATCTGTGGCAGGCGGGCGGCGAGTTCCTCAACGACGACAACTCGGCTGCCGCGTTCAACACTCCTGAAGGCGCCGAGGCCGTGCAGTTCTGGGTCGATCTGATCGACTCCGGTGTGAGCCCATACGCGAAGTGGGGCGAGTTCGAGAAAGGACAGGGCGGATCCGCGCAGGAGGGCTCCTGGATGGTGGGCATCTGGGCGGCTGACCCGCCCTTCGAGTTCGGGGTCGCCAAAGCCCCCTACCCCACGGACGGGCATGCCGCGACCAACCTCGGCGGTGAGCAGGCCATGATCTTCGACAATTCGGACAAGGAGACTGCCGCGGCATCCGACTTCCTTGCGTGGTTCTTGGAACCCGACCAGGTGACCGCCTGGAGCGAGAAGACCGGCATGCTGCCCGTGCTGAGCTCCGTCGCCACAGGCACGGACTACCTCGACTGGGTCGACTCAACCGAGCCGCGCCTGCGTCCGTTCGTCGAGCAGATGGCTGACGCCCACGCCCGGCCGAACACGCCGCTCTACCCGCAGATCTCCCTGGCGTTCGCGACAGAGATCGAGAAGGCGCTCGCCGGCGAGACCAGTGTCAGTGAGGCGCTCGACAAGGCAGAAGCCGCGGTGAACGCCGTGATCGACAAGGGTTGACGACTCGCGTGTTCTTCTCCACCGGTTCCGGAACTGACCGTCGGGTGCGCCTGTCACCCGACGGTCAGAGAATCGTCCATCGACCTCGTTACGAACGCGATCAGGTCGCCACGGCCGCGCTCTTCCTCGCGCCGGCCCTGATCGTCCTCGGCGTCTTCGTCTTCTACCCGATCATCGCGGCGGCCCAGATCAGCCTGACCTCGTGGAACGGCTTCTCGCCGGTCAAGGAGTTCATCGGCCTCGACAACTACGTGCGCCTCGCGCAGGATCCAGAGTTCTGTAACAGCTTGACGGTCACCGCCATCTATGCCTTCGGCGTCTGCGTCCTCAGCGTCGCCACGGGCTTGGTCGTCGCTCTGCTCCTCGATGCGCCTCTGCGCGGGCGCGGGCTGTACCGCGGCATCTACTTCCTTCCCGCAGTCACGTCCTCGGTCGCTGCGGCCATCGTCTGGAAGTACATGCTTGACCCGGCCGGATTCGTGAACTCCGTTCTCGCACAAGTGGGCATCGATGGTCCGGACTGGCTGCAGGACCGATGGCTCGCGCTCGGAGCTCTGACACTGCTGACCGTGTGGAAGAACATCGGTTTCAACGCGGTGCTGTACCTCACAGCGATGCAGGCGCTCCCCGCTGGCGTGTTCGAAGCAGCCCACCTCGATGGCGCCAACGCGTGGCAGCGCGTTCGTCTGATCACGGTTCCCCTGTTGCGTCCGATGACCTTCTTCGTCGTCGTCCAGGCTCTGATCACGAGTTTTCAGGCGTTCGATCTCGTCTACATGCTGACCGAGGGAGGGCCGCGCGGCGGCACGGACGTCCTCGGGATGTTCATGTACCGGCAGGCATTCCGCCTGGGCGACTTCGGCTACGGAACGGCGATCGCCTTCGTGACGCTCTTCCTGGTACTGGGGGTCACGCTCGTCCAGTGGCGCGCGAGCGGTACGGGAAAGGACGAACGATGAGACCGTCGACCGGGATGGCCCTCGCCCGCCATGGCATTCTCGTGGCAGGCTCCCTGGCGGTAATCGCCCCGTTCCTGTGGATGTTCACCACCTCCCTGCTGTCGCGATCCGAGACGTACACGAACACGTCCTTGCTCCCCACGTCGTGGCATTGGGAGAACTACGTGCGGGCGTGGGAGTCCGCGCCCTTCGGTCAGTACTACCTGAACAGCGTCGTGATGGCCGTCGGCATCGTGGCGGGTCATCTCGTGCTCGACGCGCTGTCGGCGTACGCCTTCGCCAGGCTGCGCTTCCCGTTGCGGAACACGATATTCATGCTGCTTCTCGCCGCACTGATGATTCCGACCTTCGTCACGATCATCCCCGCCTACTCGATCGTGGCCGACCTCGGATGGATCGACTCGTATGCGGGACTCATCGTCCCGCGCCTCGCGGATGTGTTCGGCATCGTCCTGCTCCGGCAGTACTTCGCGTCGCTGCCTTCAGAGCTCGAAGATGCCGCGCGCATCGACGGATGCAGTCGGATCGGGACGTTCTTCCGCATAGTCGTCCCGCTGTCCACCCCTGCGTTCGCGACGCTCGCGATCTTCAGCTTCCTCTTCGCCTGGAACGACTTCCTCTGGCCGTTGCTCGTGACGAACGTCGATGAGCACAGGACCGTGCAGATCGGACTGTCTGCTTTCGTCGGCCGGTACGGAACCTCGTGGAATTACCTGATGGCCGGCACCCTCACCGCGACGATTCCGAGCATCGTCGTCTTCTTGTTCTTTCAGCGCGCGCTCGTTCGCGGCATAGCCTCCACCGGAATGAAGGATTGATATGAACGTACCCGACTGGCTCGCCGACGCGAGCTTCTACCAGATATTCCCGGAGCGGTTCGCAAACGGAGACCCCGCACTGGACCCTGACGATGTCGTTCCCTGGAACTCGGTGCCGACGCGTGACAACTTCTTCGGCGGCGACCTCCAGGGGATCATTGACCATCTGGATCACATCGAGTCGCTCGGGGCGAATGCCATCTACTTGACGCCCGTCTTCGAGGCGAACACCAACCATCGATACGATGCCGTCGACTACTTCAAGATCGATCACCGACTGGGCGATCTCAGCACCTTCAAGGCGTTTCTCGACGAAGCCCACCGCCGGGGTATCCGCGTTGTGCTCGACGCCGTGCTCAACCATTGCGGTGACGGTCACTGGGCATTTCGAGATGTCGTCGAGCACGAGGCGGAATCGAGGTACGTGAACTGGTTCTCCGTGGAGAGCTTCCCCGTCAGCCCCCATCCAGAGCCCAACTACCGCACCTGTTCGGGGTGCTACTACCTTCCGAAGTGGAACGCGTACAACCCCGAGGTGCGCGCACACCACTTCGATGTCGCTCGCTTCTGGCTGGAGCAGGGCATCGACGGCTGGCGCCTCGATGTGCCGTACTTCATCAATCACAATTTCTGGCGAGAGTTCCGCTCCGTCGTGAAATCGGTGGATCCGCAGGCGTACATCGTCGCGGAGGAATGGCGAGATCCCGAGGAGTGGCTCCAGGGCGATCTCGCCGACGGCACCATGAACTACACGCTGCGCGACCTCATCCTCGGGTTCACGGCGGATCGGTCGATCGATGCCTTCTCCTTCGCCAAAGGAGCGGCCGCTCTCCGGGCTCGGATCCCCGACGGATTCCACGCAGGCATGCTCAACCTCCTCGGTAGCCATGACACCGAACGTGTACTCACTAGGCATCACGGAGATGTCGCCGGCGCACTGCTCGCCTACGATCTGCTGCACAGCGCCGAGGGCGCACCGATGATGTACTACGGCGACGAAGTCGGCATGCAGGGCGACAACGACCCGGGCTGCCGTGGCGCGATGAGGTGGGATGAAGGCGAATGGAACCAGGAGATCCTGGCGCACATCAAGCTTCTCGGCACGCGTCGGGCGGAGCACATCGCGCTTCGGCGCGGCGTGCAGTCGGTCACTGCACTGGACGCGGATACGATCGTTCTGGTGCGCGCCCACGAGGACGAGCGAGTCGCCGTCGTCGCGCACCGCGGGCCAGGGATCGACATCGACCTTGAAGCAATCCCGATGGGCCCGTGGCTCCCGATCGGCGCCGTGCCTGATGACGACGGCAGGTGTCGCATCGCGGAGTGTTCGACATTGATGCTGATGTCGGGAAAGGAGCCGGTATGAGGACTCGCCGCGCCACCATGCAGGATGTGGCAGATCGAGCGAACGTATCGAAGTCGGCGGTGTCTCTCGCGTTCAACGACTCCAAGAAACTGTCGGAGGCCACTCTTCAGAACATCCTCAACGCGGCCGCCGAACTCGGTTTCTCGCAGGATCCCGCGGCGCGGATGCTGCGTACGCGCCGCACCGACAGCCTGGGTCTCCTGCTCCCCCAGCAGCTCGACAAGGTTCTGGAGAACCCGTATTACTCGCTCTTCCTCCAGGGGATCGGCCAGACGTGTCAGCGTGAAGGCTTCACACTGCTCCTGGCACCACCGCTTCGCGGCTCGATGCTCAAGGCCATCCCCTACGCGGCCGTCGACGGATTCATCGTCAGCGGGCTCGAGTACGACCGCGGAGAAGTGATGGCGCTCCGTCAGCGCGATATCCCCTTCGTTCTCGTCGACAGCGAGTTGCACGACGACGTACCGAGCGTCGAGATCGACGACAGCGAGGGAATCGCGGAGCTCGTGAGGCACCTGCTTGCCATGGGGCACCGGCGGATCGCATTCGTCGCGTTCGAGACGGGGACCTCGGGCGGCTACCGCAACTGGAAGGGGCCGGTCCTGCGTCGGATGCAGGGCGCCGCGGAAGGTCTCGCCGCTGTCGGCCTGACCACCGAGAGCGACGGCATCGCCATCATCGAGGTGCCGTGCACGAGGTCGGGAGGAGCGGCGGCGTTCCGCCAGCTCTGGGGCGCGGATGCCCGGCCGACGGCAATGGTCGCGTTCAGCGACATCATCGCCCTCGGCATCATCGACGCCGCGCGCGAAGCAGGCGTGGACGTGCCGGGCGAGCTTTCGGTCAGCGGGTTCGACGATCTCATCGAAGCGAGCTGGATCAGTCCGGCCCTCACCACCATCCGCCAGCCGATCGCGACGAAGGGGCGGCTTGCCGCGGAGTACCTCGTCGAGGCGATTGCTGGGGAATCACCGTCTCGCGACCATCAGCAGCGCCTCAGCACGACATTGCTGCTGCGCGGCTCGACCGGCCCTGCGCCATCTGAGTAACCGCCTCTGCGTCACAGCGCTACGGTCGGCACAGCTTCGCCGGATTCGACACAAGTCGGATGCCGCGACGCCGAGGTCGTGATCCCTCGTGCCAACTATCGTCAACCCCTGTTGACAGCCATGCGCGCGTCAACGAAGATTGACGATAGGAGGTTCGACATGACCACATCCGCGGCCGTAACGCAGGCCGAAGGCGGAGAGCCGCTCTCCGAGCTGCACCGCCTCGCGGCGCTCCGCCAGGAGCTCGTACGAGCAGAAGAGACCCAGGTGCGCAGAGCCCGCAATCTCGGCTACTCCTGGCAGGCGATCGCGAGCGCGCTCGGCGTGACCAAGCAGGCCGCCCATCGCCGATTCGGCCATCGCTGACGGGCACTCAGCCCACCCACAGAATCCGTCACGGCCGCGAGTACGGTCGAAGTACACATCTCCAGAACGAGGTTCCGCATGTCCAGCACGGCGACATCCCGCCGCCTGAGGCGCGGCGCGCAGCAGGACGGCCCGCGCGCCACCTTCCGCCAGCTCCTCCCCTTCCTGTTCGAGCACAAGAGGACGCTGATCGTCGTCGCGATCCTCAGCGTCGCCGGTGCCGCGACCTCGCTCGTGCAGCCGCTGCTCGTCGGTCAAGTCATCCAGGCCGTGCAGTCCGACAGCGGGCTCGGCATCCTGATCTGGCTGCTCATCGGCTTCGTCGTGGTCTCGTCGGTCCTCTCGGGATACCAGCACTATCTGCTGCAACGCACGGGCACCGCGGTCGTGCACTCGAGCAGGCGCAAGCTCATCGCACGCATCCTGCACCTGCCGATCAGCGAGTTCGACGCGCGGCGCACAGGCGACCTCGTGTCGCGCGTCGGCACCGACACCACTCTGCTCTACGCCGTGCTCACCCAGGGACTGGCGGATGCCGTCGGCAGCGCGATCCTGTTCCTGGGCGCTCTGATCGCGATGCTCCTGATCGACCCTGTGCTGCTCCTGCTCATCATCGTCGTGATCGGAGCATCCGTGACCGTGGTCGTCGCCCTCAGCGGCCGCATCCGCACCGCCTCGACCGAGCAGCAGGTCAAGGTCGGAGAACTGGCGTCCGGCGTCGAGCGCGCCGTCGGCTCGATCCGCACCGTGCGCGCGTCGGGCGCCACCGAACGCGAGACCGCCGCAGTGTCGGCTCTCGCCGCCGACGCCTACGGCATCGGCGTGCGCATCGCGAAGATCTCGTCCCTCGTCGTGCCGGTCGCCGGCATCGCACTGCAGCTGTCGCTGCTCGTCGTCCTCGGCGTCGGCGGGTTCCGGGTGGCCGCGGGGACCATCGAGATCGCGTCTCTGATCACGTTCATCATGTTCCTGTTCATGCTCGTGATGCCGCTGGCGACCACCTTCGGGGCGATCACCTCGGTGAACCAGGCGCTCGGCGCCCTCGGGCGCATCCAGGAGGTCCTCGATCTGCCCCGCGAGGATCAGGCGGATGCCGAGATCGCCGCTGCCCTTCCCCGCGAAGCCGCATCTGTCGACGCCCCCGCGCTGGAGTTCCGAGACGTGCGCTTCCGTTACCCCGAGAACGTCGTCGCGGCGAGAGAGAAGGCGGCGAGAGAGGCGCGGACGCTCCTCGCCGACGCGCACCTCGATCCCGCTGACGACGTGGAGTCCGCCCCTGAGCGGGAAGTGCTCCGCGGTGTGTCCTTCACCGTGCCCCGTGGCTCGCGCGTGGCACTGGTGGGACCCAGCGGCGCCGGCAAGAGCACCATCCTCTCGCTGGTCGAGCGCTTCTACGACCCCACCGGCGGCTCGATCCGGCTGCACGGCCACGACGCGCGCACGTATCCGCGAGACGAGCTGCGCGCGCACTTCGGGTACGTGGAGCAGGACGCTCCGACCCTCGCTGGCACTTTGGCCGACAATCTGCGGCTCGCATCGCCGACGGCATCCGATGCCGACTGCGAGCGCGTGCTCCGTGCCGTGAACCTCGGCGATGTCCTCGAGCGCAACCCGCTCGGGCTCGACGCCCCGGTCGGCGAAGACGGAGTGATGCTGTCAGGCGGAGAGCGCCAGCGGCTGGCGATCGCCCGGGCCCTGCTCACCGACGCGCCGATCCTGCTGCTCGACGAATCCACCTCCTCCCTCGACGGCGTGAACGAGCAGCGCATGCGCGAGGCGATCGACGCAGTATCGACCGATCGCACGCTCGTGGTGATCGCGCACCGGCTGTCGACCGTCGTGGACAGCGACGTGATCGTCGTGCTGCAGGACGGTGTCGTGGTCGGCCAGGGCACCCACGCGGAGCTCGTCGAGACCACTCCCCTGTATCGAGACCTCGCCAGGCACCAGCTGCTCGCCTGAGCACGGCCCGGCGCCGACCTCGGGCTGCCGCACCCGGCATCCGTCCCGCTCGGCCGCCTCACGGCCTTCGGTCGCCGAGACCCCCTGCTGTTGCCGAGACCCCCAGCTGTAACTGGGGGTCTCGGCAACATGTGGGGGTCTCGGCGACACGGGAGCGAACTCACTCGCCGCGGCGGGAGACGCGAAGGCGGGATGCCCGAGACCACTCAGCCATGGGTTCGTCTCGAGCATCCCGCCTCGCGGGGTGGAAGGGCGCCGTATCCCCCGATGCCGGCGCCCCGTCTGTGTCAGGCGTTCGCCAGGCGGTACCGCAGCGATGCCAGTTCGGCGCGCAGTGCGGCCGGCAGCTTGTCTCCGAAGGTGTCGTAGAACTCCTCGGTCAGATCGGCCTCGGTCTTCCACGCCTCCGCGTCGACCGAGAACAGCTCGTCGAGATCTTCCGCGGGGATGTCGAGGCCATCGAGGTTGAGGTCCGAGACGATGGGCAGGCGGCCGATCGGGCTGTCCACGGCGCCGACCTCGCCGGAGACGCGGCGGATGATCCAGTCGACGACACGCGAGTTGTCGCCGAATCCGGGCCACAGGAACCGGCCGTCTTCACCACGGCGGAACCAGTTCACCTGGAAGATCCGCGGGGCACGGTCGAAGCGCAGGCTGCGCCCGACCTTCAGCCAGTGACCGAAGTAGTCGGCCATGTTGTAGCCGCAGAACGGAAGCATCGCGAACGGGTCGCGTCGCAGCTCGCCGACCGTGCCCTCGGCGGCCGCCGTGCGCTCGGACGAGATGTTCGATCCGAGGAAGACACCATGAGTCCAGTCGGTCGCCTCGACGACGAGCGGAACGTTCGACGCCCGGCGCCCGCCGAACAGGATCACATCGAGCGGAACGGCCGACTCCCAGTCCTCAGAGATCTGCGGGCACTGCGCCGCAGAGACCGTGAAGCGGGAGTTCGGGTGCGCCGCGGGACGCCCCGAGTCGGGCGTCCACTCGTTGCCTTCCCAGTCGATGAGGTTCGCAGGCGCCTGGTCGGTCAGGCCCTCCCACCACACATCGCCGTCAGGCCGCAGCGCCACGTTCGTGAAGATCGTGTTGCCCCACAGGGTCTCGACCGCGGTGACGTTCGTGGACTCGCCGGTGCCGGGAGCGACGCCGAAGAAGCCGGCCTCGGGGTTGATGGCCCACATGCGACCGTCCTCACCAGGGCGGATCCAGGCGATGTCGTCGCCGAGGGTCTCGACCTTCCACCCCGGGATCGTGGGGCGAAGCATCGCGAGGTTCGTCTTGCCGCACGCCGACGGGAAGGCGGCCGCCACGTGGAACGCCTTGCCCTCCGGCGAGATCACGCGGATGAGCAGCATGTGCTCGGCGAGCCAGCCCTCGTCGCGGGCGATGACCGAGGCGATGCGCAGGGCGAAGCACTTCTTCGCGAGGATCGCGTTGCCTCCGTAACCGGAGCCGAAGGAGTAGACCTCGAGAGTCTCAGGGAAGTGCACGATGTACTTCTCGTCGTTGCAGGGCCACTCGACGTCGGGCTCGCCATCGGCGAGCGGGGCGCCGACCGAGTGCACGGTCTTGACCCACGGAGCGCCATCGGCGATCTGCCGGGTCACGGCGTCGCCTACGCGCGTCATGATCCCGATCGAGGCGACCGCGTATGCGCTGTCGGTGACCTGAACGCCGATGTGCGACAGCGGTCCGCCGACCGGGCCCATCGAGAACGGCACGACGTACATCGTGCGGCCGCGCATCGAGCCCTCGAAGATCTCGGTCATCTTCTGACGCATCTCAGCCGGCGGCGCCCAGTTGTTCGTGGGGCCGGCGTCTTCCTCGCGCTCGGAGGAGATGAACGTGCGCCCTTCCGTGCGGGCGACGTCGCTGGGGTGCGAGCGTGCCAGGTAAGATCCGGGGCGCCATTCCGGGTTGAGTTTGATGAGCTTGCCCTCGTCGACCAGGCCGCGCAGCAGCCAGTCGTTCTCGGCGCGCGAGCCGTCGACCCAGTGGATGCGAGCAGGCTGCGTCAGCGCGGCGATCTCGTCGACCCACTCGGCCAGCTCCGCCATGGCGGGGGTGTCATAGGTCGGTGCCGCCCCGAACGTGCGCACGGGGGCGACGGATGCTGCGCGGGGGGTGAAGACTTCGGCGATCGCCATGACTGGTGCTCCTTTGAAGTGGGGGCCGGTACACCCATCTTCTTCTGACTCTCGGGCGACTTTCGGTCAATCGCGTCGATAAGAATGCCAATTCTTTCGCTAAGATCAAGGAATGGCTCCCTCCGGCATCCATCTCACGACTCTCGGTCACCGCATCCGCCACCATCGGCTCGAGAACGGGTTCACGCTCGACGAGCTCGGTGCGCTGGTCGGCGTCGCGGGCTCCCAGCTCAGCCTGATCGAGAACGGCAAGCGCGAGCCGAAGCTGTCACTGCTGCAGGCGATCGCTCACGCGACGCACACCGAGGTCACCGACCTGATCTCAGGCGAGCCGCCGAACAAGCGCGCAGCTCTGGAGATCGAGCTCGAGCGCGCGCAGGAGAGTCCGGTGTTCCGGCAGCTGGGCATCGCGCCCGTGCGCGTCACGAAGGGCATGAGCGACGAGACGATCGAGTCGCTGCTCGGACTGCATCGCGAGCTGCAGCGCCGAGAGCGCGAAGCGATCGCGACCCCCGAAGAGGCCCGCCGCGCCAACACAGAGCTGCGGTTGCGGATGCGCTCGCAGAACAACTACCTCCCCGACATCGAGAAGCTGGCAGAGAAGCAGCTTCGCGCCGCCGGCCACGTGCAGGGCGCTCTCACCCACCGCACCGTGAGCATCATGGCCGAGAAGCTCGGCTTCGAGCTCATCTACGTCAGTGACCTGCCTCACTCGACACGATCGGTCACCGACCTCGAGAACGGGCGCATCTACCTGCCGCCCGCCTCGATTCCCGGCGGTCACGGTCTGCGCTCGATGGCGCTCCAGGCGATGGCGCACCGGCTGCTGGGTCACCGCCCTCCCACCTCCTACGCCGACTTCCTGCAGCAGCGGCTCGAGATCAACTACTTCGCCGCGTCCTGCCTGATGCCGGAGACGGCATCCGTCACCTTCCTGCAGCAGGCGAAGAAGGACCGCAATCTCGCCGTCGAGGACTTCCGCGATGCGTTCGGCGTGACGCACGAGGCGGCGGGCATGCGGATGACGAACCTGGTCACGCAGCACCTCGGCATGCCTCTGCACTTCCTGCGCGTGGACGAGACGGGCGCCATCACGCGCGTGTACGAGAACGACGACCTTCCTCTGCCGATGGATGTCACCGGAGCGGTCGAGGGGCAGCGCGTGTGCCGCAGGTTCCAGGCGCGCGCCGCGTTCACGCAGCAGAACCGCACGGTCGAGCACCACCAGTACACCGACACCCCCTCGGGAACCTTCTGGTGCTCGACGCAGACGGGCTCGTCGAGCGAGGGCGAGTTCTCGGTGACCGTGGGCGTGCCCTTCGACGACGCGCGCTGGTGGCGGGGACGCGAGACGGCGGATCGGGCCGTGTCGACGTGCCCGGACGAATCCTGCTGCCGGCGTCCGCCGGCCGATCTCGCCGAACGATGGCAGGGAAAGGCGTGGCCCAGCGCGCGCGTGCACACGCACATGTTCTCGCCGCTCCCCCGTGGCGCCTTCCCCGGGGTGGACGACAACGAGGTGTACAACTTCCTCCTGCGGCACGCCGACGGCTGAGTCGCAACGCGGTCGTTCATCGCGTCGCGCGGCTCTCCCGCGGGACGAGACGCCGACGCCCGGCAGCGCGCCGCGACGCCGCGGCCGTCCCCGTCAGCCGCTGACGAAGTCGCTGTAGCGTCGGAGTGCGGCGGCGACGGCCTCCGGATCGAGCGAAGGGTCGAAGGGCTCTGCGATCGGGATGTCCCGGTGCTTTCCCACGGCGGCCGAGTGCGTCCACGCTCCGACGATGCGGCCGTCGGCCAGCAGGCTCGCTCGCACCATGCCGTTCTTGCCAGGACCGATGCGGGTCATCGCCTCGGCATCGGCGACCGGTGTGCGGTCGGCGTAGGAGATGTAGTACTCGTCGAACATCGGCAGTGCACGCACGGCGTCGCCGCCCGAGGCGCGACGCGGGCGCGACGCAGACACGAAGAGACCCTCGGACACCTCGACCACGCGGTGCCGGCCGCGCTCGACCGCCTCACGCGCGGCCCCCAGCGTCAGGCCCGACCACCAGGCGAAGTCCGCGGCACCGGCAGGACCGTGCCCGTCGATGTAGCGCACGAACATCTCGGCCGCCGGGTCATCGGGCACGGCCGCCTCCGGAACATGCTCGTCGGCGAGGACGAACAGCTGCTCGCGCCCGACCGCGCCGTCGCGCGCGACGACCGGACCCTGCACGAGCACGGCATCGATACACAGCGCCCCGATGATGTGCACTCCCCGCTGCCCGGACGGATCGATGCCGAGCTGCTGGATGTCATCGAACAGCTGCGCCCTGGTGCGGCCGCCGTCGGCGAGCTTCTCGCGCAGAGCGCGTGTCACGCGCGCCAGCACCTCGGCGTCGATGCCGAGCTGACGGTGCCGGCCGGCAGCCTGCTGGCGCTGGCGGGCACCGGTGACCGAGAGAACCCAGCGCAGATCGGCGGCGGGGATGATGTGCAGCGTGCCGCGCATGGTCCACGACCGCACGAGCTCACCCCGCGCGAACGCGCGATCGACCGCCGAAAGGGTCGGCGATCCGGAGGAGCGGATGCCGAGCGCCCATCGCCCGCCCAGGAACTCCTGGCTCTGCACCGCGAGCATGTGCGCAGCGGCATCCGTCACCGATCGAGCCGGAGCTGTGAGGCGATGCGATCGCAGCCGTTCGGAGAGCAGAGCGCTGGGCGTCATGACACCATGATGCCCTGCGCATCGGACATCACCCCTCGAGCGTGACCTCGCGCCGGGTCGGCAGCACAACCGGGTGCGAGCCCGCCATGGTCTCGAGCACGCGGATGACCTGGCACGAGTAGCCGAACTCGTTGTCGTACCAGACGTAGAGGATGAGGGTGTCGTCGTCGGCGATCGTCGCGAGGCCGTCGACGATCCCCGCGCGATGCGAGCCGACGAAGTCGGTGGAGACGACCTCGGGCGACTCCACGTAGTCGATCTGCTGACGCAGCTTCGAGTGCAGCGACACCCGGCGAAGGTAGTCGTTGACCTGCGCCTTGGTCGCGGGACGCTCGATCGTCAGGTGCAGCACCGCGAGCGAGACGTCGGGCGTGGGCACGCGGATCGAGCTGCCGGTGAGCCTGCCTTCGAGCTGCGGCAGCGCCTTCGACACCGCCTTGGCGGCACCGGTCTCGGTGATGACCATGTTCAGCACGGCCGAGCGGCCCCGGCGATCGCCTTTGTGGAAGTTGTCGATGAGGTTCTGGTCGTTCGTGAACGAGTGCACGGTCTCGACGTGCCCCTTGACGACGCCGTACGCCTCGTCGATCGCGGCGAGCACAGGCGTGATCGCGTTGGTCGTGCACGATGCAGCCGAGAGGATGCGGTCGGACTCCTCCACGCGATCGTGGTTGATGCCGTGCACGATGTTCTTGAGCGGGCTCTTCCCCGGCGCGGTCAGCAGCACGCGGGCGACGCCGTTCGAGCGCAGGTGCTGCGAGAGGCCGGCCTCATCGCGCCAGCGCCCGGTGTTGTCGACCACGATCGCATCGTGGATGTCGTAGGCGGCGTAGTCGATCGAGGCGGGGTCGTCGGAGTAGATCACCTGGATGCGCGTGCCGTTCGCGATGATCTGCTCGGCCTGCTCGTCGACCGTCACGGAGCCGGCGAAGCTCCCGTGCACCGAGTCGCGCTGCAGGAGCGAGGCGCGCTTGACCAGATCGTTCTCCGATCCCCGGCGCACGACGATCGCGCGCAGGCGCAGGCCGCTGCCGCCGCCGGTGTGCGCGATCAGGATGCGGGCGAGCAGGCGCCCGATGCGACCGAAGCCGTACAGCACGACGTCGGTGGGGTCGGCCGCGACGGCGCCGGATGCCGGAGCAAGCACCTCTGCGAGGTACTCCTCGAGCGAGGCGCCCGTGCCCGGACGGTCCCCGACGAGCCGGGCCACATCGATCGATGCCGCACCGGGCGCGAGGGCGTGCACGGCTTCGAGCACCGCGAGCGTGTCTTCGAGAGCGAGCGGGGCATGGCCCAGCCTGGCGACCCTGTCGTGCACCTCGACGATGCCGGTGGCCGACAGCCCGAGCAGGCGGTGGCCGTGCAGCGAGGTGATCACATCGCGCTCCCGCCGCAGGGATCCGATGAGCGGGATCATCCGCTCTGCCAGTTCTTCGCGGGCCAGCCAGTTCTCGCCGTGTACGTCGGTCATCTGCATCCTTGCATGTGTGAGCGCGCGCCGAAGTGTGGCCGGCGCGCGGAATCGCCGGGTGGAGCATCGGGGGTGCTCCCAGGGTACGCGTGGTCGCGACCGGCAGACGAATCCTCTCGCGGTGCGGAATCTCTCTCCCCACGGTCCGCCGGCGGAGGGCTCAGAACCGGGCGGAGAACGCTCCGTCGGTCTTGATGAGCTGTCCCGAGATCCAGCGCCCCTCGTCGGAGACGAGGAACTCGACCACGGCGGCGACATCGACGGGGCGGCCGAGGCGGCCCAGCGGCGTCATCGCCCCGAGGCTCTCGCGCGTCGTGTCATCCATCCACCCGGTGTCGACGGGGCCGGGGTTCAGCACGTTCGCGGAGATGCCCCGCGGTCCGAGTTCACGCGCGGCCGAGATGACGAGCCGATCCAGGGCGCCCTTCGATGCACCGTAGGGGAGGTTGCCGGTGACGTGGTCGCTGGTGAGCGCGATGATCACGCCGCCGTCATCGCCCGCCTGCCGTGCGAACGCCGCGATCATGAGCAGACTGGCCCTGGCGTTGACCGCGATGTGCCGGTCGAAGCTCGCGGCGGTGGTGTCGAGGATGCCCGACTCGACGTCATGCGCGTGGCTGAGGACGAGCGCGCTGATCGTGCCGTACCGGCGGTTCACCTCGGCGATCAGCTGCTCGGGGCCCTCGGTCGTGGAGAGGTCGGCAGATATATGACCGTCGGCTGGAACGTCCGCGGTCGCGTCGTGATGGTCGCTCGTGACGACGGTCCAGCCTGCCGAGCGCAGACGAGGGACGATGCCGGCGGCGATGCTGTTCGCGCGCGCAGCGCCGGTGATGAGGGCAAGAGGCATTCGGACACGCTATCGGATCGCAGGCTCAGAGCGGCCAGCCCATCACCACGAGACCGGCGCTCATCGCCCACGACTCGATCGCGAGCAGCCGGGCCGCCCGTGCGGGTCTCGCGCACTCGACGAACCACTCGGTGACGATCGTCCACAGCACGACGCCGGCCACGCCGACGACGCCGATCACGGCGAGAACGCCGGTGAACCCGTGTCCGGTATGCGCAACCGACGCGGAGACGTGATCGGTGGATGCGCCTTGGAACGCGCACATCGCCATGGCGAGTGATGCCAGGGCGCGATGGCAGCACGCCGCCGCCGCTCGGGTCCCCCGGACGCCGACCGTGCCGATCATCGCCGACACGACCAGGATCGCACCGAGCAGAAGCCCCGTCCCCGGAGGGACGTCGCGTACCGCGAGTGCCAGCATCGCGACCGCCATCACGATCGCGGCCTGCCGTCCCTGCCACGGCACCGCCCGCCTGGCGGCGACGCACGCTCCTGCGGACACGAGCGCGGCGAGCACCATCAGCCATGATGCTGCGGGGAGGATGTGATCCACGTCCGCATTATATTGATCACGCGCTCAAAATAGCTAGACCTCGGCGAATGAGGCAGGATGGGCAGATGCCCCGAGTCGTCGATCACGATGAACGCCGCAGGCAGATCGCCGAGGCGCTGCTCGTCGTCGCTGCTCGCGACGGCCACGAGAGTGTGACCTCCCGAGCTGTCGCGAAGGAACTCGGCGTCGCCACCGGCTCTCTGTGGCACTACTTCGACGGCTTCGACGATGTCATCCGCGCCGCGGCGGCAGAGGTGACCCGGCGAACCGGTGAACGGATCACCGCCGCCACCACGGGACTCCGTGGCATCGCCCGACTCGACGCCCTGATGCGCGAGGTCCTGCCCGTCGACGATCGCACCCGCACGGAGGCCCGAGTCGTCGTGGGCTTCTGGGGTCGACTCGCCACCCTCGCACCGTCGTCGGACGCCGCGGTCGCCACGCTCGCAACCTGGCAGGACGGCATCCGCGATGCGCTCGACGAAGCCATGGCCGACGGTGAACTGCGCCGCAATACCCCGACGGATGCGGTGATGGCGCTGCTCCGCTCGGTCACCTACGGGCAGCAGGTCGTCGAGGTCACCGAGCCTCAGGATGCCGACGCCCACATGGCAGTGGCGCACGGCATCCTCGCGCCCTGGCGCGCCTGACCCCCTCCGCCCTTCACCCTCCGCCGCCGCCTCTCCCGCATCCGGCATCCGCTGTTCGAAAAGTCGGAGCATCCGCACGACACGCCGATGGCGGATGCCGCGCCATGGCGTGTCGCAACGAGACTCCGACGTTTCGCACGACGATGCACGACGCGGACGGCGCGACGTCCCGGGGCTTGTGCACGCCTGCTGGACCGTCGTACGATCGTCGCAACCCGTTTATTGAGCAATCGCTCGAAATAGTGAGGTACGCCGATGTCCCACCAGCCCGTCACGATTGAGAAGATCGCCGCCCCGCATCCGCTCGACCCGCTCACCGGCGCGGAGATCGCCGCCGCCCGGGCCGTGCTCGAGGCCGCCGGCCTCATGGGCGAAACGGTGCGCGTGCCGATGCTGCTGCCCGATGAGCCCACCAAGGCCGAGCTCGCCGCCTGGAAGCCGGACGCTCCCATCGATCGGCGCGTCGACGCCACTCTGCTCGACACCGCGACGGGCGTCGCCACCGAGGTGATCGTGTCGGTCACGCGGGGCGAGGTCGTGAGCGCGACGCGCGTGCCGAACGACGCGCCTCCCTACGGCCAGCCCCAGTACCTGTTCGAAGAGTACGAACGCGCCGAGGCGATCGCCAAGGCGTCGCCGGAGTGGCAGGCGGCCATGACCCGCCGAGGACTCGCCGAGCACATGGATCTCGCGTTCTGCGGCCCCCTCGCGCCGGGATACACGGGCCGCGCCGACGAGGTCGGGCGCCGCGTCATCCGCTCGCTGACCTTCCTCCGCTACGACGAGCACGACTCCCCGTGGGCGCACCCCGTCGAAGGCCTGATCGTGCACATCGATCTCACCTCGAACAGCGTGATCCGCATCGAGGACGTCGGCGATGTGCCCGTGCCCGCGGGCCACGGCAACTACTACCCCGAGGCGCAGGGCGAAGCGCGCACCAGCCTGAAGCCCATCGAGATCACCCAGCCGCACGGCCCGAGCTTCGCTGTCACGGGATCCCTGGTCGAGTGGGAGAACTGGTCGATGCGGGTGAGCTTCAACGCGCGCGAAGGCCTGGTGCTCCACGATGTGACCTTCGACGGCCGCTCGGTGCTGAGCCGGGCGAGCGTGCCCGAGATGGTCGTCCCCTACGGCGACACGGCCCCAGGACGATTCTGGATCAGTTATTTCGACGCTGGCGAGTATCTGCTCGGCAAGAACGCCAACCACCTCGAGCTCGGCTGCGACTGCCTCGGTGTGATCCGCTACCTCGACGGCTACGTCGCGGACGACCACGGCCACCCCGTGCGCATCCCGAACGTGATCTGCATGCACGAAGAGGACTACGGCATCCTCTGGAAGCACACGAACCTCGAGGGGCGCTCCGACGTGCGCCGCTCGCGACGGTTCGTGGTGTCGTACTTCTCCACGATCGGCAACTACGACTACGGCTTCTACTGGCACTTCTATCTCGACGGCTCGATCGAGGTCACGGCCAAGGCCACGGGCATCGTCTTCGTCGGCGCCGGTGAGCCCGGAGTGCCGCAGAAGCACGCGACAGAGCTCGTGCCCGGCGTCTTCGCGCCGGTGCACCAGCACCTGTTCAGCGCGCGCCTCGATGTCGCGATCGATGGCGAGGACAACCGTCTCGTCGAGATCGACGCGCAGCGCGTGCCCATGGGGCCGGAGAACCCCTTCGGCAACGCCTTCACGTGGTCGGAGACGCCGCTGAGCTCTGAAAAGCAGGCGCAGCGCGAAGCCGACACCTCGGTCGCTCGCGTGTGGGAGGTGCAGAGCGCTTCGCGCACGAACGCGGTCGGGCGCCCCACTGCCTATCACCTGATTCCGGAGCCCACCGCGCTCCTGATGGCGGATCCCGCATCGTCGGTGGCCGCGCGCGCGGCATTCGCGACCAAGCACCTCTGGGCGACGCAGCATGAGCAGGGCCAGATCTGGCCGGCCGGACGGTACCCCAACGCCCATCAGGGCGGCTCTGGCCTGCCCGAGTACTCGGCGGGCGACCGCTCGCTCGATGGCGAGGACATCGTGCTCTGGCACACGTTCGGCCTCACGCACTTCCCACGCCTGGAGGATTGGCCCATCATGCCCGTCGACTACGCGGGCTTCTGGCTCAAGCCGTACGGATTCCTCGACCAGAACCCCGCGATGGACGTTCCGGAGTCCTCGCAGGCGCACGGTTCGGCGGCGGCGGATGCCGGATGCTGTGGTGGAGGCGCCGGCTGCACCTGCGCGCACTAGCTCGCGAAGCCGCCGAGACTCGACACGCGCGGCGCCCAGCAGAGCGCGGGCGGAAATCAGGCGAGCGCGACGATGGCTTCGCGCAGAACCCCGTCTGCCCGTGCAAGTGCGGATGCCGCAGCATCGGCATCCGCCCCCGAAGCCAGCATGAGCAGTGCGAGCTTGACCGAGCCGTCGGCTGCTGCGAGAGCATCCGATGCCGTCTCGACGTCGACGCCCGCGAGCTGCGAGACCGTGCGGATCGAGCGCGCCCGCAGCTTCTCGTTGGTCGCCACGAGATCGACCATGACTCCGCGATAGGTCTTGCCGAGCTTGATCATCGAGAGCGTCGTGAGCATGTTCACGACCAGCTTCTGCGCCGTACCCGACTTCAGCCTCGTCGAACCCGAGATGAACTCGGGCCCGGTGATCACCTCGATCGGGATCGACGCCTCGGCGCCGATGGCCGATCGCTCGTTGGACGCGATCGCGACGGTGAGGGCTCCGACACCGCGTGCGAACCGCAGACCGCCCACGACGTAGGGCGTGCGACCGGATGCGGAGATCCCGACGACCGTGTCACGCTCGGTGAGACCGAGCTCGCGCAGAGAGGCCTCCGCGGCGTCCACATCGTCCTCCGCGTCCTCGACCGCCGATCGGATCGCGGTCTCACCGCCCGCGATGAGCCCCACGACCATCGAGGGCTCGGTACCGAACGTGGGCGGGCATTCGCTCGCGTCGAGCACTCCGATCCGCCCGGCCGTCCCCGCGCCGATGTAGATCAGGCGTCCGCCGCTGCGGAAGCGCTCGGTGATGCCGTCGACCGCCGCGGCGATCTCGCTCGTCCGCGCCGCCACCGCGTCCGGAACGCCGCGGTCTTCTGTGTTCATCGCCCGCACGAGGTCGGGTGTGGGCAGCAGGTCGAGGTCTCCGCGTTCCGTGGTCGATGCCTCGGTGCCGAGGTGGGCGAGCTCCTCGAGGAGCTCCTGCAGGCGGATGTCGTCATTCGGCACGATGCGCGAACCTTTCGTGGGGAAGATCGCTGCGGGAGACGAGCAGCAATGCGCCGTCGAGCGCATCGCCCGCGGCTGCCGCGACGACACGATCCGAGGCGGCGACCGAGGCGGCGAGCCTCGCCCGGAACCAGTCATGAGCGGTGAGGCCGCCGTGCAGAGCGACGGCCCCTTCGGGCGCGGCGGCGACAGCGGATGCCGTGAGCAGCCGGACCGCCTCATCCACGATCCCCCGAGCGACGAGGTCGCCGCTCTCGGCCGCGTCGAGCACGAGCGGGGCCAGAGCGGCCAGTCGCTGCGCCAACGGCGCAGCGCTCGCGATCCACGACGGGATCGCCGACGGAACCCCGATCTGCTGCGCGACCTGTGGCGTCAATGAGGTGGCGGCGCCGAGTCCGGCATCCGCTCGCACCACCGCGCGCAGCGCCTCTCGACCGATCCACGACCCGCCGCCGAAGTCGCCCAGCTCCGGGCCCCAGCCGTCGACGAGTCGGACGCCGTCGACACCGACCCCCAGAGCGGCCGCGCCGGTTCCCGCGATCAGCAGGGTGCCGTCGCCACCGCCGAGCGCGCCGATGTGCGCGGTGACGACGTCGGAGGCGACCACGACCGGGCACGCTGCGGCTGCGGCGAGACGACGAGCCAGCTTCTCGGCAGCATGCGGCGCCGTCCAGGCGCCCGCGGCACCGACGCCGATTCCGGCGATCGGGATATCGATCCGCGTCAGGAGAGCGTCGATCGACTGAAAGGCATCCTCGACCCCTCCGTGGTTCGCCAGGCCGGGAGCTCCAGGGCCGTCATGCCGCTCCCAGCTGCCGCCGGCCGCTTTCAGCACCCGGCACCGGGTCTTGCCGAGATCGACGGCGACGAACGGCGGACTCGAACTCATGAAAATATTCTACGCACGAATGGAGAGCATGAAATAATTGTTCACAACCACCCACCCCGGAGATAGACGCCATGAGCATTCAGACCACGATCGCGACCGCCGCCGAGACGCTGCCGCCGACTCTGGCCCGCATCGCCCGCGTGGTGCGGGAGAACCCATCGTTGATCGTCGACAGCACGATCAACGAACTCGCCTCGGCGTGCGAGACCTCGGTCGCGTCGGTCGTGCGGTTCTGCCGAGCGATCGGGGTGGGCGGATATGCCGCCCTCCGCGTGGCGATCGCGACCGAACTCGGCCGCGAGTCGGCGCAGTACAACCAGCCACGAGGCTTCGGATCGGAGATCGCCGTCGGCGACTCGCTGCGAGAGGCCGCGCACAAGATCGCGGCACTCGAGCTGCTCGCCATCGAGGAGACGATCGGAAACCTCGACTACGACGCCCTCGCCGGCGCTGTCGACGCGATCGACGGCGCCGAGCGGATCCTGCTCTTCGGCATCGGGGCCAGCCGGCTCGTCGCCGACGATCTCGGGCACAAGCTGCTCCGGATCGGCCGGTCCGCGATCGTGCTGTCCGACGCGCACGAGGCGAGCGCCGCGGCCGCGCTCAGCGCCACACGCACCGTCGCGATCGGGGTGTCGAACTCAGGCGCCACCGCGGAGACCGTCCGGTTCCTGCAGACAGCACGCGGTGTCGGCACCGCGACGATCGGCATCACCGGAGCCGTCGAGTCGCCGCTCGCCCGAGAGGCGGACCGCACGCTTCTCACCCAGGCCAGGGAATCGCGCTTCCGCGCGGGAGCGATGGTGAGCAGGATCGCCCAGCTCGCCCTCGTCGATGCCCTCTTCATCGGCGTGGCCCAGCGTCGTCACGCACATTCCGTGCACGCGCTGCAGCGCACGGCGGACGCCACCCGCGCACTCCGCCCCACCTGACGCCGCGCGTCTGCCCGTTCGTCGGCAGACAGCAGTCGGCGCCGAAGCGAGGTCACTCTCCCGCGACGCGCTCTGCCGCTGCGTGGTCGCGCGGGGCGAACGACAGAGAACCCGCGGTGCGCAGGAACACGATGATCCAGCTGAAGATCAGGACAGCGGCGATCAGCTCGACCGCCGTGAGGTTGTAGTACCCGACCGCGAAGAAGACGCCGAGCATCGCGATCACGAGAACATAGGCCCAGCCGAACAGCACGAAGACCCGCGGGATCGAGGACAGGAACCAGGGCAGCCCGACGACGACGACCGCGAACACGACCGCCATGCCCGTCGCGACGGTGTTGTGCAGCAGAAAGAACTCGTCCACGGGGAAGATCCCCACGCACGCGAGGAAGATCCCCATGAGGATGAGCCCACCGCGCACGATGAAACGACCGCGTCGTGCCCCGTCGTCGTCGACAGGGAGACCGGCCGTCGCATAGCGCGAGATCGTCGTGATCATGACGCCCGCGATGATCAGCGTCATGTTGAATGCGATCGAGGAGCTGTTGCTGCTCATGCCGAGGGCCGACAGGTTGAGGCGCCACCAGTCGGCGTCGCTCGAGGCGAGCATCGCCGCGAAGGCTCCGACGACCAGGAACACCGCGAGGACAAGCGAGAGCACCATGGGCGTCAGCGCGACCGCACTCAGAAAGCACACGTAGGCGGTGAGCGCGAAGGCGACGCTGACGAGGACCGCGCCGGGGAAGGCGAACACCGGGGCTCCGATGAAGCTCCTCTCGAGGAGCTCGGCGACTCCGAGCCAGCCGAGATATGCGATCGCCGCGTGCGCGAAGGCGATCGCGGCCAGGTCGTACCATCGCAGACGATCCCCGGGCACGCTGAATCCGTCTCGCACTGCGCCGTCGCGCACCTCGGCCGGTCGCGCCGCAAGTCGTCCGAGCGTGAACGAGAGGACCGCGGTGATCGCGCCGCCGTATGCCGCAAAGCTGCCGATCGACCCCGAGCCGCTGATCGCCAGATCGTGGCCGAAGAACACCGGGAGGGCGATCACGAAGCCGAGCACGAGAAACGCCGTGCCCACGATCAGCGCGGTCGCCTCGAACACCGAATCCGATGTGTCTGGTCCGCGCAGCTGACGCAGCACCTCCACGGCGCGCCGGCCGATTTTCTTCATGGTCCATCCTCCGAGCACATCTTAGAAGGCCGCACCACGGGTCCATCGTCGGTGGTACCATCACGGAACGGATCGTATACAACGTCGTCGTTCCCACCACCCGAGGTGATCTTTCATGAACGGTGCACCCATGGCTGCCGCCGAATCGGTGTCGACTCTCGTCGCGCGCAACATCAGCGAGTTCCGCGCCGCGGTGTCCGAGTCCTTCGTCCCCCTGCAGGTGTCGAGCAACGGGCCGGACCATTTCCGCGGGATGATCCGCGGCGCCTCGGTCGACGAGGTCCACGTCACCGACGTGCGCGCCACCTCGCACGTGGTCGAACGCACCCCCGAGCTCATCGCACGCGGCGACCGCTCGTACTTCAAGCTGAGCCTGATGCTCGCCGGCACCGGAATGCTCATCCAGGACGACCGCGAGGCCGTGCTGCGCCCAGGCGACCTCGCCGTGTACGACACCGACCGTCCGTACTCCCTGGTCTTCGACGACGAGTTCCGCACCATGGTGGTGATGTTCCCGAAGCACCTGATCAGCCTGCCCTCGGAGATGATCGGGCAGCTGACCGCGGTGCGGATCTCTGGTCAGGAAGGGCTCGGCAGCATGGTCGCCCCGTACCTGACCCAGCTCGCCGGCAATCTCGACCAGCTCGCCGGAACGACAGGTGCGCGTCTTGCGCACAGCGCCCTCGACCTGGTCTCGACCGTGTTCACGCGCGAACTCGGTCTCGACGAGGTGTCCACCGACCCGCATCGTGCCCTCGTCCAGCGCATCCGCTCGTACATCGACCGCAATCTCGCCTCGGCCGACCTCGGGCCCGCGTCGATCGCGTCCGCGCACTACATCTCGACCCGGCACCTGCACGGCCTTTTCCAGGAGCAGGGGGTCACGGTGTCGACCTGGATCCGCACGCGCCGCCTCGAGCAGTGCCGTCGCGATCTGCTCGATCCGATGCTCGCCGACCGCCCCGTGGCGGCGATCGCGGCGCGATGGGGATTCGTGGATGCCGCGCACTTCAGCCGTGCCTTCAAGACGACCTTCGGCATCTCCCCCAGCGAGTACCGCGCCGCGCACTGAGGTTTTCGGGAAGCGCCGCCTCCGGCATGCGCCCCGCCACCGAGTTCCGGCGCGCCACCGCGATCGCGACGCCGCGCCGACAGTGGCGCGCCGCTCCGATGGCGGGGCCGCCTGTCCGATGGTGGGTGTCGCTCGGATGGCGACGGGGTGAGGCCGGTCCGTCCGGCATGTCGGACTTGCCCCGGAGGGCACGCCGGTTGACTCTCGGCGCGCGATGGCCGCGCATGCCTTGAGTGGATGCCGTGCCCGGATCGAGCATGAGGTAAGCGCACCGCGAAGTCGCGGTGCCCGGAGCGAAGACGCTCCGCCGCGTGCGACGTCAGGACCTCCATGACCGACATCTCCACCGATCCGGCGCTCGACGAGTGGCGCACCTATGACGAGTTCGCCGCCGGCATCGACGCCTTCCGCCTGCCCAACGTGTCCCTCGCCGGCACGACGCTCACGCTGACGCTCGACGACGACTCCACGCTGACGCTGGCCTTCGACTCCGTCGCCGTCGCCTGGAGCGGCTTCGACGCGGCTGGCACCGACCCCTACGACGCCGTCGCAGTGCGCGAGGACGTCGTGTTCGTGAACATCCCGCTCGAGAGCCGCGAGCGCGAGGCCATCACGGTCGTCTACTCCACCGCGACGCACCGCGCCACCGTCATCCGCTCCCGCATCGCCGCCGAGGCCGCCGAGGGCGTCCCGCAGGTCGGACAGGAGTTCTGGGCCGCGACCACGGACGGCGGCGAGCCGACCGGCGACGTCCCCGGTCCCAGCCGAGACCTCATCGGCAAGCGCAACGTGTACCGCTACAGCCAGCACCACCTCTACGAGCACGTGTACGTCTCCAGCCGGCGCTACGCATGGCAGTGCCTCGAGGGCGTGCAGCGCGGGCACGGCGACATGGACCTCTCGACGGTCTGGAAGTTCGCCGACGGGCTCTACCTGTTCTGCTTCCGCGAGTTCCGCATCGCGGTCGCCAGCGTGTGGCTGCACGATCTGGGCTACCAGCTGATGACCACCGGCATCTTCCTCGGCCTGAACGGCGACGGCGACGCGGAGCACTCCCGTGCAGGCGGCCACATCTACCCGCTCGGCTCGGTCTCGTACCCCGACGCGCAGCCGGTGTGACCCCTTCGACAGGCTCAGGGACCCAGAAGGACCGGAAGGAGAGCAGATGACGAACGCAGACATCATCCGCGAGCACTACGCCGCGAGCGACCGCGGCGACATCGACGGGATGCTGGCGCCGCTGGCCGACGACGTGCAGTGGACGGAAGCCGCCGGCTTCCCCTACGCGGGCACGTACGTCGGACCGGACGCGGTCGCAGCGAACGTGTTCCAGCGCATACAGGAGGAGTGGGACGACTACACCCTCGCGATCGACGAGGTCGTCGACGGCGGAGTCGTCGTGGTCGGCATCGGCACCTACTCCGGCACCTACACGCTGACCGGACGGTTCTTCGCAGCCCGCGTCGCGCACGTATGGCGCCTGACCGACGGCAGGGTCACCGCCTTCGAGCAGTTCACCGACACCGAACTGGTCAACCGCGCGCTGCGCGACTGACCCGGCGGCACAGCAACACCCGAAAACCGAGAGGCAAGGAAGCACACATGAACAAGCGAGCAGCAGGCACCGCGGCCGTCATCGCCGTGGCAGCCCTCATCCTGTCCGGCTGCGCCGACGACGGCGGGTCCGGCGGAGGAGGAAGCGGATCGATCGTCGTCGGATCCGTCAACACGATCAGCGGCGCGGCGACGTTCCCCGAGGCCTCGCAGGCGGCCGCCGCCGTGTTCGACGCGTTCAACGAGGAAGGCGGCCTGAACGGTCAGAAGATCGACTACAAGGCACTCGACGACAAGGGCGACCCCGCGACCGCGACGGCGTCGGCGCGAGAACTGGTCGGCAGCGACGGTGCAGTCGCGCTGGTCGGCTCGGCCAGCCTCATCGAGTGCGAGATCAATGCCAAGTACTACGAGCAGGAGGGCATCCTCTCGATGCCCGGCATCGGCGTGGACAGCGGATGCTTCGACAGCAAGAACATCTCCCCCGCCAACGTCGGCCCGTTCAACGACATGACGCTCACGCTCCAGTACGGCTCAGAGGTACTGGGTCTGGACGACATCTGCGTGCTGCTCGAGATCGCGGGGTCCACCCGCCCGGCCTACCAGGCGGCGATCGACAAGTGGACCGAGATCACCGGCAAGAAGCCGAAGTACGTCGACGACACCGTGGCTTATGGCGCGTCCGACTACACGCCGTACATCGTGAAGGCGCGCGAGCAGGGCTGTAAAGCCCTCGCGATCAATCCCGTCGAGCCCGACGCGATCGGACAGGTGAAAGCCGCGAATGCCCAGGGCTGGGATGACGTGACCTGGCTGTACCTGACCAGCGTGTACAGCGAGAACTTCGCCAAGGCCGTCGACAACGCCGGCGCCGGCATCTACGTGCCTGCCGAGTTCTACCCGTTCACCGACGACAACGAGATCAACAAGGACTGGCGAGCGCTGATGCAGAAGAACGACATCCCGCTCACCTCGTTCAGTCAGGGCGGCTACCTCGCGGCGACGTACTTCATCGAGGTGCTGAAGTCGATCAAGGGCGACATCACCCGCGAGAGCGTCACCAAGGCGCTGCAGGAGATGGACCCGATCGACAACCCGATGGTCGGGACGCCCTACGCGTTCGGCACTCAGAACACATCCGGCTGGCCGATCATCCTGAAGTCCGGCACGAACGCCTGGGAGAAGGTCGCAGACGACTGGCTGCGCATCGGCGAATAGTGGCACCGCCCGCCGCCGCTCCTGCGGCGGCGGGCATTCCTCCCCCTCAGATCAGAAAGGACGCCTCATGCTGCAAGGCGCCATAGCCGGACTCGCCGCCGGCGGACTCTACGCCGTCCTCGGCGTGTGCCTGACGCTGATGAGCCGCCTCGTTCGGGTCGTCAACTTCGCTCAGGCCGCGACCGGGATGTTCGGCGCGTTCACCGCCGTCTGGCTCGTGCAACAGCTCGGCCTGCCGATCTGGCTCGGATCGACCCTCGGCGTCGTCGTCGCCGGGCTCCTCGCCGCGGTGATCGGCTGGATCGCCGCCACCTGGCTGTCCGAAGCATCCACCACCACCCGCTCCGCGATGACCGTCGGCCCTCTGCTCCTGCTGATCTCGCTGTCGTTCATCCTCTTCGGAAACAAGCCGCAGCCGTTCACGCCGCTCATCGCGGGGCCCGCGTTCTCCCTCGGCGGTGTCGTGGTCAGCCAGGTCACGGTCGCCACGGTGCTCATGGCGATCGTCACGGCGGTCGCCGTGCGGATCGTGCTGCGCCGCACCCGGGTCGGAACCCAGTTGCGAGCGCTCTCCGAGCGGCCGACGACGGCAGAGCTCCTCGGCATCCGCTCCCGTCCGCTGTCTGTCGCCGTCTGGTTCGTCACCGGCATCATCAGCGCGATCGCGATCGTGATCGTCGCCCCGTCGCAGTCCAGCGACGCCACGGGGCTGTCGATGCTCATCGTGCCCGCGTCCGCCGCAGCGCTCCTCGGCGGCTTCCGCCGTCTCGATCTCGCCGTCCTCGGCGGGCTCGTGCTCGGCATCCTCGGCGGGCTGATGGCCCAGATCGACGAGGTCGCCCTGGTGCGCAACTTCCTGCCGTTCGTGTTCATCGTCGTCCTGCTGCTCTGGTCGCAGCGCAAGGAGGTGTGGGATGCCGCTCGCTGACCGCTTCTGGTTCAAGACCACCTGGCCGTTCGCTGTCGCCGTCGCCGGGATCGGCGTCGGCGCGATCCTCAGCGCCGCCCTTCCCGGGTACTTCGTCTTCCTGGCGATCAGTGCCGTCGTGGCAGCGATCGCCATCCTCGGCCTCGGGATAGTCACCGGCTCCGCCGGGATGATCGCGCTGTGCCAGCTCACCTTCGCAGCCGTCGGCGCGTGGGTCGTGTCGCTGCTGAACGTCATGCAGGCACCAGGCGGCTTCATCGTCTGGCTGATGCTCGGGGCAGTCGCCGCCGGGCTCGTGGGCATCATCGTGGGACTTCCCGCGCTGCGCCTGCGCGGCGTCAACCTCGCGGTCGTCACGCTGGGATTCGCGGCGGCCGCCGATGTCACCCTCGTGCAGATCCAGTTCCCGGGTTCCGTGGACGGCACCTCGATCGAGCGCCCTGCGCTGTTCTCGAACGACCGCCAGTTCTTCTTCCTCTCCATCGTCGTGCTCGCGGTGTGCGGACTCGCGGTGTTCTTCCTGCAGCGCGGACGCTGGGGTTCGTCGTGGAAGGCCGTCGCCTTCTCCGAGCGCGGCACTGCGGCCGCCGGTCAGAGCGTGCAGGTCGCGAAGCTCACCGCATTCGCGGTGTCGGCCGCGCTCGGCGGAATCGCCGGCGGACTCCTCGCCGGCCAGGTGCAGCTGCCCTTCGCCTCGAGCTTCACCCCGCTGCAGTCGCTGGCACTCTACGTCCTGGCGATCATGTCGGGTGCGCACCTCATCGACATGGCCATCCTCGGCGGCATCCTCTGGGTGCTCGTCCCCGAACTCCTCAAGCGGTGGGGCATCGACCAGAACTGGGGGTTCGTGGTCTTCGGCGTGCTCGGCGTGCAGGCGCTGACGGGCGGAACCAACCTCGGGCAGACGGTGCGCGACCTGTTCTGGCGCCGCGCCGACCGCAAGACGGCCAACGCCGCACTCACGGCGCTGCCACCGGATGCCGCCGACGACGCGACTGCCATCACGACGACCACCACCGCCACGGTCGACCATGCCGCGCTGAGCGGCGAACCGGTGCTGACCGTCGAAGGGCTGACCGTGCAGTTCGGCTCCCTCAAGGCGAACGATGACGTGTCGTTCCAGGTGCCGGCCGCGTCGATCATGGGGCTGATCGGCCCGAACGGCGCAGGCAAGTCGACGTTCGTCGACGCGATCAGCGGCTTTCTGCCCAAGCACGGCGGCCGCGTGCTGCTGGGCGGTCGCGATCTCGCAGGCCTCTCCCCCACGAGACGGGCACGCCTCGGTCTGCGGCGCACGTTCCAGCAGGACCGCGTGCCGCCCGCGCTCACGGTCGGGGCGTATGTGCGCTTCGTCGCACGTCGCCGGCTCGCGGCATCCGACATCGACGAGGTCCTGGAGTTCTTCGGCTGCCCTTCCGCCCGTGCGCGTCTGTCGAGCGTCGACGTCGGCACCCGGCGACTGGTCGAGGTCGCGGCGAACGTGATCGCGCGGCCCCGCCTGCTGATCCTCGACGAGCCGGCCGCCGGCCTCTCCCACGACGAGCACCTCGCGCTGGCCGCCCGGCTGCGCGAGCTGCCCGCGCGATACGGTGTCGCGCTGATCATCATCGAGCACGACCTCGACCTCGTGCGCTCCGTATGCCCCATGCTCACAGTGCTCGATTTCGGCAAGGTGCTGGCCAGCGGACCGCAGGCCGATGTCCTCGCGAACCCCGACGTCGTGAAGGCGTACATGGGAGAGACGGAGCTGCTGTCATGAGCGAACTCGTACTCGACGGCGTGACCGTCAGCCGCGGCACGGGCCCCGTGATCTCCGACGTGTCGCTCACCGTGCACGGCGGGGAGGTGCTGGCGCTCGTGGGGCCGAACGGCGCTGGCAAGACGAGCCTGATCGAATCGGTGTCGGGCGTCACTCCTCACTCCTCGGGATCGCTCGCCCTCGACGGCGAGCCGATCGACAAGCTGTCCCGGGTCGCCCGCGCACGTCGAGGCATCGTGCACATCGAACAGGGAAGGGCCGTGTTCCCCTCACTCACGGTGCGCGAGAACATCTCGCTCACCGCGCGGACGTCCGCCGAGCTGGATGCTGTGCTCGCGCAGTTCCCCGAGCTGGAGAAGCGCATCGACTCCCCGACCGCCCTGCTGTCGGGCGGCGAGCAGCAGATGGTCGTGCTCGCGCGGGCTTTCGCGGCGAAGCCGCGCGTCTTGCTCATCGACGAGATGTCGCTGGGACTGGCACCCGTCGTCTTCATGCGGCTCATGCCGATCGTGAAGTCGATCGCCGAGTCGGGTGTGGGCGTGCTGCTCGTCGAGCAATTCACCCAGCTCGCCCTGGGGCTCGCCCGCGAAGCCGTGGTCGTAGCGGGCGGACGTGTGTCGTTCCAGGGAACCTCGGAGCAGCTCAAAGCCGATCCGGAGCTCTTGCACCGTGCCTACCTCGGCGGCTGAGCGGATCATCCTGCGGGGGCGCCCGAAGAGCGCCCCCGCAGGTGCGTCTCCGGTCATGACGTGACATGCTCCCGCCCAGGAACGGCGGAGCCGACGACGCTAGCCTGGGAAGCATGACCCAGACCGTCCACGCCCGCGCCGTCCTCCTCGACATGGACGGGACCCTTGTCGACTCGACCGCTGCAGTGGAGCGGATCTGGCTCGCATGGGCCAAGCCGCACGGGCTCGACCCGGAGCATGTCCTCAGCGTGATCCACGGACGCCAGGGACACCAGAGCATGGCCGTCCTGCTCCCCGAGCGCGATCACGCGATCAACATCGCCGAGAACGCGTCGATGCTCGCGAACGAGGCGAAGGACGTTGACGGCGTCATCGCGATCGCCGGCGCAGACGTGCTGCTCGAGGCGCTCCTCCCGCACCCGCACGCGATCGTGACCTCCGCCGACGTCGCGCTCATGAACTCCCGCATGGGCGCAGCCGAGCTCATTGTGCCCGCGACCACGGTGACCGCCGAGAACGTGACGCGGTCAAAGCCCGACCCCGAGGGATTCCTGCTGGGTGCGAAGACGCTCGGCGTCGATCCCGCCGACTGCGTGGTCTTCGAGGACTCGGGCGCGGGCATCCAGGCCGCACACGCCGCTGGTATGCGGGTGATCGGCGTCGGCGCGCACGCCGTCGCGCACGACCCCGAGTATCACGTGACCGATCTCACCCAGGTCGCCGTTGTGGCGACCGACGGCGGGTTCGAGCTCGCGGTCGGCTGACGCGCTACATCCCGGCGTGGTCGAAGGCGATGGTGGGCACGTCCACCACGTGCGATCCGCCGTCTGCGACGATCACGGCGCCGGTGATGTACGACGACTCCCCCGAGCCGAGGAAGCGCACGACCGAGGCGATCTCGGCGGGGCGCGCTGGGCGGCGGAGCGGCACGTCGGCGGTGACCGCGGCGTACGCCTCCTCGCGTGAGCCGAGGCCCGCGTGCGTGGCGAACTCGTCCATCTCCTCGTCGGCCATCGGCGTCTGCACCCAGCCGGGGCAGATCGCGTTCACGCGCACACCGTGCCTGCCGTAGTCGCGGGCGAGAGTGCGGGTCAGGCCGATCAGCGCGTGCTTTCCGACCGTGTAGCCCGCCACGGACGGCCCGGCGAACAGGCCTGCGAGCGACGAGACGATCACGATCTGGCCCTTCGACTCGATGAGGGCGGGCAGCGACTCGCGCGCCATCGTGAAGGCCGTGGTGAGGTTCGCTCTGATCGACGCCTCCCATCCCGCGTCATCCGTCTCGCCAACGGGCGAGAAGCCGTGCCCGCCGGCGTTCGCGACGAGCACGTCGATGCGCCCGAACGCGGCCAGCACCTCGGCGACGGCGGCCTTCGCAGAAGCCGTGTCGGCGGCATCCGCAACGACGGCCCGCGCGCCGACCGCATTCGCGACCCGCTCCAACGGCTCCGGACGACGACCGACCACGACGACGTGCGCGCCCTCGGCCGCGTAGCGCTCGGCGATCGCGGCGCCGATGCCCGTCCCTCCACCCGTGATGACGACGACGCGTCCGGAGACCGTCGATCCGACTGCGAGTCCCATGTGCTGCTCCTGTTCTGTGTCGCGCCTGGGCGCTATGCGGGGAATCCCGACCGGGCGGTGTACCCGAAGTCGCTGAGAAGGGTGGTGCCGTTCACCGCGCGACTGCGCGGGGACACCAGGTAGGCCACGTGCGCCGCCACCTCGTCGGCGGTCTGCACGGGAAAGTCGGGGGCGTCGAGGGCGTGCTCTCCCAGATCGCCCCGGCTCATCGGAGTGTCGACGACCGAGGGCGCGACCGTGTTGACCCGGATGCCGGTGCCTGCGAGGTCTACCGAGAGCGCCCTGGCGAACTGCACGAGGGCGGCCTTGGAGGCGCAGTACGGCGTCATCCCGGGTGACGCCACGAAGGCGGAGTCGCTGGAGAGGAGGATCACGGATGCTTCGCCTGCGGCCCGCAGCGCCGGCAGCGCGTGCCGGAGAACCAGGAACGCACCTGTGACGTTGACGGCGAAGACCGCGTTCCACTCGGCGAGGGAGACGTCTTCTATCCCCGCCCCGACAGGGCCCGAGATCCCCGCACAGCAGACCACGGCGTCGAGGCCGCCCAGTTCTGACGCTCCGGCGCGCACCGCTGCTGCGACCTGCTCCTCATCGGTGACATCGGCGACGAGCAGGACGGCGTCGCGACATCCGGATGCCGCTTCGCGCAATACGCCGCCGTCGCGGTCGAGCAGGGCGACGCGCATGCCTTCGGCGGCGAGCGCTCGCGCCGTCGCACGGCCAATCCCGCTTGCCGCACCGGTGATGAGCGCAGTTCTCCCGGCCAGTTCCAGTTCCATACCGTCCTCGGACCACCGATGACGCGCCGAGTGGCGCGAGTGAGAACGGCGGTGTCTTCTCAGTCATCCTGCTCCCCGGCATCCGCCCGACCCTATCCCCGGCACCGGGCTGTGCGCCCTGGAACCACCGTCCTTCGCTCAGCGTCAAGCGCCGGCGTCCGCGCCGGAGCAGACTCGCATTGTCGGCGATTCCCCCTCATTGTCGATGCCGCGCGCACAGTCCTGCCGAGCGCCCGGCCGTCACCAAGCAAAGGAGCCGCCGTGGCTGATCCGATCGCACCGCCCACCGAGCACACAGCTCTCCGCCCCGGCGCGCTGGGCGTCGCCGGGATCGTCTTCCTGGTGCTCGCCGCCGTCGCACCGCTGACCGGCATCGTCGTCGTCGCGTCGCTGGCCGTCGCTCTGGGCAACGGCGGCGGGACCCCGATGTCATTCTTCATCGTCGCGGCGATCCTGCTGCTGTTCGCAGTCGGCTACGCGCAGATGTCGAAGCAGCTGGTCAACGCGGGCGGCTTCTACGCCTTCGTGGTCAAGGGGCTCGGACGCACCGGCGGGCTGATCGCAGGACTGATCGCGACGCTCGGCTACAACTTCTTCGTGGTCGGCACGATCGGCACGAGCGGCTTCTTCATGCAGGCGATCATCCGCGATCTCACGGGTCTCGACGTGCATTGGCTGGTCTGGGGTCTCGCATCGATCGTCGTCTGCTTCGTACTCGCTCGTGTCGGCGTCGACTTCAGCTCGAAGGTGCTGGGGGTGTGCCTCGTGCTCGAGACGCTCATGCTCGTGGTGTTCGACATCTCCGTGCTCGCGCAGACCGGTTACGACGTGGCCGCTTTCAGCCCGGAGTGGGTGTTCTCGGGTTCGCTTCCGATCGGGCTGCTGCTCGCGGCGACCGGGTTCCTCGGCTTCGAGGCCACGGCGCTGTTCAGCGAAGAGGCCAAGCAGCCGCTGCGCACGATCCCGCGGGCGACCTACACCGCGATCGTCGCGATCGGCATCATCCTCGGCGTCACGACGTGGGCCGTGGTGAGCGCGACCGGCGTCGCGCAGGCACAGGCGACCGCCGTGGAGCACCTCCCCACGGGAGACCTCATCTTCACGCTGGCGCAGCAGTACCTCGGCGGACCGCTCACCACGATCATGATGATCCTGCTGCTGGTGAGTCTCTTCGCCGCCATGCTGGCCTTCCACAACTCCGCGACCCGCTACCTGTACTCGCTCGGGCGCGCCCGCATCCTGCCTCAGGCCCTCGCCCGCACCCGCACGAACGGCGCCCCTCAGCTCGCCGGCATCGTGCAGGCGTCGTTCGCCGCGATCGTGGCGGTGATCTTCGCGGTCGCCGGAGCCGATCCGATCGTGACGCTCGTGCCGGCGATGCTGGGCTTCGGCACGCTCAGCGTGCTGATCCTGCAGGGCCTCGCCGCGATCTCGATCGTCGTCTACTTCCGCCGCAAGGGCGACCCGAGATGGTGGAGCACCTTCATCGCCCCGGGCATCGGCTTCCTCGGCATCGCGGCGATCTCGATCCTCGCGATCGTGAACTTCGACATCGTCGCCGGCTCGCAGGAGCTCGCGATCCGTCTGATGCCGCTGCTGCTGGTGCTCGCCGTGATCGGCGGCATCGGCTACGGCGTCTACCTGAAGAAATCCAAGCCCGCCGTGTACGACGGCCTCTCCACCGACCTCGAGCGCTTCAGCACGCGCTGAGCCTCCTGCGCCGACCGACGCCGCGCACCGGCATCCGCCCCTCACAAGAAGGAACCATCATGGCCGAAGAAGTCAACCTCTCCGACACCTCCACCTGGCTGCCGCTCGACGGCCTCGCACCCGGATTCGACGCCAGCAAGGCAGAGCTGAGCGACGCGCTCGACGGGCGAACGTTCACGGTGATCGACGAGCGCGGGACCCGGATCACCCACACCTTCGGCCCGGGAACCGTGAGCTGGAAGTACGACCCCGGCGCCGGCGACGACACCGCCGCCGCGGAGGACACCGATGACTGCGAGGTGATCGAGGTCGCGGAAGACCTGTTCTATGCGCAGTTCCACCACAGGTACCTGCCGAATGAGGCCGTCACGCTGATCCTCGACCTCGCCAGCGGTCACGCGCTCTCCGTCATCTCGATCCTCGGCCAGGCCTCCCCCGGCAAGACCGCGGTGCAGATGGTGTTCGCCCCCGGTCTCATCGAAGGCATCGAGACCCGCGGCGAGGCCCCCGCCCCGACCCAGGAGCTCATCGGCCGCCGCGTGCTGTGGGTGTACTCGAGCATCCACGCCTACGAGCACGTCTACCTGTCCCCGCACTGGTACACGTGGCAGTGTCTCGCCGGTCCCGAGCAGGGCCTGGCGGACACCGACGCGAACACCGTGTGGAAGGTCCGCCCGGGCATCTACGTCTTCACGTGGCGCGAGAAGGTCATCCCCTGCGGCTCCGTGACCATCGCCGACCACCGCGACCAGAAGGCCATCCGCTCGCACGGCGTGCTCTTCGGGTGGGACGAGTCGGGCTCCACGCCGACGCACTTCACCTTCGGCGCGCACGGCCGGCTACTGTCGAACACCGTCCACCCGGTCGAGTACGACCCGGCCCGCGCCCTGGAGCGCTGAGAATGACGACCATCGCCGACCTCATCCTCACCGGTGCGACGGTGCGCACCGTCGACAGGTCGCGTCCTGTTGCGACGGCGATCGCTGTCGCCGATGGTCGCATCATCGCGGTCGGCTCGGATGCTGACGTGGAGGCGTTCCGCGGCCGGCGGACCGAGGTGCGCGATCTCTCGGGGGCGGCCGTCTACCCGGGCTTCGTCGACGTGCACAACCACCACGAAGTCGCGGGCGTGACCGACCTGTTCGAGCTGTCTTTCGGAACCTCGCTCGACCTCGACGCGATCCTCTCGCTCGTCCGCGAGCGCGCGGCATCGCTGCCCGTCGGCGCCTGGATCACGGGCGGCTCGTGGGCGAGCACGCTGATGGACGAGCTGAACACCTCGTCAGCCCGGCGCCGTCTCGACGAGGCCGCCGACGGGCGTCCGGTCATGCTGTCCGACGACAGCCATCACAACCGCTGGGCCAACAGCGAGGCGCTGCGGCTGGCCGGAATCGCGAAGGACGCGATCCCCGCCGAGGGTGTGACGCTGCTCGACGCGACCGACGGCGAGCCGACCGGCGTGCTGCTCGAGGCTGCCGGGATCCTGGTCGCGCAGGCGCACGCCCGCGCCGGCGGGCTGTCTGCCGAGCAGCATCGCGCTGCGTCGCGACGAGGAGTCGAGATGCTCAACAGCTTCGGCGTCACCGCGTTCCAGGATGCGGCGGCATCCCTCGAGATCCTCAACGCCCTGAAATCGCTCGACGACGCCGGGGATCTCAACGCGTGGGTGGTCTCGAGCCTCACGATCAACGACGAGATCTTCGGCCACGAGCCCGTCGGCGACGACCTGATCGCGCGCGGCGAGGAGTTCCGCACCGCGCACCACCGCCCCGACTTCGCGAAGATCTTCCTCGACGGAGTGCCGCCGGCGCGCACCGCGCTGTTCATAGACCCCTATCTGCCGGACGATGCGCACGGAGCGCACTTCCACGGCACGACGACGATGTCGTTCGACGAACTATACGACTGGCTTCGTCGGGTCGCCGAGCGCGGCCTCGGCGCGAAGGTGCATGCCACCGGCGACGGCTCGGCGCGGCTTCTGCTCGACGTGGTCGAGCGTGTGCGGGCCGAGGGGTTCACCGACACGCCCTTCCAGATCGCGCACGGACAGTTCCTCGCGGATGACGACATCCGCCGTCTCGTGGACCTGCGGGTGAGCGCCGACATCTCGCCGTTCATCTGGTACCCCGGAGTGATCCCGGACGCGCTGGCCGCCGTCCTCGGCGACCGGGCGGAGCACTCCCAGCCGAACCGCTCGATCATCGACGCCGGCGGGCTCGTCGCCGGCGGTTCCGACTGGCCTGTGTCGGAATCGCCGAATCCGCTCGAGGGGATGCAGGGACTGGTGACCCGCGCTGATCCGCTCGGGCGCGCGCCGGGAACACTATGGCTGGAGCAGGCGATCACCGCCGAGGAAGCGCTCGAGGTGTTCACGATCAACGCTGCGCGCGCCATGGGCCTCGCTGACGAGACGGGCTCGATCGAGGTGGGAAAGTCAGCCGACTTCGTCGTGCTGGATCGGGATGCCGTCGCCGGTCCTGCCGACCGCATGATCCAGGCGCGCGTCCTCTCGACCTGGTTCGCCGGCCGCGAGGTCTTCACCGCCTGACCCCTCTCCCCTCTCCGCTCTCTCCCCCTTACCCTCACTCTCCCCTTCTCCCCCTT